>CANMXU010000012.1 GCA_947501935.1 uncultured Alteromonadaceae bacterium
TCATGTTCACACCTTAATTTAATGGAATAATTATCCCTTATTAAAGTGTGCGGTGCCATTAGAGCAGATCATTGCAAACACTCCGATTGAAAAAGGAGTTCAATTTGGTCGCCATATTCGAGTAGATTATAAATTAAATACAGACGATCTTATTAACTTATCTAAATCGACAAATAGTTGTATTTTAATACCAACAGAAGATTCCCCAGAAGGGAGTGAGGTTGCTGGCGTATTTATTACACATTTGCTATCTGAAACGCCTAGTGAGTTTCATGTTTTTTTAAGTTACCTTCATAACAAAGAGGTATTTGTTGGAACCTCAGCTGGTACATGGAAAGTTAATAAAAACAGCATTGAGTTAATGTAAATATAACAAGCCAATTAAGACGGGACTGCTGTCAGCTTGCTCGGTCCCGCTTCGCTACACATTTTAGCAAGCTATTATCAGCCCCTTGCTACATGGGCCCCCCTTTGTTAAGCAATAGTATTTCTAACAACAAGAAGGTCTGTCAGATCTAGTTAAGTTCAAGTATTTAAAATCATCAGATCAAGTTGAGTTACGACGTTTTAAATGAACTTAACGACGCTTTAAAAGAAAGTGCTCTTGATGACAATTCAATGTTGGCTGCAGCAATACTTTCTCTATAACCCTTATTTAACAGCTTTCATGCCCCTTTAAGGTTTGGCAAATAAAGTAGTTTTTAAATTAACAATAATTTAATTGGTACTTTGCCTATTTATAGGGGTTGGAATGAAAATGAATAAACGAATTAAAAGTGCTTTAAAAGGCATTTTTTTCATCGGTATTATAGCGATGAGTTATATCACCTTAGGTTGGGTTGGTATCGTCTTAGCTATTATTGCTGGCTTTGGTTTTATGCTCTATCAAGCCTACGACTATCCCGTTCATTCGGTTGAGTTTGAAAAAGAAAAATTTCCAGAAGTAAAAACAGAACAAGATCTAGATAATGTCACCCATCAATTAATTTGTGAAATGAGCTTAGATGAAAAAATTGATCAAATGTACGGTGAAACTGTTGATCGCATGGCTAACCTTGGCATTAACCATTTACTTTTTCATCGCCTACCGCACTTTTATGTAGCAGGTAACGAGCGTTTAAACATTCCTCGCTTTGCCTTTTCTGATGGTCCTCGTGGCGTAAAATCAAACCTTGAACGTACCCGTGGCGATAAAAAAGGCGTAACGTCATTTCCTATTTCTATGGCACGTGGTGCTAGCTTTGATTTGGAAATGGAAAGCCGAATTTATGAGGTAATTGCCAAAGAAATGCGCGCCAGTGGCGTTAATTTCACCGGTACACCCACGGTAAATTTATTGCGTCATCCTGCTTGGGGACGGGCGCAAGAAGTGTATTCTGAAGACCCATGGTTAATGGGTGAAATGGGCTTAAAAGCGACCTTGTCTTTACAAAAACATAATGTCATGTCTTGTGTTAAACATTTTGCCTTAAACAGTATTGAAAATTCACGTTTTGTTGTTGATGTTGAAGTAGACGAACGAACCTTACGTGAAGTGTATTTACCACATTTTGAAAAAATCATTAAAGAAGGTGATGTTGCCTCAGTAATGACGGCCTACAATAAAGTAAATGGCGTTTACTGTGGTAATAATAAAGAATTAATTACCGATATTTTGCGTGACGAATGGGGCTTTAAAGGGTTTGTTGTAAACGACTTTATATACGGCACTCATGACGCGGTAGAAAGCATTAATGCTGGCCTTAATGTGGAAATGCCATTTCAAAAACACTATAAACACAGCACTATTAAGCAAGCAATTGCCGATGGTAAATTCACTGAAAAACGCATTGACGAGTTAGTTTTTGACACCTTAAAAATGCAGCTAAAATACGGTTTAGCACAAGATCCTATCGAATACCCAGACGCTATTATTGCCATACCAGAGTCGATCGCTTTAACTAAAGAAGCTGCTGAAAAAGGCATGGTACTTCTTAAAAATAGCGAAATAGAAAACGGCAATGCAGCGAGTGAAAACGTTTTACCTTTTTCGAAAACAGCGGGGCAAAAAATTGCGGTTATTGGTCGTTTAGCTGATGTTAAAAACACTGGTGATGAAGGCAGTAGTGGTACGGTTGAGCCTTATGTTATTACTCCTTACCAAGGTATTGCTGCCTACAATGAAAAACTTGGCAATAATGTAGTTTTAGATACGGCTTCTGATCTTAATGCCAGTAAAGAGCTTGCCACCAGTGCCGACCAAGTAGTTGTTGTTGTTGGTTATACGCATGTAGAAGAAGGTGAGTTTTTACTTGCTTCAGAAAAAGCCAATAAATCGGCTTATGCAGGTAAACGCATTGGTAAAAAAGCAAAAGGTGGTGACCGTGAAAGCTTGAAACTAATGCCAGAAGATGAAGCATTAATTCAAGCCGTTGCTAAAACCAACAAAAACTTAGTTGTTGTTTATGTTGGCGGTAGCGGCATTGATATGTCTGCGTGGAATGACGATGTACCGGCGATATTATTTTCATGGTATAGCGGTATGGAAGGCGGAAATGCGTTAGCCAATATTTTATATGGTGATGTTAACCCAAGTGGTAAATTACCGTTTAGTATTGCTAAACAAGAAAGCGATTACCCATACTTTACGCCTTATACAGCCAAAATTACTTATGGTTATTATCACGGATATACCTTGTTTGATAAGAAAGATATCGAGCCAGCTTACCCGTTTGGTTTTGGTTTAAGTTATACAAATTACGATTACAGTGATTTAACCATTGAAAACTCAACACTGAGTGAAAATGACAGCCTTAAAGTTGCTGTTAAAGTCACTAATAGCGGCGATATTGCTGGTGATGAAATTATTCAATTGTATATTGGCTTTGCTAATTCTGCGGTTGACCGCCCAGTGAAATTATTAAGAGGTTTTGATCGCATTTCATTAGCAGCCGGACAAAGCAAAGTGGTTGAACTTGAAGTTGCCGCGAAAGACATGGCCTGGTACAACCCAGAAGCTAAAGCATGGCAAGTTGAGCATATGGAACATGAAGTATATGTCGGTAGCTCTTCTGCGAAAAAAGACTTATTAACAGCAAACTTCGCCATTAAATAAGGCTGTAGTTTACCGAGTATTATTCGGTAAACTCTTAGGGGAACTTGCTATATCAGGGGGCTGATATGGCATTTTTCCCTAATTTTCATTTCAAACTGTTTTTATTTCTCCTTCGCTCTTTTTTAATGCCTCATTACTTAAAACATGGCCCAGCAAATACGATGCACTAGGTGTTTTCAATCATCCTTATAACTTCTATTTTAATGACTAGTTAAAGAATTAAGTTTAGTTTAAGCACGCTTTTCTACTATCAAACAATGATTTCATGTTTTTTTGAAAATTAATGTTATGGGAAGCTTTAAAATGAAGACTAAACTAACCTGTTTTATCGTACCGACGCTTTTGGCTGTTAGCGCAGTAGAGGCACGGGAATATCACGTATCACCAACAGGAAACGATAACAGCGCAGGTAGTCGTGCTCAGCCGCTTAAAACCATATCAGTTGCTGCTGCATTCGCTCAATCTGGCGATGTGATCACCATTCATGCCGGCACTTATCGAGAAACTATTGCGCCACCACGTGGCGGAAGCTCAGAGCAGCAGCGCATAATTTATCAAGCGGCTGCAAATGAAGAGGTGATAATTAAAGGCTCTGAACGTATTACTGATTGGCAGAAAGTCAGTGGTGATACCTGGCAAGCTATTATTCCTAATGAATTTTTTGGTCAATTCAATCCTTATAATGATGTCATTAAAGGCGATTGGTTTAATGATCGTGGCCGTGATCATCACACCGGCTCGGTTTACTTAAACAATCATTGGCTGGTTGAAGCTGAGTCATTAGATGAACTAGAACAGCCTGTATCGGATGAGCCGTTATGGTTTGCACAAGTTAGTGATAGTCAAACCACTATATGGGCTCAGTTTAAAGCCATAAACCCCAATGAAGAACTTGTAGAAATTAATACTCGCCAAGCAGTGTTTTACCCTGAAAAGCCAGGTATGAATTTTATTACCGTCAGTGGTTTAACATTAATGCATGCTGCCACGCCATGGGCGCCACCAACAGCTGAGCAAGTTGGGTTAATTGGTACCCATTGGAGTAAAGGCTGGACCATTGAAAATAATACCATCAGTTATTCTCGTTCAACCTGTATCACCTTAGGAAAATATGGCGACAAATGGGATAATACTTCAGCGGATACAGCAGATGGCTATGTAAATACTATTGAACGAGCGGGCAAAAATGGTTGGTCGGATGTGGGCCATCATGTTATTCGCGATAATAAAATTTCACATTGTGGCCAAGCGGGAATCGTTGGCAGTTTGGGCGCAACGTTTAGTGAAGTGAGTGAAAATGAAATTCATGATATTCATGTTAGAGACGATTTTACTGGAGCAGAAATTGCGGCGATTAAGTTTCATGCACCTATAAACAGCCTGATCAAAAATAATCACATTTATAATAGTTACCGTGGTATTTGGCTTGATTGGATGACACAAGGCGCCAGAGTTACCGGTAACTTCCTCCATGATAATGCCGGCTCGCAAGATCTATTTTTAGAAGTGAATCATGGACCATATCTTATTGATCATAATATTGTCGTTTCAGCGAATGCCGAAGATCCTAATTGGTTTTTAAAATATGTTTACGCCAATCATATGCCGTGGAATTTACAACGAAGTGTATTAGATATGTCGCAGGGTGGCACATACGCGCATAATTTATTTATGGGCGGCATAATGCTACGTGATGAACTAAAACGTGATACACCTTTCATGGCGCCAAATTCTACTAACGTGATTGGCTTAGAGCCGATTAAAGGTGGAGACAGCCATTATTATAATAATGTTCTTATCAATCGTGGTGTTGAGCGCTATGGTGATGAGTCTGTACCCACATCGTTTAATGGCAATGTCTATTTAGGCGAAGCACAAGCGTCTTCATTAGATAAAAACGCATATGTTGCAGCTGATTTAACCCCTGAAATTAACGTGGTTGAAAAAGAAGATGGGTGGTACTTAAACATTAATGTTGATGAAAGTTGGGCTGGCGCGATAAAAAGATCGTTGGTAACTACTGAAATGCTTGGTAAAACACGTGTAACAGGGGAGAGTTATAAAACACCTAAAGGCTTAAATTTTCGCTTAGATCATGATTATTTAGGGGCAAGTAGAAATACTGAAAACCCGTTTCCGGGGCCTTTTTCTCAAAACACTTTAAAAGGTAAATTAATAAAAGTGTGGTCAAAAAGCGCTGAATAGTTTCATCGACACAATCAAAACTGTTTGAGAATAATTAACGGCTTAATGTGTTGTATGCAGCATTAAGCCGTTGTTTATTTCCCGCCTTACTAACATTAAAACCCTTCGTTTTAGTCTATACGCATTGTTTTTCCATTCTGATTATTCTACCCAAAGAGGCACCATTTTAAGACCTTGTATCTATTAGTCATTAGCATCATGGCTTTTCTCATCTTTTCATTTTTACTTATTGTTATCAGCGAATATCGCTATTCATATAGCTTTAAGGTAAGCGCTTTAATATCAATATTAATACTTCTTTATGCGTTAATTATTTCTGAAAGGTTAAATATGAAAAAGGCAATTAAAATAATGGGTTATATTTTATTAACCTTGTTGTTCGTTGCAGCTATTATGTTGTACAACATTTACGATTATACCGAGCATTCGGTTGAGTTTGATAAAACTAAGTTTTCATCGATTGAAACAGATGAGCAACTGGACCAACTTACCCATAGCTTAATTAAAGAAATGAGCTTAGATGAAAAAATTGAGCAACTTTATGGTCGCCCGCTATCTGATGCTATGATCCTAGTGATCAACAGTGCCGTTTTTGGTCGTACACCACCAGTTTATGGTGGTGGTAATGAGCGGTTAAATATTCCACCCTATGCTTTTTCTGATGGCCCACGTGGCGTTCGGGCAAACAAAGAAAGAACCGCTGGGGATAAGCTCGGTGTAACCTCATTTCCGGTTTCTATGGCCCGCGGTGCCAGTTGGGATATTGAATTAGAAAGCCAAATTTATGATGTTATTGGTAAAGAAATGCGCGCCAGTGGCATTAATTATACCGGTACACCAACCATTAACTTATTACGCCACCCTGGTTGGGGCCGTGCGCAAGAAGTCTATTCTGAAGACCCTTGGCTGATGGGGGAATTTGGTTTAGCAGCGGTAAATGCTCTACAGCACCATAATGTGATGTCGTGCGCCAAACATTTTGCCTTAAACAGTATTGAAAATTCACGTTTTGTTGTTGATGTTGAAGTGGATGAACGTACGTTACGAGAAGTGTATTTACCCCACTTTAAAAAAGTGGTTCAAGAAGGCAATGTCGCTTCGCTTATGGCTTCTTATAATAAAGTGTTAGGTGAGTATGCTGGTCAAAATAAATATTTATTAAGCGATATTCTCCGTGATGAATGGGGTTTTAAAGGTTTTGTTAGCTCTGATTGGTTTTTTGGTACATATGACGGCATCGCCAGTATTCAAGCCGGTTTAAATGTAGAGATGCCTTACCAAAAGGTTTATCAACAAGATATCATCGAACAAGGGATTGCTGACGGTGAAATAACAGAAGCGCAAATTGATAAGCTGGTATTTGATACTCTGAGAACCCAACTTAAATTTGGTTTAGCTCAAGACCCTATGGCATATCCTGATTCCATTATCGCTACGCCAAAGTCAATTGAATTAACTCGCCTTGCCGCGGAAAAAAGCATGGTGTTACTTAAAAACAGTAAGGTTAAAAATGGCCATGATAATAGTGCGCCAGTATTACCTTTTGCTAAGACTAAGCAGCAGCAGATTGCTGTTATTGGCCGTTTAGCTGATATGGAAAACCTCGGTGATACCGGTAGTAGTAAAACCACTGAACCTTATGTAGTAACGCCATATGAAGGTATTAGAGATTACCATAAAAAGCTTGGTAATAAGGTTGTTTTAGACGATGCTTCCGATTTATCAGCAAGTAAAAAACTAGCGGAAGTATCGGATCAAGTCATTGTTGTTGTCGGTTATACCCATATCGAAGAAGGCGAGTTTTTATTAGCCTCAGAAGAAGCCAATAAAGCGGCTAAGCTAGGTAAACGTACAGGGCCAAAAACTAACGGTGGTGACCGAGAAACCTTAAAACTTAATCCTGAAGATGAGGCATTAATTAAAGCCCTAGCGAAAACCAATAACAATTTAGTTGTTGTTTATGTTGGCGGTAGCGGTATTGATTTATCAGCTTGGGACAGCGAAGTGCCAGCGATATTATTCTCATGGTATAGCGGTATGGAAGGCGGTAATGCACTAGCTAATGTACTTTACGGTGACGTAAACCCAAGTGGTAAATTACCTTTTAGCATAGCTAAACAAGAAAGTGATTACCCATATTTTACGCCCTATACTGAAAAAATCACTTACGGCTATTACCACGGTTATACCTTGTTTGATAAAGAGAACATTGAACCGGCTTATCCGTTTGGTTTTGGGTTAAGTTATAGCCAGTACGATTATTCAAACCTAGTGGTGAATACCCCTGAACTAACCGAAGCTGATACGCTTAGTGTTTCTGTTACCGTTACCAACAGCGGTAAAGTTGCGGGTGAGGAAGTTGTGCAACTTTATCTTGGTTTTGATAATTCATCGGTTGACCGTCCAGTCAAACTTTTACGTGCTTTTGATAAAGTTCATTTAGCCGTCGGTGAAAGTAAAACTGTTGAATTAGCAGTAAAAGCAAAAGACATGGCATGGTACAACCCAGAGGCTAAAGCATGGCAAGTTGAACAAATGACTTACCAAGTTTATGTCGGTGGCTCGTCAGCAAAGCAAGATTTATTAACGGCAGAGTTTGCCATTAAGTTATAACTGTTTTAGCAGCGTAACTTGTTGTTCAATTGTTACCTATGAAAGCCTGACATAACCAATGTTAGGCTTTTTTACTTCTGATTCATAAGCAGATTAAACCAGCCTTGCTAAACTCACGTTAATTAGTCACACATTAAGCTTGTTTTAAGTAAAACCTCATAAGCTGGCTTTATTATTCTTGTAAATATAAAAGGCTAAGTGTGAATAAAAAAATAATTACCTCCAGCTTGCTAGTTTTAATGTTATTAGTAACAGGCTGCGGGGAAACTAACAACTCAACAAAAACCGAACCACAACTAGCGTCATTTTCTTGGTTTGAATACCAAGGTGATGATGAGATGTTTCGAAGTTCAATTGACGAAGGGAAGTTTCAGAACCCCATTTTAATTGGTTATTATCCAGATCCAAGCGTTGTTGTGGTCGGCGACGACTATTACATGGTGAACTCAACATTTGGTTTCTATCCAGGTATTCCTGTTTTTCACAGCACAGATTTAGTCAACTGGACCCAACTTGGCAATGCTATTGATCGCCCTGATATGCTGCCGTATGACGAAGTATTACATGCAGGCTATCTTGGTGTTTTTGCTGCCACTATTGAATATCATAAAGGCACGTTCTATATCATGAACACCTGCGTTTACTGTGGTGGAAATTTTGTGCTAACCGCTAAAGACCCAGCTGGCCCGTGGTCAGATCCGATTTGGCTACCTCACATTGACGGTATTGACCCAAGTTTATTCATCGATGATGACGGCAAGTTTTTTGTTGTGCATAACAAAGAGCCTGAGGATCCAATGGTTGACGGACATCGTGTTATCAGCGTGATGGAAGTAGACCCAACAAGCTTTGCAGCGCGCTCGGAAGATATCACCTTGATTGATGGCGCAGATCCCGCACCCTATAACACCACACATATAGAAGGCCCACATATTTACAAAATAGAAGGGCAGTATTATGTATCGGCGGCCGGAGGCGGCACCGGCCTTAACCATCAGCAGTTGATATTTCGCTCTGAAAATATTTTCGGACCCTACCAATCTTATGAAAACAACCCAATACTCACCCAAGTTGGGCTAGCTAAAGACCGAAAAGATGCGGTTACCTCGACTGGACATACCGATATATTTAAAGATGCCAATGGCGATTGGTGGGCAGTTTTTCTTGGCACCCGTGTTTATGGTTTAGATAAACATCAAGATGGTCCTGCTAACTTTCATACTGGCCGAGAAACATTCCTATTACCAGTAAGTTGGAAAGACGGTTGGCCGATTATTCTCGAAAGCGGCAAGCCTGTGCTATTAATAGTCGACCGTCCATCATTGCCTGATAGTGGCCCAGCTCCGCGACCAACAACTGGCAACTATACTGTAAAAGACGAGTTTAACGACAGTGCGCTAGGTCTTGAGTGGTTGTTTGTTCGCGCGCCACAGTCACCTTGGTGGCAAACGGGAGACGGTAGCTTGAAAATTCAGCCTCGCGCTAATCGTATTGGTAGCCTTAGCTTATTTGATTACACCCCTCAGCCTAGCTTTATCGGGCAGCGTGTTGCGCATATGTCGGCATCGGCAACCACTGAAATGCGATTTAGCCCTAATACAGAAGATGAAGAAGCTGGCATGATGGCTTTGCAGAATGACTTTTTCTACTACGCTTTTGGACTAGGTTTATCTGATAACGACGAAACCGTGTTACGCGTTCGCATGCGCGATAAAATGGCGACATTGTTTAATGGCGAAACGCTTGCGGAAATTCCTGTCACCGTTGCAGATGGCGCGCCGATTTATCTACGCACAACACTGAATAAAGATAAAATCAGCTTTGCTTACAGTTTAGACGGCATAACATTCATTAGCGTGCTTGAAAACGCTGATGCGACGGTATTAACAACGGCTAAAGCGGGCGGATTTATCGGCGCAGTTATAGGCGTTTATGCCGAGGGTGACGTCGAGTAACGTCGATATACTGTTAAAAAGTATTATAGAGCCTACTTGTTAAAGCCTGACATAATTAATGTCAGGCTTTTTTATTTTTTAACCTTTTATTTTCCTCACTTTATAGCACTGAAATATTTCTTAGTTATTTGCATTAAGCATTTACTTTTCAGGTCAGCTTCAGCTTGTTTTTTTATGGTAAAGCTAACAGCAATATCATGGAAACAATATGAAAAGTATTTTTGTATTTAGCACACTCATTTCCTTAGCGCTTGCAAGCTTTGTTCAAGTACAAGCTGCTGAGTCAAAAAAACCGAATATCGTCTTTATTTTAGCCGATGATCACCGCTGGGATTATTTAAGCGTTATGGATCATCCCTTTATTGAAACCCCTAATATAGACAGCATTGCCAATGAAGGGGTGTTGTTTGAAAACGCTTTTGTCACCTCATCTTTATGTAGCCCTTCACGCGCTAGTTTTTTAACGGGGCAATACCCGCAGCAGCATGGCGTGCAAAATAATTTCACTGTCTGGGATAACAAAAACATTACCTATTTTGAGCCATTAAAAGCAGCAGGTTATGCAACAGCTTTTATTGGTAAATGGCATATGCCGGGTGGTTTGCCAACACTGCGCGGTGTAGACCAATTCATTAGTTTTGAACATGCAGGTGGACAAGGAGCCTACACAGGCACACCTTATATCGTGAACGGTAAGGCATTAAAGCTTGGAGAGTCTCCTGTCGAAGGGGTTGATATCACAGGATATATCACAGATGACCTCACTAACTTTTCCAATAAATTTATTGAGAATAACCAAGACAAACCTTTTGCTTTATATATTTCACATAAAGCGCTTCATTTACCGATGGAGCCAGATGCAGAAGCGGCAGGGCGCTATGACGACGTAAACATTGTTTTACCTAAAGAAGCAGATTCATGGCTCGCATTTGCTGATGGCAGTTTTAAACATTTTCTTTGGGACTCTTTAGAAGAAAAGATGAAAGACTATGCTGAAACCGCTATTGCCATGGATCAGCAAATTGGCCTTGTTTTAGATAAGCTAGAAACATTGGGGTTAGATGATAATACCATCGTAGTATTTGCTGGTGACAATGGCTATATGTGGGGAGAACATCGCCTAATTGATAAACGCTGGTCTTATGAAGAGTCAATGCGTATTCCTTTTATTATCAAATATCCGAATGGCATTAAAAATCCAGGTCGCCGCTCGCAAGAAATGCTGCTTAATTTAGATATGGCGCCAACCTTTTTAGCCCTTGCCGGTTTAGAAGTACCTCAGCATATGCAAGGTAAAAGCGCCGTTGCCATTTTAGAAGATAAACCAGAATCGCTTCGCGATGCTTGGCTTTACAAATATTACGAAGACTATCCATACCCAGTGCCTGAGCAATTAGCCTTACGCACCAAACGCTACAAACTCATTGATTATAAGCGCGGTAAACAGGATGAATTATTTGATCTTAAAAACGACCCGTTAGAGCAAAATAACTTAATTGATGACCCTAAAATGCAAACAATTTATCAACAATTAAAAACCCGTTTACATGAAATGGACGCTGAGGTTAGCCAACCTGCAGCAGCAGAGTAGGAGCTAACATGAAAAATATTTTAATGCAGATACCTGCTCAGTGGCGAGTTGCCGTAGGCATTATTGTTACCGCAACACTAATGACCATTATTTATGACTATGGTTGGCAAATTGGTTTGCCATTAGCCTTGCGAAACCTATCAGGTCTTGTGCTGTTCTTTTGCATCATGTTCGGTGCAGGTACCGCTTATGTTTGCGCTCGACTTTACGGTAGTAGCTACGCGCAGGGGTTAAAAATTGGTCTTTGTGTGCCACTGGTTTGGTATATAAAAGAAATTCTCGTTGCGATGAACTTTTACGGTTTTGCTGCTGGGCTTTATGCGGGTTTACAAGGCCCGTATTTGTTCTATTTTGGCATCATTTTTATGCTTATCGGTATCTTCAATTTGATCTATCAACTTACCCTGAAATTATTAAATAAACCGTCTGAAAAACTGTTTAAAGCGACAGCGTTATCTTTATTGCCAACCTTTGTTTTGGGCGGTATTGAAGGCATTGGTTTGGCCGTGTTTGGTGTTGATGTACTTGTTTTTCAGGGCTTTTTAGCCGGATACCGTACTTTTATTCTTTAACTTTACCTATTGAGAAAATAAAATGAAAATTGTTAAAAAAATTCTCGTTGGATTACTGGTCATTGTTGGCCTCGGCTTTATTTTTCAAAAGCCGTTATTATCGCTGATAAAACCGCACCTTAATGCTTTTATGCGAGACTTTCCTGAGTCTGAATTTAAAAACAGTACCATAGAAGGCAGTTATGCCAGCGTTGCTTGTCAAAATAGCCATGTCGATTTTGGTGAAGCTATTCGTCAAACCCAGTCTTTAGATGGTCAATGGCAAGTAGAACAAGGGGCATTAGATGATAACGTGCCGACTGCCTTTAATCATACAACCCCTGTACCAGGTTTTATTACTGAAGCAACGCCAAGATTTAACTTAGTGGGCGTAGAAAGTGATGAACGAGAGGCTTTTTGGTATAAAAAATCTTTTACCGCGCCTGCTGATGCCACTGATTTAGCTAACCTTTGTTTACATAAAGCCAAATATGGCGTGAAAGTTTGGTTAAATGGTAAAGAAGTTGGCGAACATTACGGCGTATTTAGCTTGTCAGAATACAACTTATCTTCTGCTATTCGTTACGGCCAAGAAAATGAGTTGGTGATCCGTGTGGGCGCTGAGCATTCAGCGTTACCTGAATTTATTCCTTATGGTAGTGATGTTGAAAAATCAGGCTGGTATCCGGGATTATGGGACAGCGTCAGCGTTGTTTATACGGGCAAGTACTCAATTGTACGCACCAAAGTTGACCCTGATATTGACCAAGGCATTGCCATTGCTCATACCACCATTCGTAACAACGGCGCGACACCTGTTGATGTAACCCTTAAAACTGAAATTCGTGAATGGCAAAGTAAAGCTTCAGCTTCTAACGTTTTAGCGACTTCAGTGACTATTGCTGCTGGTAAAACAGTCACGGTAAGCCAAGATTTACCGATAAACGATGTAAAATTATGGACACCTGAGTCGCCATTCCTTTATACAAGTCACACTACAATTGAACAAGATGGTCAAGCCAGTGATGACCGAGTTAGCCGCTTTGGTATGCGCAAAGTACAGTGGCGCGGCGGTGATGGTCTTGACAGCAAAAACAAAGGTTTTTACTTAAACAATAAAAAATACTATTTACGTGGTACCAATATCGCGCTGCATCGCTTTTTTGAAGACCAAGACCGTAAGCAATTACCTTGGGATAGAAAGTGGGTGAGCGACTTATTAGCCGGTCAAAAAGACTTTCACTGGAATTCGTTTAGATTCCATGTTGGCCGTGCCCCTAATTTTTGGTACGACATTGCCGACGAGCAAGGCTTTATTGTTACCGACGAATATCATATTTTTGCGCCGGTTCGTTTAGGCCTTCCTGGCATGCCAACTTCGATTAATTGGTCGTTAAAAGAATTAGAAAAAGAATTTACCGCTTGGGTACAAGAAAACTGGAACCATGCCTCAATAGGTTGGTGGGACGCGTCAAATGAAAATCATAACCCTATCCCTTATGAAGCTGTGCCTTTAGTGCGCCATTTAGATGATACCCGTGTTTGGGAGTCTGGCAGTTACCGAGCCCCAGACAGACCAAACGACCCATTAGAAGAGCACCCATATAAACTTAATGGCCAGAGTTTTATGAACAGCAACCCTAAGGAATATAAGTTAGACGACTTAGATGACTTTAGTCGCTTACCACCGATGACAGAAGGTGATATTTTTAGAACTTGGGATGGCCCAGGCGCTCGTTTTCACCCGTATATTAATAACGAATATTCTTGGCTTTGGATCACCCGCGATGGTAGTGACCCTGTTACTATTTCCGAGGTTGCATATGACATTATGGCGCCAGATGTTGACTTAACGCCTGAGCAACATCGTGAAATTTATGCTTATGTTACCAGTGAAATTACCGGTTACTGGCGCGCACGCCGTGGTTATGCAGGTATTCAGCACTTTTTATATTTAGGTAAGTGTGCTGATAAAGACACCATTCCTGATGATTGGGACTTAAAAGAGCCAAGCTATACCTGTGATAACTTTATCGATATTCCTAATTTGACCATGGAACCGCGTTGGGCTGAGTGGGGTCGACATTCTTTTGCCCCTATTGGTATTAACATCGAACGTTGGGCGGAAAGCTTTTATCCAGCAGGCCAAACGGTAGCTGTGCCAGTTAATTTATTAAATGATACTTACGAGAGCAGTGAGGTTGTTGTTGAAATGGTAACGGCTGACGCACAAGGTAAGGTGCTAACGCGTTCAAAACCACTACAAACTACGCTTGATGCGCTTGGCGATAAACTTGTACATATCGACTTAGCCATGCCTAAGCAAAAACCTTTTGTTATTTATGCCTACCTTAATGGTCAGGGCATTGAATCAACGGTTATTAGCCGTCGTAAAGTCGGCTTTGAGCACCCTGGTATTGATACAAAACAGCCAGTAGTGAGTACGGGGCTTAGCATGTATTCTGACCGTGAAAATAGTGATTAAGGTGAAAATATTCAAAAGAATTATGCTAGGCATTCTTTGCCTAGCCATCCTTGGATTTTTATTTAAAACCCCTATAACAAAAGCTTTTCGAGCGCACATAGTTAGTACCTTTGGTGAGTTTCCTGAAACTGAGTTTAAATACAAAGAAGTTCCCGGCAGTTATGCCGATACTGTTTGTAGTAATAGCCATGACAACTTTGGTGAAACGGTCAGAAATACTCAGTCGTTAGACGGTACGTGGGCGATTGAACAGGGCAGTTTATCGGATCAAATGCCATCTGAATTTGGCCGTAGTGTGCAAGTGCCCGGTTTTGTATCAGAAACTGTGCCTGCTTTTGTTGATGTTGGTGTGCAAAGTGACGAGCGTGAGGCATTTTGGTACAAGAAAACATTCACCGCACCAGAGCCGTTGTTTGCACAATCTCACTTATGTCTTGAAAAGGCAAAGTATGGCGTTAAAGTTTGGCTTAACGGAAAGACGCTAGGTGAGCACTTTGGTGCTTATAGTGTTTCTGAATACGATTTATCAGAAGCGATAAATTATGGACAAGAAAACGAATTAGTGATCCGTATCGGCTCTGAATTTACCTCAGTGCCAGAGTTTATTCCCGTCGGCGCAGATCTTGAAAAACGCGGCTGGTTTCCTGGTTTATGGGACAGCGTTAGTTTAGTGCATACAGGAGCGACAACAATTGTTCGTACCAAGGTAGAGCCAAATATTGATACCAATCAGGTTAAAGTGCTCACTACGGTTAAAAATAGCAGAAATCAACCCGTAGATATTTCATTAAGCCAACAGGTTTCACAGTGGCAATCTAAAAAATCGTCTGCTTTACCTGTTACTGCCACATTGACGTTACAGCCACAAGAAACCAAGGTTGTTGAGCAAGTTATTAACCTTGAGTCAATCAAATTATGGTCACCAGAATCACCATTTTTATATAGCGTGAAAGCGCATCTTAACGAAGATGGTGTTGACTCAGATGACCGAGTTACCCGTTTTGGTATGCGTAAATTTGAGTGGAAGTCGGGTGAAGATAAAGGCTTTTTCCTAAACAATAAACGTTATTATCTTCGTGGCTCTAATATCGCATTACACCGCTTTTTTGAAGACCAAGACCGTAAAGCGCTGCCATGGGATAGAAAATGGGTTCACAAACTATATTCCGGCCACATGAAAGACTTTAACTGGAATACTTTTAGATTTCACAATGGTCGCGCGCCCAATTTTTGGTACGATTTAGCGGATGAAATAGGTTTAATTGTGGTAGATGAATATCACATTTTTGCGCCGATCAATCGTCTCGTAGAAGGTAGGGCAAACTCACTTAATTGGTCATTAAAAGAATTAGAGAAAGAATATACTTCATGGGTTCAAGAGAATTGGAATCATGCTTCAATTGGTTGGTGGGATGCGTCGAATGAAACACACAACCCATTACCTTATGAAGCGGTATCATTGGTTCGCCATTTAGACTCAACTCGTGTATGGGATGCGGGTAGCTATCGTGAACCGAATGGTCCCAATGATCCACTAGAAGAACATCCGTACAAATTTAGTGGCGCTCATTTCTTAAACAGCACCAAAGTTGATCACGAACTTAAAGATTTAGACGACTTTAGCCGTATTCCCCCTATGACTAACGGCCCGATTTTTAGAACTTATGACGGCGATGGCGCAAGAAATCATGCTTATATTAATAACGAATATGGCTGGCTATGGTTAACTCGTGACGGCAGCGACCCAACAGAAATTTCTGGCATCGCTTTCGACTTATTAGCGCCGGGAGTTGATTTAACCCCGAAGCAACGCCGTGAAGTTTATGCCTATTTCATTGCTGAATTAACCGGGTACTGGCGTGCAAGAAGAGGCTATGCAGGGGTTAAACATTTTGTTTATTTAAGTAAATGTTCAGACAAGGATACTATTCCACAAGATTGGCCGTTAAAAGAGCCCAGTGTCACTTGTGATAATTTTACTGATGTTAAAAATTTAACGATGGAGCCTAAATGGCAGTTTTGGGCACCTCATGCCTTTGCGCCTGTGGGCATAAATATCGACAGGTGGAATGATGAATTCTACTCACCAGGTAGAAAAGTACCGGTTCCTGTGGCCCTGATCAATGATAGCTACGAAGGTGGCTTAGTCACAGTGACACTAATAGCAGCAGATAAACATGGCAAAGTATTATCAAAAGCGACAACAGAAAATGTACCTTTAGCCGCACTTGAGGCGAGAACACAAAGTTTTGATATTCATTTACCCCGTGCCAATGAATTTGTTTTATACGCACAATTGTCAGCCGATTGGATTAATACACCGGCATTAAGCCGCCGTAAAATTGGTTTTGAACATATCGGCGTAGAAACTAAATTACCGATTGAATTTGCAAAGAATACTGAAAATAAGGATCATCATTAATGAATAAATTAATTAATATGTCACTTGGGCTTATTTGCACAGCGCTCGTGCAAACAGCTAATGCGAGTGAACAGCAACAACCCAATATCTTATTTGTGTTTTCCGATGATCATGCCACGCATTCTATTAGCGCCTATGGTTCTAAAATTAATCAAACCCCTAATATTGATAAGCTTGCCAGTGAAGGCATGCTATTTAGAAATGCATTTGCAACAAATTCGATTTGTGGGCCAAGCCGTGCCGTGATCTTAACCGGTAAGCATAGCCATATGAATGGCTTTATGAATAACGAGTGGGGCGGTGATTTTGACGGTTCACAACAAACTTTCCCAAAGCTTTTACAAAAGGCGGGCTATCAAACCTCCCTTATTGGTAAGTGGCATTTATATAGCACACCAACTGGCTTTGACCACTGGGAAATTTTACCCGGACAAGGGCGTTATTATAATCCGCGTTTTAAAAGCGAAACCGGTACTGTCGAAGTTACCGGTTATACCACTGACGTGATTACTGACCGAGCCCTTGATTGGCTAGATAAACGCGATAAAAATAAACCCTTTATGTTGATGTATCAACATAAAGCGCCACACCGTGAATGGGCGCCAGGCCCTGATCATATCGATAAATATAAAGGCATTGAAATTCCTGAACCTGCAACCCTTTATGACGATCACAAAGGTCGTGCAGCATCACTTAGCCCTGATTTAGAAATGTCGATTTCTCATTTCTTAACAAAAGCAGATTTAAAGCTTGAACCACCAGCCTATTTGAATGAAGCACAAGCCGCAAATTGGAATAGGGCATACGCTGCTGAAAATAAGGCTTATTTTGAAAATAAACCGCAAGGCATTGCTAGAACCAAGTGGCGTTATCAAAGATACATCAAAGACTACCTGCGTTCAGTTGATTCAATTGACGATAATTTAGGTCGGGTTATGGCTTATTTAAAAGAAAATAATCTTGAAGAAAATACCATTGTTATTTATAGCTCTGATCAAGGTTTTTTCTTAGGGGATCATGGCTGGTTCGATAAACGTTGGATGTATGAAGACTCAATCAACATGCCGCTTATTGTTAAATGGCCAAATAACATTCAGCCAGGCAGTGAAAATACAGATTTAGTGCAAAACCTAGATTTTGCCCAAACCTTTTTAGACATTGCCGGTGTTAACGCACCAAGTGATATGCAAGGTAAAAGCTTAGTGCCTTTAATGAAAGAGAGGCAAGAGCAGCAAGCACAAAAATCACGTGAAACTCAGCCATTTCGTGATGCCATTTATTATCATTTTTACGAAAACCCAGGCTGGGCATTTGTTCCACGTCATTACGGTGTACGTACTGACAGATATAAATTAATTCACTTTTATAAGTTAGGTACGTGGGAATTTTACGACTTAAAAAATGATCCAGATGAACTTAACAACTTGATCGCTGATGCTTCACAATCTGCGCACATCGCACAACTGAAAAAACGCTTAACCCAGTTACGCAGTGAGTATCAAGTACCGGCAGAAGACCCAGAGCCAACGCTAATGGAGCGCTTTAAGTTTTGGATGATGCACAAAGGTCTTTCTTCACAACTTGAAGATTAATAACTTCAATAAAATGAATAACTAGCGCTATTACTTACCGTAAAGTCGGTAAAAATTAAAAACCTGATGTGTATTAATTGCTCGCATCAGGTTTTTTTATAACCGTTATTGCCAATTTTAAAGGTGCGAATTTGCTATGTTTAAAAAATTCATCATTGGATTTATTGTCCTTGTTATTGTCATCGCAGCAAGTCTATTTAGCTATGCAAAGTATTGGGGCATGATCCCTCGTCATGATTATGAAACCGTGGCGCCCATTATTCCTAAGCTGTCAAAACCCGCCGTACTTATTTTCAATAAAACCAATGGCTTTATTCATCACGATGCACAACCTGCAGCTCAAGCTATGCTAACTAAATTAGTGCAAAATAACGCATGGGATATTTATACAACCGATAATGGTGCTATTCATAATAATAACGATTTAGCCCAGTTTAAGGTTATTGTGTGGAATAACGTCTCAGGTGATGTGCTTACCCCTTCACAAAGAAAAGCTTTTAAACACTGGCTAGAACAAGGAGGAGGTTGGTTAGGTATTCATGCTTCAGGAGGTGATCCGTCTTATCAATGGCAATGGTATGTAGACAGCTTAATTGGTGCTCAATTTATTGGCCATACCATGCATCCTCAATTTCAAAACGCAACAATAGAGGTTGCTGATGCACAGCAACCTTTAACAAGCCACTTGCCAAAAACGTTTTTATTTCCTGATGAAGAATGGTACGCATTTGATCGTAACCCAAGACATACCGGCCATGAAATATTAATAACCATTGACGAAACCTCTTATCAAACGGTAGGTCAATCTTTTTTAGGTAATGACCAAATGGCGGGCGAACATCCGCTTGTATGGCGCAGTACAATTGGCCAAGGGCGAGCATTTTATTCCGCCATAGGGCACCAAGCCAAAAGTTATCAAATCAATGAATATGTGGAACTCATTAATAAAGCGCTCGTATGGTTGATGGGTGAATAACCTATTTTAAAATATTTCCAATCGGTTTTAGTCACTTTACCTAAAGAGAATTAGCGCTATTTGTTCAGGTTGTTTTCATTTTCACCCCTTACCTTGATGGCTAATTTTTTAAAAGGTAGCCGTTCATGACTGCAAATACTCAATACATCAAAAAACAAACCACGATCCAGCTTATCGCTAATTTTATAATCGGCGGGGTAATCGCTTATTTCATGACCAAAGAATTACCGCTGGTTAATTTATGGTTAGACACCAAAAATATCGCCCAAACCAATATATCGGTTGATTTTATTATGGGCAGTTTTTTTATGGCCTTAATTTTATGTTTTGTCTATTCAATGTTAACTAAAAAGGCTAAAAGCAAAGGCGAGTTAACAAGCCAAAAAGCCAATGCATTTTTTGCCGGTTTACCAAATAAACTCACTAGTCGCAGCTTTTTTGTTGGCGCGATCTTCCTGCTTATTTTTGGTTTTTCTGCAATCTTAATTTTTACACTATTTGGTATCGAAGGATTAAGCCCTAGCAGTTTTGTAATACTTAAAGCATTCCTTTCAGGGATACAAGCCGCTTTGGTTACCTACATTGTTATTAATAAAGAATTGAGTTGTTAAGCATAATTTATCGCTTAGTTTTGTTTTAGGCGTGAAAAACTAAAGGAAGGAATAAAGATGAAAGTTAGTTATAAAATGATTGATAAAGAGCTTCGTTTATTTGGCATGTTAATTAAGCCATTTTGCCGTCCATCGTTAGCTATGTTCAAATTTGTGCAAAAGCAGTGCCTTAAATCTCGAGGGAAAATGATCGAGGGCTTAGATTGCCAAGAACGTTATATCGATAGCGAAAATAGCAATGAAAAAATTAGAGTTCGCATTTATAAGCCTTTAACAAGCAGCGATAAACCTTTACCTGTTGTGTTGTATTGTCACGGTGGCGGTTACGCACTAACCGTTCCTGAATTAGCTTACCCGCAAATAAAAGGCCTTATTGATACTCGTGACTGTATTGTTGTAGCGCCTGATTACAGAAAATCAATGGAAGCGCCTTATCCTGCAGCGTTAGATGATTGTTATGATACATTAAAGTGGATTAAAAATAACATTAATGAACTGGGCGCACGTAGCGACCAAATCATGGTAGTAGGGCACAGTGCTGGCGGTGGTTTAACGGCCGCGGTAACGTTACTGGCCAGAGATAAAAAAGAAGTCAATATTGCCTTTCAAATGCCGGTATGTCCAATGATTGACGATTGCATGTTAGGTGATTCTGCTATTGATAATAACGCCCCGATGTGGAATTCAAAACTTAATGCCTTCGGTTGGGATTTATATCTGAAAGATTTAAAAGATAATAACCAAGAAATTCCAGCGTATGCTGCACCTGCTCGCGCAACCGACTATAAAAACTTACCACCAACAGCAACCTATGTCGGTGATATCGAGCCATTTAGAGATGAAACCATAGCTTATGTCGAAAATTTAAAAGCAGCTGGTGTCCCTACTAAATTTAAATTATATAAGGGAGGTTATCATGGCTTTGATGCCATTGTACCTAAAGCTAAAATAAGTCAGCAGGCAATTGAATTTATTCATAGCGAATTTAGCTATGCCGTTGATAACTACTTTGCCAAGCAATAATCCATACTTAATACTCAATTTATAGCCAATTGAGCTTTTTTATCAGGTGTTTAGCTGCCCCTGAACCGTTAAGCGCCTGATAATTATACTATATTTAAATCATCCTTCCTTTCAGGATAGTTTCAGACTTCATTGTTAATCTACAACTATCTATCAATATATGATGCTCAATCTGGGTAAATAACTATGTTCAAACCTTGGAAGTTTTTATCAATTGCTGCTGCAGTGATTGTTTCGGCATTACCAATCAGTCATGCTAGAACGAGTAATGAAGTAACGGATGTAAAAACACAAACCCAACCTAATATTATTTTTATATTCGCTGATGATCTCGGTTATGGCGATATCAGCTCTTTTGGCGCAATCGATATTAACACCCCAAACATTGACCAACTAGGCGAGCAAGGGATCAAGTTTACTAACTTTTATTCTGCTGCCAATATTTGTACTCCGTCTCGTGCATCGCTATTAACAGGTCGTCATTCTGTACGTATGGGGATCTCAGCTGTTTTTGCTGAAGACAGCCCCAATGGTATGCCTTTAAGTGAAATTACTATTGCTGAAGCGTTAAAACCGCAAGGGTATAAAACCGGTATGGTCGGCAAATGGCATCTTGGTCATCAAGACCGTTTTATGCCTTGGAATCAAGGTTTTGAAGAATTTTATGGTGTGCCATACAGTAACGATATGGCCAGTTTCTTTTGGTATGAAAATCAAGAGATCACCTATACAGAAATTGATCAGCAGTATTTAACTAAACGTTATACCGACAAAGCCATCGATTTTATCGATCGTCATCAGCACCAACCTTTCTTTTTATATCTTGCCCATAACATGCCACATGTGCCGCTTTATGCATCCCCTGAATTTTTAGGCAGCAGTGAACGAGGGCTATACGGCGATGTGGTGCAAGAGCTTGACTGGTCAGTCGGCGAAATTATTAACACTCTAAAAGAGAAAGGTTTATGGGAAAATACCTTATTAGTATTTACCAGTGATAACGGCCCGTGGTTAATGATGGGCGATGACGGTGGTTCAGCGGGTGAATTACGTAACGGTAAAATGACAACCTTTGACGGTGGCCATCGAGTACCAACGGTTGCTCATTGGCCTGCAGGTATAAAACCTCGTCAATATGACGGCGTATTGTCTATGCTTGATTGGTTTCCTACCTTTGTTGAACTGAGTGGCGGCTCATTACCAACAGATCGAGAAATTGATGGGCATAATATTACCCGTGTACTCAGCGGAGAAAACGAAAACCAAGAGGGCGTTTATGTTTATTTCGATCGCCTCAATAAACAAGTACAAGCGGTGCGTAAAGGAAACTTTAAATTAAAACTCGCTCATGGCTTGGGGCTAAACATTTATACCGGCAACGGCATTATTGCCAATATGACCGCTTACAGTCACCCGCTTTTGTTAATCGACCTAACAAAAGACCCATTCGAAAGTGAAAACTTAGCAGACCAATACCCAGAAAAAGTTGCTGAATTAAAAGCAATTATTGCCAAGCATCAATCTATTACGCCAGAGCAACGCTGGTTATTAATGGGCGGTACCGCCAGTGATAAAAAAGGCTATGGGGCTTTTTTCACCACGCTTGGGGTTATCGCGCTTATTTCCTTAATTATGCTCATCGGTATTATTTATGGTGTATTCAAGCTGCTAAAGCATGGTTTCCGCCGTATCAAACTATCAAGACAACAATCTTCAAACTAGGTAAATTATTATGAATAAATGGTTTAAATATTCTGCAATCGCTGTTGCCGTGCCTGTCGGATTAGCAGCACTAGGCGCAGCTAAAGTATTTTGGCTCGATACGATTTTAGCTAAAAGTGATATTGGTCCTGAAGCGCCTACTTTAACGGCTAATGGTCATACTTATCGCGATCTAAATAAAAATGGTCAGTTAGATGTATACGAGGACTCACGCCAACCGATTGATCGCCGTGTCAGTGATTTAATTGATCAAATGAACATTGAAGAAAAAGCAGGCTTAATGTTTCAGCCACCGATGACTTTTGGCGAAAATGCTGAAATTCTTGCAGGCATGAATATGCAAATAGGTTATGGCACTTATGATGTCATTAACTCGCGCTTAATCAATCATTTTAATTTAATGGGTTCAGCGCCGGTCAATGAAATGGCGCGTTGGCACAATGAAATTCAAAAGCTTGCCGAACAAACACGTTTAGGTATTCCTATTACTATTTCAACGGATCCGCGCCATAGTTTGCGTGATGGAAAAAGTGCAACATCTGTTCGTACAGAAGGTTTTTCGTTATGGCCAGAGCCTATTGGTTTTGGCGCCATTGGTGATGAAAAAGTTGCAGAAGAGTTTGGCCGTATTGCTAATATTGAATATCGCGCTGTTGGTATTCGTTTAGCATTGCACCCAATGGCTGATTTAGCCACTGAGCCACGTTGGGCGCGTGGTATTGGTACCTTTGGCGAAGAAGCTGAGCTTTCTTCAAAGTTAGTTGCTGGTTATATCAAGGGTTTCCAAGGCGCAAATATTGGCAACTCAAGTGTGTTGACCATGGTGAAACATTTCCCTGGTGGCGGCCCGCAACGTGACGGTTTAGATGCGCATCAGTTTTATGGCGCAGAGCAGGCTTATCCGGGTGATAACTTTGATTATCACTTAAAACCTTTCCAAGCAGCATTTGATGTAGGCGCCGCGCAAGTTATGCCGTATTACGGTATTCCCAATGGCCAAACGTCTGAAGATGTTGCCATGAGCTTTAACAAAGAAATTATCACTGACATGCTACGTGGTGATTTTGGCTTTGACGGCGTGGTTTGTACTGATTGGGGCATTGTCACGTCAAAAATGGCGGGCCCTGTTGTTGCCATGCGTGCCAGAGCTTGGGGCTTAGAAGGGCTATCTGAGTCTGATCGCTTTAAAAAAGCACTTGATGCCGGTGTAGATCAGTTTGGCGGTGAAGAATTACCTGAGTTTATTGTTGATTTAGTTGAATCTGGACAGGTTTCAGAAGGGCGTATTAATACCTCTATCCGCCGAATTTTAAAAGATAAATTCCGTTTAGGATTATTCGATGACCCATATGTTGATATGGCGATGGCGGATAAAATTGCCGGTACTGATGAATTTATGAAAGCAGGGGCATTAGCACAGCGTAAATCTTTAGTACTCCTTAAAAACCAAGAGCAAAACAACTCACAGAGCACTTCACAGAGCACTTCTCAAAGCGCTTCACAAAACCATGACTATGCCTTGCCTTTAGCCAAAGGAATTAAGGTATATATTGAAGGTTTAAGTAAAGAATCCACTGAAAAATATGCACAAGTAGTTGATAACTTAAATGATGCTGATGTTGCTATTTTACATGTTAAAGCGCCTCACCGTCCGCCAAGAACCGATTTAGGTTTTGGCGAAAACATTATTGAAACTATTCTTAACCAAGGCGATTTAGACTTTAAAGGCGAAGAGTTAGCGCATATTAATAACGTGATGGCTACCAAGCCAACGGTTGTGGTTATTTACTTAGAGCGTCCTTCCGTTATTCCTGAAATTGCTGAAAATGCCGTTGGTATTTTAGCTGAATTTGGTGCAACCGATGAAGCGATGTTAGACGTGCTATTTGGCGACTTTAATCCAACCGGTAAATTGCCATTTGAAATGCCACGTTCTATGGCGGCTGTAGAAGCACAATTTGAAGATGTGCCTTTTGATTCAGTTGATCCGTTATTTAACTTTGGTCACGGTTTATCATACAAGCAATAATTGATTATCTAACGTTAAATTATTACTTTTAATTATTACTTTAATTTAAAGCGTTAGCCCCTCAAGGCCTTTTCATTATCTGATGAAAAGGCCTGTAAACTCACATTTTATTTAACCGTTTTTAACGCCTCTTATTTATTGCTCAGTGAACAAAGTCAACATTGATTACCTTGGCAAGTCGTGGTTACTTTATTGTTTGGTTTGATATATGGGTTTGGTTTTGCTGGGGCGCTTAATGATATTGGCGTGCCAGGGCATGCGGTAATGCCTACCTTGGTTGCCTTTAACTTCGGCGTTGAATTGGGCAGTTATCAATTGTTATTGTGGTTGGATTTTTTGGCAAGTTTTCTTTCAAGGCTTTCGCACCAGCGCCTGAGCAAACAGTGATGTCTGCTCACGTTTTATCATCATTACTTTGCGGCTTAGGTGTTTATTGGTTTGTCAGCCGCACTCTCGTTTTTATTTAACCATGGTTCTCGCTCATGATCATTCTTGCCATAACCACTGCTGATAAATTGGCGTGGTTTGGTTAATGGTAAATACTTTCAGTAATACGCCTTTTTCAAGCACATCTAATTCGATAAAACCTTCTTGCGATGTAGAAAATAGTGTGTGCTCGTTATAACTTACGCTGCTTAGTTTTGCAGTGTTGGCTGCGCCGCTGACCAAATTGTAGTGGGTTTTACTTTCATCTTTTTGTTCAAACACCTGCAAACTGTGATCATGTCCTGCAGCAAAAATTGTTTTCGGGTAGTGGACAAGTTGAGCGTTTATGCTTTTTATTAAACGCTGGTACATAGGGCTATGTAAGTCTTGTTGGTTGTTATTAAAAAATGTTACCACGTTGACGTAAAGTTGATAGCCTAAGCTCGAATAATAACCGCCATGTGGCCCCATGGTTTCAATCGGGTGATGGCCATTTAAAACAATGACATTTTCAGGAAACGCTTGATAGCTATCTTCTAGCAATGAAGATAAATGTTCCATGGCCTTGTTAAAGTCGTTTCGACTGGCCTTTAATAACCACATGGTGTCTAAAAAAACTAAACTGATGCCATCACGAATTATTATTTCAGGCATAGGCTGCGAAGATTTTTGATAAGGAACAAATTTGGCTGACAGTTTATGAGAATTCGCGTAGTTTTCTATATAGTTTGCCTGTGAATCAACCTGTGTCGCATACCAATCATGATTACCCGGAGTAACAAACATTTCAGCGCCGCTTTGTTTAGAAACTTGAAGCTGTGCTTGTAAAAAGCTGATGTGTTTTACCTGCTCTGCGGTAAATGCTTGTTGATCTGCTTTTTTGTTTGGAAAGCCTGATGGATATATATTATCGCCAAGCATGATCACTGACGTTTTTTCAGGAAATAGCGAGGCACGAGTTATCACCTTCTGTAAACTCGCCTGTAATGGCAAGAGTGTTGATAAACCTGCATCACCTAATAAGATGATGCGTTGTTTAAGGTTCGCTGATTGTTCAATATTATCGCTTGGCTCTACAACGGTATTATTAGCCTTGATATTCGCTTTTATATAAATAGGCGATGCCGGTTGATTGAATGAACAAGCGTTCAAGGTCAGTGCAATAGAAAGTATTGCTAACTTTATCTTCATAGAATTTTCCAACTAACTGATTGAAATTTTAATTAACGCGCCGTGTTATGAATAAAACAACTTAGCGCTAGAGGTGTTAATTGATTCTAAGAGTAGGGTCTTAAGGTAAGCTTAAATGAGGATGGTTAACCATGTAATCTAGCAATTTAATTAGTGCTTTTTATATTCTCGCTTGTCAATTTATTCATTTCTCGATCAAATAGCTGAACAATATTTTGTACTTTTTCCCTGCCAAAATGCTTGTCAGAAAAACCAATGTAGATTTTTGATGTGCCAATGGTTAACAGTCTGCGAATTTTTTCAGGGTTTGTTAAAGCACTTTTGGCATTTTCAAAAGAGAAGGCATTAGAGGCAACAATATCAACCCTTGCCATTTCAAGTGCTTTAAAAGCTGACAAATTTGTTGTAAACCTTTGAATATGTCTATTTGCCATATGCGTTGTATCGGCTTTGATGTTCATTGTGTTAATCGAACGTGCTATTCCCAGCTTATACTTTTTTATCCAATCAACTGATTTCACATCAATTTTTTTATTATTTAAGCTATAGAAATTTATTTCACTTTTCATAAAAGGCATATCACTTAGGGTAATATTTTCCGGTAGATAACTTTGATAATCACTCTGATAAATATCACTAATGGTAACTAATGTGATTGCATATTGGCCCTTTTGAGTTTCTGTTGTCGCCCGTATAAGCGGCAGTTCGACATAAGCAATTTCATAGCCAATATTATTAAAAATAAGTCGAAGCTTTTCTCGCATCATTAAGTTTGAGAATTCAGTTGCATTAGGTAGCGCAACTTTTAGTTTTACGTCATTGGCTTGAGAATATAAAGGCAAGGTTAGGGCAACAAAAAGTAATATCTTAAATTTCATCTACAGCTGACCTTATTCAGAGATTACTGTTGAGTATAGGAAATTATGCCAATAAAAAAAAGGGCAATTTCTGTCACTGCAAATAAGAAAGCTTATTTAACGTCAATGCCATGCTGCAGTGCTGATAGTCATTTGGCTGAAGTGCATTATAGTGATGATCATATTCACTGGCTAAGGACTGCGCATAAGAACTCCCTAAATATTTCTCAGAAAAACTCATGAAATACAGGGTATTACCAATAGCCATTTGCTTGGTTAACAAGGCCTTTTGCTCTGGAGTGGCTAATTGTTGCTTGGTATATTCAGCGTAAAGTTCAGATGAAATGATTAGGTCTAAGCGTTTTTTCTCTAACAGTGATACTGCATTGGTTAAGCTTGGCACTTGCTGTATATTTTCTGGGTAATTAACCTTGGCCTCTTGGTCTTCTAAAAATAATTCCTTTCGGGTAACACCAATGCGATAGAGGCTAAACCAATTACTGGGTAAATTTTGTTTCCCCTTACCATAAATATTGACCTTGCTATAAGCAAAAGGCATTTTACTGACAATTAAGCCCTTAGGCTTAATCACTTGGTATTTTTTCCCTGCGAAAGTAAATTCATTAACAAAGGTTAACGCCACAGTACCTTTTTGTGCTTCTTTTGCAGTTCTAATTAACAGCATGGGTACTGGTTTAATAGTTAAGTTCATCCGTTTAAAAATAACGGCGGCTAAACAAAAGGCACTATTGTTATTAGTTATTGAAAACTCATTAGGCAAGGCTATTTCAAGCTCTTTAGCATGGCTAAAATTAGCGCCTATACTTGCGAAAATCGCTATAACAAATTTGCCATGAACTCTGTTTAATTTGAACATGTTAGGTATACGCGCAAAACGTAATTGAGAGTGAAGCTAAGTTAGCAGGGCTACCTTAAGGAAAGCTTAACGCAAGCTAATATAATAATGGGAGCACGCTGGCTCCCATATTAATTTAAGGTAAATAGATGTTATTTAAACTGATATTTCTCCCTTAAAACGCCTTTATTTTGTTCGACAACAAGTACAGTATCCTTTGTTATTACTGTATTAGGGGCTATTATTTGCTGATCTTTATTAAGTAAGGTTATTGAATACTCATCTAAGGAATTGATATTGGCAAGAACCTCAGCCGCGGTGTTGTAACCATGTTTATCAATGACTTTATCGGAATAATCGATAGTTAAGGCATCAGAATATATTAAACCACCAATGACTGAAATTTCTTCCGCGCCATAGATGGGGTACTTGCCAACAATGGGCGCATCAGCATAGGTTTGCGTTTTTAGTAGCTTAACACGAATAAAGCGCGCTTTTTTGGCAATGCTATCGCTAGTGGTGCCAATCACGGTATTTTGCTCTTTATCAACGGCAACTTGATAGCTTTCTGAAAACACATCAAAAGTTTGTTTGAAATCTTTTGCGCTTTCTATGCTATAAGCCATAGGGCCCACATTTAGCATGTCGATATGCTGCGGCCAAACAATTTCAACGCGATCAATATAATATTCTGCGCCTAAATCGACTTTCCACCAATGCGGTGCTTTGCCCATAGCATTCCAAATGTTAACCTTTTCCATATCGTCAACCATACCAGTAATGATGTTATCGTTTGCTTTGGCTGCGCTCATAATGGGTATATCAATTGGCCCAATAGATAAGTTAGCGGCGATTTCAGCACTGGCAGATGTTGCTTTAAATGCAGATAGAGCTGCGCGAGCAAATGTATATTCTTGGCTGGTTTTGCCATCTTGCGCGGTGACTTTAATAATATCGCCATTTGTTAATGCTAGCTTTTGGTCGCCTTTAATTAATTCAACTTGGCTATCGCGCGGATAATCAAGCACAGTAGGTAAGGATGAAAAACTGATGCCATAAGGTAAGTTATAAATTTTACCGTTTACGCTATCTATCCCTAAATGCTTAGCGCTAATTTTGGTATCGGTGCTGTTCACACGTGTTAAGTTAATGCTATCAACGATGTTGCCTTGATGGTTGGCCACTTCAATAAGGTTATCACCAAGTGTTAGCTCAACTTGTGGCCAAGTAATTTTTTTATTTTCATTCAGCTCAAGTTTACCAACAGATTGTTTATTAACGAATAATTCAAGCTCTGGCTGATTACTGTACACTTTAATGTCAATTAGCGCTTGGGTACGAGTTGAAAAGCGACGGCCGGTTATATGAGTAACCGGCTCTTTTGCCCAGTTGGCTTTGTACCAGAAAAAAGCGTCTTTTTTTACTTTTCTATCAAAGGTCACTAAGCCTTTATCGTTGCGACCGGGAGTATCACCTTCATCACGGTTATCTACGGCAAAGTCAGCTAATACCCACAAAAATTTACCCCAAACGTAATCTCTATCTTTCAAGTCGTTCCAATAATTTTCATGAAAAATGGCTTGATATTCTTCACTGTGATCTTGCATGGTTGGCGTATCACTGTGAATTTTGTCACTGGCTCCAGCGCCAAATTCACTTAATGCTATAGACAAATCGGGTGCACTTTCACGTGCATGATCCATAAACTTGGTAAAGTCGTTAAAGCTGCCGTAATACCAAGCATAATAACGATTAAATGAGGTAATATCGGTTGTTGTCGCTAGTGGGTCTTGTAGTGCCTTTTCACCACTTGCCGCAACAGCCGCTGTAGTAAGGCGGTTAGGATCTTCAGCTTTTACTAAAGTATTTAGCTCTTTTACGATTGGTCTAGGATCCGGCCCTGGTTTTAAGGTGATTTCGTTGAATAAACCCCAAAACATAATTGAGCTGTGGTTATAGTTTTGTCTGACCAATTCTAAAGCTTGCTGTTTTACGTTATCAGTAAAGGCTTGATTAGTATTTATTCGATTAATTAATGGTACTTCAGCCCATATGACTAAGCCCGTTTCATCTGCGCGTTGATATACGTATTCATCACGTTGTTGATGTCCTAAACGTACTCCTGTTGCGCCTAATTCAAGGATTAGTTGAATATCTCGTTCATGATCTTCTTGATGAATTGCCGTGCCTTTTTTCGGGAAATCAGCCATGCGGTTAATACCATAAAGCGGGTAGGGCTTACCATTTAAAATAAAGCCCTGATCTTTATCAACGCGGAAATAGCGTAAACCCAATTGTTGATTGATTTGATCAACTACTTGGCCATTCTGGCTTATTACTGTTTGAGCTTGGTATAAATAAGGGTCGTCTAAGCCATGCCATAAATGCGGATTATCAAGCACGATTTGGCTAGTATAATCGACAAATGCATTCGCATTTAACTGCAGCTGTTCACTTGTTTCGGCAACAACATTATTTTTAGCATCACGTAATAAGTTGGTGATAGTGATAGTGGTAGCTTCGGCGTTTTCATTAAAAAGCTTAGTACGAATATCAAGTTCAGCCTTTTCATTACTTATATTCGTTTGTGCCCAATAAACGCCACTGGCGGCATAGTCTAAGTTGTCTATGTGAATATTATTACTGGCAATTAAGCGCACCTTACGATACAAGCCGCCAAAAAATGTAAAGTCAGCTGAAAGCGGAGCTATGGTATTATCCACTTCATTGTTAACGGTAACCACCACTATATTCTCTTGGTCGAGTTTTACTTGCTCGGTAATGTCAAAACGAAAGGCAGCATAGTTGCCTTTATGTTGACCAACTTCTTCACCATTAACATAAACGGTTGCAGTAGTAGTAGCGCCATCAAAATGAAGATAGACTTTTTTATTGTTAAATTTTTCATCTAAAGTGAAAGTACGTTTATAAGTACCAGTACCACGGTAATAATCTCCGCCGCCGTCTTGGCCATCTTTTGCATTCCAAGTATGCGGTAAGTTAACGGTTTTCCATTTTTCTTGATCGATGCTGTGAGCTAATGCTGGTGCGGTTTTTGTGAATTGCCATTGGTTATTTAACGGTTGAATAACCCGGCTGCTATTAATATATGCATCCTCTTTGGGCAGTACTTCATCTGAAGAATTAAAAAAAATGTATGCAAATAGACTTAACGAGATTATGGCAAGGCCTGTTATAAACTTATACATGTTGATGCCTGTTAATTAAAAAAGTACCAATACTTTTTCATGGTCAACTGAACTGGAACTTAAAACTAAAATAATAGGTAAAAAAAAGCCCCTTAAAAGGGGCTCTTTGTTAGTAAAATAACGACATTAGGCTAATGATTTTTTAGCTAATTCATTTTCGGTTGTTGGGCTTTTATCCCACAATTTTTCCATTTCTTCTAGCGATTTACCTTTGGTTTCAGGTACAAATTTCCATACAAAAAATGCCGCTAATAAACTCATGCCGCCGTAAATCCAGTAAGCGAAACCGTGATTAAACTGTTCAGTTAAGTAGGTATTATTGTTCATTAATGGGAAGCTCCACGAGACTAAATAGTTGGTGATCCATTGTGCTGCAACGGCGATAGACATAGCTAAACTACGAATTTTATTAGGGAAAATTTCAGACAATAATACCCAACACACCGGTCCCCATGAAAGTGAAAAGAAGGCGACATAGGCTAACATAGCGATTAATACTGAAATGCCCATACTCTCGGTATAAAAGCTAAACCCTAACGCGGTCATTGCAACGCACATACCTAACGCGCCAATGATCATTAATGGTTTACGGCCAAATTTATCTACGGTGAAAATAGCCACCAAAGTGAATATTACATTAAAGGCACCAACAATAATGGTTTGTAGCATTGCGGCATTCGTTCCTGAGCCCATATTTTTAAATATTTCAGGGGCATAATAAAGTACGGCGTTTATGCCAATGAGCTGTTGAAACATTGACAGTAAAATACCAACAACAAGCACCATTAAACCAAAAGAGAATAACTTACCCGAAGTATGATGACTCAGTGATTGCTTTATTTCTTTAAATTCTAACTCAGCTTCTTTTGGTCCATGCAATTTTGCTAAGGTATTTTTAGCTGCTTTATCATGACCATTAAGTGCATGCCAGCGTGGACTTTCAGGTACGGTGAATAATAAGAAAAAGAACAGCGCAGCAGGCAACATTTCAGAGGCAAACATATAGCGCCAGCCCAACGTTTGTATCCAAGTTTCAGTACCTTGCAAAGCAATAAGGTAGTTAACAAAATAAACCACGATAATACCGGTAACAATAGCCATTTGGTTAAATGATACTAAACGGCCACGGATATTAGCCGGAGCAATTTCAGCAATGTAAAGTGGCGATAACATTGAAGCCATACCAACACCAACACCACCCAATATACGATAGAAGATAAACTGCGGTAATGCTTGGTTTGCTTCGCTACTGCCAATGGCATAAAAGCCCATTTCTGGAATTGCTGAACCTAAAGCAGAGATAAAAAATAACGCCGCACTGACGATCAGCATTTTTTTACGACCGTATTTTTGGCTAAGCACACCTGCGATGGCACCGCCGATAACACAACCAATTAGCGCGCTTGAAACTAAGGTACCAAGCATTGAATTTGATTCGTATTCACTTAAGCCTAAAGGAGCAATAAAAAAGCCTTCTAAAGAACTTACCGTGCCAGAAATTACTGCGGTATCCCAACCAAAAAGCATACCACCGAGTGCTGCAACTAAGGTTAGCAACGTGATATAACTTGAACTTTGCTTATTGTCATATGTGGTCATAGTTATAAAAATTTTCCAAAGAGAGTATCAGGGAGCTTAGCTAAACGTACAGAGCTTAAACCAGCCTGAATGCTGCTGTATTGGTATAGGTTTTGTAGCTTCAGGTAGGTTTCAGCTTATAAAATTATGCTTTCATCATCGGTTGAATTTTAGCCAAGTAAAAAGCTAATTATCATTTAGGATATAAACGATGGAACCAATATTTGAAAATATAGAAACGAACGAAGGTAGTTCTTTCTGTTGTTTTAGAGTGAAATGCCATGACCTTCATGAAGATCATGATTGGCATTATCACCCTGAATTTGAATTAATTTGGAATATTAGAGGGGAAGGCACTCGTTTTATTGGCGACTGTGTTGAACCTTATTCATCGGGTGATATGGTACTTGTTGGTCCTAACCTTCCTCATTGTTGGCAAAATACGCAGTCTACTTTTAATCAAGAAGCTGAACTTATGGTTATACAATTTAAGAAAAGCTGCTTTGGCGATGGCTTTCTTGAAGTATCAGAAGCGGCAATGATCAATCGCTTGCTCGCAAATGCTAGTAGAGGCATTGAAATTAGCGGTAAAACTGCGCAAAGTGTTGCTAAAAAAATGAGCTTTTTATCCCAACAAACGGGCATGGACAAATTACTAACTTTGATCAAAATTCTTGACCAATTAGCCTGTTCATCAGACATGAAAGTATTAACGACCCCCGAATACAACTTACATTCAGATATTAACAATACCAATTTAAGACGTATTGAGACTATTTATAATTATGTTAGAACTAATTTAGGCGAAGACATTAATCAAACGGAAATTTCGAACCGTGTTGGATTAACAACGCAAGGATTTAGCCGTTTCTTTAAGAAATATACCGGGCTTACTTTTGTTAAATTTGTAAACACCTTACGCATAAATGAAGCCTGTCGATTATTAGTAAGAGAAAGTTACGACGTAACACAAATCGCTTTTATGTGTGGCTATCAAAACATTTCAAACTTTAATCGTAGATTTCAAGAAATTAAAGGCTTAACTCCAAGTGAGTTTAGAAATGGTTTCCGTCAAACATCAGCCAGTCAATTTCCTAAAGCTTCAGTGTGTTGATAACACAGCTGTAATGCAATAACCAAAATGCCAAGTTTGGTTGATAAATTTCAACCTTTATTTCAAATACTTTTAGCCATTGCAGCTGATTCGAATAAGGTTTGTTAAAAAAGTATTTATAACTTAACGTTCTTTAAGTAGTTATAAAGGCGTGGTTAAACCTATAGTCCCTCTATAAATTATTAAGTTTAAGGATAGTTTCAATGTTGCCAAAGCCTTATCAAGAATTTGCTCGCCACTTGCATGAACTATTACCTAAAGAAAGAGTTATTACTGATTATGCAAAACGCTTAGCATTAGGGGTTGATGCGAGCTTTTATCGACTCGTACCGAAATTGGTTGTTAAGGTTGATAATGAAAATGAGTTAGTAGCTGTGATGAAAATGGCTAAAACAGCAAAGCTTGCAGTGACGTTTAGAGCCGCTGGGACAAGTTTATCTGGCCAGGCACAATCTGACTCTATCTTAATCATGCTTACCAATAATTGGCGTGATCATAAGATTGAAAACCTTGGCATGAAAATAACTTTAGGACCAGGAGTTATTGGCGCTGATGCCAATAAATATTTGCTTCCTTATGGTCGTAAGTTAGGGCCTGATCCTGCCTCAATTAATACTTGTAAAATTGCCGGTATTGCAGCCAATAATTCTAGTGGTATGTGTTGCGGGGTTGCTCAAAATAGCTACCATACTATTGATAGTCTTCGCGTTGTTTTACATGACGGAACCATACTTGACACAGGTAATGAAGGTAGCCGAGAAAGCTTCAAGAAAACTCATGCACATTTACTTGCTAATTTAGCGTCACTTTCTAAGAAAACTAACGATAATGAGTCGTTAAAAGAGTTAATAAAGTTCAAATATCGATTAAAAAATACAACGGGTTACGCAATTAATGCTTTAATTGATTTCGATGATCCTATCGATATTTTAGTGCATTTGATGATTGGCTCAGAAGGCACTTTAGGCTTCATTTCATCTTTAACTTACAATACGGTGATCGAGCATAAGTATCGTGCTAGTTCATTGGTATTATTCCCAAATATAGATATTACATGTCAAGCTGTATCAGCTTTGGCTGAAGTGAATGTATCAGCCGTTGAGTTATTAGATTATCGTTCCTTAATGTCGGTTAAAGGTATGGAAGGCTTGCCTGATTTTATCCATGAAGCACCGACAGCTTCAGCCGCTTTATTGATTGAAACACAAGCTGGAAATCAAAGCTTACTTACAGAGCAAACCAAACATATAACCGAGTTACTAGCGGGATTTGAACAAAGTGACAGCATAAAATTTACTGATGATGTTGATGAATATTCCAAACTTTGGGCAATTAGAAAACAAACCTTTCCAGCTGTAGGGGCTGTTCGAGCAACGGGCACTACTGTCATTATTGAAGATGTTGCCTTTCCAGTAGAAAAGTTAGCCGAAGGCGTTTCAGCACTGCAGAAATTATTTGCAAAATATCATTATGATGAAGCGATTATTTTTGGTCACGCATTAGACGGTAATTTACATTTTGTATTCACTCAAGACTTTTCTTCAAAAGTTGAAGTAGAACGTTACGAAGCCTTTATGAATGATGTTTGCCAACTCGTTGCCGTAGACTTTAATGGCTCATTAAAAGCTGAGCATGGTACCGGGCGTAACATGGCGCCATTTATCGAGTTGGAGTGGGGCGAAAAGGGCTATCAGTTGATGCAAGAGATCAAAGCCTTATTTGACCCAACTAATGTATTAAACCCTGGTGTGATCATAAACACAGATGAGAAAGCGCATTTAAAGTATCTCAAAGCATTACCAGAAGCTGATGATATAGTAGATAAATGTATAGAATGTGGTTTTTGTGAACCAGTATGTCCATCAGTCGATTTAAGTTTTACGCCAAGGCAGCGTATTACCACTTATAGAGAAATACAGCGGCTGAGAAAAAGCAAAGAAACTCCTAACGTATTAGCCAAATTGGAAGCAGATTTTGAGTATTTAGGCATTGATACCTGCGCCGCTACTGGCTTATGTGCCGAGCGTTGTCCTGTTGGTATTAATACCGGTGATCTAGCACGAAAGCTTCGTAGTGAACGTAATAAAAAGCATGACAAAATGGCGTTTAAACTCGCCAAAAATTTTAAAAGCATTGAAAAAACAACACGTTATTCTTTGGCAAGTGTCGCACTTGCACAAAAGATCCTTGGTAATAATATCATGTCAGCTTTGAGTAAAACGATGAGCAAAGTTAGTTTTAATCGTTTACCCTTATGGACAAAAAACATGCCGACTAAGGCAAACTACCAAACCAAAAGCAGTGACAATTCAGCCAAACAAAATCGTCCTAAAGTTGTCTATTTTCCAAGTTGTGCAACTCGAACCATGGGGCCGGCTCAAGATGCACAGCAACAAGAGTCGCTAACTGCAGTTACTGTGCGTTTACTTGATAAAGCAGGCTTTGACGTAATAAGTCCTGACTTTACCGGCCAGTGCTGTGGTATGCCTTTTAAAAGCAAAGGCATGTTTAATCAAGCTGAACAAAAACGTCAACAAACGGCTAACCAACTCAACCTGCTAAGTAATAATGGCCAATATCCTATTTTATTTGATACTAGCCCGTGTAGGTCAATGTTGCTTGAAGGAGAAGGCGCGAATAACAAATTAAAAATATACGAACCTGTAGGTTTTATTGAAGATATTTTAGTTAAGCACTTAACGTTCAAGCCAATTGATGAAAGCATTATGCTGCATGTTACTTGTACCAGCCGAAAAATGGGGTTAACTGATAAAATGACTTCACTAGCCAAGCGCTGTGCCAGCAATGTAATAATACCGGAGCACATATATTGCTGTGGTTTCGCCGGAGATAAGGGATTTACTTTACCAGAGTTAAACGCCAGTGCTTTATCAACACTAAAATCACAAGTTCCAAGTAACTGTAAGCAAGGTTATAGTAATAGCCGCACTTGTGAAATTGGTTTATCTGATCATTCAGGCATTGACTACCAATCAATTATTTACTTAGTAGATAAGGTTACTGATGCGGTTTAACCATTTATAACGGTGCTGACCAAACGAGAATACCTTTAACCAGTCACAATTTATAATGTTAATATCAAAGGCTACGAGTAATTACAGGTATATACAATTGCTGATATTGTCTTTAATCATTGATAAAATCTGTACCAAACGAAAAGATTGAATTCAAAAGTACAAAAGAAATTAAACACTTAAGGAACAGCTTTTAAAAGCTGATAACAAGGAACCCTATGAAACTTAAATTAGCCCTAGAAAATTGCTACGGTATAAATCATTTAAATAAAGAGTTTGATTTCACAAAGTCATCAAGTAACGATGGTGTAAATTCACTATATGCGCCAAACGGCACGCTGAAGACATCACTTGCTAAAACCTTTATCGATGTGGTCAATGAAGAGGAAACCAAAGATTTAATCTTTCCTGACCGTGAGACTAAAAGAGATATCACCATTAATAATGTTGCAGTCACTCCTGAACAAATAATGGTGATTGAGTCATATAATGAAAGTTATAGCTCTAAGCAACTTTCAACACTGCTTGTAAACGATACATTGAAGCAACAATACGATACTACGTTAAAAGAAGTTGATGAAAAACGCACAGCGCTGGTTAAAGCAATAGCAAAGCCAGCAGGCAAAAAGGGCGTTGCTATCAATGCTTTTCCTAAATTAATTTGTGAAATTTTTGGTAAACCTGAAAAGGCCTTTTTAGAGTTACTAGCAGAGCTACATCAAGAAACAATACCAGACTACAGTAGCTATATAGCTTATAAGTTTGGTGACTTATTTAACGATAAAGTATTAGCGGTAATTGCTAAAGGTGACTTTGCAAAAGAGTTATCCGATTACGTTGATACTTACGATAAACTAATTGAGCAATCAACCGTTTTAACAAAGAGCTTCAATCATCAAAAAGCCGGTACCGTTTCTAAAAGTCTTGGCGATGCTGATTTTTTTAAAGCGAAGCACAGTGTTAATATATCAGTAGATGGTGAGCCTAAGTTGGCTAAAGATATAGACGAGCTAAATGCAATATTACAAGCAGAGCAAGAGAAAGTACTTAATAGCGATGGCCTAAAACAGCAATTTGCAAAAATTGATGACAAGTTAAAAACAAAAGATACCGCAGCATTCAGAGATTTCATTACCGAAAACCAAGCGTTACTCACTGACTATCAAGATATTTCACAATTCAAAAAGACCGTTATAAAAAGCTACTTACAAGCACAACAAAGTCTATGGGATGACTTAATAACGACATACCAACAAAGCCAAACAGTAGTTGAAGGTATTATTCAACAAGCCAAAGCCGAACAAACAACTTGGGCAGCTGTAGTTGATACGTTTAACGAACGCTTTACCGTTCCGTTTAAGCTAAGTGTAAATAATCAAGATGAAGTAATTTTAAATAACCAAGCACCAACCATTCAATTTGAGTTTAATGATAGGCGTAGTGCTCCAAAAACAGTAAACCAAGCAAGCTTAATTGAAGCGCTTAGCCAAGGTGAAAAGCGTGCGCTTTATATATTGAACGTTCTGTTTGCGGTTGAAATAAAAAAGAAGCAAGCAGTGGCAACTATTATTGTTATTGATGATATTGCCGATTCCTTTGACTACAAAAACAAGTATGCCATTGTTGAATATTTACAAGACATTGCAGGGATAGATAAATTCCATCTGTTTTCACTTACTCATAATTTTGATTTTCACCGAATTATAAGTAGTAGAGTGGGTGTGAGGCGTAATAACAGATTAATGGCGACTCGTTGTGTTGATACAACAGATATATCCCAAGAAAGATATCAAAATGATGTTTTTTCTACATGGAAACAAGAACTAGCAACCAATACCGGTTACTTATTAGCAAGTATTCCATTTGCACGCAATATAGCTGATTATTGTGGCTATGAAGCACACTACACAACATTAACTTCTTTACTGCACATAAAACCTGATACCAGTGATATAAAGGTATCCCAAATTGAAAGCATCTATAAAGATATTTTTGCAGATCTACAAAGGTTAGATTTACCGAATAAAGAAAATATATTAAAAGACATGATATATGCTAAAAGTGATGATCTTCTGCAAGGCAATACAGATGCTATAGAGTTGGAAAATAAAGTGATATTAGCAATAGCTATTCGGCTAAAAGCTGAAGAGTATATGATAAGTCAAATTAACGATAGTACATTCGTTGTGGCTATAACCAAAGATCAAACCAGAAAACTATTTAATAAATATTCTGAGTTATTTCCAAACGAGTTAACAACTAAGGCTTTACTTGACCAGGTAAACCTGATGACGCCAGAAAACATTCATCTTAACTCATTTATGTACGAACCCATTTTAGATATGTCTGCTCACAGGCTATACAAACTGTATACATACATAAAACAATTATAAAATGATGAATAACGCTACGTGAAATTTACGAGGGAATATGAGCAAAAATGAATTTCATGCACGTAGCGTTACGTAAAATAGGATCTAGTTGTTAACTTGCAAACGGTAAAATGTCAGTAAGCAAAACATAAATTACTGTAACTAATTCAATGAGATGTAATCCTAGTGAAAGCTGGATCCGATCCAGTTCTTAATTTGGATTAACAAACAATCACAGGGTAAGCACCCTGACTAATTCATACCTTCGCTATGTCCGATACTCTTCAGTATTGGACATAGTGTATATAATGATTTAAAATGTTTTCATCGTATATTATCAGCTTAAATTGCAAATTAGGTATTCAATTAAATGTCATTAACTAAGAGCTTAAGTAAACCTGTGCCTCTATATCCACCATACCTTGATTTGTGTGATTTTGATTTAGAAGATTATCCTGAGTTAGATAAAATATTTTCATCAAATGAACCTTGGTGGCTTGAGCAATTTAATTGGGGAAAAGAATTTTTAACCTACATAGGTAGAAATAAATCTAGTCATACTTATGACCGATTTAGAAATGACGTTGAACGTTTTCTATTATGGTCGTTTATCGAAAAGCAAAAACCAATTGACCAACTGCGTAAATCTGACTTACTTGAGTACGCCGACTTTTGTTGGCAACCACCAGTTACTTGGATCGGTACATCAAATCAAGAACGCTTTAAAATTGCCAATGGTTATTCATCTGCAAACGAGCTTTGGTATCCATTTAAAATTCAAGCGCCTAAAAGTTTAAAAGCTCAGTTTGTAATTGATAAGAAAAAATACCGACCATCACAACAAACACTTTCATCAATGTTTACTGCGATTATCGTTTTCTATAACTATTTAATGGCCGAAGATTTTTGTATTGGTAATCCTGCGCAAATAGCTAAAAAAGATTGTCGCCATTTCATCATTGATTCACAAGTAAAAGAAATCAAACGTTTAACCGCTAGTCAATGGCAATATGTTTTAGACACAGCTGTTGAAATGGCTGATGAAGACCCGCAATTTGAACGCAATTTGTTTGTTATTGCTGCGTTAAAAACTTTATTTCTAAGAATTTCAGAATTATCTGAACGTCCTACTTGGTCTCCAACCATGGGACACTTTTGGCAAGATGACGACGAAAACTGGTGGTTAAAAATATTTGGTAAAAGCAGAAAGTTACGTGATATTACCGTGCCGATTGATTTTTTACCTTTTTTAGAGCGTTATCGTGCCTCTCGTGATTTATTAGGTTTACCGGCAAGTAATGAAAACTCGGTATTGGTTGAAAAAATACGTGGTCAAGGCGGTATGACATCTAGGCATTTGCGCCGTATTGTACAAAGTGTTTTTGATAAAGCATACGACAATATGTGCCGATTTGAGGGGAAAAATAAGGCGCTTAAGTTAAAAGAAGCGTCTGCTCACTGGTTAAGACATACCGGCGCGAGTATGGAAATTGAACGTGGCCGGCCGCTCAAAGATATTTCAGAAGATCTTGGTCATGCCAGTATGGCAACAACTGATACTGTATATGTTCAAAGCGAGAATAAGAAACGTGCTGAAAGTGGTAAAAGAAGAAAAGTCGATTAGCTGTGAATATAAGTAAGTTATGTTACTAACAAAGAGTTGTTAAATATAACTCTTTGTTAGTAAATTTCAGGTAAGCGCCCTACTGTTTTGTCGCGACTCATCTTGCGATAAAAACCATTAAACTATTGATACTATTGCTTTATTTTTAAAACCAGTGCGGGGTCAATTTTTACATCGAACCAGTTTATACGCCAATCTAAATGTGGCCCAGTAGCACGACCACTAGCGCCTACGGCGGCAACTACATCGCCTTGTTTAACCCAATCACCGCTTTTCACGTAAGATTTACTCAAGTGAAGAAAGGTAGAGCTAACCCCGTGACCGTGGTCGATTATCATGGTTCCACCAGAATAAAACATGTCAGGTACAAATAATAATACCTTGCCATCTGCAGGAGCTTTAACTGGGTCGCCAGTTTTTCCAGCATAGTCTAAACCGTAATGTGGATATTTTGGCACGCCATTATAAATGCGACGGCTACCATATACGCCAGTTATTGTGCCATTAATTGGTGCAATAAAACCTTGGGCAAAAGCAGTTGAGTCACTAAAAATAGTACGTGCAGCTTTTACTTGCTTACTGTCTTTAGCGGCTCGAGCAACAGCTTTAGGATCTGGCTGCATAATGCTTTTTTTAATGCCTTCAATACGTTGCTCGTTATATTTACGCTTTTTTGGCGTTAATGTTTTAACGTTTTTTTCGCCATTGGCTTGTACAACCGTTAAGGTATAAGTGCTGCTATCGTCACGGCCAAAACCAAAAACAAAATGTCCTTGCTTGGTTACTGGCAAAATTTTGTCGTTAAGTTTAACTATGCTATCGGCTTTAGCTTTGCCGACCATTAAACCGCCTTGCGCTAATTCACCACTTAGGTTTATTTTCGCATAAGCATTAAATTGTATTAACGACAGCGCAGCAAGGCTTAAGGTAATAGCAAGTTTATTTTTCAACATTACTAACAATAGCTCCTTTAGCAACACCTTCGTAGGCTACTACTTTTAAATTCAACGACCGATCATCTTTATCTGATTCGCCCTTAGAAAGTTGGCGTAAAATAAAGTCAGCAAGTAATTCTACTGTTGAGTCACAGTCAACTACATCCAGTTTTCGTTCTGGCACAGCAATATCAAATCGACCTTGCGGAGCAAAGTATGAGAAAAAATGGTGATCGGGTTTCAATTTAGCCATAGCATTTTCAGAAAGCTCAAGCGCACTTTTTTCAATACGATCAGCTTCAGAGGCAATGTAAATATCTTGCCAGCGCTGACACCATAATTCTTCTAACGTAGTGCAGCGTTCATTATTTCTAAAAATTTGAATTTTAGAGCGATGACCATGAGCAATACGCTGGCAATTACCGTCATGCAATTTCAAACCATGAGTGTAATGATAATAATCGCTGTCAATTACCTCGGCGCGTAAAGTTAAACTTAAGCCTTTAACATTCTTCGGTAGTTGTTCAAGAATAATATGATTTAAATGTTGATTAACTGCGTCGATGGTAATGCTATGATGATTTATTTTTGCAAACGCTTGTGCTGGCGACTGCAAATAAAAACTACCAACTGCAGATTCAAAATCAACAAATTCATGATCAGCTTGATAGCTAGAGTCGGTAACCGTTAAATTATCGTCTAACATCGGCAGTAATAATTTATGATCAACAGCATCGTCAATAATGGCTTTGATTTGTTTTTTAACTATACCAAAATCAAGCACCATGCTTTGCTCGTTCAATGCACCGTCAAGCAGAACGTCAACTATCCAGCTTTCACCAACAACGCCTCTATCTTTACAAAGATATGAGAAGTCGATAACGGTAAGATCGTTTACAAATAATTGCATGGCTTTTCCTTACTCAACTACTTGCCAAATTATTTCTTCATTGGCACGAATTGGCACAACTTGGTTACTGCCAAATTCTAAGGTTTCAGGCATAGTCCATGACGTTTTAGTTAAGGTGATTTTATCGGTATTTACCGGTAAGTTATAAAACGCTGGGCCATATAAGCTGGCAAAGCCTTCTAACTTATCTAAAGCATTTTCTTGTTCAAATACTTCCGCATAAAGCTCAATGGCGGCATTGGCAGAATAAACCCCTGCACAACCACAAGCAGACTCTTTTGCTTGTTGGGCATGAGGCGCAGAGTCGGTACCTAAGAAGAATTTTTTATTGCCACTCGTCGCAGCACTAATTAATGCTTGCTGGTGAATGTTACGTTTTAAAATAGGTAAACAGAAAAAGTGTGGACGAATTCCGCCAACAAGCATGTGGTTACGGTTATACATTAAGTGATGAACGGTAATAGTTGCCGCTACGTTTTCACCGGCTTGAATAACAAAGTCAACCGCTTGTTTGGTAGTGATATGCTCAAGCACTACTTTTAAATCAGGATAGTTAGCAACAAGTGGCTTTAAAATAGTGTCGATAAATAAAGCTTCACGATCAAAAATATCAATATCAGCGCTGGTTACTTCACCGTGTACTAATAATGGCATATCTACTTGTTGCATAGCAGCTAAAACATCAGCAATGTTAGCAACGTCAGTTACACCTGATGCTGAATTGGTCGTTGCACCTGCAGGATATAGTTTCGCGGCATAAACTATGCCACTAGCTTTGGCTTCAATAATATCTTGTGCTGTGGTTTGGTCGGTTAAATATAAAACCATAAGTGGCTGAAATTGTGCCGATGGTTGTTCAGCTAAAATACGGTCATGATATTGGCGAGCTAATTGTGCATTAGTTACAGGAGGTACCAAATTTGGCATTACAATAGCGCGGCCAAAGTAACGAGATATATCAGCAACGGTATTTTTCAATACTTCGCCATCGCGTAAGTGTACATGCCAGTCGTCTGGACGGGTAATAGTTAAAGTTGTCATGTTTTTTCCTAACTCATCAGTAATATTGCTAACTACCTGGTATTACTGAGTATAATTTAATTTTTATGGGTTATTTATTGTAACGCGTTACCAATCATATAGGCACGCGCTATAAAATTTTGTTTAAAAGTCTTGTTCTGGGTTTGGTATATTACTTGGCTCGTTATCTTGAGCGCTATTTAGTAAAGCCAGGAGTTGGTCTTTCAAATTTGGCGGTACTTTATAAATGGTTAAGCTATCGTTGGCTTGATTATACACCACGTCTTGACCAAAGTGAGAGCGTTCAAAGCTCAAACTTATACCATTGCCATAACCTGAATATTTTGTAATTTTATTTACTACCGCTTGATCATGCGGGAATGATTCTTCAAGTGGGTAAGACTGCTCTTGGCAAAACTCATAAAAGTCTTGTTCCGCGCCCTCTTTTGCAATCACTTTACCTAGCTCTTGTATTGAAACATCTTGCGAGCTTTCTTTTTGCTCTTTACAGTAACTGAGTAATTCTTTGCGGGTGTCTTGTTTTTCTTGAGCGTCAAGTTGATTAATAGCAACATAATCTTCAACGGCTTGCACTAAGGTTTGGGTTTGCTCTTTAGCATCTAAACCTTCGTCACAACCTAAAAAGTCTAAAAAGAAGTCTGAAACCTTACGACCAGCACGACCTTTTATAAAGGAAATGTAACGATTACCTTCAGCATTGTCTTTATAGTCGAACAAATCTATACGAGCAGCTAATTGCAGCTTAGTGGTATCAAGATGTTGGTCGGCAGAAATATTCAGTTCACCGTCTACTGAATAATGCTCAGAAATAGGAATAACCGCCGCTAATAAGTAACGACCGCCCATGTATTCATAATGACAAACAATTAAATAGCCAGTTTCAGCCATGTCATATTTGTCTAATTCATTTTTCAATAAATTCGCGGCTTGAGTGCTAAATAAATAAAAGCTTTGCACATCAGAAAGGTAGCTTTCCATAATGTCAACAAAGCGGGCTTTATCGCCTTCTGCTGGCATTGAAGAAAAGTGTCCATAGGCTTTGTTGCCTTTGCCGTTATAAATGCCGTGCAATGCATCAACAAAACTTTGAATTTTATTGTCTACTTCAATGGCTTCTGGGCCTACACGTAGTACTACTTCACCCGTTTCTTCTTTTTTAGATAAAAAATGGAGTGCGATATTAGAAATTATTAAACTCATAGTTAACTGTCAGTATTATATTGTTCTGGCTTTTGATAAACTTGCGCCAATCTCAACCAAATAAGTTTTTTAAGATGCCCATTGTATCGAAATATTCCAACGAACGTGTAGAAAAAATTATCCAAGAGTTACTTGATGTACTCATTAATGAAGAAGTAACTGCTGATTTAGCCCTAATGTGCTTAGGAAATAGCATTACTCACATTATAAATAATCAAGTACCTGAAAAACAGCGTCAGGCGATTACTGATAATTTTACCGCTGCTTTACAACAATCTGTAGTTAAATCGAATAAAAACTAAGAGAATATTTTTACCTTATGGTTTCTTTTCCTTCCAAATCGTACAGTAAAAGGCTTTTGCACCTGATCAGTTGGGGACATTGGTTTACTTTTTTTAATATTGTTGCCGCGCTGGGGTTGTCTTCATTTTATTTATTTAGTGAAACTTTCCCAGAAACATTATTAGGACAAGCTTACTTTATTGCTAACTGGTTCAGCCACATATCATTTTTAGTGTTTATGTGTTTCGTGCTGATCTTATTTCCGCTGATACTGATACTGCCTAAAACGCGCTTTATCCGCACTAGTGCTTCTTTTATTTATACCTTTATTTTGTTGTTGATGTTGCTCGACGGCTTTGTTTATAGCCAATTGGGTTATCATTTAAACACCTCATCAAGCGAACAAATAATAGCGCTAATAGCCAGTTTAATAGCTCAGAACAATCGCTTGTTTTGGTCTGTTAGCTTACTGTTATGCTTGGTTTTATTGTCGTTACAGTTTGTTGTTAGCAATTATGCGTGGAAGCATTTAAGACAATTACAAAAAACACGATTTGCCCGAAAAGTTATTTTTGCTTTAGTAACCACTTTTTGTTTTAGCCATATTGTTCATATATCAGCTGATGCAAATTTAGACTATGACATTTTACGCCAAGACAGTTTTCTACCGTTAACCTACCCAGCAACGGCCAAAACCCTGTTAACCAAATATGGTATGTTTAACCAAACTGACTATATACAGCGTAAAACCGCGCCATTATCTTTTAGTGAAAATATTCCGCAATACCCAAGTATTCAAGCAACATGCATGGGGAAAGATGTTCAACATTCTGCTATTTTAGTATTAAAAAGCAATATGCTGTCGAATGAACAAATTGCGCAAATTTCACAGCGTTCAACCAGCGGTGCAATTACCATGAAAGCTCATGTTGATAACGCCTTAGAGGAAAATGCCTGGTTTAATTTGTTTTATAGCTTACCAACCATTTATCAAAAAGACGTATTAACACAGCAAACTCAACCGCTTTTATTACAAGCGGTTAATAATGCAAACTTGGCAACAAGCTTCACCACTATTGGTAATTCACAGTTATCTGATCAAGCGTTGCCTTGGTATAAAACGTTATTTAGCCAAACGAATTCGTTAGCTGATATATCTTCCCTGCTTTTTGCTAAAAAACTAAACAGTATTAAACCAGGCTTGCATGTTATTCATTTTGCTGAAGATGATGATTACCAATTTGAATTATTCATGGACGCTTTGTTACTTGCTCAAAAGCAAAAAAATGTCGCTGATATAATTTGGGTAAGCTCATTAGGTAATACCAATAAACAAAATAGTTTTATTGATAAACCGTCGGTATTATTAATGCCAAACAGCAAATCAGCGACGCTGAATGTATTAACTAGTCATATGGACATAGCCCCGACATTATTAAAGCAGTGGTTACGTTGTGATATAGACAATGCCGCATTAGTTAATGGCGACAACTTGTTAACGCTCAAGCATGAACGTGTTATCGCAAATACCATGGCGGAAGGTATTATTGTTTTCAACAAAGACAAGTCGGTTTTAATTGATCAAAACGGCAACTTCCAAAGTTATTCATTACAACTTGAAGCGCCAATTACGGTAGACAGTGATTTTCCGTTAATGATTGATGGAGTTCATTTTATTAAGCAATTTGGTGTAAAAGCTAAATTGACTGATAAAACCGCAGTTGAGTAATAATTACCGATTTTACGTTGCAAAACAGCAATAAATCGTTAATATACTCAGCGCAAACAGTTATCCCCATGTTGTTTGCGTTTCGGGGTGTAGCGCAGCTTGGTAGCGCGTGCGTCTGGGGGACGTGAGGTCACAAGTTCGAATCTTGTCACTCCGACCATATTTCATAATTAAAGCTCTGTTTCTACAGGGCTTTTTTTATATCTGTCGTAATGTCGTTAAAGTATTTGTTGTGTGAATTTTCACGTTATTGCTTGCTAGTTTGAGAGCAATCGATTCTGTATAGCCTAGCGGTCAAACCCATAAGAGCCTCCCCACCTTTAATTGAAACACTACGCTCATCGTAAGTTAAAATTAACCTTACCCTTGTATTAATTCCTTCTTGAGAGAATAAATATTCAACATCGGCTGAACTTTCTCCGGAAGTTTTACCCCAAAAGGAACCTATGCGTTTATCTTTGAACGCGGGTAACCAATTATATTCACCCTTAACTTTACCATCATCTATATAAAGCCAAAGCAGCTCAAAGTCTTGTTCGCCTTCAACAACACCATATGTATTTTGATAGCACATCTTCATGCTAGTTGTTTGAGCTTGTTGAAGCACCGAGCATGCCATTAGGTAAAATGTGATGGTGAAAATAAGAACTATTTTTAAACTATTCATACAGTGCACATTCCCTATTTTATAAGGCCAATTAAAGGGCTTTAATAAGTTTGCTGAAATGTTAAATGGAGCGAAAACCGCTGCTTACAGAGATCAATCCATACGTTTAACATTGATCATCTCGTTAGCTACATGTTGGCATAGCGGTTCAACTTCTTGAGCTGACGATTGAAACCAGTAGTCTTTATCTTCGTTAGCAATAAGCACTGGCATCCTTTTATGGTACTGGCCACATTTAAAGTTTGGCTTAGTAGTTAGCGTAACTAATTCAGTAAATTCGTGTTGAAACAGTATGCCCGCCATAAACAATGGTACTTGGTCAGTATGTTCAAATAGGTATTTAACTTTCTTTCCTTCTTCCGTTCGCCATTCAAACCAGCCGTTACAAGGGATCAAACAGCGCTGATTTTGAAAAGCTTGTTTAAATGTCGGCTTAGTAGCAACCGTTTCAGATTGAGCATTTATAATAAGTTTTTTTGACCATACCGGCTTTATTCCCCACAACGCATTAACTTGGAAATAATTGGCGCTACCTTTAACTAATGTTGAAACTGATTGGCTAGGGCTTAAATTATTATTCGTTTCTACATTGTAAGGGGTATTAAATAATTCACTTACAATAGGCGAAATTGCTCTGTTTACACTAAATCGACCACACATATTAACCTCAGCATACTTTCATCAACAGATTATCTTAGGTATTTCTGACCAGTTACTCGTAGAGCGAGGAGATAAAAAACTTCGCCTCATTGCCCACTTTTTATTTTTTTCAGCGATAGCCACCTCCACTGTACCTCTACCATAGCGATGATTTATTTGATCATAGCATTTCATCAACACAGGGTTATTAACACTTTGCGTGAACATGTCTTGCTGCAGGAACTGACTGCTCTCTAAGTCAATTCCACCAACGCCACAGCGATAAAAGCTCACACCTTGTCTATAAATATTATCAAATACAGAAGAAATAGCACCCACCAGCTTTAAGGTATTATCTGTTGCAGTTGGAAACTCATAAATAACAGATTTTTTATAATAGTTGTTATCATGAGGGGAGCTTGATGCAAATATCACTAAGCGTTTAATTAATGCGCTTTGTTTTCTAACTTTTGTGGCGACAATACTTGCATGACTTGATAGTGCAGCTTTAAGGGCATGTTCATCTGTAACTCGTTGCCCAAAGCTACGTGTAGAAAAGATCTCTTGTTTATCTTGCCCTATTTCATCCCATTTTAAGCACGGCATGGCATTTAACTCATTTACTGTACGTTCAACAGTAACACCGAACTGACCTCGCATTGCTTTAGGTGATTGATTAGCTAAGTCCCAACCATTTTTAAGGCCTAATATATTAAGCCTTTTGCCCAATTTAGTACCAATACCCCAAACATCGGTGATAGACATTCTAGAAAGAATTTCTTTACGGGAGTCATTATCATCAATTACCGCGACACCATCAAAACCAGCTAACTTTTTTGAAGCATGATTAGCCGCTTTGGCGAGTGTTAATGTAGCTCCAAACCCCACACCTACAGGTAATCGTGTTTCTCGCCAAATAGCCTTTCGTATGGTATGTCCATATTGGTGCCAGTCGTCAATACAGCTGAAATTCTTGAAATGTAAGAATGACTCATCAATAGAATATACATAGTGGTTATTAGAGTAACGAGCAATAACGTTCATCATTCGTTCACTTAAATCAGCATATAACTCGTAATTCGAAGAACGAACAACAACATTATGTTTGGCCAAAAATGACTTAATTTTAAAATAAGGAATAAATTTAGGTACGCCAAGTGCTTTAGCTAAAGGACACACTGCACAAATACAGCCGTCATTGTTCGTTAATACAACGACGGGTTTATGCCTAATGCTGGGGTCAAAGACTTTTTCAGCACGAGCATAAAATGAAACGGCATCAACTAACCCAAACATGACAGTAATACAGGTAATTTTTTATGCAATCTAAATGATACATTTACCACTCCTTCTATTTGAAAGTCATCGCTAGCTGTTATTTTAATAGGTTGATGTTTATCAGAGGCCGAAAGTAAGAGTGCATTATCAGTATCAATAATTTTGCAAACAAAGGCGCCATTAAAATTAGCTACAATCACCGAGCCGTTACTTACATGTTCAACTCGATCAACAACAAGTACATCACCACTAAATATCCCTCTATCTTCCATTGAACTGCCATTAGCTAAACCAAAAAAGGTAGCATTGGGATGCTGAAGTAGTAATTCTTCTAATGATAAATTTAATTCTCTATATTCTGCTGCGGGTGACTCAAAGCCAGAGATCCCAGCTTCAATATAAACGGGTATGACTTTCATACAAAAAACCAATTGAACTGTATATAAATACAGTATACCGTTTTTTAGGGATATTTAGAAGTGATGAACATAGTTCAAGCTTCAACCGACTTAATTTAAAAGGAATATATAATAAGTTTGCTTTATGGTTTACAGCTTCCACCTGTTCATATTTAAGGTAATGCCGGTATAGATGATGAGTGGTGCTCGATGATAAACCACTGTCCGTTTTTATTGATGAATACAAAGCTAAACCGAGCACTTTTGGTTGCCTTTGTATCATTATCAAGCCAATTAAAGGTATAGAGCCCGTTACATATAGCGATGTTGCTAAAAAAGCGAATATTTGATTCTGTTAGCTCAACATAACGATTTTTATACTTAAAAAGTTGATCGAAATAATCTTTTATTAGTGCTGGGCTATCTCGTTTAATTGGCGATAATGTACCCCACAACGTTGCTTGTTCATCATATAAAGAGCATATTTTTTGAGATGTGGCTTCTGAAAATGATGCCGACCAACGCTTCATACTTTCAATAATTTCTTGTGTACTCAACATAGCTCCTTAAAGGATCTCTTGTGAATGTAGCTCATGATAAAAAAATAGTATCAGTGATACAATACGACTTTGTACTACATTGGCTAAATAATGAAAGCTTGTAATCAGTGCGGTAAATGCTGCATAAAATACGGAGATGGCGACCTCTCTGCTACACAAGAAGAAATTGATCTATGGGAAATATTTAACCCTGAAATATTTAAATTCGTTAAAGGCAGCGAAATATGGTTCGACCCTGAGTCTGGCTTAAGACTTAAAAAGTGCCCTTTTCTGGGGCTTGAAGATAAAACAACGTTATTAGCCGCGAATAAATATACCTGCAGTATATATTTAGACCGACCCGAAGACTGTAGTCACTACCCTAGCCTTATTGCTGAAATGATCAGAGATGAGTGTGAAATGATTGATGCAGCCGATATAGAAAAACCAAAGCAAGCTCAAATTAAATTAGATGTATTAATGAAAGATAGCCGCCCAGCAAGCTTAAAATAGTTATTATTTTTCTTGGCTTTTATGTGCAAGGCTACTGCCGTGTTGCTCCCAGTTTTGACCATCAAATTTTGTAATGTTTATTCCAAGCGGCCTTGTATCTAAACAATTTATATTAATATCAATGCCGTCAGGGTTCGAACGCGGAGTATAAAATGGTTTAACGCCACAAACTTTACAGAAAGTGTGTTTAGCAATACCGGTATTAAAGGTATAAGTTTTGATAAAATCTTGACCTGACAAAAGCTTGAATTTACTCAAGGGGACGATTAAATGTAAAAATCCTGACTTTTGACATATAGAACAATTACAAGCATCAGCCTCTATATTTTCAGGCGCATCAACTTCAAAAGTTATGGCTTTACAATGGCAACTACCTTGATAGATCATTTCACTTCCTTTAACTCTATGTGTTATTTATTTTTTGCTAAAGCCCTATCGGTTATTTTTCTTGAAGTTATTAAACAGTGCAAGTAACTCTGGCTTTTGGCAATTAAGCGTTTGTGCAGTTGTTTTATTATTAAGAAAACTAGAATAACCACTGTGCAAGGTTAGCTTGTTATCGAGGTTTTTAAAACCCATTTGCCAATCAGGAAAGGCGCGTTCAGTTATTGGCTTTTGCTGAATAATTCGGTTATCGCAATTACGTGTGTCTGCTATTATGCTGTTATATACCGCTTCAACATCGTTTTGTTCTCCCTCTAACATTTGCATGAAGTTGCCATTAAAAAATAACAATAAGCCGGTAATATTTAGCTTTTTATTACGCTCTCTAGCTTGTTCGAGTAACAACGTTAAATCTTGATCTAGCATTTTACTGGTCGCAGCACTGACATAAATTAAATGAATCATTAAACATCCTTGTAAAAAATTTTAAATTATCCCCAACATTACGGTGAGGTACTGTTAAGCAATTCTTTTATTCTATTGAGGTAAAGCCTATAACCATCATTATCAAAATTATGTGAATGGCTATTCATAAAACCGTGTTGATAGTTGGCATGTTCAATTTTTACCCGTTTGAAAACACTCAGTTGCTGAGCAAGTTCTTGCACTGAAAAATGTGGCTCAGCTTTAGGCATAATTAAGGTTACAGGAGTTTTAGGAGTACATGATAAGTAATGTCGAATTTGACTACCATAAAAACCAATAGCTTGTGCTATATGGCCATTTGGCTTGTTTGATATATATTGCCAAATAGCACTACTCCCCATACTAAAACCGAGTAATGAGCTGGTACTTGTTAAAGCCGATAGCTGCTGGGTAATAATATCCACATAAGCGCTTAGCCCAAGGTTAGCGATGAAATAATCATAGGCTTGTTGCTCGTTTTGAAAATTCATTATTTCTCCTTGATAAGGATCAATGATGGTTACCTTTGTCGCTATTTCATCTGCTAAGCTTTTCAACGCAGCTGTTTGACCAAATATATCGGAAATAATTACTAAATTTTGCATAAGGGTGATCTATTCATCAGCTAGTTAACGCTAAGCCTAAGCCATAAAATACCGGAATAATTGACCCCACTAATAATAGAGCCATAAGCACATTAAAATAGCGCTGATGACTTGGCTTTGCTAAGTATTTCTTCATTTGTATTCCCCCCAATAACCAAACGGCCATACAAGGAATAGCGATAATAAAAAACACTAAACTTAGATACAGCACTTGCCAATGCAAACTAACTGATAAAGTAGTGAATGTTGATATTGCCCCTGTAGCAATAACCCATGCCTTAGGATTTAACCATTGAAACAAAGCCGCTTGAATAAAACTGATTGGCTTAGCTACTGCTGATTCAAGCGAGCTTGAAGCAGAATTTGCCATTAACCAAGCCAAATATAATAAATAAAAAGCCCCTGTAATTTGAATGACTTGATGCAAAAATGGGTATTGTTGAAATAAAGTTGATAAACCTAAGCCAATCACTATCAGCATGGCCGGAAAGCCACAACAAATACCAAATAAATGTGGCAAGCTGCGCTTTATGCCAAAGTTTAAACCTGAGGTCATGATCATAATATTATTAGGCCCAGGCGTGATGCTAGTTACAATGGCGAATATCCATATAGTAAGCCAATATTCCAATGTTCAATCCTCTTTATTAACCGATAAATAATAGTGCTTAAGCTCTACATTAACTTGTTGCTGTTCATCAGTAGTTAAGCTTTGATAACCACGAAAATATGACCAGCCATATCCCCAACGAAAACTAGTGGGTAAATATGGGCTGCCGCCAACACGAACTCCAGCGAGCATTAATTTAGCAATTTGCGGCTCGCCAACTTTAGCAACACATACTTTTAATATGTTATCGGCCTGCTCTCGTTGTTTTGCTGTGCCACCCTGCCAATAAGCAATATCATGGTTAGTACAGCAACTTAGCCAAAGTGTTTGTTGAGCATTAGTGCCGTCTGGAAACATACTGCAGCCATCAGAGCTAAACGGTTTTATTTGCTCAGCATGTACAAAACCAGAACATAATAGTAAGAGTAAAATGAAGTAAATTTTCAATTTTCGCACCTAAGGTAATGAACTGCTGAGAATTTGCTCCATCATCCAACTAGTATGTAAAGCGGTTTTACCTGTCGATGGATGCGTTATTTCCCCTGCTAAATGGGCACGAATATTATCAACATGGAAACGTTGAATATGTTCAGGGTTTTCAATAAAAATATTTTCTGAGTGGCCAGCACTTGTTAACGTTATGGCAGCTTCCTCAAAAACTGAAAAACTTAGTTCACCTTCACTACCATAAATAGTTACGCTATCTTTCCTGCCACTGCAGCCAAAATTCCAACTTCCAGTGCCGCTAATGCCATTAGTGTGCTGCCAACAGGCACTGATGGCGTCAAAAGCGCTATATAGCTGTTGTTGATTAGTCGCAATGCCTTGAACCAACTGATAATCACCCAGCAGGTAAGCAAACAAATCTAAACCATGGCTGGCTAAATCATCAAAATAGCCACCAAGAGCTATATTTTTATCAGTACGCCATTGATAATTTTTACTTAAATCAGCAGCCGAGGCAGGTTTAGTCAGTTGCCAATTAATATGACGAATATCGCCAATGGCTTTGCTATCAAGTAATGCTTTTACTTTAGTAAAACGTGGTAAAGAGCGCCGATAATAGGCAACGAATAACGGTTGTTTAGCTTGTTCAAAAGCTTGGCTAATGGCTAAACTGTCTTCATAACTTGGCGCAAGTGGCTTTTCAATACAACAAGGCTTACCCGCGGCTGCAACCATTAAACCATATAATTTATGAGTATCAGGTGGTGTGGCAATATAAACTGCGTCAATATTAGGATTGTCAATAACTTCACTGGCATCGTCAAAATAATGGGCAACGTTGTGGCGCTGCGCGTAATCTTGCGCTAAAGCTTTATTACGGCGCATAACGGCGGTTAACTGAAAACCGGTTGTTTGTTGGTAAGCGGGGCCGCTTTTAACTTCGGTTACATTGCCACAACCAATGATCCCCCAACGGATCATGGCATTGTTTAAAGGGGTAGCTGACATTGTTTAATTTAACTCAAAAGAAATACCTGTGACTATTAAAAACCAATAACCACAGGAATACCAAGATAAATTAAACTATTTAATAATAAGAATTTTATTAATAACTTGGTTAAATACCAGTAACACGTTTATATAAATTATTAAGTTGTAAATTTAGCCACCAATGATTGCTGGGTATTGGCAATATTTTCTAACGACTGGCCAAGCTCAAGCGCTTGCTCTGATTGCGAGTTAACAATATCTGACTGCTCTTGAATTTGGGTCATGTTGCGATTCATTTCTTCACAAACACTGCTTTGCTCTTCGGTTGCTGCTGCAATTTGAATGTTCATATCATTAATTAAAGTAACCGCCTCTGAAACTTGTGCCAACGCTTCAACAGCCTCTTTGGCCTTTTCTAAACCTTCTGCTGATTTACTTTGAGTATGATTCATAGAGTCAACCACTGAATTGGTTGACGTTTGCAACTGATTTAACATTTTAGCAATTTCACCGGTAGAGTCTTGGGTGCGCTGCGCTAAGGTTCTTACTTCGTCAGCAACTACCGCAAAACCACGACCTTGATCGCCCGCACGAGCAGCTTCAATGGCAGCGTTAAGTGCCAATAAGTTAGTTTGCTCAGCAATGTTTTGGATCGTCGCAAGAATGCCATGAATTTGTGTGGTGTTATTTTCAAGATCCGTTACTTGAGATGAGGCAACTTCAATTTGACCAACCATTTCTTCAATTGCCTGACAGTTCTCGGTAACCTTAGTACTACTTAAATCGACAAATTGTTGGCCAGTGTTGGCTGAGTCGGCGGCGGTAGATGCACTTTTGGCCATGTCTTGTGAAGTCACCGCCATTTCATTCATCGCGGTCACCACCATATTTATTTCACTTAATTGCACATTAACGGCTTGGTTATTTAGAACCGACACTTGGTTGGTTTGCTCTGCCGTTGAATTAACTTCAGATGCTGAATTTTTTATTTCTATAATTAAGCTACGTAAGTTTTCAATAATTTCATTAACCCAGCTACCAACCACGCCAAACTCGTCTTTAGTGATCTTTTCAATTTTTTTAGTGAGATCACCTTCACCTTGAGCAATATCTTGTAAGCGTTCGGTCATTTCAGCTAATGGTCGATTAATTTGATTCATTAACCACCAACCTAATGCAAGGGTGATAACTATAGTTACCGCGACAATAATTAACCATAAAGTTAATGAAGCATTGGCAGTATTTTTATTGTCATTTGCGCGAGCAATAACATTGTTTGCGGCTAATTTTTCAATATCGCTGACGTCTTGAAAAATAGTATCTATTTTAGTTAGCCATGCCGGTAAGTTTTTAGTTACTGGTTTTCCTATTCCCTTTTTGACCAGTTTTGACAAGTCGCTATATAACTTAGGTTTTAACGTTTCTTTAGTTAAGCTACTAAACCGTTCTAATAACTCTCCTTGTGAGAGTTGTAAAACATTAGCGCCATGTAAACGCATTTGAGCTTCAAATTTCCCTAAACGGCCTAAGCTATTAAAACTTATGTTAGCGCCTTGTGCCGCTGTTTCCGGAAATTGGCTATTCAAAGTGGCTAATGAGTTTTTAAATTTCACCAAGTTTACATAGTTGGTAATATCGATAAGTAGCTCAGGGGTATTTGCTTCAGGTACTAAGCTCATGGTCGACCACATAGTGCCAAAAATATTGCCTGATAATTTAGCAACAAGCTCTACCGGTTTCATCGAAAGTGAATCAACTATGTCGCGATGCCTGATAAAGCTATTTACATCACCCATCATATTTTTACTGATCACTTGTTGAGTAACTGAACTAAAACTACTGATGTCTGTTTCGTTAATTAACTTATTTAGCTGCGCAGCTAATTGCTCTGTTTTGCCACGGCGCTGCGTTAGTTTATTTTTCCATGTTGATTGATCCAGCGTGTACAAGATACTTAACGTGCGCTCTTGTTGCATAGAATCAGCAACCGTATTTAAAGCAACAACTAATTCAACCAAAGAAGTTACCTGCTCCGCTTTTTCAGCTGAAGCGGCATTTTGGTACACGTTTATAAAAGCAGTAATAATGAAAGCAATTAGTGGTGTAATAAATAATGCTATCAACTTTAATTTAATCGACATATCAATTTATCCCTAAACAAAGATAATAAGAGTGTTGTAGTAATTTTGTATTGTTAAAAGTTTAACAATTTATATATTCATATTTATCATACTTAAGAGTGTAATTAAAGGTACATGCTAATAATGCTGGAAAATTGACCTTATGGCTAACACTAAATAACTAGCAGTTGTTAATGGAATAAACAACTAATCAATAGATTTAATACCCCCCTATGACACTCTAATAACTCTCACAATTATTTTTTATTAAAACCGTTCAATTTTTATATGGTTTTTACCAGCTCAACTTTAAAAAGACTTTAAATGAAAGTAATTAGTCACCGACATTTCACGCGGAGTTGTCAGGGTTACTTGTAAGTTGCGCTGTAGGGTTGCTGGAGTTACGAATTACTACTTACGTAGGGTTGCCAGGGTTACCCATAACTTTACATTTAGAGTTACAAGGGTTACCATGATTACGAATGTAAAATGGAGAAATAGATGAACTATCCGGTATTAATATTATTCAAAGAATTTACAAATAAATTTACTTTAGCGGTGCCAGACTTACCTGGCTGCGTAAATGAAAACGCTTCTATAGACCAAGGCATGAAAAATTTAAAAGAGGTTATTGCCGGACATTTGAAAATTTTAGCGGAGTACGGAGAACAAATTCCCCATGCTAAAACGATAGATCATCACCGCAAAGAGTATCGTGACACTAACGCTATTTGGGCACTAATCGAATTTGATATTGTGCCCTATTTAGGTAAAAGCCATAAAATTAATGTCACCTTACCTGAGCTGTTAATAAAACAAATTGATGATCGGGTCAGTAAAAGTGAGAAATATAAAACCCGTTCAGGATTTATCGCCAGTGCGTGCATGCAAGAATTAGAGGCTGGGAATTAAAAGGTTTTAGATAATGCGGGATGAATATATTGCTCGAATTAAGTAAGCAGTTAAGGTGAGCTAATATAAAGGTATTTTTTAGCTCACCTTAATGTTTTAAGCTTTAAGCAAAGCAACTATAAAGCAACTATATAGAAGAAGTTATCTGTAAAATTAAAATAAGCTAAATTAAACCAACCAAGCAAGCAAACTGCTAGGCTAAAACTGACAGGTCAATGTTATCAACAGCCTGGTTAATATCCGGTTGATAATTTAAGACCCCAAGACAAGGCGCAGCTATCATCGCCTTAAGCTCAGATAAATTTTCAGCTAAATACTCCATTGGCTGCTGGCAATTAGCCACCCAACCTACGCATGTTAAACCATCGGCTTTAATACTTTCATAAGTTAATATGGCATGGTTTAAACATCCCAATTTCATATTCACCACGAGTATAACTTTAAGCTGCTGGTGTTGAACAAACTGAGAAAGAAAAACATTGTTACCTAAAGGTAGGCGCCAACCGCCTGCGCCTTCTGTTATAGTGATATCAGCTTGGTGTTTGGCTAGTGCGTCAAAGCCAGTATTAATATCCGCTAAAGTAATTTTTGCATTGTGTTTATTGGCGGCAATATGCGGAGCAATAGCTTCTTTAAAAGCAATTGGGTTAACTTGGCGAATAGTTTGACCAACATTGGCAACCTCAACTAACGCTTTTGCGTCACCATTTATAAGCTCACCATTAACTTCATCACACCCCGCTGATATAGGTTTATACACAGCAACTGCTTTATTACGTAAGGTAAACGCTTTTACCAATATTTGAGCAAAGTAGGTTTTACCCGCATCAGTATCTGTTGCGGTGATAAAGTACTGTTCAGAGCTAATATTTTTACTCGATACTTTAGTCATTTACTTTCACCAATTGCCCTGAAAACAGCCGGTACGTTGCCGGATAAACGCCACTAGGCTCTTGATAATTAGAATAACATTGGATCATTTTTTTCCATTTGTCTTTTCCAGCTAACCCTTTTGCTTGTTTACTATTAACGCTATTGGCACCTAACCCTTTTAATTCATGAGCTAAATGCATGACGTTTTCGTATTCAAGCACAATATCTTTACAATGATGATCTACAAGCTTGGCATTCGAGCTTTGCATGATGGAAATGAGCTCTTGCTCAGACTTAAAATCATTGACGTGTTGATCATCATCGACTTGCGCCCAAGAAGTTTTTAATTCATTAAGCGTTCCGTCCATTAGCGTGGTAAAAATAAACGAACCGCCGGGCTTTAATACTCGTAGAATTTCATCGAGTGCCTTATTAAGCGGGTCAAACCACTGGATGACTAAATTAGAATAAATAAGATCAACACTAGCACTTGCCAATGGCAGTTTCATCCCATCAGCTTGGAGCCAATGAATGTCAGCATTTCGATTATTTTTTGCGTATTGAAGCATTTGCCCTGAAATATCTACGCCAATAACACGCTGAAATTTACTGGCTAAAATGTCGGTAAAAAAACCCGTACCTGAGCCTAAGTCTAAAACGGTTAAGTTATTATCATTGGGTAACCATGGCATTAAATGTTTGCCACTATAACGCTGAAGTCGCGCTGAAATGTCATAAGAATGACTAGCTGCGCCAAATGTACGCGCTATTTTCAATAAGTTTGAACCTGAGTTCATGTATTGATAACCTCGTTAATACAATTCGCTAACGCTTTGATTTGCGGTTCATTATGAAGAGAAGTTATGGTTACGCGTAACCTTGAACTATTAACTGGCACTGTTGGCGGCCTGATAGCTGTTACCCAAAAACCACGATTTTTAAGTTGCGCTGATATCTCGAGCGCTTTTTCTTCTGAACCGATAACGATAGCGTGAATTGAAGATTCTGTTGGTAATAATTCGATAGCTGGGTCAAGTGTAGTTGATAATAAATCACTTAACGCGGCAATTTTTTCTCGGCGCCATTTTTCATCAATGGCAATTTCAATACTCTTTTTCGTCGCCCAAGCAATAGCCGGAGAAATTGCTGTTGAATAAATATAATGACGAGAAAAGTTAGTTAAATACTCAGCAACATTTTCATCACAGGCGATAAACGCCCCGCTACTTGCTAATGCCTTGCCAAAGGTTGCCATAACGATATTAACATCAGCTTTACTAACACTACCTTGACCTTGCTCACCAATTACGCCAATGCTATGAGCGTCGTCACTATAAAGCCAAGCGTTATATTGCTGTGCTAGTTGTGCAATTTCGCCAAGGTTAGCTTGACAACCGTCCATGCTAAAAACACCTTCAGTGACAATCAGTTGACTATTTGAGCTACTCGTAGCTAAAAATTTTTCAAGCTGTGCGGTATCGTTATGTAAAAAACGTTTTACCTTGGCTTTTGATGCTAATGCGCCGTCAATTAACGAGGCGTGACTGAGTTTATCTAACCAAAAATGGCTGTCTGTTTGGCCTAATGCCTGAAGTGTGCCAGCATTAGCAGCAAAGCCACTAGAAAATAATAAACAGCGCGGTTTATTGAGCCATTGACAAATGTCGTGCTCTAACGCTTGATGAGCATAATGAAAACCGGTGATCAAGCTTGACGCACTAGCGCTAGTACCAAAACGCTCAGCACCGGATTGCAGTGATTTTTTTACTTCAAGGTTTTGCCCTAGGCCTAAATAATCATTAGATGAAAAGTTAACGTAGTCTTTACCGTCAACTTTTATCATCATGTCATTATTGTCTTCGACGCAAATTCGTTGTCGAAAACGGCATTGTTCACGCTGGCTTTGTAACTGCTGATTTATAAAATCAAACGCCATAGCGATTACCGTTAAGTGGCGGCGTTATAGAAAACATCACTGTTTTCTTGGTCAACAACGGCTGTTTTTATCGCGTGCAACTCTTGTGCTTCGTCAATGTCATTAGCAATAGTTTCGGTATTAATGCCTAATTTATTGAATAATAAAATATCTTTATTAGTTTCAGGGTTTTGCGTGGTTAGTAGCTTACAACCAAAAAATATAGAGTTGGCACCGGCTAAAAAGCACATCGCTTGCATTTGTTCGTTCATTTCATTACGACCTGCTGAAAGGCGTACATGGCTTTTCGGCATTATAATACGAGCAACGGCAATATTGCGGATAAAGTCGAATTCGTCTAAATCATCAACATCTGATAATGGTGTACCTTCAATTTTAACTAACTTATTAATTGGCACACTTTCTGGCTGTGGATTTAAGTTGGCTAATTGCACTAACATCGAAGTGCGATCTTTAGCTTGTTCACCTAAACCTAAAATACCGCCACTACACACTTTCATGCCCGCAGTACGTACATTCGATAACGTGTCTAAACGGTCTTGATAACTGCGGGTAGTGATAATTTGATTGTAATGCTCTTCAGAAGTATCAAGGTTATGGTTGTAATAATCTAAGCCCGCATCGCCTAATTGCGCTGCTTGGTCTTCATCTAACATACCTAAAGTCATACAGGTTTCTAAACCTAGTGCTTTAACGCCTTTTACCATATCTAATACGTATGGCATGTCACGCGCTTTAGGGTTACGCCATGCTGCGCCCATACAAAAACGAGTTGAGCCTTGTGCTTTTGCTGCTTGTGCTGCTTCAAGTACTTTATCAACTTCCATTAAACGTTCTTTTTCAAGGTCAGTTTTATAACGAGAGCTTTGCGAGCAGTATTTACAGTCTTCTGGGCACGCGCCGGTTTTAATTGACAATAAAGTACTCACTTGTACTTCGTTCGGATTAAAATGTTGACGATGAACCGTTTGCGCTTGAAACATTAAGTCATTAAAGGGTAATTCGAATAATGCTTGTACTTCACTTTTTGTCCAATTATGACGAGGTTGAGCGTGTTCATTTGAGTTTTCTATAACAGACATATTTACTACCTAAAAAGCTTGAGACTAAAAATACAACTTTAAACCAAACGAAATAATTAACTGCTTGGTATCATTTGCATCATCAAATATTAACGGGTAGTCTAGCCAGCAAAACCATGATGTCAACCTTCAATTTAATTATAAGTTTACATATGAGCAATAAACAAACAAAACCACTCGACTTTGACCGTCAACATGTTTGGCATCCTTATACTTCAATGAGCAAACCTCTGCCATCTTATTTTGTTGAATCAGCACACGGTGTTCACTTACAGCTCGGTAGTGGTGAAAAAGTCATAGATGCGATGTCATCTTGGTGGGCTGTTATTCATGGTTATAACCACCCTGCACTAACTAAAGCAATTACAGAGCAGGCGGCAAAAGTTTCACATGTTATGTTTGGCGGCTTAACCCATCAACCCGCAATTGACCTTTGCCAAAAATTAGTTGAGTTAACGCCTGAGCCATTACAGAAGGTATTTTTATCAGACAGTGGTTCTGTGGCAGTAGAAGTTGCCATGAAAATGGCATATCAATATTGGTTTGCTGTTAAAGCCTCACAGCCTAACTTATATAAAGCAACAGATAAAACTAAGTTATTAACGGTAAAAAATGGCTACCACGGTGATACCTTTGCCGCTATGTCAGTTTGCGACCCCGTTAATGGTATGCATCAAATGTTTGAGAATGTTATCAACAAACATTATTTTGCCCCAGCACCTAAAACTCGCTTTGGCGATGCATGGGATGAAAGCGAACTTACTGAGTTAAAGGCTTTATTTGCAGAGCATCATCAAGAACTTGCAGCTTTTATTATTGAACCTATAGTACAAGGCGCAGGTGGTATGCGTATTTATCACCCAGAGTATTTAAAAGCTTGTCGCACTTTGTGTGATAAATACCAAGTGCTATTAATAGCCGATGAAATTGCCACCGGCTTTGGCCGTACTGGAAAATTATTTGCTTGCCAGTGGGCAGCAATAACCCCTGATATTTTATGCTTAGGTAAAGCGTTAACTGGCGGTTATATGACTTTGGCCGCAACCATGTGTACTGACAATGTAGCAACCACCGTCAGTAATAGTGAAGCAGGCTGCTTTATGCATGGGCCTACTTTTATGGGTAACCCACTAGCGTGTGCTGTTGCCAATGCCAGTTTAGACTTATTAATAAAAGATAACTGGCAAGAGAAAATAGCAGCTATTGAGCTACAACTGCAACAAGAATTATTACCGTTAAGTGCGCACAGCCAAGTTGCTGACACCCGTGTTATTGGCGCGATTGGCGTAGTAGAAGTAAAAAGCCTGGTAAATATGAGCCAAATTCAAAAACGTTTTGTTGAACTTGGCGTGTGGATCCGCCCGTTTGGCAAGCTTATATACATTATGCCGCCATTTATTATCTCGCCGGTAGAATTAAGCAAAGTAATTGCCGCTATTACTACCGTTTTAGATGAGAATGATTGCTTTATTGGTGAATAATACCAGCGGCAATTAAAAGTGAGTCTTGGGTTATTTATTAATATGGAAAATAATATAACTAGCCCAAGCAATACTGATCACCAATAATAACACCACATTAAAATGGGTATTGTCCATAGTACGTCGCTGACGGTATTTATTAATTAGAATAGCTAAATAACTACTAAACGCACTGAATAGTAACACGACAAAAAGGTAACCTGTTAACGGCGTTAACCAAGAGTCACGTACTTCGAGATGATGATAACGCACCAAACCGTATGATTTTTCAGGCGCCGCATAATAAGAAAGAATTAACGCAGCAATAAAAAATAGCCATCCACCAATGCTTAATACACGAGCAATAATATGCCAGTTATCTGTTGTTTTTCTGCGCTCTTCGCCTGCCCATTTATCCATTTTCACTATTTATTTAAAAATTCCTAATTTATTTGCACATTAATGCGTTTAATCTCATATTTTACTTGAGAAAGATACTGGGGACTGTAACATATCATGCCCTAAACCAAGAGCAATTTTGACAGAGATAAGAGGTCATTTAATGTCAGTTATAGCAATTACTGATTTATTAGCAGGTAAATACCCCGTTAATGAAACAATTTCAGTACACGGCTGGATCAGAACGCGTCGTGATTCAAAAGCAGGTATTTCATTTTTAGCCATTCACGATGGCTCATGTTTTGATGCTATTCAAGCAATTGTACCTAAAGAATTAGACAATTATGAAACTGATGTTTTAAAACTAACTACCGGTGCTTCTGTAAAAGTTACTGGTATTTTAGTTGAGTCTCCAGGTAAAGGCCAAGCGTTTGAAGTGCAAGCCACTGCTGTTGAAGTATTAGGTTTAGTTGATGATCCTGACACATACCCTATGGCAGCAAAACGTCACAGCATTGAATTTTTACGTGAGCAAGCGCATTTACGTGCTCGTACCAACATTGGCGGCGCGGTAACTCGTGTACGTAACTGTTTGGCGCAAGCGGTTCATCGCTTTTTACATAGCAAAGGTTATTTCTGGATCAGCACGCCACTTATTACTGGTAGTGACTGTGAAGGCGCCGGTGAAATGTTCCGTGTTAGTACTTTAGATATGGAAAACTTGCCACGTAACGATAAAGGTGAAGTTGATTACAACCAAGATTTTTTTGGTAAAGAAACCTTCTTAACAGTATCTGGCCAATTAAACGTTGAAACTTACTGTAGCGCTTTATCAAAAGTATACACCTTTGGCCCTACTTTCCGCGCAGAAAATTCAAATACCAGCCGTCACTTAGCTGAATTTTGGATGATCGAGCCTGAAATCGCTTTTGCTGATTTATCAGATGCAGCAGATCTCGCTGAAGAAATGCTACGTTACGTATTTAAAGCTGTATTAGAAGAGCGTGCTGATGATATGGCGTTTTTCCAACAGCGTGTTGATAAAACGGTAGTTGATCGTTTAAATTCAGTGATTGAAAGTGAATTTGTGCGTATGGATTACACTGACGCCATCACCATTTTAGAAAATTGCGGTAAGAAGTTTGAAAACCCAGTTTCTTGGGGTGTAGATTTAAATTCAGAACACGAACGTTATCTTGCTGAAGAGCATGTTGGCGGCCCTGTTGTTTTACAAAACTACCCGAAAGATATTAAATCGTTCTACATGCGTTTAAATAACGATGGTAAAACCGTTGCTGCTATGGACATTTTAGCACCTGGCATTGGTGAAATAATTGGTGGTAGCCAACGTGAAGAACGTCTTGATGTTTTAGACTCACGATTAGCTGAAATGGGCTTAGATAAAGAAGATTACAGCTGGTACCGCGATCTACGTCGTTACGGTACTGTGCCACACTCTGGCTTTGGTTTAGGTTTTGAACGTTTAGTCGCTTATGCTACTGGCGTATCAAATGTACGTGATGTAATTCCATTCCCACGCACGCCAAACAACGCTGCATTCTAATTACTAAAAATTAGTATCTGTGAATAATTGAAGCCCTCATTTGAGGGCTTTTTTGTAGCTTTCATTACCTTTGAATTTCTATATTAAAATAACTAAACCACCAAAAACCCTTTTAATAAACATGATCATTACTAGCAAAAAATTATGGCACTAATACAATTGGCACCCCAACTCGATGAGCAAGTTTGTTAGCAACACTGCCCAACATTAAATCTATAATACGGGATCTACCCTGACGGCCAACAAAGAGCATATTCGCGTGGCGATCTTTAACCTGTTTTAAGATCTCCGTAACAGCGTCACCCCATAATATTTCGCTACTGACTTTTACTGCGGAGTTTTTATATTGTTCAACTAAAGGAGTGAGTATGCTTTTTTCGGTATTAGCTTGCTCAGTATCTTTATCTAATAATGGTGGAGCTATTCCTTCCATTGCCATAGGTTGCATATATGACCAATTCATCACCGTAATTAATTTGACCTGTGCATGAGTTTGCTCAGCAAGATTAACCGCTCTTTGTACAGCTCTTTTTGCCCATTCGCTACCATCAACAGCAACAATATATAAAAGTTTACTCATGGAAATTCTCCTTTAAGTATTTATGTATATTTTAATAACCATAAAACTGATAAGTACTTCTCTCATAGGGTATTAGTTCATAATTCGATTGCAAAAATGTAACGAGATCAACTAATTCTGTTACCGTCATAATATCGTTATAACTAGGCATCTTAGATATTCCTTCACTTTGTAATGTATCAATTGGGTAACCTTTGGCAATTTTGTGCGATGGATTAATCACTGAAGTAAGTAAGTCAGCATAAGTTTTTACCTTGTATGACTTGCCGCCAAGTTTAACTGCAATATTAGGATCTTTATTAAGCTCTGCAGGAGCTTCTAAACCACTAAGTTGATGACATGATAAACATTGATACGATAAAAATACTTGTTTACCGTTATCGATATTTCCTTCCGGCAAACTAAAACCTTTAGGAGATTGTGGCCCAAAGTCGCAGCCTATTAAAATAGCTGGTACCAGTACGCATAATGCAAAATTAAAATATTTCATACTGTCCTCACTTTATTCAAACTACCCTACTATAAAGATAGTGCAGTGGTTATTTTTTATACAATCATCATTGACAAAAAAATGAGCTAGATCAAGTAAACCTAAATTGCATAATTATTTACTCGTAAACACCCACAGTAAACATGCTAGCTTGAGATAAGAAACTATAAATAAATTAAAGTAATAGTCTTCATTTATAATAGGCTTAGGTATATGCTTATTATCGCGATACTACTAATTAAGAGTCTGTTTATTATGATAAAACGTATTGGCATATTAACAAGTGGTGGGGATGCCCCCGGCATGAATGCAGCGATTAGATCTATCGTGCTAGCAGCAAGTCATTTTGATATTGAAGTGATTGGTTTTTACCATGGCTATAACGGTTTAATTGATGATAACTGTAAACCGTTAACTTTACGCGATGTCAGCAGTATTATTCAATTAGGCGGTACCATATTAAAAAGTGCACGCTGCCCACAAATGTTACAGCCACAAGGTCTTAAACAAGCGACTACCACCCTACTTAAAAATAAAATTGATGCGCTCATTGTTATTGGTGGTGACGGATCTTTTAAAGGCTTGTTATCGTTGCAAGATCATTGGCACGGTCAAGTTATCGGTATTCCTGGCACTATAGATAATGACTTAGATGGTACGGATTATACCATTGGTTTTTCTACTGCGATTAATACCGCTTTAGATGCTATCGATAAAATTCGTGATACTGCCGATGCCTTTGAACGCGTATTTTTAATTGAATTAATGGGCCGACACAGTGGTCATATTACCTTTAACGTGGGTATCGCTTGCGCTGCTGAGCAGGTGATATCTTTTGAAAATTTCTCCCCTGATAACGCGAAAGAGACTTTAGAAAAATTAGCTGCTGATATTCACGCGGCAAAAAAACAGCATCATCATAGCTATATTATTGTTGTCGCTGAAAATTTATGGCAAGGCGGAATAACAAAACTGGCCGATGATTTAACTACAATATCAGGCATTGATTGTACCGCATGTGTACTTGGTTACATTCAGCGCGGCGGATCGCCAGATGCCAAAGACCGAATACTTGCAACTAAAATGGGCGTTGCTGCAGTACAAGGCTTATTAGATGGAAAAGATGGTTTTATGGTTTGTGAGCAAAACAACAGTATAAGTTATCTGCCACTTACGCTAACGATTAAACATACAAAAACAGTGAGTGAAAGTTTAGTACGCGCACAAGATAATATTTTAGCGTTAACAGCAAAACAGAATTTTTAGCTTACCAATATAGTTGTCGATAGAATTATCACTAGCTACACTTAAAACTACCACTTAACAAAACAGACACATGAATTTGATGAAGAATACACTTATGTTGTTGCTCTGTATTGTGCTGTTTATTCATCCGATAACAACTCAAGCTAAAGAGCTAAAGGTTGTGTTTCTTAATCCTGGTTTTCCAAGCCAAAATACTACCGGTCATTTTTGGCAAAATGTTACTCGCTTTATGGAAGCTGCGGCTGCTGACTTGTCTATCAATTTAGTCACACTTTATTCATACCGTAATCATGTGTTGATGCAATCTCAAGTGGAACAAATACTCTCACATGAGCCTGATTATGTGGTATTGGTGAATGAAAAAGGTAAAGCGAAGAGCATCGCAAAGCAGTTAGTTCATCATAATATTCCTATTTTCATGTTATTAAATAGTTTTAATGAACAAGAATTATTACAGCTATCAGCCAAAGTACGACAAGGGGTTGTTGGTAGCTTGCTGCCCAATAATTTTACCGCAGGCAAAAAATTACTCACTGGCCTGATTTCTCTAAATGCAGATGTAATAGAGGAAAATCACAGCCAATTTATTTATGTTTTAGCACTTCAAGGGGATTTTGCGACAGCAGCGGCTATACAAAGGCAGCGCGGCTTTAATCAAGTGGTTAGTGAAACCAAGCAACTTATTGTTGTTGATAGCACGGTGGCAAACTGGGATAAAGAACAAGCGTATCAAAAAGTGAAAGGTGTTTTGAAGCGGCAACATCTTGATATTATTTGGGCTGCTAACGATGCGATGGCTTTCGGCGCAAAAAAGGCAATTGAAGAAATAAATACACAACATCCTATTATTATTGGCGGCATCAATTGGGATGTAGGCGATCCACACTACCCTGTTAATTTATCATATGGTGGCCATGTAAGCCTAGGTGCTTATGCGTTAGTGATGATAAGCGATATTGAAAGTAATATATTGCCTTGTTCAGCTCGCCATCAAATTGTCGATATTTTTGAAGCAAGTGATAATGAAAATCAGCAGGTATTTAGCCAAGCACTATTAGATAATAACCTAGAACAATTTCAATTTGAGCAATTTAGTTTACAAAATAAACTTCCAGTTAAATTTTCAGTAAACAACATGATAATGTCTAAACGTAGGCATTAAAAAAGGCTATTTATTGCTAAATAGCCTTTAAGGTATTCAAGTTTCGCTGCTTATTTTGCGCGACGTGCTAATACCGCTTCATCAAGTTGAGCCAGTAACTTTTCAGTATCAGCCCAACCAATACAAGCGTCGGTAATACTTTGGCCATAAACTGCAGCTTTACCGTCGATCAAATCTTGACGACCTTCAACAAGGTGGCTTTCTACCATCACGCCGAAAATATTGTCGTTACCACCAGCCATTTGGGCACAAACATCTTCACAAACTAACATTTGATTTTCAAACTTCTTGCTACTGTTCGCATGGCTAAAATCAATCATGATTTTTGTATTTAAACCTGAAGCTGATAATTGGTCGGTTACCGTTTTAACACTATCAGCATCATAATTAGTACTTCTGCCACCACGTAAAATAATATGGCAGTCTTCATTTCCGGTAGTTTCAACAATCGCTGAATGACCGTATTTAGTAACTGACAAGAAATGATGTGGTGCACTTGCTGCACCAATGGCATCAATCGCCACTTTTATCGTACCGTCAGTACCATTTTTAAAGCCAACTGGTGAAGACAAGCCAGAAGCTAATTCACGATGAACCTGACTTTCGGTAGTACGAGCACCAATTGCGCCCCAACACATAAGATCAGCCATGTATTGTGGCGTTATCATATCTAAAAACTCACCTGCCGTTGGCAAGCCTAAGTCGTTTAATTGCGCTAATAAGTTACGCCCCATGCGTAAGCCGTCATTAAGTTTAAAGCTGTTATCTAAATATGGGTCGTTAATTAAACCTTTCCAGCCAACAGTTGTACGAGGCTTTTCAAAATAAACACGCATAACAACTTCCAATGTACCCTGGTATTTTTCACGTAGCTGCACTAAACGTTGACCGTATTCCATTGCAGCCTCAGTGTCATGTATAGAACATGGGCCGATAACCACTAATAAACGGTCGTCATTACCTTTGAAGATATTATGAATGGCTTCGCGTGAATTAATAACGGCGGCAGTAGCTTTTTCAGAAGCTGGAAAACGCTCAAGTAAGGCGACTGGTGGTAATAATTCTTTAATTTTATTGATACGAAGATCATCAGTTTGGTAAGACATAATTATTCTCTTAATTTTTTGACTTATTAATGCTATCAGGCTCTAGGGCGGGTAATTTAACAGTGTTGTTACTTGATTGCTATTATAAAATAAAGTAATGATTTATTTTAATGTTTAGATCAAATAGCGCAAATCTCGCATTATCACTAGAATTAACACCATAACTTGTGTGCTTCTATCAGCTAAAAGAGAATAGTCATGTTAAATAAGCAATTACCCCTTATCGATTTACATCGTCATTTAGACGGCAATATTCGTCCGAGCACTATTTGGCAATTGGCTCAACATCATGGCATTACGTTACCTGTAGCCAACTTCGAAGACTTTATTCCCTATGTTACCATCACCAAAAATGAAGCTGACTTGCTCGCCTTTTTAAAAAAACTTGACTGGGGCGTACAAGTTTTAAAAACCTTAGATGATTGTAAACGTATTGCTTTTGAGAATGTTGAAGATGTATACAACGCCGGCATTGATTATGCTGAATTACGTTTTTCACCTTTTTATATGGCAATGACCCACAACCTGCCGATTACAGACGTGGTTGCTGCCGTAATTGATGGCGTTGCAGCAGGCATAAAAAAATTTCCGGTAAAAATTAACTTAATTGGTATTCTAAGCCGTACTTTTGGCGTAGAAAATTGTCAAATAGAGCTGGACGCTTTATTGGCGCATAAAGATAAACTAATTGCTATTGACCTAGCCGGTGATGAATATAACTTTCCCGGCCAGCTATTTGAGTCGCATTTTAAGCAAGTGAGTGATGCAGGTTTACATATTACTATTCATGCCGGAGAAGCGGCCGGACCTGAAAGTGTTTGGCAAGCAATTAAACAGTTACGCGCAGAACGTATTGGCCATGGTGTAAATTGCCAGCACGATCCCAAATTAATGACTTATATGCAAGAAAATAATATTGCTATAGAGTCATGTTTAACTTCTAATTTACAAACAGGTACGGTAAAAAATTTAGCTGAGCACCCTATTCTCACCTTTTTGGCAAATGGCTTATTGGTATGCTTAAATACTGACGATCCTGCAGTTGAAGGCATTGAATTAAAACATGAATTTACCTTAGCCAAACAGCAATTACACTTTGATGAGAAAACCATCAGCAAACTTCAAGAAAATGCTTTAGCAATGAGCTTTTTATCTACTCATGAAAAGCAACAACTACAAAAAGCAAAAGACAATTAACCAGAGAATAAAATCAAAACTAGCTATACTGTTTTATTGACCATTTAAGATCGACTTTAAGCTAAATAACTTACTGATAAAGGTAACATTATGGCCACACCTCATATTGAAGCAAAACCCGATGATTTCGCCAGCACCGTACTAATGCCGGGTGATCCGCTTCGAGCAAAATTTATCGCCGAAAACTTTTTAGACAACGCCAAGTGCGTAACGCGGGTGCGTAATATTTTAGGCTACACTGGCACCTACAAAGGTAAAGCTATTTCAGTAATGGGCTCAGGCATGGGCGTACCGTCTATCTCTATCTATGCCACAGAGCTTTATACTCATTACAATGTAGAAAATATTATCCGCATTGGTTCTTGTGGAGCAGTACGTGATGATATAAAAATTCGCGATATTGTCATTGGTATGTCTGCCAGTACCGACTCTAATGTTAATCGTATGCGGCTAAATCATTGCGATTTTTCGCCATGTGCTGATTTTACTTTATTACGTAAAGTTGCTGATACCGCAGATAAACTTGGCCAGAAGATACATGTTGGTAATATTTTCACTGCAGATCTTTTTTATACACCACAACCTGAAATGTTTTCAGCAATGGAGAAATACGGCATTTTAGCCGTAGAAATGGAAGCCGCTGGTTTATATGGCGTTGCTGCCGAGTGCGGTAAAAAGGCTTTAACAGTATTAACGGTTAGTGATCATATTAAAACGGGTGAAAAAACTACCGCGGATGAGCGTGAAACCACCTTCAAAGAAATGATGCTTTTAACCTTGGAAAGTTTACTTTAAGTAAAAAATATAAATTTATAAGCAGCTATCAAGCTTAGAGTTCAAAAAGGTATAACCAAGAAAAAGGCTAAACGAATTTTCCGTTTAGCCATTTTTATACAAAGAAATTATCGAAATAGTTAATTTGTTATATTTAAATATTCGTGGTTAATAAAACGCCACTTTAAATTCTGCGCCAACAAAGCGCCCTTCATTAACCATACCTGTTCTATTGTTAAAATCAATCGCACCTATGGTTTGCACTTCATCAGTAATGTTACGACCAAATACAGCCAGCTCGTAAGTAAAGTTGTCCGCTTCCCAAATATAACCGCCACGTAAGCCCCCTTCTAATAAAGAGTCGCCTTGATATTCCACGGACTCATATAAAAAGAAGTTTATATCGTCACGATACGACCAATCGGTATAAATATAAAACTCACCTGCTCCGATTTCTTTGGTGTAACGGGCAGTGATATTATAAATAAGCTCTGGTGCATGTGGTAAGCTGTTGCCATTTAATAGCGCTTTACCATCATCTCGTAGTGGATTAGTAACGGTACAGTTACCAAAAGCACATACATCCACTGCCAAATCGGCATCTTTAATTTCAGTTTTGTTATAACTAAAATTAGCAGTCATGGTTAAGTTGTCAGTGACCATAAACTCGGCGTCAAATTCTACCCCGTAACCAACAGTTTCATCGACATTTTTTAACTGGTTTCCGTTATCGTTCCCACCAACAGCGGTAATTTGTTGATCATCTATGCTGTAATAAAACACCGAAGCATTGACTCGCCCACGGTTATCCATAACATCTGATTTTATCCCTGTTTCAAACGATAGTATTGTTTCAGACTCAGCAACGGTAACCGCGTCGGCAAAAGCTACTCGCCCTTGTATGCTTGGGGCGCGAAAACCATCCGCTAAACGTGCATATAAATTCACATCTTGATTGTATTTATAACTAGCACTTAAATCCCAACTAACATGGGAGTCATCTTTGTTTATATAAACTGGGTCTAACGGTCCTGACGGGTTAAAATTTGCATCTGGTATTAATGAAAAGTAACGTTCGGCGACAAAGTCTTTACTATCATCAGAGTAACGTATACCGGTAGTTAATGAGAACTTATCGGTGAACTGGTAATCAAACGAGCCAAATACTGCCCAAGCTTGAGTCTCTTGTTCTTGAATGGCATAAGCGTCTTGTGCAGGGTAAGCTAATGCGTTGAAAGCAATACTTAAAATTGTGAGCTCTTCATCAAAATAGAAAAAGCCTAGTTGGTAATTAAAATCACCGGTAAAATTACTTGAGAGTCTAAACTCTTGACTTAACTGAGTATGATCCGGAATTACGTCTGCACTTTCAAAAGCTAAAGGAATAAAGCCGGGGCCAGTATCCGTTCCACAAAAACCACAACCATAACCGCCATCAATATCACCTTGTGAATAAATTTCTGCACTTTCATAGCCAGTTACTGAAGTTAAGGTGTAATCACCCCAGTCATATTCAAGCTTTAAACTCGAACCTTCGGTTTGTACTTGTTGAGTGGCATTATCAGCTGAGTCATGCATAACGACATCAGGGTCAAAGCCAGCTACAAGTTTATTACTGCCTTGCTCAATAGCGTTGCCGTAAAATACAATCGGTTTACCGTCTAAGTCGCGCATGTGATAATTAAACAAGGCAGTAAAATCATCGGCTTCATACAATAACTGAAAACGTGCTGCTTGGTCGGTATAACCACCTAAGACATCTTTTCGCTCAAAACCTGGCGCTTGGTTATCAATATAATCATCACGGTCTTGATGTAATACCGAAATACGTGCAGATAAGTTATCGGTCAGTGTAGTACCAAAAGCACCTTTTAGATCAGTAGTACCTTTTGAACCATAAGAAACCGATAAGTAACCATTGGCATCTTCTTGTGAGGGTTTTACCGAGTCTAATTTAACCAGACCTGCGGGAGTATTTCGGCCAAATAAAGTACCTTGAGGACCGCGTAAAACTTCGACGCGTTCAACATCAAATACCGGAAAGCCTTTTAAAATAGCATTTTCTTGAACGACTTCATCAACAACATAAGAAACCGGTTGTGAGGCATTTAAATCAAAATCAGTATTTCCCAAACCGCGAATATAAAACCTTGGAAAAGTACGACCATATGAAGACTCAACTGATAAACTAGGAATACGGCCATTTAAAAAACGAATATCCATACCCGCCGAGCTATACGCTTCAAGGTTATCACCTTGCAATGCGGTAACCGAAACTGGAATTTCTTGCACATTTTCAACGCGCTTACGAGCTGTTACTTCAATAACTTCTAAACCAACTATTTTATCTGGTTGAGCCTCTTCGGCAAATGCGGACGAAGCACTGGTTGCACACGCAATAATGGCTGAATGACAACACACGGACAATAGTTGCTGTTTAAATTTCTTCATGTGGTTTTCTCCCAAGGACTTTTATTTTTACATTATTAGTATGATTAATTTCCTTCATTACCGCTCTGTGTCGGTTTACAGCATGAATAATAGTTTTTTAGCTTTTTATTATTACTAATTCAAAGTTGTTTTACGTTGCTAATTGCATTTGGCTTTAGTTTTGGATAATCACTCCTTAAAATTTAACGCTGATAAAAAACTTTTGCCATAAGCCATCGGCTCTAGCTTAAATAGTTCAGCTATAGTTTGGCCTAAATCAGCAAAGCTTTGGCGTTCCCCTAAATTAATACTGTCTATATTGTGGTGATAGGCTAATACCGGCACATATTCACGGGTATGATCACTACCATGCCACGTTGGATCACAGCCATGATCCGCGGTTAAAAACAACAGGTCATCAAGGTGCATTTCATTAATAATGTCAGGAATGCGTACATCAAAAGCTTCTAGTGCTTGGGCATAACCTATGGGATCACGACGATGACCAAAATCTTGGTCAAAATTAACCAAATTAGTAAATATAAGGGAATTATTGGGAGCACTGCTGATATGATCTAACGTTGCATTTAATAGTGCCTCAATACCGGTAGCTTTGGTTGCTTGGCTAATACCTTGATGGGCAAAAATGTCTGAAATTTTACCAACACTAATAACTTCTCCGCCAGCACTAACTAATTTATCTAATACTGTTTTGGCCGGGGGAAGTACAGAAAAATCTCGGCGGTTACCGGTTCGTTCAAAATTTTGCGCGTTATCTCCAATAAATGGCCGAGCAATCACCCGGCCAATATTATATTCATCGAGCAAACCTCTAACCGTTTCACAATAACGATATAAATTATCTAAGCCAAAGTGCTCTTCATGAGCGGCTACTTGGAAAACGCTATCAGCCGAGGTGTAACAAATAGGTAAGCCAGTTTGAATATGCTGCTCACCAAGGCTTGTAATAATGCTTGTTCCTGAGGCATGGCAATTCCCTAATACACCAGCGTAACCCGTGGCGGTATTAATTTTAGCTAATAAATCATCAGGAAAGCTGTCACTTTTATTGGTAAAATAACCCCAATCAAATAACACGGGTACTCCGGTCATTTCCCAATGACCGCTTGGGGTATCTTTACCGGTACTTATTTCAGCAGCATAACCATGAGCACCTTTAAATGTTTCTACACCTTGGTGAGGAAAAATACTGCCCGAAGCATGCTGACACGCTTTAACTAAGCCCATTGACGTTAAATGAGGTAAAGCAATAGCTTGTTGAGTTGCGTCGAAGTAAGTGTTGGCGATACTGGCGAAGGTATTCGCGCCAACATCACCAAAATCTTCGGCATCAGGGGCGTGACCAATGCCGAAACTGTCAATAACTAATACAATCACCCTTGCCATTTATTATCCTTTTATTAGAAAAAATAGTTGTTAAACATTCGTTTTATCATGACAACTTTTCAAAATGAAAACATTAAACATCGACAGAAATTAAATTGAGTATAGTGTAGCGCCATAAAAAGGTGGCATTTTTTTACTAATGATGCTTTATATTGTAAAGCTAGCTTTAACTTTAATACTTTAAGCAGACCGCCTAATGACTAATTATGAAGTAACTATTATCGCCATTGCCGGCGCTTCAGCGTCAGGTAAAACCTTATTTGCCCAAACCTTATTTGATGAGTTATTACCTGAATTAGGTAAAGGTAGTATCTCTATGATCAGTGAAGACAGCTATTATCGTGACCAAAATGAATTAACCTTACCAGAGCGTGAAACGGTTAATTATGATCACCCTGATGCTTTTGATCATCAATTATTAGCTAACCATTTACACCAACTCAAAGCTCATCAAAGTGTGCAAAGCCCAATTTACTGCTATAAAACTCATACCCGTAGTCCTCAAAGTCAAATGTCCGCAGCTGCTAAAATTATTCTAGTAGAAGGCATTATGCTATTAGCTAATAAAGCCCTTCGTGAATGTTTTGATATAAAAGTGTATATGGATACCCCGCTTGATATATGCTTAATAAGAAGAATTGAACGAGATATGGTCAAGCGAAATCGTTCCTTAAGCTCAATTACTCAGCAGTATTTACAAACAGTTCGGCCGATGTATTATCAGTTTATTGAGCCGTCAAAAGTATGGGCAGATCTAGTTATTACCCGTGGCGGTAAAAACAGAATGGCAATTGAAGTGCTTAAAGCTAAAATTCGCCAATTACATAGCGAAAAATTAAATAACGAATATAGCTAAATAACTAAATCGATTTAATCAATTAAAGAAAAACGACAATAAGAGGTTGATATGGAGTTAACAGCATTTCGTGGCTTTATCGGTATCGTGTGTATACTCGCAATTGCTTTTGCTCTGTCTATTAATAAAAAAGCGATAAATTATCGAACCGTTGGTTTTTCTTTCTTATTACAGGTTTTACTTGGCGCCTTTGTTTTATATGTGCCTTTTGGTAAAGATGTTTTAGGGTCAATGTCTAATGGCGTGCAAACTGTTATCGATAGCGCCAAAGTCGGCATAGCCTTTTTATTTGGCGGTTTAGGTACCGATGCCATGTATGAAAACGGTATTGGCTTTGTTTTTGCCGTAAGAGTTTTACCGACCATTATTTTTTTCTCCTCCTTAATATCCGTACTTTATTATTTAAATGTTATGCAGTGGGTCATTAAAATTATTGGCGGTGGCTTACAAAAACTACTTAAAACCAGTAAACCAGAGTCGTTATCTGCAACCGCTAATATTTTTGTTGGCCAAACCGAAGCACCATTAGTTGTTAGACCCTACATTGCTAAAATGAGTCAGTCAGAATTATTTGCCATTATGGTTGGTGGTTTGGCGTCAGTAGCCGGCTCAATATTGGCTGGTTACGCCGGCTTAGGTATTGAGCTTAAATATTTGATAGCTGCCTCTTTTATGGCAGCTCCGGGTGGTTTATTAATGGCTAAAATTATTTGCCCTGAAACAGAGCCGGATAAAATAATTGTGACTGAAATAGATTTACAAGATGAACAAGGCAAACCTGCTAACGTAATAGATGCGGCAGCTTCAGGTGCCGCCTCAGGGTTAAAATTAGCTGTGAATGTTGGTGCTATGCTGCTGGCTTTTATCGCACTAATTGCCCTATTAAATACGTTAGTCGGCGGATTTGCTTCGCTATTAGGTTATGAAGGCGTGACGATAGAATTTCTACTGGGTTATATTTTTGCACCACTTGCCTTTATTGTTGGGGTGCCAATAGAAGAAATGTTACAAGCTGGCAGTTTTATTGGCCAGAAAGTAGTGGTAAATGAATTTTTCGCCTATGTAAATTTTGTTGAAGTAAAAGATAGCCTAAGTGCTGGCACCCAAGTCATTGTCACTTTTGCCTTGTGCGGCTTTGCTAATTTGTCATCAATTGCTATTTTATTAGGCGGCATAGGTTCAATGGCCCCCAATAGAAGGCATGATATTGCCCGTTTAGGCATGAAAGCAATGTTAGCTGCAACCTTAGCCAACTTAATGAGCGCAGCAATCGCCGGCTTCTTCATTTCCTTGTAGCAAAGTAACGAATAGATAAACAAATTAAAGACATAGCAGGAAACATTATGACAACCAAACAACACTATGCCCAACAAGCACTATCGTTAATGGACTTAACCAGTTTAACTGATCAAGAAAGCAGTGAAGATATTATTAAACTTTGCCAACAAGCGAACTCAGTTGCAGGTAAAACAGCTGCTATTTGCCTATACCCACGTTTTATTCCGTTAGCTAAAAAACAATTACAGCAGCAAAACACCCCAGATATTAAAATTGCCACTGTGACAAATTTCCCCCATGGTAATGATGATATCAACATCGCCGTAGCTGAAACCAAAGCTGCAATTGCCTATGGCGCAGACGAAGTAGATTTAGTATTTCCTTACCGCGCACTTATTGCCGGTAATAACCAAGTTGGTTTTGATATGGTCAGTGCTTGTAAGAAGGCATGCCCTGGTAATGTTAAGTTAAAAGTAATTATTGAATCTGGTGAATTAAAAACTTCTTCGCTGATCCAACAGGCCAGTGAAATAGCAATAGCTGCGGGCTGTGACTTTATTAAAACTTCAACGGGGAAAGTTATTATTAATGCCACACCCGAGGCGGCAAAAGTGATGTTAACCGCGATAAAAGACCATAACCCAAGGGTAGGATTTAAAGCGGCAGGCGGAGTAAAAAGCGCTGATGATGCCGCCATTTATTTGGATATGGCAACCAATATTTTGGGCGATGATTGGCTAAGTAGTGATCATTTTCGTTTTGGCGCAAGCAGTTTATTAACTAATTTATTAGCAACATTAACTAATAAGCCACAAATCCCAGCTGACCAAAGCAGTTACTGAAGCTTATTACTAAATTTGTTACGAAACTTATTAAGAAAACTTATTAAGAAAGCTTAACCAACTGTTTGGTATATCACCGGCGCTAGCCTTTTTTCTTTTTGCTCAGCTCCCTCCTTTATAACAACAGCATTTAAGTATTGTTTACTTGCTTGCTTAGCACTTGTTAAATTTTTGGCATGCACTCTGGCGATAATGTCGCCCTTGCTGATTTTAGTGCCAAGCGCTAAGATTTGATCAAAACCCACACTATGATCTACGCTATCACTTGGTGCTGTTCTACCACCGCCTAATTCAACCACCGCTAGGCCAATTGCTCGTGTATCCATAGCTTCGAGATAGCCACTTTGAGTGCTAATAATATCTAGAGTAACATTTGCCTGTTTCATTGCATGCCAAGGTTGTTCAAACAAATTACTTGGGCCATCTAATGAAGCGATCATTATCGCAAAAATTTCAGCCGCTTTACCAGAATCTAATGCCTGTGAAATTAGTGTTAATGCCTCTTGATCATTTTTAGCTAAACCTGAATTTGTTAACATCGCACTCGATAAACTCACCACCACCTCATGAAGACGATTATCTCGATAAGTACCCGATAAATATTCAAGAGTTTCGATCATCTCTAAAGCATTACCGGCACTATTTCCTAAAACCTGATTCATATCAGTTATAATTGCTTGAGTTTTAACGCCCGCGCCATTAGCAACATCAACAATACTTTGCGCTAATGCCTGTGCTTGCGTCATTTCTTGCATCATAGCACCATTACCCACTTTGACGTCCATCACTAAAACATCCAGCCCTTCAGCGAGTTTTTTAGATAATATTGACGCAGTGATCAAAGGAATTGATTCGACCGTAGCGCTAACGTCACGAATGCCATATAAACGTTTATCCGCTGGAGCTAAATTTTCTGTTTGCGAAATTATCGCTAAACCACATTGCTTAACCACTTGTTTAAATTGTTTAATGCTGGGCTGAACATTAAAACCTTTAATGCTTTCTAATTTATCAGCGGTGCCACCGGTATGCCCTAACCCTCTACCTGATACCATAGGCACATATCCGCCGCATGCTGCAACAATAGCACCGAGCATAAAACTGACTTTATCACCAACACCACCTGTTGAGTGCTTATCAATAATCGGACCGTTAAAGCTGTGTATTTCAGGCCAAGACATTAGCTGACCAGAATTCATCATTGCTTGTGTTAATGCTACGGTTTCAGCGGTGCTCATGCCGTTATTAAATATAGCCATCGCCATTGCGCCTACTTGGCTGTCGGTAAAGCTGCCATCGACTAACCCATCAACAAAGCATTGAATATTTTCATTATTTAACACTAAGCCATCACGCTTAATACGGATAATTTCTTGTGGTAATAACATATTAGTTCTCAATGTTTATATTAATTTAACTGAAAAAAGAAACCCTTAACTTAGCTTTATTCATAAAGGTTTTTTGGAGTAAAGGCATCCGGTAATAATTCAGCTATTGTCCATTGCTTTTGTTGGTCAAAGTGATTAACGCCGATAACAGTACTCGATGAAGTTAAAAACTCAGCTAGAACTTGTCGACAAGCGCCGCATGGTGGCGTGATAACTTCTTGCTCGGTATAAATTACAACGATGGAGAATGCTTGCTCTCCTTGGTTGATGGCGCTAGCAAGGCAATTTCGCTCAGCACAAATGGTTAAACCATAAGAAGCGTTTTCAACATTGCATCCTGAAACGATTATTCCAGATAGTGTTAATGCTGCAGCGCCAACATAGAATTTACTATAAGGAGCATAAGCATGTTTTGAAGCTTGTTTAGCGGCTAAAATCAGTTCATCCAGTCTATTTAATTGCTCAGTCATAAATCCCCATCAATTATTAGTGATAAGTGAAGTGCACATAACTAAACTATAGCTAAAAATGACAAACTACCTTTGGCTTAAATCAAAGTATTGCTCTGCTGAGTAAGCTAATTTGTAAAAGTGTAATAATTAAAAATCAATAAATTTACAGGATAGAAATGAAAGCGTGATTTTAGATATTCAATTGAAGTGAAAGTATAACTAGGCCAATAAATTCAAGGCTTTGCTATATTGCCAATATTTATCAAATGTCGTAAGTTTTACTATTGCTATCAATAACTGCTTTTGAAATAATCGCAGTAGCAGTTATTAGCTTTTGTCTAAATATAATAATAATTCATAGGCAACTTATGGTCATGTTCGCTCCCGAACAAGTCTTACATTTCATATTATAAAAAGAATTCATTGATGAAAAAAACACTTTCTACACTTTGCTTGGCAGTTGCCATTGCTTCTTGTGCTACAACTGAACCTACTTTGGATAGTTCGCAGCCAACAAATCTGATTACGCAGCCTAAAAATATTATTATGATCGTTGGCGACGGTATGGGCCCTGCTTATACAACCGCTTATCGTTACTTTAAAGATGATCCTAATACTGAGGTTATAGAAGAAACGGTTTTTGATCGTCACAATGTTGGCATGAGTAGTACCTATCCTGCTCGTGTATCTGGTTATGTTACTGACTCTGCCGCAAGTGCCACAGCTTTATCATCAGGCACTAAAACCTATAATGGCGCTATCGGTATTGATGTTGACAAAAATCCAGTACAAACGGTATTAGAATGGGCAAAACTTCAAGGTAAAAAAACAGGAGTGGTGGTAACCTCGCAAATTAACCACGCAACACCGGCATCTTACCTTGCCCATAATGAAAGTCGTAATAATTACAATGAAATTGCTGATAGTTATATAGATAACGGCATTAAAGCAGACATTTATTTAGGTGGCGGTTGGCAATACTTTATTCGTGAAGACCGTGATCTAGTAGCAGAGTTTAAAGCTAACGGCTTTCATTATATTGATAATTACGCCGAGCTAGCTGATCTACCCGCGAATAAACCTGTGCTAGGTTTATTTGATAAAAAAGGCTTACCTTGGGCTTTAGATGATAGTAATCAACATCGCCTTTTAGCATTAACACAAGCGGCAACTACTCAATTAGAAAATGACAACGGTTATTTTATGTTGGTTGAAGCTAGCCAAATTGATTGGGGTGGACATGCCAATGATATCGCCGCCTCAATTGCTGAAATAGATGACTTAGCAAAAACGGTTGAATACTTAGAGCAATATGTTAAATCTAACCCAGACACATTAGTGGTTATTACCGCCGACCATAGCACTGGAGGCTTTACTTTGGGTGCCAATGGTACTTATGCGTGGCGACCTGATGTACTAAGAACCATGAAAATGTCAGCAACAGCTATTTCAAAAAAATTAGCCAATATTGACATTACTCAAAAAGCTGCCAGTGAGTTATTTAACTTCAGCCTAACTAAAAAAGAAGTATTGAAGTTACAACAAGCGAAATATCACGCTAAAGAAGCGCTTGCCCAATTTTTGGCATTATCTGCCCAAGAAAAGAGTGAAACTAAAAAGAAAAAACCAAATGTTGCTGGCGCAGTTTATAAAGCAGTAAACAAGGTTATTGATAACAGAACCAATACCGGTTGGACATCGGGTGGTCATACAGCAGTTGACGTACCTGTATTCGCGTTTGGTCAGCAAAGCGAGCAATTTTACGGTAAGTTAGATAATACCGATATTGCTAAAAAAATCTTTACCCTACTTGGTAAAAAATAATAGTTAATCGCAGAAAAGTAGTAAGCACAGCTCGTAAACCAACGGCGAATCACTTAACAGCAAATACTCATTAAAAAAGCTAAACGAAATGTTTAGCTTTTTTATTTCTGATGCTGCTCAGACATATTTATTATTAAACCTGCTATTTTTTTAACATCGACTTTAAATCAGCAAAGGGATTGTAGGTTGCTGAGTCTTGTTCGTTGTTGGTACTTGAGGCATCGGTTTGATATTTTGCATGCTGAGTATATTTATCGTGCTCATTGTCGTGACAATAAATACACAACAATTCCCAATTACTACCATCACTTGGGTTGTTGGTATGATCATGGTCGACATGATGAACGGTAAGTTCTTTTAAAGTGGAAAAAACAAATTCACGGGCACAACGACCACAAAGCCAAGGGTATAATTTTAACGCTTGGTCACGATAACCTGCTTCTTGGCGTTTATAATTAACACTAGAGCCTAATTTATCTGAAGACATATCTACAACTACCTTTAAACATCAATAACTAAACAAAGTATACCAATGATTAATCACTAAAAGCTTGCAGAAAAACAGATAAATAACAAATGATGAATGATTATTTACTTAACTAAATAACCGATAAGACTTTGTTAGCTCATTCTTTGTTAGCCGCTATGCGCCTATTTTATATAAGTTCAAGCTATCGCTTGTTAAATAGTTTGAATATTTGCGTAATCGTGATGTTAACTTGGGTGATCGGGTCAATAAATAGCCAGAGCTATTTTATTTTTTAACCAGCTAGCAATCTGGCCGAGAAAATACTTTAAAACCCCCTTAAAAGTAGCAAAACTCATAGCTAATGAAATCGTTCATTTTTCATTAAAAAAGTTCATTTTATAATCGTTATTCTATCTAGTGGTTCGCAGTACAAATTGTAACGAAAAATCAGGCAGTTATTGCCCTTAAAAATAGCATTTACACTAACTTTAGATTAAGTTTGCTGCTTTATTAACACAGTTAACCAGAGCGCCTTATGTCAGAAAATACTCTCCATCAACTCGAACAACTGATCGAACTTATTATTGAAAAAAATAATCATTTAAAAAGCCAGATAGCTGCACTTGAAAATCAAAATGTTTTATTAAAAGACGAAAATGAAGTGTTTCAACTAGAAGCTTTAGAAAGTGAAGAAAAACAAAAGCAAACTAATGACGTATTAAGCAATCTTTTAGTTAAATTACAAAGTGCACAAGAGCACAGTTAATGTCTGCACAAGACACAATCGGCATTAGCATTAAAATAATGGGAAAGCAGCACCAGTTTGCTTGCCCAACAGAACAAGCAAAAGATTTTAAGCAGGCAGCAAATAACCTTGCTGCATTGTGTGATGATATAAAGAGCAACAGCAGTATTGCCAGCAGCGAGCGCGCCTTGTTGGTTGCGTCAATTAACTTAAGTTATTCATTGTTAATGGCGAATAATCAACTAGAGCATGATAGCAAAAGCCAAATGGCATTAATTGCGTCATTAAAAAAGGCCTTATAACCCTTTTTATCTAGATATAAAGTTGTTTTTATTTAGGAAAACCAAATTATGGCAAATAGCAGTATCGAATTTAAATGTACGAGCTTTTCACTTTCTGTTTTGCATTTAAAAACGTCAGTGCTTGCCGATGTGCGTGCCATTTTAACCAAAAAAATTGCGCAAGCTCCTGATCTATTTAATCTTGTACCTGTAGTGGTAAATATTGAGGAAATAGCAGGAGAAGTTGATTATTTAGCGATAAAAGAATTAATTCAAGCGCTTAATTTTACCTTTGTTGGCTTTACCGGCGCTATCGAAAAAGAACAAAAATTACTGATCCGTAAACTTGGTTTCTCTTTTGTTAATAGCGCTAAAAAGTCTTCAACAAGTACCGGCAATAGCGAAGTAAGTAAAGCGCAAAGTGCGGTCAAAGTATTTCCAGAAAAAACAGCATTATATAGCGATAAAGTGCATCGTGGTCAAATTCGTTCAGGACAGCAGGTATACGCACAAGGTCAAAACTTAGTCGTAATCGGCTCGGTTTCTGCCGGTGCTGAAGTGATCGCTGATGGCAATATACATGTTTATGGCGCCCTGCGCGGCCGAGCAATTGCCGGTGCAAAAGGACACCAACAAGCACAAATATATTGTCAAAACCTTGAAGCTGAATTGGTTTCAATTAACGGTAATTATTGGTTGAGTGAGTCGATGGAACAACACTGGGCCTCGCCAGTTTATATACATTTGAATGACAACGAATTAACGTCTTCAAAACTCATTTAATTTCACATTTATTATAGGATATTTGCTCTATGGCACGAATAATAGTTGTTACATCAGGTAAAGGTGGTGTTGGTAAAACCACATCAAGTGCTGCAATTGGTATTGGCCTAGCGTTAAAAGGCCATAAAGTAGTATTGATAGATTTTGATATTGGTTTACGTAACCTTGATTTGATCATGGGTTGTGAACGCCGAGTAGTTTACGACTTTGTTAATGTAATTAAGGGCGAAGCTACGCTAAACCAGGCGTTAATTAAAGATAAACGTGTTAGCACTTTGTCGATTTTACCTGCTTCACAAACACGCGATAAAGACGCCTTAGATAAAGAAAGTGTTGGTAAAGTATTAACTGAGCTTGGTGAAACTTACGACTACATTATTTGTGATTCACCTGCGGGAATTGAAGCAGGAGCAATGATGGCACTTTATTATGCCGATGAAGCTATTGTGACAACCAACCCTGAAGTTTCATCGGTACGTGATTCTGACCGAATTTTAGGCATGCTTGCTAGTCGCTCTCGCCGAGCAGAGTTGAACTTAGAGCCAATTAAAGAGCATTTATTATTAACGCGCTATTCACCAAAACGTGTTACTGAAGGTGAAATGTTAAGCGTTGAAGATGTAGAAGATATTTTATCCATTCCATTGCTTGGTGTTATTCCTGAGTCACAAGCGGTACTTAAGGCATCTAATGCTGGCGAGCCGGTAATTTTAGATAAAGAAAGTGATGCCGGCCAAGCTTACCAAGATGTTGTTAACCGTTTATTAGGTGACAGCGTTGATTTTAGGTTTTTAGTCGCAGAGAAAAAAGGCATTTTTAGTCGCATGTTCGGAGGTTAGCATGGCATTACTGGATTATTTTTTACATAAAAAAGACAAGCCGGTAACAACGGCATCAAAGGCAAAAGAACGTTTACAAATTATTGTTGCCCATGAGCGTAACAATAGAAAGGTACAGCCTGATTATTTACCTGATCTAACTAAAGATATTTTGGCCGTATTGCGAAAATACATTCAGGTATCAGATGAAAGTCTGTCAATAAACCTTGATAACAAAGGCGGTGAATTAAACGTGCTTGAGTTAAATATAGAATTGCATGATGAACAACATCCACAGACATAATTTATAACTTAGTTAAATTATGTCTGAACATAGTTGTTGTGAATTCCCTGCTAAGGTTGCGAAAACTACTTGGCAGAGAGCGTTTGCTGTTCTTGTTATAAAAGTATGCCCGATATAAAAAGTGTTCGTTATTATAAAATATGAACGAGTTTATAAAAGCGACAATAACAAAAAAAGCCATAGTGATTTAACTATGGCTTAAGCTCTAAAACGATTTAGTTTATACGTAAATTTTTTCAGCAGAAAACTGATTCGATAAACTTCAAAAAACTGATATTAGCTATATACCGCTAACTTAACTTTTTCTTTATAACTTCTACTTACTTTAAGCTCTTTACCGTTGTTCATCACCAAGAAGTATTCGCCATTAAGTTGGCTACAAAACTTTTTAATATAGTTTTTATTAACAATTGTTGAACGATGGCTACGAATAAATAAAGTAGGATCTAAACTTTCTTCTAATTGCTTCATCGTTTGTCTGAGAATATGGGTACTTTCATCAGTGTGAACGCACATATAATCGCCAGCAGCATCTATCCATAAAATGTCATTTACAGGTACACGGCTGGTTTCGCCGGCATCTTTAATCGCTAAAATATCTGAATATTTATGTAAATTTACCGGACGATTCTCAGCAAGTTTAGCGAGAATATTATCGGTATCATTACCGGTAACTTCACTAACAATTTTAACTAACTCTGAGGCATGCAACGCATTTTGATGTTGCTCAATATGCGCACGAATTTTATCTATGGTTTGAGCCAAACGTATTTCATCAGCCGGCTTTAACAAATAATCAAGCGCGTGTACGTCGAATGCTTTAATCGCGTACTGATCGAAGGCGGTAACAAAAACAATATTCGGCAAGGGTAAATTTTGGTCGATAAGCTGCTGAACAACTTGGAAACCATTTAAGCCGGGCATTTGAATATCTAAAAACATGACATCGGGCTGATAAGCACGAACAGCTTCTATCGCTTCTCGGCCATTGCTGCACTGAGCAACTAATTGAAAATCAGGAAAGTCTTTTAACCTTATTTCTAAACCTTTGCGCGCGAGCGGTTCATCATCAACAATAATCGTTTTGAATATACGGCTCATTATTCGCTTTCCAATTCATAAGGTAATCTAATACTAACTTTAACACCTGTAGGCATATTATGTGAAACTACCAATGAAAAGTTATGCGGATATAATGCTGAAAGTCGTTCACGGCTGTTAGTTAGTCCTAAACCATTTTCACGGAATAAGTTACCATCGACGATGTCAGCGCCAGGTCCGTTATCAGCCAATTCAATTAACAAATCATGACCAAAGCGCTGAATGGTAATAGTAATACTGCCGCCCTGCTCTTTAACGGCAATGGCATACTTAATCGCGTTCTCAGCTAAAGGTTGTAATATCATGCTCGGCACTAAGGCTTGTTGGCAGTCTTTGTCGATATTAAAAACCACTCTTAGTCGTTCTTCAAAACGTACTTTTTCAATATCTAAGTATAAAGTTAACGCATCAACTTCACTATTAACGGTGACTTTTTTCATTGGATCTTTATCAAGTGAATAGCGTAAAAACTCGCTGAGCTTTGTCACCATACGATTGGCAGTTTTGTTTTCTTCTACCAAAATAAGCGTTGAAATGGCGTTAAGGGTATTAAATAAAAAATGCGGATTAAGTTGGTAACGTAGCATTTTTAATTGTGCTTGATGCGCTACAGTATTGGCCTTTAGCACGTTTTGCTTTTCTTTTTGCAGCATTTGGTAGTATTTAATACCAAAGTACAAACCACTCCAACTTAATATTATATAAAACGACCAAACACTCGATTCGGTATAATAAAGCCAGAAATCAGGACGATAACCATGTTTATAAATTTCCCAATGGTTAATATTTTTAACTACTTGCCATAAAACGCCGGTGATATATGAAGAAAAAATAACAACGAAGGCTATTTTTAGTGGTGCGAAATCCCAAATACGGCGATATACATAACGCAAAGGAATGGTAAATAACCAACCTGCGTAGGCATTTAAAAAGATGATAATAACGAAGATGTCACGTAAGTCATGTAACAAAGAGCCAAGGTAATGCACCAAAGCAAAGCCAAACCAGCCAGCGCTTTGCAATAGCCAAAAAAATCGATTTCTATCTTCTACCAGAGCTTTCCAGTTCACATTATTCAACCGCTGTTTGTTCACTCTTTAATTATAGAGGGCTAACTATGAAGGTCATTACCACTTGCCTTGACTTTTAAGCGGTTTATCTCATTTAGCACTTAAGTTTTCTGATAATAAGCCAAAGCGGTCAAAGCATTGTAACTGGCTTTGCGCTTGTAATTGAAAAAATTGCTTATTTGCTCTAATTTGACTTTCATCTTGATACCAGAGGCCGTTAATTAAATAACAACATGGTAAATAATAGTTTAACAACTCAATATTAACGGTATGTCCGCTCAGTTGCTGATAAACACTAATAACGTCAGACTGTATATCTTCCCCAACATGAGTCACTAAATTATTAATAGCAATAAACATGGCAAGATCAAATTCGGCTGGTGCTAAACTTGCGCATTCATAATCGAGCAACCAATATTTTTGTAAGTTATTTATTGGCGCACTTTTTTGAGTAATTGGTTTTATTTGCTCAATGAGTATATTTGAAAAATTAACATCGCCATGACAAATGCATAAATTATTATGCTGATTAAGTAACTGTATTTGTTCATCGATAGTACTAAGCCAATGCTTAATAGCTAATTGATGAGCAGATGTAAGATTACTGGTTATTAATAGTTGCTGAATAATATCGCTGATGTTTAACGGCGCGAGTTTATTTTCACTTACTACTTGGTTATGTAACTTAACCATTAAAGCTAGTGCCACTTGAACTTTATCTTTAATCGCACCTTCGTGAGAGGTTAAAGAAGTGCCGTCAATAAACTCACACACCAGCCAATTTTCACATTGCTGTATAACCAATGGCGCTAAACCTTGTTTGGCTGCAGCACTATGAACAATTTTTTCCGTGCTAGCTGTGTCACGCCCAGTCAAATATTTAACAAAGTAATTATTGGTTAAGCCCGTATGAGTTGAAGAATGATAACTCACCTTAAAACATTGATGACTACTGCCTGTTTCAATAGGTTGAATTTGGCAAGCCCCGCCACTGAAACAAGTTAACTTGCTGATATCATCATATAGGCTAGGCATGATATTTGGCATGCTTAATATTAATGCTCAAAAGAGCTGACACCAATAGGCACAGCTTTACGATAATTGGCTTGCCATTGAACATAACCAAATAATGCAATAAATACATACAAGATAAATAAAACGGCGGTTGGTTGCAGGTCTTTTTCGATATATAAATAAATAGAGACCGCGTCAATCACTACCCAATAAAGCCAGTTTTCTAGTACTTTTTTGGCAACTAAATAGGTAGCAAATACCGCAAATACTGTTGTTGCCGAGTCAAGGTATGGAAAATCTGTTGGGGTATAATTGGCCATCAACCAACCAACAATAACCGAAATAAAACTCAGCAGCGCTATTGCTTTTATATGCCAGCTAAATGCCCATGATTGAATAGCTTGTGCTTGTTTATTTTGGGCAGGTATATTATTCCAGCAATACCAGCCGTATATTGCCATGGCTAAATAATACACTTGTAATATACTATCCATCCAAAGATAAACATCATAAAAAATTACCGTATAAATAACCGTACTTACGATAGCAGCAGGCCAGCACCAGCTATTTTCTTTTGCAGCTAACACCACATAAAGTAATGAGCTGATCACAGCGAGTAATTCCCACAGCGGCAAGCTTAGAAAATACTGATAAGTTTCGGTAAGCATTTGGCTTAACATAGCTCTTCTGGGATCACTTCAGAGCGATCGCCACCAATAAATTTACAAACAAATACCGCGGCATCAAGGCTTTGATGCACTTGCTTTATTTCAGCCATTACCTTGCTAGTGGCTAAGTCGTATTCACCAAATACTTGTGTGCTCATGCCATTGGTAACCACCTTCAACCCTTCAACATTACGTAAACGTTTAATAAAAGCCCATATTTCAATTTTAAACTTTTCTTCGGCTAACGGGTAAAGACTAATTTCAATTGATACTTGCATGTTTGCTCCAAAAGAATAGCCACTTAACAAAAAATTAAGTGGCTATAACCATAAATATTAAGCTAATTATAACCTGTTAAAGGCTTAAAATTGATAATCAAATGTTACGCCAACAACAGCAGGTTCAGCGAGTTGATAATAAGCTTTGCTGGTATAGCCATCACGAGGGTCATTACCAAAATAAAAACCACGTGATGCATAGTCTTTATCAAACATATTACGAGCCCAAACACGTAATTGCCAATTTTGAGCAAAATAGGTAACGGAGCCATTGAAAAGAGAAACTGTGCTCGACTTTTCATTATGACTATCAGAAAAATAAAACCCGTCTTTACTATCAAAACTTACATTCACTAGCCAGTTATCATTAGGATAATAATTAACGCCTAGGTTAACTTGAAAATTAGGTGCATGTGCTTGGTCACGACTGGCAACTTCGTTACCATCTTCGTCAATCAAACCACTAAATTCAGTTTCAAGTAAACCAACCGCTCCATAAAGCTCTAGCGCATCAGAGATAAACCAATTCCCTTCAACTTCAATGCCTTTATTATAACCTTGCGCGGCATTAGCAAAGTAACTGGTAAATTCACTGCCATTATTGCCATGCTCTGATAAGCGATATGTACTAATTTGTATGTCTTCACGGTCCATGTAAAAAACAGCCGTACGAATACTAGCGGTATTATTTAATAAATTCGCTTTGTAACCCACTTCGTAGTTCCAAACATATTCAGGGTCGTAGGTACGAAATTCAGCTGGTAAGCTACCATCGGCGTTAACGCCACCTGCTTTGAAACCACGGTTTATCGAACTATAAACTGAGTTATTTGTGTCTAGTTGATAAGAAAGTACTACTTTACCACCTAACATATCATCACTAGGCTTATCAACGACGTTATCAGAATTGCTAAAGTCGCTACGACGATGTTCATAACGAAGACCAGTAACTAAAGTGATTTTTTTACTGATTTGGCTTTCTAACTGCGCAAAAGTAGAAAAGCTGGTGGCATCGAACTCAGAAGAATAATCACTACTTGCGTAGGTATATATACGGGTTAGGTTTTCTGTTTCATGTTTGGTATAAATGCCGGCAACCCATGCTGTAGTACCGTTAAAAATTTCTTGTCCGGGTTTTGAGATTAAGCGTAACTCACCCGAGTAATTATTCCGATCACGTAAATAATGATCTGTTGAAGAGTAGCCATCAAAATCGGCTAAACAACCTGTTGGGCTAATACATGGGTCTGGTGTGTACTCAGGCTCATCACTTATCCACTCATATTCGCCATAAGCCCAGTCTTCATCATAACCATAAGCTAAGTCTGAAAACGCCATGCTAGAAATTGCTTCAACGGTAAAACCTTGAAATGCTTCATAAGTAAATTTCGCGCTCATTGCCGTTGTACGTTGCTTGTCATAGCCAGGTTCATCAGATAAAGTTTCGCGGTTATTATCTAACGAGAACGCATCGTAGCCATTGTCGAAGTTAAAATGTACTAAGGCTAAATCAATAGTTAAGTCGTCACTGGCTTTTATAGCAAGTTTACCGCGAAGGCTTAATTCATCACGGTTATTGGTATCATCGCGGCCTAGATAACTATTTTCCATGAAGCCGTCACTTTTATATTGCTCAACCGACATGCGATAATTCACAAGATCATTAGCTGGCCCTGAAACAGTTAACCCAGCCCCCATGCTATTATAATTACCTGCAGTTAAGCGCATTGAACTTTCAAAGTCTTCAGTAGGATCATTACTGCGCATATACATAACACCAGCTAAAGCATTGGCGCCAAAGCGTGTTCCTTGTGGGCCACGATATACTTCTACTTGAGCAATATCATAAGTTGAGGCAACACTGCCTATACCAGAAAAATCAATGTCATCAATGATCAAACCAACAGAAGCATTCATAGGTTGGGTAAATTGACTGCGCTCACCGATACCGCGAATTTGATAATAACGCGCACGTTGTGAACCGCTGGCAAAATTGATGTTAGGAATAGAAGCGATAACTTCTTCAATATTTTGTGCACTTCGAAGTGCTAAGTCTTGCTCTGATAATACTGATAAAGCAGAAGTTGATTCGTGTAAACTTAATTGGCGATAGTCACTTTGTACGGTGATAACTTCGATATTTTGTTCTGATTTTGAATTATTTTCTGCAATAGCAGACATGCTAATTGATGCAGCAATAGCGAGTGCAAGTGAAGATTTAACTGGTATCATTTTGATCTCATAATAAATTACGGGACCGAGTTGAAAAAGAGATTTACGCTGTACAAATAAAAGTGATTTTATTTGCTGTGAAAATAACCATTCCTACGCCGGTATTATCCGTGTCAGGTTCTAAGGGTTCGGTTAGTCTCAGCATAAAAAACCATAACTAATAAATGGTTATTTGTATGCACCCCTTGGCTTGGGGCGCATAATAACAAGCTGTATCAAAATGTACAGTCTAAGTTGTTTTTTTAGTGGTATTTATAAAATTTATAGCGGCTTAAATAGCTAATAAAGGTCCTAAATCTTGCCCACCTAAAAGATGCATATGAATATGGAAAACCTCTTGGCGACCATGTTCGTTACAGTTCATAATTAGACGATAGCCGCTTTCATCTATACCTTCAGCTTTAGCTAATTTTTTCGCGACCGTGAGCATTCGGCCTAAAGCTAATTCATCTTCGTCACTGACATCATTAACCGTTGGGATCAACTTATTAGGAATAATCAATATATGGGTTTTAGCGCGTGGTGAAATATCGCGAAAAGCACTAACAAGCTCATCTTGGTATAACAATTGTGTTGGTATTTCCTGACGAATAATTTTAGAAAAAATGGTTTCTTCGCTCATAAGGTTCTCTTTAGTTAATAACGCTGTATACATTAATTAGGTTTAAGCATGCGGTAAGTGTAACGTGAAAAGCTGTACTTTTTAATAATTAAAACCCTGCATTAACGACTTGTAGTAAATCATAGGTTTTTCTAAGTAATTAAGCGCATTGGTATTAGTTAAGATATCCGCTAATATAGCAGCTAATATACAGTGGCAAAATATAGGTAAAGAATTGTTAGCAACTAAACTGCGTTTTACTGGCCGAATTTTTCAACAACTTTTATTCGCTTTTATCGTTTCGGCGCTACTTGCTCTTATATATTCTATCTGGCATGCAGCCAGTGACGCTGATAGTTTCCCAATATCCCTTCAAGATGAAAACATAAGCCAGCAATATAGTTACTTAGTCAGTGAGAACAGCGATGCCAGTGTGGAAAGCATCGTCAACCAAGAATTCACTGGCGTTGTTAACCGCGCCATACCTTACGCATTAGATACTAAAGATTATTGGATCCGTATTTCAGTTACCAACAATCAGCAACAAGCGGCTGAATTAGTGCTTCATGGCGATAATGCCCTATTAGCCATTTTTGATGTTTATGACATTAGCCAAAGTAATACCATCAACCAAGTTTATGCATTCGATCAAAAAAATATTATAAACAAAAATAGCTCAAAGCTGATATTTCCACACCTTGAGCTTGTTCTTAGTGCAAACCAAACTAAAGAATTACTGATTAAAATTAAAACCTTCGGCCCGCCAAATGTACCAATTGTTCTGTATCAAAAAGATAGTTTTGCACAATACCTTCAATTAAGTCAGCTACTCTTTGGAGCTTTTATCGGTATTATGTTGATGTTCGCCACTTATAATATTGTTTTGTATAAAGCACTTAAAGATAAGATTTACTTGATTTACCTTGGTTATTTAATATCGGCCTTTATAGTTTTAGCCAGTATTAATGGCTTTGGTTATTATCTTTTTCCGGTCAACATTCTGCAATTCATCAATCACCACACATTGTTTTTTCATTATTTATCGGCTATTTTTTTGGTGCTTTTTACGGTCTATTTCCTTAGGTATGAAACTAGCCACCTGAAATTATATAAATCGGTTCTAATTCTTGCTGTGGCTTTATTTATTACCGCAATCATTGCTATACAGCTAGATCACATTAGCCAAGCAAAAATATTTCTTAGTATTCAACCACTGCTTTATGTTCTTGCTATTACCTTGATTGCCATTAAATTTAAGAAAACTTTTTCGTGGGCACGATACTATTTTATTTCGTGGTTACCACTGCTTGTGGGCGTAGCAATGCAGCCTTTATTATTACTCAATAAAGTGGAGTATTCATTTTTAACTAAAAGTGCTTTTTTAATTGCTGTACTAATAGAAATTAGCTTTATGGCATTTGCATTAGCAGAGCGAGTAAGAAGAAATGAGCAAGACCGACTGCAAGAGCTGTATTATCATGTTGATACCCTACTACCTAAACAATTATTACTTCAGCGCAGTATTGAAAAACAGATAACTAACGCACGAGCAAATTTTAGTTTGATGTTAATTAAACCTGAGCAAATTGAGCAAATAAATCTGTATATCAATGATACACAACGCACCATGTTATACCGTAAATTAGCTAAACAACTATCAGCCTTGTTTACACATAACAGTGCAATTATTGCGTTAACTGATAAACATGAAAAAATCGCACTGCTAGACAATTTTAGCTTAGCTATAGTGGTAGATAATAATAAAACCACACAATCCCATCAGATTTTAATATCGTCGATACAAAAAGTAGTGTCTTCATCATTCCAATTAGAGCAATTAGTTTTACCTTTATCAGCTTACATTTCCATGGCCAATTACCCTGAGCATGCCAGTACAAGTAATGCCTTGATCAACTGCGCGACTTTAGCCCACTCGCAAGCATTGAACAGCATAAAGATGTGGGCGAGCTATGAACAAGATGGCAGTGTAAAGCAGCAGCATCATTTAAATTTAGCCGCTGACTTAAAAGCCGCAATTCAAACTAATGCTTTAGAACTTTATCATCAGCCCCAGATTGACTTAAAAACCTTACGAGTTTGTGGCAGCGAGTGTTTATTACGTTGGCAACACAAAACTGAAGGCTTAATTCCTCCTGCTGTTTTTATTGATATTGCTCAAGACACCGGCTTAATCAACGAATTAACCTTATGGACATTAAATACCGCGCTTATTCAGCATCAAGATATTATTGATAACGGTAATACTAACCACATGTTATCAATTAACATCAGCGGCAAAGATGTCAGCTCAGCAATATTTTATCAGCAAGTAGTTGATATTCTAGCCGCTACTGAAATATCTCCGGATAAAATTATTTTTGAAATAACTGAATCCGCAACCATTACAGATAACGAACAAGCGTTAATTTCTATCAATTTATTTAATGAGTTAGGTATAACCATGAGTATTGATGACTTTGGCAGCTCTCATTCTTCACTAGCCCACATCAATAACTTACCTTTTAATGAACTTAAAATTGACCGCCAGTTTGTTGAGAACGCTTGTCAATCAAGGAAAACCAAAGTCATAGTGCAAACTATGGCTAAAATGGGGAAAAGTTTAGGCTTAGAAGTGGTAGCTGAAGGCATTAACAGTTTAGCCGATGAACAAGCAATGAAAGCGTTCGGCTGTGATATAGGCCAAGGCTATTATTATGCTGAAGCCATGCCAATAATGGATTATTTAGTTTGGCTTAATGACCAAGTAAACGGCCATGTATCAGCTCAACAGGGCGAATTTATTGCTGCCAAAGCTGATAAGTAATTCTTAATTAGAGATAAAAAAACCCTCAGCAGAGGGTTTTTAAACTAAAATAAAATATTAATTAGTGATTATTTTCAGGTAATGTTGGCACATAAATTCCTGCCATTTCATACATAACACGCACAACCTGACAGCTGTAACCAAACTCATTATCATACCAAACATAAAGCACGGCACGGTCTTCGTCGACTATCGTAGCTTGTGAATCAACCACACCAGCATAGCGAGAACCAACTAAATCAGTTGAGACAATTTCAGTTGATGCAGTGTAATCTACTTGGTTTTGTAACTTAGAGCTTAACGATATATTACGTAAATAATCATTCAAGCCGGCCTTATCAGTTGTCTGTTTAAGGTTTAAGTTCATTATTGCCATTGAAACATTAGGTGTAGGTACACGAATAGCATTACCCGTTAACAACCCTTTAAGCTCAGGTAAAGCTTTAGCAACGGCCTTAGCAGCCCCTGTGGTACTAATAACCATATTAAGCGGAGCACTACGTCCACGACGCGGCGCACTATGGTAATTATCAATTAGGTTTTGATCATTGGTATATGAATGAACAGTTTCAACATGACCATTCTTAATACCAAATTTATCGTTAACCGCTTTTAAAACCGGTGTTATAGCATTGGTAGTACAACTTGCCGCTGAAATAATTTTATCTTCAGCTAAAATCATTTCTTCATTTACGCCATAAACAATATTTTTAATATCGCCTTTAGCTGGGGCGGTTAATAAAACTTTGTCTACGCCTTTTGATTGAAGGTGCTGACCTAAACCTTCTTCATCACTCCAAATACCCGTGTTATCAACAACTAAAGCGTTATTAATGCCGTAGGAGGTATAATCAATGTCGCTCGGCAATTTTGCATAAATAATTTTAATAAAGGCGCCGTTAGCGCGAATAACATTATTTTCTTTATCAATAGTTATGCTGCCGTTGAAGGAACCATGAACAGAGTCTCGGCGCAGTAAACTGGCGCGCTTTTCTAAGTCATCCGCTTTACCTGGACGGATAACAATAGCGCGTAAATTAAGTTTACTATTTGGACCAGCGCGTTCTATAAGAAGACGTGCTAACAAACGACCAATACGGCCAAAGCCATAAAGCACAACATCTTTAGCAGGTTGTGGTTGGGCATTTTTAGAAATATCAGTGAGTTCTTTTTCAAGATATTGCTCAATGGATAAAGAATTAGCTTTGCCAAAATATAAATAACTATAAGCCAGTTTACCTACATCTATACGGGCGGGAGATAAGGTCATTTTGCTAAGCGCTTCAACAAATGGAAAGCTTTCTCTTAAACGAAGTTTATTTTCTTCGTGTAAAGCAACTGATTTATGTGCTTTAATAATATCGATAGCAGAAGCATTGACCAATGGACGGCCATAAACAGAAATTTCGATACCTTTATTTCGGAAAAGTTGCCCGATAATAGGTTGCATGTTTTCAGCAAAAGTTTGACGCTCTTGCCAGCTTGTTTGGTACTCTTCCTCAAGGTGAGAAGTCATTGCATAAACCTTTTAATTAAGTCAATTGAACGATAATCTATTTCTAATAGAATCAATTACCTTTGTTAGATAATATAATCTTAGTACGGCGACATTGTAATGCAACATGAAATATTTCACCATAGATTACAAGGCATATTTACTATAATAAATACGAATAAAATAAAATATCTGAGCTTGGTTTGTACACTTGCGTTATTGCCCGCTTGTGATGAAACAATAAAAGTTGCTGATGTTTGTAGTAAAAATATCAATATTTGTTCAGATTTTCAAGAAGATAACTGGTGTAGACGAGAGCGCAGAGAAGCATTAGTTACCTATCATTCACAACAAGTTAGTAAACAAGAAAGTCTCAAATATAATTTACTACTAAATTATGAAAAATATGAAGCTTGTATGAAGAAAGCCTCGTTGATTGAGCATAAAAAGTTTAAAGAAAAAAAACACCTTCGTATAACCAATTATATGAATGCCAAAAAACGGATTAAAGCCTTATCTGATGAAACCATCAATTCAGAAGACCCGCTACTTCTTTATTACCACTGGTCACGTAATAATAATAAAGTCGCCTTAGAAAAGCTGCTCGCCTTAGAAGGCAGTAAAGCGATAGAGAACACTGAATCTCAGTTTAACTTGGCTACTTATTACGTAAAAAGAGATATTAAAAAAGCTTTCAACTTTCTTTTCCACGCTCTTGAGCTTTATAAGCAAGGTGAAGAAATTAACAGTGAAATTTTTAAAAGCTTAACCACTTTGTTTTTAGATAAGAAAAAGTACAATCAAGCCTACATTTGGCTAAAAGTACTTAACTTACATTCACTAGAAGATGATGAAAACACAGAAAAGACTTTAGATAATTATGCTGAGGCCTTTAACTTAGACCGTGATTTACTTGATAAGGTAGCCAAAACCACATTGAAAAATATTGAAGCTGGTACATTTGTTAAACCCAAAAACTAACAAAGCACAACATTAATTAGAGCAGTACATAACAAGAAAAATAAAATTAAGAAGGATTGCAGCAATAACCTAAACAAAACATAAGTAAAAACTTACGGTTGTTTTAAAAAGCTCAGGCTTAAAGAATTTACGCAGTATCTTTTGCCTGTAGGTTGTGGACCATCATCAAAAACATGGCCTAAATGGCTTTGGCAGTGTTTACACTGTATTTCAACTCTAGCCATCGCTAAAGATTTATCTTCTAAATACGCTACTTGCCCGTCTATCGCCTGATAAAAACTCGGCCAGCCGCAACCAGCATTAAACTTAGTGCTTGAATCAAACAACGCTTGTTCGCAACAAGCACAACGATAAATGCCCTGCTGCCAATGATCATTATAAATCCCACTGAACGGCCTTTCAGTTGCAGCTTGTCGGCAAACCTGAAAAGCTTGGGGTGATAATTTATCTTTATATTGATCATCAGCCATCATTTATACCAAGTAAATAAAGCCTAAGTTTTAGAACTAAGGCTCAATGCTAATAAGTTTACGATCTGGTGTTGACCACTCTACGTGATACTTCTTATTCGAGTCAATATCAACACGCTCGAAGGTGTGAGCACCAAAGAAATCACGTTGGCCTTGAAGTAAATCAGCCGGTAATCTTTGCGTACGCATCGCATCGTAATAAGAAAGCGACGATGAAATAGCACTTGTTGGCACACCTAATAAAGCAGAGTCCGCAACTGATTTACGCCAGTTCAATTGATGTTCACTTAATTGCTGAGCAAAAAACTCATCAAGCATTAAGTTATCAAGGTTTTCATCACGCTCAAATGCTTGAGTAATTGACTGTAAAAATACCGCACGGATAATACAACCAGCACGCCAAATTTTGGCAATACTAGCAAAGTCTAATGTCCAGTTATGCTCTTTAGCCGCAAGTTTCATTAATTGAAAGCCTTGGGCGTAAGCACTGATTTTTGCACAGTAAATAGCATCATGTAGACGAGTAATAAACGCCTCTTTATCAGCAATTATGCTTGCATCAACTTCAGGGCCTGCTAATAAGTCACTGGCTTGTACACGCAAATCTTTAAATGATGAAATTGAACGAGCATAAACAGCTTGGGCAATAGTTGGCGCTGGGCACCCTACTTCGAGGCTGCTCATTGCTGTCCATAAACCGGTACCTTTTTGGCCCGCTTTATCTAAAATCATATCAACTAAAGGCACACCTGAATCAGCATCTTTATGACGTAAAACTTCAACAGATATTTCCATTAAGTAACTGTCTAATGGGCCTTTATTCCATTGCTCAAAGATATCAGCAATTTCAGTGGTTGATAAATTAAGACCGGCACGAAGCATATGATAAGCTTCACAAATAATTTGCATATCAGCATATTCAATACCGTTGTGTACCATTTTAACAAAATGGCCTGCACCACCAGGGCCAATATAAGCAGCACAAGGTTCACCTGCAACTATTTGTCCAGGTTTGGTACGTTCTATAGGTTTACCTGTTATAGGGTCAACTTTAGCCGCTATTGCTTCCCAGATAGGTTTAATACGTGTCCAAGCATAAGCAGAGCCACTTGGCATTAATGACGGACCAAATCGAGCACCAACTTCGCCACCAGAAACCGCTGATGAAAATAAAATAAAATTACTTTTATATTTTTCTTCACGGGCAACGGTATCAACCCAAAGGCTATTACCTGTATCAATAACAATATCATCTGGTTGAATTCCAGCACCAATTAAGCTTTCGCTAACCTGATCTACAGGAGCACCTGCAGGTACAGATAAAACTATCAGATGAGGAGCTTTCAAACGTGAAAGTAATTCAGTATATGAAGAGCAACCCTGTACTCTTGGCTCACCGCCATTACTTTCAAGCTTGTCTTGCGCGATAACGTCGTTAACTTTTTCACTGCTTAAATCAAATGCTGCAATGCTATAGCCGTTATCAGCTAAGTTTAAAACTAAATTTTTCCCCATAACACCAAGGCCAATGAAGCCGATGTCACACAAAACGTTCTGTGTCATACAAAATGATCCGTAAATTAATGTAATCGCCAATATATTAGTGTTGAAAAAGTACTTTTTAGGACTTTATCAATATATCCAGCATAAAATTGTCGGCATCATATCATGCCAGTTCACAGTGACGTAGCGTTATTTCTATAAGTTAGCCTTATAAAAATATTTTTTTAGTAATTATTCGTAATATTGACAAATAAATAACAAAGATTTGCGTTATATGGTAATTATTGCTTGAGTTTTTCTCAAAATGATGTAATTTTACTACATAATGTTTTTCAGGGGTTTATCATGACAATTAAAGTAGGTATTAACGGTTTTGGCCGTATCGGTCGTTTTGTATTTAGAGCGGCAGCACAAAGAAGTGACATTGAAGTTGTAGGTATTAATGACTTAATTGACGTTGATTACATGGCTTACATGCTTAAGTATGACTCTACACATGGTCGTTTTAACGGCACAGTTGAAGTAGTAGAAGGTAATCTTGTTGTTAATGGTAACACTGTACGAGTAACTGCAGAGCGTAACCCTGAAGACTTAAAGTGGAATGAAATTGGTGCTGACGTAGTTGTTGAGTCTACAGGTTTGTTCCTTACTGACGAAACTGCCCGTAAGCATATTACTGCTGGTGCAAAACAAGTTGTAATGTCTGCTCCTTCTAAAGATGCTACACCAATGTTTGTTTGTGGTGTAAATATTGATGAATATCAAGGACAAGACATTGTTTCAAATGCTTCTTGTACGACTAACTGTTTAGCGCCTATCGCTAAAGTGTTAAATGATAACTGGGGCATTAAAGACGGTTTAATGACAACAGTTCATGCTACAACTGCAACGCAAAAAACAGTTGATAGCCCTTCTGCTAAAGATTGGCGTGGTGGTCGTGGTGCAGGACAAAATATAATTCCTTCATCAACTGGCGCAGCAAAAGCTGTTGGTAAAGTTATTCCAGAATTAAACGGTAAGTTAACTGGTATGGCATTTCGCGTACCAACTCCTGACGTTTCAGTAGTTGATTTAACGGTTAACCTTGTTAAACCTGCAACTTATGCTGAAATTTGTGCGGCGATGAAAGAAGCTTCACAAACATCAATGGCTGGTGTACTTGGTTATACTGAAGACGCTGTTGTTTCAAATGATTTTGTTGGCGAAGTTTGTACGTCAGTATTTGATGCTGATGCCGGTATCGCATTAACAGATAACTTTGTGAAAGTCGTTTCTTGGTACGACAATGAAATTGGTTATTCAAATAAAGTATTAGACTTAGTTGCTCACATTGCTGATTACAGCGAAAAGCAAAAATTACAATCTGTTTAATCTAAACGATTAATATCGATTGCTCAAAAACCAAGCCTTTGCTTGGTTTTTTTATGCCTGCTTTTTATTTGAGTCGTAAATAACTGTAACTAGTTATTTAGTTAGGAATGTAGGCAAAGCTTTTTGTTTAATTAATCTAGCGGCTATCGCTTGCCGGTTAATAACAAAAATATTGGCGAATTAGATTAACAATAAAAACAAAAATGCCAGCAAGTTGTTAACAAGCTGGCATTTTTATCTATCAAGGTTATTAAAAATATATCTATAATAACCTACTAATTATTTATTCGAAGTTATAACCAAACTGTAGTGATACATTACGGCCAGGCTCTAACCAAGTACTATAATAACCGCCAGTACTTGGCCCTAAAGTCATATCATTTGAGAAACTAATAATGGTTTCATCGGTTAAGTTTTTACCTAACAAGGCCACTTGCCAAACACCGCCAATATCAAGTAATGAAAGTCGAGCATTAACTTTTGTTGCTGCTCCTTGCTTAGTCTGTGGGTTCAAATCACCGTTAGTGTAATAAGATGACTTATGGGCCAGTTCAAGATCAGCTTTTAGTTCAAACATGTCACTAACTTCAGTGTAATATTGTAAATTTACACTACCTGAAATTTTAGGGGCAAAAGCATTGGTTTTACCAGAAAGATCACAAGAGGTTGGCGCTGCTGGTTCATCAGGAGTGGTAAAAACGTTATAGCATTTAGCACCTTCAAATTCATTCCATTCAAAATCTAACCAACCTAAACTACCACTAACTAGCCAGTTATCAGCGAACGCCCAGCGACCGTCTACTTCAATACCACGAGAAGTTGCCTTACCACCATTTTGTACATTAAAACCAACACTGCCATCATATATTGAGGTTTGTAAATCTTTGAAAACCATATTGAAGATAGCAACGTTAATATCTGCTAAACCATCGTCTAAAGTAAGTTTGCTACCAATTTCAAAAGAAGTAACTGATTCGTCGTCAAATTCAAAATCTCGGTCGTTATTTGAACGAGAATCAAAACCACCAGCTTTAGCACCTGTTGCTACAGAGGCATAAAACATGGCATCGTCCAATTTATACTTTAGGTTAAGCGATGGTGTGAAGCTGTTTTCACTACGATCACCTACTAAATTATGGTCAATAATATCAAACCTAGCTTGTAGAACCCCTGCCTTCCACTGAGCACCAGTAAATGGACCAATGTTAGCAATTTCACCGATTGGTGTTTTTGTGCCAATAAAGTTAGATTTTAAATTACGGATACCATCTTTATCTTCTGTAGAGTAACGTAGCCCTAAAGTTGCTTCAAAACGCTCAGAAAATTGATAATCTAACTGAGTGAAAATCGCTGCAGTGGTAGAATCTACGTCAAACTCACGCTCGGCATCAATATAAAGCGGATAAACACGATAATTTTCATCGTAATCTAAATCAGTTTCTTGGTAATAAACACCAGCGATGTAATTAAATGCTCCATCTAAAGCTGAAGTTAAACGAAATTCTTGGCTCAACTGACTAAATTTTTCATCACCACGGTCACGATAAACATTGGTTACAACACTACGGTCGGCATCAGTTGAACCCTTTAAATCATATTCTTGCAAACCAGTGATTGATGTGAAAAATAAATTACCCATATCGTATTCAACGTTAAGAGTAAAATGTTCAGCTACATACTCAGACGCATCAACTTCACCTAAACCAGGCGCCGTTCTTTCACTGTATTCATCTTTAATAACATCAGTTATCGCTTTAAACTTAGCATCTTTATTTGTATCGTCTAAGCCTTGAATATAATCATAAGCTTCTGGCTCTGCGTAAATTTGAGCATTATCATAACCGGTAGTTTTATCTTCATCTCGTTGCGCAGTAAATTGAACATTAATATCACTTGTTGGCTGCCAAGCTAAGCTTACACGCGCTACTTTTGTTTCATGACCAACTTCCTTGGTATTAGTAACCGTATTAGTAAATGGCCCATCGCCATCAACTACCTTTAAAGCAATACGAGCTTGTAAATTATCAGTTATTGAATTGGAGACTGCACCGTCAAGGCTGGTAGTATTGTAAGTAAAGTTGTAGTCGGTATTGATATAAGCTTGAAAATCTTCAGTTGGTTTGGCATTCGTTAAGTTTAACGCCCCAGCTGTGGTATTTTTACCAAACAGCGCACTTTGTGGACCACGTAAAACTTCAACGCGCTCTAAATCTAGAAAAGCACTGCGCATTAAATGGCCGCGGCCGCGGTAAATTCCATCAACAAAAGTACCTACTGTTTGTTCAAAACCTTGGTTTGGACCTGAGCCCAACCCGCGCATAATCACGTTAAAACCTTGACCTGATTGACTTACTGAAAAGTTAGAAATATAAGTTGATAACTCTTCGGTAGTTGAAATATTGCTTTCTAATAATTTCTCTTGGCTAACGGCGGTCATTGAAATAGGCACTTCTTTAACATTCTGTACCCGTTTTTGCGCCGTTACCATAATAACTTCAAGACCTTTGTCTTCTTGTGCACCGGTATCTTGAGCAACCGTTACTTGATGATTAAATGCTGTAAGTAACCCTAAGGTTATCGCAGTTTTATTGAAAGATTTAGTAATACTCATTTTTTCCCCATTTCCTGACAATTAAAATTTTATTTTTTATGTTTTATTTATTAAGAGATTAAAAATACCTGATTACAAATACGAGGCACTTGATCACATTTTTTAACAAATATACTTTTACAGGGAAAGCTAGCTACAATATGTCAAGTTTTTAACAATTGACTAAAGTTTATTGATCTATAGTGCAATAAACTTTATTGAAAAATAGATGGGGAAAGCGAGAGCGATAAACTTGAGAGCTTATCGAATTTGATCGGTTTACATTAAATAACAGGCATAAAAAAACCCGATGTTTTTAACATCGGGTTTTGAGCAGTAAGTTGATTTTACTGAACGTGTGCTAAAGCTTCTTTAGCTAAACGGGTAATTTCAGACCAGTTTTTAGCTTCTACAATAGCATCAGAAACTAACCAAGAGCCGCCACAACAAGCAACATTTGGTAAGGCTAAATAGTTTCTAACGTTATTGATGTTAATGCCGCCAGTTGGACAAAAACGAATATCAGGGAATGGACCACCAATCGATTGAATCGCTTTTGTACCACCAGATGCTTCCGCAGGGAAAAATTTAACGTGATCATAACCGTAGTCAATCGCATCCATTAATTCAGATATTGACGAAATACCTGGAATTAATGCGATTTCAGATTCATTACCCGCTTGTAGCAAGTCTTTTGTTAAACCAGGGCTAATCGCAAATTTAGCACCGGCATCAATTGACTGTTGTAATTGAACACGATTAGTTACTGTACCCGAGCCAATCATAGCTTCTGGTAATTTAGCCGCAATTTCAGCAATAACGTCTAAAGCAGCAGGTGTTCTTAAAGTAACTTCTAATACTTTAACATTTGCTTCAAGTAAGGCTTCAGCAATTGGTAAAGCGTCTTCTACTTTATTGATAACAAGTACAGGAACTATGGGTCCCATCGCAAAAATATCTTTTGGCGATACCTGCCAGTTTTTTATTTGAGTCATAATTCCTCTTTATTACTTTGTTGAATATAGGCCGAAGCTCCTAATAAGCCAGGTTGTGATTCAGTGATCACGTAAGTAGGTATGGTTGAGTTAAAACCAGACAATCTACCCTTTGCTTCAAAGCGGCTTCTAAATTCACTATTTTTAAAAAATTCTATAAATCGTGGCACTATGCCACCGGCGATATAAACGCCGCCAAAACTACCTAAAGTTAAGGCTAAGTTACCGGCAAAACTGCCGAGTATTTTACAAAACTGTAGCAGTGCTTGAGTACAAATTTCACAGCTATTAGCTAGTGCTTTTTCGCCAATTTGTTCAGCTTTTAGCTCAACATTATCATTACCAGCGGCTTTAGCTAACGCATGATATATTTGCTCAATACCTAAACCTGATAACAATTGCTCGTATGAAACATGTTCGTATTTCGTTAACAAGTCGGCAAAAATTAATTGGTCTTTAGCATCAATAGGGGCAAAGTCAGCATGACCGCCCTCACCGCTTAAGCTAAGCCATTGACCTTGTACAGGAACAACATTAGCTACACCTAAACCAGTGCCTGGGCCACAAATAGAAATAGGCTTATTGGCAACCGCTTCACCGCTTCCAATTTGCACTTTCTGTTCATCACTTAAGTAAGGAACAGCATGAGCAATTGCAGTGTAGTCATTGATCATCAGTAACTTATTCAAGCCTAAGGTTGCTTTCAAAGCTGACTTTGAAAACTCCCAAGGTAAATTAGTCATGGTGATCAAATCATTCTCTACCGGGCAAGCAATGGCTAAACATGCATTGATTGTTGCCCCTTCGATACCAGTGGTTTCAATGAAGTTAGTTAATATTTCATCTAAGCCCGAATACTGGGCGCACTGGTATACTTTAATTTGGCTAAATTGACCATTTGCTTCACTAACGGCAACACGCATATTGGTGCCGCCGATATCAGCAATGATATTAACAACTGACATTCCTTAGTCCTCGTCGTCAAATAATGAACAGGCACCCGTATTAGCTGAGCTTAAGTTACGACGCATAAAGCCAAATAACTCACGACCCATACCTTGGTGATGACCATTTACTTGAAATAATGATGTTTCACGTTGTGCTAATTCTGCTTCATCAACCAATAAGGTTAATTCACCTGTTTCGCCGTCTAATAAAACCATATCGCCAGTTTGCACTTTAGCTATCAAGCCGCCGTCTAGGGCTTCTGGTGATAAATGAATAGCAGCAGGTACTTTTCCTGAGGCGCCAGACATACGGCCGTCAGTGACTAGTGCAACTTTAAAACCTTTATCTTGTAATACGCCTAAAGGTGGCGTTAACTTATGTAATTCAGGCATGCCACGCGCTTTCGGGCCTTGGAAACGAACTACCGCAATAAAATCTTTTTCTAATTCACCAGCATCAAATGCGGTTTGCAATTCATGTTGGTCTTCAAAAACAACCGCTGGAGCTTTAATTACAAAGCTACCTTCACGTAATGAAGAGGTTTTAAGTACAGAAACACCTAAATTACCTTTCATCACTTTCATGCCGCCGTCAGTTTTAAACGGTTTGTCAGCAGTAGTAATAACTTCTGGGTCACCAGAAACATCAACACTGTCAACCCATTTAAGTTGACCTTCACTATCTAAAATAGGAGTTTTGGTGTAGCGCGTTAAACCGCGACCACAAATAGTTTCAACATCTTCATGAACTAATCCATTGGCGATAAGTTCCTTGAAAAGTAATGCCATACCACCAGCTTCTTGGAATTGGTTAATATCAGCATGACCATTTGGATAAATACGCGTTAATAACGGCACTGCGTCAGAAATATCATTAAAATCTTGGAAGTTAACAATAATACCAGCAGCTCTGGCGAACGCGATAATATGCATGGTTAAGTTAGTTGAACCGCCCGTTGCAAGTAGTGCAACAATTGCGTTAACGACTGAACGTTCATCAACCATTTTACCAATTGGCATGTAGTTGCCGTTTTGCTGAGTTAAACGAGTAACTTGCTTAGCAGCAGCTATGGTTAACTGTTCACGAAGATCACCATTTGGTGCAACAAATGAAGCGCCTGGTAAATGTAAGCCCATCACTTCAACCACTAATTGGTTAGAGTTGGCTGTACCAAAGAAAGTACAAGTACCTGCACTATGGTAAGAAGCAGATTCAGCTTCTAATAATTCATCTTCACCAACTTCACCTTTAGCGTACATTTGACGAACACGGGCTTTTTCTTTGTTTGGTAAGCCAGAAGGCATTGGACCTGCAGGTACAAATACCGTTGGTAAATGACCAAAAGTCATACTTGCAATTAGTAAACCAGGAACGATTTTGTCACAAATGCCAAGCATTAGTGCGCCATCAAACATGTTATGAGATAAACCAACCGCAGTAGACATTGCAATAACGTCGCGGCTCATTAGGCTTAAATCCATGCCTGGTTGACCTTGAGTTACACCGTCACACATGGCCGGAACACCACCAGCAAACTGAGCAATACCACCTGTTTCTTTTACCGCAGCTTTAATAATCGCTGGATAAGTTTCATACGGCTGATGTGCGCTAAGCATATCGTTATAAGCAGAAACAATGGCGATATCAGAGTGACTAATACCTTTTAAGGTTTGCTTGTCTTCTTTACCACAAGCAGCAAAGCCATGAGCTAAGTTGCCGCAAGAAAGGCTCGCACGATGTACTGTATTTGATTTAGCCGCATCAATTTTAGCTAAATAAGCTGAACGTGAGGTTTTACTGCGTTCAATAATTCGATTGGTGATTTCTACAATATTCTTATTCATAATATTACTCCGCCCAATAAACTTGAACATTTACGTCAGGGTGTTGTAAAAATGCGCGTATTGGCATTTCAAAAGTGTTGGTATCACTAAGCGCTTTTTCTAAAACCGCTTTTTTACTGCTGCTTGAAATATGTAAAAAGGTATTGGCACTTTTTAATAAACTAGCATAGGTAAAAGTGATTCGTTCATGTGGCGCTGTTGTTGGCACCACTTTCATTAACGCTGATGGATTATCAAGCGCTAAAGCTTCATTAATTTGTTCACTACATGGGAATAAAGACGCTGTATGTCCGTCTTCACCCATACCTAGAATTAATACATCTAAAGGTAATAGTGCGTTTTCAGCGGCAACGTTTAAGTCAGCTAAAGTTTCTGCGCATAAATTCTCCCCTTGTTTAAGGTGGAAAAACTTAGCGTCACTTGCTTTATTAACTAATAAGTTTTCATGTACTAATTTAGTGTTGCTATCGCTGCTATCAATATTTACCCAACGTTCGTCGGCTAAGGTGATAGTAATTTTACGCCACGGTAAGTCTTTTTTAGAAAGTGCGTCAAAAAAACCTTTTGGTGTTGAACCACCAGATACCGCAATACTTGCTTTACCTTTACTATTAACAGCCGCTTGTAAAAGCGCTGCTACTTGCTCAGCTAATTGCGTATCTAAAGCTGCTCTATTTTCAAAATCATTTAACTGGTGCATTATTCAACCCACTGGCGATCATCACGCGCGATTAAAGAAATAGAAGAAACCGGTCCCCAAGAACCTGCTGGATAAGGCTTAGGTTTTTCATTGCTTGACTGCCATGCATCTATGATGCTGTCAGCCCATGCCCAAGCAGCTTCAACTTCGTCTCTACGTACAAATAAAGATTGGTTACCGTTAATCACTTCAAGCATTAAACGCTCGTAAGCATCAACAACACGGGTATCTTTGTAAGTATCTGAGAAACTTAAATCTAACTTGTTTTCATGGATGTTCATTTGTGAAGCGATACCAGGAATTTTATTCATCATTTGCAATTCAACACCTTCATCAGGCTGCAAACGAATCGTTAATTTATTCGAAGGTAAATCGGCATAGCTGTCTTTAAAAATGTTATGTGGCTGCTTTTTAAAATGTACAACAATTTCACTATGCTTAGCTGGCATACGCTTACCGGTACGTAAGTAAAATGGTACACCTGACCAGCGCCAGTTATCAATTTCAGCTTTTATAGCAACAAAGGTTTCAGTAGTACTGTTTGGGTTAGCACCTTCTTCTTGAAGGTAACCAGGTACTGGTACGCCATTTAAGTAACCATTCGCGTATTGACCACGAACAGTTTTTTCGTTGATGTTTTGACGTGTAATAGGAACTAGCGCTTTAATCGCTTTTAATTTTTCATCACGAATGCTGTCAGCACTTAAATCAGCCGGAGGCTCCATCGCTAACAAAGATAAAATTTGTAATAAGTGATTTTGGATCATGTCGCGCATTTGACCGGCTTCATCATAAAAACCAAAACGCCCTTCTATACCTACACTTTCAGCCACGGTAATTTGCACATGGTCGATAGAGTTTCGATCCCAGTTGTTGGTAAACAATGAGTTAGCAAAACGTAGCACGATAAGGTTTAGCACCGTTTCTTTACCTAAGTAATGGTCAATACGGTAAATTTGATTTTCTTTAAAGTATTGAGAAACTTGATCGTTAATTACCTTAGATGACTCAAGACAATGGCCAATCGGCTTTTCCATTACTACGCGGTCAGCATCAGTAATTAACTTAGCATGGTCTAAGCCATTACCAATATCACCATATAATGCCGGAGCTGTAGAGAAATAATAAACACGAGTTTCATGGCCACCGGCTAAGGTAGTAGCTAGTTTGGTATAAGACTCTGCATTTTTAATATCAAGATGCTGATAAACTAAACGAGCAAGAAATCGTTCTAATACTTCAGGGTTCATTTCCTCAGCAACAAACTTATTTAAGTTTTCTAATACCAAAGCAACGAAAGCGTCATTATCGATGTCTTGACGTGCCGCACCAATTATACGGCTTTCACTATTTAATAAACCGGCATTATCTAATTGATATAACGCTGGTAGCAATTTACGGCGTGATAAATCGCCGAGGGCGCCGAAGATTACGATTTCACTAGGTGATTGACTATCTATATTTTTCATAAGGTAATTTCTCGAGTTCACTTATTGTAACTAAACTACATTGAGCTTAATTTAGCGTTAGAATCTTCATCAGTAAAGAACTTTTTGTAATTTTACTACATTTTTTACTGAATTCAGTTAATATGGCCTCTATATTAACTTTGCATACTAATATTTATTAAATATTTGCAAAAAAAGGCAGTTTTGATTTATATTAGTCTTAAAAATGAAATTAATTTTCATTAATTCTGTTATAACAATAGAAAATAAATTACAGTTAATAAAAATATCTAGGGTAACCAGCCATGAATATACTAGAAAAAATTGCAAACGAACTTGACACTTTTAGTAAGTCTGAACGTAAAGTAGCTGAAGTCATTATGTCTTCACCTAGCACTGTAATACATGCCAGTATAGCTGCATTGGCTAAACAAGCTAACATTAGTGAACCTACGGTTAATCGCTTTTGCCGCCGTTTAGATACTAAAGGCTACCCTGATTTTAAATTGCATTTAGCACAGAGTTTGGCTAATGGTACTCCTTATGTAAACCGTCATGTAGATGAAAATGATACTGCTGAGGAATATACCGGCAAAATATTCGAATCAACCATGGCAAATCTAGAACTTGCTCGTAAAAGTTTAGATCCAAATATTATAAATCGCTCTGTTGATTTATTGACTCAAGCGAACAAAATTTCATTTTTTGGTTTAGGCGCTTCAGCGGTTGTCGCTCATGATGCGCAAAATAAGTTTTTTCGCTTCAATGTACCGGTCGTTTATTTTGATGACATATTAATGCAACGTATGAGTGCTATTAATAGCCGTCAAGGTGATGTTGTCGTGTTAATTTCACATACTGGCCGAACAAAATCGTTAGTCGAAGTTGCCAGCTTAGCACGTGAAAATGATGCCACTGTTATTGGTATTACCACTGATGGCTCGCCATTAGCGAAAGAATGTACCATGGTATTATCGGTTGATGTGGCTGAAGATACTGATTTGTACATGCCGATGTCTTCACGTATTGCACAATTAGCGCTAATTGATATTTTAGCGACCGGCTTTACTTTAAGACGCGGCACCAAATTTAGAGATAACTTGAAGAAAGTTAAAGACAGTCTACGAAGCTCACGCTTCGAACGAAAAGAATAAAATAACCTAAAAATTAATAGCTATATAGCTAAACCGTAACGGTAGAAACTCGTTGTTTGGCGTATATATTCATCATTTAAAAACAAGATTGGTAAGGATTAAAATGCCTAGAAGAACGAAAATTGTTGCAACCTTAGGTCCGGCAACTGAAGACAGAAGTGTACTTAAAGACGTTTTAGCAGCAGGTGTAAATGTTGTAAGACTTAACTTTTCTCATGGTGGTCCTCAAGATCATATCGACCGTGCAACAACTGTGCGCGAAATAGCGAAAGAGTTAGGCGTGTATGTTGGTATTTTAGGTGACCTTCAAGGCCCTAAAATTCGTGTATCTACTTTCAAAAATGGCCCAATAAAGTTAGCCGTTGGTGATAAATTTGAATTAGACGCATCTCTACCTAAAGGCGAAGGTTGCCAAGAAAAAGTAGGTATTGACTACAAAAAGTTACCACAAGATGTAAATGTTGATGACATTTTATTACTTGACGATGGTCGCGTACAATTAAAAGTATTAAGTGTTAGTGGCGACTCAGTATTTACGGAAGTCACTGTTGGCGGTCCTTTATCTAATAATAAAGGTATTAACCGCCAAGGTGGCGGTTTAACGGCCCCTGCACTAACAGCAAAAGATAAAGAAGATATTAAATTAGCGGCTAAAATTGGTGTAGATTTTCTAGCTGTATCTTTCCCTCGCGATGCTGCCGATATGCGTGAAGCACGTTTATTAGCACAAGAAGCTGGTTGTGATGCTCGTTTAGTATCTAAAATTGAACGTGCAGAAGCCGTAAATGACGATGATGTTCTTGACGGTATTATTTTAGCTTCAGATGTTGTTATGGTTGCTCGTGGTGATTTAGGCGTTGAAATTGGTGATGCGGCTCTAGTGGGCAAGCAAAAGCATATTATTGCTCGTTCTCGTCAATTAAACCGTGTTGTAATTACTGCTACACAAATGATGGAAACCATGATTGAACAGCCAATGCCAACACGTGCTGAAGTTATGGATGTTTCAAACGCAGTACTTGATGGTACTGATGCGGTAATGCTTTCAGCTGAAACAGCTGCCGGTAAATATCCAGTTGAAACCGTTACTGCAATGGCTGCTGTTTGTGTAGGCGCTGAAACTCACCGTTCAGTAAATAGCTCAAATCACCGCATTGAGTTAACCTTCACCGAAGTTTCTGAAACTATTGCGCTTTCAGCTATGTATGCAGCTAACCATTTAAATGGCGTTAAAGCTATTATCTCTTTAACTGAGTCTGGCCATACAAGTAAAATAATGTCACGTATCACTTCTGGCCTTCCTATTTATTCATTGTCTCGCCATGACAAAACTTTGAATAAAACAGCTATTTACCGTGGTGTATATCCAGTTGAGTTTGATTCTACTTCAAGTACTGACCAAAGTTTATCTGCTGATATCATTAAAGCAGTTGCTAAAAATGGTAACTTGTCAGTTGATGATAAAATCATTTTAACTCACGGCGACCTTATGGAAACTGTTGGTGCTACTAATACAGTTAAAGTATTAAAAGTAACTAAAGCACATTTAAGTTAACGCCTAAGCAATAAGTATACTTAGCTTAAGCTTTAAGATAAAAAAACCTGCAAATTTGCAGGTTTTTTTATGTCTGATATTAAAATGAAATTCCACATATTTGAAATTTGCTATTCAAACTCAGCTATTCAAACTTAGCTTTTAAATCAGCTATGAAAGGGTCTGTTTAAAATACGGTTAACTTAAATCATTAATATAACTAACATGCGCTTCAAAGGACTTTGGTGATTTAGTTGATGCTGCATTGCCATTACTACCAATATAGAGAAAGCCAATAATTTCGTCTTGCTCTGCAACATTTAATGCACTTTTTACATACGGGTTATAACTTAAATCGCCTGTTCGCCACATACCGCCATAACCTAAAGCGAAAGCCGCCATTTGCATAGCATGAGCAGCGCAACCTGCTGCCACCACTTGTTCTTGTTTAGGCACTTTTCCATGCTCTACACATTTGGTACTAATAACGATTATCATCGGGGCTCTAAAAGCCATTTTACGGGTTTTATTAAGCTTGGTTTCATCGGCGCCGTTAAGTGTTACCGCTTCCACAAATATTTTACTTAACTTATGCAGGCCTTTAGCTTGTACAACAGTAAAATGCCAAGGCTGCAAACCACCATGATCAGGCACGCGCATTCCAGCTTGTAAAATTAAAGCGAGATGTTCAGGGCTCGGAGCAGGTAATTGTAGTTGGGGATTAGATTGACGTTGAGTTAACAGGTCTATCGCTTGCATTAAATTCTCAAACATTAATTTATTATGCGCTCATTTTTCCTTAAATTGAGCACATAAGCTAGCGTATTTTTAGTTTATTCTTAAAATTCTGATCATAAAATTTCAGTAGACTTTGGCTCAATAGCGCGCGCTAAAAAATAATCAATACTGGTGAAACGTCCTGCACCAATAAAAAATAACGCTAATAGCATAATGAAATAAGTTACGGCAAATTCAATACCGTTGTTTAATACCACAATACTACCATTTTCATATAACCACTCGGTATTGCCGTTTTCTTCAAGGATGTCACGCATCATTGCCAATTTTTGGGCAGTACTTTCAGAATTGAGCAAACTTTGCCCAGCTGACTCAATCCCGATCCAATCAAGCACTTTCGCAGGGCTTGTTTCTGTATTGGTTGGTGTAATAGCAAACCAGCCATTGTCTAAATGTACCGATGTTGCGGCAATAAACATGGTGAACATTAATGGAATGGAAATTAACCGAGTAAATAAGCCGATAATCAATAAAAAGCCCCCAAAAAACTCAGTCCACATTGCTAAATTAGCCAATAACTCAGGAAAAGGTAAACCTAAACCCCAATCTGAATTTCCGAACCAAGCAACTATTTCAGGTTTTGCTAATAAACTACTTAAACCGGTAACGTCGCTAACGCCAAGTTGCGATTTACTATAACCGGCTATAATAAATACTGGCCCGAGAAAAAGCCTTAGTAACAAGGCGGGAATGCCATCAAGGCAAATTATTTTTCGAACAACACTTTGGTATAATTGAATAATTTTCATAGTATCTTTATAAACAAATTTATCGATAATTTCTACATTAGACCTCACATCCACTGGTTAACTTTCAAAAATGTGAGAAATACTCATTTATTTACAATTCTTACTACTTAATTGCACAAAGATTCAGTAGCATAGAACTATTAGTTAAATTTTTTCTAAACCACCTTACATAGTGTAACAATATGATTAAAAATATATTTTGTAAAATTTGGACCATTTTAAATACCTCGCGCAAGATCATTATCAACTTAATCTTCTTCACTGTACTGATCATCTTTTTTAGCGCCCTTTTATCAAGTGATAACGAAAAAGTAACGGTTCCAAACAGTAGCGCATTAGTTTTAAACCTTTATGGCGACATTGTTGAGCAAAAACGTGAAGTTGACCCTGTAAATGCTTTTCTAAATCAAGCGATGGACCAACGCGAAGATGACCCAGAAGTATTACTGAGCGATATTATTGACGTTATTGACCATGCTAAAAATGATGAACGCATCAAAGTATTAGTGCTGCAATTACAGAATATGAAACGCTCTGGCATTACCAAACTTACTGATGTTGCCGCAGCACTTGAAAACTTTAAAGCATCTGGTAAACAAGTTATCGCTATGGGTGACAGCTTCAGCCAAGACCAATATTATTTAGCTAGTTATGCTGATGATATTTGGTTAAACCCTAAAGGCTGGCTATTACTAGACGGTTACGGCCGTTATCAACTGTATTTCAAATCGGCATTAGAAAAACTATCAATTAGTCAGCATATTTTTCGAGTTGGTACTTATAAGTCAGCCGTAGAACCTTACATGCGTGACGATATGTCAGAAGCTGCAAAAGAAGCGAACCGTGTGTGGTTAAACGATTTATGGAGTCATTATAAAACTAATGTTGCTGGCCAACGTGGTTTTGAATTAAGTAACTTTGATGAAACCACCGACGCTTTAGTAAGTAAACTAAAGTTAGCTGATGGTAACTTAGCTACCTATGCCCTAGAAAATAACTGGGTTGACCAATTAAAAAGTCGAAATGAAATGACTCAAGCACTCATTGAGTTAGTTGGTGAGAACAAACATGAAAATTTTAAACAGATCAAATTTAATGATTATTTAAAAGCTATCACCCCAGCCTTCCCTGTACCGTCAATCGTACCTGACAAAGTTGCTGTAATTGTCGCTCAAGGTACTATTTTAGATGGCAAACAAAAAGCCGGCACCATAGGTGGCGACAGCACAGCTAAGTTACTTAAAAAAGCCCGTATGAATGACGATGTTAAAGCTGTTGTTTTACGTGTAGACAGCCCCGGCGGTAGTGCATACGCTTCTGAAATTATCAGACAAGAGGTTGAGCTTTTGAAAAAATCAGGTAAGCCAGTTGTCGCGTCGATGGGTTCATATGCTGCCTCAGGTGGTTATTGGATTTCAGCGCCTGCTAATAAAATTTATGCCGCGCCAACCACAATCACCGGCTCTATTGGTATTTTTGGTTTTATGATCACCCTTGAAAACTCTTTAAGTAAATTGGGCATTCATACAGATGGTGTTGGCACTACTGAAATTGCAGGCTTTGGTGTAACTCGTCCATTAACCAAAGGCATGGCTGATATTTTTCAATTAAGTATTGAACGTGGCTATCGCGACTTTATCACGTTAGTTGCAGAGAATCGCAATATGACTCTTGAACAAGTTGACGCAGTTGCTCAAGGCCGTGTTTGGTCAGGTTTAAAAGCAAAAGAGCTAGGTTTAGTTGATGAACTAGGTAATCTAGACGATGCAATAGCTGCCGCTGCAACCATTGCAGGTTTAGATAATTACGATACCTTATTGATCGAAAAAGAATTATCGGCACGTGATAAATTTGTAAAAGATTTACTAGGCCAAGCTTCAGTTTACTTACCTGAGCAAACGAATTTTAATAAACCAAGCCCTATTAATGTACTAATGAAAACTTTACAAACACAAGTACAGCAGCTTGATAATATGAATGACCCCCAAGGTATATATTCACTTTGTTTAGCCTGTGAAATGCAGTAATATTCTCAGATAAATTAACTTAGCTAGCATAAATTTATGTTAGCTATTTACTTCAAATGCCCTGCTTTGTCAGGGCTTTTTAAGCTATAGACTATGACAAATCAAAAACGTATTTATATCGCCTACACTGGCGGTACTATCGGCATGAAAGCAAGTGCTCAAGGGTATGTGCCCGTTAAAGGTCACCTTAGCGAAGCCATCAAACAAACCCCTGACTTTCACCGTAGTGAAATGCCAGAGTTTACCATTCACGAATACCAGCCGTTAATTGACTCGTCAAACATGGCGCCCAGTGATTGGCAACGCATTGCCGACGATATAAAGCAAAACTACGACGACTACGACGGTTTTGTTGTATTGCACGGCACCGACACTATGGCATACACCAGCTCAGCGTTATCCTTTATGTTTGATAACTTATCAAAACCTGTCATTGTAACTGGCTCGCAAATTCCATTTAGCCAATTACGCTCTGACGGACAAGTGAACTTACTCAATTCACTCTACATTGCCGCCAATTACCCTATCAGTGAAGTTGGTTTGTATTTTAATAACAAACTGTTTCGCGGTAATCGCAGCATTAAAGCTTATGCTGATGGCTTTAATGCCTTTGACTCCCCGAATATGGCGCCACTGTTAGAAGCAGGTATTAATATTAAATTAGTGGCGGGTACATTAGCTCAAACAGATGACATTAAAGAAAAAAAATTAGCCTTAGCTCAAATAACACCACAACCTATTGGCGTTGTGCATTTGTACCCCGGCATCAGCAGTGATTTGATCGCCAACGTTATTCGCCAGCCAGTTAAAGCGCTTATTCTCCGTAGCTACGGCGTAGGTAATGCCCCGCAAGACGAAAAGTTATTATCGCTGCTTAAGCTCGCCCGTGAGCAAGAGATCATTGTGGTTAACTGCAGCCAATGTATTAAAGGCACGGTTAATATGGACGGTTATGCTACGGGTAATGCTTTAAGCCAATGTGGAGTGATCAGCGGGCTTGATATGACCTTAGAAGCCACGCTAACTAAATTACATTATTTATTGTCTCAGCACCATAATTACCAAAACATAGGTAAGATGATGCAACAGAACCTACGTGGTGAATTAACAGCTAGCCAGAATTAGTTAGGTTAGCTGAGTTGGTTAGCTGAGTTAGCTCAGTCGCGAAAACACATTTCAGGACAAGACAAAGCGATAAAAAACAAAAGCACTCGATTGAGTGCTTTTTATTATCAATTAAATTTTGATGGTGTTTTATTAATGGCAATATATCGGTTTAAGGCGCTGGATATAAGATAAGTCGTCAGACTTAACCGCACCTATTAATAGCCAATCAAATAACTTGGCTGACAGGTCAATACCGCCGCCACTTAGCATTTGGTTTTGCATTAAGGTTACTTGCACTGCTAAACGCTGATTAAGTAATTCTTTAGGAGACTCAACTCCAGCTAAAATTTCTAGCTCAAGGGTTTTGTCACCACGATCTTGCGCTACTTGTGTTTTTTGAGCTGAAGCTATTTTTTTCTGCCAGCTTTGCGGTAAGTTAGTAAATTCGCTTAAACTATCAAGTTCAATATTTTCATTAGCCGCTAACGCTTCTAATACCGTAAATAGTTGCTGCCACTGTAATTGCAATAAACCTTGTTGAGCAAGCTCTTGCGCTTTTTTAAGCTCACTAATAAAGCTTTCAACGGCTTTAGCCACAGCTTTAATTACCGGTTTGTTTGCATAAACAGTCGTTAATAAAGCATCCGCTTGCTCGGTTAATTCTGTTAAGCTTTTGCTATTAAGACTAGGCTCAAAGCTTGCTTTAAGTTGTGCCAATTGTTGCTCAAGATCAGCCTGTAATGCTGATTGTTGATCTTTTTGAGCAGATTGCTGCTGATCACGTTTAGCAAAAATAGCATCGTTGGCTTTTCTAAAGTTTTGCCATAGTTTGTTTTCTTCTTTCGAACCTGCATAACCAATGTTTTTCCACTTAGCCTGTAAGGTTTTAACTTGGTTTACAGCAGAAAATACATCTTCACTTTCGTTTTGAGCTTCTACTTTAGCGATTAATGCACGTTTAAGTTTTGCATTATCGGTGTGATACTGAGTAATTGCTGCTTTAAGGGGTTTAATCGCGTCATTAAAGTTTTGTTGTAGCTGCTTATAAACTTCGCGGTCTACTTCACCGGCATCGCGCCACTGTTGCTGTAACTTGTTTAACTGACCGTCAGTATTTTTCCAGTTCTGTATATCATAGTTTTCACTTTCAGCTAAAAAGCTAGCAACTAATAACTTAGCTTGCTCAACAATTGAAGTACGTGCAGCTTGGTGTTGCTCGCGTAGTTTTTCTTGTTCAGCATAAAATAATCGACACGGGGCGAAAGCCTGTTCACAAGCTAGGTTGAACTGATGATTAAGGTCTTTATCAATTTCATCATCAGCATGCCCTAAAGAATTCCAAATAGCGCGGAACTCTTTAACTTTAGCAGCTTGCCCTTTAGGGTTGTCTAATGGTGTTTCAACTAACTGTAAAATGTCGGTTAATAACTGCTGTTTTCTTGGTGTAGCAATATAATGCTCCCAATCACTAAGCTCAGATATTTTCTCTGTTAAGCTTTCATGCTCGCGTTGTAATCTAAGCTGTTGTTTAGTATCTAAACGAGCAAAGTAGCTTTCAACTCGTTTGAATACACCAAAAGCGGCATTAAATTTACCGGTATTGATAAGGCGATTAACATCAGCCATTTTTTTCTGGGTTTGCGAGAATAGTTGTCGTTGCTCGGCAAAAAGTGGCTTTAAAGCAAGCTGCCACTGTTTAGTAATTTCTTTTTTAGCATCACTAATTGAAGCAGGTAAAAAACCACTTGCTTGTTGTTCTACTTTTTTCCAAGCTTGCTGCCACTCGTCATAGCTTGGTAATTTACTATTAAGCTCTTCAAGGTTGGTTGGTGGAGCAAGTTGCGATACTTTAGAAATAAGGTGAGTTGCTTCGGTAACCGACTCAGCAATAATTGGCAATTGTGATAATTTCTTACTTTGCTCGGTTAGTGCCTTGGCAAATGCTTGCTTAATATTTTCATCTAATACAGAGGCATTAATTTGCGCGGCAAGCTCGTTTATTTTATTTTGATGGCTGTTTTCATCAATAGCATCATTATTAAAAATCGCGGTAGCTAATTGCTGGCTAAGCTCGCTAATCACGAGTTCAAAGCCCTGCTTTGCTTCGGCCTTTGCTCGATGAAGTTCACGGACAATTTTTTCTTGTTCAAAGGCTTCAGCTTTTTGGGCGAATACTTTATCAAGCTGGCTAGTAATAGTATCGAATTTAGTCAGAAATTCATCACGCTCAGCTGTCGATAAACACTCAAACTGCTCAAGAGCTTGTTGCCACTCAAATAATAGTTGAGTTTTCTTCTCAAGCATCACTTCAAAGTCAGCCAATTCTTTTAACGATAAAAGTTTCGACAATACTAACTGGGTCGTTTTTTTCAACTTAACTGGTTTTTCAGCCGCGGCAACAATCGCTGATAACTTAGCTTCTAACAACGATTTTATCGGCGCTAATTTTGCTTTTTTAAATAAACGTTCAAGCGTTGCCGCATCACTGATTTGATCAACAACATAGTGTTGAATAGCTTCATTAGCTTTTTGAGTAAAAACACTGGTTAATAACTGTGGTTTAGCTATTTTTTCTAGTAACGCGATGACTAACTCTGGTTGCTGTGCTTTAACTAGCCAGGCTTCAAGCTGACTTTTATCCGTGGCGGTTGCTATATAGCTAAGCTTCTGCTCAAGGCTTAATTTAATTTCATGCTCAGCAAATAAAATGGCATTCACTTGCTTAGCAGCAAAGTTACGCACTTTATCTAAGGAGTTTTCTTTACTTGCCATTAACCAACTGTCGAAGTTGTTTAATTTCAGTAATACCGCACGGCGTACGAGCTCGCTTTCGTCTTGATTAAGCAAGTCAGTTAATATTTTATGCTGTTCGTCATTATCTAATGACAATTCATTATTAACCGCTAAAACCCGTACACTCGCATCTTTATGTTGCCAGTTTGATTTGAAAAATTTGGAAAAAATCATAATTGTGAAAACCTAGCAATATTTTGAGGATCATCTTTTTGTTTTAATTCATCTTTTAAAACACGTTTACTTTTGTGTACTATTTCACCGTCAGAGCCAACCGTTAAAATTTGGTCTGAATTTAAGTGTCTTGACTGGTAAGCCATAACCAATTGCACAGCAGATTCTTGTTGGCTTTTTTCAACAGCATTACCTTCTGGCCATTTACCAGTTTCAGCAGCATGTTTAAGGCGCAGGTACAGTTCTTCTGACATATTGTCGACGGTGTTAAGTAAGTCCATATTATTTGCTACTCTTTTTCAAAAAGATAAGACGAATGCGGGTAATTATGTATAAAACAAAGCCTAATACAGTGGCTATTAACGCCGTATTGTATTGCCAACTACCCGGCTGAGAATTGTGCCAAAACATAAACAAGAAACCGCCACAAAAAAGTAACATGGCAATAAACGACTGATTCATCAATTTTTGTGACTTTTCAATCAAGCTCATTTTCTTCATAGTTAATATTTTTTCTGCGCTTAATTCACCCAGTTGTAATTGACAATGAGAGCATGATTTTGCTTTATCGGAAATTTTCTTTTTGCAGCTAGGGCAGTTGATGACAGCCATTGTTTACTCGCTTTGATTATTTGCAGACATTATATTCAAAAAAAACACCCTTGCGGGTGTTTTTTTTAGATTTTTTAACGTGTGTCATGAAATATTAGACATTAACAATAAAACGCGCTCGTTATAGTTTGTCTTTCCATAAATCCGCATTTTTAATACCTAACTTTTCAGGATCAAAAGTATACTTTTTAACACCTGCTTTCTGTTGCGCTTCGTAATCTTTTAATGCTTTTATCGCAGGCTTTGACATAAAGAAAATAATAATAATGCCAATAATATTTAACCATGCCATTAAGCCAACACCAACATCGCCCATGCCCCAAGCTGCACTTGGCTCAGCAACGGTGCCGTAAAATACTGCACTCATTAACGCAACTTTTAATAAAAACTTCAATGCAGGAGTTTTCAAAGTACGGTTAATGTATGAAACATTATTTTCAGCAATAAAGTAATAAGCAAGTACTGTAGTAAAAGCAAAGAAGAATAACGCCAGCGCAATGAACGGTTTACCTACACCGGGTAAAACACTATCCACAGCAAACTGAGTAAACGCAGGACCACTGATCACTACATCGGCTGATAAGTTTTGTACAATAAATTCAGTGCTTCCTTCAGGAAGTACATTATACGACTGGGTAATTAAAATCATAAATGCCGTTGCTGAACAAACAAACAAGGTATCAATATAAACTGAAAAGGCTTGTACCAAACCTTGTTGAGCCGGATGGTCAACTTCAGCTGCAGCTGCTGCATGTGGGCCAGTACCTTGCCCTGCTTCGTTTGAGTAAACACCACGTTTTACACCCCAACCAATTGCAGCACCAAAGCCTGCCATAGGAGTGAAGGCATCAGAAATTATCATACCTAAAATACTTGGTAACATGTCAATGTGTAGCGCTATCATGGTACAAGCGATAATGATATAGGCTAATGCCATAAATGGTACAACCACTTGAGCAAAGTTTGCAATACGTTTAACACCACCAAAAATGATAAAGCCTAATAGTAGAACCACAAATACCGCGGCGTAAACTTTAGTCAAAGGTAAATCACCCAAAACGGTGTTAATAGTACCGCCAGTACCAAAAACATTAACCAGTGAGTCACCAATACCGTTTGATTGTACTACGGGTAGTAATAACCCACAGGCAACAATGGTAGAAATGGCAAAAATCCATGCGTACCACTTTTGCCCCATCGCTTTTTCTATATAGTAAGCTGGACCACCACGGTAAACGCCATCTTCTTCTTCTTTAAATATTTGGGCATTGGTTGATTCAATATAGGCGGTAGCTGCGCCAAAAAAGGCGACAACCCACATCCAAAAAACCGCACCAGGGCCACCAAAACCAATGGCGGCAGCAACACCGGCAATATTACCCGTACCAACGCGACCAGATAAAGAAACAGCTAAGGCTTGAAAGGATGAAATGCCTTTGTCTGAACTTTTGCCTGAAAGTAACAGGCGCCACATTTCACGGAAATGGCGCACTTGTACGAAGCGGGTAATGATACTGAAGAAAAGCCCAGCGCCTAGGCATAAATAAATTAGATAAGGGCTCCAAATATAGCCATTTAAGATATTTACAAATTCTTGCACAATAACTCCTGTTATTAAATAATTCTGAGGGTGTTAAGTGATACTTCATTGCTCAGCAATGAACTAGCACTTAACGCAATATAAGCATAAACGATATGAAATAATTAAGCGTTTAAATGGTCGACAACATGATAAATTGCTGACAGAAAGTCTCGACCGAATAAGTGACTTCTTGCATCTGACCAGCCAACGCTGTAATCAGGTAATAAGTCATTATCTTTAAACGGCATTTCAATAGTATAAGCTAAACAATTAAATTGCTCGCCGACCCAATTAGTAGCAACGGTTAAGTTAGCTTGGCCGGGTTCATCTTTATCGTAACCAATATCATCTTGAAATTCGGGGGTTATTGTTAACAGAACTTGTTTAAATTTGTTCGCTAATGCTTCATCTTTAGCCGTATAGGAAGGATTACCTTCACAACCGGCAACAAAATTATATGGCAAGGCTTCATCACCATGAACGTCTAAAAACATATCAACGCCTAATGCTTTCATTTGTTCACGTACTAAATACACTTCAGGACTTTTTTCTAGTGACGGATTTTGCCATTCACGATTTAAATTAACACCGGCGGCATTGGTGCGTAAGTGACCACGATAACTGCCGTCGGGGTTCATATTCGGCACAATATAAAACACAGCTTTGTTTAATAAAGCACGTGCGGCGCCATCGTCTTCATCTAAAAGGCGATCTAGAAAGCCTTCAATAAACCACTCAGCCATAGTTTCACCTGGGTGTTGGCGCGCAGTTAACCAAATGTTTTTCTTGCCTTCGCCCTCTTCACCAATTTTCAACATGCTGATATCTCGGCCGTCTAAGGTTTGACCAAGCACTTGCAGCTGACAATCAATGTCTAGTTGCGCGTTATGAATAAGGTCTTGATGGCGCTCATAAGAATATGGGCAAAAATAAGCAAAATAAACCGAGTCATATTCAGGTGAAAAGGTGATGGTTAAGGTTTTACCGTCGTAGCTAGTTGGTACTCTAAACCAATGTTCGCGATCATAAGAAGCTACCGCTTGGTAGTTTTCCCAACCTTCAACAAAAGCGGCATCACTCGCATTGATAATATTAAGCTGGTGCTGACAATGATTAGTATTATGAAGTTTAAAATGGAACCACTGATAAAAGTGTGAATTATTATCATGTTCAATTTCTAGTTGTATATTTTCAGGGCTTGTTGCGTCAATAACGCGGATATTACCGCTATCGAAATTAGCACTAATTTTTGGAGTAGATTGACAAGTTTGCTGTGGGTTATTGGGCATAATATATATCTAATATTTTTTTAGCATAACCTAGTGTACACAATCCTTTTATAAAGCTAAAGCGTTCTTAAATATAAACCTAACTCCGAAGAATATCCGATTGAACGGTACTTTACGGTATTATCTTCACTAACAACATAATAACTGGGATAACCTTTTATTTTAAATTCTTGCTTCATTTGTTCACTACCATAAGCCACTGGAAAGCTTAATTGGTGCTGGTTAGTAAAGTCGAGTACCTGTTGTTGGTCAACATAATCAAGGGCAATAGCGACCACGTTTATATGGGAATTTTTAAGATGAAGCGCTTGTAGGTTACCAATACTGGCGTGACAAACTTGACACCAAGGCGCAAAAAAATAGTAAACCGTTGTTTTACCCGCACTGTTTAATATGATTGACTCGCCAGCTGTGGTTTCAAGCTGATAGGCAGACTCATTTAAGGAGGTATCTGGGGTTAACATGCTGCATGACTTAAATGATGAAATCATAAAAAATATGGCAACAAAAATCAGACTTTGAATAAAAAGATTACGTAACAAGCAACCGCCCTTTCCTTTAAAGAAATTTTATTAGTTCAATTACAGTAACAGACCTGATATTAAATAAATTTCATTCAAAAAAAATCCAGAATCTTTCATAAGAAAATTCTGGATTTTATATCATCGTTAAGCGAGTTAACTTACCCGATGTTGGTTACACCCTTCATATAAGGCTGTAATACGCTAGGTACGTTGATGCTGCCATCAGCTTGCTGATAGTTTTCCAGTACAGCAACTAAAGTACGGCCAACGGCTAAACCAGAACCATTTAAGGTATGAAGTAATTCAGGCTTGTTCGTTTCACTGTTTCTATAGCGTGCTTGCATTCTGCGTGCTTGGAAGTCGCCCATGTTAGAACATGACGAAATTTCACGGTAAGTATTTTGCGCAGGCAACCATACTTCAATATCAAAAGTTTTGGTTGCACTAAAGCCAATATCGCCAGTACAAAGTACAACGGTACGATATGGTAATTCTAATTTTTCTAGAATTTTTTCAGCATGGCCGGTTAACTCTTCTAAGGCTTCAAATGATGTGCCCGGCTTAACCAATTGTACCATTTCAACTTTATCGAATTGATGTTGACGAATAAGACCGCGAATATCACGACCATATGAACCGGCTTCACTACGAAAACATGGCGTATGAGCAACCATTTTAATCGGTAAGTCGGCATCTTCAACAATTTCATCACGCACTAAGTTGGTAAGTGGTACTTCAGCGGTAGGAATAAGCGAGAAGGTTTTGTTGTTTAATTCAGTGTGAAATAAGTCTTCACCAAATTTAGGCAATTGGCCTGTGCCGTATAATGAGTCATGATTGACTAAATAAGGCACATACATTTCTTGATAACCATGCTCTTCGCTATGAACATCAAGCATGAACTGCGCTAAAGCACGATGTAATTTAGCAATAGGCCCACGCATTACCGCAAAACGAGTACCGGCTAATTTAGCGCCAGCTTCAAAGTCTAAACCTTTATCAAGTGCAGTGGCAACGTCAACGTGATCTTTTACTTCAAAGTCAAAAGTGCGCGGCGTGCCCCAACGTTTAATTTCAACGTTATCGTCTTCGCTTGCACCTTGCGGTACAGAATCATCAATAAGGTTAGGGATAGCAGAGGCAATAGCTTCAACTTGAGCAAGCACTGTGGTTTGCTCTTCTTTAGCCGCTTCTAAGTCAGCACCTAATTGGTTAACCTCAGCAAGTAATGGTTGAATATCTTCACCACGAGCTTTGGCTTGACCAATTGATTTTGAGCGTGTATTACGCTGACTTTGTAAGTCTTGAGTTTTAATTTGAATGGCTTTACGTTGTTCTTCTAACGCAGATAATTGTTCAATATCTAAGGTAAAACCACGTTTTGCCAATAACTCGGCTGTTTCTGATAAATTTGCTCTAAGCAATTTTGGATCAAGCATGATGCATCACTTGTTAATATGTTAGTTAATAAAAGGTTACCTTTAGCAAATAGTATTTATTTGCTAAACAACGAGACTATATACATGCCCAATCCTGCCGCAGTTACACATAAGCAGACATTAAGCAGAACATTAGCCATCGCTTTAAATAATTCGCCTTGTTGCATAAGCAACAATGTATCTAATGAAAAAGTAGAGAAAGTGGTAAATGCGCCTAAAAAGCCGATACCTATGAGTGTGCGATATACGCTAACTTCGATAATGCCTTCTTCTATTAATCCATATAAAAGCCCCATAGTCAGGGAGCCCAAGATATTAACCGCCAGCGTCGCAAAAGGGAATCCTTTTCCGAGCCAATTTAGAATTAATTGCGATAAATAAAAGCGTAAACTAGCCCCGCAAGCACCACCAATGGCTATAAAAGCATAAAGCGTGTAATTACTAATAACGTTGGTCATGACTTTGCCTATTTAGGGTATTTAAATATTCAAGTTTTTCTTTAAGTTGCTTTTCTAAACCACGATCACTTGGTTGATACAAACAAGTATCACTAATTTCTTGAGGAAAGTAATTTTCGCCAGCAGCAAAAGCGTTAGCTTCATCATGTGCATAACGATAGCCCTTGCCATGACCAAGCCCTTCGGTAATGCTACTTGTGGCATTTTTTAAATGCAGCGGAACATCTAAGTCAGAAGTTTGCTCAGCCAATGCTTTCGCTTGATTAAAAGCGCTATAAACGGCATTACTTTTGGGCGCTAAAGCCATATAAACACAAGCTTGTGCAATAGCGCGTTCCCCCTCGCTTGGCCCAACTCGTTGAAAAGTGTCCCAAGCATTAATGGCTAATTGCATCGCGCGCGGATCGGCATTGCCAATATCTTCACTAGCTATGGCTAATAAACGCCTTGCTACGTATAAAGCGTCACCACCGCCGGTTAAAATTCTCGCGTACCAATACAGCGCGGCGTCAGGGTTTGAACCACGTACTGATTTATGAAAAGCGCTGATCAAATCATAAAAAGCATCGCCGCCTTTATCATAAAGGGCTATTTTATTGCCCGCGACTTGTTTAACTTGAGCGTCACCAATGCATTGCTCACCATTATGAATATCAGTGATATCAAGGCTATTTTCAAATAAATTCAGTAACCGTCGGGCATCGCCATTAGCTAAAGCAATGAGTTGCTTTTTAGCGGCGTCAGTAACCGATACCTTGATGTTTTTATGTTCATTTTCAAAAGATAAGGCGCGACACAGCACCCTGTTTAAGTCGTTTTCGTTAAGCTTTTTTAAAGTATATAAGCGGGTACGAGATAACAAAGCTTGGTTAAGTTCAAAAGCGGGATTTTCAGTAGTCGCGCCAATAAATATTACGGTACCGTCTTCTATATGAGGTAAAAAAGCATCTTGCTGACTTTTATTAAAGCGATGTACTTCATCAACAAATAACACGGTACGCTTTTGCTGAACCATAGCGCGCTGTTTAGCGTTTTCAATGGCTTGACGTATTTCTTTAATGCCAGAAGTAACGGCAGACACCCGCTCAATTTCAGCATTGGCATGATTGGCAATAATTTCAGCTAAGGTGGTTTTACCTGTTCCTGGTGGTCCCCAAAATATAACAGAATGACAATATCCCTGCTCAACCGCGACTCTTAATGGCATACCTTTGCCAAGAATATGCTCTTGGCCTTGGTAATCATCTAAAGTTAACGGGCGTAATTTTGCAGCTAATGGTTGAAAGTCGGCGTTATTGCCAAAATCAAACGGCAAGTTGCCATTATCGTTGGTCATCTAACTCTACACCTTTAGGCACCGAAAACATGAACAAGCTATTATCTGGGGCTGTATTCGAGTTTAGGTTTGATAAGGCAATTTTACTTAATTGCCCAGTTGTATCTTTTATCTCTAAACCAGAAAGTTGCTCGCCGGTAAAAATTAAAGTTAAACTTTTGACTTGGCTGTTTAGATCTTTAGCGATGATGTCATAACGCTCATTATTGTTGCTAATAACATCATAGTTTTGCCATAAAGTTTTATCATTATTGGTTAATAATAAAATGGGGGTATTGGCAATAGCATTGGCTAAAGTATGCGCACTAACTTGCTCTATAAAGGGGTCGTAAAACCACAGTGTTTCGCCATCAGATACAATCAAGGTTTCATCAGGCTCTTGGGTGTGCCAACGTACTTGGTTTGGTTTTGAAATTGCTAAGCTGCCACGCCCTTCCTGTAACGCGTTACCATCTTCATCAAATACTTGTTGAATAAAGTCTCCGGCGAGGAAAGTTATTTTATCAAGCTTTTCAGTTAATTGCCCCTTGGCAACTAAAGATGCCTCAGCAATAGTAGCCTTAACCACTGGTTGTGGTTGTACTGGCTCAGCTAAACTATTGTTAGAAATAAGACTAGCTGAAACAACTAAGCTTAAGCTCAATTGCTTAAATATTTTTACAGAAAATAGCATGGTTAACCTTTAATTGGTGGCGGCGCAAGTACTTCACGAGCACCGTTATGCCCAGGCGTGCTAACCACACCTTGAGTTTCCATATCTTCGACAATACGCGCAGCGCGATTATAGCCAATACGGAATTTTCGTTGGACACTGGAGATAGAAACTCGACGAGTTTCCGTAACAAAAGCTAAGGCTTCATCATATAAAAGATCAAGCTCTGATTCTTGTGATTCTGATTGCTCGCCCGGTAATAATATTTCCTGATCGGTTTCGCCTGTGGTGATAGCTTCAATATAATTGGGTTCACCACGTTCTTTCCAATCTTTAACTACAGCGTGCACTTCATGATCATCAACAAACGCACCATGTACTCGTGTCGGCACACCTGAGCCTGGCGGTAAGTAAAACATGTCGCCCCAACCTAATAACTGCTCAGCACCTTGTTGGTCTAAAATAGTACGTGAGTCGATACGTGATGATACTTGTAGTGCCATACGTGTTGGAATATTGGCTTTAATTAAACCGGTGATAACATCAACCGATGGACGTTGTGTTGCAAGGATTAAATGAATACCAGCAGCACGGGCTTTTTGTGCAATACGTGAAATAAGCTCTTCTACTTTTTTACCCACTACAACCATCATGTCAGCAAATTCATCAACCACCACGACAATGCTTGGTAGCTTTTCTAACATCGGCGGCGTTTGGTCCATACCGTCAGTTGGTTGCCAAGTTGGGTCAATTAAAGGCTCACCGTCAGCAATGGCTTGTAAAACTTTAGCATTGTAGCCCTTTAAGTTTCTTACCCCTAAGGCCGACATTACTTTATAACGACGCTCCATTTCACCAACACACCAGCGCAGCGCGTTCGCAGCATCTTTCATGTCGATCACAACTTCAGATAGTAAATGAGGAATACCTTCATATACAGAAAGTTCAAGCATTTTCGGGTCGATCATGATCAGGCGAACATCGTCAGGCGATGACTTATACAACAAGCTTAAAATCATAGTATTAACTGCAACCGATTTACCCGAGCCCGTAGTACCAGCCACTAGTAAATGTGGCATTTTTGCTAAATCTACCACAACAGGATCACCTGCTATGTCAGAACCAACCGCCATAGTTAATGGTGATTGAGAGTCAATAAACTCTTTACTTGAAATAATATCGCGTAGCGGCACAATTTCACGGTGCTTATTCGGCAGTTCTAAACCTATTACTGATTTACCGGGAATAACTTCAACCACACGAACACTTTTTGCTGATAACGATCGCGCTAAATCTTTCGACAAACCAGTAATTTTACTAACTTTAACCCCCGGTGCTAAATCTAATTCAAAACGGGTGATAACTGGCCCTGGAAACACTGAAACTACGCTCGCGATAACACCAAACTCTTTTAACTTGGCTTCAACTAAACGGCTAACGTGGTCAAGATCTTCTTGCCTAATCGGGTTTTCAGCTTTATCGGGGCGGTCAAGTAATTCAAGTGATGGTAAACCTTGATATTTATCTTTAAACGTTTCGCCGTCACTCATTGCTACCGCTGGAGTCAAACTTGCTGGCTTTTCATCAACTTCGAACTTTTCTACATGTTCAAAAGCGGCATTTACTTCTTCTACACTAACATGCTCTTGCACATTGATAGCTAAAGGCCCTTCCATTAAATCATCAATGGCAACAAAGGGTTCTTTTTTAGTTTCGCCGCTAAAAGGACTATCAAAAGGTATGTCATCGTCAATATAAAAGTCGCTATCAGTTTGTTCTTTATTTAAAGCGGCAAAAGCATTTTCAACATCAGGTTGTTCATCATCTCGCTCAAGAGCTTGCTCGCCCTTAGCTTTTTTAGCGTTTTTCTTTGAAGAGTTGGTTGAAGATAACTTAGTTGAAGATAACAAGGCTTTGCTGTTTTCAATAAAGCCCTTGTCGTTTTCACCTTGCTCTTTTACTTCACTAGAGCCAAATTTTTCCTGTAATAAAGCAGGAACAGTTATCAAGTATTGAATAAAGGCAATGGTGTACGCACCAAGATTGTCAATAAATCGCAGCCATGAAAAACCAGTAAGTAAAACAAAGCCGGTTAAGCAACACATCACAAATAATAAACTGCTGCCAACAAAGGAAAAATATGGCAACAAGCTGTTACTTAAAACATCACCGATAATACCACCGGCGGAAAAATGAAAAATATCATCACAGTTCATACTGGCAATAGAAGTAATGCCAATATAGAACATGATGAAACCAATAAATTTTAAGCCTAAGGTAAAATAGTCTAATTGCATTAAACGATGAAATTTTTGAAACATTAACCAACCGATTAAGGCTATTACAAAAGGCAAGGTGTAGGCGATCAAGCCAAATGCATTTAGCAGCATATCAGAAATATAGGCGCCAACAGCACCGCCTAAGTTTCTAACGGGAGTTTGGTACCCCGTTTGCGCCCAGCCAGGATCGGCTCGGTCAAAGCTAAATAATGCCAACATGGTAAACATAGAAAAGACAAAAGAAACCAATAACCCCGCCTCTAGTAAGCGCTGAACACCGTTCAATTTTGGGTTTTGAGAAGAAGATACGCTGGGAGAATCGCTAGACAATATATTAACCATAAAAATATTATTTATTATTACTATTAAAATACCAAATATTTACACCAAATTATAGCTATATATAGCTGTTACCAAACAAAGTATTAACCGCGAAGCAAGTGGCTGTAGCCATTTTAATTACTTCTTAGTCATACAAAATTAAAATAACGACTTATTTTAAAGGTTAGCCATATATTAAAATGGCTAGAAACGATAAAACAACCACCATAAATTGATAATGGCAATGTTTAAGGTTTAACGTGTTATTGGTAGCAAGTTGCTAGACTTAACTTCTTCCATAACCACATAAGTTCTACTTTCGCTAACTGCTGGTAAAGTTAATAAGGTTTCACCTAATAATTGACGATATGCAGCCATATCAGGAACTCGGGTTTTTAATAAGAAGTCAAAATCACCTGAAACAAGATGACATTCCTGAATAACGTCAAGGTGCTGTACTGCTTTTGAAAAGTCGTCAAAAACATCGGGGCTAGTTTTTGTTAACGTGATTTCAACAAATACTAATAAAGCTGCTTCTAGTTTATGTGGATTTAATTTAGCGTTATAACCAGTAATATAACGCTCTTTTTCCAGTCTTTTCACCCGCTCTAAACATGGCGTTGGGCTTAAGCCCACTCTTTTAGCCAGTTCAACATTAGATAAGCGTCCATCTCGTTGCAATTCAAACAATATATTTTTATCAATTCTATCTAATTTTTTAACTTGCTCAGCACTCACAACATTATTCACTATAAAAATAAACCTAAACAAAATTATAAACTACAAAATTAAAAATAACGACAGGTTAATCTTTAAAAACACCAATATACTAGTCACATCTAATTACAAGAACACAACAAGTAGAGATGAAGTTATGATTATTGGCGTACCTAAAGAAATTAAAAACCACGAATACCGCATTGGCTTAACCCCTGCAGGCGTTAAAGAGCTAACCGTTAATGGTCACGAAGTGATTGTTGAAAATAATGGTGGTGCTGGTATCGGGTTTGAAAACGATCAGTATATTAATGCTGGCGCTAAAATTATTGACTCTGCCGCAGAAATTTTTGCCACAGCAGACATGATCATTAAAGTTAAAGAGCCACAACCTGTTGAATGTAAAATGCTTCGTGCAGGCCAAATATTATTTACATACTTACATTTAGCCCCTGATCCGCAGCAAACTGAATTGTTAGTCGCTTCTGGCGCAACTTGTATTGCCTATGAAACCGTTACTGCAGCTGAAGGTGGTTTACCTTTATTAGCACCTATGTCTGAAGTTGCCGGCCGTATGTCTATTCAAGCCGGTGCACATGCTTTAGAAAAAGCTCAAGGCGGCTTAGGTGCATTACTAGGTGGTGTTCCAGGTGTTGCCCCAGCTAAAGTATTAGTTATAGGTGGCGGTGTTGTTGGTACACAAGCTGCTCGTATGGCTGTAGGTATGGGCGCAGATGTAACTATTCTTGACCGTTCATTACCACGTTTACGCCAACTAGATACTGAGTTTGATGGTCGTTTAAAAACTGTTTATTCTACCGCAGATGCCATGGACCAATTAATTGTAGAAGCTGATCTTGTTATTGGCGCGGTACTAATTCCTGGTGCTGCGGCCCCTAAATTAGTAACTAGAGAGCACATCAAGATGATGAAAAAAGGCGCCGTTGTCGTTGATGTTGCCATAGACCAAGGCGGCTGTTTTGCCACTTCAAAAGCGACTACGCATCAAGATCCAACTTATGTTGTTGATGATGTTGTACATTATTGTGTTGCTAATATGCCTGGCGGCGTAGCTCGCACTTCAACGATGGCGTTAACAAATGCCACTATGCCGTTTGCCGTTACTATTGCCAATAAAGGTGCTAAACAAGCGCTATTAGATGATGCTCATTTAATGGCTGGTTTAAATGTATTAGGTGGTAAAATAACTTACAAGCCAGTTGCTGATGTTTTAGGTTATCAATACGTAACACCTGAAGAAGCTTTAGCAACGCTATAGACTATTTCAACGAATAAAATAATAACGCCGTGAGTTCTTGCTCCCGGCGTTTTTTTATATTTGCAGGTTATTATTTGATAAAAAAATCAGAAAAACTTCGCTGTTAGTGTTTTTTGATAGAATTTTTACTTAAAAGTTATTTTACACCTTGAGATATTTCCTTAAGATCCCAATCAATGAGTTATCGTTTCTATTTTATTGTTATTTTTTGGAGTACTTCATGAGTGAAGCAAGACATTGCCCATTACTGATCTTAGGTTCAGGCCCAGCAGGCTACACTGCCGCTGTATACGCAGCACGCGCAAATTTAAAACCAGTAATGATCACCGGCATGCAACAAGGTGGTCAATTAACCACGACCACTGAAGTTGAAAACTGGCCAGGTGATGCTGATGATTTAACCGGCCCAGCATTAATGGAACGTATGCAAAAGCATGCTGAGAAATTTGACACTGAAATTATTTTTGATCACATCAATGACGTTGATTTTAGTCAGCGCCCTTTCACCTTAAAAGGTGACAGCGGTGCTTATACCTGCGATGCCTTAATTATTTGTACTGGTGCATCAGCACAATACCTTGGTTTACCTTCAGAAGAAGCGTTTATGGGTAAAGGTGTTTCTGCTTGTGCAACTTGTGATGGTTTTTTCTATCGCAATCAAAAAGTCGCTGTTGTTGGCGGCGGTAATACTGCCGTGGAAGAAGCTTTATATCTTTCAAACATTGCCTCTGAAGTGCATTTAATTCACCGTAGAGATACTTTCCGCTCAGAAAAAATATTAACTGACCGTCTTTATGAAAAAGTGAAAAATGGCAATATCGTTTTACATGTTGATCGCACCTTAGATGAAGTATTAGGTGATAACATGGGGGTTACTGGTGTTCGCATTAAAGATACTAAATCAGGCGCAACTGAAGATATCGACGTAATGGGCGCCTTTATTGCCATTGGTCACAAACCAAACACTGATATATTTAAAGACCAACTTGAGATGAAAGACGGTTATTTAACTATTGAAAGCGGCACTAACGGTAATGCAACACAAACCAGCATTGAAGGTGTTTTTGCTGCTGGTGATGTAGCTGATCATATTTATCGCCAAGCGATCACTTCTGCTGGTGCTGGTTGTATGGCCGCATTAGATGCAGAGCGTTATTTAGACGCTAAAAACAGCTAATCAAGTTTTTAATTAGTAGTTACAGATGAGCCAGCCACTTCATTATTTAAATAAGAAGAGTCTGGCTTTTCCTGCTTTAGAGCAGGCTTTAGAAGATCCCAATGGTTTATTAGCTGTTGGAGGAGACTTAAGTCCTGAGCGTATTATAAGCGCATACAAACAAGGAATATTCCCTTGGTATAGTGAAGGCGACCCTATTTTGTGGTGGTCACCAAACCCACGCGCAATTATTAAGCTCGCCGATATTCGAATAAATCGCAGCTTACAAAAATTTCTCAATAAAAAACCCTACCAAGTTTCAGTTAATAAAGCTTTTCACCAAGTTATTGATTATTGCGCTGATGCCCCTTTTCGTGATGAGGCAACGTGGATATTACCTGCAATGAAGTTCGCTTATAAAAGCCTACATCAACAAGGCCATGCCCACTCAATTGAGGTTTGGCATGATGATGAACTTGTTGGCGGTTTGTATGGAATTGCCATTAACGGTTATTTTTCCGGTGAATCAATGTTTTATCGTAAAAGTAATGCTTCTAAAGTAGCGCTTGTTTACCTCGCTAAGTTATTACAACAAAACAAGGTTCATTTTATTGATTGCCAAATTTTAAACCCTTTTTTACAAGCTATGGGATGTACTGAAATTAGCCGAACAGACTTTGTTGATTTAAAGAGCGTAGCAATAAATACCGAACTAGAAAGATGTTTTTGGGCGTCTCGTTTCCTATAATAAAATTATGAATACAAATTTTCAGTTTGGCTTAACCCGCATATTTCCTTGTAGTTATCTTCCTGATCAGGAAGAAAAACTACTAGTAGCAGTTGACCCAAGATTAAATAATGAACAAAGTTATGAGCTATTGATGACACAAGGGTTCAGGCGTAGTGGCAGTCAGGTTTACCGTCCTCAATGTGTTAATTGTAATGCTTGTCAGTCTATACGCATTATTAGTAATGAATTTTCACCATCGAAAAGCCAAAAGCGTTCACTTAAAAAAAATCAACACTTTACCTTACATATTTCAAACCAACAAAAAGCAAATTACTACCCTTTATATGAGCTATATATTAATACCATTCATCAAGACGGTAGTATGTTCCCAGCCAACAAAGAACAATATACTAGCTTTTTAACCAATGAATTTACCGAACAACTTTTCATAGAGTTATGGGATGGTGATACCTTAATAAATGTAGCGGTTACCGATGTATTACCTAATGCACTTTCAGCGGTTTATACTTTTTATCATCCTGATTATCGAAGTAAGGGCTTAGGAGCGTTGTCAATATTGAAACAAATTGAGGTAAGTCGAACATTATCAAAAGAATTTCTCTATTTAGGCTATCAAATAGACGACTGTAAAAAAATGAATTATAAGAACCGTTTCTTTCCCCACCAAAGATTAATCGATAATTCATGGCAAACAGTAAATAAATAACGACATTCCCTTTACTTTGTTCGACGATTTCGGCATTATCTGCGCAGCTTTTTATTAATGCACAATTTTAGAGGTTTAACGCCCAATGGCGAAAGAAGAAAATATTGAAATGCAAGGCACAGTTTTAGACACTTTGCCAAATACCATGTTCCGCGTTGAACTAGAAAATGGTCACGTTGTTACTGCTCATATCTCAGGAAAAATGCGTAAAAACTATATTCGTATTTTAACAGGCGATAAGGTAACAGTTGAATTAACACCTTATGATTTATCTAAAGGTCGCATTATTTTCCGTGCTAGATAAAAAATAAATATTTAACTCTATTTCCTGATTATTTGTTAGGAAATAGAAGATAAAAAAGCCCTGATAATTCAGTAACACCGATCAGTTAAGACTTGACTCTTAAAATAATCGGATCAAAATCCAGTGATCACAAGTCACTGGATTTTTTT
>CANMXU010000013.1 GCA_947501935.1 uncultured Alteromonadaceae bacterium
AAGTGTTGGACTGATAATATTGATGTATTTATTTAGTCCAAGTGTTGGACTGATAATATTGATGTATTTATTTAGTCCAAGTGTTGGACTGATAATATTGATGTATTTATTTAGTCCAAGGGTTGGACTGATAATATTGATGTATTTATTTAGTCCAAGTGTTGGACTGATAATATTGATGTATTTATTTAGTCCAAGGGTTGGACTGATAATATTGATGTATTTATTTAGTCCAAGGGTTGGACTGATAATATTGATGTATTTATTTAGTCGAAGGGTTGGACTGATAATATTGATGTATTTATTTAGTCCAAGTGTTGGACTGATAATATTGATGTATTTATTTAGTCCAAGTGTTGGACTGATATATTGATGTATTTATTTAGTCCAAGTGTTGGACTGGTAATATGAAAGAAAATGCTGAACAGATGAACGATAATCAGCTTTAGATCCACACAATAGTTATATTTTTAATTGTAATGCTGATAGATTATGTAACAGATTAAAAGTAACAACTGGATTATTTATGGAAGACAAAGCTAGAACTCAAGCCCCTATGCGAACTTGTGCTGTTGCAGCAAGGAAAGGAGGCGTTGGAAAAACATTCGCATCTATTTCTTTAGCCGTTAATGCTGCATTTGGAGGCCCTGACAAAAAACTTCCTCAGTTAAAGGTGCTCTTTATTGATGTAGACTCTCAACAGAACTCGACTTATTTTTTCTTGAAACACTTTGGTGCAAAAGTAGTATTCGAGAAGGTATTGCTTCCAAAGAATCCAGATTGTGAAGACGGAAATGTTTATAATATTACCGATGTATTTATGGGTAATGACTTTATGGAATATCCAACACAATACGAAAACCTGATGGTACTTCCATCAGACGGACATATTGATAACTTTAACGGATTAGAATTCAAAGTGGGTGAAGAAACAGTTGCAATGGCAACCAGCGCTCAATTCAAGAAATTAATAAAATTTGTTGATGAAGACTATGACTTAGTGATTATTGATACGCCACCATCTAAAACTTTTGCAGCAACTGGTGCTTTGGCTGCAGCGTCAGATTGTTTGGTAGTAGGAGCTTTAGATTCTTGGAACTCTGAAGTTGCGATCCCCGGAATTCTTAGTGATATAGAAAACAATAATCAGTTATTTCGAGATAAGAATAACCCTTTAAATGTGGTTGGTATTTTATTAAATAAATTATCCAGCAAAAAAATCACGAATGATGAAAAAAAGCATCTAGTTAAAATTAGAGATAATCATAGAGAGCACTTGAGTAGTAATTTAATGCTTGTAGATCGTGTTGCATTTAAAACAACAGTGATGCCACAAGATCCGTTAAATTATGATTACATGAAAGATAAAGAAACCGCCCAGCAAATGAGAAACTTTTTTTATCATTTTGCACAAGATGTGCTTAAAGATATATACGCAGATGTAGGTGTAGATATAGATAAGTTTGTGAAAGAGCAGAAAGGGGCATAATAATGGCAAGACAAAAAAGAAAGTTCAGCGAAACTAACTCACTTGACAACATCATGGCAGCCGCAGATCAGAAAATAGAGCAACAACAAAATAGCGACCCCGTTGCAATAGAAAAACCTAAACAACTTCTACATGCTGAGAACACATCCTTATCTTGTGTTAATTTAAGCTATTTTAATAAAAGAGTGGTAACACAGTTAATACGTTTTATACCAGACTCGATAATAGAGTTACTAAATAATGAAAATATAGAAGGAGATAAGGTTGAACCCTTTATATTAAAACAGCTGAAAAAAATTCCAGTTAATAACATTGTTCGAGAGTATCGCAAGAGGGATATAGCGATAGAAAAGGGAGGGACATTATCTGGAGACTTTAAGGAAATGGATAAATATGTCAGACATGATGATATATATGATCCTGATAAGCAGGGAATTTTTATAGGTGAGGGCATTTGTTTTCATAATATAAAAACAGACAATAAAGCTATATTAGATGTAGTTAATAGTTTTGTTAGTGCCGTTCATACAAGTGGACAAAGTGTAAGAGAAAGCGGGGATGTGGTTGAAAAACCTTCTATATATAAAGTAGGGGGGCAACAATATAGATTAGTGTTTGGCCATCAACGTTATTGTTATTTAGTTTATGCTTTTGGCCGTGAATATATTTATAACTTTATACTTGCCTCAAATACAGAAAAACAAAATCAAAAAATATATTTAGAGAATAATACAAAGCGAGCAGAAACTGGTTATGAAAAACTTATCTCGCTGAGAGATACGTATGTTGAGCTTAATTTAAAGAAAAATAGCACTCCGTGGGTAGCATTAAGTGTTGGGAGAGCAACGTTTTTTAAAATAAAGCGTTTTATGCAGAATCCTGAATGCATAGATGTAATAAAAAAGAAATCGTTTAACCTATCATACCACCAAGCACATCAAATTATGGATGATGTATATAAAGCACTTACTTTGATTCATGGAAAAACGTTATCCACAGCTATGGTACTTGAAGCTTTTTCGACAAAACTGGACGAATTAAATAAAAGAGTAGAAAAAGGCGGCCAAAATCCTAAAAAGGAAAAAGTTAAGATATCATTACCTCAAGAAAAAAGTGCCGTAGAAAAGTTATTATTTGAAGATGTTAGAAATTGGTCAAAGATAGATATTACCAAGTATGATTTATCAAAAAAATCAGATTTAACTAAATATTTAAAAATATTAGTTAATGAATTACAGGATTAAAACATAGTTTATTGTTTAAATGACATATTATTATACGATCCTTTAATAATATTTATGATCCACTGATGGATCATAAATATTATATTTTTACTAAAAACCTTCCAATAAAGCTGTTTTTAACCGAGCATATATAAAAATATAAATGCATACGGTTAACGATGGAAACCAAGAACCATTACTTAAAATCTATAAATCAAGAACGAAGATATAGAATATCCCTCTTTGACGATCTCGAGGATAATGCTGCTAGTTATGGTTACCTAACATTTCAAGAACTTTCTCAAACGTTGACTACTTACACAGAAACAGAAATGAAAGGTGATGTACCACTTTTCAATTCTACTTTATTTAAAAATAAAAGTAGGGCCCTAAGTAATAGTATTTCATCCGATTTAATCATTTTTGATCTTGATGGTAAACATTACAGCTATACAGACGAAGATTTAAAAAGTTTGTTAAATGAATACAAGTTTATAGCCTGGGAGACATTTTCTTCAAATATAGAATTGGAACAGCAGAGATGGAGAATAGTATTTCCTCTTGAACGCAGCATAACACCAAAAGAATACAACAATTTATATTTAGCTTTAATTGAGAAATTCAAACTAGATTGTGATTTAGCAACCCAGCAAGCAAATGCAATTTTCTATTTACCAAATAAAGAAGAAGGTACTTCTAAACAAACACTTATTAATGATAAGAAACCTAATTTAAATCCTGATAAATATATAAAAAACAAAGAGATTGAAAGACATAAGGAACTACTTAACACAGATATACGTATAACTGAGTTAAAAGGCCAGGATTTAGCAACCTTATGTGGGTTTACTGTTCCAGCATTATCAAAGCCCAGTTTATCTTTAATTGAATTAAATGAATTAACTTGTCACACAGGGGTTGGTTTAGCGCTTGCCAAGTTAATTGGGCTTAATGTTGAAAAAAGTCAGCTTTCTCCTGATAAGTTAACCAGTGTTGCGTTACATTCTGTAATGCCTTGGCATGAAAGTGATAGAAAGCCGAGTACGGGTCTAATCATTAAATCCCGTGGCGAGAACCAAGGACGTGTTTTGTACCGCTCATTTAAAGATGAAGATTCAGAAAATCCGATATTTGATTTACATTATATTTATGCATGCCAGCAAACGGGAAAAAAAATACCGTTTGACCGTTGGACACCTTCTACATCAATTGTTTGGTTAGTACGTGCGTTAGTAGCTGCTAAGGTCATAGTATTACCTGATTGTATTCCGTTAAAATCAAATAAAGGATTGTTTGGTAATTTGCAGAAGTTCTATGAGCAGTTGTTTCTTTTGCAACGTTGTCGTTCTGTGTTAAGTCATTATAAAGATTCTGAAGTCGCTTTTAGCTTTTCATTTGCGGAAATATGGTGTGGTTTATCTAGGCAAACTGCGAGTAAATATTTTAAGGCTTTATCATCAGACGGATTCATCGAGAGTCTGGTCGTTGAAACGGCTCGCATGAAAATTAACGGGTTTTATATCAGAGTCAAAACGGATTTGATCACTAAATCTACCATGAAACCTATATCTACTTTTTGCTTGAATAATTCACTTAATAAGAAAGTTGGCATGGAATGTATTTTAGACAGTAATGACCAGGCTTATAATAACTTGTTCTTTGATTCCACTTAAGAATAAATTAGTGCATTCGATCGAGAAATACTGTTGGAATTTAATTTGCAGTAGGGTGGGGCTCTCTTTTTATATTTACTTGACACCAACTAAGTTAAAGTAATTGCTGAGCAGAACTTTATTGTTAGAGAATCTATTTCTTTGTTTTTGCTCTGTAGCTATATAATCATTTAATAGTGAAAATTTGGGGAGTGAATTATTGCTTTGGTTTAATAAAATAATTGGTGTAGTAGCGTTTCGTTTTGTACGCTTTTTTTGACCATAAATGTCGACTGACTGTAGTTCTACTGTAGGAAGCACTCTGAATTCTCTAAGTTGCTGAATACTTTGGAATTGACTAGAACTTATATTGTTAATACATTGATTTACTATTTTGGTCCATTCGGTAGGGGATAACATGTTTTTTGGTTTATTTTTCTGCTTTTCAAGTATACTTTTGGCCTCTTCGATAGATAATGTTTTTGGTACCGGGCGCGAAGTCCAATTAAACCAAGCATTAGTTATGTTATCTTCAAATATAGTGATTTTACGGTAGACTTGCTCTGTCATGATAAATTCAAAAGCATCATGAATAAACTGATGACGTTGGTATTGATCACGGCCTGTTTGTACGATATTGGCCACGATATTTTTTTTATGATTAATTTCAGTGACTAACTCAAGGACGTGATCTTGCTGCTCATTAATTACTACTAAACCAGGTAACCGTTCAACATACTTTGTAGAAAACCCATCAGCTTTGTAATAGCTTCCCCATGCAGCTAACACAACATGTAAAGAGTGCGATTTATCTAAGGTGTCGACTTTAAGAGAAGTTATTCCTTTGTGAATATATGATTCTTCATCGTCTTTTGAAACTTGTTCTATTTTAAAGCCAATAAAAGCAGGATTTTGCTTGACACAAATATCGATTAATGTGTTATTTAACTCGACTAATTGGCCCATTTCTACTTTTAATTCTGCAGAGTCCCCCATACTTCCCTCTCTGGTAGTGTGTCTACCCTCAATAATAACAGAAAGCTACTTGGAGTCAATTGTACCCTTAGGCTAAACATATTAAGTCGATATCATTTTGCCAATCTTATTGGCTTATGAAAGTGTCTTTATGAGTGGATATAAGTCACAGGTTGTTTTAGGGCAGAGGGGGACAATTTATCTAATATTTTAGTTTATCTTTTGAGGGTAGACACACTTAATTGTTCACTACAATCGAACCAGGCTTTGTACAATGAAATTAAATTGTACAAAGCCCGAAAAAATAAAGTGAGGTAATTGTTAATTATTTAGCTAAAAGACTACTTCAGTAGCCATAAGGTATAATGTGGTTGAAAATACCAATAATGAATTTTCATTTATCAAACATGATAAATGTGTTATCCAAAGAAGGGGGGTACTACTCTTAATGAGTGCCATGCATAGTGCTTAGTTGTTTAAATACTTCATGTACGGTAGCAAAACGGACGCTTGCGATGAGAGATAAGGGCCAAATCAGGTTCCCCTAATGTATTAACCTTCGATGCAGTTCAACATGGACATCGTGGCTTATTTACAATTCAGGCACTGCGAGCACAACGTACCTTAGCATTTAATGTGAAAATTGATAAAATTTTTCAATACAAAATTATTGTTGCTCTGACAGGAATGGAAGGTGCCTTATTTACTGTGTTGGCTGGATTAGGTAGAGCACCGATAATTGCCGTACCAACCTCACTTGGCTATAGCATTTCTCAAGCTGGCAAACTAGCTTTAGATAGTGCGCTAGCTTGATGTTCTTCCGGGATATTCTTTAGGTTACTTAGTGGGATGTTTTGTAAAGTTAGCAGAGGGCTTGTACGTGTGTAGGTATCAATTAAATGCCACACACTAAGTCCGATACCTAACAGTATCGGTCTTAGTGGTCATCTTAAATATCTAGCCTTCTCTGGGTCAACTTATATACCAGACCTATCTGATGCTTTTCAACATGAGTTCATAAATAAGTGAGAGCTAAGTAAAAATATGCGTCTCTCCCTCTGTATGTTACAGTTATTCTTATATTTATTTCTGCTACATTAAACCTATTTGTGGCTCAGTGTATCTGCGTATAACCCTAAGGTAAAAAGCCTAATTTATGGAACAACCTTTGTATATTAGTCGAAAATTAATTCACGACAATTCGATGATTTCCCAAGATGACTTGTTAACCATTTCCCGATTTATTATCGTGCTGGCCGAACCTGGTATGGGGAAAACGAGCCTTTTAGAAAAGCTGGCATGTTCATTAGGCATTACTACTATCTCGGCTAAGGTATTTAGTTGTATAGGGGCTCAGAAAGAAGGAACCCCTTTAATTATTGATGCATTTGATGAGCTAGCGAAAACTGATATTAGTGGTGTTAATGCTCTATTAGCTAAAATCGCCATTGCTAAGCCAACCTGCGTAATTATATCGAGTAGGTCTGCAGAGTGGGATAACTCTGCTACCCATGATTTTGAGCAATTTATCGGGAAAACACCCACGATTGTTAGGTTAAATGGCCTTAATGAATCAGAGCAAAAAGATGTTTATATCCAACATACCAATCTTAATAATTTTGCTGAATTTAGAGATGAGCTTGTTCGACTTTCTTTAGAGCCCCTACTCCCTAACCCCCAATTTCTTAAAATGTTCTCAGATGCATATATTGAAAGTAGTCAAAAATTTACTGATAAGAGTTCAGTTTTCAAAGATGCAATTATTCACTTGGCCAGAGAAGGCAATGCTACAGTTAAGCAAAATTATGATGTTTCAATAGAGGAAAAAATTGACTATGCATCAGAGTTGTTTTTGAAGGGACTGCTATCTGGCGCTGAAGGGTTTACGGTTAATGAAGCTTATGAAAGCAAGGTTTTTCCTTTAGCAAAAAGTTTAATCAATATTGACAGTGTAAGTTTAAAGGCGATTTTCTCAACGAAGTTATTTAAACCTGGTACAAACTCAGATGAACATATACCTGTTCATAAAGTTATCCTTGAGTATTGCGCGGCATCCTATTTAGTCAATAAAATTACCGATCCCACGAACGACCTAACTTTATCTCAATGTATGCCCGTTATTGCACCCAATATGGCAATAAGAATGGAATTACGAGGACTGATTGGCTGGATGGCGACATTGGGCAATAAATCGATCCAAGAGGCCATAATTTCACTTGATCCCTACTCGGTTATTTCAAATGGTGATGTGTCTCAGCTTTTTCCATCTTCTAAAACTCTATTGATTAATAAACTCAAAGAACTTGAAGATACTGATCCCTATTTCAGGCGCAGTGATTTTGGCCGCAGGTTTATTGCAGACGGATTGTTTACCGATGAAACCATTGAGGCAATAAGGCCCATATTAAATTGTTCTTCGGAAAGCCAACTTAAAAATTTACTTTTGGAGTTATTGGTTGGTTCTAAGGTTACTTATAGGTTGGTTGATGAGCTTAAAGCTATTGTTAATTTTGGTAGAGCAAGTCAAAACTCAAGAATTTATTCACTTTATTGCTTACTTGAAATAGAAGCTTTTGACCCGCACGATGAATTACTTAGCCTCATAGAACAGAGTACATATAATTCACTATCTTTAGCGGCGCTAATCATTAAGCATTACCCCTGCTACTTAAATTCAACTGAAGCTTTAGAGTCTTTTTTCAGGTCGTGTATTAACTTATTTTCAGATCGTGATACTGGTACACGCGCCAGCAAGTATTTTGTCAAAACTTTGATTGAAAAGCTTCCTGAGGAACCTATTGAAAAGTTACTGTCTATTTTTGCAAAAGAACTCATTTGCACATGCGACAAAACTGAATTTGAGTGCAACTGTAAAGAACATTTAAGTAAGATTATGGGGGCATTACTTGACCGATATTTTGATGTAATCACCTCTCCTGCCGACCCTATTAAAGTATGGTCTTGGACTAAGAACCTAGAATTCCCTGATAGAGCATCAGCAAAAGAGTTTAATGCAATTCAGGTTTTAAGAACAGACACAGAGTTACGCTGTGGCATCTTATCTCATGTGTTTGGCAATTTAACCGACTACGATGAAATAGTTGCGGTAAAGCGTGATCATTTTGGTATTTTTAAATCACACTCAGGCCTTACATTAACCGAAGTTGATAAAATATTTATAGTTGATTTAGCATACAACAATAATAATACAGCACTATGGCAAGCGTTTATTGCTAACCACAACTTCTATAGTAATGAGGAACACCAACAAGGCTTACTTAGAAAACACATGCGTTCACAGGCTAAATGTAAACCAGACCTTATGAAGTTGTGGATAGCTGCAGAAAGAAACGCAGCGTGTGAGACTTACCAGCAGGACTTAACTTGGAGAAACAGAACACAAAAGCGTTTTAGAAGACGGAAAAGAGCTATTTCGAAGAAGCACACTAGTACTCAACAATGGATAACGGCAAATCGTTCTCTCATAGAGCAAGGCCAGCACTGGGGGATTTTAGGTAAATTTTCATATTATTATTTAGATAGACCAGATAAAATTCAAAAAGTCTACGGCGATAAAGAAATTGTAAGTAAGGCTTTAATTGCCTGCATTCCCTTTTTGAAAGAGAAGCTAACTACCTTAAAACAGCTAGGCAAAAAAAACGCCAGCCAACCTAATTACATCACCTTTGAAAAAATATTGACAGCAGCTGCGCTTGAATACTTTAGCGCTGGTTTTAAATTGGTTGATCTTGATCGCGAACTTTTGCAAATGATGAGATTTATACTTGGCCATAGTTATTCTTCAGAAAAGCTTGAAGAAATTAAGGTTGTAAAGGCAGGTATAGATGCCATTATTTTTTCTGAACCTAATGAAGCAGAATTTACTTTAAGGGAATATGTAGAGCCCCAGTTATCTTTGGCTTGTAATGATTTGGCTGAAGTGTCCTTGTTGAAGCAAGACACATTTAAACATCTCCAAGAAGCATTATCTATCGAGTGGTTAGAGAGGTTTCATGGCAATGGCCTGTTAACTTGCCAAGCACTGTTTGGAATGGCGTATAAACATACCAATAATCGCGACAGGCTAGAACGGCTTATCGCATCTCGTTGTCGAGCAATAACAAGAAATTTTGGTGAATTAAATGAAGTTAGTAAATTTTGGTTAATCCGCGCTTTTTATTTTTTACCTTTAAGCGGTATAAAAGCAGCTAAGGACATTTTATTAAACAACAAAGACACTGTTTTTATTTTTGCAGAACATCATGAATTTATGTATCTAGATGGGAGCGTTGAATTACCTGAATTAACTGCAGATAAAATCGGGGCTATTTTATATGCATATGTGGAGATATGGCCAAAAGTTCACCTTTCATCTAATTCAGGTATTGAAAGCCCAGCAGAAGAAAAAGCTTATCGATTCCTCAAAAATGTTATTTGGAAGTTTACAAATGAGCATTCTGATGGAGCTATTGCAATTGTGTCTACTCTAATTAATGACCCTAAGTTTATAAATTTTAAGCAAGACTTAAAAAGTATTAAAGCAGAGCAACTAAGAAACAAGGCACTACATACTTTTAGCCCACCTAGCCCCTCTGAAATCACAGAACTGCTAGATAATAATAAAATAGTCAACGTAGAGGGGATGAGGCAGTTAGTTATTCAAGAGTTATCAATTTATCAAAATGAAATAAATGGTGGCGAGTTTAACGCCCGTAGGCGCTTTTATTCAGGTGAAAAACGATGCAACGAGGTAAACTGCATGCAAGTTATTGCTGAAAGATTAAGCCATGTATTCAAAGCAAAAAACATAGCTATTACCGTAGAGCACCAAACAAAAAATGAGAATAGGATTGATATCACTACAAGTAAGTTTGTTGATGGAAAAAAATTATTACTGCCGCTAGAGGGTAAAGGGCAATGGCATCCCGACCTTTATACTGCCCCTGAAAAGCAGTTATATGATAAATATTCAATTCATCCTGATGCTGCAGGGCAAGGCATTTATTTAGTGGTTTGGTTTGGCGTTGATGAAATAGTGGCAGGACTTAAAAATAAAGGCATCACCAGTGCAGAGGAATTAAAAGCAAATATTATTAGTAAAATGCCTGCAGAGCTAAAACCTTATATTGATGTATTCGTGTTAGATGTTTCAAGAGAATAAAGTGCGAATGGTCTTCTTAGTGTTCTCAAAAATAATTTTACTAAGTCTCAATTAATTCGATTGAATGCATTGACTCATTTATTAGTGATGCTTAGTATCAATGAAATGGCATATTTTACTATTTGTGTTAAGTATTGCAGGCTGCAGCGGGTCATATTTATCAGAGGTTGTAGTTTGCGCAAAAGTTAATATCTATTAATTGATATTAACTTCACATTGAAGATAAGCTCCCAGCAGCTACCTGACTATAAAACTGAATGATTCATCGCCGCTTTCTTAGCTTCATTTTCATCACTAAGATCATATACTTGAGTAGTACTAATATCTGAGTGCCCTAACAATTTCTGAACGGTTTGAATAGGGGTGCCGGATAATAATTGTGCTGTAGCATAGCTACCGCGTAGGTCATGTGGTTTAAAACTATCTAAGCCCCCTAATTCCATACCACGCCTTTTTACGATGTAATTTACTGAGTCAGGAGCGAGGCAACATGATAAATCATCCTTTAGATACGACAGACTGATTTCATCATTAATAGCATACTTTAAAATAAGCGGCCCTGGTGCCATAGTGCGAACCTCTTGAATGTATTCATCAAGATATTCTTTTGTAAGTTGCGGCATCCAAACCTTCCGCTGTTTATTCCCTTTACCGTTAATGATAATTTCACCGGTTACAAAATCAATATCACAAAGCATTATTCGAACTGCTTCTACACGGCGCAAGCCGCAACCTATCAGCAATAGAAATAAGACAGCATCTCTCAATCCCTTGAATGAGTTATCATCACAAGCTTTCAAATATTGCTGTATTTCTTGAGATGTTAATACGCGCTGCGTTCTTACTCGCTTACCTTTTACCCGCTCCACCAACTTAATTTTTTCGTAACCATCAGCATTCATCAGTGAAATCCGAAATGCTGCTTTGCAAGCTTGTTTGATTGCCGTTAGTTTTAGATTTATTGCGGAAGGAGCACTATTGCTTTCAATTAGCGTAGTTCTAATGGCGCAAACCGATTCATAGGTCAGTTTTTCCCATGCCATATTTAAATGATTATCTACACCAAAAAATCTAGCTACGGAATTAAGGCAACTGGCCATAGTCTTTCGACTTCCAGCGGAGTCGAGTGAAATTAAATATAGATAGGACGGCGTGAGCGAATTTGACGTTCTTTGAATGAAAGGAGAAAACGGTATAAGTTCGGTTGGTCCATGCCCGTTGCTGATTGTGGCCAAACTCTCTGTTAATCCTGAACTCATATTAATCACCTCAATATAACTGTATGTATATACAGTTATATTAATTCAATTCTACGCGAAGTAACAGCCCTATTCCCAATAAAAAACAATTTGGCGAAACATCACTTAGTAAAACCTGTATTTAACTAAGTAGTAGACATTACATTCATTTCTATAAAAAGATGTATTTGCTTTATTAATGTTAGAAAATGGCTCAGATGTATTAATTTTCTCTTTAACAATAGAAGCATATTGATTTTACAGAGAATCATTAGTGGAAAGGCGGGTTATCTCGATCTTGGTGGTAATTAAGTTAGATCAAAATAGGCCACAAAGACGAACCAGCGTGCCTAAAGCACTTTAGCAGCCGAAGACTATTTCATGATTTAACACTGGTAAAACAGGTAATCAGTTTTGTATTAACAGATAAGTAAAATCGTAAATTTTAGCTAATATTACTGAAACAGTTGGAAATATGCCCCTTTGTGAAATAGAGAGTATGCCTCCCACATGAAGTTATGATTAAGTTGTAACACTCTGGAACTCACATTAAAAGCTAATAATAAATTTCATTAAAAGCTAAAATTGTTATACACTAAAAGCTAATAAACAATATCAGCAAAAGCTAACGGTGTAATTATGAACCAAGTATCAGAAAAGCTTGCATATTCACTAGAGCAATTAAAACTATTACAAGATAACGGTATTATTGCAATTCAATCGAAAATGTTGGACCGCACCGATAGAGAAAGATTGACCAAACATGGCTTCATCAAAGAAGTGATGCGAGGCTGGTATATTCCTTCAAGCCCGGATGAACAACAAGGTGATAGTACCGCTTGGTACACCTCTTTTTGGGATTTTTGTGGTGCTTATTTAGATGAACGCCTTGAGCAAAACTGGTGTTTGTCACCAGAACAGTCGATGCAAATTCACATTGGTGATAAAACCGTTCCACCTCAGTTATTAGTACGCTCACCCAAAGGGCGCAATAAACCAACGACTTTACTTCATGACACATCGGTATTTGACATGCGCTCTGCGATGCCAGAACAAGCACAATTAACAATAGTTGATGGATTAAGAATATATAATTTGGCCGCAAGTTTGGTACATTGTGCTAAAGCTACCTTCACACAAAAACCTATTCAAATGAGAACATTACTGTCAATGGTAACAGATGCCTCAGAAGTGTTAAGTGTTTTACTTAATGGTGGTCATGTTGCAAGTGCAGGACGACTAGCGGGGGCATTTCGTAATATTGGTAGAGACTTAATCGCTAATAACATCATTAAAGGCATGGATGCTGCAGACTTTAAAGTAAAAGAAGTCGACCCATTTGAAGATGAAACACAGATAGCCTTCGGTCGCCGTGAAGTTTCACCCTACGTAAATAGATTACGTCTACTTTGGCACAGTATGCGAGCCGAGGTAACTGCCCATTTTCCCGATGTGCCGGACGTTAAAATAAATGTTCAGGGCTACTTGGCTGAAGTAGAAGACACGTTTGTAACCGATGCTTACCACTCGCTATCAATTGAAGGCTATCGGGTTACGCATGAGTTAATTGAACATGTACGCTCAGGTAACTGGAACCCTGAACAATCTGACGATAGTAGAAAGCATTTAGATGCAATGGCAGCAAAAGGTTATTGGGATGCCTTTCAACAAGTAAAGCTAGCGGTAGAACAAGTATTAAATGGTGAAAATCCAGGTGAAGTATTAGAAGCGACTCATGCAGATTGGTATTTGGCTTTATTTGGTCCAAGTGTCGCTGTCGGTATTATTAAAAAATCCGATTTAGCAGGCTATCGAACAGGGCCTGTTTATATTAGAAAATCAAAACACACACCGCCAACAAAAGCCGCAGTTAGGGAGTTGATGCCCGCACTTTTCGATCTATTAATGGCAGAAGAAAACCCTGCGGTTCGGGTTGTATTAGGGCATTTTATATTTGTTTATATTCACCCTTATTTTGATGGAAATGGCCGAATGGGTCGATTTATTATGAACTTGATGATGGCGGCAGGTGGTTACTCATGGACGGTTGTGCCTATTGAGCGAAGAGATGAGTATATGCATGCATTAGAAGCAGCAAGTGTAGAGCAAAATATAACTCCATTTACAAAATTTTTAGCTTCTTTATTGTAGCCATAGTTCGTTGAAGAGCTTTTTCTATTACACTGGTAAGTATTCGTCACCAGAGACGGTAATAGCCCAAGCCATTCTCGCCATATTTTTTAATAAGCGACACATGCTCGGTTATGTTCCCGAGTTTGAACAATACGATTTATCCATTTGCTCAGCTTACAATCTTCCTTCCTGCTCTAGAAACAAAGGTTTTAGTTCCTTGAATTAATAAACACCTTAAATAGCTATTTCCGCGTTTACTTATACCTAGAAATTTCGCCCCCGTCGATAACTTGTGCCATTACCTACTTCATTATAATAGGCACTTGAAACCATAGGGCCAACCCCAGGTATGGTTTGTAAGCGTTGGCAAGTAGCATTGTTTTTTACAACGCTGCTTATTCATTTGTCAAAAGTATCGATACTATTATCCAAAGACGATAACTGCTCAGCGAGCTGAGTGAATATTCGTTTAAACGTGTCTAATAAATTATCCGTTTCATCATCCAATATTAAGAGAATGTTTTTCCGTATATTATTAACCCCTTGTGAGAATACAATACTGTATTCAGCTCTCCTTTGTGCTCCTACAGGCACACAAGCTGTACCTGACCATCAACACCCTTAACTCAAAAACCTGCAAGCACATAAAAACAAGTATGCTGGCTTTATTAAAATAAATAGCCCCACAGGCACACAAACTAAAATCCTCCATTAAATTACAAATACAGCTATTTCGAAATATGAAGCCCTAACATTGAGACGCAACACTTTTCCCCCATAACAACAGCGATTTACACTTGGCAGGTAACACAATATTTACCCTTATTGAAATAATGTTACCTTCAGGAAGGTAACATAGGGAGTAGAATTTTCGTAATACAACAAACTCAAGTTTTAGCACAAAGCAATTGACAATAACGCGATAGCTTGGAGGTCAATGTGTAGTGGCAAAGTTGATTTGGCAACAAAGGCCCTAAAAGCCCTGTAATAAACACAATGGCTGTAAAATTACCGTTCAGTTAATACAACAAATAGGCAAGCAACTTTCTAAAGTCTTACCTAGGCATCTGAAACGTAGGCTCAGCTAGCGTTAACAATCCCCACGTTCCTTTTTCTAGAGGAATAATCATAGGAATTTCATTTCGAATTTGCTTTTAGTTTTTTTCAATTGCCGACTGAATTTAAAAAACGCTGGGGGCCGGTCACTGAGTTCAGCTTCTGATCCAAACTTAACAAATTCACAAACGGTTGATATATTTTTTTGATTAATTTCTGTGTCGAGCACTTCATAATTATTAAGTCCTGTCTCGTTATAATAAATATCACATTTTTCAATACGCTTTTTTATTTGATTTTTCAAGTCGAACCTAGAGCCAACTCTAACGCCACCTATAAATTATGGTTTCTAGAACTAACAACAATGCTTCCATTATCTGATTGAACAATGATGACTTTTCGTTTTTCTGGAAAGTATTGAACATCAATTTTCTGACCTGCAGGAAAGTCCACCTCAGGTCGTTTTGTTAAGTTTCAGCATTAATGCGGCTAACGTTATCGGGCGGGCCCTATGAAGTGATTACTTCAACGTGCTGCATAATATTTCCTAATCATACGCCTTTATTGTTAATTAGCTGGCGAATCCAACCAACTATGCCCTTTTTCAACACACTTCCAATAACGCTCTTGATGGCAAAAACGTCCTATTTTTGAAACATTTTTTTGTATTAACACTTCAAAATACTCTGGGAGGTATACGCAAAACACCCTTTTATGGTGTTTAATGTATACTAATCTTATGAGGTTAATTCAAGACATACAAAATTGTACTTTTAAAGCCGTTGAGAACGGCCATAGTGGTTTATTTACAATCAATAACCTTCTGCGCATGCTAAATGGTGTTGATTTAAAATACCTTACTAAAGTACTTTCAAAAGCAGAAAAAGACGGCACTATGATCAGGGTCTGCAGAGGAGTGTATTTAAATCCTTTTGCGCGGCCAAAAACACGCTATATACTTGAAGCTATTGCCGTCAAATTGAAGCCCCAATACTTAGTTTATGTCTCTCTTGAGTCACAATTGGTCATGATAGGTAAGATATCCCAGCAAATGCAAGGATACCTAACTGTTATGACAAATGGCAGAAGCGGTAAGATTGAAACAATCTACGGAACTGTTGAGTTTACTCACACTAAAGCAGATATTAACAAAATAAGTGAACAGTTATATTTTGATAATGATGCTGGTATATTTCGAGCCAAAGAAAACAAAGCAATGGCTGACTTGAAAAGAGCAGGCAGAAACCTACATATGCTTGATTAGCCTCCTCGATAACAAATAAGGAAAATATTTTGAGTGTTTTGGATTCATTTATCGACAACATAATAGCCTCAAAACCAGAACTATCTGGACTAGTTACGGTTATTGAAAAGGAAATCATACATCATGAAATCCTAAGGCTAATGTGTGACGAACGTGCATTTGAAAATCTAACCTTTATTGGTGGTACGGCACTAAGGCTCTGTTACGATTCAGCAAGGCTTTCAGAAGATTTGAACTTTACAGGTGGGACTAACTTCGAACCTAAGTCGCTGATTATTTTTTCTAATGAAATTGAAAAACAATTATCCTCAAAATTTGGACAAAATGTATTTGTCAAAGAACCTAAAGAAAATCTATCTGATACCGCAACTTGGAAAATCTCCATAGAGCGACAAAGCAATAGACCTGATATCCCTAACCAAATAATTCACATAGGTATCTGTGCTTACGATTCGTTTGATATAAAGAGAGCTCCCTTAAAAGACCATTACAATATCAAGCCTGACACTCTTGGACTATTAATCCCAGTCCAAAGCCAAAAAGAAATTTTAGCCGATAAATTTATTGCTTTAGCGTATAGAAATAGAATTAAACCAAGGGACCTTTGGGATATTACGTGGTTAACTCAGAACAATATCAAACCTAATGATAAGTTAATAAACCAAAAGCTAGATATTAGAGGGAAAAATCAAGAAGATTTCATTAACAGATTAAACGAAGTAAAAGTGAAGCTGGCCTTTGATCCTATAACGAAAAGTGAGTTCGACTCTGAAATGGCAAGGTTTATCACTCCAGAATTGGCGAAAAACACACTTCACAATGATGAGTTTTATCAGTACATGAGTAATACCGTTTATGGTGGTGTAGATAAGGTCATTCAAAACATTGAAAACCCACAAGCGAAGACCCAATTTTATTTAGGGAATTAATACGTGTGCCTGCCCTATCATTTCCGCCTTTAGTAAAAGAAGCCTATCATGTTGGATTATTTCCCTAAATATGGCTTAAGGAGAGTTGATCTGATCCAGACAGGCCGCACACTTTTCTCTTAAACTTTCACACTCAACCGGGGACATTTCATTTAATGTCGTATGCAACCGATCTGCATTCATCTGTATATTTTCTAATGGTTCTTTTTTGAGTCATTTTCACACCTTAATTTAATGGAATCATTATCCCCTTATTAAAGTGTGCGGTGCCATTAGAGCAGATCACAACGTCGGGATACTAAAATAGTGATTTCATATAATAACTAATGAGCCCTTGAGTTGAACTATCATGGCCAACATTAATTTCGCCACTAACTAGCTCTTGTTGAATTTTATTAGCTAATCCTTTGCCAAGCTCAACCCCCCATTGATCAAAAGAACAAATTTTTAATAATATACCCTGAACGAAGATTTTATGCTCATACAGCGCAATTAAACTACCGAGGCTTTTAGGGGAAATTCGATTCATTAAAATACTATTGCTAGGTCGATTACCTTGGTGAACTTTATGCGGCGCTACTTTATCAATGTACTCTTCGCTGCGCCCTTTAGCGCATAAATCAGCTCTTACTTGCTCTTCATCAACTCCTTGCATTAAAGCTTGAGTTTGCGCAAAGAAATTGGCCATTAAAGTTTCATGATGCCCTTGAACTGGCGTAACACTTTGAATAGATCCGATAAAGTCTGCAGGAACAATATTATTGCTCTGATGCAAGTATTGATAAAAAGCATGCTGGCCATTGATACCTAACTCTCCCCAGATAGACGGGACTGTTGAATAAGAAATATCATCGCCATCCCAACTAACCGACTTACCATTACTTTCCATTTCGGCCTGCTGTAAATAAGCAGATAACATATGCAACGATTGGTCATAAGGTAAAATAGCTTGTGATTTCGCCCCTAAAAAAGTGCAATTCCAAACACTAATTAACGCAAGAATGACAGGTGCATTCTCACTTAACTCTGCATTTTGAAAATGCTGGTCAATTTCATAGGCCCCTTCAAGAAGTTCGATGAATTTATCGAAACCTAAATCTAGAGCAATAGGCAAACCTATCGCAGACCAAAGAGAGAAGCGTCCACCAACCCAGTCCCACATATCAAATATATTTTCGGCTGCGATACCAAATTCAAGTGCATTGGCTTTATTGGCTGATACTGCGACAAAATGTTTCCTGATGGCTGACGAGTCAAATGATGATGCAACTAGCCATTTCATTGCCGTTTGAGCGTTAGTCATGGTTTCTGTTGTTGTAAAAGTTTTACTTGATACAATGAAAAGAACTTTTTCAGGATTAAGTGGCCGAAGAACATTGGCTATCTGTGTACCATCAACGTTAGAAACATAATGTACATTAACGCTATTATCACTGTATTGCTTTAATGCTTCGGTTACCATTTGCGGCCCTAAATTAGAGCCACCAACACCAATATTTACTACATCAGTTATACGCTTGCCACTATAGCCTTGCCATTTTCCCATTCGAACGCAGTCAGTAAAAGCCTTCATATCACTAAGCGCATTTTCAATATCCTGCTTAATATTTTCTCCATCAAGGATAAATGGCTTTTTACTTCTGTCTCGTAGTAACGTATGTAAAACCGAACGTTCTTCAGTACTGTTTATTCGTTCACCACTGAACATTTTTTCACGCCACTGCTCAAGCTGACATTCTTTTGCCAAAGCAAGTAACAGCGTGATGGTCTTTTCAGTTAATAAATTTTTAGAATAATCAAGCAACATTGATGGTAATTTAATTGAAAAATCATCAAAGCGCTGCTTATTTTTTTTGAACAAATCATTCATGTGCTCGTTTTTCATTTCAAGACTATGATTAACTAATTTTTGCCAACTTTCTAAAGATTCTCTGTTGTACACTGTATTTCCTTGAATGCTTAGCCTAATGCTATTATTTTATTGTTAATGATATTTTTTAACTGCGACCAATGTTCTTGATGCCATAAGCCTTCATGAGGCAACATAGAAAAATGGTCCGCGTCTGGTAAGAATATTTTTTCGACATTTGATGAGGAATTTTCGCAGTAAGTTAATGCTTGGCTAATCTCTACGCACTTGTCTTCATTTCCATGTATGATGCTAAGAGCAACACCCGAGCCATGTAATAAGTTTGGGTCACAGGCTTGATAGCGTTCAGGAAACTGATCATAACTTCCTCCCATTAGGCGAATGGCTTGTTCAGGTTGGTCTACATCTTCGCTGTTAGATAAATTCAAAATTCCAGCAATAGATAAAACGCATTTTATTTTTAATGCTGACGTTTTAAACAAAACACTAGTACAAGGAATTTTGTCTCTACACCCAGCCCAAGTTGCTAAATGTCCACCAGCAGAATGGCCGATAATTAAAATACGCGATAAATCTAAGTTTTCTTCTGTTGAAATTTCTGCTAAAAAATCTACGCCATCAGCTATGTCTGAATACACAGCTGGCCATGGTGCTTTGTTATTCTCGCCAATAGCTTCCATTCGTCTATATTCCAAATTCCAAATAGCAACATCCAAAGACTTTAAATAATCAACAATCGCCATAGTAGGATATGAGTCTAAACTGTGATTATCTTTCCAATAGCCACCATGAATAACGACGATAACAGCAAGTTTTCTCTCGCCGAAAGGCCTAATCAACTGGCCAAATTGTTGCTTATCACAACCATAAGAAATAACTTTATTAATATACTGCATCATAAATTGAGTATCTATATTAAGATTCAACTAAGTTAATGGTATAATAGGTACACCACCAATACAATCATTAAATAATTACATCGGAAGAAATAGAGAGTTTTATCGATAATAAAAATTTAGCATATACTTTTATCTTTTAGCTGGTATGATAGCAAAATAGGTAAAGTTATTATGTGTTAAGGACCAAAGTATGCCAATCACGATTAAGCGCCCAGTCGAAAGAAAAAAACTATCTGAAACGGTAGAGGAAGAATTAGAGTTAATGATACGTCAAGGCGAAATTGCTGAAGGCGATGCACTACCTTCAGAAAGAGAGTTAATGGCAGCTTTTGGTGTTGGTAGGCCTTCAATTCGAGATGCGCTTTCTGCACTTGCAAGAAAAGGTTTGGTTAAAATTAGTAGTGGCGAAAGAACACGAGTAACTAGACCTTCAGCTGACACCATAATATCTGAACTATCAGGTATGTCTAAGGACTTTCTAGCACAGCCTAATGGCCTCCAATATTTTGACCAATTAAGAAAGTTTTTTGAATCTAGTTTAGTCAGGAATGCTGCAGAATTTGCTACTGAAGAACAAATTCAGGAACTAGAAAAAGCGCTAGAGCTTAACGGAAAGTCTGTCAAAAATAATAGTCAATTTAAAAAAACCGACATTTACTTTCACAGGGTAATCGCTTCAATGCCTGGTAATCCAATATTCTTGGCAATTCACCAAGCATTGGTTGATTGGGTAATCGATGCAAGACCTGTAATAAGTAATTCAGAAGAATTGAATACTAAAAGCTACCATGATCATGTGGAAATATTTAAGTGTATAAAAAATCATGATGTTGAAGGTGCTGATAAGTGCTTAACGAAACATATAGAGTATGTATTTGATAAATATTATGGTGACCAATAACAATCAATAAATTGTTTGACAGCTTTTAAGCGCCCTAAATTAAATCACTTAAATTAAATCACTTAAATTAAATCACTTAAATTCAATGTTACACATTATATAAAGGCTATCAATAGAGGTAGTCTGCCAACATTACACATATCCCCTCAATAAATCCCCTCTCTCTTTACAGTCAACTAATCCAATAAAGCTTTTGACATTCTTTTCTGGCTTTAACCCCCTTCTAGTGGTATAACAGGTATACAGCACAAAACAATATTACTTGAGCCCTTATGATAAGCAAGATATATAAATCCACAATTTTTTTACTTCTAATGATACCGTTGGTTTCAATAGCAGAAGTCCTTATCGATTGGCAAGAAATAACGCCAAACGAAGTAGCTGAATTAAATATAGATCATGGCGCCTATATTAATGAACAAAATGGTTATTTCCTGATCTCTTCTGGTATTAATGCTAGTAGTCCTCCTTATATAGCTGAACAGTTAGTCATTAATGCTAATCAATCAAATACTATGTCAATAGTGAAAGGTGAAAGAGTTGTTGAGAAAAACTTAACAGAAGCACAAGGTAATAGAGCTTTTGCTGCCGCGACAGAGTTTTATGGTTCAACTCTCGTTGTTGGTGGTATTGCAAATCAAGTAGCATCAAACTTAGTCAATCTCATTATTTGGCAAGAAGCTTCTCAAACATTAGAAAGTATTGCTTTACCCGCAATCCCCACTGCAGCTTTATCGCCATCAGCGGTGATGATTGAGAACACTCTTTATGTATTAACAGGTTCAGATGCTCAAAATTCTTTTTATTCAATCGATTTAAGTTTTTTAGTTGATAGTGAGAACCAACTGGTTCTTGATAAAAAAATTATTGAACAATTAAATGACCAACCTTCTTGGAATACCCTTCCTTCATTACCTTTAGCCAGCAATAAAATCCCTTATCAAAACGGTGTTAAATTAGCAGTTCAGAATGATGGTACCGGTAACAAAATTTTTGCAATAGGCGGTTACCTATTACCAAATGGTGCTTTTTCTTATCAAAATGACTTAATAGCCATCAATGGCTATTGGAAGTTCGATCCTGCACTTGAAAGTTCTATTCAGAAGTGGCAAGCACTCAGTGACATCACTAAGACTAAGAAAAGCAATATAGTAAAAATTAATAGCGTAAGCCCCCTAGGCCAGTCACATATTTTAGCCTTTACTGACCAAGGAAATACTTTATCGTACAACGCTATTACGAAGAGTTGGACAGAATATTCAGCCATACAATCAAAAAATGGCATTAATACGGAAAGTCACCATATTAGTGAAAGTATTAGCAGTACTGATGGCAATATTTTTTCATTAAATCGCACTGCTGATAGCCAAGGTTCATTAGAACTTTATCAAATGAAGGCTGTACTTCCCGTAAAAGACTTTGGCTGGGTGAATATGACCGTATTAATCGTTTACTTACTGTCGATGGTTTTAGTCGGGCTATTTTTTATCTTTAAAAATAAGAACACAAATGATTACTTCCGAGGGGGCCAATCAATCCCTTGGTGGGCCGCTGCCTGTTCAATTTATGCCACCATGCTAAGTTCATTAACATATGTTGCATTGCCTGCTGTCGTTTACCAAACTAACTGGGTGCTACTTATTGGTATCTGGATGATTATTGCTGTGGCACCAATAGCTATTTATGTTGTTATGCCATTTTTCCGCCAAATTGATGCAACCAGTGCTTACGAATATCTTTCAAAACGCTTTAACATGGGCGTAAGATTATTTGCGAGTGGTTTATTCACCCTGTTCCATATTAGTCGTATGGGCATAGTAATGGCAGTAACTGCCCTAGCGTTGTCTGCCGTTACTCCATTATCGGCCAGTGACAGTGTTTTAATTATGGGTGTGTTATGTTTACTTTATTGCACCATGGGAGGCATTGAAGCAGTAATCTGGACTGACACCATACAAACAATAGTACTACTTGTTGGTGCAGTAGTTTGTTTTGTTATCATTATTTTAGGTTTAGATAATGGTTTAAATGACTTTATTACTATAGGTTTTCAAGATGAAAAATTTACTATGGTCAATGTTGACTTTAGTACTAGCAGTATCACGTCTTTATCTATTTGGGTTATAATTCTTGGCGGTATTGGTCAAAACCTTTCAAGCTATACATCGGATCAATCGGTTGTTCAACGCTATATGGTGACCAAAGACCCAGCCGCCGCGAGTAAGTCTATCTGGGCAAATGCGGTACTCGCTGCTCCAGGGGCATTACTATTTTTCTGTCTTGGTACTGGTCTGTATGTTTTTTATCAATTAAACCCAGCAAAATTAGACCCAACAATTCAGATCGACCAAATTTTTCCAACCTTTATCGCTACAGAGTTACCTATTGGTCTTGCTGGTCTTATTGTGGCAGGTATTTTCGCCGCCGCTCAATCTACAGTATCAACCAGTATGAACTCTATTGCGACTACCGTTGTTACCGATTTCGTTCGACCATTTAATTTAGTCAAAACTGAAAAAGGGTACATGAATGCTGCACGTTGGTTAACTTTTATTATGGGGGTATTGGGAACACTCGCAGGGCTTATATTCATCAACCCAGAAATTCGCTCATTAATGTCTGCTTATTTTAAAGTTATTGGTATGTTCATGGGTGCTTTAGGAGGCTTATTTATTCTCGGAGCTTTAACCAAAAAAGCTAACGCACTTGGTGCTCTGATAGGTATTTTCTCAGGTGTTGCAACCATGGTCTCAACTTGGCTTATGGGCTGGGCTAATGGTTATATATTCGGCGCAATAGGTATAGTCTCTTGTTTAATATTTGGCTATTTGGGCAGTTTTTTAGCACCCAGTTTGAAAAAAGATTTAACAGGATTGACATTATATACAATGCAATCCCCTGCTAATGAATCATCTTAAAACTCTTATAGGAAATACATATGTTTGTAGTCAATAAAACATTAGAAGAACAACTATTATCTTCATTAAAGCAGTCTTTAATTGCTTCTTGTCAGCCCGTTGATAATGGACCAATGGACAAAGTTGAACACATTGTTGCCATGGCATTAGCCGCTATTGATGGCGGTGCAAAAGGGATTAGAATTGAAGGGGTTGAAAATGTTCGTGCGGTTGCGAGAGTAACCTCTATACCTATTGTAGGCATTGTTAAAAGGGATTTAGATAATAGCCCTGTACGTATTACACCCTTCATTGAAGATGTAGAAGCCTTAGCAGAAGCTGGTGCAAGTATTATTGCTTTTGACGGTACAGATCGCGACCGCCCAACGGAGATGTTGGATCTGCTTGAGGCTGTTCACACTGCTGGTTGTGTAGCTATGGCCGATTGTGCAGATTATGATACAGGCATGATGTTAGCAAAACATGGTTGTACTTTTATTGGCAGCACTATGTCCGGTTATACAGATTTAGATAACACTCCAAATGAGCCCGATTATGCAATAGTAACCCGTTGGGTAGAACAAGGATTAAATGTTATTGCTGAAGGAAGGTATAACTCTCCAGAACGCGCAGCAAAAGCCATTGAGCTCGGTGCTTTTTCAGTAACCGTTGGCTCAGCAATTACACGCGTAGAGCATATTGCGCAATGGTTTGTTAATAGTATTGAAAGTGCTAATAAATAAGGTAAACAACTCGATGATTATAGCAATAGATGTTGGCGGCACTAAGATATCTGCCGCTCTCATGGACAATGGTCAAATAATTGAGCAGCGAAAAGTTGAATCTATTATTCATAGTGATCTAGTCAACCTAGCTGAACATTTAGTAAAACTTTGTCAAGGTTGGATAGGAAAATCAGAATATGTTGCTATTGCTTGTACCGGTCAAGTAGGTAGTGAGCACGTTAATTTTCTTTCTGCAAAAAAAAAATTACCATTAAAATCACAACTTGAAGCAGGCTTTAATAAGCCTGTATTCATTATCAATGACGCTGCAGCAGCCGCATGGGCAGAATATTATTTTATTGAAAAGCATCAATATAATGGAGGCGTTCACGGGATTAGTAAAACAGATGAAACCTTAGTGTATATAACTGTTTCAACAGGCATTGGTGGCGGCATGATCCAAAATGGCCAACTCGTTACATCCGCTGACGGTTTCTGTGCTCACCTTGGTCATACATCAGTACAACATATAGCGCAGCATTCAATCCCTTGTCATTGCGGTAGAGTAAACTGCGTAGAAACAATAGCATCGGGTACGGCAATCGCTAAACAAGCATCAAAATTATTAAGTAAAAATGTTAATTGCAAAGAGGTTTTTCAACAATACATTGATTTACCAGAGATAGCAGAATTAATTAATCAATGTACCAGTGCGATTACCGACTTAATTGCCAATATAAAAGCAACAACCGGAACAAATAGCGTTATTTTAGGTGGAAGTGTTGGTAGCTCGTCGCTATTTTTCAAACAAGTAACAGAGAAAGTTGCACAATTACCAGCTATCTATCAATTAACCGTGAAAGCACCACAATGTGGCGCAGATGCTGACTTAATTGGCGCTTATTATTATGCAAAGCATATTAACAATTACAGTATACAAAGAAAATAGTAGGATTTTTTATGCAAATTATTATTTATGATGATAGCCAAGAGGTTGCTATTGCTGCAGCAACTTGGGTACAAAGCATTATCAAAGAGAAAGAAAAGCCAGTATTAGGTTTAGCAACAGGAAGTACCCCCATTCGCTTATATCAAGAGCTAGTTACGATGCATAAAGCAGGAAACTGCAGCTTTTCCAATGTGACTAGTTTTAACCTTGATGAGTATCACTCCATAAATGAAAGTAACCCCCAAAGTTACCGCAGCTTTATGAAAGCTAATCTTTTTGATCACGTTGATATTAATCAAGCTAATACTTTTTTACCTACTTGTAGCCAAGATCAAAATCCACGAGTACAAGGGCTATCTTATGAAACCAAAATCAAGCAAGCTGGAGGCATTGATTTACAAATACTTGGCATAGGTGCTAATGGTCATATCGGTTTTAATGAACCAACATCTAGCCTAACCTCTAGAACACGAATTAAAACACTAACTCAGCAAACCTTAACGGATAACAGTCGTTTATTTGCTAAAGATGAATTACAACCCGCCATGGCTATGACTATGGGTATTGATACAATAATGGATGCTCGCTATGTTCTACTAATGGCAACAGGTAAGAATAAAGCTCAAGCAGTTAAAGATATGATTACAGGTGCGGTTAGTGCTAACTGCCCTGCTTCAATATTACAAATGCATGAAAATGCAGTGATATTATTAGACAAAGAAGCCGCATCGATGCTTAACGATCAGAGTTATTATCAATGGGCAGATAAACAAAATAGAAAGCTCAATGAAGAATATGGTTTTTATCACAACTTTTAAAAATTACTCTTCTAACTTTTAACGTTCAAATATAAATAACACCACTAACAACTCAAAGATGAAAGTTTTTTTATCACTAGAAAAACTTTCATCTTTTTAAGTTCTCATTGAGTTTTCTAGAAAACATACCTATTTTGACTTAATTGGCTATTAAAAGGTATTGCTGGTAATCCTGCTTTATTGCCTAAATTAGCTTTATCTTTAGGATCATCAAACCAACCATAGCGTACCATAACAGGTACTAATATTTCCGGGTGGTTAACAATAACATACCCCTTATGAATCTCTGCATTAGCCGCCCTAAAAACACCATCTGCTGCGGCAACTTCAAACCCCTTAAGTTTTTTTGAATTATCTACTAAAGTTAGGGCTGAACTGTCATTACTTACACCATTGAAGTTAATTTTTAAGGAAGACTTAATTTTTTTATAATCGGAAAATATAGGGCCATTTACGACCAGTTTTTTACCATAATCATTACTCAAAGCTAAACGTGCTAACCTATGTCCTACGGGCTTTTTATTGTTTGGGTGTACATCAGTTGGATGGCCTAAATCGTAAGTAACCGCCATAGCTGTGTTAGTTACTTCATTGCTTATATCAAACTGCATTTGTCTGTAGGGTGCCCAAGGCCTATTTAATCCAGGTAACTGAACAAAATAAAATGGTAAGTTATTGTTTTTCCACTGCTCGCGCCAATCAGAAATTAACGTTTTAAACTTTAATTTACTCAATTTAAGTGAAAACTCGCCTTGATAAGCTGACTCAGAACCCATGTTGATAGAATATTGAGTATCTGAATGATGAATAGGTGCATTTGATTCACCTTGGTACCAAATTACGCCCTTCACTGCAAACGGCACAAGCGGCTTTATACCCGCTTCAAATAAAAAGCTTGGCTTGAAAGGGTGATTAGGCAAGGTATTAGGATGCTTTTTAAACCAAGCTGTTAAATTATACTTTGCTCGTTCAGCACACCACTGAGGAATATTATCAAGCCAATAACCATTAAGCTTTGCCAACGATTTTATTGAGGCGAGCTTTTCATTGCTGATAAAATTTTCCATCAAGCTGCCACCAACACTGACATTAATAATCCCAACAGGAACATCTAATTTTTGCTGTAATTGCAAAGCAAAATGATAAGCTACCGCAGAAAAGTCTTCGCTACTTATTGCACTACTTACTTGCCAACCTTGATTTTGAAAATAATTATCGGGGGTTAGTTGTTCTAACTCTTCAACATTAAAAATTCGGTTTGTTGGAAAGAGCGTCTTATTTGTAAAATTAATTAATCGTAAGTTGTTATTTTCTGATTCAGCTACAGCTTCGTTACCACCAAGACTTTCTCCCAGTGTAAAACGCATATTAGACTGGCCACTACTTAGCCAAACTTCACCAATGAGGATATTATTAATGGTGATTACTTCTTTATCACCCTCTTCAGTGAGTTCAACAATAAGTTTTTCAGGTGAATAGCTTGCCATTAGTGGTAAAATCTCTACCAGCCAATCCCCATTTTTATTGGCTGTAGTTATTATCTTTTGGTTTAAAAAGCTGACGGTTACCTGAGCACCAGCTTTAGCCTTTCCCCAAATAGGTAACACTTGCTGTTGCTGAAATACCATGTTGTCAGTAAAAATCGGGGCGAGTTGCAAAGCATGACTTATATGACTATGAAACAAACTAAAACAAAAAGTTAGCAATAGCGTTATTTTTTTCATGTATAAACCTATCTTTCAAGAGGAAATAACGAAGGCACAAAGCGTATCGTGGTCTTTCAATGAAATTAATTTATTTACTTAGAATTGTATATTTTATTATTTCAATGATTTGCTCTACTGATGTTGCCCATGCCATAGCTGAAGCATCAACTTCTTTAAGCGGATGAATAAGCTCTTTATCATGTAAGGTGATATAAGGCTTGGACAAAGCAGCACAGAAACCGGCATCGAATGCAGCATTCCATTGTTTGTATTTATCACCAAAACGAATGATAGCAAGGTCACAGTTTTGTATCTGTGTTTTAATTCTTATCGCATTTATTTTGGCTGATTTATGATCTCGCCAAAAATTATTATTTTCATTGCCAAGTACATCACCAGCGCTGTCACTATCCTCATGATTAGTTACCGCTGAAGTAAAAGTCACAGGTAAACCATGTTCTTTACAGCCATTAATTATTTGTTCGCGCCAGTTGCTATGAATTTCACCTGATAAATATACATTCCAATGCATAGTATTTCCTCTTTTCAATTGTGTATTTTCTACAGAAAACAGACAAATTCATAACTTATTTAAGAAGAATGAACTAACCCGTTTGATATTATCTAGTTTTTACCGGTACCTGAATGCCAAGTGTTTTAGAATCGAGCATTACATCCGCGTGAAGTGCTATTAACTTCTTTTTCATTTGTTCGAATAGCGCAGGATAAAGCTTGGCAACGTCATTGTCTTGATGAACGTCATTGCTAAGATCGTACAACCTAAAATCAATTAACTTAGCATTGTCAATAATCGCTTTTTCTCGAGGGTGGTAAATTGCTTTTCTTACATGGAAATCACCTGTATTCCAGCTTGCCCCAATCATTAAATCACCTTGACGTAATAAAGATTGTGGACCGCCCCACGGATCATAAAAATGCCAATGCAAAGGTGTTATTCGTTCAATGACTTTCGCTTTGAAAACGGAAGAAATATCACTACCGTCAAGTTTAAGGTTGATAGGTATTGGCACATTAGCAAGCGATAAAAGAGTAGGTAGAATATCTACATTACTTATCGGTTGATCGCTAATTTGTTCTACCTTTATATGCTTGTTCCAGCGAACAATCCCTGGTACCCGAATACCACCTTCAAACATAGAACGTTTATAGCCTTTGAATGGTCCTGATGAACCATGTGATTTATTAAAGTAACCACTAGGCGTGTACTCTGCGGGGCCATTATCTGAAGTAAATATAATAAGGGTATTATCATCTAACTCCTGATCTTCTACTGCCTTAATAATTCTTCCTATGGCGGCATCTAAATTTTCAACATTGGCATAATATTCTGCTTTTATGCCATGTTTATTATATTTATTAACTAAACTTGGTGGCGACATAATCGGCTCATGTGGCTCTAAGAAGTTAATAAACTGGAAAAAAGGTTTATTCTTATCACGTGTTTTAGATAGCCATTGAATAGCATCATCAGCAACAATATCTGCCGCATAACCGGGGGTTTCTACTGGTTTACCATTTCGATAAAAGTCTCTTGGATTCAGATGTGGTTGGCTATATTGCACACCAAACCAATAGTCAAAACCATGATCATGAGGTTGCGGTTGTTCTGTAGTATTAAACACGCCATTAAGATGCCACTTACCACTCAACGCGGTAGCATAACCAGCATCACGTAGTAAGGTAGCAACCGTTAACTCGGAGTCAGGTAAATGCATATCAGCATTTGGCGCTATCCAGTCATACACTCCCATCCTATAAGGCACTCTTCCTGTCAGTAACCCCGCACGAGAAGGAGAGCACATTGGGGCTGAAGCATAAAAGTTAGTAAACTTCATTCCTTCGACCGCTAGCTTATCAATATTAGGAGTGTGTATTATTTCATTACCATAAACACCAAGATCACCATAGCCAAGGTCATCCACTAATATCACAATAAAATTAGGCCTTATGGAGGAACTTTCATCAGATGATGCAGCAAAACATTCAGTTTGAAAGATCAGTCCCGCCAACACCAAAAGCACTAATTTATAATGATTTTTAAGTATATTAATAATTTTTTTAGCTATTATAATTAACATTTACGCACCTTATTAGATGTAAAATCATTACATAGATAGATTTACATGACGTTTAGTAATCTTTTGCTCTTTCAACATACGCTTAATGGTTGCCACAATTTCAGGATACTCACTAGACACTTCTTCTTGTTCACCAATCCCATTTTTATCATGCATCATATTGTAAAGATGAAACTCATCTTGTGTGGTAATAATGGCTTTATACTCGTTATAATGAATTAATTGTTTAAAGCGATCATCAACAGGTAACAGTTTTCTATAACTAATAATTCTCTGGCTATACCTAGCTGTACTTGCTAAATTTTCCCATTCATTGGCATCGATAGACAAGTCATATAACTCTTCACTACCATCGTAATAACGAATGAATTTCCAATCATCTATACGCAGCGCATAACTTGCACGGCCTAATGTAGTGACATTATAATTTCTTACTTTATCTTGAGTACCCGCGACAAGGTTTTTAAGTGACTTACCTTCTAAAGTATTAGGTATTGGTAAATTGGCGTAATCAGCAATCGTTGGATATATATCAAGTAGGCTAACAAAGCTGTTTTGGGCACCTTGTGGTAAGTTTTCTGATGTAGGTGGCACAATAATAAAGGGAACACGTGTTGAGCCTTCCCAAGGAGAGTGTTTACCCCAATGTTCTTTTTCGCCTAACTCCCAACCATGATCACTCCATAGCACAATCAAGGTATTATCTCTGTATTGACTTTTATCTAAGGCATCTAATACTTTACCTACTTGTGCATCCGTAAAGTTAATAGACGCTAAATAACCGAGTATCCCTTGTTGCCATACATTATGTTTTTGCACTCGACTAAAACTCCCTGACCAAGGGTAATGTGCATATTGTCGAGCAGTTGAAGAAAGATCCGATAAATCATTTCGCTGTACTTTAGGTAAAGAAATTGTTTCGTTAGCAAAGGCATCGAAGTATTTTTTAGGTGCGTAAAATGGTTGGTGTGGACGATAAAAGCCAAGACCTAAGAAAAATGGTTTTTTGTGATCTTCAGCTAGTTTTTCAGTTGCCCAGTTCGCAACTTTTCCGTCTGGCATTTCATCATCCGTTACATTTACAGGGCCCCAATCAAAAGTATTATAGCCATTTAAAGGTCTGTCCAAGGTATTGTCGATTCCGTTTAATGGTAAAGTCGCGTCTAAAGTGCCACGTTTAATTTCTTTACCCGGATACACATTTTTAACTATACCGCTGTTCTCTTTTTGCACTTTACCTAGAATGTCTTTTCTCACGGCTTTTCTACCGGGCGTCATGTTTAATTCTTCCCAAGTAAATGGCCCGCCGATTGCACCTGCATCAGGTCCGTATTCATTATAATTTTCTGGAACGACCATACCCATAGCGTGATTAATTTTACCAGCTCCCATAACATAGTAACCATTATTCATTAAGAATTTAGGCAATGCTACGGCGTCAGGCACATAGTCTTTATACATACCTTTATTATGATAAACCCCTGTCGTTTCTGGTCTCATGCCGGTTAATACACTGGCCCTAGAGGGCCCACAAATAGGTGAAACCGTATAGGCATTAGTAAAATAAGTGCCACGCTTAGCAAGCCTATCTAAATTAGGAGTTTTAGCATTAGGATGTCCACCTAAAAATCCTACCCAATCATTGAGATCATCAATCGCAATGAATAAGACGTTAGTTTTATTCAGGCCTGTATTGATATTTTTAGCCATAACCGGCTTTGCTGAAAATATTAAAACAGCTGACAATATAATACTTAGGAGCTTAAACATTCTTACCTCTGCTTCAGCTTAAATATAGGGCTATTAAATCCCCGAAAGAAATATAAATAATCGAGCTAATAAACAATCGTCTAATCCGTTTTCATCATTTTAATAAAGTTATGCCATGGTTTTACACCAACATCATCAGCCCACTGTTGCCATTCGGCAGCCAATGCAGTGACTTTATCAGGGTGAGTTTTTGCTAAGTTATTTAATTCAGTACGATCTTTAGCTATGTTATATAACTCCCATTTACCTTTATTCGGATACGCTCGCACACTTCTCCAAGAACCAGGGTATTCCGCAACCAATTTCCAGTTACCTTTTCTAATCGCTTTATTGCCTTCATGCTCCCAAAATAGAGCTCGTTCAGGCAATGGTTGTTGCTCAATTAATACTTGGCTTATATCTTGACCTGAAAAAGGTTTAATTGATTCGTTATTAAAGGTTGTTGGGTACTTAACCTGTGCGATGTTCAATACTGTCGGCATTAAATCAATAATGTGAACAGGTTGATGACTCAAGGTATTTATTTCGATACCTGGTCCCATGACAATCAATGGAGCTGAAATTCCGCCTTCATGTAACCACGTTTTATGGTTTCTAAAGGGAGTATTTGATACATTTGCCCATTTTACCCCGTAAGAGCCGTAAGTATCTGCAGCGCCTATTGGTGTATTCACCCAATCACCTGCTTTTACAGGCTTACCTTTGGGGGATTTTTTAGGAATAACTGCTGAATTCCAAGGGGTGCCTAGACGTTCAATAGTATTATTTAAATGTCCCTCGGGGGATGCGCCATTATCTGATAAGAAAAAAATATAAGTGTTTTTCAATTGCTTTTTGGCTTTTAATTCGTCAATAACGTTAGCAATACTTGCATCGACATGCGACATCATCGCAGCATAAACTTCCATTCGATGTTCTTGCCACATTTTATGTTCTTCATCTTCCCAAGCGGGTACTTGTTCATCTCTTGGTGATAATTTTGTATCTTTGTTTAGAATTCCTAATTTAAGCAACTTAGCATGACGCTCTTTTCTTAATACATCCCAGCCAGCATTGAATTTTCCTTTTTGTTTGGCGATCATTTCAGGCTTTGCATGCAAAGGATAGTGTGGAGCTACGTGAGACATGTATAAGAAGAAAGGTTTATCTTGTGCTACTGCCTCATCAATATATTCAACAGATTTCTTCCCAATAACATCTGTGTAATAAGCACCTTCTGCTAGCTTAGTAGGCTCATTGCCTTCAACTAAGCCAAAAGGGTCGTATAAAGAACCATGCCCAGGTAATGTGCCGTAAAAATGTTGAAAGCCACGTTGTAATGGCCAGTTTTCTTTTACATTCTCAGGACGCCAATTCTTAGTAACATGCCATTTTCCGGTCATCGCGGTTAAATAACCTTGCGAAGATAATACTTGAGCAATGGTCACTGAATTTTTGCTCAGCTCACCACGATAAGAATCACTTCCTAAATCTGACACCATATGCCCTAAACCTGCTTCATGAGGATAGAGACCAGTTAATAATGCAGCTCTAGAGGGAACACAACGAGAAGCATTATAGAACTGAGAAAATTTCATTCCTTTATTGGCTATCGCGTTAATTGATGGCGTATTTAATTCACCTCCATAGCTTTTTAAGTCTGAGAAACCTAAATCATCCACCATAATCACAATAATGTTAGGTTTTTTAAACTCTGCAGCATTACTGGAAGGAGTAATAGTGAAGCTCAGAGTTAATAATATGGGTAAGAGTAATTTAAGTTGCATTATTTTATACCTATAAAAAGATTAAAATTCGTAATAACAATTACATACACATTCTTATCGTGTTGTGCTAATAAAAAAAGCCGCATTTTGCGGCTAATTTTATTTAGAATATTGATACGAAAGAGCTGTCCGATAATTAGCCTGACTTTTCTCACTATTAATATGCTAAGCAGGCACATGATCCATAAAACCAGCGGCTTTCATTTTTGCCACAACACTTTCTTTATCTTCAGCGGAAAGAGCACAAATAGGAAGGCGTGGATCACCTACATCTATTCCATGAAGTAGCATTGCAGCTTTGCCTGCAGCAACACCACCATACTGTACCAATGGACGGATAAGGCCAATAACTTTATCCATAAGGGCTGTTACTGTTTCTTGGTCACCATTGTTGAATGCTTCAATAATTTCTAAGTAAAGCGGTGCTGCATAATTATAAGTACTACCCACAGCACCAATAGCGCCAACAGCAAGGCCACCAGGAAGAAATTCATCAACACCAAATGGGATATCGAATTTTCCATCGCAAACACGCTTACAGCGTTGATATTCATAAAGGTCACCATGGTTGAATTTTATCCCCGAAAGATTAGGGATAACTTTGTCAGCTTTGATAAGAAATTCTTCCATATCAAACATAACACCAGACATACCTGAGTGGTAATAATAGAACCCCTTTGATGGAGCTGCAGCTGCAGCTGCAGCGCAAAAGTCAACAAGTTCATCAACACAGCTTGGCTTGAAAAAACAAGGAGCGATAACTGAAGTCGCGAAAATATCCAGTGTTTCAGCATGCTTTGTTAATTCCAGAGTATCAACAATCGATAAAGCACCAGTGTGAATGGTGATACTGAGCTTACCTTTGCCAGCGGCAACCCAGCGTTCAGCTACAGCTTTACGTTCAGAAACTGAACAGTTCAGACCTTCCCCTGTAGTGCCACAAATATATACACCTTTGACACCCTGTGCGATTAGATGGTTAGCGATTTGGTCGATAACAGGAAGATTAACTTCACCATTGTTGTCAAATGGCGTATGGGGAGCAGCGATCAGTCCGGTAAGTTTTTGCATGGTAAACCTCTATAATTTAGTATATTGCATTGCCGTAAATCCATGTGTTTTTTACATGACGCGGCGAATTAGTTGTTGAAAGTAAGGTAAAATCGGCATTAGCGCCGACTGATAAATGTCCCTGCAGCTGGCTAGTTCCCAAAAATTGTGCCGGATAATAACTAGCCATTCTTAATGATTCTTCTAGCGATACATTCAGCATTGTTTGAGCATTATTAACAGCGGTGATCATATCTAACGCTGAACCAGCAAGTTGCCCTGTTTGACTAGTGAGTTTATCCCCTGATAACTGAATATTATGACCATCAAATTCAAGTCGAGCCTGATCACTACCAATAGTTGACATAGAATCTGTTACTAACATCATCTTGCGTTTAGCTTTTGCTTGTGTGGCTAACCTCGCCGTAGCAGGGTGAACATGATGGCCATCAAGTATTAAACCGCACCAGCTATTTTCATCTAGTAATGCTGCACCAATCATGTTTGGTTCACGTGACGTAAGTGCCGACATAGCATTAAATAAATGAGTAAAGCCAGTTGCCCCAGCATCAAGTGCAGCTTGGGTTTGCTCATAGCTTGCATTGGAATGTCCTAAGCAAACAATCACTTGATTAGCAACTAACGTTTTAATCGTCTCAACCGATACATTTTCAGGAGCTAAAGTAACCATTTTAAGCCCTATATCATCACGACAATAAATATCCAATTCTTGTTGGCTTAGTTCTCTAATATGGCCAGTACTATGTATACCTTTTTTCGGTACGCTAATGTGTGGCCCTTCAAAATGTACACCAATTATCCCTGGGATCTGTTTTGATCTAGCCTCACTGATTACATCTGCTGCACGATTTAACGTTGGCAAATCACTGGTAATTAACGTAGGTAATAAAGCTGTTGTTCCAAATTGGCTATGAGCTTTAACCATTGCTTTTAATGTTTGAACGTTAGTTTCATGGTTAAATAAATAGCCACCACCGCCATTTACTTGTACATCGATAAAGCCAGGTACAAGCAAGCCTGAAACTTTACTTTCTTTTGCACCTGCAACGGTGTCAAAAGCGATAATCTTGCCGTCTTTATAACTGACAGGACAATCGGTAAGAATGTTTTTGCCATCAAAAATTTGTTCGGCAACCAAGGTAGTGATCATAAATAATATCTACTGCTTCATTAATTAGAAGTACGCTTATGTGGATTTGCTGTCATTTTTAGAACAGTAAACACTTATTACTCAAAAAGGAGAAAGGTACACCCTTAACCTGTTATACCAATATACCATTTGTTTGTGCATTGTCAAAGATAAAATACTTGTTAGTGCACTATTCAATGTATATTTTTGTTATAAACATACGCTACCTTAGCTCTGCAGCAAAAAATAAGGCTGTCTACTAAAATAACGAAATATTGACAGATGCTGATACTGGAAAATCATCACCATATTTGCATGAAAGTTAGCGCGATATTAAAGCTCGTTATCCGTTTATAAACACAGGTTTGTCACCATTAAGTACTCAACAAGGCGTTTCAACTACGCTATTTCAGAAGAAGTTGATTTAATTTCAAAAGTTAGGCTTGCTTCTTGAGTGGATATGAGCTCAGATTCAATAACACCTTGAGTATTTCTAGATTGCCAAATTTAAGGTTCATTAGTACCAACTCTTTGTAATAAAAAAGGATGAACTGAAATGTTCAGTCCATCCTTTGATTAAGTACAATCATTTTAGGCTATTTACCCTGCGTTTATGCTGGCGTTAAATAGCTAATGATAAAACTTTTCTGTCTATTATTAAGCACTAAAACTTAACATTTATACCTGCGTATATTTGACGACCTGTTAAGTCATATGCAATACCGTTAGAGTTAGTACCTACGTCATGATACTTTTGGTTTGCACCTATTAATTTTGGCTCCTCATCAAACATATTGTTAACACCAATATAAACATTACTGTCTTCTAGTATGTTATAGCTAACACGAAGGTCGTTGTAAATAATGGCATCAGCCGAGTTCAATTCAGCAGAATCAGCAGTATTATCATTTTTCAATACTGTTGATGCTCTATAACGTAACTGCCAATAAATATTAATATCATCAATGGTATATGAGGTATTTAGATTAAAGGTAAACTCAGGGAATAATAATTCCCCTGTTAAATCACTCACATCACCTGACTCGATACCCGTGATTGAATAGTTATCAAGATAATTTAACGACAATCCGCTATATAATTCACCACCACCAATACTGGTCTCATAAGAGGCTTCAAAATCGATACCGCTAGTTTCAATGGTATTTTCGTTATTAGTAGAAGAATTAACAGCTAGAGCTGCACCTGAATTGCCATCACGCTCAACCAAACCACCACACTCAGCATCAAAATCACTTGTGGCAGCACCGTAACAACGATCTAATATTATTGTTCGGTCGGTATTTGCAATCGCATCATCAATAGTAATGTCGTAATAATCGAGTGAAATTGACAAACCTTCTATTGATTCAGGAGTAAAAATTGCACCTAAAGTTAAAGTTTCAGCCGTTTCTTCTTGAACTGTTTCAGAACCACGCAATAAACCAGATGTGTTTTGACTTTCAACTTGGGTTAAAGTAAAGGCTCCAGTATCGTCGATACGATCTTGAATTGCATCAATTGAACGACAGTTATCAGCCACATTGCCTGTATCTGCATTGGTAATACCATTACAAGGGTCTGTTACAACGGCCGCTGTAGCAGTACCGCCAGCAAATAAATCACTAACATTAGGGGCACGAACAGAGGTTGCTGCCGCACCACGGAAACGGAAAGTATCTGTTAAGGGCGCGTCAAAACCAACTCGCCAGTTAAAAGTGCTTCCTACTGATGAATAATCACCAGCACGTACGGCAACATCGAATGAGAGTTGCTCTAATACTGGAATATGGAATTCAGCAAAAATATCCACTACATCAAATTCACCTTCAGTGGCTTTTATTGCCTGACCACGAGTAATACCCGCTTGGCGCAGCGGATCAGGGGTTTCATGACCGCTTTCTTTACGGTATTCAATACCCGTTGCAAAGCCCACTGGTTCAACGTCATTACTAATTTCAAAGCCAAGATCACCGGCTAATACAGCGCTAAAAACAGTTTGTGCTATTGAACCTTCGATGTTGGTATCTACCGCAAGATAATCAAGCGCAGCATCAGAAAACCCTTGCACAGGGATTGCACTACCATCGTTATAGTTTCCGACAGTCCATGGGTTAATCGGCGTACAGCCGGCAATGCGAGCTGTAGCATCAGCACATTGATAACCACCAAGACCATCTTCTTCTATAGTAAGCGCTTGACGTGCCCGCTCTAAGTTAATATCACCATGATTACTTTGTTTTTGATCTGTAACACCGTAAACAGCTGACAAGGTTAAATATAAGTCATTAGGAAGTTCATATTCATAGTCACCGGCAACACGGAAAGTTGAACGAGTATTTTCGGCGCCACGGTCACCAAATTCCCAACCACGACGGAAAGTTAGGTTAAAGTCATCAAGTAACAACGAATCTGCATCACCAAGTAAAGCGTCTCCGGCAGGTGTATTTGCAAACCAAGGATGTGTCGCTATGTCGATGCCTGTGGTGCCGCCCTTAGACACTTTGAAAATATCATTTCTGCTGTCTAATGGAATTGGTTCCATGCGAGTTCGTGAATCTACTCGGGCATAATTAACAGTGAAATTAGCTCTAGAAACATCGTTAATATCTAGTGTAAGACCACTAGCTACAGTAGTACGGTCAACCGGTGAGAACATAGAGCGATATTCATGGAAATTAAATGCACTAGAAGTCGCTACGTCATCAGTACGAACGAAAGGTCGGCCATCACCATGGACATTGCCATTACCTGTTTGTAAGCGTGCATCAATAGCATGAGATGAGCCAATAAATTGATAGCCATTATTAACATCTGAACCGTTTTGCTTAACAGCCGTTTTATGCACACGAGAAATATCACGGTCTCTTGCCATTAACCCGTCATCAGTTGATTTACCAAAAGCAAACCAAGCATTACCACCATCAAAGTTTTTACCGATAGTTAAATCAAAATCTTGTTTATTGCGGTCACCTTCACCACTTTGACCAACTTGAGCTTTAAGCTCAACACCATCAAAGTTTTTCTTTAAAATAATGTTAATAACACCCGCTAACGCGTCAGAACCATAAGCGGCTGACTGACCACCTGTTAATACTTCAACGCGTGAAATAAGTGCTGTTGGAATTGTGTTTAAATCGACACCATAACCTGCGCCTACTGACATACCTGAAACATAACGTTTACCATCAACCAAAACAAGCGTTCTTGATGAGCCTAAGTTACGTAAAGCCACCGTGTTTAAGCCACCACTTTGAGGGCTTGAGTTAGAGTTTGAACCACTAACAGAGCTAGTGATAGCTGGTAATTTACTTAGTAAATCGCCAATATTCACAGCGCCAACACCAGCAATATCATCTGCATCCATAACTTTAATAGGTGATGCTGATTCAAAATCGCCTTTTCTGATGTGTGAGCCTGTAATACTGATACGTTCAACTTCTTCCACGCCATCAGTTGCGGCTTCAAAAGCAAAAGAAGATGTTGCTGCAGTTGCAATACTTACAGCAAGTAATGATTTAATAAATGTTTTTGATTTCAAAATTATACCCCTTATTTTTTAATTATTTTAAAAGTGTTTATTCATGAACTGCCTTAAAAAAGCATCTAAGCAACATCACAACTGGCACACTATCAACCTGTCATACCAACATACCATTAAAATTATTTATATGTCAAAGTTAAAATGATTGTTTTAACAATTATATTTCTATATGCAATATAACAGCTTGATATGTCTATTTTTAAATGTAAATTACATACCTAGTTTCGATGAGGAGTAAGATTTTGAGTACGTATTCCCCCCTTTTCATGATAGTTTTTTCGTTTGTTCGCTAGACAATTTAAGTTTTTCTTTAACCAACTATTTGCCTTTGTTTCCTGTATAGCGAAGGCGTAGTTTTCATTATTTTTTGGAAGTGACGATAAAAATAACTTGTGTCTTGATAACCTAACGTGGCACTAATGCTTTTAATAGGCAATTGCCCTTGCACAAGTAATTGACAGGCTAGCTTTATTCTCAAACTTAATAAATAGCGCACTGGCGGCTCACCATATATTTTAAAAAACTCGGCGCGGAAGTGGCTAAGGGAAATATTTACCTTAGCAGCCATATTTTCAATATTTATAGATTGATGTGGCCGGGCTAAAAAACTGTCGATCAACTGACTAAAAGGTATTTTAAATTTAGAGTTAGGGAATGCATTCGCCTTTTGGTAGTTAAGTTGCGTTAAAATTAGGTGTAATAGGGCTACTTGAATTTGCTCAACGTAATCGGCAGGTAGTAAGGTTTGGTTATAAGTAAGTGATCGTTCTATGTCAGCAATAACTAAACTATCAAGTGAATAAGACCTAGCGCCATTTGATAAGGGCATGAGTGGAGATAGATGTGATATTGAAAAATCATCATCCTGCGAACTTAAAGAAAAATGCTGCACCGATGCTAACGACTTTTCACTTAACCCCTTTCCTGAAAAATGTGTATTAGGGTAAATGAGCACGGCTTCCCCTTGCGTTAAACTAAATTGTGTTCCATCAGCTATTATTATTTCAATCTGGCCTTGGTGAATAACGAGCAAATCGAAAAATGGCCAAATTATTGGACCAATAACTTGCTGCTGAATAAACTCGCCATAATCACAACGTAGTAATTTCATTATAGATGCCACCATATGATTTATTGCTATAGCGCTAAGCTTTTTAAATAAACTCATGTAGCGTTATTGCAATTAAAAAAAACCAATGGTATAACAGGTATACCTCACTGTAAATATATTAATAAGCCATCAAAAAATGAGAACTTTTTCTGAAATTTTCCAATTCTTTCAAAAGGTAAGTTGCGCTATAGCCTTATCAACCGTAGCCACTACAACAATGTATGTTCCGTTTACTCTGGCTAAAACAAGCAGCATCACAACGTCTATTCCTTCAAAAGCTAATGTCATTTTATTGATGTCTGACGATCAGGGCTGGGGAGATGTTGCCTACAATGGTAATAAAATAATCCATACACCTTCTTTAGATAATATGGTGAAAAATAGCATAAAATTAGATCGTTTTTATGCTGCAGCACCGGTTTGCTCTCCGACTAGGGGCAGTGTATTAACAGGTCGACACCCCTTTAGGTATGGTATTGAATGGGCTGGAATTGGTCATATGCCACAAAATGAATTAACCATTGCTGAAGTGCTTTCAAATAACGGTTATCACACCGGCCATTTTGGAAAATGGCATGTGGGTGAGTTAAGTAAAACGGTTAATCAAAGCTATTTTGAAGGTGATTTAGCCAATCCTGCACATTATTCTCCACCGTGGGAAAATGGCTTTGACGAAAGCTTTTCAACAGAATCTATGATGCCAACTTATAATCCTTATTATTACCAAGGCGGAGAGCATGGCACAAAAAATTATCGTCATTTACAAAACGAGCCTGCAGCTCTTGGACAAAAAACAGGTGGCTTTCGCTGGCGTGACCATTATTGGACCGGACCAGGAAAAATGGAGGACGACTGGTTAGCCGGCGATGATTCAGAAATAGTGATGGACAGAGCAGTTAACTTCATCGATAGAAAAGTAGAAAATGATCAACCTTTTCTAGCCGTTATTTGGTTTCATACTCCACATACTCCGCTAGTCGCGGGGAATGAAGACAGAGCACGTTATTCCGAGCACCCTATTCAAGCGCAACATTTCTACGGAGCTGTAACAGCAATGGATAGACAAATTGGTCGATTACGTGCGCACTTGAAAAAATTAAAAATAAGTGACAATACCATCGTGTGGTTTAAATCTGACAATGGGCCTTCTTATATTCATAATTTTAACTCATCAGGTCCTTTTTCCGGTAAAAAAGCAGAATTAAAAGAAGGTGGTATACGGGTACCTTCACTAATCGAATGGCCTAGTAAACTAACAGGCGGTAAAACTATTACTACACCTATGTCGACCATGGATGTCTATCCAACCATCTTAGCCGCATTAAATATTGCCCCTCCAGAAAATCAACCTAAGTTAGACGGTGAAAATATTCTGCCGATATTAACTCTTAATAAAAATAAGCGAGAAAGCGCGATACCTTTTCAGTCACCTGTGCGTGGTGTTAAGTACGATGCAGACAATAGCCGCTTACAATTTGCCCTTTCAGGTGAGAAATTCAAACTATTCAGTGGTGATAATGGTAAAACATGGCAACTATTTGACATAGTAAACGATCAAAGAGAACAAACAGATATTGCCAATAAACATCCTAAGGTTGTCAAGCAAATGAAAGCTGAATTTTACACTTGGCAAAAAGAAACCAAGATAGATTCACTTGATGCTTATTTAAATGAGTCGAATGATGAGTGAAATAGTGAAAACACTTATCAATCTGACGAGAATAACTAAATTAATACCTCGGTTCCTCTGGGGGATCAACTTAGCTTTAATTACCTCAGTGAACGCCGCAAGCTTAACTTGGCAGGCCAATTTACCTAATTTACCTGCCCCTGCAGGAGAACACATTCAACATGGTGTTGCAGGAGCTTATTCAGGTACATTGACCATAACAACCGAAAATGGAGCTAAAGAAGAAGCACTTCTTGTTGCCGGTGGTGCTAATTTTTCCAAAAAAAGTTTACTTAACGCAATACAGGAAGATGTTGCCGCCGAAAAGATTTATCACCAAGATATTTTTTTATTAACGCAAAGCTCTAATGACCAATGGCAACAATCTAAATTAAGCTTACCCTTAGGCGCAGCCTATGGTAAAAGCTTTACTACTGAACAAGGTATATTGCTCTTTGGCGGTGAAATAAAACAAGTTGACGGATCAGTTACTGCATCATCTAACATTGCTTTAATATCTTATCTGGAGGGTTCATTAAATTATCAGAAAATAGGTGAAATGCCAGTCACTTTTACCAAAGGCGGCGGCGCTTATTCTCAGGGAAAAATATACATAATTGGCGGTATACAAAATGGTGTAGCATCTAACAATGTATATAGCTATGACGTTAGCAGTTCAACTTGGCAAAAAGAGCCTCCATTACTCGGTAAAAACCGCATTTCTCCAGTGGTAACTATTCATGACAATAAGAGTACTTCTACAAGCCAACTTTATGTTTTTTCAGGATTTAGCATAAACAACGACGAGAACATTGCCCTTAACGATGGTTTGTCACTAAACATTTCAGATAAACCTGCAAAATGGCAAGCAATAGCCCCCATTCAAACACTGCTTGATAAACAACTTTCTTTAATTGGCGCAGCAGCAATTGAAGTCAGCGCGCAGCAAACTTTATTTTTAGGCGGTTATAACAAATCAACATGGGATAATTGGTTATCGAAATATCAAAACGTTAAAGGCACAGAACAAGAAAAAGCTGAAAAGATCCGATTTTTTTCACAAGCGCCATCTAGTTATAACTGGAATAAAGATGCTTTGTTGTTCGATAGTAGTAATCAAAGTTGGACGAATTTAGGTGAAACACCATTTTTGCCTAATTGCGGTGCAGCGATTGAGCATTGGCAAAATAATATAGTACTAATTAATGGTGAAATAAAACCTGGAGTGCGCACAAACACTGTAAAAGTGGCCCATTTTAATAATAAAAATAAAACAAGGAAGTAACAATGAATTATATCGTAGGCGCATACGCGACAGCCCCATCAACTTTTGCTTGGGATGAAAATTTAGAGAGCGAATATTATGAGCAATTAAAATCAATAGATAATATTCAAGGAATTGAACACCCTTTTGTTGGCAAACTACACCCTTTTGATGATGACTGGTTCCTAGACAATATAGATACAAGTTGGCAATTTATATTTACTTCAATACCTGGCGTTATGGCAAATTTAGCCCAGAACCCACATTTCGGTATTGCCTCAACAAATGAGGATGGCAGACAAGCCGCTATTGAGTTTTACCAACAAGCGCGATTAGCCATTTTAAAACTTAACAAACATCTAGGTAAACAAGCGGTAAGTCATATTAAAATTCATACGGCTCCAAGAATATCGGCTAAAACTTCTTCCTCAAAACAAGCCCTACAAGCTTCATTAGAAACTCTGCAGTCTTGGGACTGGTATGGCGCAAAATTGGTCATTGAGCATTGCGATGCTTTTATACCTGAACAACCACCAGAAAAGGGCTTTCTAAGTTTAGTGGATGAAATAGCCACAATAACCACAGTTAACAAAAGACTTAATTGTGACATAGGTGTTAGCCTTAACTGGGGGCGTTCGGCAATTGAAACTCGATCAGTCCAAGGGCCTATTGAACACATAAAAATGGCTTATCAAAGCAAGCTGTTAAATGGTATTATTTTCTCAGGTGCAACAGGTAAAGATACCCCTTATGGACAATGGAAAGACAGTCATATGCCCCCAGAAAAAGCATTTAATATTCCACACTATGCCAAAAGCTCTTTGCTTACTATTGAACAAATAGAGAAATCACTTCAACAATGCGACTGTGACTGTCTTGATTTTATTGGAGGAAAAATATCTTTAAGCCCTAACACAGCAACAGTTTCAGAACGAGTATCTTACATTCAAAGCTTACTCACTTTACTTGATAAAGCGATTAAATAACTCAAATTGTTTAAGTATATTCATTAGGATCTGTTGATCTTCACTGTTTGAATTTTATTCGAATTAAATACGTTTTGTGCCAGGTGCGAGGAATGTTGCATCATTGTTCTGTGCTTATTTCTCGCATCGACGTGCCGGGCGCATTTAAACGAATCCGATGGACAGCGTTTATAGTGAGTTCTCGCATTATAAAGTAAAAAACTACGAAACAAATGATCTGCCTTGTATCAAAGGCTAATAAACTGCAGAAAAAAACAGCAAAGTTCAGCATAACCTGGTTAATTTCAATATTGCATTCTTTTAGTTAGGCTTCTAGCTAAAAGAATGCAATGAGCCTCACCTTTAAATACCTATCACAAAGAATCAGAAAATCCAGCAGGCCTAGCTACTTGATACTTGTTCTGCCCATTTCTAGACAAACCTCTAATGAATCAGTGTCTAACTTTGCGTTGACATTGGTAATGCCCACCCTATATACTGGTATAACAGCTAACAGGTATACCGTCATTACCTTGAGCTATTTTCCTATCATTTAAATTAATCAGAGTACTGTTTGATGAAACAAAGAATTCAACAAGGGAGTTTACAGGTAGCTTCCGAACTTCATGACTTTATTATGAATGAAGCACTACCTGAAACATCCGTTAATACAGATGACTTTTGGCATGCCTTCGAAAAATTGATTACTGAACTTGCACCTATAAATAAAGCCTTGTTAACCAAACGAGATAAATTACAAATGAGCATTGATAGCTGGCATCGGGATAACCGACAGCAATTTGATGTTAATGATTACCATAGCTTTCTAAAAGACATTGGTTACTTAGTCCCTGAAGGGGATGATTTTACGATTACTACAAAAAATGTAGATCCTGAAATAGCGCAAATAGCAGGGCCACAACTCGTCGTTCCGGTAACAAATGCTCGCTTTGCCTTGAATGCAGCTAATGCTCGTTGGGGCAGTTTATTCGATGCCTTATATGGTACTGATGTTATTGATGACAATAATGGCAGTAAAGCTGGATCGAATTATAACCCTGCTCGAGGGGCGAAAGTGGTTGCATCGGCACAAGCCTTTTTAGATCAGGCTATTCCATTAGTTAACGGTAGCCATAAAGACGTTCTGAAATATGAGTTAAGCCAAGAACAACCAGTAAAACAACTTACGGCAAGAATGACTGACGGCACTATAACTCACTTAGAATCTACTGAGCAGTTTAAAGGCTACATAAACAAAAATGATGAATTGAGCTCAGTACTATTAGTTAACAATGGCCTACATATCGATATACAAATTGACCGAGAGCATAATATTGGTAAAGAGACAAGTTCAGGCATTAAGGATGTAATCATTGAATCAGCTATTAGTGCCATTCAAGACTGTGAAGACTCAGTTGCTGCGGTTGATGCCGAAGATAAAACGCTAGTATATCGTAACTGGCTAGGTTTAATGAAAGGCACTTTATCATCTTCCTTTAATAAAGCAGGGAAAACGGTCACTCGCAAACTGAACGAAGATCGTTCATACACTGCAATAGATGGTGGTGAGGTTATACTGGCAGGCCGTAGCTTACAACTAATACGTAATGTTGGGCACCTAATGACCACTGATGCCATTCTAGATGCTCAAAATCAAGAAATCCCTGAAGGCATAATGGATGCAATGGTCACTACTTTATGTGCCATCCATGACTTACAAAAGCGTTCAGGCTTACGTAATAGTCGAACGGGTAGCGTATATATCGTAAAACCCAAAATGCATGGCCCAGAAGAGGTTGCTTTTACTAATGAATTGTTTACTCAAGTTGAACTCGCATTAGGCTTAGCTAAAAACACCATTAAAGTAGGTGTTATGGATGAAGAAAGACGTACTACAGCAAACCTTAAAGCTTGTATTCGAGAAGTGAGTGAACGTTTAGTGTTCATTAATACCGGATTTTTAGATCGTACAGGTGATGAAATTCACACCAGCATGGAAGCAGGTCCCGTTTTACCAAAAGATCTTATTAAAGATGAGGCTTGGATTAGCGCTTATGAAAATCAAAATGTTGATATTGGTTTAGCCTGTGGCTTAAAAGGTAAAGCACAAATTGGTAAAGGCATGTGGGCAAAACCTGACGAAATGCTACAAATGATCAACAGTAAACAGGCTCATCTTGAAGCTGGTGCAAGTTGTGCTTGGGTACCTTCTCCGACAGCAGCAACATTGCATGCAACACATTATCATAAATTTAATGTCGCAAAACGCCAAAGTGAATTATCAACACGTGAACAGGCCAGTTTACTAGATATATTAACGCCGCCAATATTAGGTGATGAAGCACTAACCGCTGAAGAAATTCAAGCCGAACTCGAAAACAATATGCAAGGTTTATTAGGCTATGTCGTTCGTTGGATTGATCAAGGCATTGGTTGTTCTAAAGTGCCTGATATCAACAATGAAGGACTAATGGAAGATAGAGCAACATTAAGAATATCTAGCCAACATATTGCAAATTGGTTACGACATGATTTATGTACCCAAACACAAGTTATCGACACCATGAAGCGTATGGCTTGCGTTGTTGATAAACAAAATGAAAGCGACCCTTCATATCAACCAATGGCGACTAATTTTGACAATAGTATAGCATTTCAAGCAGCTTGTGATCTTGTGTTAAAAGGCACTGAGCAACCTAACGGTTACACAGAGCCTTTATTGCATGCACGCAGAAGAGAAGCAAAAAGCAAAGCTTAATTACGTAATTAAATATATTCAGAATAAACCGTTCAGACTTAGTGAAATCTTAGTCTGAACAACATATACAATACAGGAAATAAAATGTTAACTATTAAAAGATTATCACTGAGCGATGCACAAACTCTTATCGAAGGCACTAAATTAAAAGCCAATGAAATTGGTGTACCTATGTGTATTTCTATTGTGGATGAGTCTGGTAACTTAATCGCTTTTGATCGAATGGATGGTGGTAAAACAACCAGCATAACTATTTCTCAAGATAAAGCATTTACTGCTGCTGCGGCTCGAAAAGCGACTCATGAATACAACGAAGTTTGTGTGCCTGGTAGCCTAGCTTTTGGTATTCACACTGCTTTGGGTGGTCGCTTGTGTGTGGTCGGTGGCGGATTACCAATTTATGACAATGAAGGTGTTGTAATTGGTGGCATTGGTTTAAGTTCTGGTACCCCACAACAAGATATGGATTGTGCTGCAGCAGGCATTAAATATTTTCAAAGCCAACAGTAGTCATTGTTATACCTACGAATAAATCAAACAACAATCATTAAGCAACAGGTATTTTTGATCTTATGACAAATGACTATTCTCTCCCTGTTCAAACTCAGCCAACAAAGACTGATTTAGCAGCAATGTTTGCCGACTTCATTGACCCAAGCTTTGTTATCAGCGATGAAGAGACACAAAGGCCATATGAATGTGATGCACTTTCCATGTATTGTGAAATGCCACTATTGGTATTATTACCTGAACATATAAGCCAAATTCAACAAGTGATGAAAATATGTCATCAATATCAAATACCCGTAGTTGCTCGAGGTGCTGGAACCGGTTTATGCGCAGGTGCCATGCCTAATAAAGCAGGCATTGTTTTGTCACTGGCTAAGTTTAAGCACATTATCAATATTGACCCGGTAGCAAGAACAGCAATATTGCAACCAGGTGTGAGAAATCTCGGGATTAGTGAAGCGGCAAGTGAATATGGCCTATATTATGCGCCAGATCCGTCTTCTCAAATAGCTTGTACTATCGGAGGGAATATTGCAGAGAACTCTGGTGGTGTGCATTGTTTAAAATATGGCTTAACAGTGCATAACGTTCTACAAGTTAAAATGGTGACGGTTGAAGGTGAACTCATCACGCTAGGCACTCACGGGCTAGATTGTGCAGGTTTTGATTTACTCGCCTTAATTACTGGCTCAGAAGGTTTATTAGGGGTAATAACCGAAATAACCGTAAAGTTATTACCGATTCCAGAAAAAGCCCAAGTCGTTATGGCTGCATTTTCTACCGTACAACAAGCTGGTGATGCTGTTGGCGCAGTCATCGCCAATGGCATTATTCCAGCCGGTCTGGAAATGATGGACAGCTACGCCATTCGAGCAGCGGAAGATTTCGCTCATGCTGGTTACCCCGTCGATGCAAAAGCACTACTTCTATGTGAAATTGATGGAACTTTAGAAGAAGTACAAGAACACATTGAAAAGCTTGAAGATATTTTTAAAGATGCGGGAGCAATTTCAATAAAAATATCAGCCAATGAAGCTGAACGCGCTTTACTTTGGAAAGGCAGAAAATCAGCTTTTCCAGCCGTTGGCCGTATCTCTCCAGATTATTACTGCATGGACGGTACTATTCCTCGCAGCCAATTAGCTTATGTACTCACCGAAATGGATAAAATGTCGGCTCATTATAATTTACGAGTTGCCAATGTATTTCATGCTGGTGATGGTAATTTACATCCACTCATTTTATTTGATGCCAATGTACCTGGTGAATTCGAAAAAACTGAAGAGTTTGGTAGCAAGATATTGGAGCTTTGCGTGCAAGTTGGTGGCTGTATAACCGGAGAGCATGGTGTGGGTATTGAAAAGATTCGTCAAATGAACGTGCAATTTAACGAACAGGAAATATCGCAATTTTTATCGGTGAAAAAATCATTTGATGAGAATGGCACCCTAAATCCTGGGAAAGGTATCCCTGTACTAAAAAACTGTCAAGAATACCGTTCACTTAATCCCAACAACTCAGAGCAAGAAATGAAAGATCATAAGTGCGGGGAAAAATAATGGCAGATATTAGTCGTGAATTAATTGCTCGTGTTGCAAATGCTAGTGCAAATAATCAGTCACTAAACATTGTCGGCGGTAACAGTAAAACTTTTCTTGGTAGGGAAGCTATCGGAGAAAAAATTTCTATCCGTGAGCACCAAGGAATACTTAGTTACGAACCAGTTGAATTGGTTATGACTGCTCGTGCAGGTACTACTATTACTGAAATAGAGGCAACCCTAGATGAACAAGGACAAATGCTTGCCTTTGAGCCTGCAAACTTTTTAGGAAAAGCTACTATCGGTGGCACATTAGCTTGTAACTCCTCAGGTCCAGCAAGGCCTTGGTCCGGATCTGTTAGGGATGCTGTATTAGGTATTAAACTTATTAATGGTAAAAGCGAACATCTTAATTTTGGCGGACAAGTATTAAAAAATGTTGCGGGTTATGATATTTCCAGAATGCAGGCTGGCGCTATGGGTTCATTAGGAATAATTACACAAGTAAGCTTCAAAGTAATGCCCAAGCCACAATCAAGTTTAACATTGGTGGCAGCTATGGATGCAGGTCAAGCCATTGAAAAAATGAACAAGCTCGCAGGCCAAGCCAAACCATTGACCGCAGCTTGCTGGTTTAACAACAAACTGTATATGCGCTTATCGGGTGCAACAAGTGCAGTTGAAGGCGCAGTAAAAGCATGGACAGGTAAAATATTAGAAAATGACCAACAATTTTGGCAATCATTGAAAGAACAACAGACAGATTTTTTCTGTGGAGGTTCTGATGACAATTCCACTAACAAAGAGCCTTTATGGCGTTTTTCAGTAAATTCTAATGCTAAACACTTTTTACCTGAACACAACTGGCTTATTGATTGGGGCGGTTCACAACGTTGGTTGCGTGGTTTTCATGACTTTGAAGCGCTTGAAACTATGGCTGAAAATGCAAATGGCCAAGTAAGTTTATTTCGTAATGGCGATCGCAGTAACGAGGTATTTCACCGTCAATCTCCTGCACTTAAAGCCATTCATCAACGCTTAAAGTCAAGCTTTGATCCTAAAAATATTTTCAATCCTAGCCGACTTTATAGTTGGCTATAACGGAAAAATTATTATGCAAACCAATTTACATCCATCATTTAAAAACACCGTAGTTGGTGTTGAAGCCGAAGAAATATTACGCAGTTGTGTTCATTGCGGCTTCTGCACTGCCACTTGCCCTACTTATCAAGAAATATCAGATGAACGTGATGGCCCACGTGGGCGTATATACTTGATCAAGCAATTACTAGAAACAGGCTCTGCAACTGAAAAAACCCGTGATCATTTAGATAAATGTTTAAGCTGTCGTAGCTGTGAGACGACCTGCCCATCAGGCGTTAAATATGCGCGTTTAGCTGATTTGGGTAAAGAAATAATAGAAGAACAACAAACGAGGCCTTTACAAGAAAGGTTGGTTCGCTGGACATTAAGACAAGTTTTACCGTATCGTCATCGTTTTACTGCATTATTACGTGTTGGACAGCTATTCAGGCCCATTATGCCTACTGTTATTAAACGAAAAATTCCTTTCAGAGTAAAGTCAACACCATGGCCAACCACCACTCAAAGCCGTACAATGCTGCTTTTAGCGGGTTGCGCGCAACCTGGCGCAACACCTAATACTAACGCAGCGGCCGCCCGGGTTTTAGATAAATTAGGCGTAACATTGAAAGAAGCACCTAAAGCTGGTTGCTGTGGTGCGGTGAGTTATCATTTATCTAAACATGAAGAAGGCTTAAACTTTATGCGTAATAACATTGATGCTTGGTGGCCTGAAATTCAAGCAGGGGCAGAAGCGATCATCATCACCGCGTCAGGCTGCGGAGCTATGGTACAAGATTACGGTGAATTGTTAAAAGATGATGACCAATATGCCAGTAAAGCAAAACGCATCAGTGAATTATCAAAAGATTTGTCTGAAGTAGTCACCGTTGCTGAAATTAAAAAGTTATCTTTTAAAGAGAGTAAAACTACCACAGCTGTCCATTGTCCTTGTTCATTACAACATGCTTTGAAGCTGCCTGATAGTGTTGAACCTTTACTCGCAGCAGCAGGTTTAGCCACAACCAAAACCAAAGATAAACATTTATGTTGTGGCTCTGCTGGAACTTACTCTATTTTACAACCCAAGTTAAGCGCTAAATTGTTAGACAATAAACTCAAAGCACTGAGCATTGAGTCACCTGATAGAATTGTTAGCGCTAATGTAGGTTGTCAATTGCATTTGGGTACAAAATCAGAGGTCCCCGTGCAACATTGGATTGAATTAATTGATGAATCATTAGTATAAATAATATTTACCGATTAACCACACACGTAAAAAACTAAATATTAAAATCTTGACAAGGAATACAGGTAGCTAACAAACATTTACCTGTATTTTTCATTGAGATAAAAGCGAATTAATCTACCCACTCACATATAAATTAAACCTCGATAATTTAGATGAAGTAATACAACTGTCCGATAATCTAACTACAACTCCTCTATGTTAAACAAATAAGTGGCTGTTATTTTTTATTTACGCCTTATATAATAGCCCTCAGTAACTGCAAATAACTGCAAATAACTGCAAATAACTGCAAAAAAACTCTCATTTTCTATTGATTCTACCAATAAACAATCTTCACGAATTACCTAAAGATATCAAGAGTTCGCTATTACACTTTAATTACTCTATTATTGCTACCAAGAGCATTACTAACAAAAAATTAAATTTAAATTATAAATATCATTAATAGAGTCACTAAGGGTGATAATATCTGAATAAGCACTTACCCCTTCAACTAACTGGAAAGGTGTTTCGAAAGTAACACCTTCATCAGTACTTGACCACAAGCCTAAATTTCGTCGGTTGGTACCTACAGGGTCACCAATAGGGCCTGATAAAATAATTCTATTTTCATCATCACCAGAGCGAATGGCAGAGAAACGAGTGATTCCTGTGTCTACTTTTGATATCACAATATCATTACTTGTATGAACCCAAGTAGCACCGCCATCAGCACTTAGAAAATGAATCCTGTTGCCGAGCGCTTCTGTATAGATGTTAGTTAAATGATGACACATTCAATTTACAGTTTATAACTGCTATTCTTACTACTGGACAACTACATTTTTCCAACAACCCTAAGTATGCCCAGAAATTAAATATCATATGATGCTAGTAAATTCAAAAAATAAAGGTTTTACCCTAATTGAGTTAGTTATAGTTATTGTAATCCTAGGTATTTTGGCTGTCACTGCGGCTCCAAAATTTATAGACCTAACCAGTGATGCTAAAGCGGCTAACCTTGAAGCTATCGGTGGGGCAATGAGGAGTGGTCTTCAATTAATAAACTCTCAAGCTGTAATTGATGGCCAAAATAATGATTCCGGTGTGATCCAAATTAATGGAACAGACATACCACTTTATAATGGGTATCCATCTGTTCGTGGCAGTGATAGTTTTGTAGAAATTAATGCACAAGTGAAAGCCTGGTTAGATATCGATGTTGTTGATCGAAATACTGCTAACAACAACAGAAATGCAGCTACATTTTTCTCGGATAAATCATCAGCGAACCATCAAATTTATATTTTTTTCACAGAAGATTATGACCAAAAAAGTGTTAACTTTAAATGTCATGTGCTTTATGAAAATCCAGAGTCTGATGAGCCAAATAAACCAATAATTAATATTGAAACAAGTGATTGTTAATAAGTCTCTGTTTAATTACAGCAATAAGTTTAATAATATTCATTAAGTCAGACTGCATTTATTGGAGTGTTATTTACGATTTCTTTCAAAATTATTTAGCTATACTTGTATGTAATCATATGATTTCACAATGAGTCTAAAAAATATCAATGTCTACCTTGATTATGAGAAAAGTCAGCAAAAGCACTATTTACTTAATATTATTCTTTTTACCTACGGCACATGCAGCAGGTATCGCTTTGTCGATTCCCATTTCAACTTCCAATATTAAAGGCTCATGTGCAGCCACTATTCTAACAAAAGCATACAGTGAGTTAGACTACCAACTCATATTTCATGAAATACCAGCACAAAGAGCGTTAGTGGAAGCAAATAAGGGTCATTTTGATGGCGTAATGAATAGAATTGAAGGGCTTGACAACTATTATCCAAATTTGGTTCGTATACTTACCCCAATTTGCATTAACACCTACTCTCTTTATATGCTCTCTGGTAGCACTTTGAAATCCCCTCTCGAATTGAATACTAAGGCCCTAGGCATAAAAAAAGGCAACACTCCCCTTGAGAATATTTTTAAAAGAATTTCACCTTTTAAAGCAACCTCTTATCAACAATTAATTAACATGCTAATAACTAAACGCTTGGATGTGATTGCAATGAATGAAGCCGCTTTTGCAAACGCGATACGCAGTATGAAACGCACCGAATCAATTAATAATATTATCAGTGTAGATTATCCATTTCCGATTGATTACGGTTATCATTATTTACATAAAAAACACATTGATTTAATTCCGTTAATTAATAAGAAATTAGCAAACTTTGAAAGTAATGGTTACATTAAAAGGGCGAATGAAAAACATAGAAACTACATTTTATATGAGCACTAAGGGTGATTGTAAAGCACAGCTTTAATCGACTCTTATTTATTGAAATATTAAGTTTTAAAAGGTGGATGACCTATGTTCACAAGGAAGCTTTCGTAGTGATAAATAATCGACCAAGCCCCCTTAATATTACAAAGTATTTTTTCCTTAACGTTAATAAAATTTATGCGACCAATGATGTTCTTTAAGCTTTTCTGCTAATTCATCATTAAAAAGCATTCCATCGCTGTAAAGAGTATTGAGCTTAACTTCTCTGGAATTTCTCATGCCACAGGCGACCGTTGATACAGCACTATCGGCTAAGCAGAAACGCATAGCAACTTCGGGTAAACTATAACCATAGCTAGCGCATAATTTTTTAATTTTTTCAACACGTTTCAATGTTTCACTAAAATGTTCGCCTTGATACATCTGATGACGTTTATCATCGGCAGACCAAGTGCTATAGGTATCCTCTGTCCATGTACCTGTTAATGCACCTGAATCAAACGGTACTCTAGCAATAAATGCGGTATTGGTTTGTTCGCCTACCCGAAAAAGTTCAACATTAGGCGCTTGCTCAAAGATATTATAAATAACCTGCTGAGACTTAACTAAATCAGTTTGAGCAAGCTTAACACCAGTATTAGGTTCAATGTCAGGCAAGGAAACACCTATTTCTCTGATTTTACCCGCCTGAACTAACGACGAAAGTGTATCGAGCCATTCCAAGTGTTCAGTGCCATCAGAAAACCACAAATGTAATTGCAGCAGGTCGATACACTCAATTTGTAAACGTTGTAAAGACCCCTCAACTTGCTCAATTATATATTCTTTAGGGTAACGCCCAACAATGCTATCTTGATATTTTGTCTCAGCAGAAATGCCTAAAGGCGCAACTTTAGTAGCAAGTAAAATATCATCATTATTATTTGCCCTTCGCCATTGCTTAAGAGCCTGACCAACAATCGTTTCACTTTGTCCGCCACCATATGCTGCGGCAGTGTCAACTAAGTTAATTCCTTCTTCAAAGGCACGGTGTAATGTTTCAATTGATTCTTTTTTATCAATTTCCCCCCAAGTCCCACCTAATTGCCAAGCACCAAAACAGATCTCACTAACTTGCCAATCTGTACGGCCAAACTGTCGATATTGCATTAAATTTTTCCCTGCTCTACTAGATTTTCATTTAATTTAGCCTTGTAGCTATCATGAGCCTCTTTATCTTCAACAACATCTTGGCGATAGAAGATAAAACCTACACTCTGTCTGTCGTTCTCTGACTGATTAGCATTGGCACGATGAATAGTTAAACTATGGTGAACTAAAATATCGCCAGCCTGTGCTTTCATTTGAATTTCGTTTTCATCATCAATAGCTGACCAATCACTAATACCCTGTGAAAAACCTAATGTTTTAGTTGTATTATGTGCACGCATACCGGCTTTATGTGAGCCAGGTATATAACAAACAGCTCCATTGTTTTCATCGGCATCACCGAGTGATAGCCACATAGTTACTGCCTGTTGAGGCATGATTTTAAAGTAATAGCCATCTTGATGCGGGGGAGTTGCTTGCCCTATATACGGCACCTTATTAAAGTACTGCATATTTTTGAGTTCCACTGGCCCACCTAATAATTCTTCAGCCAATGAAACAACGACATCTGAAGTGGCTAACTTTAGATAATAATTATCAAAGTCATAAACCTTTTGCACTTGTTTCAATGTCGACTTATCGGCTTTATCTTCGTAATACACTTCTTCAACAGGAATAGTCGGAACCACTTCTTTTACAAAACGCTGTGTTTCTGAGATTAATTCATCGCTTTGTTGTTTACCTAGGAAGCCTTTAATGGCTACATAACCATCACGATCAAAATTCTGTTTTAACTTAGTCATCAATTTTCCTTTTTATGCAATTTCATTATTACTGTATCTAAATAATTACTCACATTCATTGGTCAAATTAATGGTTTTATTAGCAGAAATGATGATTTCTATTTATTAAAAGAAATAAATTACTCCGCTTTATAAAGTTTAAACTGAAAGAGTAAAATGATTGAAAAAACAAAACCAGGTACATTTGCGCCTATAATATACCAATCAATTGGCTCTTTAGCCCAAGCATAAAGTGACCACATAACCAAGGTTAACGAACAAAGTAAAATCAATAAAAAAGACAAACCTTGTGTTGATTTACGTTTGTAGTTTTCGATAATCTGTAATGGCAAACCAAAGCATAAATACAGTATTGATGTTGCCATTGCCATTAAACCCAATACATCATTCACGAGCTAATTAAACTCCTGCTGTATAAATTTTTTAATACGTAGTAATTAATCATTTAGTTTTGTCTTCTCAATTTGGTCAAAAAATAACAACGATTTTTTCACATGTTCAGCCCAAGGCTAGAATTCGTGAGCCCCTTAAATTATTGATACCATCCCAGTACCATCATGCCCCATTACGAAAGAATATTGCCGAGAGTTAGCTCTGTAATGCTACAACGTCCCTTAGTATCGGCGACTGTGGCTGTAATTACTCTCATTGGAGTAAGACTCATTTGTGCTGTTTAATAGGCCAAGGCTGCATTAAATCCATATTGGGTCGACGACACCAGGGGGTCGGGGTTGCTTTTCCTGTATAAAGAGGCGCAATTCCTTCAACATATTTATATAACTCTGCTGGCCAATCTTCGGTTGTTGTAGGAGCAACTTCTCCGGCGTCTACATCTAAGCCTTTACGTAAATAAATGTCATTAAAACGAGCTTGTATATCTTCTGGTAAATCTAAAAAATTAGGTAAATACCATGAAATTAATAACGGTCTTTCGGCATTAACGCTATTAGCATAAGCACCATGTAGTAACCGACTATCCCCAATGAGTAAATCACCCGTCTTAATTTCTACGGAAATTTCATCAGCATGAGCTGCATAAGCGGGATCATTGGGGTCTTTATACAATGATAAATTTTCGCCATGAGCATCGGGTAAATCATGTAATTCATGCGCTTTAATATGCGAGCCAGGAATGGCGCGAAGGCAACCATTCTCAGGTGTTGTGTCAGTTAAATAAATCATAAAAAATAATGAAATAGGCGATGATTGATAACTTATCGCATTATCCCAACCCCACCAATCTTGATGCCAGAACAACGGCGGCCCACCACCAGGCTTTGAAATTAAATAACCTGCAAGCCAGCGGGGATCTTTTGCGCCAAATTCTTTTAGTAACACCATAAATTTTGGATGTGAAATGAGATCTGCAAACTCAGGATGATCAGCAAAATTACATAAAGAACCTGTCGATTTGAACCTTTTTCGATGAGTAGGTGAAAGTTTATGCAAAGTATCCTTTGCCCTAAGCTGCAAATCTTCAATCATTCTTTTATCTATAAATTGCGGAATAATTGTGCTTCCTTGATCTAAAATCTCATGCCAATGTTTACGCACGTTCATATTTTATATTTATTTCTGGCTTTATTTATAGCAATATTAGCGCTAATAAATCGCAAAATCTGTCACAATAAAGACAATTTATAGAGTATTTATGTCATTAAAGCCTTACAGCGAGCCAATATTATTACCCGCAGGAAAATCTTTTAATGTTATTCATGCTGCTTATCAAGAAGGGCAGTTACATCAATGCTTTCACCACTTCCATGAAGTCTGCGAATTAATATTATTTTATCAAGTGGAGGGAGAGTTTATTTGTGAAAACAACCATTACGCCTTGAGCGCAAAATCACTGGTTTATGTGCCTTCAATGATGGTACATCATTTTGATTTAACTCAAGGGGAAAAATCGTGGCACATCGTACAGTTTTCACCAATGGTATTCAGTTTACTTGGGTTAACAGAACATGAATCTGTATTACTTAAAGCAGGTGTTATTTCCCTTAGCAACAATCAATTCACTAAGTTTCAAACAATTATTAATTGGTTACATGAAAATAATTCTATTGAATCAAAATTGAACGATGATTTATTGAAAGTAATGATACGGCAGCTATCCCTAAAAATGCATGAAAGTAATAGATTAAACACCAAAAGCCAACAGATAAACTCTACAGATAAAATGTTGCCTTTTATCGAATTTATTCGGCATGAGAAAACTTTTTTAAATTTAGAGCAAGCTGCTGCCTTATGTAAGCTATCACCTTCATACTTCTCTCGATACTTCAAAAAAACTTTTCATCAAAACTTTAGTCAATACATGCTTACTTACCGGCTGCATTTAGCGAGTCATTATCTGCGAAATAGTAATAAATCAATAACAACAATATGTTATGAATTAAATTTTGCTCATCCCTCATATTTTATAGCTAAGTTTAAAAAATATTATGGCATAACACCGAGAAAATTTAGGTTACGTATTAATATAACAAAAGTATTAAAATGAGTTATCAACTAAGCAACATTGATAACTCATTAAAATAATGGCTACTTATTAACTATTATTGAATCTCACTCAATTCAAAGTTCATAAATTTAAGCAAAGTATTGCCCGTGGCTTCGTAAATAATACCTATTGAACCATCATCTAATTTAATAATATCTGAATATGCTGTAAAACCATAAACAAGTTGATGCGGCGTACCAAAACTTACACCTTCATCAAAACTTGACCAAATCGCTAAGTTATTACGGTTAGGGCCTGACGATGTTCCCATAGGGCCAGATACAAGAATGCGATTTTCACTATCTCCTGAACGCACGGCTGAATAGCGCGTCATACCTAGATCTACTTTAGATACTGCAAGATCATGGGTAGTTTGTACCCATGTTTCACCTCCATCAGTACTTAAGAAGTGATAACGCGTACCTGAAGCGCCACCGTCATTTCGAGCTGATAACAATAATGAGCCATCAGTTAATTCAACCATATCAGCTTCAGTTGGACCGGATACAGGTGTAAAACTACCTTTTTCCCATGTTATGCCACCATCATCACTAAATATAGTAGCAACATAAAAATTAGAATTACCAGCTCGGATAATAGCAGGGAAAATCATACGGCCATTATTATTACCTTGTCCGGTTGTTTGCCATTGTAATTGAATACCTTGTCCAGGGCCTGGATTAATAGAGCGCCAAGTTGGATCTTTGACTTGCGAAGTAACATCTACAGGAGCGCCCCAAGTAACACCATTGTCGGTACTTGCACGATAGAACAAAAAATTGTCGTCTTCTGGTCCAACACAATCACCATTTTGCGCACACAAATCAGGCCATTGAACATAGAATACATAAACCGTATTCGTTGCTTTATCAACAAAAGGACGAGGATCTGAATAATCATAAGCAGCGTCTTCATGAAGCACCTGCACTGGTAACCAGTTTCTACCGTTATCAATTGAACGCTTTAATGAAAGGTTGATTTGACCAGCTTGACCTGGATCGGCACCACTAGGTCGACCTTCAATGAAAGCAAGTAAAGTACCATCTCCTGATTGAACCATTGCAGGAATACGATAATTACTTGTACCGTCAACGCCTTCTTGACCACCTTGAAATACAATACTTTCAAAAATAGCAGGCCCTGTACCAAAGGTTTCGAAGCTTACTTCTCGATAATTAGCAATACCATTCGTACCTGACGAACCATTACCCCAAACAATAACATTTTGACTGCTAGCCGAGCCCGACCATGTTTCAATATCTGTTCCATCAAAGCTGAAAGTAGCAAGCCCTGTTGCTACATCAAAAGATGTTTCATATGTATGGTATTGGTCTGCACCTGTAGCACTAACTAAGGTATGTGAAGATCCACCTTCTAGGTTTGCAACTAAATCACCATTACCGTTAATGCTTAATGATGTTAAAAAGCGTTGCGAGCCATTGGCGTAATAATCAGTGATTGAACTCCCCGATACTACTCGACTCGTTGTTGTCATTTTCCAACCTAAGTTTGCGGCATCAGTATTTACTTGTAACGAAGGAGTAACTTCCCATTCTGCTCGTCCGCCAGTTCCATTTGCTTGCCATGCAGGTTGACCTTGATCGGTAACGATACTACCACTTCCAGAGTCGGCAGAATCATTAATCCAACCCACATTTACCGGATCGGTATCTATGGTGCTGTCAAAACTTGCTACAAGGGTAGATAGTGTTGTTAAATCTTCAGCCTGCTCATTAGTCATCACATTGGCATAAACGCGAGTATCATAAACACTGCCATTGAAATACCACTGCCCTCCATTAATGTCATAGTTACGACCAATATTCATAGAATCTAACGAGGATACTGTACTAATAAAACTGGTATCAGCACTGGTAAACACAAGGCTACCATCAACATATATTTTTGTACCTTCATTATTAACCATGATCAGGGCTTTATGCTCTTGATTATCATTGTATGTCGTGGTGGTTTTTGAATCATTGACAAAAGAGCCATTATTACGAGCATGAACACGTAATGTTCCGTCACCATTAATCACTAACGCAAATTCACTTGAGTCGTTAGACGAATCCGAAACACTAAATAATGTAGCCGTTGTACCACTTGCTTTAAAATGGGTATAAACACTCCCCTGTGCTAGATTTTCCACTAAAGGTAAATCACTATCTACCGCTGAATACTGGCTGTTTCCATCAAATGTTAAGCTTGATGTATCCCATTGTACTAAGGGTGAAAGTGCAACAGGAGTAAGAGTTTCAAATAAAATATTCCTGTAATGCGCACTACCATCTGTGCCTGTAGAGCCATTTCCCCATGCAATGATGTTCTGCCCACTTGACGAACCACTCCATGCTGAATCGATAACAACACCATCAAAGCTAAAAGTAGCCAAATTAGTACTCGCATCAAATTCAACAGCATAATCATGATAAGCATCACTTCCTGTGCCGCTAACTAATGTATGATTTCCCCCGCCCTCAAGTGATACCATCAAATCGCCAGCAGCATTTAGGCTTAATATGGGGAGGAAGCGTAAAGAACCATTTGAATAATAATCTGTAATGTAAGTACCTGAAGCTATTCTACTGGTCCAACTCATTTTCCAACCACTTGTTGTAGCTTCTATGTTATTTTGGCTACTTGGCGCATAACTCCATTGCGCACGTCCAGATGTTCCATCAGCCTTCCAACTTGCTGAGCCTAAATCTTGCACTAAGCTCCCTTGAGCTTGTTGATTACTAAAATCGGTCCAGCCTTGTACTGTTGGCGCTGTTGATGCGCTAGCGTCATAACTGACGATAACGGTATCAGCATAAGCCGTACTCCATATAAAACTGCATGATGTGAGTAAAACACCGCATGCTTTAACTATTCTTCTCATAATAAAATTATCCTTGTTATTAGATTTATTTCGAATGCACTTTGTAAGCTAGTGCTAAGGTAACCGGCTTTTAAATAGGCGGTATCAATACGTTAAAATTACATATAGACAATCCATAACTTATCAACCTGTTACACCAACATAAAAACACAAGTTCAAAAAACATACAAGAACTTTTGGTATAATAGCATAATAACATAAGTGTACAACAGTACATTTAAATCAGTTGATTTATAAAAAGTTTTCAGTGGATAGGTTAATTAATAATATTGACACGGTGTTGCAATACAAATTTAACGAGTATTAGTAGAAGTCACGTTATAAAGCGCCTGAGCACTCTAAAAATGGTTATTGGATTATTATAAAGGTCTTTTGGGAAGCTCTTAAATCAAAGGTTTAGCAAGAAAAATAACTTATGAGGTATTAAATATACTGCAAGGCGACCTATAAAATATCTTTCAGGGCAGGACAATATATAAAAGCCTAATCAAATACAGATAAGGCTTTTATCATTTGAAATGCTTCTTACTCATTCACAGAGGTAAGGCATTGCTTAATTCTTAGAATTAAAACGTTAATTTTAATCCTGCGAATATTGTACGACCAACTACGTCATAAGCTCTTGGTTCAGTATTAGTACCTATAGACGCACCGCGAACTAAGATATCAGGTTGCTCATCAAGTAAGTTGTTTGCACCAACATATACATTTAACGAATCCATCACTTGATAACTAGCTGTCATATCTAAATACATTACAGCATCCATGGTATTTAAGTCTTCAGTGTATCCACCGTTATCAGCGTCAAGATATGCTTCAGTTTCACTACGATAGGTTAACTGAGCAAAAAGATTAAAATCGTCAGTAATATCGTACGAAGCATTTGCCGTAAGGTTCATTTCTGGGAACTGTGGACGACCTGCAAACTCTTCGACCCCGCCAACAGTTTCTTGGGTGTAATCACCTAAGAAGTTAGCATTCAAGTTTAACGATAATTCATCTATTGGTGAATAAGCTACTTTAAGATCAAAGCCGTTTGTTGAAATTGTGTCGGCATTAATTGGTGTGGTAGTTAAAAATAAAATAGGGCCTTGATTAACATCCCTGACCAAGTTTCCACCACATGTTGCATCAAAGCTACCTGGAGCAACTTCATGACATCGCTCAACAAAAATAGGGGCACTTACTGTAGCTATACCATCTTCTATTTCAATATCATAATAATCAATTGAAATAGATAAGTTATCTAATGGTGTAAATACTGCACCTAACGTAAATGAGTTAGCTGTTTCTTCTTGTAACTCTGCTGAGCCGGTCTTTTTAACTTGTGTATTATTAAGTTCAGAGCCTTCTAACTCAAACACACCGCCATTTGCAGCCATACGATTAGCGATCGCGTCAATAGAAGCACAGTTTACATCGACATTGCTAGTACCTGTGTCTGTTGATCCATTACAAGCATCAGTCGTTGTTGGACCTGTCGATGTAGCACCAGATGCGAATAAATTACTAATATTAGGCGCACGTACTGAGCTAGATACTTCGGTACGTAAAAACAACCAATCATTAACTGGCGCATCAAGACCTAAACGGTAAGTAAAGGCAGTACCAACAGTAGAGTAATCAGCAACACGACCAGCCAAACTTACGTTTAACCAGTCTGCAACAGGTATATATAGTTCCCCAAAGGCTTCTACAACATCAAAGTCACCTTTGATTGCCTGAACTGCAGGCCCCCTAGCTAGACCCATTTGACGGAAACTGTCTGGCGTTTCGGAAGCTTCTTCTTTTCTGTATTCAACACCAGCAGCAAAGCCCATATCTGCGAAGTCTAACTCACCAGAAAGAACACTGGTGATAACGGTTTGTTCAACTTTAGCAATTTGGCTTGCATCAATTTGAATATATTCCATTGCTTCTTCTGAAAAGCCAACAATACCGGCTTGGCCAGCTAAGCTATCTTCAGTACTAAAAGGGTTTACTGGTAAACAACCTTCAATTCTAGCAAGTTCATTAGCACACTGGTAACCACCATTTCCATCAGACTCAATAGTTACCGCTTCACGCATATGAGGCAAGAATGTTTCACCTGTCATTACGTATGAAGAGTTAGTAACACCGTAAGTTCCACTAGTCTTCCATTCCATATCGTTATCTAAAATGTAGCTATAACTACCAGCAACACGGAAAGTATCGCGGCTATTATTAACACCCCGTTCACCAAATTCCCATAAACGTCTGTTAGTTGCTACATTTGATAGACTAGTATCACCATCATTAGCATTCATTGCTGCAACAAGCTGTGCACCTGCACTACTCCCGACAAAGTATGGACTTGTCGCGACATCAATTGGGTTAGTACCACCGGCTCCCGTTCTAAAGAGGTTTCCATTCACATCAATAGGCGCTTCTTCTATCGCTGTTGATGCCGTTGTTGATGCATAGTTAACCTCAAACTCAGCACTAGAGTTATCAGAAATATCAAAACTAATACCTGATGCAATAGTGAAGCGTTCATATGGTGTTACTATAGTGCGCCCTGCATGTTGGTTATCATAATCAGTGGTACCAATACGGTTATAATTACTATCAAGTAAAGGCTGATTAGTATTAAAAGGGTCACCATTACCGAAGATTTTCACATCACCGTATCCAAGATAAGCACCATCGACATGACTAGGTCCATTACGTACGGCAAGAGAGTCTCTTAAACCATCACCTGTAGTATCAAGGAATCTTAATTCATTGGCCGCAAAATCTCTGTCTCTTGACATAAGCGAGTTTTGTTTTGAAAAACCGGCAGAAACCCAAGCATTTCCGGCATCAAAGTTTTTTCCATAAGTAAAGTCAATATTGGTTTTTTCAGCACCTTTATCGGCACTTGATCCCATAGCATTGACTTCAAAGCCTTCAAATTCTTTTTTAGTAATAATATTAATAACACCAGCAACGGCATCCGAGCCATAAATAGCAGATTGACCACCTGTTAATACATCAACTCGTTCTATAATTGCTGTAGGGATTGAGTTTAAATCAACACCGTAGCCATTGTTTGCCGATACTCCTGAAACATAACGACGACCATTAACTAATACTAACGTACGTTCTTGACCTAAATTACGTAAAGCAGCGGTTGCAACACCAATATCGCCCGCGCCACCACCTACAGATACGTTTCCAGATGAACCATTCATCTGCGAGGTAACTGATGGAACATTACTTAATGCATCACCCACAGAGATAGCGCCAATACCTTCAATAGCTTCTTTGCCAATTTCAGTGATAGGTGATGACGATGTAAAATTTGCACTACCCTTGAATATATTTGATCCCGTAACTTGGATGCGTTCAACTTCTTTTTCTTTTACGTCTTCCGCAGCCACTACAACCGGGCTCAATAATGCAGCAATGCAAATCGACAATGCCGATTTATGAAATGTTTTTTTATTAGTATTCATAGTTTCCCTTATATATACGTTTTTATTTTTAAGTATTGACATCCATACATTGATATCACGCAGTTAACCTATCATACCATCACACTGTTGACAATGCGTTTGTTTGATAAATTTAAAAATAAAAACTCCTTATTCATAATTAGTTACAGTAAAGGCTAATATCAGAAAGTTTAGTTGAACAGTGTTTGGCAAATTGAAAATGTATCAAGATTGGTTCTGAGGAATAACTATTACATCTTTTCTATAGCACTCTCAACTCACGCGTAAATTACCATATAAAAACACAGAAACCCCACTAATTAAAAAGAGACGTTCACTAACATTTGAGCAAGCACATTTCATGGCACCTTTTTGGTTGATATCCACTTTGCAGAATCAAGTACTATAAAGCAACAGGTATACACTCATCAATACACATCCTGAGTTTCGGCGGGTTTAGTCTATTATTTTTTTCTCAAACGCCACGCTTGAAACTATGAAAGAGTCGTACTCTCTACAAATTTATTGACGATTTAAATACAAAAGCATACAATATTTTTATATTTAGTAAAACACGTAACCGATTGGTGAACTTACAAATGAAACAATTACTTTCTCTCGGGTTAGCATCATTACTCACTATAAGTGGTGCTGCAGCAGCAACTCTCAAGAATATCAAGCAAACTGGGAGTCTATCGATAGCCCTGCCCCTCCCAATGGTGGCGTGACGCACGTTTTGGTATTTTTATCCATTGAGGGTTATATTCGGTTCCATCCTACTAACCTCATGGCCAATACGCAGAATGGTACTGGCATCATAAAGATGGTTATAAGAACATTCGTTTTGATGGTATACCGATGAAAGAAGGCTCATCATGGCAGAAAAAGCTAGTTGAAGTACAAAACTTTCAAGACACAATATATGATAAAGAATCTAAATATGAAGATTTTTCCGATCAATTTACCGCTGCATTGGGCAGATATCTTTGATCGCTAAGGTGCTAAGTATGCTGTATAACCGCAAAACATCATGAAGGTTATACATTAGGGCCAAAAGGTGACGACCGTATTCCGCCAATCATGGAAACACACTTACTTGAGATGGGTCAGTAATTAAAAGTGAATGGTGAAGCCATGTATGGTACTCGTGACTGGATCAAAGATGCTCAGTGGAGCGATGGTTTACGCGCTAAGTACACTAAAAAAGGTAACAACGTCTACGCGACTTTATAGGTTGCCTGAGTCTGGAACACTATTAATTAAAGATAACCAGCTGAGCAATAAAAGTAAAGTAACGATGTTAGGTGTTGAGGTCACTATGCCAAACTTGCGTCCACCAGAAATACCAAGCCTTTATTCACAAACATTGACATTTTCAGCGGCTAAATAATAACGCTCAACGAAGTTATGTTTCTCCTGAGAGTGAAGATTTTACCTAGTCTTCACACCCCCCTTAACTCAGGAGAAACCTCTATCACTCACAAAAAAACCATTCATTTATTTAAACTGTTAATAAACTATGATCAACAATATGCGCATGTTCTTGATTCAATTTATCTTAATTGCGATTAGCGTGCTAAGTTTCACCGGTAATGCAGCTTTAGCAGAAGAAAGCAAACCCAATATTATCATTTTTCTTGCTGATGATATGGGTTATGGCGAAATTCAGCACCTTAATCCTAAGCATGGAAAAATTCCAACGTCAAACCTTGATGCATTAGCCAAAAGTGGGATCACTTTTACTGATGCCCATTCAGCCTCTTCTGTTTGTACACCAACACGGTATGCGCTATTAACAGGCCGATATGCTTGGCGTACTAAATTACAAAAAGGTGTATTAACCGGTGGTGAATCACTTATTTCATCTGATAGGCTAACCTTAGCAAAAATGTTAAAGTCTCAAGGCTACCACACAAATATGATAAAAGTGAGCATGCTGCTATAGGAAGTAAAGTCACTGAAGGGCCAATTGACAAAGGTGGCTTTGATGAATTTTTTGGCTTCCATCATGCTAGGCAAATGAATTTACTTATTTAAAACTGTAGTGGTAGAGTGATTTTGGCCACCTAATTAGAGGATGTTATGATTGATTCATAGCAGAATTAGGTGAAGAAAATGACGAAGAAGTCACGTAAAAATTTTAGCCCTGAATTTAGGTTAGAAACAGCACAACTAGTGGTTGATCATGGGTACACTCATGAAGAAGCGGCCAAGGCAATGAACGTTGGTTTTTCAACGATTGGTAAATGGGTTAAACAGTTAAAAGAAGAGCGTCAAGGTAAAGCACCCAAAGCAACACCAATGACACCTGAACAGCTTAAAATACGTGAGCTAGAAAAGAAAATAGAACGTATTGAATTAGAAAAGGAAATTCTAAAAAAGGCTACGGCTCTGTTGATGTCGGACTCACTGAACAATTCGAATTAATCGAAAAACTCAACCAGAGCCATAAAAGTAAATATCCGATCACATTGTTGTGTGAAGTCTTTAATGTGCATCGCAGTAGCTATAAATACTGGGCTTTGCGTGATACATCATTATCAACAGAAGAGCTTACGCTAAGGGCTGAGGTAAAGTCAGCTCACGACTTAAGTGGTGGCTCCGCAGGTGCAAGAACCGTCGCAGAGATAGTGACACAAAACGGCATAATCTTAAGCCGTTATCGTGCTTCTAGGTTGATGAAGGACTTAGGACTTGTAAGTTGCCAATTGCCGCAACATGCTTATAAAAAAGCATCTAAAGAGCATGTGGCAATACCGAATCTGCTTGAAAGTCAGTTTAGCGTCACAGCGCCTAATCAGGTTTGGTGTGGCGATGTGACTTACATTTGGACTGGGAATCGCTGGGCGTACTTAGCTGTTGTGATTGATTTGTTTGCTCGTAAACCAATTGGCTGGGCTATGTCTCACTCACCAGATAGTGAATTGACAGTTAAAGCTTTAACCATGGCGTATGAGTTACGTGAGCGTCCTGAGAGTGTTATGTTCCATAGTGATCAAAGTAGCCATTATACCAGTCGTAAGTTCAGGCAAAGGCTATGGCGTTTTCAAATAAAACAAAGCATGAGTCGTCGTGGTAATTGTTGGGATAATGCACCATTGGAGCGGTTCTTTAGAAGTTTAAAAACGGAATGGATACCTTTGACAGGTTATCGAAGTTTTAACGAAGCTAAAATAGATATCACGAAATATATTATTGGTTATTACAGCCAAGTCAGGCCACATCAATATAATGCCGGTTTGACACCAAACGAGTCAGAGAAAAGATACTGGCTTAACTATAAAACCGTGGCCAATTTAACTTGACCACTACACCTTGATCTTAGGCTGAAAATTTGAAGTGGCCCTTGCCTTTAATTTCTATTTCTATTTCTATAAAAATATCGCATTATCTATGGTGTATATTCAAACCATTTAAAGGTAGCCTGATTACTGCTTTTCTTGCCATTAGCACTCGCATACATGGCAATATAATCACCTGTAGTGTGTCTAAACCCCAATACATCGGATGAAGCATCAGTAACAATACTTTGCCATGTTTGATTGTCAGAAGAGTAATTAAACGAAAAGCGTTCATTATCAGACTTGATATTTAAATAATGACTCTTAGCAGGATCTATTTTTATCGAAGCAAGTAACTTGTCACTATTTTTATGAGCAATAACTTGTAATTGCTGACCTTTAACAACAAATCTATAATTTTCAAAATGACTAGAAATAATAACTAAACCAGCTTCTTCCATATGATTTTGTGCACTGAACTCAAGTTTTACCAGAGCAGTGAAATTAGATGTAGTGATCCTACGCCCTACAAACGCTGGGGTCGATTGTTCCGTAATTTTAGTCGGTAGCAAATTAAGCTTTAACCCTTTATCAAAGGAATGAAACGGCTGTAATGGTGTTCTTAAAAAATTCCAGTGTAAGGCGAGTTTTCTCTGATCAAATTTGTCGCGCACCCGCTCTGGTTTTATTTTATGTACAGGTAAATTTGGTGCTGAGAAGTGCTCAGGTACAACACCATTCATAGGACTCATTACTGGCCATTGATTCTTTTCCCAAACCATTGGCGTTAAAAATGTTTCTCTACCCATAATACTGTGGGTACCATCATCAGTTAAGCGAATACCTAACACTACTGACCACCATTCACCATTTTGAGTTTGAATAAAATCCGCATGACCGACATTTTGAATAGGGTAATTTTTACCTAAATTTCGATGTGTCAACAGTGGGTTTGCATCGTTTTGAATATATGGTCCGAATATTTCACGACTACGACTAATGGTTACTGCATGGTTGTAGCCTGTGCCTCCCTCAGAAATGAGCAGATAATAATATCCATCTTTTTGATATATATGCGGCCCCTCGGCATATTTTGATTGTGCAGCAAAACCACGTGTTAATATGTGCTGTGAACCGACTAATTTTTTTGATTTTAGATCTACTTCTTGAATATATATTTCACGAATTTTACTGCGTGTTTTACTAAGCGAAAGCGGCGGACGATTTAATAATAAATAGCTTTTACCATTGTCATCAAAAAATAATGACGGGTCGATCCCTGCTTCGACCTGATCTGTTAGAACGATAGGTAAAGACCATTGACCATTAATGTCTTCAGTAGTAAAAAGTACATTTTTAATCTCTTTAGCACCTAAACCCGGCTCACGCTTAACCAATGAAGCGGTTACATAAAAGATGCCGTTGTTATAGCGTATAGTGGGCGCCCATACACCACCATAAGATTCATAATCATTTAAGTTTAATTGCTCTTTAGTTGTTGCAACATAATTAATAATGTTCCAATTCACTAAATCTTTACTGTGATAAATAGGTATCGAAGGAGAGTATTCCCAAGATGATGTTACCAAATAATAATCATCTCCAACCCTTGTAATGGACGGATCGGGGTTAAAACCAGGAATAATTGGGTTGCTAAACATTATTTGCGATAGCGCATTCGGCGCCAAGCAAATAAAAACAAATAATATCAATAATTTTTTCATTTTCATGCCTTAGATAAATTAGCTTCATTGCTAATTTAGTGTTAATTCTAATAGGGTTGTTAATAGCTGCCTGCTGGTCTGCGGGTTGATGCTATTTCAGCCGCGTGACTTTTGCCCAAGGATTTTAATTTATTAACCAGATTGTATAACGTAATATTTTCCTCTTAACCCAACTTTTCCAGACTTTACCAAATATCGATACTGATGAGGAAAGTAAAACTTCCAAGCTCCATAGCACAATACTTCTAACGATTGCTCCTTATAAAAGAAATAATGATGTGGTGGTTGTGATATTACCTTTTTACCTGTTAAAAATGGCATGATATTACGCCCATCTAATTTGACGTTTTCACCAGAAGTACCCAATAATTTAGCCAAGGTTTTGTAGATATCTATCGTCATCATAGGCTCATTGACTATAGTTGATTTAGTAATCTTTTTAGGCCAGTTCATAATAACAATAAATTTGTGAAAACATTGATTGGTAGGTAGAGATCCTGCGCTATGCATCAGATATTGAAAAATTATTCTCTTTTTCACATTGCCTCTATTTTTTGCTGGCTTTGTTGTTTATAGCTAAGCGTTATAAATAAGTCGCCCTAATCAGGGCGACTCCATTGATTTACCGGTTATGATACATATTATAAATTTCTCTAGGATTTAATGCCCTACTGAATATTCTCACAGCATCAATCTTTCCTATATAGCCTCGGTCATCTGATGATGTCCATGCTTCATCGCCTATGACAACGTCATAACTATCAGCCGTATTTACTTCTCCATTAAGCGTAACTGAGATAGGATCAGGCACACCATCAACAAAAAATCTCGCATCTTCAATATCAGGTGTACCATCATTTGCCCAAGTTAAGCTTACCTGATGCCAATTTCCATCAGTAATAACCTTAGTTCCTTTAATGTAAGCGCCATTTGTGCCTAACGATAAAACACCATCAGCACTATTACCGATGGCATCGATAGCAAAAGAGAATTTTTTTCCTGGATTATTACTCCCCCAACTAACGATAACAGCATTGTTATCCGTTGTTTTAATCCAAGCCGTAACACTTCTAGGTTTAGTGCCAGTAACACCGTGATAGTTGATAGCCTGAGCTGCTGCATTATTGGTTGTAAGAGATAATGATGCAGAGGCTTCTTTGAAAGAATTGGTACTGTATGCAGCTCCACCGACCAACGTTAGTGAATTAGCGTAGTCAGAGCGATCTGAGCCATTTTGATCAAATATCCAACTAGCTTCAACAGAGCGCTCATCAAATAGGTAAGAGATTTCTTGTTGGCCTAATGCACGACGGTAAAGTTTAATGTTATCTACCTTAGCGTTACTAAAGTGGTCTGTTGCTAATGAAGAAGCACCAATTTGAACGTCTTGATCAGCACCTGTACCTACGATTCCTTCCACTGATGTTGTTAATTGTCGAACACCATCAACATACAAAATTGCATTAGTAATGTCTGCGCCAAGTTTACTATCGAAGCTAACAGCCACATGATGCCATTGTCCATTTAACGAGTCATTGCTGATTAAATGAGCATTACCTATATCTAGCTGTAACTTACTATCTTTGAGGCCAAATACCCACTTCCCCCCTGGTGTATCATTACCCCATGAAATAATGGTGCCATCAGCTTCTGATGTTTTTATCCAAGCGCTGATCGTGCGTGGTGTTTGTCCTTCAATACCTTTAAAGCCAATAGCAATAGACTTGTCTTCAGTATTATTCAAATATAAATTACGGTAGCCCGAAATACTATACGCTGTTCGAGTAGTGTTATTTGCCGATAAATGATGTGCCATTGGACTTAAGTCTTCATAAGTGACTTTATCATTTTGAGCGCCATTAAAATTCCAATTAGCGACAAGCCCTGAGTCAGTTGATGTAGGATTCCCCGTACCTAAAACACCTGATTTTATAAATGTTTTAATAATTTTATTGGTTGGTTCGATGCCTGCGTTTAACATGACTGACTCAGCACTAGCAAGATGCTCTGTACTCAAATTGGGAACCGTTACTGTGCCAGATTCAGTGCCGTCTGTAGAACTAACATATAAATCATTATCAATATCAAAGTTTAGGTCAATTATATTGTTTTCTGCTAACCCTAAACGTTCACCTTGCAAGTGGGTGATTTTCTGAATTGCAGGGGTATTTTTAATAACATTATTGAGCACAGTAACTCGGTTGCTTCGGTCGTCAAGATAAAAGATACGTTTTTCATTATGCCCAAAACCTTCGTCATGCCACTGGGTATTGGTGATATCGTGAACAAAATTTTCTTCGATACGCGTATGAGTTACACCTTCATCTGTTGCAGATTTCGTATGAATAACGGCAGTGTCTTGAGAAAAGCGCATTAGTTGTGAAAAATCATTAAAACGTACACTATTATTTGCTAATGCTGGCATTTTTCCGGTGGTAAGAGCGCCCCAACCTATATTGATACCGTAATGATCTGAGCCAGAAATTTCATTATTTTCTACATACATTCGTTTTGTAAAAAGACCAAAAATACTCATGCCCATTTGCTCGGCAAAACCTGGTTCAATCATATAGTTTTGCTGTAGAGCAATATCTTCTAGTTGATAGGCATTTGATGGATTACGGCTGGCATTCCCATAGGCAACGAAATGGCTAACACCATTATTTTGAAATATATTTTCTTTTATACCTAAGCGTTTTACGCCTTTGAGTAGAACCATACCGTTAGCACCAAAATTTTGTATTCGGTTACGTTCAAATATTATGTTTTCAGATTGCTCGATCTCGATGCCACCATCATGTACGGGCTGTTCTCCTACGCCATCCCACCCAGGGTGACCAATATCATTGTAAAGACCTGCCATGCGTTGACTTAATCCATACGTATCAGGATAAAGGTAGTTTGCATGCTCCAAAGTCAAACCATAAAACGTTATATTACTGGCACCATTGAGCGTGATTAGTTTATCTAACACCGGCATAATAACAGTAGCATTTAGTGTATTATTGCTTACTTCACTTGCGTCAGGCAGGTAATAAAGGCGTCGAGTGTCATAATCAAAAAACCATTCTCGCTGGTCATCCATAAATGATAATGCATTCTCAAGACGGTAAGCACTCGATATTTGAGCTGCTTCTAAAAACGTTTGACCACCACAACAGGCAATACCTGAAGCAAAATTTACTTGCCGACTATCATCTGGGACCCCCACGGATATTTTTGTAGTGTCACTATCATGGGCTCCCGCATAAGAGAGCTGCGTTCTATGTTGGCGCCAATTAGCCAGTTGAACGTACTCGACTCTAGCGACATCATTAGCACTCATTGCTAGCAGTTGCGATATTTCGTTATCTTCACCGGTAATACCATCATTGTCTTTAGCTAAATGAAAGGCTGGAATTCTTGACAGTATGTCATAATTCTCTGGTTTTTTGGCTGTTCCTGCAGGTGCTTCAACAAATGAATCCCACTGCCCCTTTGTTGCATTTCTCCAGTCATGTGTTGGCGTACGAGCGCGAATCGCAGGCTCACCATCGACATAAAGCTGCCTGAATTTGTAACTGCCCGGTATGTCAGTGTAAAAACCTGAAACTGTCAAATTATTAGCCGTATTGTCTATATCTATCGCGGGATCATAAGTCCAGCCAGTAATGACTTTACCACCGGAAATACTAGGGCTTTCACCTGGATAGTTTCGATAGGTGATGGTATATCCGTTACTACCACTATCGCTACTATCGAAATTTAGCGTTGCATCTAATTCATGACGACCATCTCGAAGATAAACAATAATATCATCGCTCATCGTAGTGTTAATTAACTTAATTTTATTTTTGGCTGCCGTGATCGTTTTAAATGGTAAAGCCTCTGTTCCTACGTTGGCATCGTTACCACATAGCACATCAACATAGTACTCTGTCGCTGAAAATGAGAAGGAACTATAGAGTAAAGTTAATAACATTAAGGCTTTTGCTATAATATTATTTTTTAGAGATTTAAATTTTGTAGCTCTTTTTATTGTAGTTATCATAGAGTGACACTCTTATTAAATGAGCTAGTCAGCTCTCCATTCATCTGCTGCTAGCATCTCTATTGAAAATAGAACCAACTAGGCATATTTACTCTGACTAGTTACTGCCCTATTGTAAGTTAATACTTTTTGCGTATTGGTCCCCCCAAATAAGCAAGTAGTAATATAAATAGATCAATTGAACCGCCACTTTTCTCGGGAGGCTCGGCTGTCGTTGGTAATACGATGATTTTTCTTATTAAATGCATAGGGCTACTATTAGAATCGACCACAGTATACGTAACTTCATATTGGCCAATTTGGGCTGTATTAATACTGGTAGAATTAATAACAATTTCATTACTTATATCACCATCAACAGCATCATTAGCTTGTGCGCCTAACTCGTTGTATGGCTGATTTTGATATATTTCCACAACGCTATCGCCATTTAGGGTAATCGTTGGCGGTGAATCAACCACAACAACCTCCCGTGTAATGGCAGCGCTATTTTCTGATAAATCGGTTACCACATAAGTCACCCTATAAGAGCCAAGTTGGCTCGTTATAACATTTGAAAAATCGACTACAATGGATGATGTTAAATCCCCATCAACATCATCTCGTGCAGTAGCGCCCAACTCTTTATATGCCGAATTGAGCTCTATAGTTTGTATCAAGTCGCCCTGCAGTGAAAGAATAGGCTCAGTTGTATCGCCAACAAAGCAAACAGCATCTAGATGATTGTCTGTTGCGGCAAAAGACAATGTGCTGAAGCAGACTGTCAAACACAGTAAAAACTTACCTTGAAAGACAAACGCTAAAGAACCCTGACTCGATTTTATTTCAGTGCTAGGAATAATGGTGGCAGCTCTCATAAATGACTTAATATTTTAGTGAGTTTATTAGCTTTTAATCATTAGCTAATAAACTCATTAGTTATTATGTAAAGTTAGCTTTTTCTTCTTAATAATAAACCTAACGAAGTAAGAAAAAACATAAGCAGCCCTGTTGAACCGCCTTCTTTATTTGCTGGTAGGGTTGGTTTCATCAGTACATTAACTGTCCGTGTTAGGTTTACTGAATTGCCACTTGAATCTTCAACAAAATACATCACCTCATAGCGACCAATTGTTGTTACATCGACAGTAGAGCTGTCAATAATAATTTGAGCGCTAATATCACCGTCAATAGCATCACTAGCAACAGCTCCTAATTCGTTATATAAATCATCTTGATAGATATCAACATCAGCATCGCCATTGAGCGAAAGTGTTGGCGGTAAATCAACGACAACAACTTCTCGCTCTGTGGTAGCTTCACTACCTGCAGTGTCGGTCACGGTATAAGTTACCTTATAAACCGCCACAACACTGGTATCGACCATTGATGTATCAGTAACAATGTTTGATGTTATATCACCGTCAACTAAATCTGTTGCCGTAGCGCCTAAATCAACATAGGCAACTCCGGATCCAACATTAACTGAGGCGCCACCTATTAACGTTATAACGGGAGCAGAATCAATCACTTTAACTCGTCGTGATATTGTATCCGGATTGCCAGCACTATCACTAACACTATAAACCACCGAATAATCACCGACAGTATTAACATCAACCGCCGAGGCATCAATATTAATACTACCGGTTATATCACCATTAAAGTCATCGATGGCGGTAGCTCCAAGCTCTTGATATTCTGAGTTTAGTTCTATAATTTGCTCTATATCACCAGTAAGAGTAATTACTGGGTTGGTCGTGTCTGCACCAGCAGGTACGGTTATTTCAACCCGAGTAGAGGTTGTATCAGTAGCATCAGAGGCGTCAACTGTAATGTTATAAACAGTAGTAACAATAAGATCAGGAACCACTTTAAACGTAATTAGTCCTGTTGATTGCTCAATATCAAATAGTGCTGCGTCAACACCACTAAGCGCTAAGGTCAGTATGTCTCCATCTGAATCAATCGGCATTAACGTGCCAACTTCTGACACTGGCCCACCTAGAGCAAACTTAACAAGCTCATCAAGCGGTTCCATTGCTAATCTCATAACGCGAGCGTTACCATCTTGTACCTCACCACCATCTTTATAAACCACACTAACTCTATTCAAACTATCGACAGATGATTGAATAAAGTCATTGTTTACCGTGTCTATGGAAGCAGGTAAATGGCTAGACTCATCTATGCTGTAACTTACTTCATGCCAAGCTAAATCATTAACGTCATCATCATTAATATCGGCAGAATCGTCATATTTAGCCATCCGTATCAATCGTTTAGTCGACGGCGTATTATTGCTATCTCTATAGCTAACATAAGGAACACTATTTTCACCAATGACTAGGTTTAAATTGTCTACTGTATTTTTAGTCGTCGCTTCATCAATAATCAGGTTAAAGCCTTGATTCCCAACTCGCACCCACGCCCCGTCAACAAAATGATAAACGGCAATACCATTGCTATTGTTTGGCCCTGCTGCAGCAATATATGGAGTATCATTTGCAGAAAAGGCTAAGCTAAAATCTAATGCACTTAATACTTCTTTATGCACACCAACATTAACCCAACTATTATTATCTAGCTTTTGAATAATGGTCTGGTTCGACACATCACGGTCACGATAAACAATATAAGGGGTATCATCGCTAGCGAGCGCGAAATCTGCCATCATGACACCAGCCCCCGTCGCGAATGCTTTTCTTACGGCGTTACCTAATTCAACCCACTCAGTGCCATCATAAGTAATTAAAACCCCCGCTTTGTTGTTGTTAATGTAAAAAAGATAAGGAGCCCCCTGACTATCTACCTGCATCTTAAAAAATGAAACTGAGCTTCCTTTCATTTTTGGTGTCGGCAAATCTTCCCACGATGTTCCATTATATTTTTTAACAGTAGTAAATGTTGTTGTTGATGCATTTTCAGGCTCAACATAAGCAAGATATAAATTATTGTTAGAGTCTATTGCTAAGCTTTCCATAGTTGCATTCACCGAAGAAACAGGCCCCCCACTAATTAGTGACCATGTACCACTTTCGTACTGTGATACATTTGCAAGACCAGCGTCATCTTGATAAGCCACAAAAACATTATCATTATTGTCATGAACAATGGATAAGTTATCCGCCTTACCTATAGAAGGCAAATAGTTAGGTTGGCCTAATAATTCAAGTCTATTTCCCAGTTCAGCATTTTCTAAAAATATCGGCACAGCTGCAGAAGAGACTCCTGCAGGTAAAAGAAAAAGAAGTGCTGCCAAGTTACTGCGTTTTAATTTTGTTCTTACTTTCATTTTTATCCCCAACTATGTTAATCGGTAAAATAGCTTTTTAATAGGCAAAAATTAATACTTATCTTTGCTCTTTATGATTCAATTTTTTAGCTACAACCACCCACTTTATATATAAAGTAAGACTATGATAATGTTAACAATTAAAATTAAATGATATTTGCTAATCATTAGTATTTATTGCAATCGTAATAAATCATCCACAGCAACAAATAAGATACATGGTTTAACTGACTTGATTTTATTTGGCGCTGAATTAACTAAACTAGACCAGTCTGTATTGCACTACTTACCAAGATAATGCTACAAGTTATGCTGTGTAAACCACTCGAAAATAATTCATCATCTGTTCCTTACGGAGTGAGAGACTCAACACCTGAAAGTTTAATTGTTTGCAAATATTGACTAGGAATTTGAGCAGGGCGTAAATGCGGCATAACAACTTCTACACCGTTTGCTTTTTGTTTAAATTTCAGCGGTTCGTCAACCCCTAGCATAGCAACACGGCTATTTGAACCTAGTTGTATATCTTTAAGAAACAAAATACCTGATTCAGGCCAACGAGGTAGCATCGCGTAAACATTATCCGCTTTTTGAGTAAAATAAGCTTGTTTAACGGCAAAACCTGGCTTTGGCTCAAGTGTCATTTCTCTAATAGGATTACCATAATGATAATTTTGCTTGGTATACGTCGCGCGCTTACCTTCACTCCATTGGGCATCTTTTATCCAATCACGGGTATTATAAATGGCTTCGCCATTAACCTTGAGCCACTGGCCCATCTCCAATAAACGAGCTTCCATAATGGGCGGGATACGACCATCACTCGTTGGACCAATATCAAGTAAGAAATTTCCGCCGCGACTGACAATATCAACCAAGTTGAAAATAAGATCTTCAGTACTGGCATATTGATCTATGCTCTCATTTCGATTAAATCCAAACGAGTGGCCAATACCGCGTGTCTCTTCCCAAGCGTGATCACCATTTGGGAAACCTGCGCCATATTCAGTGGTGTAATAGCCACCATGCTTGCCGCGAACTTGGCCCCAACGATCATTAATAACAAGCTCATCTCGACTTGGCGACTCGTTTAATATCCAAGGTAAAATTTCCAACGGTCGCCATACCGATTCAGGTAAAAACCAATCTCCATCGGTATAAAGTACACTCGGCTCATATTTAGTCAGTAACTCTTTAATTTGTGGAAAATAAACTTCATCAATATAAGAGTCTCTATTTTCTAACCACTTAGGGTTGAACCAGTCCCAAAGGGAGTAATACAGCCCCATTTTTACTGGTGTTTTGCGCACGGCCTCTGTTAACTCTCCAACTAAGTCACGTTTTGGTCCTGTTTCAACACTATTCCAAGGCATACCAAAACTTTCGCTCGCTTCTTTATTTGGCCAAAGTGCATAGCCGTCATGATGTTTTGATGTTAAGACCACATATTTAGCACCGGCACGCTCAAAAATATTGGCCCAGTGCTCTGCATCAAACAAATCGGCGCTAAAACCTTTGGTAAAGTCACTATAAGGGGTGTCTTTACCATAGTTTCTATTATGAAATTCAATAGTGTCCTTTTGCACTCCTTTACGTATAGCAAGTGCTTTTTCACTGACGGTACGAGCGCCATCAAAAGATACTGATTTATCACCTTCTTTGTGATGCCAATACCATTCTGCGTATTGTCCGTCGCTTGAATAAGCGGGCACAGAATATAGTCCCCAATGAACAAATATGCCAAAACGGGCATCACGCCACCATTGTGGTGTTTCACGGCTATCAATTGATTGCCAATTTGCTTGGTAGTGAGTCGGTTGCTCGCTAGCAAAAGCGTTAATAGGCAGCGTTGTCATCAATCCCACAACTATTCCAGTGACAAAAGTATTTTTCATGTTAAACCTACAAATAAAAACAAGTTTCTTCTAGTTCAAAGCCAGCGCAGCTTCACGCAAGCTTTGACTATAGTTATATCTTCAAAGCTCGTTGTGGCTAGAAGTTTAGATTGAGTCCTAAGGTGTAATTACGCCCACGAGTGGTGTAATCAGAAACAACTTCAGGGGAGTTTGCAACGTAGCTACGCAAATCAGCATCAAGCATATTCGCTGCACTAAAGCGTACTTGAACGCCTTTCATAATTCGGTAACTCATATTGAATGACAAATTACCAAAGCCTTCATTAAATTTAATATCAGAGTTTCTGTCACTACCCGGTGTACCCAAGGTTCTCAGGTAATTATCGCGCCATGCATAAGCAACGCGCACTGAGAAACCTTTATTTTCGTAGTAACCTGTAAAGTTAGCGCTATTAGTAGAAGATCCAGGGAACCCGACTCCTTCACCGCCGACATTTTTGTCAAATTTACTGTCAACATAAGCGTAGTTTGCTTGAACACCAAAACCTGACCATGGTAGGAAATCAAGCGTTTGGTTCAAACCAATTTCAACACCTTGAATAACACCATCAGAAAAGTTAACCGGCATGATGATGTCATACTCGCTGTTAGCCATTAACTCTGGTAAATCAACACCATTTTCAGCAAAGAAGCCATCTGGATCTACTGGCAATGCCATGGTCTCAGGGTTAATATTTTGGTTAACAATATAATCTGATACATCTTTGTAAAACACACTTGCATAATATGCTCCGCCATTTTCTGTGTATATCTCTAAGGTAGTATCATACTGAATGGCAGTATAGGGTTTTAACTCAACATTACCCGCTTTACCCGTAGACACCCTATGCTCAAATTCAGCATATCCTTCAGGATCAGTTTCAAAAGCATATTCATTATTATATAATTTCAAATCATTTTTAGGTGCAATATCAGTTAGCTTAGGTCGAGTCATTACTTTTGAGGCGCTGAATCGCAAGTTAATATTCTCGATTAAATTAAAGTTAATATTAAAAGCTGGTAATACTTCCCAATACTCATCCGTGACAATGGTCGCAGCAGAGCTTAATTTTATGCTATCAGGAATATCATTAGTGTCGTCATCACCATCAACATCGGTTTGTGCATCACCTGCTGGGTATGGGTCACGCACGTCAATATTGCCAAAGCCAATCGCCTCAGTAGCGACTTTAATGCCACGAACACCAAAATTAGTGCTTACTGGCATATCGCCGATTTCAAAATCATAGTTTAGCTGGGCGTAAAGGGATAAAGTTTCTTCTTCGACATAGAAACTCTGTCCTAATTCAAGAGGATAGTCATCTTCACGATCTGCAGCCGTTAAAATGTCACCATCATATATACCGTCGTCTAAACCGGTAGCGGATGTTGCTTCAGGCACGGCTTGTGTCAGGGCATCAAAATCCAATTTCAACCATTGATTAAGCGATTGTTCAGGAAAGACATCATCTAAAAACGGGTCTGTTAAGCTATTAACACCTATCACAGCACGCAGTTTTTCTTGCTGCTCAGCATTTAATTTATAATTAGCAGGTTTGGCAACTCTAACGTCGACACTTGACGTACTGTAACGAGCACCAAAATCTAGCAACAAGTCGTCTGTTAGATATTTACTCACATCAATAGCTATAGCATCGTTCTTACCGACATTGACTATTTCCCTATCAATCATGGTGCCAAAGCTGAAGTTTTCCTGATTAAGTGCATCAGCACCAAAAGTCATATAAGGAGCATCGCCAAGCGCATTGTAGGCAACATAGTTTGGATCAACTTGTAATATCGGGTTATTACTTACTTTATGCTGAAATTTAGCTTTGTTTTCTAATGATTGATAGAAGTCTGTTTTCGAGCTCGAAACATCAACATTAATGAATAAGTCATCACCATTATTCCAATCAAAATTTAATCCGTACACTTCGTTATCAACCAAGTTGTCATATTTAAGTGCGCTAAATTCGGGTCTAAATGACTGTGTAGGTGCTAAATATTCCCAGCCAGGATGATCTGCTCCACTGCCAAGGTTTTGTGTTGCAGGGTTAGGGGAAAACGCCACCACGGTATTTTCTTTTATGGTAATTCTATCGGGATTAAATAAACGTACGGTAGAATTACCAGTAAAGGTTTTACCAAAAGTAACACTGGCTTTATTACGCTTTGAACGATTGTCAAATGACGAATTAAAATAATCGAAATTGATATCAATGTTCTCTGTTGGTCGCCATTGAATTGCTGTAGCTAAACCAAACCGTTCACGTTCTTCCTCTATCGGGTTTAGCGTTAAAACATCAGGTACACGATACTCGTTGATAGGGCCGTCACCTTCTTCGGTATATTGACCATCTCTATTATTATCAATTTGCAAACCAACAGTCTTAAATCGCAATGTGGATTCATCTCTTTTACGGTAGTCTTTGGCTGAAATCATAGAAACATACGCCCCTAGCGTATCGTTTTCGTTTTTAGCCCCAAACATGATACTGCCTCTGGGGCTGTATTCTTCAGATAAATCAGAATAAGTTGATTGTAATTTAACCTGACCAAAAAAGTTGCTGCCTTTGAACTTTTTGATTTGCAATGGTTTTAATGTTTGTAGATCAACTGTACCTGCTAAACCACTTTCTATGTTTTTAGCTGTGGGTGTTTTGTAAATTAATGCTGCGCCTAATATTTCTGTAGGAATAGTATTTAAATTAAATGAGCGTAAATCTTGTATACCCTCGCCACCTGATGACATTGGAGTACGGCCATTGATTGTGGTCACAACAAATTGAGGGCCAATACCACGAATAGAAACACGATCACCACCAGTACCACTATCATCTTGCTCTACTTGTAAGCCAGGAACACGTTGTAAGGCATCAGCAAGACTTTCATCACTAAAATTACCAAGATCTTCGATTGATAACGCTTCAACAACAGAGGGGGCATCTGCTTTAATCGCTTGAGCGCGTAATATGCCAGCTTGAATACCAACAACAGTAATTTGTTCTATTTCCTGTTCTTGTAAGTCTTTTTCCAATTGCTCTATTTTACTTAGCTTTTCATCTGATATCGCTTGTACCGAATGTACACAAGAAAGTGACACAAATGTCGCAGCTATAGCAGCTGAAATCGGACTTTTCTTATAGTTAATACTCATGTTGATTCTCTCTGTTTTTTATATTTTGAACCAGTGGCTTTATGTAAAGCGAAAATAACAACGTATGGCTTCAATAAAACTTTATCAATTCATCGAGAATACCCGAGTAAACAACTAAGTCTATTATTTAAAAGCTACACGACCTTTATTTTATGTTAGCGCTATCTTGAGTGTACTTTTGCATATAAAAAAACAAATTGCAATAGTGTAAATACATTTTTTAACATTTATAGAGTTTATTCTTGTGAGAGGGATATTTTGAAACTAATTTTGATAATATTTAAAACATCTTTATTTAACAATAGCTTCACATAAAAGTAAGTTCGAACACAAAGCAGGCACTAATAATACCATCGTTACTTTCTAATGCCCCTATGAATAAAGCTATCGACGTGACTACTACTATTGTATTAATGACTTTACAAAGAGTATTTAGGGAGGGGAGTATTTTGGTTTAATGTTAACGTTATCATCGATAACCATAGCAGCGAGCCCTGTAATCAAAACATTAAATTGTTGTCGGGATTAACCTTGTTGTACTCAACAATAAACCAAGTACTTTTATTAGCTTATATACACGACTCAAGCTGTAGCTAAATTTAAGCTTCAGGCTTTATTATTGACTCCTTGATGAATTTAACACAGTGATAACTAAGCGAAGTTTAGGTAAACCGCCCTAGACGGTATACCTAAATATATTCTTGTATTAAGTTTACTTTATGAGTTGGGTGACCAAGGTTTATTACCTAATTTGTCGGTTAAAAACTTTGCATCAACATCCACGTACCATTTGTGTAAAATATCGGTAAGCTCAGCTAATTTTTCAGGCTCTGCCAATGCGAGATTATTTAGTTCACCGGGATCAACAGCTAAGTTGAATAACATTGGACTGCCATCTTCGAAACGCTCAATTAATTTCCATTGCCCTAATCTTACCGCACCTCCGGGAAAACCACCTTGGTTTGAATAATGAGGGTAATGAAAAAAAAGTGGCCTTTTTGACTCACCTGACGGCTCTCCCCCCAATAACATCGATGTTAAAGAAAGGCCGTCATCCGTTTGTTCATTGTTATTCTTAATACCTACTAACTCAGTTAAAGTCGGATAAAAATCAGTCGCAAATACCGGTGTATTGATTTGAACCCCCTCTTTAATAGCGTTAGGCATTTTAATAATGAAAGGGACTTTTATACCCCCCTCATACAACCAGCCCTTCCCTCCGCGTAAAGGTAAATTAGAAGTAGGAGAGCCTTCAGCCGAAGACAACCCTCCATTATCTGACGTAAAAACAATAATGGTGTTTTTAGCTAAACCAGATTGTTCTAACTTTCTAAGAATACGACCAATGTTATTATCCATTTCCTCAACCATTGCCGCATACGTAGCATGGTTTTGAACTTGTCTAACTTTACGCACTCGATCTACCGACCATACTTGCTCTTCCATAGCAAAGTCATTGCTATTACTTTTTAGTCCTAGCTTATTGGCTTTATTCTTATATTTTTGAACTGTTTTTTGTGGTGCCCCTAACGGTGTATGAACGGTATAATAAGATAAGTACATAAAGAAAGGTTGCTCACCTTTAGCGTACCCTGCCAATAAAGTGATGGCTTCGTCAGTAAGACGATCTGTTAAATATTCACCTTTTTTACCGTCAGGTAAGCGTGGATTTTTATACGGAGCAAAATATCCATTTGTTGGTCGACCAGCATAGTACCCACCTATATTGAGATCAAAACCATGGTTTTCAGGCCAATATTTTTCATTATCTCCTAGATGCCATTTACCTAGAAATGCAGTGGAATAGCCATTGTCTTTAAAAGTTTCCGCCATCGTCTGTTCTTCTAAAGGAAGATAATTTCGAATGGCGGCACCAATAAAGTTTCCAGATCGAGGAATCCGATTGCCGTGTCTAAAAAAATCAGTGGTATCATCTCTTGAGGGATGTCGGCCGGTTAATAACGCATACCGAGATGGGCTACACACTGGGCTTGCAGCATAACCATTATTAAATTTAATGCCCGTTAATGCCAGGTGATCAATATTAGGCGTTTCATAGAATGATCCGGTGTTATACGCACCAATATCAGAATAACCAAGATCGTCTATTAAAATAAACAAAACATTTTTCTTTTTATTTACCTCTTTAGCAGAGGGCGATTTTTGTTTTTTCTTTGTAATGATTTCTAATTTTTTTTCCGAACTGCAGGCAATAAGTAAGCAACTAATGAGTGCAAAAACAATTATTCTTTTCATTTTCAATATCCTTGGATTAAAGCAAAACTTATCAATATCAACATTTGCTTGTGCATTCTTTAAAGCGAATTAACCACGTTAGAAATAGGCGGAAGCGGTACGTTATTTTTGTTCCGCCATTGACCAATTTGTTTCAATAAGACATTGGTTTTATCAACATTAACTTTAGCTAAGTTAGTGGTTTCACGAGGGTCTTTACCTAAATGATATAATTCCACTTTTCCACTATTAAGAAACTGAATTAATTTCCAGTAACCTGCTCTAATAGCAGTTACTGGTTCATGTTTATAACGACTGGCTACATGCCAAAATAAAGGACGTGATATCATTTCAGCGCCATGAGCTAAAGGCAAAGTGCTAATACCATCTAGCACACCGTCATAATTATCATAGATTCCAGCGATATCTAAAATGGTAGGGAAGTAATCAACCGCTGAGATAGGTGTCTCTATTGTTTTTGGTGTTAAAGTGCCAGGCCAGCTGATTAACGCAGGTACTTTAATACCACCCTCATAAATCGAACCTTTATAGCCACGTAGGCTGTCATCAACTGTTTGAATGGAATTAAAGCCGTTGTCTGAAGCAAAAATAATCACGGTCTGTTCACGTAATTTTTTCTCATCTAAAAACGCTAATAAACGACCGATATTTTCATCCAGTGATTCAACCATAGTGCCGTAAGCCGCCATTTCTAATAGGCGGTTAGCATTCTTACCAGTTAAGATATCTGTGTTTTTTTGCTGATACTTTTCAAGCCACTTTTTCGTACGCGGAACACTTGGTCGATGTGGGGCATAATAATTTAAGTTAATAAAAAAGGGGGCACCTTGAGTATTAGCAATAAAATCAATCGCTTCATCCGTAAGTCTATCAGTTAGCCAGCTATCTGATTTTTTTGGGGCAATAAAAGGGTTTTTAAAAGGTGCAATGTAACCACCACTTGCCGATTGATAACCTTTATCATAACCTCTTGCCGGATCGCCCCACCAAGTACCGCCTACGTTCTTATGAAAACCACGCCCTAAAGGATAATACTGAGTAATACCCTCTTCTGTTTGATGCTTTTTCAACCAACTCAAATCACCATTTTTTGGCTGATTTAAATTCTTTGTAAACGGGTAATTCACTTCAACTTCAGGATTAGGGCCAACCACATGCCACTTCCCTAAATGTAATAATTTATAACCCGATTGATTTAACGGCTCAGAATAAAAAACATGCTCTTTTTGTACCGTACCACGCGAAAATATATTCTCTTTAGCATTGCCTGATTCTAATACGGGCACGCCATATACTTGTGTACGAAAAGACTGCTTTCCAGTTAAAATTGCCGCTCTTGATGGTGAGCATGTTGGGTACATATAGGCATTATTAAAAACCGCACTTTGTGTAGCTAATTTGTCAAGGTAAGGGGTTTCCACCCATTTGCTGCCATTGTAACCAACATCACTCCAGCCTAGATCGTCCGCTAGAATAAAGATAATATTGGGTCCAGTTTTATCATGACTGTCAGCATTTGCTTGAGCCATAAATAAAATTAGCACCAATAACGCTATAGTAATGCAGCTAAACACTCTAATACTGTTAAACATAATGTCTCACTATTTTTAAATTAAATTATATTGTGCTAAAAGCGGGTCGCGCCTTGTTCTTTTTGAAGCTCAAGCTCAGCTTTAAGTTGGGCCACTTTATTTGGGTATTTTAGATACAAGTTATTTTGCTCCTTAGGATCTTTTGCTAAGTTATATAACTGACCCGGAGGTTGTCCTACTATGCCATTTTCCATGGCTTTCTTGCCACCAAAGCCACCATGGCCAACACCATCAATAAACTTCCAATCGCCTTGACGAATGCTAAACATTCCTAATAAGGAATGAAATACAATGGTTTTTCTTACTGTACTTTCTGACGAGCCACCCAGCAATACGGCAGACATATCAAAACTATCTTCAGCTTGATCATCAGCTATTTCATCACCAACTAGCGCCGTAATAGTTGCATAAACATCCACTAGTGACAGTACCTCATCGGAAACCGAGTTTGGCGCTACTTTGCCAGGCCAAGTCACAATGAAAGGTACCCTATGCCCTCCTTCCCAAATATCAGCCTTGTCGCCGCGGTATTTTCCATTAGCACGGTGACCATATTTTTCGAAATCTGTTGGCTCCCAATGGGCACCGTTATCGCTTGTAATAATTACTAAGGTATTATCAGCAATACCATTATCACTTAGTGCTTGATAAACCTGTGCGATAACGTCATCAACTTGTACAACAAAATCACCATAGACACCGGCACTACTTTTTCCTTGATATTTTTTCTTTGGCAACCAAGGAGTATGGGGAGCCGGTAAAGGCATATAAATAAAGAAAGGTTTATCTGATCTGGCATTATCATTTATATACTCGACAGTTTTATTAGCTATGGTAGGTAAAACTTCTACATGTTTGAATTCTGGTGCTGCAGCCCCTTCTCGCCAGTAACCAGCTCCTCCATGGCGCGCCTTTTCACTCCCCTTGATAGTATTAGTTGCTTGAGCAACCACATGGTCATTTTCTATATACACGTATGGCACCATATCTAATGAGGCAGGAATACCGTAGAAATAGTCAAACCCTTGAGAAACAGGCCCAGGAATTAGCGCTTGGCTATAATCTGTCACCTCTTTATCTCCTAAGCCTAAATGCCATTTTCCTATAGTCGCTGTTTGATAACCGTTACGTTGCAATAAGTTGCCTATGGTCATACGCCCTTCTTCAATTAGCGCAGGATCGTATCCCCAAAGTACACCTTCTTTTAAGCGTGAACGCCAAGCATACCGGCCTGTTAATAATCCATAACGTGTTGGCGTACAAACTGACGAAGGCGTATGTGCGTCAGTAAAGCGCATACCTTGCCTTGCTATACGATCAAGGTTGGGTGTTGGAATTTTAGAATATTGGTTATAACTACCTAAGTCGCCAATACCGAGATCATCAGCAAGAATAACTATAATGTTACTTTTCTTAACAGCCGAGACATTCGACTTAACCTCTCTATCCGTTTGGTTTTCACTAGTGCAGCCACCAAGTATAAATAGCGCAACACAGCCAACAATAAATATTTCACGACTAAACATAAACAGCCTCCATCTCTTCTAATTCTTTACCATTGGTTTCATTTACATATTTGATAACAAATACAATTGAAAGTACGGCAAAAAAAGCATAGAAACCGTAGGTTGCGGCTAAACCTATACTGGCCAACATAACTGGGAAAGCCATAGTAACTACAAAGTTAGCGCCCCATTGAGCAAGTCCACTAACCGCTAACCCTGAACCACGAATTTGATTTGGAAACATCTCACCTAACATAACCCACATGACAGGGCCCCATGAAAGGTTAAAAAAGAACACATAAGCATTGGCTGAAATTAACGCCAATATGCCCATTTCACCTAAATCGAGTACCCCTTGAGCATTTACACTAGCACTATAAAAAGCCAAAACCATGGCAGACAACATTGCAGCCATTCCTATAGAACCGAAGAACAATAATGGTTTACGACCAACTTTATCAATTAGTAACATAGCAACTACACAAGCAGCAATACTCATAGCACCACTTATAATATTAATAAACAAGGCGTCGCCTTCAGAAAAGCCTACGGCTTGCCATAAAACGGCACCGTAATAAAAGACAATATTTATCCCCACTAGTTGTTGAAATGTTGCTAAACCGATACCAACCCAAACGATTGTTCTAATTTTTTTAGTCTTATTATCAACAAGATCTTTCAATTTTGGTTGATGGCCATCGATAGCTAAAGACGATTGGATTTCGTCTAATTTTGTTTTAGCAATATTTTTTCCATAGAGTTTCATTAACACTGTCGAAGCAGCACCAGACTGTTTAGAGATAACCAAGTAACGTGGACTTTCAGGGATAAAGAGCAAAGCAACGAAAAATAATATTGCAGGCAATAATTCAATCCAGAACATCCAACGCCAAGCTTCAAAGTTCATCCATAGAATTTCAGTAGATGAGCCTGCATATTTTGCTAAAATATAATTACTAACAAAAGCGGAAAATAAGCCTGAAATAATTGCCACTTGTTGAACAGATGACAACATACCGCGTAATCTTGCTGGCGCAATTTCACTTATGTAGGCAGGTGTAAGAACTGATGCAGCACCAACGGCTAAACCGCCGACAATCCTGAAAAAGATAAATTGATAAGAAGTAGTAGCAACACCCGAGCCCCATGCACTTATAATAAACAAAAAAGCACTAATAATTAGCAACTTGCGCCGACCATATTTATCTGCTAATTGCCCAGCACTAAACGCACCTAAAGCACACCCCAACAACATGCTCGCAACATTAAAGCCAGTTGCAACACTATCGGACTGAAATGCCTCGGCTAAGCCGTCAACAGTGCCATTAATAACCCCACTATCGAAACCAAATAGAAAACCACCAATGGTGGCAATACAACTTATTAGGATTATAAAAAAAATATTCTCGTTTTTTTGTTCCACAATAATTCTCTCAACCTTTGTAACGTACTTAAAATAACAATGCGCGTTAGCGCCAACACCAACACCGAGCAACGTATCCCAATAGTCTACGCAGTCTTTCTATATAAAATTACACATCACTCAAGAGGTATATAATTGAAAAATCAAGTTAATACCCACTTAAGAATTTAACCTTGCAACGATGACTAAATAGAGCCCTAAGCCATAGACACAAATTTCCTACATCACCCTCTGGTAAACACTGCCAAGCAGTTCCTTCACAATATACTTAAAGTACATGACTAACATATTCACTAAGTTACTTTGCAGTTTCAGATGCCCTGGGTGACTTGACTATAAAATGGATTCAAGTGGGTGAATTAAATCTTTGGTGCAATTTAGAAAGTTTTTTTGCGTCGAGCCCATATGTGCCTTCATAGTCAAAATTAAATCAGCATTATTATTGCTAAGTATATGATTTAGCAATTCAATGTGTTCATCAATCGCCGTTTTGACACTTTCTAATTTATCCCAGCCTGATCTTTGTAATATTTGATTATCTAATAAGTATGAAACCACCTCTTTTATGGTTGTTCGATTTACTTTAAATAACTTGGAAAGTTCAATATCATTTAACATGCTTGTGTTTTCATTAACTACGTTAACAATAGCATTAAGAATTTCATTAACCGTTGATTTAACTAGATAACTCTATTTCTTGGTCATCAATTTAGAACCTTTAATTTACTTATCAAACACATTTTTATTGTGCCAATAATGAATTATAAATGTCGCGAGGAGTAACGACCCTCTTTGATATTCTTACCGCATCAATACTGCCTTGATACTGTGTTCCTAAGACCACAGTATCTGCTTGCATGTCAAGTAATGTGGAATTTTGAAGTACAGTAGTTTTTTCAAGTACTCCATCAACAAATAATTTTACATCTGAAATTGTAGGTGTACGATCGGCTGCCCATGTCAAGGTTATTTGATGCCAAGCACCATCATTTAACTTGCTATTTCCTGCAATTTTTCCCTTGTTAGATGAAAACATCAATATTCCATGTTCCTGCACTGGCAATAAACTTAAATTAAAAATATTATCATTGGCTGTATTTTGCCAACTAACAATGGTGCCACTACTTGCTTCAGTCTTTAACCAAACACTGACACTAGCGACATCAAATGGCGTCTTCAGCTTACTAACTACTTGGTCTTCATTCGTGAAACGTAATGCCTGCCGTCCTTGAGCTGCACTTTTTATGTAGTTAGTTTTCCTACTTGTTTTAAAGTGGTTCTTTCGCCCAGAAACATCCGCTAAATTACCTTCGAAATTCCAACTAGCCACCAAATCACGATGACTGGCCAAATCGACAATCTCATAGTTATGTAATGCCCGTCTATAGATTGCTACTTTATCTATACGGGTACCTTTAAGACCCACAAGAGCAAGTTGTTTGTTCGCGCCAATGTGAAGCCCCCCTTTTAGGGTTGTTTTGACCACTGCGCCTGCTTTAGCGGATATTTTTTGTAAGCGACCATCAATATACAACCTTGTGTCGACGATATTAGGTGAACCATCGTTTTCCCACGAGACGGCAATATGATGCCATTTATTATCTGCTATAAGGCCTTCTCCTCTGACAAACCCTCCCTGAATGTCGACCGATAAACGTCCATTTTTCAGGCCTATGGCCCAAAGTTCCTTCTGCTTTGTATCTCCCCATGACAATATAGTACCGTTCTTGTTAGATGTTCTAATCCACGCTGAAATGGTCCTTGGCGCTTGATGTTCGATCCCTTTAAATTTTTCGATGCTAACGCTATCAGTTATTTCATTGAGGAATAAACTTCGATCACCTTCAACACTTGCTAAAGAAAGATGGCTGTTTTTTCCATTGCCATGATAAGCGTAAGGCCCATTATCAAGGTATTGTTCTTTATCCGTTTTGATATCAAAATTCCAATTGCCCATCAAACCGGCCTGATTAGCTGTAGGAGTTGATGTACCTAACAGGCCATGACTCTCATCTTCGCTAATAAATTTCTCATTAGCACTTAATCCAGCATGGCTTTTTATGGCTGTTGCATGTCGAACTTGTCTATAACTTAATGGACCATTATATTCAAGCCCTGTATGCTTCCCATCGACACTACGTAAGTATTTATTACTATCAAGGTTATAATTAAAATCAACCAGATTGTTTTCAGCTAACCCCAGCTTAACTCCTTGTAAGTAGGCGACAGACTGCACAGCAGAAATATTTTCAACCACGTTATGTTTTACTATGGCTCGATTAGTTCGGTCATCAAGGTAAAACAAACGTGTTTCAACTGCACCAAAACCGTTACTTGCCCATGTGTCATCGGTAAAGTCGTGTACATAATTTTCAGTTATTTTAGTATGTAGAACCCCCTTATGAGTTGCTGATTTAGTATGGATAACCGCAGCATCCTGGCTAAAACGCATTAAGCTTTTAAATTCATTAAAGCGAATAGCATTATCAGACAAGCCGGACATTTGACCTGTTTTAAAAGCTCCCCAACCAACATTAATGGCGTATTGATCAGAATCGGCAATCAAGTTATTTTCAATATTCATGCGGGTAGGGTATGAAGCGAAAATACTCATGCCCATTTGCTCTGTCGCCCCTGGTTCTATCATGTAATTATCAGTAATAGCTAAATCTGTAATTTGTTTTTCCTCACTTGGTCTAGGTTTGTTATCACCATAAACAACAAGGTGATCTACGCCATTTTGAGTGAAAACATTACTTTTAAAACCTGAACGTTTAACGCCAGCATATAAAACCACACCATTACCATCAAAATTTTGAATACGATTACGCTCAAAATGAACATTATCAGTATTAAATAGCTCTATTCCCCCTTTATGCACAGAAACAGGTGGGCGGCCAACTTGCTTTCCTGCATCATCTAATTCCTTCTGTTTAACTACATCATAATAAAGGCCAGCCATACGCTGGATCACTCCATATTCATCAGGCTTTAAATTGCTTGCATGTTCGAATGTTAAGCCGTAGAAAACTACATTATTAACGTTATTCATTACCATTAACTTATCAGTTACAGGGGCTATTACCTCAGCCAAAAGCACTTTATTGTTCACTTCATCCTTAGCAGGAATATAGTACAAACGACGACCTTCTCGATCTAAATACCATTCACGTTCATCATCCATAAACGCCAGCGCATTTTCAAAGCGATAACCGGCTCCACGCCTAACACCATATTTGTTCGGTTTAGACGATGCTGTGCGCCCTCCACAGCATTTAACTGCCTGCGCAAAAACACGACGCATCGAATCATCAGGAAAGTTTAGGATAATTTCACTATAATTATCTTCTTGTTGCTCAACTGAAGATATTCTGACTCGATGCTGACGCCAATTAGCAAGTTGTATGTATTCGACTTGAGCCACATCTTTATTATTCATTGCTAAAATTTGACTGATTTCATCGTCTTGGCCAGCAATGCCATCATTATCTTTTTTTACACTAAGGTGATGAATATATAACGGATCTTTAGTAAAAGTCTGCCATTGCCCTGGCGTTGCATGCCGCCAATCATGGGTTGGCGTTCTTGCCCGAATAGCTGCACTGCCGCCTACATATAACTGTCTAAAATTAAATTCTTGCTCGATATCTAAATAAAAACCAGCGACAAGTTTATTGCTCGTATCTGTTTCATCAATATCTATGGCCGCATCATATTGCCAACCTGATAAAATTTTACCACCAGAGATAACCGGCATTTCATTTTCAAAATTGCGATAAATAATAGCAAAGCCATTATTACCACTGTGTTTTTTAGTAAAGGTTAGTGGCTGTGCAAGTTCATACCTGCCTGCGCGTAAATAGACAATAATGTCTTGTGTCATAAGGGCATTTGGTAAAGACTTAATGTGCGCAGCGACTTGATCTCGCGCATATTCAATCGTGCGCCATGGCAGTTTTTTGCTGCCCTTGCCAATTTTATCGTGCCCCCGCTCAGCATCAACAAAATAATCTGTACTAGCAAAACTATCTATACTAATGAGCATTGTGATGATCAAAAGAAACATAGCTATACATTGAGTGAGCTTGATTTCGCTATGCATAACTTTACGGCATTTTTCCTGTGTATTATTTTTGTTTTTAATATTCATTTTTTACCCTACAAAACAGTGTATTTATGGCACTATTTATTGGAACTAAACCCTATCGCCTTTATTTGGTTTTACTCGCTATCGCTTACTTAATCGCTTTTAGCCAGATAGCCTGTCCACCGCCAGCAGCTAAGGACATAGTTAACTCATCGCTAAAGTTTAGCTTGCTGCGTTTAACTTGATAAGTTTCACGCTGCGTTTCAAAATGACTGCTCTCAGTATCAGCATAAATACGCGCATCATAGTCAAACTGTTCACTTAAAAATGTTAATGGTAAATCCAACACCCTTGATGTCTCGTTATTTGCAGCACCAACAAACCAGTCATCGCCACTGCGACGCGCAATAACCAACACCTCATTTAAATGATTAACAATAACTTTAGATTCGTCCCAAGTAGCAGGCATATTTTTAATAAATTCAAATAAATCAGCTTTGCTTTCATAACTTTCGGGTGAGTCTGGTAAAATAATAAGCCCTGAGAAAGTTATTAAGGTACGAGCAACTTCACCTGCTACCGTGGTATAAACTTCCTTGCGAACATATTTTCTACTAGCGACGAGTTCATCCAACTTAAAAAAACCATTGCTCATATCTAATGGACCGGCAATCATATTCAAATTCATCATGGCTAAGAAGTCAGAGGGCGTAAATGAACGACCAGAATCAGTTTGGGCGTGTACATATTCACGTGTTAACCAATTAGGATAAGTACGTCGTAGCCCTGTTGGCGAAATAGGACTGTCGTGGAAATTAATCAATAATTTATGCTTTGCTGCTAATTCAACAACCTTAAGTGTTTTACGCACTTTTTCTTGGCCAACGGATTTCATAAAACCGTACTTAACCCCTGCAGCCCCCCATGCCGAATATGTTTCAAATAACTTATCTAAGTCATGGTAATAACTTGCTTTATCATTTACATATAAAATAAAACCAATACCTTTTGCATTTGCTTCACTAATCAGTTTTCGAATATTTAGGCCAGGCTTTTCTGTATAAGGATCACTTTTGACATCATGCTCAGCTCCATACCAATTGGCATCGATCATTATATAATCAACCTGGTTATTTTGTGCGCCTGTGATGAATCGCTGTAATGAGTCATAGTTAATCTCATAAGCTTCTGATTCACTATACTTTTCGCCGCGTACACGCCAATCCCAAAAAGACTTACCCGGCTTAATCCAGCTAGTGTCTTTGATTTGTGAAGCAGGAGATAAGTTTGTTAATATACTGCTGGTAAGAAAATCAGAGGGGTTTGCAGACAAATAAACTACACGCCAACTGGTTGAGTGATTATCAACAAAATATTCTGGCGATGCCTTACTCACTTTGAGACCATATTGGTCTGTTTTATTTTGACTCAGCTGCATTGGTGAGCCGTCAATTAATGCTGCTTCATGTATAGCAATATGCAAGCCCTTCTTGGGCTGTAACCTGACAGGAATATTCAAAGTATTTACCGTACTCAAGTTATTGTTAACTAACGGTGCATTTTCATCTCGATAGCTATGTGTTTGATAGTCCTTAATAAAATTAAACTCAGAATGTTCTGAAATTAAGGTATCAGCCCCCTGAGCAGTAATAATATATCGAAAAGCGATGCCATCATTAAACACCTTAAATTCAATACTTAACTGTTCAGTAACATCGAGTGCATCCTCAAAAGTTAACACTAACGAATTATGGTTATCACGCACTTGACTAAACTGCCCCCAGACAGTACTCCTTAAAGCATTGCTAGCAGCATGTTTGCTCTGAACAAGGTTAACTTGTCTAAAGCGTTTAGATTCAAGCAGCACCGCAAGCTTTGAAGACTTGACAATAATTTTACCGTCAACTTTTACACTGTAATTTGCACCTGACTCCGTTGCTTGTACGGTAAGATTTACATGGCGATCTGGAGAGTTAACCGTATAATTTTTATTATTCCTTTCTGCCTGACTTGGTAACACAGTGATGCCAATCAATAAATAAAATAACGCCAATATAGTATTTTTAATGGTTGTTGTGACATTTTGCATTGCGCATTCCTATAATCTAGTTGACGAAAAGTCTCTAGCAGAGTTTAAGTGTATTAATAGTTTCCGAACACGCTCTGGCATTGTGTTCGCTAAGTTATGCTGTTCTTGCGGATCATCTTTTAAATTATATAATTGGTAATTCACTTCACCCTTTTCATTAATACGCGCTGGTAAAGTGAAACCACCAGAGCCTTGACCTTCAATTAATTTCCAATCCCCCTTTCTAATAGCAAACATACCATCTAAAGAATGATGAATGAGCGGTACATCACGTTGCTCGGTTTTAGTCTGCCCCAGTAGTGACTGTAAAAAGCTAACACTATCGGCCGCTTGGTTTTCTTTAAATTCTTTTGGTAAGGAATATCCAACAATATCGGAAAAAGTTGCAAATAAATCTGTTAAAACAACTTGTTTATTAGTTTGAATGTTTTTAGGAATATTATTTGGCCAGCGAGCAATAAAGGGGACTCTATGACCACCTTCATGGATATCAGCTTTTTGTCCTCGCAGGTTTCCATTAGCTAAATGCGAGAACTCGGCAATATCCTCAGGCACCCAATGGGCACCATTATCTGAGGTGAAAATAATAAGGGTATCTTCTTTTAAGCCTTTATCTTCCAATTTACTATTTATCTTGCCAACAACATCATCAACTTGCATAGCAAAATCACCATAATGACCAGCCTTACTTTTACCGCGAAATTCTTTTGTTGCCAACCAAGGGGTATGCGGCGCAGTTAAGGCAAAATAGAGAAAAAATGGCTTAGCTTTATTGTTCGCTTGTTTATCTATATATGACAAAGCTTTAGTAGTTATATTGGGTAATACGTTTTCATGAACAAAATCCTCGGCTATCAGACCTTTACGCCAAAAACCTTGGCCACCTACTCGCTTACTATAGCTAGCATCAATAAGTTTACCAGTTAACGGAGAATACGGTCGGCCATTTTCTACATATAAATAAGGTTTCATATCAAGCGAGGCGGGCACACCATAAAAATAATCAAAGCCAACTTCATTAGGCCCCGGTGATAAACGGCTAAATACATCTCCAACATTTTTAGTGGTATCGGCCGATGAGCCAAAATAGTCTGCCTCACTCTCTCCCATACCTAAATGCCACTTACCTATTGCCGCGGTATGATAGCCTTTGCTTTGTAACATAGCTGGTAATGTCAACAGCTGCGACTCAATCAATAAAGGTGAATACCCCCAGGTAACACCAGACTTTAACCGTGAACGCCATGCATATCGACCAGTTAATAACGAATAACGACTTGGAGTGCAAACAGAAGAAGCAGTATGCACATCATTAAAGCGTACACCAGCCTCCGCTAACTTATTAATATTTGGTGTAAAAACCTTACTTTTATCATTGTACGCCTGAATATCACCATATCCCATATCATCAGCGAGTATAATAATAATATTCGGTTGCTGGGCTGCACACACCGTATTAATTGATATTAGCGTTACACAGAAAATAAAACTTATTTTTAGTTTACATTGCAACCATTTCATCATTAATAAATTCATAAGGGCTCCCCTCGGGTTAGTAATCGTACTTAGAAAGGAGAATATTAACGCTACCACCCAATCATCAGTGTTATTTATACGATAATATATCAAAAACAAAAACTCAAGGACTTTGACGTATATTTAAATATAAAAAAACACTTAAATCAAACATCCCAGTATTAACCCTAAACAAACAATAGATTACTGAGAGGACGTATCACCAAGAAACAGAATAAAAAAGTTAACGCTATCATTAAGCGTAATCACGAACAACGACTGGAGTTTTTACCTATTAGCAGCAGATACAAGTTTTATATTTATAACTTAAGTTTAAAGATGAGAACTTCAAGTGCACCTTTAAGCTAACCCTTCCCCCCAAAAAAATACTTACCGTCATGTAAAACTGCCAAAAAAGATGAAAACAAATATGTCGCCGGTTAAGTACCTACTACATCAAGCATTCCAGTTCAATATAAGCCGTTAAAGTGAAACTAATAAATAAATAAATAAATAAATAAATAAATAAATAAATAAACGACTGCTGGCTTTGTAATGGTCAATTAAAACGGGAGAGATCTTAAGCCACTTTGTTTAATTCATTATATTTCTGATGCGGTGTCATATAATCAATACCTGAATGACGACGTTTATAATTATAAAATTGAATATAGTTTTCAACTTCACTCACTACTGATTGGTGATTTGTAAAACTCAGATGATTTAGTCTTTCCGTTTTTAAACTTCTAAAAAAACGCTCCATTGGTGCATTGACGCTCCTATGTAAACACCTGTCGTGATTCTGTCAGATCTTTGCAGATAACTGGAAATAACTCCCTGGCGATATATCGCTTTAAGCACCGTTGAATCTCTTTAGTTTTAAGACCTTCATGCGTTCGTTTTTCCGTGTATTGAATAGTTCTAGCGTCGGATCTCATTCTGATTAGGGCTACTGTCCATAGCGCATTATTGGCTTCTCTTGAGCCGCCACGGTTTAAACGGTGACGTTGCTTCTTACCGGATAATGGTTCTAAGGGATTAACGCCAAACAGAGCAGCAAACGACGACTCTTTTTTTAAACGTTCGGGATTGTCACCAGCAGTAACTAATAAGGTTGCGGCTACATATGGGCCGACACCATATTGTGTTATTAAGCTACCAGCAGCAGATTTAGTCAATTTTTTAGGCTGCCCATCGATGAGTTTAAGTTCCTCCTTTAAGTTCAACCTACGTGACGATAGAAGCTTCAGCATAGCGGATAAGGTTTGCAGCATAACTGAGTCACCTAAAGAAGTGATGCTACTACACAGCGAAATGCATTTAGTTGTTGATGGTACTAAGTAACTTTCTCTGACTACATAAGGAGCACTCACCAGTAATGCCCGTATTTGATTTATCAATTGTGTTTTCGCTTTAACAGCACTACGCCTTGCAATAAGTAAATATCTCAACGCTTCAACTAAGCCATCATGAGTTTTTAGGAATCGCTTTTGATTCGTTAGCAAAAACCGACCGGGCTGCGTTTTCAGCATCAGTAGGGGCTGACTTCCCAACTAACTTGCTTTTCGCTCTGTTAGGCCGATTAACTTCATAAACATCAACATCAACATCAATACCATTATCAAGTAAATAATGGCACAAACCAGCACCATATGTAACGGTACCTTCAAGCCCTGCATACATTTCTGAACGTAACATGATCCATTCAGCAGAAGCAGGCTTGTCTTGATAGTTACCCGCAGGTACCGAATATAGGCCCCAGTTAATAAACATGCCAAATAGAGCTTCTCGCCACCATGCCATACGTTCATTTCTTTGCCCCTGACTTTCTAATTCGGGAGCGATCCAAGTAGAGCGTTGTATAGATTGAGTAGATTAAGCTGGCTGTGAATCCCCGCTGGTACCTTATGACTACAAGCAGCAAGGTTTAATAGTAGCCGAATTCATATACTAAGTGCGACACCCAATTTAATAAAAACGATGAACTGCTATATCCTTAGTTTTTTGCTCCCGCCAAGAAGTAAAACCCTATGAAATACAAGCAGCTCACCGAAGGTGATAGATATACGTTAGCCGCGTTAAAAAGGCAAGGCCTAAGCTTTGCTAATATTGCGAAAGCGATGAATAGAGATAAAAGCACCATTTATCGAGAAGTAAACCGTAACAGTTGCTGAATTATTGATGGCTCTTACCGTCCGAGTAAAGCACAAAGAAGGGCACGAGCACGGCGCAGACGTTCACGTAGAAACCAGCATTTTACATCACAAGATTATAAAGAAGTTAGACGACTAATACGCAAAGATTGGAGTCCAGAGCAAATAACAGGTCACTTAAAAAAAGAAGGTAAACGCTCCTTTAGCCATGAAACGATTTATCGCTATATTTGGCGAGATAAACGAAACGGCGGCACCCTATGGAAACATTTACGCTGCGCACAAAAACGAAGAAGAAAACGGTATAAGGCCTACGATAGCCGCGGCAGGCTTGCTGATAGCGAAATATCGCAGAGCGTCCTGCAGAGATAGAAACACGAAAAACACAAGGGCACTGGGAAATTGATACTGTGATGGGAAAAGGCTCTATACACTGCATTGTGATACTGGTTGAACGTAAAACAGGCTACACATTGATTGGCCAACTTAATGACCGAACGACGAAATCAACCAACAAGCGAACCATTAAACTGATGAGTAAAATGCCAAACCAATTTAAAACAATCACGGCTGATAATGGCACTGAATTTCATCAGTATAAAAAGATAGAGGAAGCAACTAACTGCCCATATTACTTTGCTAATCCTCATCACTCCTGGGAGCGAGGTACGAATGAAAATACCAACGGTTTAATCAGGCAATATTTAGTGAAAGGAACTTCGATGGAAGGATTAACTCAGCAACGATGTAATATCATCGCTGCCAAATTAAATACACGACCAAGAAAACGACTTGGCTATACAACACCAGAGGAATGCTTTTATGAATAATTACTTTTGTTGCACTTCAAAGTTGATACTAAGGTAGAGTTGCGCACAAAACAGTGATCTTTATTCTTTTAACATTCATCATTTTGACTTTTATTTAAGCGGGTTTACACGCTATTTATCAATAGATAAATCCGTATTAAAAAAGCCCTTAAACTATTGATTAATTTAAGAGCTTTCATGACTAATTAACTTATCAGTAAAGCTTATTGAATAAGCTAAAGCTTAACAACTTGTTGCTGTTCACCTAAGCCTTCGATACCTAAGCGCATAACGTCACCTTCTTTTAAATAAATTGGTGGGTTAAAGCCTAAGCCAACACCTGGAGGCGTGCCGGTGCTGATCACATCACCAGGTTGTAAGCTCATAAATTGACTAATGTAGCTCACTAAGAATGGTACTTTATAAACCATGGTATTAGTATTACCATCTTGTACTCGTTTACCGTTTACTTCTAACCAAATCTTACGATTGTTACCGTCGCCTGCTTCATCTGTCGTTAATAGGAAAGGTCCCATTGGCCCGAAAGTATCGCAGCCCTTGCCTTTCATCCACTGACCTTCTTTTTCAAGTTGATAAGCGCGCTCAGATAAGTCATTCATTACACATAAGCCTGCAACATGATCCATCGCATCTTCTTCAGAAACATAACGAGCCTCTTTGCCGATCACTACTGCCAATTCAACTTCCCAATCAGACTTCTCTGATTGTGGTGGTAAAATCACATCGTCATTAGCACCTTGTAATGATGACGTTGCTTTAGCAAATAACACAGGTTCAACTGGCACTTCCATGCCCGACTCTGCCGCATGATCTGCGTAATTCAAACCAACACAAATACACTTGCCTACGGTAGCAACAGGTTTACCAAAACGCTGTTCGCCTTCAACAAGCGGTAAAGATTGCTCATCAAGTGTTTTAAGTTGTTCGATACCACCGGCAAGTATTTTACTGTCGATGTCATTGATAATTCCGGATAAATCTCTTAATTTACCTGCTTTATCGATTAATCCCGGCTTCTCTTGCCCTGGAACACCAAAACGTACTAATTTCATAATTGTTTCCTATTTTTATCCTGTTTCTTGTGTAGATTTTTTTGTAAGTTAACTCAGGTACTATCCAATTGATCTGGTCAAGCTAAGCCGCACACTTTTCTCTTACACTTTCAAACTCAATCGGAGACATATCATTTAACGTCGTATGCAATCTTTCTCTGTTGTAATATTTGATATATTTTTCAACATCTATTTGCATGCTATTTCTCGTTAAATGATAAACATGCAACAGCCATTCATTTTTTAAGCTACCAAAGAATCTCTCAACAACAGCATTACCTAAACAAGCACCACGGCCACTCATAGAAGCAATAGTGTTATTACGCTTAAGTAAGCTCTGGTAACGCTTACTTGTATATTGAGAGCCTCTATCACTATGAAACATCAAATCTGCTTTAGGTTGACGTAAGTTTACTTCCATTTGCAACGCTCTCATGGTTAAATCAACCGTCATTCGTTTGCTCAGTGCCCATCCAATAATGCGGCGTGAATGTAAATCCATTACAACAGCTAAATACATCCAACCTCGATGCGTTCTCAAATACGTAATATCACCTGCCCAAATTTGATTGGCTTTTCTTGGGGTGAACTGACGGTTAAGTAAATTATCTGCAACTAAGTGGCTATGCTTACGCATCGTCGTCACTTTATAAGCAATACGTTGTTTAACAACTAAACCGAGTTTCACCATTAAGCTTTTTACTCGGCAAATGCCAACATCAAAGCCTTCTTTGCGTAATAGTTTTACCAATGTTCTAGCACCAGCACTTTGGCGACTGGCGTTAAACAATGATTTACAACGACGGTAAAGCATCATGTAATAAGCTTTGAAGGCGCTTGAGCCAAGAATAATAAGCGGAACGACTAACATTCATCACTTTGCACAGAGATAAAATAGGATAAACAATGTGATGCTTTTTAATAAAGTCGTATTTTACTTCATTTCTTTCGCAAAGAAGGCGCTGGCCTTTTTTAATATTTCTCGTTCCATGAGCAAGCGCTTATTATCTTTTCTAAGCTGAATTAACTCGGTTCACTCGTCTGGTGATAAAGCATCCTCTGAATTTTTAGCGGCTAATTTATCTTTCCAGTTATAGATTAATTTCGCTGTAATACCTAAAGGTTTAGCTGCTTCAGTAACGCTATAACCTTGCTGAGTGACAAGGGATACGGCTTCTTCTCTGAATTCATCTGTATATTTTCTAATTGTTCTATTTTGAGTCATGTTGACACTTTAATTTAATGGAATAATTATCCCTTATTAAAGTGTGCGGTGCCATTAGAGCAGATCAGTTAATTACCCTCTTCATACCCCGTCCACATTAAATATTCATCAAAGCCGTGCTTATTCATGGCATGAGGTTTTAGGCGGAAGTCATTCACTTGCCAACTACCGCCGTGGCGTAGCCATCACTTTTCATAACCTTGGCAATGCTAGGGTTTGTTTTCCAATCAAAATAACCATAACCCCAACGTGGCGCATCCCATTGATTTACCCAACCATTACGGTAAGGGTATTGCCCAGTTAAAAATTAAATACGTGTCGGTGTGCATTGCGGGTTAGCATAGGAAATATCAAAACGCATACCGGTTCTAGCTAGAGAATAGATATTTGGCTGTTTCACTTCACTGTGACGACTTAATTCAAAACCCCTAATACGAATACTTTTATATATAGAGTACACACAGTAAATCCATAAGTCAACATACCCCATGTAAATAAGGGCAAAGTTTTCCAGTTAATTTCCAGGTTCAAGCGTTAAAAGACAGTTATACTTAATAAAAATGTATCTACGTTCAACAGGTTTCCCCGCGAGCTTGTCCCAAACATAGTCTGATACTTGATAAAACGCTGTTGCTTCCGCCGTTAACGACCAAGGTAATGGTTTATACTGTTCCTCCTTGTTAAGCCACGGCCATTTTTCTCTTCGTCATACAAAGGTTTAAAACCAGGATAAACCGGCACATCATAAGTATTTGGTACTTCAATCCAGTCCATACCATTTAAACGGACAGGATTTTCATGGTTACTCCCCACTACAATTATTTGACTAGTGCCAAAACGCGTACTGTTGTTTTGCCAAACCTTAAGCATTTTTTCCGAAATTCAGCTATAACATCAGGATACTGATCACTAACATCATTATCTTAATGAGGGTCATTAACCCATTACAGTGAAGGGTTATCTGTGGAACCATAAACGTGTGTATCGTAAAGCCCAACAAACGATTGAAATGTAAGTACATGAGCCGCTAGCGGCTCATGAAGCTAGTCAATGGGTTTTATGCAAGATCAATTATCAGATGGAAGGAGTTGTCGTTTATTTAATGTGATTGATGATTTTAACCGAGAAGGTTTGGCAATAGATGCCGATATATCATTGCCTGCGGAGCGTGTTATTCGCTCAGATAACGGACCTGAATATATTAGCTATAAACTTGTGGCTTCCGCAACAAAACACGATATTGAATTATGTTTTATTCAGCCAGGTAACCCCCAGAAAAATGCTTACATTGAACGTTTTAATCGGACGGTAAGATATGATTGGCTCAGTCATTATATTTATCGTGCTATTGAAGAATTGCAAAACAGAGCAACCCAATCTTTATGGACTTATAACCATGAGCGACCTAACATGGGAATTGGTGGTATCCCCCTATTCAAAAGCGTAAACTAACACAGAGAAAAACGTCTACTTTTGAACTCCACTAAAAATGGGGTGATTACCCTTTAATATAGCTCAAATATGACTTCGGTTTAGTTAACCCAAACCATCACTAAGCCATTCTATATTTAATAATATATAAAAAGCTTAAGAAAGAAGCAAATATCAAGATAATAGTAGCGATAAAACATACAGAATAAATTGTTTACTAATAAGCTTTAAGAAAGAACAGAGAAACATCCACTACCTCAATGATATACGAGATAAGTAAAAACAAGTGTTAATAAGATATTTTCCAGTAAATCTTGCCATCTTTGCTAAAGTAATTTAGATTAAACTTATATAAACAACGTGTACTTTCTAACAATAAAAAAACATGTAACCACATGATTTTAATTGTTGTTAAAGTGTAACTACACTAGAACGAGAACTCTGTGAGCGAAAAAACCTTTCTCATTAAAAAAAGCGTCAACCATATATTAAAACTAATTAATAATTTAAATGACAATGAAAATGTTATTCCGAATGACATAGAATTAACCAAACTATTAAATATTAGTCGAACAACGGTTAGAGTCGCTGTTGAACACTTATGCGAATCAGGCCTAATCAAAAGAGAAGGCCCTCATAAAATTGTATTACGCCAACCAGAAGATAGTGACTATTTTGATATAAAAAACACTAACTCCAGCAAAGATGTACAAATTGAGAAGTTTTTCCTAAACCTCATACATACAGGTCAATTATTACCCGGCGACAAATTTTCAGAATTAAGCCTTGCACATGACTCTGGCTGTACCACAATTACTGTACGTGAATTTCTAATAAAGTTTTCCAACAACGGATTGATTGAAAAAACACCTCGTGGACGTTGGAAAATGGTTAAGTTTGATGAAGAGTTTGCTAGGGAATTAGTATCCTTTCGTCAGATGGTTGAGATGCGCGCTCTTACTGAACTATTAAAACTCCCTAAAGAGCATATTGTATGGCAAGAATTAAAAGAGCTACTTAGAAAACACCAAGAAATTAGAGCTGACATGGAGAACCGTTATTTAGAATTCCCTGATTTAGACAGGGCGTTACATTTTACTTTTCAAAAATGCGTTAAAAATCGATTTACAAATCAATTTTTCGATATTGTCTCTTTTGTTTGCCATTATCACTATCAATGGGATAAAACAGGAGAGCTTGAAAGGTTCACTGTAGCTATTGATGAGCATATAGATCTGTTGAATCATTTAATAACTCATAATAATGCTGGGGCAATTATGAGTTTAGAAAAACACCTAAATAGTGCTGAAGAAACCTTGTTGCGTTGTGTACATGGTTTAGAAAAATAATTAATAATTCAGCTTATAAAACAAGCACCCGCTAACTTAACAGGTTATATTTTTAACTATATAATCAATTATTTAAAAGTTAATCATTAGAAATAATGACTAAGCTGTTCATACCCCTTTCTTATATGCTCAATAAGCAACTTAATTTTATTAGGTAAATGTCGTGTATAAGGATAAACGGCATAGACGCCTAACGAACGAGGGTGAAAGTCAGGTAATAATTCAATTAAACGTCCTATTTGAATATCTTCATAAACACTGCACTTAGGAATATAGGCAATACCGCAGCCCGCCAAAGCTGCCTTACGTAATGCCTGAGCATTGTTTGTCGCAAAACTACCTGATATTTTAATTACAAGCGGCTCACTTCCTTGAGTGAAACGCCAATCATATGCGCCTTTATTTTGATATGTATAGGCTAAACAATTATGCTCACTCAATTGCAATGGTTCAGTTGGCCTACCATGCTTTTCGATATACTCTGGCGCGCAACAAACCACCCAATGAGAAGTTATTAGTGGTTTAGCTATAAGGCTAGAGTCTTCTAAAACACCAGTTCGGATAGCTAAATCTAAGCCTTCTTTTACTAAATCAACAAACTGATTTTCGAGGCGAACTTCAACATTAAGACCAGGATATTGCTGACAAAACTGGGCAATAATTTCGGCCAGAAATAGTTCACCAGAAATAGTAGGAACGGTAATCTTTATCGTTCCGGTTAAGTTATCACTATAAGTACTTACCTCGCCTATTGCTTCATTAACTTGTTTATTAATACTCGCAGCATGCTGGTATAAAGTTTTACCCGCTTCCGTTAAATTTAACCGTCGAGTAGTACGGTGTAATAGTTGTACACCTAGCTCATTTTCTAACTTTGTAATTCGTTTACTTAAAGCCGGGGTTGATATGCCCGCAACTTCCGCCGCTTTGTTAAAGGACTTTGCTTCAACAACTAAGGCAAATAACGACAATTCATTAACACCTGACATACATTACACCGTTTTACGAAACAATAAATTAATTATGGCCGTATATATTAACAATAGTTTTACCTGTAAGTTAAATTAATTATAAATTTGTTTCTTTAGGCAATACTATGACATCGGATACTACAACATTTAATACTCAACATTTACGCAAGTACCCAGCTAAAGCTCAGCAAGTGTATTTATATGGCACTTGCTTAGCTGATAGCTTTTATCCAGACTCAGGTATCGATGCTATTGAGTTTTTAGAGCAACAAGGCATTGAAGTACTTTACCCACAAGGACAAACTTGTTGTGGCCAGCCGGCTTATAACTCAGGTTATCAAGATGAAGCTAAAGCGGTTGCATTAGCTCAAGTAGCTCAGTTTTCATTAGATATTCCTATTGTTATCATTTCAGGATCTTGTGGCGGCATGATGCGCCATCATTACCCAGAGTTATTAAAAGGTGAACCTGGCATTGAGAACTTCTGTGAGCGAATTTTTGAGTTCACTGAATTTTTAGTACATGTTTTAAACGTTAAGTTAAATGATCAAGGTAAACCAGAAAAAATCGCTTTGCATACTTCTTGCGCAGCACGCCGCGAAATGGGCGTTCACATTACTGGTCGCCAACTAATTAATCAATTAGAGAATGTTGAATTAATCACCCATAAATACGAAAGTGAGTGCTGTGGTTTTGGCGGGACCTTTTCAGTAAAACATGGCGATATATCAGGTGCTATGGTCAAGGATAAAACTCAAAACTTACTTGATACCGATGTTGTTCGTTACATCAGTGCTGATTGGGGCTGTATGACAAATATTGATGGTGCACTCGAATATCAAAAAAAATCACTCCGTGGTGAGCACATTGCCAGTTATTTATTAAAACGTACTCAAGCTACTAACAAGCAGCAAGGTAAGTAATATTATGTCCGTAAAATCAATTGACCCCAATGAAAGTAAATATGCAGCTTCAGCACGTAATTTTCGTGACAATGTCACTCGATACCTTGCTAATGAAGAGTTAAAGAACAACTTCCGTGGTGCCATGGATTACCTTATGGACAAGCGCAAGAATTCATTTCCTGATGCTAACGAGTTAGAAACCTTACGTGAGCAATGTAAACTCATAAAACAGCGCTGTTTGGTAAAACTCCCTCATTTACTTGAACAGCTTGAAGTGAACTTAGAAGCGAATGGCATAAAAGTTCACTGGGCGGAGACAATTAACGATGCGAACGAAATCATTGCGCAGCTTATTGAAAATAAAAAAGGAAAAACGGTCGTTAAGGGGAAATCTATGGTATCTGAGGAAACCGCCCTTAATGACTACCTTGAAGCGCGAGATATAGAATGTTTAGAATCAGATATGGGCGAATATATTGTGCAACTCGCTGATGAACATCCATCACATATTATCATGCCCGCAATTCACCAAAATAAAAAACAAGTTGCTGATTTATTTGCTGATAATATTGAAGGCTTTGATCATACTACTGATGTAGACGCATTAATTGGTGAAGGTCGCCGGGTACTGCGTGAAAAATTCTGCCATGCCGATGTCGGTATTACCGGTGTTAATTTTGCCGTAGCTGAAACCGGCACTTTATGTTTAGTTGAAAATGAGGGCAATGGTCGAATGTGCACTACAGTGCCTGATTTACATATCGCCATTACCGGCATTGAAAAAGTGGTTGAGTTTCTTGATGATGTCCCGCCGTTATTAAGCTTGTTAACCCGCAGCGCAACCGGACAAATAATTTCAACTTACTTTAATATGATCTCGTCACCACGTAAAAATGGCGAAAAAGACGGCCCTGAAGAAGTTCATCTCGTATTACTCGACAATGGCCGTAGCCAAGCCTTTGCCGATGAAGAATTACGCCAAACCCTGCAATGCATTCGATGTGGCGCTTGTATGAATCACTGCCCAGTTTATACTCGAATTGGTGGGCATGCCTACGGTACCGTTTACCCAGGACCAATAGGGAAAATAGTTTCACCTCATATGCTTGGTCTTGAAGCAACAAACAACTTACCAACAGCATCGTCATTATGTGGTGCCTGTGGTGAAGTATGTCCAGTTAAAATTCCTATTCCAAAACTACTCCTGCGTTTACGTACCGAGAGCGTTAAAGGAAAACACGATGGTCCGCAAATAATGAAAGGCGAAGGCAGCGGCCGAAAAAGCATAGAAGCAAGCATTTGGAAGGGCTGGAGTTTAATGCATAAATACGCCTTTATTTACAATACATCCATGTGGTTTGCTACGCGCTTTAGAAAGTTGATGCCAAATAACTTAGGAGTATGGACCTCAGTGCGCTCTGCCCCCAAACTGGCGCCAAAAACTTTACATGAAAGAGTAAAAGCACGTAACAAAAAAATACCAAATAAAGTTGCTAATAACGCCGGGAGTAAATAATGACAAGCTCATTTAAACAACAAAGCAGCAATGCTCGTACAAATATTCTTGCTAAACTAAAACAAGAAGTTGAAGGCAGTGATTATAGTAAGTTACCTGAAGAGCCAAGTTATTCTTACCCTGAGCTAGCTCAAGAAGAACTTTTAGCGCAATTTATTGGTCACCTTGAGGCAAATCATGCTCAAGTTATCCCACTAAAAGAAGAAGATATTGCAAAAATAGTTAGTGAACAACTTAAGCAACGCGGTATTTCAAAATTACTTTACGGGAAAAATGCCCTGCACTCAGAGCAAATGTTGACTCTTGATGACGACATTGCTGTAGAAGCGTATGACTTTACCCTTAAAGGAAATAAGGAGCATTTGTTTAATAATATTCCCGCAGGAATAACAAGCTCAAAAGCTGCGATTGCGGCGACAGGGTCAATAGTCATTTGGCCGACCATTGAAGAGCCTAGAAGTTTGTCGTTAGTGCCGCCACTGCATTTTGTTATCGTCGAGGCTAAAAATTTGTACACTAACTTCGCAAGCCTAATCAATGCACAAGAGTGGCAAAATAAGCTGCCCACTAATGCGGTATTAATTTCTGGCCCATCAAAAACTGCAGATATTCAACAAACCTTAGCCTACGGCGCTCACGGTCCTAAAGAGCTTATTGTGCTATTATTAAAATAATTTAGCGTGTTTAGCTGTTGTAGATGTTTTTTGCTGCTCGCAATAGGTGTAAAAAGGCTAATATATGAAGCTATTCATCGGACTACTGTTTATATTTTTACTGTTATTTTTCAAATCGACAATGGCAAAAACATTAACTTTTGCTATTGTCCCCAAAGATGCTGTAAACGAGTATTGGTTAGAAACTAAAAAAGGTTGTCAAGCTGAAGCTAAACGGCTCAATGTTAACTGCATATACCGAGGTCCTCAAACAACCGACGTCCGGCGCCAAGACGCTATTATTGCTGAATTAATCAAGGGAGGGGTTGATGGTATAGCTATTGCGGTTTCAAGATCAGATTATCTAGCACGAAACAGCGTTCTACTCGCTAAAAATTCCGGCGTTCCAATTATCACATTTGATTCAGACTTCTCCGAGAGCAGTAAAAAAATATTCAAAGGCCTACGGCTCGCTTACGTTGGTTCCAATAATTTTAAATTAGGTGAAGCATTAGGTCAGAAACTCATAAAGCTTAGACCCCAAGGAGGAAAGTTTATTATTCAAACCGGACGGTCTGACGCAGCTAATTTAAATGAAAGGATATTAGGTGTGCGAGCAGCACTCACTAATCAAACTCGTTCAAAAACAACACACAAGCCATTAAACGGAGAAAATGGTTGGTATGAAATTAGCGCGCCAATCCCTTGTTATGGGAAACTTGATCGAGCAACCAATCAAATAAAGCGTATATTTAAAAACCAAATGGTTGATGCTTTAGTGGCTGTAGGTGGTTGGGCTCAGCTCAATGATTCAGCATATAGGAAAATGGCTTTACCTTTCAAAAACATTTTAATAGAAGGTGGTATTACAGTTGTATTTGCCGATACAGTTAAGGGGCAATTAAGCTTATTATCAGACAAACTTTCTCACAGTAATATTGGCCAATCTCCGTACGAAATGGGCAAAGAGGCAATTGCCACTTTGCATAAAATTTCCCAAAATAAGCCCTACCAAGAAACGCTCTACACCCCCTTAACCCATTGTACTCCAGAAAATGTTAAAGTTTGCACAAAGCAGCACGGAGAAATTGAAGGAAAAACCCATCATGATCTCTAAAAAAAGCCGTTACTTGGCTAACCTAACCAGTAGTACTTAGCATAAGCCTCTTGCTGGTTAACCGCTTGTTTTAGCCCAAAATGAGCTTGGTTTGAATTGTTAAAAGCTTCGTTATAAATTTTTAGCCATAAAGACTTGTTGTGCTTTAATATAAGGTTACAGGGTAAAAGTAGCACCCAAATATACAGATAAAATCCATTTTAAATATTGACTCATTCGCTATTCTCCTTGTCCTGTCTATTTTTAAAGCTAAAAAAAACGACCATACAAAAGGTGTATGGCCGTGCACTTTTAGGGAAAGTAAAACTGGAACCACCCATTGTTTTAGATGGCGTATATCAACATTTTTCGAGTGAGAAAATATTCTCCATTAATAACCATTTTTCATCGCCTTTTGCCCAAGGTAATTTTTGCTGAAAGGTCCACATAAGTTCTTCCCAAGCAACAATTTTTTCATTGCTTAAATCTGCTATGGTTTTCGCTGCAAAAGAAAAACGGTTATTAATATCCATCACCATAAATAACCGATTACCGATAAGGTATATTTCTAAGGTTTCTATACCTGCTCCGACAATACTTTCAACAACTTCGGGCCAAATGCCCGCCGGGGTATGATATTTTTTATATTCAGAAATCCATTCAGGATCATCTTTCAAATCTAGGGCAAAACAATGTCTAGTTGTCATAATTTAACTCTTAAATTGGTAAATATTTCTGCGATCGCTTACCGTAAATAGCAACGACAACAAAACATAATAACGGCAGAATAAACGACGATTTAATCGCCGAAAAACCATCAAAGACCTGATTCATATCAATTATTGATGCTTGCGCCAAAGGTAAAAAAGTACCTCCAACAATGGCCATGACTAAACCTGCTGCACCGAGCTTGGCATCATCGCCTGTGCCCGTTAGGGCAATACCATAAATGGTGGGAAACATTAAAGACATACAAGCAGAAATTCCGACTAGCGCATAAACACCAATAACACCATCAAGTAATATTGTTCCCGCCGTAAATAACATGCCGCCTGTTGCAAGTATCATTAATAACTTACCGGCGTTGATAAACTTTAATAAAGCCGTACAAACAAATCGACTCAAACAGAAAATAACCATAGCATAAATGTTTAACATTTGAGACTTAGCTTCCGCTGCTTGCTCTGTCATACCTAATTGAACAAAAACTTCAGTGCCATAATGAATAATGAAGGTCCAACACATAATTTGCGCGCCAACGTAGAAAATTTGCGCGATCACGCCTTCACGGTAATTTTGATTTGCCAACAATCGTTTGAAGGTACCGCCAATATCTAAGCTTCCAGATTTCTCTTCTGTCCGTGGCATTTTCTTTAAAGCGATGACAATAAACATGATTAATACAACCACGCCTATTGCTAAATACGGGTTACGAATAACTTCTAAGTCATTGGCTGTGATCGCAGCAAGTTGTTCTAATGCACTATTAGAACCGTCAGCAGCTAAAGTTCGGCGATCAACATCGGTAGCAGGATTTAACTTTTGAATAATAAATTGTGTTGCTACAAACATACCTAGCAATGAACCCACGGGGTTAAAAGCTTGCGCTAAATTTAAGCGTTGAGTAGCTGTAGAGGCTGGCCCCATTGATAATACATAAGGGTTAGCGCTGGTTTCCAAAAAGGATAATCCACAGGTCATCACAAAAAAAGCCAATAAAAATGGCGCAAACGCTTGCGCATCCGCAGCCGGAATAAATAGAAATGCCCCAAATGCATAAAAAGCTAAGCCCACCATCAAACCCGCTTTATAGGAGAATTTTTTAATAAACAAAGCCGCTGGAATTGCCATAGCGCCATAGCCACCATAAAAAGCAACTTGTACCCAAGTACCTTCTGCCGTAGACATTTGCAATACTTTGGAAAACGCTTTAACTAATGGGTTAGTTATATCGTTAGCAAAGCCCCATAATGGGAAACATAGGGTAACTAAAACAAAAGCAATAAAATACTTTTTGGGAATAATTTCATCTTTTTTTGCAAGATCTACTTTTTGAGGTACTACTTCATCATTACCACTTGCCATGGCGCACGACTTATTCATAATTAACCCTTTTCGTTGCTATATTTTGTTTTTTGTTTTTGTTTTTTTGTTTTTTTGTTTTTTTGTTTTTAATGATTAAAGCTTAAATTTTCCCTTAATAACTGAATATATTATTGTTTTGAAATAACACCATTAAGCAAATCCTTTTGCTTAACTGCATGGCTATCTATTAATTATTTAAAGTGACAAAGCCACCATCAATAGGAAAATTACTACCAGTGATGAAAGCCGCCTCATCTGAACATAAATAAACAATTAAACTCGATATTTCTTCTACTTTCCCCATACGGCCTATTGGCTGGGTTTTAGATAGTTTTTCAAACATTTCATCTTTATCACCAGGATAATTTTTCTCTAGAAAATTATCGACAAACGGTGTATGCACTCGACCAGGCGCAATGCAATTACAGCGAACACCATCATTAATGTAGTCTTTTGCAACTGAGTAGGTCATGGTTAATACCGCACCTTTGGTCATAGAGTAAGCAAATCTATCGGCTATACCTACAGAGGAAGCAACTGACGCTAAATTAATAATTACACCACTTTGCTTCTTTTTCATCGAACCAATAACAGCCGACATAAAGTTATACGTACCTTTAATGTTAACTTGATAAAGCCTGTCTAAGTCTTCCTCAGAAGTGCCTTCTAAGTTACCGATATGAGCAATACCAGCGTTATTCACTAATATATCGATATCTTGCTCAAGTAAAATAGTTTCAACAATATCTTTTACTTGGCTGCTGTTACTAATATCACATTGATACACGCTTGCTTGACCACCAAATATCTCGATCATGTTTTGGGTATCTTTTGCAGCCTCTAAATCTAAATCTACAATTAGGGTATGTGCACCTTCTCTAGCAAGCTGTAAGGCAGTACTTTGGCCAATACCACTACCACCGCCAGTAACTAAAGCTACTTTACCGCTGAATTTATTAGTCATTTCTCAAACCTTTTAACAATTATTTTCTTATAGTTGGTAAAACTTTTGAGCAGTATGCGCCCAAATCGAGTGTTGTTCTTTTGATGATAACGGAATAAGAAATCCCTCAACCTGGCTAAGCCAACTTTGGTAATTTGATGATGTTTCCACTACCGGCCAGTCACTGCCCCACATTAACCGTTCAGCACCAAAGCAAACGAGCAGGTGCTCCATGTAAGGCGCTAATTTATCGAAGTGAGGGTTAGAGCTAGCTTCAGTAACTAAACCTGACAACTTACAAAATGCTGAAGTTTCTCTTGCTATCAAGGCTATTTTTTCAAACCACTGCGGCGATGAACTATTTTCTATACCAGGTTTAGCGCCATGATCTATCACAACTTTAAGATCGGGGTACCTTTTTAATAAAATATATAAGGCATCTAAGTGTTCTGGTAAAATCAACGCATCAAAAGTTAAGTCATGAGCGATCAAGTAATTAAACACCGGAGCTAGCTGCTCTTTTAACATCCAGTTAATATCACTAACATCCTGAATCATTGGCCTTACTCCTTTGAAATAAGGGTTTTCACTAAACCGTGCTAGATCCGCTAAAGCATCAGTGCTTTCCATATCAACCCAACCAACAACACCAGCTACAAATTCAGTTTCACTGGCCAGCTTTAATATAAACTCTGTTTCTGCGGTTGTAGCAGCAGCCTGTACTAACACTGTTTTAGCTACGTTTGCTTGTTGCAATAAAGGTGAAAAATTATTTGGTAAATAATCTCGATAAAGTAACCCTAACTCAGGTGTCAACCATAAATAATCGCCACGAGATAACTGCCAAAAATGTTGGTGCGAGTCGATACGTAACATTATATGCTCCTGCTAAGTCATTACTGGAACTGGTACACCTGGGTATAGTAACCCAGCGTTTTGTAGCGCAGTCCAGAAGTCTGTCGGGATATCAAATTTCATTTGTTCAACGGTCGTTTCAACGCGATTGGCCGAACTTAACCCAGGAATAACACTGACCACAGCCGGGTGCGCTAATGGAAATTGCAATGCAGCAGCAGGTAGAGGCACATTAAATTCTTGGCAAACATCTTCTATTTTAGCAACAATATTGATGATGCTTTCACTTGCAGGCTCATAATTATAATGCGGAACAACACCTTCACGGCGAACTCCCGTAGCTAAAATTCCTGAATTATAAGGACCACCGAGTACAATTGAGCTATTCTCTTTTAAACAGCGTGGAAGAAAGCTTTTAAGTGATTGTTGCTCTAATAAGGTATATCGACCTGCAAGTAGGAAACAATCAAAATGGCCATGATCCATTGCTTGCTCACAGACTTGATATTCATTTACCCCCAAGCCAATAGCAGACACTAAACCTTGTGAACGTAATTCGTCCATGGCTTTGTAGCCACCTTCCATTGCTATTTTAAATAAACGGTCATGGTCATCGCCATGAGTAACACTGCCAATATCATGCATATATAAGATATCAATTTTTGATAATCCTAAACGCTGAAGGCTATGCTCGAATGAACGCATAATACCGTCATATGAATAGTCATACTTAGGTTCAAATGGCATTGGAGAACAAAATCCATATTTATCTTCAGCTTTTGCACAAGGCTCTAAAATCCGACCAACTTTGGTTGATAATATATAGTCTTCTTGATTGTAGTTTCGTAAAGCATCCCCTACCCGGCGTTCACTTAAACCAAAGCCATAATAAGGTGCCGTATCAAATTGATTTAGCCCTAGTTCCATCGCTTTATCGACACTTTCACTAGCTGCTTCTTCAGGCATTTCTCGATACAAATTACCGAAAGTAGCGGCACCAAAACCTAATTCAGTTACGTGTAACTTTGTTTTCCCTATTTGTCTTTTCTTAAACATGATTTACTACTCAACTATCTAGCGGTGGGTAAGCATGAAGGACCAATGGCTTCAAACTTTTTATAAGTTAAAACGAACTCTTGATGACCTAGCGCTTCTGATTTAGATGGTTCACCTGCTGCAACTTGGCTAACAAGCTGATATATTTCATCGCCAACTTGGGCGACTGTAGATTCTCCGTTGATTACTTTCCCTGCATTAATATCCATGTCATCTGACAAGTTTTCATAAGTTTCAGGGTTAGCACAAACCTTAATGACCGGCGAAATGGCAGAACCAACAACAGAACCTCGGCCAGTAGTGAATAAAATAATGTGACAACCTGAAGCAATCATTTCCACAATTTCTGCACTATCAACTATATTAGGAAAGCCAAACATCGGGTTACCATCAGGTACAACATCCATTAAATACAAACCGCCCTGACTTGGAATATCACCAGGTTTGATTAAGCCATGAATGGGTGAACTGCCCGATTTAGCATAAGCACCCATTGATTTTTCTTCTTGGGTAGATAAACCACCTTCAGCATTACCTGGTGCAAAACTTCCGTAGCCCATCTGGGTATAATAATGCTCAGCTTTTTCAACTGACTTCATTATTTCTTCACCAAGCTCTGGTGTTATGGCGCGCTCGGCCATAATGTGCTCACAACCAATCAGTTCACCAGTTTCTTCAAAGATACAAACAGCATCTTGTGCAATAAGTTTATCAAAACAATGGCCAACGGCAGGGTTTGCGCCAATACCACTGGTACCGTCTGAACCACCACAAATAGTACCAACAACAAGCTCGTCCATTTCCATAGGAACAATTTCTGCAGCCTCAGCAGTAATTAGTAGCTCTTTTACTCTATCGAGCCCTGCTTCAATGGTTTTTTTAGTACCTCCAGATTTTTGAATAACTAAGGTATCTACTGCACGACCACTTTCCTTAATCGTTTTTTGAAGTTGTTCACGGTTAAAACCTTCACAACCTAATGAGACAATAAGTACTCCCGCAACATTAGGATGAGTACAAAGCCCCTCCATAATTTTTAGAGAGTATTCATTTGGATAACATCCAGGAAAGCCAATCAGTTGTACGTTATCACCAGGGCTATCGTTTACAATGACCCGTGCTACATGATGAGCACACTCAACTAAATAAGTCACCAAAACGACATTTCGAATGCCCTTGCGACCATCAGCTCTCAAAAAGCCTTTCATGATTATTCTCCTGCTCTATTTTGACGAGTATGACTTGCGATATAATCACTTTTCATATTATGCATGTGAATATGCTCACCAAAAGCTATGTCCTCAACGGCAGAACCGATGGAAACTCCGTATTTAATGATTTTGGTACCTTTAGAAATAGCTTTCCTTGCTATTTTATGGCCAACAGTTATATCCACAGTCATTTCAACATCAACTTCTTCAAGCTTGATTGATTCACCAGAAAATAACTGTCTACAGCACACAAAAACATTATCTGCTTTATTCAATAAGACAAAGTGTTTATTAATCATTTCAACGCCCTAACTAAACTCTATTTATGGCAAATACACAAAGACTTAACATTTATGCATGCCCATTAAATACGATAAGCACAACAAAGTTATATTTATCCTGCCCAGTTTTAATTGATAATCTGCATTTAACCACTAAATGTTAAGTCGGTCAATCAATTTAATGTATTTTTATATGTAAAGCTACACTGAAAAGTGATAGCATAACACCTATAAAACCAGTACCATGCACAAGCCACTGTTCTAAAATACATTTTTACACAAAGGATTTGTACGGAACATATAAAAAAACAACAAATACGTTCTTTGAGATTATGTCCATCTAATTGCGATTTCTAATTGCTAGAGACCATTTAACTTAACACCAAACCCTCCGGAAGTTTTAAAGCGCTAACACCTGCTAGTCTTAAAAATACTGACACATATGATTCAGGTCTGTGTCACTATTTACTTGATAAGGGGATTGATGTTTATGACGTTAATCGAGCTCTTTATGATTCAAAAACTTACACATAAGCTTTCAAATAAGAAACAGTGGTTTTAGTCCCCCAGTACCAGAGGCAGCACAGTCTTCAGGTGTCAGAGTTAACTTACTTTATGGTTGGAAAAGCACAATCAGGCTCGGTTTTATCTGGTAATGAAGCTTATAAAAGAAAACAAAAAAATGCATATAAAAAATAAATATTATAAAAGGCCTTCTTGGCGAGATAAATAAAGTAAAGTTTAACTTTATTAAAAAGAACGAAGGCGTTTTCCTACTAAGAAAGCAGTGCGAAGTTATCAATGAACCTGAGCTGATGCTATATCAGCTCACGAAAGCTTTACTTATAAAAAGTCGCCACGAAGTTGACAGAGGTACTTGGTATTGAGATTAGTCCAAATGGAGTGTGCAGTTTATGGCTAAGGAACAATATGAACACCACTGCGCCGAGAGTTGATAAATCACACTCCTTAAAAAATCGGCGTGAGTCATAGTCAGTTTGGGAACTGGCTTTCATTCTATTTACGACAAAGTCGCTCGGTAATTATGTTGATATAATCCATTGGTAATCACACTAATACTGGTTACGTTGTTAATATCTCCCTCTAAGAAGCATTTTATCATCCACAATAAAACAATAAACAGAACATTAATCAACCAATCTGGCTATTCAGCCCTTAAAAACAGATGACATTTTTATATTTATGACTTTAATATGGATCATAAACCGACTAGACGATTTGCCCGAGAATCTCTTATCATTTCCAAATAATTTTTATGTGTTGATGTTCTTGCAATATAAAAACCTAGTTCTTCGGAGTAAATTATTGATGCTTCATTAATTTCAGATGAACACTGATGAATTATTTTTTTTTCATCAAGCCATTTTACACAAGGTTTTCCGGCAGAGTCATCTACAGCTGCTTTAGCCAAAATATCAGACATTGCTTGTTTAAATTTTTTCATAGAATATGATGGAGCGATCTTATCTTTAATTACTTGCCAACTATAATACCGCCCTCCCCCAATACTTTGATGAGAGCACCAAATAGAAAAAGCAATACGTAAAGAGTTGGTTTCACTCATTAATCTCATATCAATTTTAGAAAATGGTCGTTGATTATTAATCAAGTATTGATAAATTCTATTTATTAAACGTTGCTCAAATTCAAGTCTGTAGGCTACACGCTTATCATTTGTTAGTTTGTACTCTCTTATTTTGAAATGAATAACGTTTAGTTCATATTCATCTAGCCCCATCTCTTTCATTGCTTGAGTATTGGCATTCTCAATAAAAAACTCTGTACCACTTAAGCGGTTCATAGATATTTTTAAATTATTTCTTTCTCCTGAACCAACGCCCTTCCCCATTGCCTTTAGAATGTCGACTTCAAAAAAATCAAATAAAGTACTTTTTACATCAGACAATAAATCTGAGTTAATATTAGCGGCATTAATTCTGTACTCAATGGTTCGTTCAACAAGTGATAACAACGCCATGTAATAACGCAAATCGTTTATTCTTGCTATTCGTTCATTATTAGTAGTTGTTACGGTCACTTTAATCGGTTCATCATTTATATAAACGGTTGTTTCTTTTCGTTTAGATGTACTTTTAGAGTTATATTCCAGTGCAGTAAATAAAAACAAACAAACAAGATCATCCGCTAAACCATACTCTATTTTATCACTTACACTTAGCGCTTTATTTTCTTGTAACGAGAATGAAATTTGGTCTGATTGCACAGGTAAAGAATTACTATTTAAATAATCGATATTAAGCTTGAATAATGATGCGTATCTTTTCTTAGATTCATGCACATTACAGCCGAGCTCTATAAATACCGACTTTTCAACTAACTTTTTTAGTGTTTGCCGAACAGTAACTACTTTTCTATTTAGCTTTTCTGCAATAGCTTCAGCATTACAGTAGCCATGATCAAATCGATCACTAGCAAAAATACTCAAAATTGCAGAAAGTAATACCCTCTCGTTATTTTTTAAATTTAAGCTTTCCATTGCAAATATTAGATCCTGCGGTAAGCAATCACCTAATGTTATTATTGGCGGAGATAAGTTTGTAAATTTAAGATCTATAAGACTCATGAGTGTTATTTTTATAAACGTTTGCGCATAATATACTATGAAATAAAAATATAACCACAACTGTCTTTCGAAGCTTGTTATTTATTCACTAGTTAACCTGATTATTTAGTCCAAGTGTTGGACTGATAATATTGATGTATTTATTTAGTCCAAGTGTTGGACTGATAATATTGATGTATTTATTTAGTCCAAGTGTTGGACTGATAATATTGATGTATTTATTTAGTCCAAGTGTTGGACTGATAATATTGATGTATTTATTTAGTCCAAGGGTTGGACTGATAATATTGATGTATTTATTTAGTCCAAG
>CANMXU010000014.1 GCA_947501935.1 uncultured Alteromonadaceae bacterium
AACTTCTAACTTCTAACTTCTAACTTCTAACTTCTAACTTCTAACTTCTAACTTCTAACTTCTAACTTCTAACTTCTTGCCATTTCTTCAAGCAAAAATGCTGAAATTTCAGCGCCTGCATTTAAGGTTTTTTCTTGGCTAGCAATGCCTAAACCTGAGCTGTCGGTAAATGGCGCTATCTCCATCATATCAGCTCCCGTAATAGGGTAGCGTGCAGCTAATGCTTTTAATATCTGCATTGACTCGGCAGGGGTTAATCCATCTGGCTCTGGGGTGCCGGTTGCCGAAGCAAAGCTGTCATCAAGGGCGTCAATATCAAAGCTCACGTAAAGTTCATCAATATTTTCATTGCTAAGCTGCGCGAGAATGTTTTCAATAATAACGTCAACGCCGTGTTCTTGAACTTCTTTCGCCCAATGCTGCTTTACGCCAAAGGTATTTTCCCAATGACTTTTAGGTTTACCGCTTGAGCGGATGCCTATTTGAATTAAGTGGTGTGGCGCATGTAAGTCATCAAGTATATGTGTACACCAAGAGCCAAAACATAAATCTATGCCTAAGCGCTCTACCAATAAGTCGGTATGGGCGTCAAAATGGATAATGGCGCAACGCTTGCCTTGGGCTTTCTTGGCTTGTAAATAGGCTTTGGTTAATGGGTAACTAACTGAATGATCGCCACCTATGCCAAAAATACCTTTTTCAGGGAAGTTGGCATAAAAGTCATGCAATACATCTTCGGTAATGCTTAGTGGGCTGATGGGAAGTTCGCTGTTTTCATCTTGATACAAAGCTTTACGACAATTACTCAACGTAGCGTCATTTAAGTATTTATCATGTAATAAATGCGGGATAACGCGAACGTCGCCAAGGTCAAAGGTGTCTAAGGTTGGGTATTGTTCAAGCAAGGTGCTACGAACAAATAACGGCCCCCAATTCGCCCCGCGTAATATACCGCCACCACAATCAGAGGCTATACCTAAAATAACGGCTTTTGAAGCACTCGGTAATGTTGATAATGATGCTTGCCAAAGTTCATTGATGTTGTTTTTTTGACCAAATATACTTTGGTGTAACTGTTCTTTACGTTCTTTGGCGGTGTTAACAGTGAATACGCCATTACCTGGAGGGCATAAACACTGTGAAATTTTATTCATAAAATTTGCATGATTTGTTGTCATAATTTTACCTTGATATAAGGAAGCGTCGATATTTAGTTCTTTGTGATTCTTTCAATAAAATTAAGTGAATAATTATTAAATATGACACTTAATTTTTTTATCAGAAATAGTGATGATGACGCTTGAAAATCGCCATTATTATAGCGAAATAATGGCTAATATTGAATTTTAAAAAAATAATTGCTTGTCAGTTCGAGGAATTACAGATATATCTAATAGTACTTTTAGAATTAACACTCTATTGTATAATTTATCAACAATATGAACAAAAAAGTGAGATGCTCGGTCGTTTTATGTTCAATTATTACTTTGTACGGTAGAAATATAAGCTGAAAAAGTCAGCTTTCTTTGTAGGAAAATAAAACTTTATGGCAAAGTCTCTGGTAATTGTCGAATCACCAGCAAAAGCGAAGACAATTAACAAATATTTAGGTAAAGATTTCATTGTAAAATCTAGTGTCGGTCACGTACGTGATCTACCTACTAGTAGTACAGGGAAAAAAGTTGCCGCAAAATCACCTGCTGAAGTGCGTAAAATGGCACCTGCAGCAAAAGCTAAATATAAAGCAAAACGTGACAAGCAAGCGCTTGTTAATCGTATGGGCATTGACCCAGAAAAAGGTTGGCAAGCAAATTACCAAGTGCTTCCAGGTAAAGAAAAAGTAGTTACTGAACTGCAAAAACTTGCTGAAAATGCTGACACCGTCTATCTCGCGACCGATTTGGATCGCGAGGGAGAAGCGATAGCCTGGCATTTAAAAGAACTTATTGGCGGCGAAGACGAAAAATTTCGCCGCGTAGTTTTTAATGAAATTACTGAAAACGCCATTCAACAAGCATTCTCTACACCAAGTGAATTAAGTATGCCTGGTGTTAATGCTCAACAAGCTCGTCGCTTTTTAGACCGCGTAGTTGGCTTTATGGTAAGCCCGTTATTGTGGAAAAAAGTAGCACGTGGCTTATCTGCTGGTCGAGTACAATCGGTCGCAGTAAAGCTAGTTGTTGAACGTGAACGAGAAATTAAAGCCTTTGATCCGAAAGAATTTTGGGAAGTTGAAGCGCAAACATTGTCAGCATCTAAGCAAGCTTTAACTCTAGATGTTACCCGCGATAATGGCGTTGCGTTTAAACCCACCAATGAAAAAGATACGAATAAAGCCTTAGCTATATTAGAAAAGTCGACTTATACCGTTAGCAAACGTGAAGACAAACCATCGAAAAGCTCACCATCTGCGCCGTTTATCACCTCAACGTTGCAACAAGCTGCTAGTACTAAATTAGGCTATGGCGTAAAACGTACCATGGGCTTAGCACAGCGATTGTATGAAGCTGGTCATATTACTTATATGCGTACCGACTCAACCAATTTAAGTAAAGACGCGGTACAAATGTGTCGAGACTATATTGCTGATAGCTTTGGTGAAAATTATTTACCAGAAAAAGTAAAATCCTACGGAAGTAAGGCGAACGCTCAAGAGGCGCATGAAGCGATCAGGCCTTCAAACGTTAAACTTGAATCCGCTTTTATGAGCGACATGGATGCTGACAGTAAAAAACTTTACGACTTAATTTGGCGTCAATTTGTTGCCTGTCAAATGACAGCAGCACGTTATACCGTAAGCACACTTACGGTAAGTGCCAGTGGTTTTGATTTAAAAGCCAAAGGCCGAGTGATGGAGTTTGACGGCTGGACTCGCGTTCATCCTCAGCTTGGAAAAGGAGATGATAAACTTTTACCTGACTTGAAAGTTGGCGAAGTATTATCGTTAGATAAGTTAGAGCCTTCTCAGCACTTCACTAAGCCAGTTGCACGTTTTGGTGAAGCCTCACTAGTTAAAGAGCTTGAAAAGCGCTCTATTGGCCGCCCATCAACTTATGCGTCGATAATTTCAACCATTCAAGATCGTGGTTATGTGCGTTTAGAGAAAAAACGTTTTTACGCCGAAAAAATGGGTGAAATAGTTACCGACAGCTTATCCATGAGTTTTCAGAAGCTAATGAGTTTTGACTTTACCGCCAACATGGAGCAAGAGTTAGACGAAATAGCTGAAGGCAAAGCACAGTGGAAAGATGTTTTAGATGAGTTTTATAAAAATTTCACTGAACAATTAGCATTGGCTGATCAGCCAGTTGAAGACGGCGGTATGCGCAGCAACGAGCCAGTAATAACTGATATTGATTGTCCGACCTGTGGCCGTAAAATGGGCATTAGAACGGCTTCTACTGGTGTGTTCTTAGGTTGTTCTGGTTATGCACTACCACCAAAAGAACGTTGTACTACCACCATGAACTTAACGCCGGGTGAAGAGGCGGTGAGCGTTCTGGCGGAAGATCAAGAAACTGAAGCGCTTCGAGCAATGCATCGTTGTAAAAAATGTAGCACCGCGATGGACAGTTATCTGATTGACGAAACTCGTAAACTACATGTTTGTGGTAATAACCCTGTGTGTGACGGTGTTGAGTTAGAAAAGGGCACCTTTAAAATTAAAGGTTACGACGGTCCTATTCTTGACTGTGATCGCTGTGAATCACCAATGGAATTAAAGAACGGTCGCTTTGGCAAATACTTCGACTGTACTAATAGCGAATGTAAAAACACCCGTAAGTTATTAGCTAGCGGTGAAGCTGCTCCGCCTAAAGAAGACCCTGTTCAGTTGCCTGAACTTGAATGTGAAAAGTCTGAAGCGCATTTTGTTTTGCGTGACGGCGCGGCGGGGATATTCCTAGCTGCACATACTTTCCCACGCTCAAGAGAAACAAGAGCACCTAAAGTTGCTGAGTTACAACGCTTTAGAGATAGAATTTCACCTAAATTTTATTATTTAGCCGATGCACCTGATAAAGATGCTGAAGGCAATTTAGCTGTAGTACGTTACAGTCGTAAAACGAAAGAACAGTACGTTATGACTGAAGTGGAAGGTAAAGCTACCGGCTGGACCGCTAAATATATTGACGGAAAGTGGGTAGAAGAGTTACCTAAGAAGAAAGCCGTTAAAAAGCCAAAAGCTAAAACTAAAGCTAAAGCTAAGCCCAAGGCGAAAGCAAAAGATAAAAGTTAGTTTGGTTTAGTTAATTATCTAATAAATTAAAAACGCTCATTATGAGCGTTTTTTTATGAGGTACTTTTAGTGAATTATTTTTAGTGCTTTCTTTTTAGTGCTTTCTTTTTAGTGAATATATTAAACTCGCGGTTTTACATTCTAGATTTAGCTGTAGGATTTGCTGTTAGCTAAAGGCTCGGAATTAGGTGAGACTTTGGAATTAGGTGAGGCTTTGGAATTAGGTGAGGTTTTGGAATTAGGTGAGTCCCTCAGAAATAGGGGGCATGCTTATTTCAGTGTGTTATTTTGAGTTTTACTTATTGCCATTCAATTTCATCAATTACTCGTCGTGCTTGCGCCACGGTGCAATCTGTTTTGGTCAGTAATTCGTTCACAGTAATACCGGGGTTCTTTTTGGCAATTATAACTAAGGCACTATGGGACAAATCTTTAAATTGTTTTCTTAGTAGAGTGGCAACCCAAAGCCAACTGCTCTGATTCGACTGTTCAATTTGGTCTGCAATTGTATTTATTTGCTCAAAGTTGGCATAAAGCTGCCAGTTTCTTGAACGACCGACGCGGCTAAGCTCACCACCAGCTTCACGAATGATAGCTTTAATGGCATAGGCGTTCATGCAGCGCCGAAGAAATGAAGGGAGAATGATTTGGTTTTTATTAAGCACAGAGCTAACCTAAGCTAGGGATAATGAATTTCATAATAACTCTTCCTAATATTAATCTCGGCCAATAAAAAAGCCAGCGCTAGGCTGGCTTAGATGGTGTAAGAATTTACCATTTCTTTTTCGGTTGAAAAAGCATATCTAAATCATCTTCTTCGTCTTTAGCTTTCTTGGCACGATCTGCGGCATTGGTGGTTTTTAAAGCTTCGGTTATTTCTTCAAGTTTAGTGTCAATTTCAATACGCTTAGCTTGAGTATATTCACTTTGCGTAGCGTTATCATTTAACGTTTGCAGCGCTTTTTCAAAATACTGTCTGGCCGAGCCGAGCATTTCTTTTGAATAGGCTTGATTACCACGTTTCATTAAACTTTCAATGCTAATTTTTAATTGCATAGCATCGAAGCGTTGGTCTTCTTGCATAAACGTTTGTGCATCTACCGAGCCTTTACTTTGCTCAGACTTTAGCATTGCTCTAAGTTTTTTAATGCATTGTAAAATGCTCACTAATTGTTGTTCGTTATCCGGTAATACAAAGGCTTCTTCAGGATTAGCTTCAACATCTTTGCCCGCAGATAATCGCGCTTCCATATCTCGAACTCTGTTTTTAATACCTTTTGCATCTGGCATAAGTTGTTTAATCGTTTTAGCTGCATTTAAGCCTCGACGGTTAAGAATACCGGTGATTACAGGATTATTAGGTAAGTGTGTTAAATTTAGAATTAACTCTTCGGTTTCATCAATTATCGCTTTTTGCTTGGCAACTTTAGCGCGCTTTTCTTGTTCTAGCTTTTCTTTATGCTGCTGAATAGCGTTAACAACGACCACTATGATGATTAAGATGACAATCAAGCCAACGATTATTGTAATCATATTTTTTTTACTCTAGTTTTAATACAACCTTGTTAATGCAGTCTACAAAAATTGTTTACTAAAGCATAGCCTTTAACTCGGCTTTATTTCGATAAGCATTTGATTTTTTTAATTTGGATCTGTTTTTATAGTAATTTACTGTTATTGAACATGGTTTCTGTACTTTTATTACCAAACTGGTTATTTTTTTATCAAAACATTAAAAATAATATGGAATAAATGTTGAATTAAGTATATATTTTTAGAATAAGCAAGTCGTGAATTATAATCAATTATGAAACTGCAACAACTTCGTTATATTGTTGAGGTCGTCAACAATAACTTAAATGTTTCTGCAACTGCGGAAAGTTTATATACATCTCAGCCTGGTATCAGTAAGCAAGTGCGTATGCTTGAAGATGAATTAGGCATTCAAATTTTTGGTCGAAGCGGTAAACATCTAACCCACGTAACGCCTGCAGGGAAAGATGTGATAAATATTTCCAGTGAAATTTTATCAAAAGTAGAAGCCATTAAAGCCGTTGCTCGTGAATACACCCAGCCTGATGAAGGCCGTTTACGTATTGCTACTACGCATACACAGGCGCGCTATGCTTTACCTGAAGTTATTCAAGGCTTTATTAAAAAATATTCTAAAGTATCACTGCATATGTATCAGGGCACGCCGGCACAAATTAGTGATTCTGCTGCTAAAGGTGATGCCGACTTTGCCATTGCCACTGAGTCTTTGCACTTGTATAACGACTTAATTATGTTGCCTTGCTACCACTGGAATCGCAGCATTATTGTTCGACCTGATCATCCGTTAGCCAAAAAGCAAAATATTACCATTGAAGATGTCGCCAAATATTCTTTAGTGACTTATGTGTTTGGTTTTACGGGGCGTTCAGAGCTTGATAACGCGTTTAGTCATGCTGGTGTTGAACCAAAAATTGCTTTTACCGCAACTGACGCTGACGTGATTAAAACTTACGTGCGTTTAGGTGTTGGTATTGGCGTAATTGCGTCTATGGCAATTGACCCTAAAATTGACAGTGATTTAGTTGCTATTGATGCCAGTCATTTATTTAAGCCAAGTACTACCAAAATCGGCTTCAGACGTGGCACTTTCTTACGTAGCTATATGTTTGACTTTATCGAACGTTTCGCGCCACATTTAAATCGCGATTTAGTAACGCGTGCAGTATTGTTGAAAAATAACAATGAAATTGATGAACTATTTTCTGATATTGATTTACCATTTCGTTAACAGTAATGTGCTGAAGCCTAAGAATAAAGCTTACAGCTCTAGAAAAATAAAAAAGTCAGTTACCTCGGTAACTGACTTTTTGCTTTTAGCTGATAAGAACAAATGCATTATTATTTTACTTAATATTTAGCCTAACTTTCGGCTTAACATTCAATAATATTTACCGCTAAACCACCACGTGAAGTTTCTTTATATTTGGTTTTCATATCATTACCAGTATCCCACATGGTTTTAATCACTTTATCTAGTGATACCTTATGGGTGCCTGTGCCACGTAAAGCCAGTCTTGAAGCGTTAATTGCTTTCACTGAACCCATAGCATTACGTTCAATACAAGGCACTTGTACCAAGCCGCCAACAGGGTCGCAGGTTAAACCTAAGTTGTGTTCCATGCCTATTTCAGCAGCATTTTCTACTTGTTTTGGTGAGCCCCCCATAATTTCTGTTAAGGCACCAGCTGCCATAGAGCAGGCAACCCCAACTTCACCCTGACAACCAACTTCTGCCCCTGAAATAGAAGCATTGGTTTTATATAAAATACCAATGGCGGCTGCGGCTAATAGGTATCGAATACAATCATCATCTGAAACCGGCTTAATAAACTTATCATAATAACAAAGCACCGCTGGAAGAATACCGGCAGCACCGTTAGTTGGCGCGGTAACAACGCGGCTACCCGCGGCATTTTCTTCATTTACTGCTAGGGCAAATAAATTAACCCAATCCATCGCTGATAATGGGTCATTATTATTTTCAACTAATAAAGAGCGATAAAGTGCTGGCGCTCTGCGAGTCACTTTTAAACCGCCGGGTAATATACCCTCAGTTCTCATGCCGCGATCAACACTGTCACGCATTGCCTGCCAAATTTGCAATAACTGTTTACGAATTACTGCTTCATCATTTAAGCATTTTTCATTGTCCATCATCAAAGTGCTAATACTTAGCCCTTTAGTAACGGCAATTTTAATTAATTCATCGGCAGAGGAAAATATGTGCGGTCGAGTAATATTATTATGTAATGATAGAGCTTTATCTTTTTCTTTATCAAAATCGCAATCTTGCACGATAAAACCACCACCAATTGAGTAGTAGGTTTCTGAAAATATTAGCTGGTCTTTGCAATACGCATACAAAGTCATAGCATTAGCATGGGCTGGTAAGGTTTTTCTACGGTGATAAATAATCGCGTCGTTTTTAGGGAATTGCACTTGGTGCTGATTTAATAATGAAATTGTTTCACTGGCAACCACACCCTCTAAAATACTGTCAATATCACTCACTGCAATGGTTTCAGGAGCTTGACCAGACAAACCTAAAATAACCGCTTTACCTGTGCCATGGCCGATACCCGTTTGACCTAATGAGCCAAATAATTCTGTTTTTACTTTATCGGTTTTAGAAAGTAATTGCTGCTCGGCTAAATGTTCGACAAATAACTTAGCCGCTTTCATTGGCCCAACTGTGTGTGAACTGGAAGGGCCAATACCGATTGAAAACATATCAAATACACTAATCATCTTAATACTCGAATAATATTCTGTCTTTACATCTCTGTGATGTATTTATTTCTGTGATGGTAACTGAAAGCTATCAGTTTGAAAATCAAAACTTAGCATAATTATAGCGTTTATTAAGACTTTTAAGAGGGGAGAGAGCAGATGCTAAATAAGGTGATTGGCAAGATCTTTTAACATTGAAGCGGTTGCGCCCCATATATTATGGCCATTGTAAGGCATAAAGTGTATTGGATGATGCTTACCATTAAAGTGAGCGTTTACGGTGAAATGGTTTTCAAGGTGTAAAAAATGTTGTAATGGTACTTGGAATATTTCACTAACCTCATTTTGGTCAATAATATAGCGCTGTTGCTTGGCGACTAAAGCAACGATTGGCGTAACCACATAACCGCTAATCGTATGATAGGGGTTTAACTGGCCAATAATATTTACCGCATTATTAGGCAAACCTATTTCTTCATACGACTCACGCAGGGCGGTGGCAATTAAATTAGCGTCGCTCGGCTCTACTTTTCCGCCAGGGAAACTGACTTGTCCTGGATGGTGTTTTAAATGCTGTGCGCGTTTAGTTAATAATATTTGCAACTGCTCGCCTTCATCAACGTATTCAACCACCACAGGAATTAGAACCGCGGCTGACTTTAATTGTTTACTGTGCTGGTATTTATGAACGGAGCTGCCCAAAGGACTTAATTGAAAACGCTGCAAAAATTCATTTTTTGTCATGGTGATTGCTTACAGCCTTTCGTTAGGGAATAATTTATTTTGTACTTGCTATCTCAGTCAGCCAATTTAGCCAGTACAGGTAAAATTTTTGCAACTTTATCAAAGGTTTCTTGGTATTCACTTTCGGGGGTTGAATCAGCAACTAGCCCGCCGCCAGCCCAGCAGTAAACCGTATTATCTTTACAAGCAAGGGTGCGAATTGTGATGCTGGTATCCATGTTACCACAAGCTGAAATATAACCAATAGCGCCGCAATAAACACTGCGATGGTGTGGTTCTAGTTCATCGATAACTTCCATAGCTCTTATTTTCGGTGCGCCAGTAATTGAGCCGCCGGGAAATGCTCCGCGTAATAAATCAGTCGCGTTATGCTCAGGGGCTAACTCACCAATTACGGTACTGACTAAGTGATGTACCGCAGGGAAGCTTTCAATATCAAATAACTTTGGTACGGTAACTGTGCCGGGAATACAAACCTTGCTGATGTCGTTCCGGAGTAAATCAACAATCATTAAATTCTCGGCGCGGTCTTTTTCTGAATGCAGTAAGTCGATGGCATTTTGCTTATCAATTTCAGCGTCTGTTGAACGCGGTTTAGTGCCTTTAATCGGTTTACTTTGTACTTGGCCGTTAGCTAATTTTAAAAATCGTTCTGGCGAAATGCTTAATACCGCAGCATCGTTAAAACGGATAAAAGCAGAAAAGGGCGCTTGATTATGTGCTCTTAACGCTTGGTATGCTAAAAATTCATCGCCTTGATAATTGGCTTGAAAACGTTGTGCGAGATTAATTTGGTAACAATCACCAGAGAGTAAATATTCTTGTACTTGTGCAAATTTTTCAAAATATTGTGCTTTACTGATGTTTGATTGCCAGCCATCTTGCAAAGCAAAGTTCGCTGCATTATCTGTTGATTTATACTGAATAAAGCTTTGCTTTAAAAACGTCGTAATATCGGCGCGCTTACCCTCTTCGCAAACTAAATAGAATTGCTTTTGGGCGCGATCATAAATAAGCGCTTGCTGATAAATGCCAACCGCCATGTCGGGCAAATCAATATCGTGTTGAGCTTGTGTTGGTAACTGTTCAAAACGCTGGCCAAGATCATAGCCAAAATAACCTAGCGCGCCGCCAATAAAAGGTAGGTCGCTGTCAGCTAAGTCAGTGTTTTTAAAAATACTTTTTTGAAGCTTTTCGATGACCGCCAGCGGGTCGTCATTTGTTGCACTATGCTTAGCAGCACTAAATTGCTGTTCAGCATACGTTTGCCACTTGTCAGTTTGCCATGAAACCGTACTTTTGGGGCCACGGGTTTCAATAGTTACTAAGGGGTGCCAAACCATAATGTCAAATTTTGCATCGACATGTTCACTATCACAAGAATCTAACCACATCGCCCATGGCTGGCTGGCTAACGGTGAAAATAGCTGTAAAGGGGTTTTTAAGCCATCAATGAATAGCGGCGCAGTGGTAATTGAAATTTTTGCCATTAGATTGTGGACTTTCCGGTAGCAGCAGGTGAACAAGCAGGGTATCATATCGGCAATTTTATAACTTTCAACTATAGATTGAAAATATAGATCATCACCAAGTACGGACAACGGGACAGTTATGGCAATTATTAAACAGCAAGACCTAATCGACAGTGTTGCAGATGCGCTGCAATATATTTCTTTTTATCATCCCCTCGACTTTATTCAAGCGCTAGAAAAGGCTTATCACAAAGAACAAAGCAGTGCGGCTAAAGATGCTATTGCGCAAATTTTAATTAATTCACGCATGTCTGCTCATGGCAAGCGTCCTATCTGTCAAGACACTGGTATTGTTACCTGTTTTGTTAAAGTAGGTATGGCAGTACAGTGGGATAAAACTGACATGACGGTTCAACAAATGGTTGATGAAGGTACTCGCCGTGCGTATTTGAATCCTGATAACCCATTACGTGCGTCTATTGTTGCCGACCCTACAGGAGCGCGCAAAAATACTAAAGATAATACGCCGTCAGTTGTGCATATTGACTTAGTTGAAGGTAGCGAAATTGAAGTTATGATTGCGGCCAAAGGCGGCGGCAGTGAAAATAAAACTAAAATGGCAATGCTTAACCCAAGTGACTCTATTGCTGATTGGGTTGTTAAAACCTTGCCAACCATGGGCGCTGGCTGGTGTCCGCCGGGCATGTTAGGTATAGGTGTTGGCGGTACAGCTGAAAAAGCTGGCGTATTAGCCAAAGAAAGCTTAATGGATCCGGTTGATATTCAAGAATTAATTGACCGTGGCCCAGAAAATGCGGAAGAAGAATTACGTTTAGAAATATACGACCGTGTTAATAAACTTGGTATTGGCGCACAAGGCTTAGGCGGTTTAACTACCGTGGTTGATGTAAAAATTAATTCAATGCCAACCCATGCGGCGTCAAAACCTGTGGTGATGATCCCAAATTGTGCGGCTACTCGCCATGTACATTTTCATCTTGACGGCTCAGGTCCTGCCGACTTACAGCCACCTAAATTAGAAGAATGGCCTGAAATTACTTGGGAAGTGGGTGAAAATGTTCGCCGAGTAAATGTTGATGATTTATCTAAAGCTGATATCAGCGATTGGAAAACCGGAGAAACAGTATTACTAAATGGCACTATTTTAACTGGCCGAGATGCTGCTCATAAACGTATTCAAGACATGCTAGCCGCGGGCGAAGAGCTACCGGTTGATTTCACTAATAAGTTTATTTATTACGTTGGCCCAGTTGACGCCATTGGTGATGAAGCGGTTGGCCCTGCTGGCCCTACTACGGCAACACGAATGGATAAATTTACTGAAATGATGCTAGCTGACACTGGCTTATTAGGCACTATTGGTAAAGCCGAGCGCGGCGTAGCAACGTGTCAGTCAATTAAAGATCACAAGTCGGTGTATTTAATGGCAGTAGGCGGCGCAGCGTATTTAGTGTCTAAAGCCATTAAAAAAGCGCGTGTGGTTGCTTTTGAAGATATGGGTATGGAAGCTATTTATGAATTTGAAGTGGAAGACATGCCTGTAACAGTTGCGGTTGACAGCACGGGTGAGTCGGCTCATGTTACCGGCCCTGCTATTTGGAAAGTGAAAATTCAAGAGCTTGACGCTAAATAATTAGCAGTATTAGTTCGATATTAGTTAGCATTAAGTTGTTAAGTAAATAAAAGCGTCCACTTGGACGCTTTTTTTATGAAAAAACTTTTAATCTGAGTGCGATAAAAAGTGCTTGAAGCAAATATTTTTAGCACAATGTCTTACAAAATACTGTAGTTATTAACCCATTTAACGGTAATAATTAACACTTTCAATAAAGAAAAATATTCAGTAGAGAATAACAATGAGTAAACACGCTTTTTTAAATAGAGCCAAAACGGCGCTTGTAATTACGCTAGCTTTAGCGGCTATTCCAGCACTAATGCCAGCCTCAGCCAATGAGCTAAGTGCAGTACAACTGCCAACAACGCTACCTGCCCAACCTTCAGCAGAGCAAGCTTCACAATTTACCGTTGAGAAGTTAAATGGTTTAAATCAGCTGCATGATGTAACACTTTCTCCTAAGGGCGACATTATGGTTTATGGTTTGAAAAAGGGCAGTAGTTCAAGCGATAACCACCTTTATTCACAAAACATAACCAGTGGTAAAGTTCAGCAACTTACCTCACATGCTAAACCTGAAAGCCAACTAGCTTTTACTCAAGACGGTAACCATCTTTATTTTCTGTCTAGCCGCAGTGGCAGTTCACAAGTGTGGCAATTACCGCTAAGCGGTGGTGAAGCATTACAAGTGACTAACTTACCGCTTGATATCAATGGTTTTGTTATTAGCCGTTCAGGTAAAAAATTAGCGTTAGCAATAACAGTTAAACCCGGCTGTGAAAATTTTCAATGTACCTTAAATGCTAGAAAAACTGATAGCGAGAAAAAACACCAAGTGCGAACGTATGATCAGTTAATGGTACGCCATTGGGACCACTGGTTAAGCGAATATAACGAGCATTTATTTATTGCAGATGTTCCTGAAAAAATAACCGCGACTAATAAAATAACCACAGCAACTGATTTAATGCCAAACTGGCAAGCTGATATTGCTAGTATTGGCCAAGTAGCTATACACCCAGATGATAGTGAACTGGTTTTCTCGGCAAAAGCACCAGCAAAAGATGAAGCTTGGACGACTAATTTTGATTTGTTTTCAGTGAGCTTAGAAGATGAGTTAACCGATAACCTAACCAATACTCGCCTAGTTAACATCACCGAAGACAACCAAGCTTGGGATGCTAAACCCTTGTATTCAAACGATGGTCGATACCTTGCTTATCTTGCCATGAAAACCCCAGGTTACGAGTCTGATAAGTTCTCTATTCATATTAAAGATAATCTTACCGGCAAAACCAAAGTTATTGCCAGTGGTTGGGATCGTTCGGTTAGTGAAATGGTATTTTCACCTAATGATCGCAGTTTATTTGTTACCGCTCAAGATGTTGGCCAAAAAAGTATTTTCGAAGTAAACCCTGAATTTGGAGATGTTCGTAAAGTATTTAGTGACGGCATTGTGGCTGATCTGGCAGTTTCTGGTGAGCAGTTATTTTTTACCCGTCATAGCTTAAATTCACCGCAAGATGTTTTTAGTATCAACCGTGACGGTTTTGGTTTAAAGCAATTAACCCATGTGAATAAAGAAAAATTAGCCAAAGTACAATTTGCTGATTTTGAACAATTTAATTTTAAAGGTTGGAACGATGAAACCGTACATGGCTATTTGTTAAAACCCGCTAACTTTGAAGCTGGCAAAAAATATCCTATGGCTTTTTTAGTACACGGCGGCCCACAAGGTAGCTTTGGTAATATGTTTCATTATCGTTGGAATGCTCAGCTTTGGGCGGCACAAGGTTTTGGTGTGGTAATGGTCGACTTTCATGGCTCTACGGGTTACGGCCAAGCCTTTACCGACTCTATCGCAGGTGATTGGGGTGGCAAGCCGCTTGAAGATTTACAGAAAGGCTTTGCTCATATAATTGAACAAGAAAAATGGTTAGATGAAAATAGAAGTTGTGCACTAGGGGCATCATATGGCGGATATATGATGAACTGGATCGCAGGCAACTGGCCTGATGGTTTTAATTGTTTAGTTAACCATGCCGGTTTATTTGATATGCCAAGCTTTTATGGTTCAACCGAAGAACTATGGTTTCCAGAGCATGACTTAGGTGGCCCGATTTGGTCGCAAGAGCGTGATGACTATAACCAGTTTAATCCAGCAGCACTTGTTAAAAACTGGCAAACGCCAATGTTAGTTATTCAAGGGGAGTTAGATTACCGAGTGCCTTATGCACAAAGCTTAGGTGCGTTTACTGCATTGCAACGTCAAGGTATTGAAAGTCGATTAGTGATGTTTCCAACGGAAGATCATCATATTCGTAAGCCTGATAATTTAGTTATTTGGTATCAAGAGGTTTTCAACTGGCTTAATAAATATACCCAAGCTAAGTAAATATCTTCAAGCAAAATAAAGTAGTTAACCTCAGTTAAAAAACATGATTTAATACCTGATTATATTTACAGTAGTTAGGTGTTATTTCATGACCGCATTTTTTTCCCTACTCTCACAGCATCAACACCTTATTTTAGCAAGCTCAGTTATTTTACTGATTTTGTTAACGGTTTTAATATTTTTGCTACTGATAAAAGTACAAAAACTGTCATCAGTTCAGCTACAAACTAGCCAAAAATTATTAGAGCAAAGTAACGTGAATGCGCAAATTCATGACAAGTTTAGCCAACACCAGCAGCAACAACAGTCGCTAAATCATCAACAAATAATTAATCAACAAGCTGACTTAAAACGTTTTATTGAGCAGCTACAGTCAGATTTTCGTTTAAAAGTTTTACGCCAACTTGGTGAGCAAAATGAGCAATTTAATCACAACCAACATAAAGCGGTTGACCAACTAGTTGAGCATTTAAATAAAGCGACACTGGCAAACCGAGAAGAGCTCGCCAAAGCATTAGCACTTAGTGGCGATAAAATGGAAAAGCGCATTGACGCGTTAACCCAGTCTACTGATAAGCGTTTGCAAGATATTAGCGGCCAAGTGGAAAAACGCCTTGCGGAAGGGTTTGATAAAACCACTAAAACCTTTAACGATATTTTAAAACGTTTGGCGTTAATTGACGACGCCCAGAAAAAGATAACTGAGCTTTCGAGTAACGTGGTTAGTTTACAAGAAGTACTAGCTGATAAACGCTCACGCGGCGCTTTTGGTGAAGTGCAGCTTAATGCCCTTATTCGCAATGTATTACCGGAAAAACATTTTGCTTTGCAACATACCTTATCAAACGGGAAAATTGCCGATTGTGTGATGTTTTTACCTGCGCCAACCGGCAATGTAGTCATAGACTCAAAATTCCCGTTAGAAAGTTATCGTAAAATGGCTGATAACCAATTAGGCGAACATGACCGCAAAGCGGCTGAGCGACAATTTAAAACCGATATTAAAAAGCATATTAATGACATTAGCGGTAAATATTTAATTGATAGAGAAACTGCCGATGGCGCGGTGATGTTTATTCCGGCTGAAGCTATTTTTGCCGAAATTCATGCCCACCAAAGTGACTTGGTCGACTATGCCAATAAAAAACGAGTATGGTTAGCGTCGCCAACTACCTTAATGGCGATATTAACCACGGCACGTTCGGTATTAAAAGATGAAGCAACCCGACAACAAATTCATATTATTCAAGCTCATTTATCAGACTTAGCGGTTGATTTTTCACGCTTTAGAAATCGGTTTGATAACCTCGCTAAACATATTGATCAAGCGGCCAGTGACGTTAAGCAAATTCATACCTCGGCTAATAAAATTTCTAATCGTTTCGAAAAAATTGAAAAAGTTGAATTACAAATTGGCGAAGTTGAAGCACTTGCAGAACAAGCTACTGTTGCTCAGAAATAATTCTTTATAGCGAAACTCTAACTATGAGGGAGTGGGAGTTATTGAAAAATAACACTGCGGTTACGACCTTGAGTTTTGGCTTGATAAAGCGCTTTGTCTGCATTAACTAGCAAGGCTTTTAAAGGCTCGTGGCCGGTTACTTTGCCACTGATGCCAAAACTGGCACTGCAGTGCACACTTTGATTCTCAGATAAATTAATGGTGCGGACAAAAATGGCACTTCTTAGATGTTCGGCAATATTATAGGCTTCTTGTAAGGTAGTATCAGGTAATGTTAAAACGAATTCCTCACCGCCAATACGAGCAAAAATATCGTCTTTGCGACAGCGCTGATTGATCAATTGAGTGACTTCTTTTAAACAAATATCACCATTGAAGTGACCGTAGCTATCGTTAATTTCTTTAAAATGGTCAATATCAATTAATATCAAGCTAAAAGGGCGTTGATGAGTTTGCGCTTGCATAAGGCGCTTATTACCTTGTTCAAAAAAATAATGACGATTGGCTATGCCTGTTAAAGCGTCGGTAGTTGCTTGCTTAGTTAACATCAGTTCGTTTTCTTCAATTTGGCGATTAAAGAGCGTTAAAATGAATATCACCTCAACCATATTAAAGAAAATAACTGACTGATACATAATGTGATTTACTTGCTCTGATAGCACTATTAACGGGGCAATATTTAAGGTGTTTTCACAGTAAAAAAAGCCAATGATAGCCAGTAAACTTAGTAACAGCTTTTCTCTTTTTTCATTTAACTCAAATAACAGGAAGGCTCCTGTGGGTACCAGAAAAAAATATAAATGAAAGCCACTGGCATTAGTAACATACAAGTTAGTGCAAGCTAAAAGCTGCAACATTAAGACACCGAAAAACCAAACTTTAGCAGCTTTTATTGCACCATAATAATTAAATAATAAGGTGACTGCGTAGGCTAGGGTGAAGCCAGCATTAATGGTTGCGACTAAACTATGCTGCAAAATAAAAACATAATTTAGTGTATAACAGCCTGAAATAGCTACGGTAAGTAAGGCAACTATATTCATTATTTCAACTTTAGTTGCGGTTGAAAAAGATAAATCTTTAGTTCCTAGTTTTTTTAGTCGCTTAAATATCATTTATCGCCGTTATTTTAGTAAAAGTTTAAAGTAAATATGCTTAGAAATAGCATTTAAGCACAGCTGCTAACTACTAGATTTTAGTAGTAATTTAAACATCAATTTCTAGATATAAAAGTAGGAACGTTATTCACTTTATTAGATAATGAATTTTTGTTTAAGTGATTACACTCAGTTACAAGTGCCACTTTAGCGTAAAATTAATACAAAAAATATAACTTAAGATCTGATCAGGAGCTGAATTTGTTAGCACAGTTACAAGGAATTAAAACCACCTTAGTGAGTATTATCACTGTTTGTTTGGTTTTTTTTCTTATTACTCAATTAAGTAGCTATTGGCAACCTTGGCTTGATGCCTCACAAACGTTGGTTTATATCTTAGCCGTCGTTACTTTTTTATTTGCTGCACAATTTAGTCGTAGTCGTTTTTCTTTGTTAGCTGTTTTTTGGTTACTACTTTACCTGAGCTTAGAATACAAATTTACTTGGTTATCACAAGCCGACCTTGGTCTAGTTACACTTACAAATGGTGATATTCGTCAAAGCTCATGGTTGATGCTTATTGGTATTTTTTGGCTTGGGGCGTTGAGCTTAATTAAAAATCGTGGCTTATTATCTGTGCATAGTTTAACGCGCATTTTATTGTTTTTTATCGTTATAGGGCTTGCATATGTCTGGTTATGGGCGGTGGCAATATTACAGCAAAATTATCAAGCACAGTATGGTTGGCTGGCTTACTTTGCCATTGAGTTACCGATCCTTTTGACGAGCTTATTGGTTTGTTGGAAAAGTATTAAGTCCGCAAATTTATTTGCCAGTGCGGTGGCTAGCACGTTAATTATTTGGTGTTTGTATTATTATCAGTTATTGCAATTACCATGGAGTATTACGGTTGCGGTATTGTTATGTCATTATTTATTAGCAGTGATCATCGACTCTTATTTTTTGGCTTATCGTGATGAATTAACAGAACTACCGTCAAGGCGCGCTTTGCAACAATTGGTGTTGTCATTAGGGCGAAATTACACCGTAGCTATGTTAGATGTTGACCACTTTAAAAAGTTTAATGATACCTATGGCCATGATATTGGCGATCAAGTGTTGAAATTAGTGGCGTCAAAATTAGCAAAAGTAAAAAGTGGCGGCAGGGTATTTCGTTATGGTGGTGAAGAATTTACCGTAGTTTTTCCGCGAAAATCTATTGAACAAACTTGGCATGAACTAGACCAGTTACGCCAAGCAATTGCTGATTATCAAATGGTTATTCGCCAGCCACAGCGTAAAAATAAAGAGGCGCGTAATAAGGGAAAAGGTAAAAATGCTGAGATGAAAACAGTCAGTGTTACTATTTCCATTGGTGTGGCGATGCGTGAGCCTAAACAAAGTTTTGAGCAAGTATTAAAGGCATCTGACCAAGCGTTATATCGCGCCAAGAAGGCTGGTCGTAATAAGGTTTGTGAATAGGGCATTTAGCTAAGCTTAGCTTTATGTTGTTTTAAGTTAGGCTTTAGCTTGATCTTAATAAGGCTTGATAGTCGCTAATTGCTTTAATTCAAGTTAATGACTGTAAAAATAACTCTAATTCATCTGGGTCATTACTGGCTAATTTTGCTATGACAAGGTGTGGAAACAATCTTTTTTCAATTAAATAAGCAAGTGTTGAATTTATTTCAACAGCAATAGCCATACAGCCATTACTAGCAAAGCTTTGATAAGTTTTTGTAAGCTCGCTAACTGCTTCAGGTGTTAATCCCGATGAGTCACCAATATGCTCGTAAAGTTGCCAAGTCGTTAAGCATTTGGTGAGCGCGAGTACTTGTTGACGATATCTGGCGATACCATACTCATTAAAACCATCGCTGGCAAAGGTATGAATAACATTACCGACAACTTTAATTTGAAAATTACCATGTTCCTTCATGCAAAGCTCCAGCAACTGCTTTGCTTTAATACTAGTCTATTTATTTCATTTTAAACTTTATTAGTGCTCGGTGGTAAACCATGTTGGTCGCTATATTTGCGTAATAACTAAATTTCCCCACAAAACCATTACCGCGATAAATCCTGCCCAAAATACTAACATTCGATGCAATACATGGTTATAGCTTAAGTGTATATATGCGTGAATATATCTGAGTGCGACAAATAGCCAAGCACTAATAATAGCTAATGAGCTTTCAATACCTAAGCTAATGTATAAAGTACAAACCACGTAAAAAAGCAGTGGAATTTCAAATTGATTATTGAAACATCGGGTGGTTACGGTTACCTGCTTAGGAACTTCTTGGCCTGCCATTAGTTTATAAAAACGGGCTTTTACCTTACCGGTTTTTATACTAGCAAAGCGAACCTTTACTGCAATTAAGCCAATAATAAAAGTTAGCAAGACCATCATCGCCATGGGATATATCATCTTTATTCCTTATTAAGGATTATCAATGTCGCTCTTTTTTGTACTTTACTTAAATTAACCCTAATTAACTGAAATTAGTTTAAAACGGCGACATTAACAAAAACAATGCTCAATAATATCGGGCAAACAAAACGTAAATAATTTGCCCACAATTTAACGCTGGTACGTTCATTAATAGCCGCGTGTTCACGCAATTTATTACCACGCTGCCATAACCAACCAATAACAATAAAATAGAATAAGCACATTAACGGCTGAATAATGGTGGTTAGTACTTGAATAACTAAACCAAATAGTTGGTTGAAGAAACTAATAACCAATAAACTGGCACAAAATACAATTGCTGAAACCAACCAAGTAGCCTTTGTGCGAGAATGTTTTTTGTCGTCAACTAAGTAAGCTACCGGCACTTCAGTGACCGATATGGTTGAAGTTAATGCTGCGATACTCAGTAATGAGAAAAAAGCGCCAGCGACAATTAAACCCACATCACCCATGCTTTGAAAAAGTGTTGGTAGTACTTGGAAAATAAGTTGGTCTTCGCCAATAAGTTGGCCATTAGCAAATACTTCTTGGCCAGCGTGCTGAGCAACATATAACGCAGGAATAATCAGCAAACCTGCAAGAAAGGCGATAAAGGTATCTAAGGCGGCGATAGAAAGCACTAACTTGCCTAAGTTTTTATCTTTTTTCATGTACGAGCCATAAACCATCATACCGCCAACACCGACAGACAATGAAAAGAACGCTTGTCCCATCGCTGAAACAACTAATTCAGGGTTAGTCACTTGGCTAAAGTCGGGAATTAAATATACCGCTAAACCTTCAGACGCACCGGGCTGTTGTAAAATATAGACAATTAAGCCAATGAGCATAAACAACAATAGTGGCATTAATCGTGACGACCATTTTTCAATACCAGCATTTACACCTTGATGAATAATGCCAGCACCTAAGAAAATAAAAATGGGCGTGAATAATAAATTTCGCTCTATGCTCCAGGTGTTTAACCAAGTAGCTAATTCCATAAAACCCGCTATTTCAGCGAATGCGCCAAGAGCATGAGCTAACATCCAACCAGCGACTATGGTGTAAAAACTGAGCATCATAATTGCGCCGAGTAAACCGATTAATCCAGCAGCTTTACCTACTTTCGGCATGGTTTGTTGGCAAGCTTGCATTAGCGCCGATACTGAATTTTTTTGAGTTTGGTTACCTAAATAAATCTCGGCATATAATGCGGGAACTGCCAGTAATACCGTAACGATAAGATAAACAAATAAAAATGCTCCACCACCGTTATTAGCTGCTTGAGTGGGAAAGCCCCAAATATTGCCTAAACCAATAGCTGAGCCGGCCGCGGCTAAAACAAAACCTAAACGGGAATGAAATGAATCTCTAATTACTGACATATAAATGCTGTGATGTGATATTTGTAACTGAGCTTACCGAGTTGCGCCTTTTTTGCAAAGCTTTTCGTGTAGTCTTTTGCTTCAAAAAAGCACAACATTGTTAAATTATTTATAGATATAGTGCCTTGAAAAACTTGATGGTACAATTGCGCGGTCTTCATTACTTACTGTAGAAAATCTCTTATGTTGCAATACAAAATTATTCCGGTAACTCCTTTTCAGCAAAACTGCACTGTATTCTGGTGCGACGAAACTAAACAAGCAGCAATTATTGACCCCGGCGGTGATGCTGAACTTATTATTAGCGAGATTGCCAAGCTAAATGTTAACGTGGTTAAAGTATTGTTAACTCATGCGCATATTGACCATGCTGGTGCAACGCAAGCAATTTCTAGCCACTTTAATATTCCGGTTGAAGGCCCACATAAAGAAGACCAATTTTGGATTGACCTTATTCCTGAGCAAAAAGACCGTTTTGGTTTTGCCGATGCAGAGGCCTTTACTACTGACCGTTGGTTAACCCAAGGGGATACGGTAAGTTTTGGTAATATTGACTTGGAAGTTTATTTTTGCCCAGGACATACCCCAGGCCATGTGGTATTTTTTCATCGCCAATCACAACTTGCTCAAGTGGGCGATGTTATTTTTAGTGGCTCTATTGGCCGTACCGATTTTCCGCGTGGCGATCATGCAACCTTAATTCACTCGATTCGTGAAAATTTATTTCCGTTAGGGGATGAGGTTCGTTTTATTCCAGGTCATGGCCCGATGAGTACTTTTGGCAAAGAACGTCAATCAAACCCTTTTGTTGGCGACCATGTTTGCTAATTAACTTTTAAGAACCGTCACTCTTTCATTTTATTAATGCTCTACTATCACCATAGGTTAACTTCATGGCATCTGCTGTTTTACGCTGGCAAGCACGTTTAAAAAAAATAGACTCAAGTAATCTTTTTCAAGGGGTAGTTATAGCGGTAATTTTATTATCAGCGCTATTAATTGGTGCTAAAACCCATAACTTATCGCCAACGTCGGTAGCGGTATTAGCAATGCTAGATAACGCTGTGACGATATTTTTTGTTTTTGAACTAAGCATTCGGTTTTTGGCTTGCAAAGAAAAAAAACAGTTCTTTAAAAGTGGCTGGAATATTTTCGACACCCTAATTGTTATTGGTAGTTTAATTCCAACCGGTGGTTCAGGGGTATTATTGGCGCGATTATTAAGAGTTTTTCGGGTATTACGTTTGGTGTCTATGGTGCCGGAGTTACGTTTACTGATTAACGCTTTATTAAAAGCTATTCCGCGTATGGGCTATATTGCCTTACTCATGTTTGTAATTTTCTATATTTATGCCGCCATTGGTAGCATGACCTTTGAAAAAATTAATGAAACATTATGGGGCGATGTTTCCATTTCAATGTTAACACTGTTTCGGGTGGCAACTTTTGAAGATTGGACTGACGTAATGTATGAAACTATGGCGGTTTACCCGCTAAGTTGGATTTTCTACTTAAGCTTTATTTTCCTGACCGCTTTTGTCTTTTTAAATATGATGGTGGGTACGGTTTTAGAAGTCATGAGCCAAGAGCATGAAAACTTTCGCGCTGAGGCTCACGGAGAAACAGGCGAAGGTGGAGAGCCAGCCAGTAGAGCGCAAATAGATAAGTTAGAAGGTGAACTTGCTGAAATTAAGCAATTATTGCAAAACCTGAAAAAATAACCCAACAGGAAATTGCGAGTTGACTAGAGCGTATTTATCTTTGTGGTACAAATTTTGTTCGAATTAAACGTGATTTAATCGAGGCGTAGCGATTGAAGTATAGTAGCTCTATATAAATGAGCTACAACAAAGAGTAAATCAGGTTTAAACGAATCGAAAGACAGCGTTCATTTGGTATATTTACTACGTTATCGCCTATTTATGTGGAACAACCACACGACATAGACTCTGCCTTGTATAAAAACCAAATGAGCTGTTGCAAAAATGCACAGCAAAGTTCAACACTCTCTAGGTGTTTTTGAAAGCTTTAAGTGTTATAAATAGAGAAATTGAAAGGCAAAAAATACGATTTTTCTAGGAGATGTCGCTTGGCTGACAAACAACAAAACTTAATTTTAGCCGTACTTGGCTTATGTTTTGTCTGTTTTTATTCGAGCCTCACCTTTGCTAATGCCTCTTTTGATCAGCAATTAGCAACTATTCAAAACAGTGAAGACAAGCATCAAGCGCTTAATCTTGTCGAGCAACTTGCTCAAGCTAGTCAACTATCCTCATCACAATCTTATGCTCTGGTTTATGAAAAGGCCTTAATTTATTACCGTTTAGGCGAATTAGGCCAGGCCAAACAAATTATGGTTAAAGCGTTAACCATTGCCAGCAATAACTATTTACCTCGCCAACAAGCTGAAGCCGAAAAAATGATTGGGGTTTTTCATTATTTTAAAGGTGAAAACGCCCAAGCGCTGCAAAGGTACCAAAACTCGTTAAATTATTATCAGTCAATTGATGAGCCAATCAAGCAAGCCAATTTGCTTAATAATATTGGTTTGGTTTATGGGGCAATGGGGGATATTAAAAATGCACTATTGCAATTTGAGTTGGCTGAACCTTTATATCAAAAGTTTGGCAGCATTGAAGATAAAAATGATGTTCGCCACAATATCGCAACCTTATATTTAAGGCTAAAGCGCTTTGATATTGCTATCGACATTTTTAATGAAGTGATTGATAAACGCATTGAATTAAATGATCACAATGGCGCAGCGGAAGTTTACGGTAATTTAGGCACTACTTATAAACAAGCGGGGCAATATGAGCTTGCCCAAGAATATTTATTAAAGTCACTTGATTATTACCAAGCCCACGACGACAGTTATAATTCGGCTTCACAATTACATAATTTAGCCGAATTGCATAACCAATTATCTCAGCCTAATATTGCGCTTGCATATGCTGAACAGGCAATTGCTTTGGCTAAAAAAGTTGAACATAAAATCGCTTATGCAGGTGCACTTTATAGTTTAGCAAAAGCTCAATTTCACCTTGGAAAATACCAACAGGCCAGTGAAAATTTAGCTCGTTCTGATCAAGCCTCTTTTGAAATGAGCTATCGTGATCAGTTAATAGAAAATTTAGCCCTTTTCGCTTTAATTCACACTGCCCTAGGGGATAATAGCCAAGCGCTTTCTGCCCACAATACCTATATTCAAGAAAGCAATAAAGTCGCCAATGAAGCCTTAAATGAGCAGTTAGCAAAATATGACTCTAAACAATTAAAGCAGCAAGTTGAGCAGCTTCAACAACAAAAAAAATTACAGCAATTAGAAGTTGCGCAAGTAGACCAGCGTCGTAATTTTATTGTTATTTCCGTACTGTTATTATTTTTAAGTGCATTTTTCATTTTTCGTCGTAATGCCGAACGGCACTTAAAAGAAGCACTAAAATTAAAAGTACGTCAACGCACTAAAGAACTCGAAGATTTGATGGAAGACTTGCAAAAAGCGAATCAGGTAAAAAGCCAATTTCTAGCGAATATGAGTCATGAAATTAGAACGCCATTAACAGCGGTTATTGGTCAAGCCGAAGCCATAGTTCATGGTGACGTACCCGAAGAATACTTGCTTGAAGAAGTAGAGGTGATTCACGATAACAGTGTGCATTTATTAGAGCTTATTAATGACACCTTAGACTTAAGTAAAATTGAAGCCAATAAGCTCGAGCTTAATGTCACCAGTACTGACTTACACCAAGTGATCCGTCAGCTTGAACAAATGTTTTTTGAACGTACAACCGCGAAAGGTTTAAGCTTTGAAATAGTGCACTCGCTGCCTAAACCTTTTGTTGTTAGTACCGACCACTTTCGCTTAAAACAGGTATTAATTAACCTCTGCTCTAATGCGGTTAAATTTACCGCTAAAGGCAAGGTGATGATATCAATTGGGTTAGTTGATAAAAAACTTGTTTTTAAAGTAATAGATACCGGCATAGGTTTAGACAAACAGCAGCTCAGTAAAATATTTCAAAGTTTTACTCAAGCTGATAGCAGCATTGCCCGAAAATTCGGCGGCTCTGGTTTAGGATTAAGTTTATCTGAGAAATTAATTAAATTAATGCATGGCAAAATACATGTGCAAAGCATTAAAAATCAGGGCAGCGTATTTACCGTCACCATTCCTTGTATTCAAGATGAAAAGTCAGACTCTGATAACCATTTAATGGTTAGTGAACATCACAATATTGAGCCTTCAGCACTAAAGGGTAAAATATTAATTGCAGAAGATCATGTTGATAATCGCCGCCTTATCGCTCGTTTACTGAGTAAATTAGGTTTAGAAGTTATTGCCGCTGAAAATGGTCGTGAAGCGGTAGAGCTATGTAGAAAGCATCAACCGGATTTATTATTACTCGATATACAAATGCCAGAAATGGATGGCATAGAAGCCTATACTGTTTTACGTGAGCAAGGTTACAAACAGCCAATTCTGGCGATAACGGCGAATGCGATGTCTCATGAAATTGCCCATTATTTAGCGATTGGATTTAATGGCCATTTGAAAAAACCGTTAGAGCGGAAGGTTTTTATCAATACTATCGCAAAATATTTTGATGTTAAGCAGCCTTTAGATGAACTAGAAAATAGGCTAGAGCATGTCGATATTAGCGACTTAAAAGCGCAATTTATTCTTGGCTTAGAAAAAGACCAAGTACAAATGAAGCAAGCATTAACTGATAATAATTTATTGATGTTAGCTGAACTTGCCCATCGCTTAGCCGGAGCGGCGCAAATGTTTGGCTTTGCTAACATATCGAAATACGCATTAGCTTTAGAGCACTCTATTAAAAACAATGGTATTGAAGAAATTGCCTTAAGCAGCGAGGTTTTATTTTCTGAGATTTCCGCACAGCTATAAAAGTAATTTATAGCAATTAAGCTTATTTGTTCATTTTAGCAATGCCATGGTGCCTGCTAAATCAATATGCTCTTATCATGCAGGGGCTGTTGATCTTTATTTAACCTCAGCTCGGGTTAACAAATTATTCTATAGTGTCTCTTTTACTTATTTCGCTGTTAAGTTTTCTTGCAATACGCCCCTAAGAATGGGGAAGGTAGAGCGACGTATGAACTAAAGCCGAGACCTGCTATTGACGCGTAAATTCACCTTTAACTAAGTAAAACTATCGCACTTTAGTTACTCATTAAAATACTCATTTAAATATTCATCTATATTTCAATCAATTAAAAATATCTTAACCAGAGTTGAGGTTATTTAATTTGAGCCAAATCACTAACACTAGCCCAAGCTTTGTTTACATTGTCATACATTAAAGTTACATCAATGTTCTTGTTGTGCTCGATATATCAGTAGCTATTTTTTATACTTAACAAAAAGTTGCTTAGCAAGTGGTAATAATGTTGGTTTATAAACATATATCACTTGAATGGCATTGGTAGCACGCTCGCTACAATAGCCAAAAGGGGTTAAGAAGTTGCCAAGTTTGATTCTTCATTATGTTAAGAAGGCCAGTGGTAAAGTTTTATTACTGGCTTTACTCATTAACTTGCTCAGCTTTAGTGCTTTAGGTGAGGAAGATGAGCCTGAAAAAGACTTGGAGGTGGTTGACTCAGCCATTAGTGCTTTTGACCCACGTAACATTGAAACCCTATCGCTGACCGTACTAGATAAACCACCAATTATTGACGGTGAATTAAAAGACCCGTTCTGGGCTAAATCTGATGTACTGAAAATCAAAATGGAGTTTTATCCTGAGCGATTTGGCCGAGCAATAGTAGATACTGATGCTTTAATTGGTACCACCGGTACTCATGTTTATTTTGCTTTTAATGCCTATGATCCTGATATATCTCAGCTTAGAACAGCAATAAGAGAGCGCGATGGTATTAAAGAAGACGACTATGTTTCAGTTGTTATCGACCCAACGGGGAATTTACGCCGTAAATACGAATTTAGAGTAAATCCTAGCGGCTCTATGTCAGATGTATTGCAAAATACTATAAGTGATCGATACATTTACGATTGGGATACTGACTGGCAAGCCGCGGCCAAAATAACCCCTAAAGGCTATTTGGTTGAAATTGCCATTCCGATTGATTCATTAAAACAACCCAATTTAGGCCTTGATGAAAAAAATACTTGGGCGCTGATTCTTAAACGTAGTTACCCAAGAAACGTTGATCGCACCATGGGCACTGTTTATATTATTCATCCGCCTAATATCGCAAAAACTTACGCCCAGCAGCGTGCTGAGTCAAAAGGCACTTCGATAGAGAAAATATTTGCTCAAAAAAAATCTTTTAACCTTGAAGCTTATGCGATTGCTCATCCCAATGAAGAACGAAGCTTGCCGACCGGCTTTGAACAAGTCGCTTCTCAAGAGGTGTTAGATGTTGGTTTTGATACCAGCATTAGTATTGCAAGTGCTACTAAACTGGCCATTACGGTCAACCCTAATTATACCGAAGTAGAAGCTGATATTTTAAGAGACAGTATTAATAATCCGTTTAATGTTTTCCAACCAGAAAAACGAAAATTCTTTCAAGATAATATCGAACAATACTCAACGCTATTGCCTCTGGTATATACCCGTAATCTTATTGAACCGGTTTTTGGCATCAGCTTCTCTAATGAGGGGAAAAAGTCATCTGGCAATATTTCTTGGATCAGAGACTTACAAACTACGTTAGTGATGCCCGATAATTTAGGCTCTGAACAGGTCGAGCTCACCAGTTTTGCTAATGAAACAGCATCACTACGTTATATTACGGCTGATAAAGGCAGTGCTTATGGTGCGTTGGCAACTTATCGAAATGGCGATGACTATAACAATACCGTTATTTCAACTGATGGCTTAATTAACCTAGGTCTTGATGATAAGTTGCGTTACCAGCTGTCATATTCCAAAACAAATTATACCCCGCTATTTGCTGATAATTTATGTTCACAAGCGGGGTGTGTAGATGTGCCAGAGCAGCAACAAGAATGTTTATTAGGAGAGTGTGCGTTAAATGCTTATGTATTACGGGCAAGCCCTGAGCGGACATTAGAAGATTATGCTTTACAAATTAAGTATAAACATACCAGTGAAAAAACACTTTTTTGGGCGAACTACTTTGACGTTGGCACTGACTTTCGTGCCGATTTAGGTTTTGTTAAACGTGTTGATTACAGGCTTTACAATGTTGCTTACGGCCGTAATTGGTATTTTCAAACTTTTAAACAAGATAAAGGAAAGTCTCGAGGCCGAGTATATGCGGTTTTATCAGCACTTAATTCCAGGGATGGTGACAAAATTGAGCGCAGTGTTGACTTATGGGCAGAGTTTCGCGGTAGCTATCAAACTGTTTTTCGCCCGGGGATTCGCATTAAAGAGCGGGCAGTAAATCGCATTAACCAAGCCTCTTTAGACTTGGGCGATAATGCGCCATTATTCTCTGAAAAGTACCTACAATGGTATTTAGAAACAGCGCCTTATAGCCAAATAACCATGGGACTTGATGGCCGCTACGGTGAAATTGCTGATCCTGAAAATATGGTGCTTGGTACCATGTTAGAATTAAAACCTAGGGTTAAGTTTATTTATGAGAATATTCAGTTTGATATTATGCATACCTTTCGAGATTATCAACTAGATAAAAGCAGACTCTATTTAGAGAACTTTTCAACCTTTACCTTAGCGATGCGCTCATCTGAAAATACTATTAATCGCTTATTAATTAAAATTGATAGCACCAAGCGAGATGCCGAACGATTTTTAGCTGATGTAGAAAATGCAGAGCTTGAAGCTGAGTTAGAATTTACCCACATTCGAGAGTTGTCAAAGCAGCTGACATTGCTTATTGGCGCAAAGGTTGGTCAAGAGCATGATGTTTTTTATAATCGAGACTACACCAATAAAAGAGAGGCTTATATTCGGTTGAATTACAACTTTGAAAAAGCCTACTTTTAAACGTTAATTATACTGCTTACTGCTTACTGCTTACTGCTTACTGCTTAGCTATTAATGGCCGTTAATTAATTGGCCATTGACATCAATGGTATCGCTTGGTGTAGCTAATTCATCATCCCAACGCAGCGGTGGCACTTTGCCAAATGACGGCTCGTGTACACCAAAAGTACAAATGGGGCCATAAGGGTAGGTTTGTGTTAAATAATAACCATATACGCCGTTAATATCGGTTGCGCCATTGCATTCATCTAAATTGCCGGTATTGCCATTATCAAACACCCAGTCATCAATGTACCTGCCTAAAGGCACACCAAAAGGTTCATTAGTAAATGAAAAGTCAAAATCTCCCGGACGATTTTCCACATCCCAAGGGGTAGGCGGTGTGCCATGCTCTTGAAAAGGTGCGGTGTTGGTATAAGGTACGCGCGATTGGCCAAAACCATTGCTGTCAGGATTTAAGCCCCAGTTTTTTAATACATAGCCTGATGTTGCTTTAACTAATTCACCTGATTGATTAACAAACCAATGACCATAAATGGGAAAGCCATCTTTGGCAAAACCAATGAGTGGCGAGCCGTTAGCCAAGAGCGGCTCATCGGCATCGTCATTATGCTGTAAGGGGTGAGTAATCGCATGGTAATGATAAGTACCTTCAAAACCATGGCCGTAATATTCATCAAAAATAGCAGCCATATTTTCAGCTTCTGGCTCTTGTATGGTGTAGGCGGGAATTTCAAACCACACTGAACCTGGACCACAGCCTGTAGCATTACCGGCAGCATTAACTCGTTCATGGCTTGGGTTATAGCAAAAGCCTGAGTCCATTGCTATGCCAATACCATTAAGTAACACTCCGTCATAATCCATAAAATTGCTTGGGTTTCTGTCGGTATCATCAGCAATACGAGGATTGGAAAATTGAGGGTTTACTGGAATATAGGTAATTTGCATATCGTCATGGTCAATTTCGGTCACCCAAACATTTATTTGATTAGGCGCGCCTACGCCCCAACCAAAGTCATGATTTGGGATCATGTTATGTCGCATTCTACAATGTGTTGCTAGCTCTGGTACCGTAGTGGGGAGTACATTTTCGTAGTTCCAACCACCAGCAATATGTGGGTTATCGGGGTCTTGAATATAGTTGCCGCTAACAATAACTAAATCAATTTCAACAATACTTTGAGTATCAATGCCTGGAAAACTCGGGGCATTGTTAAGCGCGTTTGATTTGTCGTCAGCGCCCATCGAGCTATAGTCACCGTTATTGCTGTCGGTAGCATAAGTTTTACAATCAGGATTCCTATTGGAAAGTGCGACGTTAAGCATACCTGCTGCGGTTTCATTTAAGTCAGGATTACTGATGTAAGCGTTTGGCTCAGGGGCTGGTATAGGAACTGGTTCGGGATCAGGGTCAGGAATAGGAACAGGAATCGGTGTTTGCTCAGGCTCTGGTGGTGTGGTTATAGGAGCAGGCTCAGAATGAGTATCTTCTGTATTGTCAGTTTCAGTGCCTGAGCCGCCGCATGCGGATAAAAACACACTAAATACCAGTACGGTTAAATGAGGTAATTTAGGTAAATCGTGAAATGACAAGCTAAGCATAAAACACCCTTAAATTATTTAAATAATATTATTAGATACAAGATTGCCGTGGTGCTTTATAAAGTTTTGTAGTAACAACACAGATAACTGCAAAATGTTGGCTATATAAGTTTAGCCATTAAGGTTAATAACGCTTGGTTAGTACTTTGGTTGACATGGCAAGGGCGATTTATTTTTTATTCTAAAAACTGCAGGGGAGCTGGTGGGATATATTTGTTGAAAATGCGGATAATTAAAAATTTAAAGCATGTTGTATGTGATAACCAACATGCTTCAAATTTTAGCTATTAAACGCAAAAATAGGGCGTATTAATACTCAGCTTCCATTTTGTGATTTTTCATAAAATCAAGCGCTTTGCTAATGGCCACTTTTACTTTGCTTTCCATTTCAAAACGCTCTGAGGCAGGTAAATAAAATGACATATCAACTTCGTGACGAATATATCGGGTTGGTAGTTGGTTTAAAACCACACAAGTGAGATCGGCGATAAAGTCTTCCCCGTACTTATCTTCTAGCTTTAATAGTAAAAATTGATCTAATACTAACTTTTCATAGTAGTTATGAATGTCATCAGAAATTCTCATGTATTGTCCTTGCTTATCTTATCGTTATATTAATAAGACTAACCTGAGAGCTAATAAAATGCTACTTTTCTGCTGGCTTAATCATCGGTGATAAATTATCTCTTGTTGAAGGCGATAAACTATTTAAAGCTAGTAAGGTTAGCGGGGTTTAATAAAACGCTTTTCTGAAAACTCTATCTGTTGCTCTATTTTAGAAATGGCTTGGCGACAGCGGCCTAAACGTTGGTGTAGAGCAAGTATTTCTTGTGACAAGTTTTGCTGGGTAACACTTTGGCTGTTATTGGTACGCTGCTGCTCACGGTCATAAATCATTGCTGCTAGGCGGCGTTCAAATTCATGATGCTCAGCTAATTTCTGGTGTAAGTCATGGCTTGATTGCATCACATTTTTTGCCGCTTTTTTGTAACGTTTACTTTTTATCGCATTTAAACGTTGCTGCGCGCCAACATGCATACTGTTGTTGGCATTGAGTGCGGTAACTAGTGAAGAAATTTGTTTCTCTAATAAAGGCAGTTGATTAAAAGCAAACTCGTTTTTACCAAGTGCGATAAGGCGGTTAAGTTCATCAACCTTACGTTCAACTTCTTTAACATAAGGATAAAATTTATCGCTGTAAGTAACAAACATATCGTCAGAGAAAAGTGCGTTATCGGCTAATAATCGATGGGCCTTTAAATGGGCATTTTTTTTATCCGTTTGGTTAGCTTGTTCAGTTAACTGAGCAAGTAATACTTTGAAACGTTTAAATGCTGACAAGCTCATAATTTACCTGATATATAACTGTGAGGTTTCATTTTAAATTTTTATAAAATTCATCTTAGCAGCAGTTTTTACTTATTATAACCATGCTTGATAAGCCAAGTTAACAGACATTACTATGACTACCACAATAAAAATAGGACGAATGAACTTTCCACCATATTTAATTGCCGAACGGGCACCAATCCATGCGCCGCACATAATGAATAACCCCATCGAAATACCTAGCAGGGCATTAACATGGCCTAAATAAATAAAAGTAAGCAAACTACAAAAATTACTAACAAAGTTAGTTGAGCGGGCAAGGCCACAGCTTAGCAGAATGTTTACCTTATATAGTAGGTTGGAAGACGCCATCCAAAATGCGCCAGTACCAGGGCCGGCTACGCCATCATAAAACCCTAGGATAAAACCTTGAATAATTTGTTTGGCTTTAATAACTGGGTTTAATAATGGCAGCCCTGCGGTGCTTTCAACAACAGACTTGGCTAATAAAGTATAAAGGGCGGTTATAGCAATTAAAATAGGTAATACTTTTTCAAGAAACTCGGTACTCAAATAATTAACTATCAAGGTGCCAATAACAGCGCCAATTGCGGTAAATATAATGGAAAGTCGCCAAAACTTAGGGTCAAAGAGTTTCTTACGATAGAAGGTAATTGATGCGGTTAACGAGCCGAATGAAGCGGCTAATTTGTTTGTACCCAAGGCTACATGTGCCGGTAAGCCAATGGTTAATAGAGTCGGTACGGTTAACATACCACCACCGCCAACAATAGCGTCGATGAAACCAGCAATAAAGCCAACACCACATAAGGTTATCCATAATGTGATATCTAAACTTAGTTCCATAGTAAACCTAGTTCCATTTTAAACTTAGCCCCGTTATTACCTAGCTCTATATTAAAAAGCCCTGATAAATTAAAAACGGGAGTTTAGCATAAGCACTGGTATTACCAACGAGCACCTTAGTGATCTTTTGTAATTTGAGCTAACTTTTTTAAACTATCTAATAGCTTTTTTATCGATAGTTTTCTATTGATAAACTTTTTCATTGCTGTATTCGTTGTTAATAGATAATTCGCTGGTGAAATATCTCATATTATGGTATAAAGTGCGCCGCTGAATAAAGCGCCTTGTTTTCAATTATGGATTTGGTCTTTATCAGCAACTAAATGGTATTGTAAAAATTACAATATTTTAACTATAAACTCACATACATCTTTTTAAGGTATACCGGGGTGCTCCGCTTGAAATTTCAAGCCAAGGGTCGTGTATATTGGATGTATGAACGCTTAACCCCATAAAGGAAAATTCATGCCAAACGTTTCTATGCGCGATATGCTTAAAGCCGGTGTTCACTTCGGTCACAAAACCCGTTACTGGAACCCAAAAATGAAATCTTACATTTTTGGTTCACGTGATAAAGTTCATATCATCAACCTTGAACAAACTGTTCCAATGTTTAACGAAGCATTAGCTTTCTTAAACAACGTTTCTTCTAAAAAAGGTAAAGTTTTATTTGTTGGTACTAAACGTGCTGCAAGTGATGCGGTAAAAGCTGCTGCAGAAAAATGTGATCAATTCTACGTTAATCACCGTTGGTTAGGTGGTATGTTGACTAACTGGAAAACAGTTCGTCAATCAATCAAACGTTTAAAAGATTTAGAAGCTCAAAGCACAGATGGCACATTCGATGCGCTAACTAAGAAAGAAGCTTTGATGCGTACTCGTGAAATGGAAAAACTTGACAAAAGTCTTGGTGGTATTAAAAACATGGGTGGTTTACCTGATGCTTTATTTATCATTGATGCTGATCACGAGCACATCTCAATTAAAGAAGCTAACAACCTAGGTATCCCAGTAATTTCTGTTGTTGATACTAACTCAAACCCAGATGGTGTTGATTACATTGTTCCTGGTAACGATGATGCGATTCGCGCTGTGACCTTATACTTAGACTCAGCTGCAAACGCTGTTCTTGAAGGTCGTGAGCAAAACATCGCAGTTCAAGCTGAAAAAGACGGTTTTGTTGAAGCAGAATAATCGCTTTAGTTAACCCTAATTTAGCATTTGATGCAGAAGTGTAAGCTTCTGCATCTTATTTAAACATTATTTGAATTTTTGAGGAATACACTCATGGCAATTACTGCTGCACAGGTTAAAGAATTACGTGAACGTACCGCTGCTGGTATGATGGACTGTAAAAAAGCTTTGCAAGAAGCTAACGGTGACATGGAACTAGCAATCGAAAACATGCGTAAATCAGGCCAAGCGAAAGCGGCCAAAAAAGCGGGTAACATCGCTGCTGAAGGTCAAATCATCATCAAAGATGGCGTTTTACTTGAAGTTAACTGTCAAACAGATTTCGTAGCAAAAGATGATAACTTCTTAGCATTTGCTAACAAAGTTGCTGAAGCTGCTGCTGTAACTAAGCCTTCAATTGAAGAATTGCAAGCGCAATTTGAAGAAGAGCGTGTTGCACTTGTTACTAAAATTGGTGAAAACATCAACGTACGTCGCGTAGCATACGTAGACGGCGCTACATTAGCTTCATACAAACACGGTGCTACAATCGGTGTTGTTGTTGCTGGTGAAGGTGATGCTGAATCACTTAAGCACATTGCAATGCACGTTGCTGCTAGCAAGCCAGAATTCATCAACCCTACAGATGTTCCAGCTAGCGTAGTGGAAAATGAACAGCGTATTCAACTTGATATCTTAAAAGCTGAAAATGATGCTCTTGAAGAAAACAAGAAGAAGCCTGTAGACCTTCTTGAAAAAATCATCATTGGTCGCATGAAGAAGTTCACTGGTGAAATTTCTTTAACTGGTCAAGCTTTCATCATGGAACCTAAGAAAACTGTTGGTGCTGTTCTTAAAGAGAAAGGCCTAACAATTTCTAACTTTGTTCGTTTAGAAGTTGGCGAAGGTATCGAGAAAAAAGAAGAAGATTTTGCTGCTGAAGTAGAAGCGCAAATCGCTGCTGCTAAGTCTTAAGTGCTGATTGTTGAATAAATTTTCAACAAATGAGTAATAAAAGACCGCGAAAGCATTCTTTTTTCTATTAAGACTTTCGATAGTCTGCTAAACGTATTAAAATAGCCGCGGTCAAATTCGACCACGGCTTTTTTTTATCTACAGGAATGTTTATTTTATGAGCATCAACCCCAAACCAACTTATCGTCGTATTCTTTTAAAACTTAGCGGTGAAGCCTTAATGGGCGAAGAAGGATTCGGTATCGACCCTAAAGTACTTGACCGCATGGCTCAAGAAATTAAAGAACTTATAGAAATGGGTATTCAAGTAGGCCTTGTTATTGGCGGCGGTAACTTATTCCGCGGCAAAGGTTTAGCTGAAGCCGGTATGAACCGTGTGGTTGGTGATCAAATGGGCATGTTAGCAACCGTGATGAACGGCTTAGCTATGCGTGATGCTTTGCATCGTGCTTTTGTAAATGCCCGCTTAATGTCAGCCATTGATTTAGCCGGTGTTTGTGATAGATACAACTGGGCTGATGCAATCAGCTTATTAAAATCGGGTCGTGTAGTTATATTTAGTGCTGGTACTGGTAACCCTTTCTTTACTACCGATTCAGCAGCGTGCTTACGCGGCATTGAAATTGAAGCCGATTTAGTGATCAAAGCAACTAAAGTTGACGGCGTTTATTCAGCTGATCCGGTGAAAAACCCTGAAGCAGAACTTTATTCGCACTTAACTTATAACGAAGTATTGGAAAAAGAATTACAAGTAATGGACTTAGCGGCATTTACCTTAGCGCGCGACCATAACATGCCATTACGCATTTTTAATATGAATAAACCCGGTGCTTTAAAAGCCGTTGTTATGGGTGAGCTTGAAGGCACAACGATAGATCACGCAGACAATTTACCTAAATAACGTTTGCCAAAGATAAATATTTGCCAAAAATTTAAGAATTAATGATTGCACTTATTAGTTGCATATAAGAGGAATATTAAAGTGATAAACGAGATAAAAGAAGACGCCCAAGACCGTATGGGTAAAAGTATTGAAGCATTAAAAAGTCACCTAAACAAGGTTAGAACTGGCCGTGCCCATACTTCACTACTTGATAATATTTCCGTGGATTACTACGGTATGGAAACCCCACTTAACCAAGTTGGTAATATTTCTGTGCCTGATGCACGTAATTTAGCGATCACCGTTTTTGATAAAGGGATGATCTCAGCCGTTGAAAAAGCGATTTTAAAATCAGACTTAGGCTTAAACCCGCAATCAAACGGTACCTTAATTCGTATTCCTCTTCCTCCTTTAACAGAAGAACGACGTAAAGACTTAGTTAAAGTGGTTCGTGGCGAAGCTGAAAACGGAAAGGTTGCTATTCGTAACATTCGCCGTGATGCAAATTCAGACTACAAAAGCTTATTAAAAGAAAAAGAGATAAGTGAAGATGAGTGTCATCAAGCAGAAGATGATATCCAAAAAATCACTGATATGTTTGTGAAAAAAGTTGATGAGTTATTAGCTTCTAAAGAAGCTGAGTTAATGGAAATATAACGTTAAATCGTTAATAAATGCCGTAGTTTATTTCGAATAGCTACGGCGTTTTTGTAAGTTGGAGAGTCTGTGAGCAATTCAAGTACTGATATGCCAAGTAATAATATTCCACAACATGTTGCTGTTATTATGGACGGCAATGGCCGTTGGGCTAAGTTACAAGGAAAAACTCGCGTATCTGGTCATAAAGCTGGCGTTGAAACTGTTCGTTCAACAGTAACAACGGCAAGGAAATTAGGCATTAAAGCCTTAACAGTTTTTGCTTTTAGTAGTGAAAATTGGCGCCGACCTGAAAAAGAAGTTAGCGTTTTAATGGACTTATTTATGTTTGTTTTAACGCGAGAAGTTAAGCGTTTACACAAGCATGGTATTCGTTTTCAAGTGATCGGCGACTTGAGTCGTTTTTCAACAAAATTGCAAAAAAACATTCATGCGGCACAACAATTAACCATTAATAATGAAGGTATGGTATTGTCAGTTGCTGCTAATTATGGCGGCCGTTGGGATATTACCGAAGCTGCGCGAAAATTAGCTGAAAAAGTGGCTAATGATGAGCTTGCCGCAAGTGATATTACCGAAGAAAGTTTAAATGAACACACCAGTTTGGCGAATTTGCCAGAACTAGATTTATTGATCCGCACCGGCGGAGATTTTCGTATTAGTAACTTTTTGTTGTGGCAAGCCGCTTATGCCGAATTTTATTTTACTGATACTTTATGGCCTGATTTTAACGAGCAACAATTTTTGCAGGCCATTGATGTATTTGACCAGCGAGAAAGACGCTTTGGTCAAACAGGTGAACAAGTCACCGTTAAAAACGATAATTTATAAAAGGGTTACGACTTGCTAAAACAACGAATTCTTACGGCTTTAATATTAGCCCCAGCAGCTATTTTAGCTATTTTTTATTTGCCGCTACCGTACTTTGCTGGCATGTTATTAGCTGTAATGGCGATAGGTGCTTGGGAGTGGGGGCCTTTAATGGGCTTTGCCAATAAAAGACGCCGTTTAGCGTTTGTAGCGACAAATATTTTGCTCATTGGTGCTTTGTGGTTTTATTTTCCGCCGGGTCAACTATGGCTCGATAATGTTACTTTAAATCAGTCAATCATCTACTTATTGTGGTTATCTGTCGCTTGGTGGTTGTTGTCAGCCATTCTCACTTTCGCTTACCCTAAATGCAGTAAATTTTGGTCTGCCCATCGCTCAGTACGTGGCATATTTGGCTGGTTAACATTGGTACCAACTTGGCTAGCTTTTATTGTTATACGTGGCAATGAATATCAAACCGACCCATACCATGGCGCGCAATTATTAATGGCTTTGTTTATTATGGTATGGAGCGCAGATGTTGGTGCATACTTTGTTGGTAAGGCCATTGGTAAACACAAGTTAATGCCTAACGTGAGCCCAGGGAAAACTTTAGAAGGCTTTTTAGGCGGTGTTGTTTTTGCTTGTATATTAGTGCTTGTTTCGGGTTATTTATTACAATGGAATAGCAGCCAGTTTTCATTGGCTATTACCGTGACAGTTATTATTACAACCATTTCAGTGCTGGGTGATTTAAACGAAAGCATGTTTAAACGCCAAGCTGGCGTTAAAGACAGTGGCACCATTTTACCGGGCCATGGCGGAATATTAGATCGCATTGATAGCTTAACCGCCACCGCACCAATTTTCGCACTTTGTTATGCCTTGATAGGCTGGTAGGCGTGGCTTCTAATACAGTGACTAAACGTCAACTTTGCATTCTAGGATCAACTGGCTCAATTGGCCAAAGCACCTTAGATGTTGTTCGAAGACATCCTGACAAATATCAGGTTATCGCCTTATCGGCAAATTCCAGTGTTGATATAATCTTTGAGCAGTGCATAGAATTTTCCCCTGAATCTGTGGTTATGGTTTCTGCTGCTGCTGCCGCTTTATTATCTGAAAAGCTAGCCTTGCATGGCAATACCACGATTACGGTTTTAAGTGGCACACAAGCGTTAGTTGATATTTCAGCGAGTGAGCGTAGTGATACGGTAATGGCTGCCATTGTTGGCGCATCAGGTTTAATGCCAACCCTAGCTGCGGTTCACGCTGGTAAACGGGTATTACTTGCTAACAAAGAAGCGTTAGTCACCTCAGGTGAAATTTTTATTCAGGCGGTAAAAGACTCTGGTGCAGAGCTATTACCAATTGACAGTGAACATAATGCTATTTTTCAGTGTTTACCAGAGCAAGAACAACAACAACCGGGCTTTTGTCAGCTAAAAAATAGTGGCGTAAGTAAAATTTTATTAACTGGCTCTGGTGGACCATTTAGAGCTTTAGATAATGATAAGTTAGCTGAAGTTACACCAGAGCAAGCTTGTACTCATCCTAATTGGGATATGGGGCGTAAAATTTCGGTAGACTCAGCCACTATGATGAATAAAGGCTTAGAGTTTATCGAAGCTAAATGGCTGTTTAATATTGCTCCTGAAGATATTCAAGTAGTAATACATCCGCAAAGTACCATTCATTCAATGGTGCAATATAAAGACGGTTCGGTATTGGCGCAAATGGGTAATCCCGATATGCGTACACCGATTGCACATGCGTTAGCTTTCCCTGAGCGAATCGATTCAGGTGTAGAACCATTAGATTTTTTCAACACTGCTTCTTTTGAATTTCAACCGGTCGATTTTGTTAAATACCCTAACTTAAAACTTGCTATCGAGGCATGTAAACTAGGGCAAGGCGCATGTACTGCATTAAATGCTGCTAATGAAGTCTCAGTTGAAGCTTTTTTGAACAAACAGATTAAATTTACCCAAATTGCAGAAATAAATGAAACTTCTATGAAAAAATTTGTCTCAATCAAGGTAGCATGCATTGAAGATGTGATTGCCCTAGACAAACAAGCGCGTGAATATACTCACCAGCTTTTATCAGAAGTATCGTTAGTAAGCGGAGATGCGCCTTAGCATGTTTGAGTTTATTTGGAATTTATTTTCTTTTATTTTAGCACTGGGAATTTTAGTAACAGTGCACGAGTATGGTCACTTTTGGGTGGCACGAAAAAGTGGCGTTAAAGTTGAACGTTTTTCGGTTGGCTTTGGTCAACCATTGTGGCGTAAAACCGATAAGTGGGGCACTGAGTTTGTAATTGCTTTGATTCCTCTTGGTGGTTACGTAAAAATGCTTGATGAGCGTGTTGATGACATAGCACCCGAAGATAAAGACAAAGCTTTTAACAATAAGTCTGTGTATAAGCGTATCGCTATAATTGCAGCAGGACCTTTTGCTAATTTTGCTTTTGCTATTTTTGCCTTTTATTTAATGTTTTTAATTGGGGTACCTTCTGTTAAACCTATTATTGGCCATGTTGAACAGCACTCGATTGCGGCTAATACTCAGCTTGATAAAAAAAGTGAAATTGTTGAAATATCAGGAAATAAAATTACTGACTGGCAAGATGTGAATTTAGCGCTTATTGGCGAAATTGGTAGTGCCAGTATTGAAATAAAAACCAAACAAGCTGATAGCCAGTATGTTACGGCTCATCAGTTAGATACATCAAACTGGCATTATCAGCCGGAAAAAAGTGCCGCTTTCACGAGCTTAGGCATCATACCTTTTAGGGGAGATGTTGATAATATTATTGCAGCCGTAGCGCCCAATAGCCCCGCGGATATTGCAGGTTTACAAAAAGGTGATACATTACTGTCGATTAATGGTGAGTTGCTTGGTAACGACTGGTATACTTTTTCCAACAAAATTAAACAGTTTCCTGAACAAGCGGTATCGCTTGGTATTGAGCGAAATGGAAATATATTGGATTTATTGGTAACGCCTGCTGCAAAGCAAATAGCTGATAAACGTGTAGGCTATTTAGGTGTTTCTCCTACAGCTCAGCCATTTCCAGAGCAGTATAAAATTTTCATTAGCTACGGCCCCGTAGAAGCTATTGGCGAAAGTATTAAGCAAACTTGGAAAATGGTAAAACTGACCTTTAATATGTTTGGTAAGTTGATCACGGGTGACGTATCGGTTAAAAATTTAAGTGGCCCTATTTCTATCGCGCAAGGGGCGGGTAATAGTGCAGGTCACGGGGTTGTTTACTTTTTAAGCTTCTTAGCGCTTATTAGTATCAATTTAGGCATAATTAATCTTTTGCCACTGCCAGTACTTGATGGCGGGCATTTACTTTATTATGTTATAGAACTTTGCACGGGTAAGCCTGTGCCAGAAAAAGTACAAGAACTGGGATTCAAGTTTGGTGCTATTGCATTATTAGGGCTAATGAGTATAGCGATATTTAACGATATCTCGCGACTTTAGTGAATATTAATACCAATGGATTTATGCATTTGGTACAAAAACAAGAAGTAAACAAAGTTAATATTTTATGATGATAAAAAGAATCGCCTTAGCTATATTGTTAGGCACCTCAGCTACTCAGCTAGCTGCAGAAGAATTTCAAGTTGAAAACATAGAAGTTAAAGGCTTACAGCGTGTTGCTTTAGGTGCAGCCTTGACGCATATCCCTTTTAATATCGGTGATACCCTCAACGAATTTCGTATTTCACAATCAATCAAAGCTCTTTATAAGTCAGGCCACTTTAACGATATTGTGGTTTTACGTGAAGGTAATCGCGTTATTTACCGAGTTCGTGAACGTGAAACCATCAGTGAAATAAGCTTTGATGGTAACAGTGACTTAAAAGACGAACAGCTGACTGAAAGTTTAGACGGTAGCAATATTCGTGTTGGTGAAACCTTAGACAAAACCGTAATCTCAGGTATTGAAACTGGTTTAGAAGACTTCTATCACAGTGTTGGTAAATACAATGCTGATGTTAGTGCTGAAATCACCCACTTACCACGAAATCGCGTTAATCTGAAGTTCACCTTTGAAGAAGGTGATGCTGCCGCCATTGAACAAATTAACGTAGTAGGTAATGAAGTATTTACCGATGCTGAGTTGCTTAAAGGAATAGAGCTAACGTACGACTCTCCTTGGTGGAATTTTATGGCGCAAGACCGCTATCAAAAACAAACCTTACAAGGTGATATGGAAACCATTAAAAGTCATTATCTTGACCGTGGTTACCTGCGCTATAAAGTTGACTCTACTCAAGTTTCGATGACACCAGATAAAACTGGCGTTTATATCGCTTTAAACATTACTGAAGGCGAAAAATATACCGTTAGTGATGTTGACTTTGTTGGTGATATGGCTGGTTTTGATAACGCTATTCGTGCGATTAACCCTCTTCGTACAGATGAGTTATATAACGGCGCTGCGGTTACTTATACCGAAGAAATCATTAGTAAATTCTTAGGCCGTTATGGTTATGCTTATCCGAAAGTAACTACGATTCCAGAAATTAATGATGAAGATAAAACCGTTAAGCTTTCAATTTCAGTAGACCCTGGTAAACGTATTTATGTTAATCGCATTAACTTCATTGGTAACCATGTTACCGCTGATAATGTATTGCGACGAGAGATGCGTCAAATGGAAGGTGCTTGGTTATCAAATAGCATGGTTGAAGGTTCTAAAGCTTGGTTAATGCGTTTGCCCTATATGGAAAATGTTGAATTTGAAACTAAGCAATTACCGGAACAAGAAGACCTAGTTGATATTGATTTTAACGTTAAAGAACAACCCTCAGGTTCATTTACCGCAGGTGTTGGTTACGGCTCTACCACCAAATTAAGTTTAAATGCAGGTATTCAACAGAACAACTTTTTAGGTACTGGTAACCGATTAGGTTTTAATGTTAATACCATTAGTTATTCACGTAGTGCTAGTGTCTCGTTCACTGACCCATACTTTACTGTTGACGGTGTATCACTTGGTGGACAACTTTATTACAACGAGTTTGACGCTGGCAGTGCTAACCTTGTTGAATATAACAACAAAACCTACGGCATTGGCGCTAATTTGGGCTTTCCTGTTGATGAATATATTCGATTGAACTTTGGTATTGGTTTTAAACATAACGGTATTACTCGTTTACAAACGTATGAACAAATTCAACAGTTTTACGATATTTACTCAGATCCAAACGACCCTGATGGTGGCTTAGCGTTTAAAACATTTGACTTGAATGCCTCTATTTCAAGATCAACATTAAACCGTGGTACTTTCCCTACAGCCGGCTCTCAGCAAAGCTTATCGGTTAAAATGACCACGCCAAATTCGGATGTGCAGTATTTTAAATTTAATTTAGATACTAAATGGTATTTCCCACTAAGTCGTGATCAACGTTGGACAGTATTAACACGTTTTGAAGCGGGTTACGGTAATGGTTATGGTACAACTAATGGTAACGATCAATTATTACCATTTTGGGAAAACTTTAGAGCAGGTGGTACCGGTACTTTACGTGGCTTTGAAACTAACGTGGTTGGTCCTAAAGCGATATACCGTTATCCAACATGTGTTCCTGGTAGTGGAGATCCAACGGGCGGTGGCGGCACTATATGTTTGCCTGAAGGACATGACTATATTCAATTATCACAACAATCAGTGGGTGGTAATGCGAAAGTGTTAGCGGGTATTGAGTTAATCATGCCAACCCCATTTTTAGATGAAAGCTTCTCAAATAGTGTGCGTACTAGTATGTTTGTTGATGCTGGTAATGTTTGGGATACTGAGTTTGTTTATGAAGATTATGCTGACTCACAATTACTAGGTACTGAGTTGGATAAAATTCCAGATTACTCAGATATTGGCCGCTTTAGAGCCTCTGGTGGTTTATCTATTCAATGGATATCACCAATGGGGCCAATGTTGTTTAGTTTTGCAAAACCACTTAAAGAAGAGCCTGGTGATGATACTGAGTTTTTCAGCTTTAATATTGGCAAAACCTTTTAATTATACTAATAGCCCATATATCAGGGTAAAGACGAAGATAAAATAGGAGTTCGTGTTGAATAAATTTATTAAATCTATGGTAGCAACTACCGCAGCATCAGGGTTATTACTTGCTAGTTCAGTAATGGCTGCAGAGCAAAAAATCGCAGTTGTTAACTTTCAAGAAGTTATGGGGAAAATTCCTCAAACAGCTGCTGTTATGCAAAGTTTAGAAGCCGAATTCAAAGATGACCGTGCGGTTATAGCTCAACTAGAAAAAGATATTAAGTATTATCAAGAAAAGAAACAGCGTGATGGTTCATTAATGAGCGCTAAAGAAAAAGAAGAGTTAGATACTAAAATAGCTACGCTTTTTCAAGATTACCAAGCTAAAGGTAAGGCTTTTCAACAAGCAACAGGTGCTCGTCAAAACGAAGAAACCAATAAAATTATTGCACTTGTTCGTCAAGCCGTTGACAATATTGCTGCTAAAGGTAAATACGACTTGGTTTTAGAGCAAAAAGCAATTGTTTTTGCTAAACCTGAGCACAGCATTACCGAAGAAGTTGTTGTGCAAGTTAGTAAACTAAAATAATAGCAATTGCTATTATTTAGTTAGTAAAAGTTCATGCTCAAATAAGGAGTATGAACTTTAAAAATTATTAAAGTTGGCTATTTTCATCTATGAATTAAGCCAACTTTTTTGCTTAGTAAATTGTCAAAATTAATTGGATGCTTATGCATTATAGTCTTGCAGAAATAGCAGATAAAATTGGCGCGACTGTTAACGGAGATGACACCATCACCGTTAGCAGTCTTGCTACATTAACTGATGCAAAAACGGGTCAAATAGCCTTTTTAGCGAACAGTAAATATCGTCAACAATTAGAAAATACCCAAGCCAGTGCCGTGATCATCACTGAAGATTGTGTAACCGATTGCCCAACTAACGCCTTAGTGATGACAAACCCTTACATGGGTTATGCCTTAGTGGCACAGTTATTAAATACTACGCCAGCACCTGCTAATGAAATACATAGCTCTGCAGTTATAGCTGATGATGCCAATTTAGGCGCTAATGTTTGTATTGGTGCTAATGCGGTTATTGAATCAGGCGTACAATTAGCCGATAACGTTACTATTGGTGCTGGTTGTTTTATTGGTAAAAATGCCATTATTGGCAGTAATACCTCGCTGTGGGCAAATGTTACTATTTACCATGAAGTGGTTATTGGCAGTCAATGTCTTATTCAAGCCAATACTGTTATTGGCTCTGATGGTTTTGGTTATGCTCCACAAAATGGCCAATGGCATAAAATTCCGCAGTTAGGATCAGTGATTATTGGCGACCGTGTTGAAATTGGTGCAAGTACCACCATTGACCGTGGTGCCCTAGGTAATACTGAAATTAAAGATGGCGTTATTTTAGATAATCAAATTCAGATTGCTCATAATGTTGTTATTGGTGAAAATACAGCAATGGCTGCGTGTAGCGTTATTGCAGGTAGCAGCGTTATTGGAAAAAACTGTACTATAGCTGGTTTAGTCGGTATTAATGGTCATATTAAGGTTACCGATAATTGTGTATTTACTGGTATGGCTATGGTAACTAAATCGATTAAAGAAGGCGGGGTTTATTCATCAGGTATACCTGTTTCACCAAATAAAGATTGGCGAAAAATGAACGTGCGCTTAAGAAAACTTGATACAATGGCAAAACAAATTGCAAACTTAGAAAAACAATTAACGCAATTTACCGCTAACGTAAGTGAAAAAGAGGAATAGTCACTTGGAATCAGAAAAAAATGTAATTGATATTCTGGAAATACAAACCTTAATCCCACATCGTTATCCAATGCTATTGGTTGATCGTGTTTTAGACTATGAAGCCGGAAAATGGTTACATGCGATTAAAAATGTGTCTTTTAATGAGCCAGTATTTAATGGCCATTTCCCTGAGTTACCGATATTTCCAGGTGTGATGATCCTAGAAGCTTTGGCTCAGGCTACGGGGATTTTGGGCTTTAAAACTACAAATGGTCGTAACGAAAACGAAATGTACTTATTTGCCTCTATTGATAATGCCAAATTCAAGCAGCCGGTAGTACCGGGCGATACCATGCATTTGCATGTTGAATTTATCAAAGAACGTCGCGGTATGTGGAAATTCTACGGTGAAGCGAAAGTTGACGGCAAAGTAGTATGTACTGCTGATCTTATGTGTGCGAGAAGAGTGCTTTAATTGTGATCCATGAACAAGCTATTATTGAGCCCGGTGCCGTTATTGGTAAAAATACCAAAATTGGTCCGTGGACTTATATTTCAAAAGACGTTGTTATTGGTGATAACTGTGAGATCAGCTCTCATGTTGTTATCAATGGCCCTACTAAAATAGGTTCAGGCAACCGCATTTTTCAATTTGCTAGCATAGGTGAAGATTGCCAAGATTTAAAATATGACGGTGAGCCAACCGAACTTATTATTGGTGATAATAATACCTTTCGCGAAAACTGTACGATTCATCGTGGCACTATTCAAGACAACAGCTTAACGCAAATTGGTAGCAATAACTTATTTATGGCCTATACCCATGTTGCGCATGATTGCATGGTAGGTAGCCATTGTATTTTAGCCAATAACGCTTCAATTGCTGGCCATGTGCATGTTGGCGACCATGCTATTTTAGGTGGAATGTCTGGCGTACATCAATTTTGTCATATTGGTGCCCACAGCTTTATTGCAGCCAACGCGTTAATTTTAAAAGATGTGCCTCCTTATGTGATGGCTTCTGGGCAACCAGCCAAGCCCTTTGGTTTAAATTCTGAAGGTATGAAACGTCGCGGCTTTGATAAGTCAGTAATTTTAGCGGTGAAAAGAGCTTATAAAGAAGTTTATCGCAAAGGCTTATCTGTTGAAGACGCGTTAAAAGAAATTAATGAAGTGAGTGCTGACCTGCCTGAGTTGCAGTTATTCGCTGACTTTATTGCCAACTCTAGCCGTGGCATCATTCGCTAAACTTTATAAGTTGTTAATGTGAATAGCAAAATAAATTCTGAAGAGCAAATTTGTACTCCTACCTTCGCAATGGTGGTAGGAGAGCACTCAGGCGATACCTTAGGCGCAGGTCTAATGGCTGAGTTATTAAAGCAATATCCGCAAGCAAAATTTGTTGGTATCGGCGGTCCGAAAATGCAAGCGTTAGGCTTTAATAGCCTGTTTGACATGGAAGAGCTTGCCGTTATGGGCATTTTTGAAGTGTTAGGGCGCTTATGGCGTTTACTTGAGGTTAAAAAGCAATTAACCAACTACTTCACCGAAAACCGACCTGATATCTTTATTGGTATTGACGCACCTGATTTTAATTTACGTTTAGAACTTTCCTTAAAAAATGCCGGTATTAAAACGGTGCATTACGTTAGTCCATCTGTGTGGGCATGGCGAGAAAAACGAATTTTTAAAATTGAAGAAGCAACACACCTAGTTTTATCATTATTACCTTTTGAAAAAGAGTTTTATGATAAATACCAAGTGCCTTGCACCTTTGTTGGCCATTCTTTAGCTGATGATATTCCACTTTATTCTGATAAGGTAGCGGCAAGAGCAAGCCTTAACTTACCCGAAGATAAAAAAATACTGGCGTTAATGCCCGGCAGTCGTGGCGGTGAATTATCACGATTAATTGAACCGTTTCTATTATCCGCCCAGCGTTTATTGGCGGATGACGAAAACTTGCGTTTTATTGTGCCTATGGTTAGCGAAAAGCGTGCTCAGCAATTTTCTGAATTGGCTGAGAAAATTGCTCCAAAGTTACCGTTAACGCTACTTGTTGGTCAAACACAGCAAGCAATGGCTGCGGCAGATTGTTTGTTAACGGCTTCAGGTACGGTCACTTTAGAAGCGGCACTAATTAAACGCCCTATGGTTATTACATACAAGTTTAGCGCCCTAACTTACCACCTATTTAAAGGTGTGGTGAAATTAGAATGGTTTTCTCTGCCCAATTTATTGGCAAAAAAGTCGTTAGTTCCTGAGCTGCTACAAAACCAAGTGACGCCTGATAATATAGTGCCCTTGGTGAAAGAAAGGCTTTATCAAGACCAATCAAACTTAAACCAAGCGTTTACCGATATTCATATCGCTTTAAAACAAAATGCCAGTGAAAAAGCGGCACAGGCCGTTGTGGAATTAATGAACTCATGAGCAAAGTACAGCAACCTAAACAACTAGCTGAGAAAATTAAGCCAGTCGCTAAAAAGCCAAAGAAAGTCTTTGCTGCTTTTGAATATCCGGTTGCTTACTGCATTGCTGGCGTTGACGAAGTAGGGCGCGGACCTTTAGTAGGCGATGTGGTAACGGCTGCTGTTATTTTAGATCCAGAACATCCTATCGAAGGTTTGATGGACTCGAAAAAACTTTCAGAAAAAAAGCGTATACTGCTGGCTGAAGAAATTAAACAACATGCAATTTCATGGGCGATAGGGCGAGCGACTCCTGAAGAAATTGATACTTTAAACATCTTACATGCCACCATGCTTGCTATGCAACGCGCAGTACTGGGCTTAAATGTAACTCCTGATCATGTCTTAGTTGACGGTAACCGTTGCCCAACCTTTATTGGTGATAACGGTCAAATTGATTGCCAGCCAGTGGTAAAGGGTGATGATCGTGTCGTTGAAATTAGTGCAGCGTCAATTTTAGCTAAAGTTGAACGTGACAATGAAATGATCGAGTTAGATAAATTACATCCAGAATATGGCTTTGCTAAACATAAAGGTTACCCTACCAAAGTGCATTTAGAGAAAATTATTGAACATGGCGTACTCGATTGTTATCGAAAAAGTTTTAAGCCAGTTGCTAATGTACTTGCAAGCCAAGCAAGCCAAGCAAGCCAAGCAAGCCAAGCAAGCCAAGCAAGCGGCCAGCGCTAATGCCTGATAACGTGCAAAATGACAGCTTACCAGCCAATGATACTAATGATGAATTAGTCGTGAGCGATCCTAAATTTGTGCACTTAAGAGTGCACAGCGATTATTCAATGTGTGATGGCTTAAATAAAGTCAAACCGATTGTTGCTAAAGCGGCTGACTTTGAAATGCCGGCATTGGCATTAACTGACCAAACCAACTTATGCGGTTTAGTTAAATATTATCATGCTTGTCATGGCGCAGGTATTAAAGCGATTATTGGTAGTGACTTTTGGGTAAAAAGTGACGAGCTCGGCGATGAGCTTTTTCGTTTGGTGGTACTCGCCACTAATAATGTCGGTTATAAAAACCTCACCGAATTAATTTCCAAAGCCTATTTACGTGGTCATATTCAAGGTCGCGCGGTTATCGATAAAAATTGGCTAACAGAATATGCTCCTGGGCTTATTCTGCTTTCCGGCGGTCGAGAAGGTGATATTGGTAAAGTTTTAATTAAGGGCAATACTGAGCTTGCTGAGCAAATGATTGCTTTTTATCAGCAGTATTTCCCCGATTGTTTTTATCTTGAATTACTCAGAACCGGACGCGATAACGAAGAAAACTATCTTCATCATGCCGTAGCTGCAGCCGAGCAATATAACTTGCCAGTGGTCGCAACCAATGAAGTAATGTTCTTAACCCCTGAAAATTTTGAAGCACATGAAATTCGAGTTGCCATTCATGACGGCTTTACTTTAGACGATAAACGCCGACCGAAAAAATACAGCCGTGAACAATATCTGCGTAGCGAAGCACAAATGTGCGAGCTTTTTGCTGACATTCCAGAAGCTTTAGCCAACTCGGTAGAAATAGCAAAACGCTGTAATGTTACTGTTACTTTAGGTGAGTATGTTCTACCTGACTTCCCCACGGAAGGATTACCAATAGAAGATTTCTTGGTTAAAGTATCAGAAGAGGGTTTACAAGAACGTCTTGAATTTTTATTTGATAAAGACGCCCCTGATTTCGCTGAAAAAAGAAAACCTTACGACGAACGGTTAGCGATTGAGCTAGAGGTTATTAATAATATGGGCTTCCCAGGTTATTTCCTTATCGTAATGGAGTTTATTCAGTGGAGTAAAGATAACAATATTCCCGTTGGGCCAGGCCGTGGTTCTGGTGCCGGTTCGTTGGTTGCTTATGCGCAAAAAATTACCGACTTAGACCCGTTAGAATACGATCTACTTTTTGAACGTTTCTTAAACCCTGAACGTGTCTCTATGCCCGACTTCGATGTCGATTTTTGCATGGATAGGCGTGACGAGGTAATTGACCACACAGCTGAGCTTTATGGTCGTGATGCGGTCTCGCAAATTATTACCTTTGGTACCATGGCCGCAAAAGCGGTAATTCGCGATGTTGGTCGTGTTTTAGGGCACCCGTACGGTTTTGTTGACCGAATATCAAAACTCATTCCGCCAACGCCGGGTATGACCCTAGCTAAAGCGTTTGAAGAAGAGCCCAAATTACCTGAAGCGTATGCACAAGATCCTGATGTAAAAGATCTCATTGATATGTGCCGTATTCTTGAAGGTACTACTCGAAATGCCGGTAAACATGCTGGTGGTGTAGTTATTTCGCCAACCACTATTACTGACTTCGCACCACTTTATTGTGACGACGAAGGCAACAACCCGGTAACACAATTTGATAAAAATGATGTTGAAGACGCAGGTTTAGTAAAGTTTGACTTCTTAGGTTTAAGAACCCTTACCATTTTACAGTGGGCCATTGAAATGGCCGATGAAAAACTGTTAAAGCAAGGTAAAGAGCCGATAGATATTGCCAGTATTAATTTAGAAGACCCAGCCAGTTTTAAAGTGTTATTAAACGCTGAAACTACCGCGGTTTTCCAACTTGAATCTAGCGGTATGAAGTCGTTAATCTCTAAATTAAAACCCGATTGCTTCGAAGATATTATCGCTTTAGTGGCGCTGTTTCGCCCTGGGCCTTTGCAATCTGGCATGGTTGATAACTTCATTGAACGTAAGCATGGCCGTGAAGCGGTTAGCTACCCTGATGAAACTTGGCAACATATTGACTTAAAACCGATTCTTGAACCTACTTACGGCATTATTTTGTATCAAGAACAGGTTATGCAAATTGCCCAGGTTCTTGCGGGGTACTCGCTTGGTGGCGCTGATATGCTTCGCCGTGCTATGGGTAAGAAAAAACCAGAAGAAATGGCGAAACAACGTGCCGGTTTCGAGCAAGGTGCTATAGATCGCGGCGTTGATGGCGAGCTAGCGATGAAAATTTTCGACTTGGTTGAAAAATTTGCTGGTTATGGTTTTAACAAATCACATTCTGCTGCCTATGCGCTAGTTTCTTATCAAACCTTGTGGATGAAAACCCACTTTCCAGCGCCATTTATGGCTGCGGTTATGTCTGCTGATATGGACAATACCGACAAAATTGTTACTTTAGTTGATGAATGCTCCAATATGGAAATCGACTTATTACCACCTAATGTTAACGCTGGTCAGTATAAATTTACCGTTAATGACGATAACCAAATCATCTATGGTTTAGGTGCGGTTAAAGGTGTTGGTGAAGGCCCTATTGAGGCAATAATTGCTGCCCGTGAAAGTGGTGGTGAATTTACTGATTTATTTGATTTTTGTGCCAGACTTGATTTAAAGAAAACCAATAAACGTATTCTTGAGCGGTTAATTAAATCAGGGGCGATGGATGACCTTGGGCCAAGAATTGGCAAGGCTCCACATCGCGCGGCAATGTTTGCAACATTACCTGAAGCGATTAAAGCGGCAGAGCAACATGCCAAAGCGCAAGCAATTGGCCAAAACGATCTGTTTGGTTTAATTAATGAAGAACCAGAAGATACCCGACAAGCGTTTAAAGAAGTTGCTCCTTGGGCTGAAGAAGTTTGGCTTGATGGTGAAAAAGAAACTTTAGGTTTATACCTAACAGGTCACCCTATTAATCGTTATTTGGCAGAAATTAAACATTATGCCTCTGGTCGCTTAGTTAGCTTGCAACCTCAAGGTAAAGATAAATCATCCGTAGCAGTTGGTTTAGTGATTGGAGTTCGAGTTTTAGTCAATAAAAGAGGGCGCCGTTGGGCCTTAGTTACTCTCGATGATAAAAGCGCACGAATTGATGTTCGCTTATTCCCAGATGACTACGATGCTTTTCAAGAATTACTGGTAACTGACGCTATTTTAGTCTGTCGGGGACAGGTCAGCTTTGATGATTACTCCGGTGGCATTACAATGGGCGGTCGCGATATAATGACCATTGCCACGGCACGTGAAAATTATGTAAAATCACTAGATATTCATGTGAAGAAGCCGGCAATTGCCGACAATTTTATTGAACAATTTACTCAAGTACTGTCGCCTCATAAAGACGGTACTTGCCCAGTACGCGTGTTCTATCAGCGAGAAGAAGCTGAAGCAACACTTGAGCTGGGCGTACAATGGCGGGTAACTCCTGCCGATATTTTATTGCATGAATTGAAAGTTTTACTTGGTGAAGACTGCGTAAAACTTCAATTTAATTAATTAACAAGAACAAAATAATGAATATCAGCACTGCTGCTGATATGAAAAATTTAGGTGAAAATAAAGCTATGTCATTAAATTTTTTGGATTTTGAACAACCAATCGCAGAACTTGATGCAAAAATTGAAGAGTTGCGTTTGGTCAATAATGGTCAAGAACTTAACTTAGACCTTGAAGAGCAAATCACACAATTGCGTGAAAAAAATGTTGAGCGCACGAAAAAGATTTTTGCTGATTTAGACGCTTGGCAAACAGCCCGTGTAGCACGTCATCCTCAACGTCCTTACACACTAGATTATTTACCACGCATATTTACTGAGTTTGACGAACTAGCCGGCGACCGTGCTTATGCAGATGATAGCGCTATTGTTGGTGGTACTGCACGTTTAGATGGCCGACCAGTAATGGTTATTGGTCATCAAAAAGGCCGTTCTACTGCAGAAAAAGTTAAACGTAATTTTGGTATGCCACGTCCTGAAGGTTACCGAAAAGCTTTACGTTTAATGAAAATGGCAGAGCGTTTCAATATGCCAATCATTACTTTTATTGACACTCCTGGTGCATATCCAGGTATTGGCGCTGAAGAGCGTGGTCAATCAGAGGCTATCGCGACTAACTTGAAAGTAATGGCACGTTTAACTGTTCCAATTATTTGTACTGTTATTGGTGAAGGTGGTTCTGGTGGTGCTTTAGCTATTGGTGTTGGCGATAAAGTTAACATGTTGCAATATTCTACCTACGCGGTTATTTCTCCAGAAGGTTGTGCATCAATTTTATGGAAAACAGCTGAAAAAGCTTCAACAGCAGCAGAAGCTATGGGTATTACGGCTAAGCGCATTAAAGAGCTAGACCTGATCAATAGTGTTGTTGAAGAGCCATTAGGCGGCGCGCATCGTGATGTTGATCAAATGTCGGCTTTCTTAAAGCAAGCGCTTAAATCTGATTTAGCTGATCTTGACGGTTTATCAAAAGAAGACCTGATTGAAAAACGTTACCAACGTTTAATGTCATTTGGCTACTGCTAAACTGATCAAGCTAGCACAATATGAACTTATGTTGTGCTAGCTAATTTTTTAAAACAGTTTAATTTATGTCGGCGGTTTAATTTATGTCAGCAATCGAATCGACATTAACAACTTTTCTATTAAAATTCCATGATCAACCCATCGTCGTTGCTTACAGTGGCGGAGTTGACTCGCAAGTACTGCTGCATGCTTTAGCTCAGCTAAAGTCAGCTCAAAAAATTCACAACGCAATTCAAGTTTGTCATGTTAATCATGGTTTAAGTGATAATGCCGATGCTTGGCAGCAATTTGCTCAAACACAATGTCAGTTATTAGCACTGCCTTTTACTTGTATTCCCGTAAATATTAATAAAAGTAGTAATGAGAGTATTGAAGCATTAGCTCGTGATGCTAGATATCAAGCCTTGCAAAATTGTGCACCGAAAAATGCGCTTATTATTACCGGTCATCATCTTGACGATCAAAGTGAAACCTTCTTACTGGCGTTAAAGCGTGGCTCGGGTTTAAAAGGTTTAGCTGCGATGCAAGCGCTATCAAGCTTAGCTGGTAATGACTTAGGCCATATCTTAGCCAGACCTTTATTAACGATAACCCGCGCCGCAATTGTGGCTTATGCGAATCAGCACAGCTTGGTTTGGATTGAAGATGAGTCGAATCAAGATACTAACTTTGACCGTAACTTTCTTCGCCATCAGGTAATGCCAATTTTGAATGAGCGCTGGCCGAGTATGTTATCAACTATTAGCCGCAGTGCTAGCCATTGCCAAGAAGGGCAGTTGTTACTGGATGAATTAGCTCAGCAAGATTATGCTAAACATCAAAGCGCTGATTCAGGGGGAATTGATAAACTTATTCTGGCCGAGCTTAAGTTGTTATCTCGACCACGCTTTAATAATTTACTTCGTTATTTTTTAAGTTTACATCAAGGCTTAATGCCCAGCAGCCAACAACTTGAACAGGTTTATCAGCAATTATCAGCACCTGATGATAAAAGTCCTGCGATTAAAGTGGGTAAAATGTGGCTTAGACGTTTTCAAAAACATTTGTATTTAACGAATGATTTTAGTGATGTTTCTAAGCATAGCCTTACCGTTACTTTACCAAAAACTTCACAAGATACTTCAGTTGTTATCCTGCCAGATTGTATTGGCCAATGTGTATTCTCTATTGGAGTTGATGGGGAATTTTCGAATGGGAAAGGTACTAATCTTGAAAATAATGCCGCTACCTTATCGCATGGTCACAAAACTTTATCTGTCAAAATGCCAGCAGTAGGGCAACAGGTTACTATAGCTTTTAACCATCAAAACCCTAAATGTTTACCTGATTATCGCCAGCAACGCCGGCCGTTAAAAAAGGTCTTACAAGAGCTTCATATTCCCCCCTGGCAACGTCAGCGCATTGCATTTTTATATTATGATCAGGAACTCGTTGCAGCACTGGGCTATTTTGTCTGTAAAGAATATATCCCAGCAGGTAGTTGTGACAAATTGTTGATTAAGTGGCAGTAGCGTCCATAACAAGGTTAGAATGCATCAATGTTGTGCCTTACTAAAACGAATATGGAATCTTTATGAATTTAGTTATTAAACTTATCCTTGGTATTATTGCCGGTATGCTCATTGGTCTTTATGGACCTGATGTGCTTATTCAACTTGTTTTTACTGGGCAAACCCTTATTGGTCAGTTGATTACCTTTACTATTCCATTAATCATCCTTTTTTATATTGCTAGCGGCATTGCTTCACTGCCACAAGGCTCAGGTTCTTTATTAGGTAAAACTGTTGGTCTTGCTTACGGTTCAACTATTATCGCCGGCTCACTTGCCTATCTTGTTGCCAGCAACCTTCTACCCGGCTTTACATCAGAAAATATTGCGCCTGTAGTAGAACACAGTGAAAAATTATCGGGCTATATTAACCTGACTATTGCGCCGTTATTTGATGTGATGACGGCATTGGCTTTAGCCTTTATTCTTGGTATTGGCATTAGTGCTACTAACGCGACATCACTGCGCAAAGGGGTGAATGAAACCAGAGATATTATCGACGGTTTACTCGCCAAAGTTATTATTCCTGCATTGCCTTTTTATATTGCCGGTGTCTTTGCTCAAATGAGTGTTGAAGGTACGGTATTTTCTACCTTACAAACCTTTGGCGTTGTATTGTTACTTGCAATAACAATGCACTGGTTATGGATCACTGTGATGTATGTCAGCACTGCCATGGCGTTAGGCCGCTCTCCCGGTCAATTATTAAAGAATATGATGCCTGCGTATTTTACCGCTTTAGGTACCATGTCGAGTGCAGCAACTATTCCGGTATCGTTAAAAGCGACGAAAGAAAATAAGGTCAGTGATGGAATTGCCAACTTCACTGTGCCGCTTTGTGCTTCTATTCACTTAAGTGGCTCAACCATTACCATAGTTACTTGTGCAACTGCGGTTATGTTATTAACGCCAGAGCTGGCATTACCTTCTTTAATGGGCATGTTCGGGTTTATTCTAATGCTAGGTGTTACCATGATCGCAGCACCGGGAGCCCCTGGTGGCGCAGTAATGTCGGCAATAGGTTTATTAGGTAGTATGTTAGGCTTTACTGATGCTGCACTGGCTTTAATGATCGCCCTTTATATGGCACAAGACAGTTTTGGTACCGCTTGTAATGTTACTGGCGATGGCGCTATTGCTATTTGGGTAGATAAATTTGCCGGTGAAAACCAAACCTTAAGTATAGATACGGCTCAAGAAAGCAGTAATAACCTATAGTTTTTATCTAATTTCTATTTAGAAAGCTTTACCTACAGCATTTGAAAAGGGCAACAGTGTTGCCTTTTTTTATGCTCCAATTTCAACCTGTTCTACCTAACTTAATAAGCTCATCTTTTAGTAAATGTAACTAGGTTGCAACTTCCTTTATTTAAGTTACAAAACCATACAAATGCAGCTAACCGCCTTCGCTAAAATGAGCTTATTAATTGAGCAAAGCGCAGGTGTGTTATGTATATTCAGCCAGTATCACGACTATTTAATATGAGTTCATCAGCAAGCTTTGCTGATAACCGTAGAAAAAATCAGGCTAATGTTCTCGGCACTACTCCAACAGATATTGCACCTTACTTAGAAACTCGCTCACCTGAAAGTACAAGCACTAATACTGATAGTGCTTTTGAAAGACAGCTACACAAAACACTGCTTGATATTGAGAACAGCTACCATATAGCTGAAAAAAATCAACAAAATCATAACTACTACGCTCGTCAACAGGCTTTGATCAGCACGTATGCTTTAGCTACTGATTCGGGTTCAAGCAAAGAGCATTTAGACAGTGAAATAGTCCAGCGACTACATCAAATGCATCAAGAGTTACATGAAATCCATCATGATATTAAGCGAACTTTTAAAAAGGTTAGCTCGTTATTTGACGATAATAACATGGTAAATACAACAGATAAATTAACCATAAGCACGCGGCCTTTAAAGCTCTATCAGTCGGTTATGACACCAACTATTTCTTCTCATGTAACCTTAAGTGTTTAACTCTTTATACTAGGGGCTGTTGATCTTTCAGGGTTAAAATTTATTCAATTTAAAACGGATTTAATCGCGGCGCGAGCTTTGTATCATAGTTATTCTATTTAAAAAGCGAGCACAGCTTACGCATCCTGCTCACGCTAAGTACCTACATCCATGTAGGCAACAAAGAATAAATCCGTTTTAAATGAACCCAAAGGGCAGCATTTGTTTGAAATTTATACGGCGATATTGCATGTTCATGTAGCCAGCTACACTTCACATGCTCTGTCTTGCCTAAATATTAAACATATTGCTGTAAAAGTAATCTCGAAAGATCAACAGCCCCTATTAAGCTTGCATGAATAAAGGCATAATAGCGCTAATTTATTTTCCTAGTCTGAACATTGCTCATTTTGGTTCGGATTATTTATCATTAATAAAAGTTTAAAATATTATGTCTACTGAAAATGCTTTAAAAAATCGCAGCAATAGCAGCTGTGAATTGTGTACATCTAGCTCTGATTTATCTGTTTTTGAAGTGCCACCTACAAGTGATGGTAGCGCTCAACAATGTATTTATGTTTGCCAAACTTGTCTTGAGCAAATTGAAGGTAATAAAGAACTTGATATGAATCACTGGCGTTGTTTGAACGACAGCATGTGGAATCAAGAGCCCGCGGTACAAGTAATGTCGTATCGTATGCTACATAAACTTTCTAGTGAAAGTTGGGCACAAGATGCGCTAGATATGATTTATCTCGAAGACAACGTGAAAACGTGGGCAGAGCAGGGTATTGCTGCAGAGCGTAGTAATGGGCCAACCCGCGATAGTAATGGCGCAGAACTTCAAGACGGCGACAATGTAACCTTAATTAAAGACTTAAAAGTTAAAGGCGCTAACTTTACCGCTAAGCAAGGCACCATGGTTCGTGGTATTACTTTAACGGATAACCCTGAGCATATTGAAGGTAAAGTAAATGGTACCCGTATTGTTTTAGTGGCTGCCTATCTTAAAAAAGCATAATTGAGCTGCTTAACTTAGATTTACTTACTCAAATTTATTCACTTAAACTAGCTCACTTAAGCCATCTGAGTTAGCTTTTGCTTTTTGGTATTAATAAATTAAAGACCTATAAAGCGTTATTGATGAAGCAATAGCGCTTTTTTTATTTATGGTTCCCCGATATGCATACAACAAACGAATAAATTTTTTAATTATATTTACTGCTAAACTCTTTCCTTAATATTCATAGTTTTACCTAAAATTCCCATCGTTAAAAGCAATTGTTAAGCGCTTATTCTGTATTCACATCACTTGACTATGGGGTTATTTTCATTAAAATGAACCTTATTCGAATGGTGTTCGAACTTTGTTCGAGTTGCGTTATACAGTTAAATAGGCTGCTGTATAACAGGTACTAAAGGTGCTGTTGAAGATTAACAACAGCAAAGCCAGTTAATACCATATTGAGAAAAAACTTATTTATAAGCAGAACAATAAGCTTAAATTACGAGTTTAACTAAAATAAATTAAGTGAGAAAACCATGGCCCCGGCACCTAAATATAGTCCGCAGCAGCAAGAAGAAATTATATTATCAGCAGCAGTTGACTGCATAAATGAAAGCTCGTTACTTGATTTCACTATGTCAGCTGTTTCGAAAAAAGCTGGCTTGTCTATGGGCTCCATTTATAAGCTAGTGCAATGTAAAGAAGACATCATATTTGCTTTAGCAACACATGTTTTTAAACATCAATGTAGTATCTTTAGACAGGTGATGGCGATGGAGTTAACCACACCAGAAAAAATGATTGCGCTGATGTTATTAAGCTCAACAAAAAATCAAGTTTACCCTTTTGATAGCCACTTAGAATGTTTTTCAACGAATGAATTAGTGATCAGTCGCGCCTCTGAATTATGGACGGATCGCATGATCCGCTCACATGAGCAATGCAAACATACCTTTGACCAATGTATGAATAATGCCGCAGCAACGGGTGAACTAGCCATTACGGAAAACCTTGAACAAATCATTGAAGAAATTAATTTAGGCTGTTGGGCGCTAGCTGTTGGCTCTGAAAGTGTTAAGCGGGTAATTCAACTTAAAAATATTTCAGACGGAACCGACTCTGTAAATGCACCGATAGTAACCGACGACTTCATGGTTAAAAGTTTACAAAGGTTACTAAATTCGTACCCATGGAAAAAAAGTCTTGATGCTGCCGGCATTGAAAAAGCAGCTGCCGAGCTAGTTAAACAAGGGCTGCGCTAAGGTAATAACCACCAAGAAATAAATAAAGGTTAGTCGAGAGGTTCTCATAGCCAAAATATTAAATCGTTAATATGAGAATTAAGCAGGCTTAATCAACAAATATAAGAATTAACATCTGGAGAATAACAATGAACATTTATCGCTGGTTAGTGACGGTTATTATCATTGCCGTCACAATTGCCGGATTAGGCTTTTTTAAATTTCAACAAATACAAGCGGGTATGGCGATGGCAGCATCTTTCCCTGAGCCTTCTGCTGCGGTTAATACCACGGTTACTGAGCTATCATCGTATCAATCTCGCTATAAAGTTACTGGCCAAGCGGTCGCCCCACAAGTGGTGCAACTGCAAAATGAATTTCCGGGTGTTATCGAGCAAGTGAACTTTATTGCCGGTGAAAAAGTCAGTAAAGGCCAGTTATTATTGGTGGTTAATTTTGCTGAAGAACAGGCGCAATTATCAGCAACAAAGGCGCGCTTAAAACTAGCTAAAACTTCGCTTGAGCGTGTTCGTACCTTATTAGCTGAAGACCGAATTAGCCAACAAGATTTCGATGTTGCCGAAGCCCAATACCATATTGAACAAGCTAATGTTGCTAATTTAACATCGATAATTTCACGCAAGAAGATCACCGCCCCCTTTTCAGGAACCTTATCGTTAGACACTTACCAGCAAGGTCAATACTTGTCGGCTAATTCAATGCTTACCACCTTAGTCGGTGATAACGATAAAATATGGGTAGACTTTCAATTACCACAAACTAAAGCTCAGCTTGAAGTCGGTGACACGATTAACATACAGTCAATAAATGGTGCAGAGCAATCAGATAGAACTGCCACAATCATTGCCAAAGACTCACAAATTAAAGCCCAATCTCGTCATTTACAATATCGCGCTGAATTAGTGAATGAGCAGTCATGGTTACACCATAATGAGATTGTTCAAATAGATGTACCTGAAGTGCAACAGCAAGTTGTATTAGTGCCTGATGCGAGTATTAGTCGTAATCATTTTGGCAGCTTTGTTTTTAAATTAGTCGTTGACGATAATAATCAATATCGCGCCGAACGTGTTGAGGTTAAGTTAGGGAAACGTGACGGTGATCTACAAGTGGTTTTATCAGGTCTTGATGCGGATGTTTTAATTGCCACAGAAGGGGCATTTAAACTTAATGATGGTTTATTAGTTTACCCAAATATCGAAAATAAAAGCAGTTTAAGTGCGCAATTACTCCTTGATGGAGCACAACAATAATGAGCGCGCTTCACGAAAAACAAACGTCTATAATGGATATTTTTGTTCGCCGGCCTATATTAGCCATTGTTTTGTCATTACTTATCGTTTTGGCAGGACTTTATTCTATAGGCAATATTTCCGTACAACAATATCCGCGCATTGAAAGTGCGTCTTTGGAAATTACTACAACCTATACTGGCGCTTCTGCCGATGTTGTGAAAGGCTTTGTTACCGAGCCTATTGAGCGTATTGCTTCAACTGTGCCGGGGGTTGACTATGTTGACTCAGCAACTACTTCAGGTAATAGCAAAGTTACCGCGTGGTTAACGCTTAACCATGATACTACTGCGGCGCTGGCTGAATTAACCACTCGTTTAGGACAAATTAAATTTGAGTTACCTGTAGGGGCTGAAGACCCTTCGGTTTCAGTAAGGCGTGCTGATAGCCCATATGCTATTTTTTACTTAAATGTAGAAGCACAAAATATGGCACGCGCTCAAGTTTCTGATTATTTAACTCGTAATATTACCCCGATATTAGGTGATATTCCCGGTGTGCAAAACGTCACGTTAGAAGGTGGGCGCAACCCAGCCATGCGAGTTTGGATTGATTCTGAAAAGCTTGCTGTTTTCAATATTGGCGCGGCACAAGTTTTTCAAGCCTTACGTAATAACAATACTATTGCGACATTAGGGTATAGCGAAAACAATCGTCAGCGCATTGATCTAATGGCTAATACCACTTTAACCACCATTGAAGACTTTGAACAACTAGTGGTGAGTGAAATTGACGGCGCACAAATTCGTTTAGGTGATTTAGCTACAGTAGAAATTGGCGAAGAAGAAGGTTTTGTTGATGCCCGCTTAGATCACCAACAAACTACATTTATAGCGATTTGGCCACTACCTGGCGCCAATGAAATGGCAATAGGTGATGAGCTTTATAAAAAGTTAGATACCATAAATGCCAGCTTACCTCAGGGATTAAATATTTCGATAGGTTTTGATGGCACCTTATATATGCGTGATGCCATTAAAGAAATTTTCACCACTTTATTAGAAACCGTATTACTAGTTGGCTTAGTAGTTTTGGCGATGATGGGCTCTTTTCGCTCAGCTTTAGTGCCGCTTATCACCATTCCTATTTCCATTTTAGGGGCGATTGCGGTGATGTCGCTAATGGGCTTTTCACTCAACCTTTTAACCATCCTCGCAATTGTTTTATCGGTTGGTTTGGTCGTTGATGACGCCATTGTAGTGGTTGAGAATGTTGCCAAGCATATGCGCGCTGGCATGGGGCGATTTCAAGCGGCATTAATTAGCTCACGGCAATTATTAGTGCCTGTTATTGCAATGACCTTAAGTTTGGCTGCCGTTTATGCGCCAGTAGGTTTCTTGTCTGGCTTAACCGGTTATTTGTTTAGAGAATTCGCTTTCACCTTAGCGGTTGCCGTACTTATTTCTGGCATTGTTGCTATTACCTTATCACCGATTATGAGTGCTTATGTATCTCCTGAGGGGGGGAAAGAAGGTAAGTTAACTAAAATGATCAACCGTGGTTTTGAGCGCATGCAAAATAGCTACTTAACTGCACTTGGTCATATCTTTAACTGGCGTGCACAAATTGTTGTTATTGGCGTGGTCTTTAGTTTATTGATGGTACCTTTTTATATGCTGTCGCAAAAAGAACTAGCACCGGTCGAAGATCAAAGCTCTATTAGCGTGATTGTAGAAGCGCCACCAGAGTCGTCACTTGCTTATACTTCAGGGCATATGAATAAAGCGGTTGATACCTTAAAAACTACTGATGGTGGGCAGTTTGTTTGGCAAATCATCTCAGCCTCTGCAGGTTTTGGTGGTGTTGAATTAACGCCATATGATCAACGAGAAAAAAGCGTGCATGAAAGTTTACCTGAGCTTTATGGAAAACTAGGTGCAATTAGCGAGTTGAAACTATTCCCTATTTTACCCACTGCTTTACCAACGGCTGGCCAATTTGACGTGGAAGTTGTAGTGCGAACTAACGACAACGTTGAAAATATGCGTAAATATGCTGAGCGCATTATTGCAAAAGCTTATCAAAGCGGTAACTTTATGTTTATTGATACCGACTTAAAAATTGACTTACCTCAGGCAGAGTTAGAAATAAATCGAAGCCTAGTGGCAGATTTAGGCTTAAGTTTGGCACAAGTAAATGAGCAGCTCAGCGTATTAATGTCGAATAACTTTGTTAATCAATATAATGACCATGGCAAAGCTTACCGCGTTATTCCAGTGGTTAATAAGCAAGAAAGTTATATTCCTGAAAATATTCTCGATATGCATATTACGACACCCAATGGTGACTTAGTGCGGGTTTCAAGTTTTGCCAAAATAAAAGCGACGACCGGGCCAAGAGTACTGGGCTCTTTTAATCAGCAAAAATCATTTCGTATTTTTGCTGGTATTTTACCGCACGTAACCAAGGAAAAGGGCTTAAGTGCGATTGAAGATATTACCGCTGAGTTATTGCCACAAAGTTACTCTATTGACTACGCTGGCGAGTCAAGACAACTGCGCAAAGAAGGTAATACTATGATTAATGTATTACTGATTTCCTTGATTGTGGTTTATTTTGTTTTAACTATTCAGTTTAATAGCTTTAGAGATCCGTTAGTGGTGTTACTTGGCTGTGCGCCGTTAGCATTAAGTGGCGCGTTATCTATCGCCTTTTTGGGCATGACCTCGGTTAATATTTATTCGCAAATAGGGTTAATCACCTTAATTGGCTTGATCACTAAAAACGGTATTCTAATCGTTGAATTTGCTAATCATATGCAACTGCAAGGTGCGAGTAAACTTGAGGCAGTAAAATCTGCTGCAACATCACGCTTAAGACCAATATTAATGACAACTGCTGCAACCGTATTAGGGCATTTCCCTTTAGTTTTAGTTACAGGTGCAGGTGCAGAGGCGCGAAATAGCATAGGAATAATTTTAGTGGCCGGTATGTTAATTGGTACTTTCTTTACCTTGATAGTGCTACCGCTTTTATATCACTGGTTAGCAAGTGATCATCGCAGCGAAAGTCGGGAAGAAAAAGAAAGATCTGAGCAGCCCACTTTAGCAAAGCCAATGCCAGAGTTAGTCACTGAATAAGCGGCTTAATAAATTAGCTGGCTAATAAATTACTTCGTATTTACCTCATCTCGCAAGCGTCAGCCATTAGCTGAACTTGCGAAGGTGATGGAGTTATTAGCTTTACTTTAAACTTAGCGACTCGTTAAGCTAAATATTATTTCTTCGGGTTTAGCTCATTAAATTTGGCTAATTGCTCAGGCGTTGCTGGTAATTGGTGTTTCTCTTTCCACTCGCTGTAAGGCATGCCATAAACTTGTTCACGCGCGGTGTCGATATCTACTTCAATACCAAGCTTCTCAGCTTCTGCAACCGTCCACTTTGAAAAACAGTTACGACAAAAGCCCGCTAGGTTCATTAATTCAATGTTTTGAACATCTTTGCGGTTGTCTAAATGACTAAGTAAACGGCGAAATACTGCGGCTTGAATTTTGTCTTGATCTTGCATGTTTGCTCTCTACTTTCTTGTTAATTAAAGTTCTGGCTCTAGTTGTGGCCGTTTGTGCTTTCTAATTTGTACTATCATGCCCATATACGGATGGTCAAAATAATGAATTTCGCCACTGATCACACGTTTATTTTGTTGAAAGCGAATCGGTTTAATATCAAGTGGCTCAGCTGATTTCAAGGCATGAGTTGCTTGTTGGGTAAGCGTGGTATTAATAATAGAAAAGTCAGCGGTGATATATAAATAGTGGTTCAAATGCACTCTAAATAAACCGTCTAGCTGCCAAGGTTGTAAAGGCGCTATTGGCGGATTAGCCACATTTAATTGCTTATTATTAGGAAGAAAATTTAATAACTGCTCAGGGTTATCAAGTGCGGCATTTATCTCGGCAATTTTACTTTCATCAATAGATGGCGCTTGGGCAATTATTTCACTTATTTTTTCTGTTATTTTAGTATTCAGCTGGTTTTCATCAAGTTGGCTTTCATCAAATTGATTTGCATTGATCCGAGCTTCATCAATATTATCTCGCTGAAAAGAGCCGTCAGCAGCGGTATCTTGTTCAAAAACTTGTTGCTCTAAAAGCAAGGCTTCGTCGACGACATCTTGGTAGTCTTTTTGAGCCTGCTGGTAATGTTCGTTTAAGTGGTCACCGCCATAAACTCGATACGCCTCGGCATATTTTTTATCAACAGGGGCATGGCGCCAGCCTAAATGTAAAAGTGGTCTGAAGTTTTTACTTAATTTTAATTGCTTAACAATATCGTGCAGTTGCAGAGATTCTTTGTTGAGCAAGTAAGGTTTTTTACTGTAAAGGTTTTCCGTATTACTTATGGTGGTCGGCATGCTTTTAACCGGAAAGCCGTTGTAGTTGAAATCGCCAGCTTGTTGGCTTGTTTCACTAAAGTAACTTTCTGGTAGACGGCATAAACCTTGTTGTCTGTTTTGGGTTAAGCCTTGCTCGATTAAGTTCTGTTTAGCTAAAAATTGTATTGGTGAGAAAGTTTGTTCGGCTTCAGCAACTAATGCAATTTGCTTAAGGGTTAATGATGATACAAAAGCTTGGTCAAACCCTGTAGTTAGGTTTGAGTTTTGAGTGGTTAATGGCGCTTCAATATTATCTACAATCGCGACACTTTCAGACTCAGAAAATCTGGTGTTTTCATCAATTGTGGCGCTGTTTATTGGGCTGGTATTTTGTACTTCAAAAGTAGCTTTCGTTGTTGGTTGTTCAATATCAGCACCTAAGTGCTCAATTTGTAACTGCTCAATTTCTGCTAATGACTTTTCGATAAATAGTGGCGCAGGTTGGCTCGCCTGAATAAATAAGCTGTTAGGGTATTCTGGCGAATCACAACCGGGTAATAATTGTTTTAAAGGGCTAAGATCCGGTTGTATATAGGGCGCAAGTAAATCGATAACGCGTTTATATTTAGGCATTGGCGTTACATCTTCAGCCGCAGGGAAAGCTTCTTTTAGTATGCTTTTATCGCCTAATTGACTAAATAAAATTACTTCTACTTCAAACCAACGTTCTTTGGCTACGGGCGCGGCTAATACCCCACTGGTAAACAGGAAGCTGGTGGTAAATATGATGAGTTTCTTAAAAGTCATTCATGGTCCAATTAATGAGTTTATTTGCTAAGACAACGCTTGGCTATATTAGCAAATTATATAAGGGTCTGTTGATCTTTCAGGGTTAACATTTATACGGCATTATCGCCTGTTCATTTACGGCTGCATGGATGCAGAAGGTAGAGCGACTCAGGAGATAAAGCCGAGCAAGCTACACTTCATATGCTCTGTCTTGTCTAAATATCAAACATGTCGCTGTAAAAGTAACCTCAAAAGTTCAATAGACCCTATAGTCAGAGTGAGTTATTTGGGCTTATGTTAGCTTATTTAATTTTTTTACCTAGCTCATTTAGCATATTGGTGATTAAGGTAAAGCGCGATTTAGCGTCTTCACTGGCCAGCTTGAACTTCAATTTATTTGCGCCGTCGAGTTTATATATTTTTGGTTGTTGCTGTATTAAACCAATAATAAAAACAGGATCTACATTGGTTTTATCACTAAATTCAATTGAGCCACCCGCAGGACCTGCTTCAATACGACGAATACCAATTTTTTGCGCTTTAAATCGTAGTTTAGCAATTTGTATTAAGTTTTTAGCCGCTTGAGGTAATAAACCAAAACGGTCAATTAATTCTACTTGAATTTCATCTAAGGCATTTTTATTTTTACAGCTAGCAATACGCTTATACAAACTTAAACGTAGGCTAACATCAAAAATATAATCGTCTGGCAGCAGCGCTGGCACGCGTAAGTCAATTTCAGTTTGTGAAGACATAACTTGGTCAAGCGATGGTTGCTTACCTTCTTTTAAGGCTGCTACCGCTTGGTCGAGCATTTCCATATATAAGCTAAAACCGACTTGGCTCATTGAGCCGCTTTGCTCTTCACCTAATAATTCACCGGCGCCACGAATTTCTAAATCGTGGCTAGCAAGAGTAAAGCCTGCACCTAAATCTTCGAGCGAGGCAATCGCGTCAAGACGTTTTTTCGCGTCTTTAGTCATGCGTTTTTCATGCGGCGTTAATAAATAGGCATACGCTTGGTGATGCGAACGTCCCACACGACCACGCAGTTGATGCAGCTGGGCTAAACCTAAATGGTCGGCTCTGTCCATAATAATGGTATTGGCAGTTGGTACATCAATGCCGGTTTCAATGATGGTGGTACACACTAATACGTTATAACGTTGATGATAAAAATCCCCCATGATGCGTTCAAGTTCACGTTCACGCATTTGGCCATGCGCAGTCACTATTTTCGCTTCAGGTAATAAGGTTTGAATATCTGCGGCGGTTTTTTCGATAGTATCAACATTGTTATGTAAGAAATAAACTTGACCACCACGAAGAATTTCTCGAAGAATTGACTCGCGAATTAAGGCGTCGTCACGCTGGCGAACAAAGGTTTTTACCGCTAAACGTTTTGCCGGAGGCGTGGCAATAATGGATAAGTCGCGCATGCCGCCCATCGCCATATTTAACGTACGCGGAATAGGGGTTGCCGTTAGGGTGAGAATGTCAACATTGGCGCGTAGCTGTTTTATTTTCTCTTTTTGTTTAACACCAAATCTGTGCTCTTCATCAACAACCAATAAGCCTAAGTCGTGGTATTTAATGCTGTTTTGCAGCAGTTTATGAGTACCTATTAAAATATCGATATGGCCTGATTCTACTTTTTTAATGATTTCGGTTTGTTCTTTGGCGCTTTTAAAGCGCGATAAAACCTCAATATTTACTGGCCAGTTGGCAAAACGGTCGCGGAAGTTTTCATAATGCTGCTGAGCAAGTAATGTGGTTGGTACTAAAATAGCGACTTGCTTGTTGTCGTTTACAGCAATAAATGCCGCGCGCATTGCCACTTCGGTTTTACCAAAACCGACATCACCACATACTAAACGGTCCATGGCTTTGGCGGTGATCATATCGTTGGTTACTGCGTTAATGGCAGTTTCTTGGTCGAAAGTTTCTTCAAAACCAAAACTGTCAGCAAAAGCACGCATTTCTTTTTTATCGTAGTTAAAGCCGTAGCCTTTATTGCTGGCGCGTTTAGCGTAAATATCTAATAATTCTGCGGCGACATCACGTACTTTTTCCGCGGCTTTTTGCTTAGCTTTACTCCAAGTGTCATTACCTAATTTATGTAATGGCGCATGGTCGGCGTCGCTACCTGAATAACGGCTGATCAAATGTAGCGATGCAACCGGCACATATAATTTTGCCTCGTTGGCATAGCTAAGCATTAAAAACTCTGTGGTAATACCGCCGGTTTCTAGAGTTTGTAGTCCTAAATAACGACCAATACCATGCTCAATATGTACTACTGGTTGACCGATAGATAATTCAGCAAGGTTTTTAAATATCGCGTCGGCATGTATGTCTTGTTGTTTTGCGCGGCGGCGAGTTTGTCTAACTCTATCACCTAATAATTCAGACTCGGTGATCAGTGCTATGGCATTTTTTTTGGCCACGCCTTTAGCTTGAAAGACAAAACCATGATTAAGCGCATTTACCGTTATGCCTTGTTTTTCAGGGCTATTAATAAAGTCTTCTATAGTTTCAAATAGCGGCGGCTTAATATTATTGCGCAGTAATAACTCAAGTACACTTTCACGTCGGCCTTGGCTTTCGGCAACATACAAAATTTTATCAGGTGTTTCTTTATCAGCGATAAAATTTTCAAGTAACTCAAAAGGCTGCTTTAGCTGATGACTAACGGTTAAATCGGGCAGGGTATTAACGTTATAATGAATATGACCGGCTTTACTGGTTTGCTCAGCTTCTATTTCGCTAGCTACTTCTGCTTCATTTTTAATGGTGATGCGATCAAAGGGCTTTAACGCCGTGTAAAGTTCTTCAATATTTAAAAATAGCTCTGCTGGCGGTAGCAGTGGGCGTGTAGGGTCGTAACGGCGATCTTCATAGCGGTATTCAACATCAGTCCAGTAATGGGCGAGGGCTTTATCGATATCGCCACTAATAACCACTAAGGTTTGCTCTGATAAATAATCAAATAGGTTATTGGTTTGCTCGAAAAACAGCGGCAAGTAATATTCAATACCGGCAGGCATAATGCCGTTACTAACCTGATGATAAATTGATTCTTTGTTAATGGTGCTGGTGAATTTTTCACGATACTGGCTACGAAATAAATTTATGCCAGCCTTATCGAGTGGAAATTCATGTGCGGGAAGTAAGTTTATCGCTTCAATTTTGTCTTTCGAACGCTGATTTTCAGGGTCGAATAAGCGTATCTCGTCTATTTCATCATCAAAAAAATCTAAACGAAATGGGGTATTACTACCCATGGGAAATAAATCAAGAATAGCGCCGCGCGCTGAGAACTCGCCATGCTCCATAACTTGATCTACCGCGCGGTAGCCACTAGCTTCTAATTCTTGACGTAATTGGTGTAAGTCTTTTCTATCACCATTTTTAATTACCAAGCTATTGGCTTCTAAATATTGTTTCGGCGCTAGGCGTTGCACGAGTGTAGAAATTGGCACAATGACTATGCCTTTTTCAATGCGTGATAATTTATGTAATGTGGCTAACCGTTGAGAAATAATATCTTGGTGCGGTGAAAAAGTATCATAAGGCAAGGTTTCCCAATCAGGAAATAAACATAATGCCAGTGCATTATCAGTATTTAAGCTAATTAATTCTTGCTCTAAACGCAGCGCTGTTGGCGTGTCATGAGTAATTAATAAAATTGGCGCTTGTGCTAACTTTGCCGCCTGCATAATAGCGAGGGCGCTACTACTGCCAGGTAAGTTTGACCATATCTTTTTGTCGGCAAGTTTACCACGACGTTTAGCTACAATTGGCGATAAAATACTAGGTGATTGACTCATGTGTTCCCGGCTAAGCTATTAATGAAGAATAAAGCGCAGCACATTCTAATTAAGGCTTGGCAAAAGTGCTAGCGCTGTTGGCGAATAAATATAAATCAGTCGCTAAATTCGGCCACTATTTAGTGTTAATTACTGTGATTTTAGCTCGTCATTTTATCTTCTAAGCTATTGGGTAATTATCTATATTGACTTGTTGGTTTTTTAGTCAGCTTCTATACTTTGTTTGGGTTAATTAGAAAGAGAATGTAATTATGACTATTCCTACTCGATTACATCAGTATTTAACACAGCACCATATTGACTATCACACCGTACAGCACTTTCACAGTAGCAGTTCAATAGGCAGTGCAATTTCAGCTAATGTGCCGTTAAATAATATTGCCAAAGCTGTATTACTTGAAGATCATCAAGGTCGCAATGTTATGGCCGTACTACCAGCGAGTAACAAAATCAGCTTGTCGGCGCTTAATGAAAAAATGCATGCCAGTTATCGTTTGATGAAAGAACAAGAAGTTTATCAGATGTTTAACGACTGCGAACATGGCGCTATTCCACCCATAGGTGACGCCTATAATATGAACGTAGTCTGTGAAAAACAACTTGATAGTTTAGACTTTATTTATTTAGAAGCTGGCGATCATGAAACCTTAATTCGCCTTGATAAACAAAGCTATAACCGGATGATGTGTCAAAGTAAACACCTTAACTTCAGCCATGAAGTGTACCATTAAGCTTATTTTTAAAGGTTTGTATAAATTTAAGTACGTTTATTTATAGCGCTTTATTAAGCGAACTAATTGAACTAACTCAATGAATAAGCGTACTTTTTTATTTGTTTTAACTAGCGAAGATAATTGTTACTCACAAGCACTAACTTATCTGTTAAAATGCGCACCATTATTGATACCAGCAAAATTGGTATGATCACCACAACTTTTGTAAATAGGAAAACCTTTTGACCAATAACGATGTTTTACGCCGCTTGCGATATACCTTTAATTTTAACGATAAAAAAATGATCGCCTTGTTTGCCTTGGCTGACTATGAGGTAACAAGAGAGCAAATCAGTAATTGGTTAAAAAGAGAAGGTGATATTGACGCAGTAAATTTGCCTGATACCCAACTGGCTATTTTTTTAAATGGTTTGATTAACGAAAAACGTGGTAAAAAAGACGGCCCACAACACGCGCCTGAAAAACGCATCACTAATAACATTGTCTTAACTAAGTTAAAAATTGCTTTTAACTTAAAAGCGGAAGATATTCTTGGCGTACTTGAACTTGCTGACTTTCGCATCGGTAAAGCTGAGCTAAGTGCTTTTTTTAGAAAGCCAGATCATAAACATTTCCGCCAATGTAAAGACCAAGTGCTACGTAACTTTTTGCAAGGTTTGGAAAAAAAGTTTTATGTTAAGCGTCCTGACAAATTTGTGCCAAGCCGCGACAAAGTAGCAGACAGCGTTGAAGAAGAAGTTATTGAAAACAAGTCAACTAATTACAAAAGCGCTAAACCAAAAGCCAGTGCTATTTATGTAAACCCAAAAGCCAAGCCTGCTGCGAAAAGCAGTGATAAAGCTAAACTTAAACTGGGTAGAAAAGTATTGAAGTTGAAACCAGAAGATATTTATAAGCAGTAATGGCCGAGCTTATAGCTTTAAGTGATAAGCCACAGACTTAAGATCTTCAGCAAAATACAGAATGATTTAATGGAGCCAAATGGCTCCATTTTCTTTTAACAAATAGCTTTTAATAAATAGCTTTAACAAACTGCTTTATCTAGCTGCTCTACCTTCGTACTCTACATTTCTGTAGATAAGCTATAAATATGATCAGCGTAGCGCTTGCCAGCTATTTCGTAAGCATTTGGCACTGTTTTAGTGAGTTCAAAGCCGCACTTTGTTAAAACTCGCTCTGAGCCAACATTTCCAGCGGTAACTATAGCTTTAAACTCAGTAATATTATGTTCAGCTATGGCCCACTCAATTACTGCACATAAAGATTCTGTCGCATAACCTTGCCGATAAAATTCGGGCAATAATAAATAACCGACTTCAGCAATGCCGTTGATAAGTTTAAATCCGGTAACACCGACTAACAAGGCTGATTTTTTCTCAGTGATCACTAAACACAGACTCTCTTTAGATGAAGGGGACCAAGGCGTTAATCGGCTAACAAACTTACTGCGAATTTCTTCAGTTGGAGCTTGATCAAAACAGAACTTAATTACCTCAGAGTCTTGATGTAAGCGTTCGAACAACGGCCATTGATGCTCGGTAATTTGGGTCATAGTTAACTGTAAACTTAATATTTTCATTTTATCTGCTTTATAAGTTAGCTTGGTATTATCAGCCATTGAACATGGAGTTATTTTAGCTGTTATGTTTATGGCGACTAAGGCACTTGCATAAAATTCTCGCCATTATCTTAAACTACCACCAGAACCTTGATACAAAACAGCACTTTATTTTTTTTACAGCATATAATCATGCTATATAGCTTTGTAGTATTTAATTATTAGTGATGAATAAAGGAGTCGTAATGCAAACAAAAACAGTTCCCCCGTGGTTTACCATAGTGGTGGTATTTGCCTTAGTTTGGAATTTAATTGGGGTGCTTGCCTTTATTGGACAAATGATGATGACACCTGAAATGGTTGCTAGCTTATCTGAAGAAGAGCAACAGCGGCATGCGCTTACGCCTTTATGGGCTAATATTGCCTTTGGTGTAGCGGTTATTAGTGGTGGGCTAGGTTGTGTAGCTTTATTAATGAAAAAGCTCTTGGCGGTAAAGTTATTTCAAATATCCTTAGTGGGCGTTTTCTCGCAAATGTTTCATGCATTTTTTATCAGTAATACACTGGAAGTATTTGGCCCCGCAAGCGCAGTTATGCCGGCTCTGGTAATAGTTGTCGCAGTCGCTTTATTATGGTTTGCCAATAAATGCCAAAGAGAAAATTGGCTTAGTTAATTAACTGATATTAAAATTTTTTTAATAGGTGAATTTAATTAAGCTGTTAAGTGAATTTTTATCATTTTTATCACTGTACTTAACTAGGTACTATGGATTTGTAAATTGAACTTCCTCGAGTTTAATAACGATCCTCATTTTATAGCACCTTTTATAGGTGCTTTTTTTTACTTTAAATTTTATTGTTCAAAACAAACAGCGCTTTGTGGGCAGAGAAAATTACCCATATACAGCTTGACAGGAATTGTTGTCTATAAATAAATCAATGGGTTATAAGTGAATTAAATTAACCTATTGAGTGAATTTTTATCGTTTTTATCACTGTACTTAACTAGGTACTATGGATTTGTGAATTGAACTCTCCTCAGTTTAATAACGATCCCCTTTAAAGCACCTTTTGGTGCTTTTTTTTTACCTTGAACTTTTATACCCGTATACAGTTGTTTGTTGCACCAATGAGGTGCTTTTAGTTTTTTGTAATGAAGGGTATTTTCAATAAAATCAGTGTGTTAATTGGTTGGTACATGCTTTGCTTTATTTGGCTTATATGTACTGTGAGTAATTAACGTAATCATTATTATCGAGTTTTATTATGCCTATTCAAACACCTATTCGTGGTTTACGTACTTTTTGTATTGCCGCTAAATGCTTAAGCTTTAAACACGCAGCTACGCAGTTGTATCTCACTCCTTCAGCAGTGAGTCATCAAATTAAACATTTAGAGCAGCAACTTGGCGTAAGCTTATTTACTCGCAATGTTAGGAAAATAGCACTAACGCCAGCTGGAAATCGTTTTTATCACTCAGTTAAGCCGATAATTTCTCAGTTAGAGCTAACCATTGCTGAGTTTAGCCAAACGGCTTTAACCAGCCAAATTGTATTGAGTTTACCTGAGTTTTTTTCCAGTGAATTATTAGTGCCTAAATTAAGAGAATGGGCCGAAATACACCCTAATACGCATTTGCATTTAGAAACAATTAAGTCAGGACAAACTCAAGATAAACCGTCAGATTTATCGATTGTTTTAGTTAATGGCAAACCTAATGCCAGTATTGTGCATGAGCTTTTTCCGGTGCGTTATGTACCAGCGGTTAGTCAAACCTTATATCAGCAATGGGCCAGTAGAGGTTTTGAAGCATTAAAAGAATTGCCGCTTATTTTGCATCAATCAAGGCCTTGGTCGTGGCACCGCTGGGCAGATGAGCAAGATATTAATGACTTTGAGCCGAAACAAATAATTCAACTTGACAGCATGTTTGCTGTTGCCCGTGCTGCGCAGCAGAGTATGGGCATTGCTTTAGTGCCATTACCTATGAGCAAGTCGTGGTTTCAAGAAAAACTGTTAGTTAGATTATTTGAAAAAGAGTTAGTGACAAACGATCGTTATTATTTAATCCAACATGCCGACACAGCACATGCACCGGAATTAGATATATTTTCAGAGTGGATTAAATTGCACTTTCAAGATTTAAGGTGAAAAAAAATAATGTATTGGCTGATTTTATATCGTTTGTCGGTGTTAGCTAAAGGGCTTAAATTACACATCAGACACTATTTAAACCTTTGGAACTAAGATGAAACGATTAACTAACACATTAGCTAAAGCCGCTGTATTCACACTTTTTTGTAGTTATGCAGTAGCTGCTGCACCAATAAATGATAAATTCAAAATTGCTAAAATAAACAATATAGAGTCAAGCACTATGCTTGAAAATGATAGCTACAAAGGCTTAATTATCAAGTTTGAACAAAATCATAATTTATGTCTTAAAACCTTACTAAGTGGCGAATTTGCCATGGCTAAGCCTCAATGCGATTTAGCGATAAAAACGATTGAAAAAATCCCCCTTCATGACCAACATTCTAAATATTTAAAAGCTTTAGCTTACAGTAATCGTGCGGTTGTTAATTATTTTAATAACGATCTGGTACAAGCTAAGGTTGACTTCTCCAAAGCTAGACGTTTAAAAAATGATGGTTTAATTCGCCATAACAGTGTGCATTTTAATCGCTTGCTTAGTAGTGATGAAATCGTTGTTGAAGAACTGGCTACGTTGGCTGATTAGCACTCATTATTTCAATAATGAGTGATAACATCGCTATTGTTTTCCTTCCTACTTCGTTTTTCTTTAGATAAATCTACTGTTTGTCTTACGCCTTAGCTCTTTTATAAGCCAATAGCTAGAACTAGAAAAAAGCTTATTGCCTAGTGTAAGTGAAATAAATATCGAGGATTCTGTAATTGTTGTGTAAAAACCTTTATAAAATTGTGGTTTTTATGGCCTTGATGAGAAACAGTTGATTTAAATCAAAGCAGATTTATGAGTGAGTCATAAAATGAAAAACTAATATATAACTCAGAGATTGTTTTATGACCGATAACAAAAAGCCAATAGTTTACTCGTGCTCAGGATGTTCAAATTTAGCTAGAATGGCTCATGATATCGCACTTAATATGGATAGTGATGGTATTGCTGAAATGTCATGTATTTCAGGAGTTATTGGTAAAGTTGGCCCTATAATGGCCATGGCGAACTCTGGCCGACCTATTATTGCTATTGATGGTTGTTCTTTAGCGTGTACTAAAGCTTGTCTTGATGCCTGTGATTTAACTCCTAGTCACTATTACGATATTAGCCAATACGGTTTTGAAAAACGCAGTAAATGGCAAGACTCTCTGACTGAAAATAGCATTGCTATGAATAATATTTATGAAGATTTATTCAAATCAGGCGTTACTTTTTCTAAAGATTAATTTTACACTTTCCTTTACAAAATCATTGCGCTTAAGGTTTTACTTTAAGCCTTTGCATTTTCTCGTTTAGTTGCTTTTCTTAGCTGATTGATGTGTTACCTTTAAATGTACTCCATTTAAACAAAGGCACTTTATTATGCACATTAACGGCAGTTGCTTATGTGGCCAGATAAGTTTTCAAATATCTGAGCCAATAAAATCATTCAAATATTGTCATTGCTCTCGATGTCAGAAGGTCACGGGCTCTGCCCATGCCTCTAATTTGTTTGTGCCACCAGAGCAATTTGAGTGGTTAACAGGCCAACATTTGGTTAAGCGCTTTGAACTGACACAAGCGCGTTTTTTCGCCCATTGTTTTTGCAGCGTTTGCGGTTCATCTTTACCTTGGCAAGTGCAAGGGGGGCCGACAATAGTGATCCCCGCTGGTAGTTTAGATGACGATCCTAAAGTGCGTCCTAAGCATTCTATTTTCTGGGAAGAGCGCGCGCCTTGGTATAAAGAAACCTGTGATCTAGAAAAACTTCCTCCCCGATGATATAACTTTCTAGTCAATGTTTAATATTTTTGAATGCAGTTGAAAGTAGCGAGATGGCACAACAATGAAAGCAACCGGCATTATAAAAAAAATTTTGCCAGATGATGTTATCGGTAGCCAGCACCAGCGTTTTACCGTGCAAATTATGCATGGAAAAACCGTGTTAGTGATTCATAATATCGATATTGCTGGGAAAATCTCAGACTTGAAAAAAGGTGAAAAAATTACTTTTCAAGGGGAGTATCAGTGGAATAGCCAAGGTGGTATGGTGCACTGGACCCATAAAGATCCTCATGGTAAGCACCCTGATGGTTGGGTCAAGTATCATGACAAAGTTTATCAATAAAGTTTATCAATAAAGTTTCTTAACAGAAAACGGCAATAAGTGATTATTACCGTTTCCCTTACTAAGCAAGTTTATTTAGTGCAACTTTATCTTTTATGTCTTTGCTAATGCTTGCTCGATATCGGCAATAATGTCGTCAACATCTTCAATTCCTACCGAAATACGTACTAGGTCTTCAGAAACGCCTGCTGATTTTAACTCTTCAGGGTTAAGCTGGCGATGGGTCGTAGAAGCGGGGTGGCAGGCTAATGATTTAGCATCGCCAATATTTACCAGTCGTAAGATCATTTGCAATGCGTCAATAAATTTTCCACCGGCTTCACTGCCACCTTCAATACCAAAACTTAAAATGCCCGAAGCTTTTCCTGCGCACATTGACTGGCAAAGTTGATGATAAGGGCTAGTTTCTAGGCCAGCATAATTTACCCATAAAACTTTTTCATGGCTGCTTAGATAATTTGCTACTTTTAAAGCATTTTCACAATGACGCTCCATGCGTAAACATAAGGTTTCTAAGCCTTGCATGATCAAAAAAGCACTGTGCGGGGATAATGCCGCGCCAGTGTTTCTAAGTGGAACCACACGGCAACGGCCAATATAAGCGGCAGCGCCTAACGCTTCGGTATAAACCACACCATGATAAGACGCGTCTGGTTCATTTAGCATAGGGAAACGGTCTTTGTTTGCTACCCAGTCGAAAGTACCTGAGTCTACTATTATGCCGCCAATACTGGTGCCGTGGCCGCCAATATATTTTGTTAATGAATGCACAACAATTGCAGCGCCATGTTCAATTGGGCGACATAGGGCAGGGCTAGCAACGGTATTATCTACAATTAATGGCACGCCATGTTTTAAGCCTAGTTTTGCGAGGGCGGCTAAGTCGATAATATTACCGGCAGGATTACCAATAGACTCACAGAAAATTGCGCGAGTATTGTCGTCAATTAAAGCTTCAAAATCGGCGAGTGTATCGCCAGAAGCAAAGCGTACTTCTACCCCTTGTCGAGGTAGGGTATGAGCAAATAAATTATAAGTGCCGCCGTATAATTGGCTGGTACTAATAATGTTATCGCCAACTGAGGTAATTGCTTGAATAGCGTAAGTTATCGCAGCCATGCCAGAGGCAACAGCAAGTCCGGCTAAGCCGCCTTCCATTGCGGCAACACGTTGCTCAAGTACATCAGTAGTTGGGTTCATAATACGGGTATAAATATTACCCGGTACTTTTAAATCAAAGAGATCAGCGCCATGTTGAGTACTGTCAAAAGTATACGAAGTGGTTTGATAAATAGGAGTTGTTGCGGCTTTGGTGGTTGCTTCTGATTCATATCCGTGGTGCAAAGCCAGTGATGCTAACTTCATTTTACTTTCCTTATATTAAGCTCTACGTTTGCAAAAGCTAATTGTTGTGGTTTTATTATGCAATTCAACTGTAGCGAGCAATACAATAAAAGGAAAGAAATCAAATAGTTTTTATCGCCTTAACTTGATGGAAGTCAGGTCACTTTTCGGGGAATGCTTTCAGGAGGGGTTAAGTGATTTTTCTGCGTTAAGCAGGAAGATAAAGCAATTTAAGTTATAGCAAAGGTTATAAGAATAAATAAAAACGCCCAGTTACTCTCTGGGCGTTTGAACTGTCTAAACTAACGAAAAGTTAATTTATAACGAGATATTAGCGACTTAGTAAATGATTTCTATCGCTTCTGATACTTTTTTCGCTTGAGCTACTGCGTGCTCAATAGTTTCACCAGGAGCAACTGCGACACCTAAACGTCGAGCGCCATTAATGTCAGGCTTGGCAAAAAACCTAAGTTGTGACCCCTGTGCTTGGCTAAGGGCATTACCTACTTGTGAAAATTGAATATTTTCAGATTGACCAAAGCCTTTAATTACACTTGAAGCTGTTGGACCATTTTGGTTAATTATGCCAACAGGTAAAGCTAAAATAGCACGTACATGTAAAGCAAATTCTGACAAGTTTTGAGATAACAGCGTGACTAAGCCAGTATCATGTGGACGTGGCGAAACTTCGCTAAAGTATACTTCATCACCTTTAATGAAAAACTCCATACCAAATAAACCATAACCGCCAAGATCAGTAACTACTTTTTCTGCAATTTCTTGGGCTTTAGCAAGGGCTTTGTCTGACATAGCTTGTGGCTGCCATGACTCACGATAGTCACCGTCTTCTTGACGATGGCCAATGGGGGCACAAAAGTGAATACCGTCAATCGCGCTAATGGTTAATAGGGTAATTTCATAATCAAAGTCGACAAAACCTTCAATAATAATACGACCTTTACCGCTACGGCCACCTTCTTGAGAATATTGCCAAGACGGCTCTAAATCTGCGGCAGTTTTTACTACACTTTGGCCTTTACCTGAGCTGCTCATTACCGGTTTTACCACACATGGCATGCCAATTTTTTCAACGGCGTTAAGGTACTCTTCTTTGCTGTCAGCAAACTGATAAGGAGAAGTGGCTACTGATAAGGTTTCTGCAGCTAAGCGGCGAATACCTTCTCTGTTCATGGTTAATTGAGTTGCGCGGGCGCTTGGAATTATATTAAAGCCTTGGTTTTCTAACTTAACTAAGCTGTCAGTTGCAATGGCTTCAACTTCAGGAATGATAATATCAGGTCGTTCAAGCTCAACAATTTCTTCAATACGCTGACCATCTAACATATTAACAACGTAATGCTTATGGGCGACTTGCATTGCTGGCGCATTTTCATAGCTGTCACAAGCAATTACTTGCACACCAAGATTATGTAGCTCAATTGCTACCTCTTTTCCTAATTCGCCTGAGCCTAATAATAGGGCTTTTGTTGCGCTTTTAGCGGTTGCGCTGCCAAGTATCTCGATAGACATAATATCAACTCTTTTGGGTAGTGGTATAAGCTTGTTTTAAAGCTAAATAAATATAGTTAAATGAGCAATGCATATTAACCCTAGGCATTGTCATCGCGCTATTTTTATTTATATAGATGAATGATTGATATTATCGTGAATGCGCTCTGGTAGTTAATACATACTTGTAAATAAACATGTAAAAGTGTGACTTTACTTTTTAAAAACTTGCTAACGCTACAGGAAATATTTGTACAGGGTTAATGCAATTAACAGTAAAAAGTGTAAATACATCAGCATTTTGAATAAAAATTAGCCGAGTGCAATTTATAACAAACTGTTGATATGTGCTAAATCAGTTTTTGATTACACTAAGGAAAATTGAGCTTGCTCAATACATTTTAATTTTTATTTACTGAGCTATTTTCCTATGAACAAAGTGATCCCTTTCTTATTTATATTCCTGTGGAGTACTGGTTTTATTGCCATTAAATATGGCTTGCAATATAGCAGTAGTGGCGACTTTTTAATGTTGCGCACCTTAGCTAATTTAGCGGTATTTTCTGTATTAATATTTTTCATCAGTAAAAGAGACTTTAAACAATTCAACATTGTTCATGCGATGGTCACTGGGTTATTTATACATGGTGCCTATTTAGTCGGTGTGTTTTTTGCCATTGACCAAGGTATGCCTGCAGGAGTAACCGGTATTATTGTTGGCTTTCAACCACTATTGACCGCTTTTATAGCTATGGTTGTTCTTAATGAAAAATTATCAAAATTACAGTGGCTGGCGTTATTGCTTGGTTTGCTTGGTTTAACTTTAGTGGTGTCTGGTAGTTTAAAGCTAACGTCTGTTTCTTTATGGGGAATAACACTGGCGGTTATCGCCTTATTTGGCATAACCATAGGTACCATTTACCAAAAAAGGTTTTGTCAAAATCAGCCGTTACTGCCGAGTGTTTTTTGGCAATATGTACCTTGTTTATTTTTATTTAGCTTTATTTCGTTAGCGCAGCAGGCTCCGGCTATAGAATGGCACTTGAATTTTTTCTTAAGTTTAGCCTGGTTGGTTGTTGCTTTGTCTGTAGTTGCGATATTGTTATTAATGTATTTACTTGAACATGGCGGCGCAGCTAAAGTCAGTAGCTATTTTTATTTAGTACCACCACTAACCGCGTTAGAAGCTTGGTATTTATTTGACGAAGCATTAACGACTAACACCATTATAGGTATGTTGTTGTGTGCGGTAAGTGTATTTATGGTAATGAGAAAGCCGAGTAAACAAGCGGTTGAATTAGAAATTGAATTAGGTGTTGAAGAAAAGCTGCATGAACAACCGAGCGTTGCTGAAACTGAGGTGGCAGGCAACATCACCGCACAGGAACTACCTGAAGCGATTAAAGCTTAGTATTATTTACTATTAATTAGCACAGCTCTTATATTTTCAGTCATTAAAAAAGCGTACAGATATCGCTATCAGTACGCTTTTTTAGCTTTAACTTCAGCTTTTACTTATAGTTAATAAGCTCGTTTATTTTAATAACAATGGCGCATCAGCAATTTTGTCTAAACGTTGATGAAACTGCTTTAACGTTGCTGAGCCTTGCTTACCCCACATTTTTTCAGCAAATACTGCGCGTGGTTTATCAACATGCATATCAAACCATTTTTCTGGCATATGCTCAGCTTTATCAGTCCAAAGTGCGTAAGTATAGCCATTGATTTGTGATGCTTTTACTGGAGCAAAATTTTCATAATTTCCCTTTTGGTCAAAGTAGCCATAATCACCTGGTTTACGACCTTTTTCTCCTGGGGTGCTATAAACGCCACCAGGGCCTTCTTCAGTGGAAATATTCACTTGATAACCGTCATCTAAAATGGCTTGTTCGCGGCTTTTATTCCAAACGGTAACCACAATATCTTTATCTGGCTGAATTGAAGTTTGAGCAAGTTCATTTTTTGCTATATTTTGATAACGCCACCAATTCCAAATTCGGGTCGTTTTACCGTATGATTTCACCTGCTGGTTAACTTGGTTGATCCACGCAACAAAAGGGTCGCCTGGGTGTTTGTAACCTTGCTCTTTGGTATAAGCCATTAGCTCTGGACAAGCCGTTTTTTGATTATCAAATTGCCATTCGTCACCACCAACATGAAAATATGGAGAGTCAAATAAAGGCACAAATTCATCTAGTAACTCTTTAATAAAAGTTCGCACATGCGGTTTGGTAATATCTAAAACCCAACCGGCTTCAGCGATAGTTTTATCATCATTACCGCGAATTTTATTTAGCATTTCTTGTGTGACCCAACGGCCGGTGCGCATCGACTCACACTGGAAAGCTAAGTCAGGTTGGTAACCAACAATATGTGAAGCATGAGCAGGTAAATCGATTTCTGGGATGATCATCACATGGTATTTTTTTGCGTAATCTTGTAGCTCACTAATTTGGGCTTTTGAATATGATTGCTCTGATGCTAAGCCCGGAAATTTATCGCTTTGTAAGCGAAAGCCTGACCAGTCGGTAAAGTGCATATGGAAGGTATTCATTTTTTGCCATGCTAATTGGCGGATGGTTTTTTTCAGGTAATCCATTTCGAAATATTTACGGCCAATATCAAGCATAAAGGCACGTTCATTAATGGTTGGCTGATCTTCTATTTTACCTTTTGCTAAGCGGTTTAGCGCGCTACCATCTTGGATAAATATTTGTTGTAGGGTTTGAGTTGCGTAAAAAATACCTGCTGCGGTATTAGCTTCAACAATAACATTATCGCCAATATTAATGCGATATCCTTCATCGCCTAAACTGGCTGCTTTAACCAGTTTTAAATGGATATTATTGCTACCTTGACTGGCTGTTGAACTGATGGCTAATTTAGGTAAACGAGCGCCAGCAATTAAAAATAAATCATCAACAAAAGTTTGGGCTAATGACGGTTCAACACCGCTTAAAATAACTTGGCTATGCTCAGCTAATTCAAAATAGCCAGTACTGCCTTGCCAATGATGAATAGCAGGAATAACATTTGGTACCGAATTTAGCTGGGCTTTTGATGAGGAGTTTACTGACGCGGCTTTAGCACTTTTGTTCGCGGCTAGTTGCTCAGTCGCATTTATTTGAGAAAAGGAATATAACCCAGCTAAAGCAATAACGGAAACAACACTGAGTTTTTTAATTATTTTCATTTTTTATCCTTTGAATGTACCTAGTTTTAACTAACCGCTTAACTCGTTGAACACTGATATTTAACATAATAGGTGCACAAACGGGTGAAAATACCCCAGAAGTAATACAGTTAATACTTTCTTTTAAATAATTAACTGTAATCATACCTAAGCTTTCAAAAACTTTCAATTTACTTTGTGGGTCTTCTGAGTTTTCTTTTTTGAAGGGGGCTGCTTGTTGCTTGCTAGAATGAAAAAACCTGATATGAATTTTCACATCAGGTTTTTGTTTAATCGATAAACGCTTATATTTATAACTTTATCGCTATGGGCAATATAGCTTAATAGTATGTATTATCTTTTAATTTTAGTCTTGCAGTAGTGAGTTTCATGATGACTAATGGTCATGTTTGTTTTTAGTCTGCCCTTTTTGTTTTTTAGGAGCTTTCCAGCCTGACTTGAAGGTAGGCTCTGGCGCGGTACTTTCCCATTTAAGGTATTTATCTTTAAGGCTTTTAACTATTTCAGGGTGCTGAGCACTAATATCTTTTCGCTCACTAATATCTTGTTCTAGGTTGTATAAGGCTGTTTCATCTTTAACTCTGTTTTCTACCCACTTGTATTTTCCTGAACGTAAGGCAAGATCTGTCATATGATCTCTACGCCAATGTAGTATGCGGTTTTCAATAGCTTTATTTTTATCTGATAGATAGGGCAGCAAGTTAATACCACTGGCTTTTTCAACGGGAGTTACGCCGGCTGCAGCTGCGAAAGTAGGAACTAGATCTAAACTACTGACCATATCGTCACGTATTTGGCCGGCTGGAATTGATGCTGGCCACTGTATTAAAAATGGAACGCGTAAGCCGCCTTCTGACACTGAGCCTTTATCTCCTTTTAAAACGCCATTATCAGAACCGTTATGTGCGGTTGGTCCGCCATTATCACTTAAGAACACTACAATGGTATTGTCGGTTAACTTTAATTTTTCCAAGTGTGAAAGAACACGGCCAACACCTTCATCTAACGAGTCTACCATTGACGTATAGATACGGCGTTTTTTCGGTTCGATGTGTTTATATTTATTAATTAGCTCAGGCTTACCATGCATAGGGCCGTGTGGCGCCGTATACGATAAATACATAAAAAATGGTTTCTCAGGGCTTTGTTGTGTATGAGTATCAATAACTTCGATAGCTTTATCGGTTAAATAGTCGGTTAGGTAACCTTCAAATTTAACTTGTTTGCCATTGATTTCAATCGCCTTATCACTGCCGGGAGCATCACTTTTATTATTTTCGTCATAATAATAATCACGTGAGCCTTCTCGTAATCCGACAAAATAGTCGAAGCCTCTATTAGTTGGATAATATTTATCAAGCACGCCAAGGTGCCACTTACCTATGATAGATGTGCCATAGCCGCCACGTTTTAACATATCAGCCATAGTTTCCAACTTAGGATCTAAACCATGAGGTTTTTTGCGAGGCAGATTAGCTTCGAAGCCTATACCAATACGGCCACTTATTAAGCCAGCACGTGAGGGAGCACAAACTGAGTTAGAAACGTACCCTTGTTTGAACTGTATACCGTTTTGAGCAATAGAGTCGATGTTTGGTGTTGAAAACTCTTTTTGGCCGTGGATACTCAAATCAGCGTATCCAAGATCATCTGCAAGTATTAGTAGAATATTTGGTTGGTCGTTAGCAAGGGGCTTGTTGTTATCACTAGCGTTAGCAGCGTTGCTAAAGAGACTAATAACTATCACTAGTCGAAAAAATAATGTCATTTGTTAGGTTACCAGAACTTATATTGTTAACCGTACCATATAAAATTAATGAGTTAGTTTCACCTAATAAGGTGTTTTTTTACTTAACTTTGCATAGCAACTGTAAATAAGTATATATCGACTTGATGTCTAGGCCTCTAGTAGTTGTTTTTCCTAACATTTTGGTTAAATTTCTTTGCATGTAGCTGTCTGCCTGCTTTTTAATTCTTGCTACATGGTAAATAACTTAATGGACTTGGTAATAATAAGCCTTGTGCGTTTGTTTATCTTTATTGATAAAAAAGCCTGAGACTATTGCTAGGCTCAGGCTTTTAAAAATCGAACATTTTCGGTGGCGATTATTTTTTTGTTGCCGCTTTCATCTTGCTAACAAAGTTTGTTAGCTCGTTAAGCATGGCGCTGTTATCGCTTAAGTTGTTTTCAATAATTTTAACTACCGCTGAGCCACTAATTGCACCGGCGGCACCGGCGGCTAATGCTTCTTTTACTTGCTCTGGCGCTGAAATACCAAAACCTAATACTGGCGGCGCAGCGCGGTATTGGGTTAAGGCATTAATTAAATTATTCGCCGGCATAGCAGCTTTGGTTTCAGTACCTGTAACTCCTGCGCGGCTTAATACATAAGTATAACCACGGCTAAAAGAAGCGACTTCACGCAAGGTTTCGTCGCTAGCATTTGGCGGAGCAATAAATATTGGCGCAATACCATGTTTTAATGCCGCGTCGCGAAACGGTTCGCTTTCACGAATTGGTAAATCAGCAATTAATACTGAGTCTACACCCACTGTTGCTATGTCTTGATAAAAATTATCTAAGCCACGAGCAAATACTAAGTTGCCATAAAGCAATAAACCAATGGGTATTTGCGGCGCGTATTCACGTATTTGACGTAAAATATCGATGCAAATATCGGTATTCACGCCAGAGTTAATCGCACGTAAGGCAGCCATTTGAATAGTTACACCGTCAGCGCTTGGGTCGGAAAAAGGAATGCCCAATTCAAGCGCGTCGGCGCCAGCATCAATTAAAGTTTTAATAACCGCTAGTGACTGCTCGGCATTTGGATCGCCAATGGTAACAAAAGGAATAAATGCGCCTTCACCTTTGGCTTGTAAATCAGCAAATGCGTTGTCGTAACGCTGACCTGCTGGTAAGTTGTTAGCTGCAGTCATTAGTCTTGTCCTCGGTGTTTTACAGGTGATATTTCGGCAGTTTCGGGCTCTAAAATGGCATGTACATGTGCTAAATCTTTATCGCCCCGGCCTGATAAATTCACTAAGAAAATAGTTTCTGTGGTTACTCTATCTGCCATTTTTAGTGCATGTGCTAGCGCATGAGATGACTCTAACGCAGGAATAATACCTTCATTTCTTGCTAAGGTTTGAAATGCAGCTAAAGCTTCGTCATCATTAATAGGCACATATTGTGCGCGACCAGTGTCTTTTAAAAATGCATGTTGCGGGCCTACTGCTGGATAATCTAAACCGGCTGAAACAGAGTAAGATTCTTCAATTTGACCATACTTGTCTTGCATAATATAAGTATAGTTACCGTGTAACATGCCTTTCGAACCCGCAAATAAGGTTGCGCCATGGTGGTTGGTTTCTACGCCTTTACCGCCAGCTTCAACGCCAATAAGCTTCACATCTTCATCTTTAATAAAGTCGTTAAACATGCCAATTGCGTTTGAACCACCGCCAACACAAGCGATCACGTAATCAGGTAAACGGCCTTCTTCAGCAAGTAATTGCTGTTTGGCTTCTTCACCGATCATTTTTTGAAATTCACGCACAATTGTTGGGAACGGATGAGGGCCAGCGGCAGTGCCTAATAAATAATGGGCTTTTTCATAATTCGCCGACCAGTCACGCAAGGCTTCATTTACTGCATCTTTTAACGTGCCAGAACCCGCTGTTACCGGAATAACTTCTGCGCCCATTAACTTCATACGAAATACGTTCGGTTGCTGACGAGCACAATCAACTGCGCCCATATAAACCTTACATTTCAAGCCTAATAATGAACAGGCAATGGCGGTGGCTACGCCATGTTGGCCAGCACCTGTTTCAGCGATAATTTCGGTTTTCCCCATGCGTTTAGCTAATAATGCTTGTCCTAAAACTTGGTTAGTTTTATGCGCGCCGCCGTGTAGTAAATCTTCACGTTTTAAATATATTTTAGCTAATGGGTTTTTAACAATATTACGACACAAGGTCAGCGGTGTAGGGCGACCAGCATAGTTAGTTAATAAGTTATTAAACTCATCGAGGAAGGTTTGGTCTTGTTGTGACTCAATATAAGCTTGCTCTAATTGCTCGAGTGCTGGCACCAATAATTCACCAACAAACATGCCGCCGAATTCACCAAAATAAGCCGGTAATGAGGCTTTCACTTTTGAGCTTGTTACATTTTTTTCTGTGGACATATTAATAATTCCGTATTTGAGCGAAAACTGCTTTGAGTTTATCGCGACATTTTTTACCTGGACTCGATTCAACACCTGAGTTGAGATCAAGGCCATACAATTCTTGTTCTGTTAATTGGCTTAGGGCATTGTCGATATTATCAATGCCTAAGCCACCAGCTAAAAAGCTAGTTGATAAATCTTGCTCGGTTTGAGCTAACGCTTGCCAACCAAAAGCTTGACCACTGCCAGCATTTTTACCATCGAGCACAAAATTGTCTGCCGTTACAGTAAATTTCTCAATGTTGCCATCTACCGAAATGGCTTTCCAAATTTGGCAAGTTTTTGGCAGTTGTTCGCGTAATTTGTCGATATAGCTTTGGTCTTCACTGCCATGCAGCTGCACTGCGTATAAATTTAATTCGCTCGCTATTTCTGCAATTTCAGTGCGCTTATGATCAACAAATACGCCAATATAGTTTAACCCCATTTCAGCGTTAACAATCGACTTTGCTTGCTCTTTGCTAACAAAACGTGGTGACTTTTCAGCAAAAATTAAACCGCCAAATACTGCGCCAGCACAACGAGCGTCGGTCGCATATTCAGGTTTAGTTAAACCACACACCTTGTTTTGACCAAATATTAACTGACGACACGCAAGGTCGATATCATCTTCTGCCATTACTGAACTACCAACTAAAAAACCGTCAACGGCAGGGGCAAGTTCGCGTACTTGCTCGTTGGTATAAATACCCGACTCAGAAATTACTATGCGATCGTCAGGTAATGTCGGGGCAAAGTCAAAAGTACGGGCGATGTCGGTAGAAAGATCACGCAAATTACGATTATTAATACCAATGAGTTTTGCACCAAGTGCAATCGCGCGGTCACGTTCTTCTTCGTTAGAAATTTCAGTGAGAATATTTAAGTTGTACTGCTCAGCGACTTTGGCAAGTTCCAGATATTGCTCATCAGAAAGCACACTTAACATTAATAAAATCGCATCAGCGCCGTAATAACGGGCTAAGTAAACTTGGTAAGTATCAATGAAAAAGTCTTTATTAAGTACCGGACAGCTCACCGTGTCAGTTACTATTTTTAAAAAGTCATAGTGGCCTTGAAAGTATTTTTCGTCGGTTAATACCGAAATGGCTGCCGCGTATTTATCATAAGTTTGACAAATCGCCTTTACGTTAAAGTCTGGGCGAATTAACCCTTTCGACGGTGAAGCTTTTTTACACTCTAAAATAAAACCAGCATAAGGTTTGTCTGCCGTGCGAGTTAGCGCTGCGTACATGTCTTTAGTTGATGGGGTTAACTCATCAATAAAGCTTGCCAGTGGTAATTTCGCTTTTAACTCGATCACAGCATCGCGTTTATCAATCACGATTCTTTCTAAAATGTTTGGCTCATTTGAGCTTGATGGTTTTACTGGGCTGTTCACGAGCTTGTTCCTTTACTTTCGTCGGCAGAATTTGAAATGCTAACCAGGGTATTTAATGTTGCTAAAGCTTTACCTGAAGCTAATACTTCAGCGGCCATATCAGCTGCTGCTTTAAGATTATCGGCTTTATTATGTAAATATAATAAAGCGGCGCAGTTAATTATCACTGCAGCATTATGTGCATCTTGGCCTTGGCCAGATAAAATCGCTTTAATTATATCGGCATTTTCGCTTGGCGTACCGCCTTTAATATCTTCTAAGGTGTAACTTGCTAAACCAAAATCACTTGGGGTGATGGTTTTCTCAACAAGTTTACCGTTATTAATTTCGGTAACTTGTGTTTCGCCGTGCAAGGCTATTTCATCTAAACCACTGCCATGCACAACCCAGCCACGTTTAACGCCGGTTAGTAATAAACTTTTTGCGATAACGTCAATTAGCTCTGGGGTATAAACCCCCAACAACATAATATTAGGAAAAGCAGGGTTTACTAACGGTCCTAAAATATTAAATAAGGTGCGAATGCCCATCGCTTGGCGCACTGGCCCTGCGTGCTTAAAACCGGGGTGGTAAGCAGGAGCAAATAAAAAGCATAGGTTGGCTTTATCTAAACATTGGCTGGCAACGGCGGGCGACATCATTAAATTTACCCCTAAGGCTTCTAATAAATCGGCAGAACCCGACATACTAGAAACGCTACGGTTACCATGTTTCGCCATTTTTAAGCCACACGCTGCTGCTAAAATAGCGGCAGTGGTGGAAATATTAATAGTATTAGCGCCATCGCCGCCAGTGCCAACACAGTCGGAAACATCAAAACTTTGCTTGGGAAATTCAGTGGCAGAAGCACGAATTGCAATAGCAGCGCCAGCAATTTCTTCTTCATTCTCGCCTTTAATTTTTAGCGCCGTTAATACTGAGCCTAACGTTGCTGGGGCAATGTCACCTGCGATCACTTGGCTGAAAAAATCATTCGCTTGTGTTTGAGTAAGCGATTGGCCGTCGACGAGTTGTTGTAAAATATTACTCATGAGAACTTCCTGTTACTGATAAATTTTGCTGCTTAATTGGTGTGTTTTTTTCAATTAGTGCTTGTTGAGCAATTAAATGCTCAATGCTTTGTGCTAAAAGCGTGCTGCCATAGGTTGTTAAAATAGATTCAGGATGAAACTGAAAACCTAAAATGGCATGGTTTTGATGACTTATTGCCATGGCAAGTTTTTCATTTTCTTGTCCTAATGCACTGTTATTCAAAGGGCAGTCAGCAATTAATGTTAACGGCGCTTTAATATTAGTCGCAACTAATGAGTGATAACGAGCAATAGGTAAAGGGTTACTAATGCCTGCAAATGCGCCTGTGGCGCTATGGCTAATGTTTGACGCTTTGCCATGAACAATTTCAGGAGCACGTTCAACGGTGCCGCCATAATGTTGTACTAAGGCTTGATGGCCTAAACAAATTCCTAAAATAGGATACTTACCGGCAGTTTTTTCAATTAACGCCATTAAACAACCCGCATGGCTTGGGTCACCAGGGCCGGGAGATAATACAATAAGTACCGGATCGGTGCAGGCATTAATTTGTTCAAAAATAAAATCAGCGCTTAAGGTATTGCGATAAATCGTTGGCTCGAAACCTAAAACCTGAAACTCATCAACTAGGTTGTAGGTGAACGAGTCTAAATTATCGAGCATGAAAATTTTGGTTTTAGGCTGCATTTTAGCTTGGCCTGAGCCTTGGCTTATAGTTTGGCTATTATTGCTCATTACCCGACTCCTTATCTGTACTTAACTGTTTAAACTGAGCCGCATTTTTAATTGCGCTGATCACCGCTTGAGCTTTTTGTCTGGTTTCATCAGTTTCTGCCTGCGGGTCAGAGTCGTAAACCACACCAGCCCCAGCTTGAATTTGAGCAATACCGTCTTTAACAAAAGCAGAGCGAATAACTATACAAGTATCCATATCGCCTTCGCCAGTAATATAACCCACGGCGCCGCCATAGCTGCCGCGACGTTTGCCTTCAAATTGACGAATAAGTTCAGTTGCGCGTACTTTCGGCGCACCTGATAATGTGCCCATATTCATACACGCTTGATAAGCGTGTAGGGCGTCTAAGTCAGTAGATAAAGTGCCACAAACGCGTGAAACTAAATGCATAACATGTGAGTAGCGATCAACTTTCAGTAAGTCAGCCACATGACGAGTTCCCGGTTGGCTAACACGTGCCACGTCATTTCGGGCTAAATCAACCAGCATAATATGCTCAGCGAGTTCTTTTTTATCTAAGCGTAAATCAAGTTCAATGCGGCTGTCTAAATCGGGGGAGAAAGTACCGTCGGCGGTAAAACCACGACGACGCGTACCGGCAATAGGGTAAATTTCTACTTGGCGATTATGTTGCTGATATTTAATGGCAGACTCAGGTGAAGCGCCAAACATGCAAAAATCGTTATCTTGAAGATAAAACATGTATGGGCTTGGGTTGCTGAGTTTAAGCGCTTGATAAGCATTAAAAGTATCGCTACACGGCAAGCTAAAAGTACGTGAAGGCACTACTTGGAATATATCACCAGCGCGAATATGCTCTTTTAAATCATCTACTATTTGGCAAAACTGCTGATCGCTAATATCCGTGCTTGCTTCAATTTGTGGGGCGTTATCATCTTTAATATAAGTTGGCGCAACAATAGGCGTGGCTAAACGCACTTTCAGGGCCTCTATTCGCTCACTAATTTGAGTAAAGCAGCTTGCTTGTTTAGGGCCAGTGAAAATATTACCAATAATTTCGGCGCTATTTTCTTCGTGGTCAATAACAATTAAGGTTTCGGCAAGGTAATAAACAAAATCAGGGCAGGTATTGTCGCCATCAGCAACCTCAGGTAATTTTTCACTCATCGACATCATGTCAAAAGCAAAAGCGCCACCTAAGAACACCGCAAAAGGATGTTGTGCTTGATTTTCTAGCTGGTTGAACAGGCGTAAACTTTGAAACGGATTAATCGCCATTAAGCGCGACTTTTCGTCTAACTCTTGGGCAACATCGCTAAAAGTAGCAATTAATGTGTCGTTATCTAATGTTAACTCGGCTTTACCGGTAAGTTCTTGCTGTGCAAATTGTAGTGCCGCTTTACCGTTTTCGGTTAAGGCTATAAAGCTAACTTGGTCGCCTTGGCAAACTATTTTAACGGCGGCATCGGTAAGTAATAAGCTTTTTAATTGATGTTTTTTATCAATTTCAGCTGACTCTAATAATAAGTTATGGGCTTTATCACCACATAGTTGGCGGTAAACAGCGAGTGGGTCTGCTTGATAACAAGCTTTCTCTGAAATGGTATTTACCGCGCCTATTTCAGTATTGGCAGTGGTTGTTTGTTCGGCATTCGAACTTATCGGTGCTTTGTTTGTTGGTTTCTGGTTCATGCTTATATGTCCTGATCAAAATTTAAATTGGGGCGTTATCCTGCGTAAATGGGCAAAAGCCACCAAATAAACCAACTTTTTACTTTAACTACTATCATTTTTAATCTCTTTAAATATCTGCTATTAGCAATATATAGGTTATTTTTATTGCTAATTTACTTAAGTTTAAAACGTAAAAAACCCGCTTAGCTAAGCAGGTTTCTTGAAATTTTTGCGCGTACAAACAAATATCACAACCCACTTATGTAGAGTTATGCCACCACCAAATCATCGAAATAGTTTGTTTTGCTTGTATCATTTAATTATGCATCCACGTAAAATTAACGGGTATTATTTAATTCCCTATAGAAGAACCCATTATGACCTTGATGTCAACTGCTCAATTGGAACAATTTGAAAATTTACGCGTTGATTTACATAGTCATACCAAGTGCTCTGACGGTGGTTTAACGCCGCAAGAGCTTATTGAACGGGCGGTTACTTTTCAAATTGATGTTTTAGCCATCACAGATCACGACACCGTTGCCGCCATTGATATTGCTAATGAGTATATTTTAGAAAAAAATAGTCCAATAAAATTAATCTCAGGCATTGAAGTATCTACTGCTTGGCAAGGTTTTGAAATTCACATAGTTGGCTTAAATGTTGATCATAAACACCCAGCTTTAGCTCAGTTGATTTCAAATCAGCAACAAGCCCGAGAAGACCGAGCGCTTGCCATGGGCGACAAGTTATCAAAATGCGGTTTTGACGGTGTTTATGATCAAGCCAAAGCATTAGCAGGCGAGGGCAGTATTACCCGAGCTCATTTCGCTCGTATTATTCAACAACAAGCCAATTTGTCGAATTTACAAGCCGCGTTCGATAAATACATCGGCAAAGGTAAACGTGCTTTTGTTAAACCTAATTGGTGCTCTATTGAAGAGGCAGTTGCCGCGATTCATCAAGCTGGCGGCTCGGCTGTTATGGCGCACCCGATTCGCTATGATATGACCGCTAAGTGGCTGCGACGCTTAATTGTGCAGTTTAAACAAGCCAATGGTGATGGTTTAGAAGTTGTGCTGCCACAAATGAATAACGAACAAAGGCGGGTCATGCTAAACTATTGTTTAGAGTATGATTTGCATGCATCAATGGGATCTGACTTTCATTTCCCAAGTAAATGGAGCGATTTAGGTCGTAACCTTAGAATGCCTGAAACGGCCAAGCCGATATGGGAATTATGGAATTAGCTGTTTAAATTACAACAAAGCGCAGTTATACCAAGTTACCTATATTTTACCAGAGTTCGACCTAAACAACGGAGCCAACCATGAGCCAGTTTTTTTATGTTCACCCTGACAACCCACAAGCTCGCTTAATGAAACAAGCGGCAGCGATGATCCACGAAGGCGCTGTTGTGGTTTATCCAACCGATTCAGGTTATGCCATTGGCTGTCATATTGGTGATAAAAAAGCCTTAGAGCGTATTTGCCAAATTCGTGATATTGAAAAAACACATAATTTCACTTTAGTGTGTAGCGATTTATCGCAATTATCTGAATATACACGTGTTGAAAATAGCCACTTCCGTTTGATAAAAAACAATACTCCTGGCGCTTATACCTTTATTTTTAAAGGCTCTAAAGAAGTGCCTAAACGTTTGCTGAACCCGAAGAAAAAAACTATCGGAATTCGTATTCCTGATAATAAAATTGCTCATGCATTATTAGCTGAATTAAAAGAGCCGATTATGTCAACAACCTTGATTATGCCCGGTGAAGATATGGCTGAATTTGACCCAGAGCATATTCGCGATATTTTAGAAAAGCGCGTTGATCTCATTTTAAATGGCGGCTATTTAGGTGAAAAACCGACAACCGTTATCGATTTTTCTGAAGGCGACGCGAATATTCTTCGTGTTGGCGAAGGCGATCCTAGCCCGTTTGAATAAATTAGTATAAATAATTAATTATGAGTGTTATCTCAAAACAAACACAACCGGCTGGCAATGCTGGCGAAATGGTACAGCAAGTACTACCGCTAGCGCTTATTCGCGGTGAAGCTTTTATTAAAAAGCCGCACGACTTATTTATTCCACCCGATGCACTGGAAGTTATTTTAGAAAGTTTTGAAGGGCCGCTCGACTTACTTTTGTATCTTATTCGCAAACAAAAATTTGATATTTTGGATTTACCGATTGCGCCGATAACCACGCAATACATGCATTACGTTGATTTAATGAAAGATATAAAGCTTGAACTTGCTGGCGAGTATTTAGTAATGGCGGCAATTTTAGCGGAAATTAAATCACGGTTATTATTACCCAAGCAAACAGTCGAACAAGGCGAAGAAGATCCTCGCGCTGAACTTGTTAGACGTTTACAAGAATATGAAGTAATAAAAGCGGCCGCAGAAAATATTGACCAATTACCGCAAGTTGACCGCGATGTTCATATAGCTGAGGCGGTGTTTGCAGATAACTTTCAAGCGCAGCTTATAGCAGCTGACGTTTCTATGAATGAATTAGTTAATGCCCTAAAAGGGGTGATAAAACGCAGTGAAGCTTTTGAGCATCACCATATTCGTAAAGAGATGTTATCAACCCGAGAGCGAATGACCGCGATTTTACTGCGTTTACGCCAAGCAACCGAACAGCAATTTGTTGAATTTAGCCAGTTATTTACCTTAGAAGAAGGTCGAGCCGGTATAGTGGTAACTTTTTTAGCACTATTAGAACTTATTAAAGAATCAATGATAGAATGCGTACAAGCACAAATATATGGTCAAATTCAGGTCAGATTAAAGTGATGAACAAGCAATGAGACAGCAACCTTGAAAACAATTGATGATCTTGCTTTAAAAAAACTGATCGAAGCGGCGCTTTTTATCGCCGATAAACCGTTAACCGTAGCAACTTTAAAAGAACATTTGTTGGTTGACTATAAAGTCAGTAGTGCTCGCATTAAATTAGCAATAACGACCTTAATAGCTGATTATCAAGACCGCGGGGTTGAGTTAGTAAAAGTAGCTTCTGGCTATCGTTTTCAAACCCATCAAGCGATCAGTGCTGATTTAGGGCATTTATATAAAGAAAGAACACCCAAGTATTCACGGGCATTATTGGAAACCTTGGCATTAATTGCCTATAAACAGCCAATAACCCGTGGCGAAATCGAAGAAATTCGCGGAGTAGCGGTAAGTAGTTATATAATGAAAACCTTAACCGAGCGAAATTGGGTAAAAATAGTTGGGCATAAAGAAGTTCCGGGGCGGCCATCAATGTATGCCACTACCAAAGAATTTTTAGACTATTTTTCACTAAATTCCTTAGCGGAATTACCGGAATTAATGCCAATATCTGAGTTGTCGTTAATTGATAACTTAACTCCAATTAAAGAGACAGAAACGTAGTGCGTTGTTATTTTAGTAATATTGAATAATAGCGAGTGAAGTTACTGACGAAAAAGAGTTCAACATGTCTGAAAAGTTACAAAAAGTATTAGCCCGAGCCGGCAAAGGTTCACGTCGTGAAATGGAAACTGTGATCAGTGCTGGTCGTGTTAGCGTTAACGGAGTCGTTGCTTATTTAGGTGATCGCGTTGAAGGCAATGAGCAAATAAAGCTTGATGGTCATACCGTGGTGATTAAATCAGAAGAAGATCAAATTTGCCGCGTATTAATGTACAACAAACCCGAAGGGGAAATGTGTACCCGTAAAGATCCTGAAGGTCGTCCTACAGTTTTTGAACGCTTACCGCCACTTGAAAGTGGTCGTTGGATTGCGGTTGGCCGTTTAGATATTAATACCTCGGGCATGTTGTTATTTACTACCGACGGCGAGCTCGCTAATCGTTTAATGCACCCCTCACAAAAAGTTGAACGTGAATATGCCGTACGTGTTTTTGGTGACGTTAACGAAGCCATGCGACAAACCCTACTTACCGGCGTAAAACTTGAAGATGGCCCAGCGCGTTTTCAAAAAATTACTTACCGAGGCGGTGAAGGCAGAAACCATTGGTATCATGTCGTTCTATCTGAAGGGCGTAATCGTGAAGTGCGTCGTTTATGGGAAAGCCAAGAAGTACAAGTTTCCAGACTAATTCGTGTTCGTTACGGGGATATGGAAATGAAACGCCAATTACCGTTAGGTGGCTGGACCGAGCTTAACCTTAAAGAAGTTAATTATTATCGTAAGCTAGTCAACCTTGATTTTGAAACCCAAAGCAAAGTAAAAGTTGATGAAAAAGCCATGGATAACGCTAAAAGTCGTCGTATTCGTCGCTCGGTGAAAAAGCATCAGCAACGTCATAAACAAGCCTCTACACGTCGTCGTAGAACCTAATATCGCAATTTATATCGAAGTTCATTTAATATTTTAAAGTGTATATCAAATTATAGTTTAATTAAGTTTTTGATTTATATAATCAAATACGTTAGCTTAATTTGATATCACTTAAAAGGTAACTGCTTTGCAAAATCATTACGTACAAGAAAGTCAACATTTGGTTGAGGTTTGCCAGTTGTTCGCACAATCTCCGGTATTAGCAATAGACACCGAATTTGTTCGCACTCGAACTCTTTACCCCAAGTTAGGCTTGTTGCAAGTATGTAATGGTGAGCATATCGCGCTTATCGACCCAGTAGCCCTTGACGATTTAACCCCGTTTTGGCAACTGCTAACCAATAGCGACATTTGTAAAGTCTTGCACGCCTGCTCAGAAGATTTAGAAGTATTTCTAAGTGCGGCAAATTGTAAACCGGTGAATTTAATTGATAGCCAAATTATGATGGCGTTTTTAGGGCACGGTTTATCTATGGGTTATGCGGCTATGGTTAATCACTTTACTGGCATTGAATTAGATAAATCTGAGTCGCGTACCGATTGGACTAAACGCCCACTTACTGAGCGGCAATTAACTTACGCTGCGGCTGATGTTGACCACCTTTTTGGTATTTACCCAAAACTATTAGCCGAGCTGACCGAGTCAGGTTGGTTAGCTGCCGCTGAGCAAGAAACCCAAGCGTTAATAGAAAAAAAATTCACGCCAATAGATGAAAACAGTTTATACAAGCAAGTAAAAATGAGCTGGAAATTAGGTGGCAAGCAGCTAAATTTGCTTAAAGCTTTAGCTATATGGCGTTTTCAACAAGCGCAAAAACGTGACTTACCTATAGGCTTTGTTGCAAAAGATCACACCTTAATGGCATTAGCAAAAAATAATCCGCCAAGTATTGGCGCTATGATGAAGCTTGAAGGTATTGAAATTTTAGATGTTAAACACAAAGGCAATGTTATGCTGGCGGTACTACAACAAGCTGATAAATTACCTGTTGAGAGCTACCCAGAAAAAATTGTTCGTCTTGACGAATACCCTGGTTATAAGCAGGCTTTTAAAAAAGTAAAAACCTTTATTGCCGGCATAGCTGAACAATGTGGTTTATTGAGCGAAAACTTAGCATCGAAAAAACAAATTAACCAATTTCTAACCTGTCACTATAAAATTAATGGTGCTGAGCCGAAAAATATGCAGGTTGATATTTTGCAAAACTGGCGCTTAAACTTGTTTGGTGAAAAGTTACAAAAATTTGCTGATAATAACTTTCAGTAAATTTTTCCATCAAACAAATAAATCTAAACTCGGTGCGTATCTTTTAGTATAATGCCACCATCAAGGCTGATGCCTTCCCAAATACATTATCTTTAGAGGTTTACTGGATGTCGGATACTGAAAATCGTCCAAGCAATTTTATTCGTCAAATTATTGATACAGACTTAGCCAATGGTACACATACGAAAGTACAAACACGTTTTCCGCCTGAGCCGAATGGTTTTTTACATATTGGTCATGCCAAATCTATATGTTTAAATTTTGGTATTGCCCAAGACTATAACGGTCAGTGTAATTTACGCTTTGATGATACTAATCCTGAAAAAGAAGATATTGACTACGTAAACTCAATTCAAGCCGACGTAAAATGGTTAGGTTTTCAGTGGGCGGGTGATATTAATTATTCGTCAAATTATTTTGACCAGTTGCACGCTTACGCGGTTGAATTAATCGAAAAAGGCTTAGCCTATGTGTGTTTCCTTAATGCTGAAGAAACCCGTGAATATCGCGGCACTTTAAAGCAGCCGGGTAAAAATAGTCCGTACCGTGATACTTCGCCTGTAGAAAACTTAGCCTTATTTGAAAAAATGAAAAACGGTGAGTTTAAAGAGGGCGAATGTGCGCTACGCGCTAAAATTGATATGAGCTCGAGCTTTATGTGTATGCGTGACCCGATTATTTATCGCGTACGTTTTGCTCATCATCATCAAACCGGTGACAAGTGGTGCATTTACCCAATGTACGACTTTACTCATTGTATTTCGGATGCCATTGAAGGTATTACTCACTCATTATGTACTTTGGAATTCCAAGACAACCGCCGTTTATACGATTGGGTCATTGAGCATATCTCGATTGAAACTCAGCCACGACAATATGAATTCTCACGTTTGAATTTAGAATACACGGTAATGAGTAAACGTAAGCTTAACTCTTTGGTAGAAGAAAACTTAGTTAATGGTTGGGACGACCCGCGTATGCCAACCATTGCAGCGTTCAGACGCCGTGGTTATACACCAGCTTCAATCGTTGAATTTACCAAGCGCATTGGTGTTACCAAAATGGATAACACTGTAGAAATGAGTGTGCTTGAAGCCTGTATTCGTGAAGACTTAAACGACAACGCACCGCGTGCGATGGCAGTACTTGAGCCAATTAAATTGGTGATTGAAAACTACCCTGCAGGGCAAGTTGAAGAGCTTATTGTTAAAAACCACCCTAGCGATGAAAGCCAAGGGACACGTATAGTACCGTTTACTAAAGAGCTTTACATTGAAGCGGAAGACTTTCGTGAAGAAGCTAACAAAAAGTACAAACGCTTAGTTATTGATAAAGCGGTACGTTTACGTGGCGCATATGTAGTTACAGCGACCCGTTGTGATAAAGACGCCGATGGCAAAGTAACTACCGTTTACTGTACTTATAATGAAGATACTTTAGGCAAGAACCCTGAAGATGGTACCAAACCAAAAGGTGTTATTCACTGGGTATCTGCTAGTGAAAGTTTAAATGCACAAGTGCGTTTATACGATAGATTATTTACCGTAGCAAACCCTGCCGCTGCAGAAGACTTTCACGCGGTGATGAACCCTGAATCTTTAGTGGTTATTAACAACGCTAAAGTTGAACCGTCGTTAGCTCATGCCAAAGCAGAGCAAGCATTTCAGTTTGAACGTCAAGGTTATTTTTGTTTAGACAATAAAGATGCAACGGCTGATAAATTAGTATTTAACCGCACAGTTGGTTTACGTGATACTTGGGCGAAAATGGGCGGCTAAAAGCTAAAAGCTAAAAGCTAAAAGCTAAAAGTTGATAATAAAAAAACCGACATTATGTCGGTTTTTTTATGCTTGGCATGAAATTAATAATGCCAGAAGTATCTGTATGCTTTATCTATTAAAGGTTATCCATGCGGTATTCTTCGCAGGCAACTTCATCGTTACACTCACCATATAAATAAAGGCTATGGTTGGTTAATTTAATGTCGTGAGATTTGGCGATATCAAGCTGACGGTTTTCAATAACATCATCTTCAAATTCAACTACTTTACCGCACTTTAAACACACTAAATGGTCATGATGTTTTTTATGGCTTAATTCAAAAACTGACTTGCCACCTTCAAAGTGATGACGGGTAACAATACCGGCATCATCAAATTGGTTTAATACGCGGTAAACCGTAGCTAGGCCAATTTCTTCTTTTTGCTCTAATAGGATCTTATAAATATCTTCCGCGCTGACATGTTGATTACTCGGCGTTTGCAAAATAGTTAATATTTTAATACGAGGCAACGTAATTTTTAGTCCGGCTCTTTTTAGCTCTTCGTTTTGGTCAGGCATTTATTTTTCTCGATACTTATTAATGAACAAAATTATAGGGGGTTATGGACAGGTATTAAAGGCTTAGTTTTAAATGGAGCGGATTATTTAGTAATTTGTTCGTTTTTACTCCAACTTACTAAATAATAACATTAGATAAAATAGGGAAATAAAGATAAATGAGGCAAAATCAGAGCATAAAAAAACCAACCAAGGTTTAATTACATTGGTTGGTTTTATAAAATGCGTTGCTGCTTTTAAACTATTGGTTAGCTTAATTGCTTAGTCAGCTCGTTTAATCTGCTAATTCGGCTAAACACATTTCGTCATAAATTTGATCAACCCATTTGTCAACGCGCTCTGCGGTTAATTCTGGTTGACGGTCTTCATCAACGGTTAAGCCAATGAAAGTATTTTCATCAACTAAGCCTTTAGACGCTTCAAATTCATAACCTTCAGTTGGCCAGTTACCAACAACAATAGCACCTTTTTCTTCAACGATATCGCGAAGCGGGCCCATAGCGTCACAAAAGTATTCTGCGTAATCTTCTTGATCGCCTAAACCAAAAATTGCTACTAACTTATCAGTGAAGTCAATTTCTTCAAGGTCAGGTAGGAAGTCGTCCCAGTCACATTGGTTTTCACCGTAGTACCAGGTAGGAATGCCTAATATAAGCAGATCAAATGCTGCAATGTCTTCTTTTGTGCTTTTAGCAATGTCTTTTACTTCGACCATTTTTTTGCCGAGTTTTTTCTGGATCATTTTGCTAACTGCTTCGGTATTGCCTGTATCGCTACCGAAAAATAAACCTACGATTGCCATGGAAGTAAATCCTCTAATAAAATTTAATTTTCTTTCGTCGACATTGATTCAACCAATATCGATTCGATTAATTCGCCACGGCTTACATTTTGTTGCTTGGCGAGCTGATCTAGTTGTTCGAATAAACTGTAGTGAATTTTAAATTCAACACGTTTCAGTCCTTTGTTTTTGTCTCGTTTAACCTGATTACGCTTGTTAATTTTAATTTGAACATTGCGTGGATGCGGGTTTGTTTTCGGACGTCCTGGTCGCTTTTCTTCACTGAATAAATCCAGCGTTGTTAAGTCTGCTGCTTCTTTTGCCATGTTATATCTTACCCAACCCCTTGGCTTTCCAATAAGAATTGAATAACACCTTTAATGATAAAGCCCGCACAACCTAAAAATAGCACTAAATAAATCACGTAACGTCCCGTTTTAGGCACATCATTATTTTTCATCAGATCATTGATAGATAAGCCTATGAAAATAAATATAAAAGCGAAAAATAAGTTAAGCCCTACGGCCTCTATTAACTCGAAGTGCTCTGCTAACATGCTAGTACCCTAAAAAATTCACGGCGCACTATAGCATACCTGGTTTGTCAAACCCATAGCTTTTATGGCTTGAACCAACAAAATTAGCGAGCTTATTTATACAGTAATGCTAGGTAAATAGCCTTGATCATTATCAAGCTTATTTTTAATACAAACGCTAAATTATGAAGATAAAAAATCTAGGCAAACTTTATTAAAAATTGCTGGTTTTTCTGCATGTAACCAATGGCCAGTACCTTGAATTATTTTAGCTTTGCTATTGGGTAATACTTTAGCAATTGCGCTGCGATGCTGCGCTAAAATATAATCAGAATTTCCGCCTTTAATAAATAAGGTTTCACCTAAAAATTGTTGCTCGTTAGGTAGTGCTTGTAAAATTTCTGGGTAAGCTTGCACTATATTATCAAGGTGACATTTAAAGCTTAACTTGCCATCAACTACTGCAAGGTTACGTAGTAAGAACTGTCTTACCCCTTGCTCTTGCACATAATGAGCTAAATGAGTTTCAGCTTCTTTTCTATTGTTAATAACCGTTAAATCAAGTGATTGCAAACCTTTAATAATTTGCTGATGACGTGACGGATATTTTACTGGCGCAATGTCGGCAACAATTAATTTAGTAATTCGTTCAGGCACTGTTAAAGCGGTTTGCATGGCAATTTTACCGCCCATAGAATGACCGAGTAAATGCGTTTTCTCAATATTTAGGTGGTCAAGTAATCTGATCAAATCTTGAGCAAGGGTTTGGTAGTCCATGTTGCTTTGATGAAAAGAGAAGCCATGATTGCGCACATCAACACTGGTTACTTTAAAATGTTGCGCCAATGGCTTAGCGACCATATTTAAGTTATCAAGGCTGCCAAATAAGCCGTGGATCAATACCACATGTTCGCCATTGTCGCCAAGCTGCTGATAATTTAACTGTTTCATTTAAGGTTGCCATTACTGCATAAATAAATATGCCGCGATTGTCTTAGGTTTTAGCTAAGCTTTCAATAATAACTTTTAGCTAAGTTTTCGATAATAAGTTCAGCTAGGGCTATTTGTGTTTATTTAAAGTCGTTTACTTGCCTTGGCGTGGAAAAATTACTTAGGTGAAAGCAATGGCTATTTATTCTTAAAGTATTCTTAAAGTGTTCCTAAAGTAATATGAAATTAATCTCAAATTATCATCATTCAGCGCTAGAGAGTTAGGCATTAGGTGAGTATAATCACCGCGCGCAAATAATTTTCCAGGGTAGTTAATGAAAAATATAGAGATAGATGAAGAGCTGTACCAATTTATTGCCACTAATACTCAGTTTATTGGTGAAAGTGCCTCTTCAATTTTACGCCGTTTATTATCGCTAGAAACCGAGCAAGCTGCTGAAGTAGCTGAGCCGGTAATCACTGAAACTGTTGTTGAAGAACCAATAATTGAAGCAGCTGAAGAAGCTGTTATCACCGAACCAAGTGTTGAGCCAGTTGTTGGTAGCGTATACGACTATATCAACAAAGAAGAATTAGCTATGCAGCGCGGAGCTGTGGGGCGGTTTTTATTGATCCTCGCCGCTTTATATCGCGTGCATACCCAACAATTTAAAGTAGTGGAAGAAATTCGCGGTCGCGACCGTTTATATTTTGCTAGCACTGAAGCCGCATTGGCAGCCAGTGGTAGTAGTACTAAACCACGTCAAATACCTGATAGCCCGTTTTGGGTGATCACTAATTCCAATACCACTCGTAAAAAGATGATGTTAACCGAAGTCGCTATCGCTTTAGGTTACCCAGAAGATGATGCAGAAAAAATAAGAGAATTATTATAATTTGCTCTTTGATTTATCGAACTATTATAAAAAATGTTTCATAAGTATTTATCTTAAAAACAGTAAATTTATTGCATAAATTAAACCGATATAAAAGGAAAATTGGCGATGACCGTTCATCAACATGCAGGCAAACCCGTAAGACCAGAAGATAGAATTAATATTGGCCGTTTGGTTAGTGATTATTTCCTACAAACCCCAGACACTAGTATTGCCGAACAACGTGTTAGTTTTGGCACCTCAGGTCACCGTGGCTGTGCCACTAAAACCAGTTTTAATGAACAACATATCGTTGCTATTTGCCAAGCCGTAGCTGAATACCGTTTAGCTCAAGGTTACACAGGGCCATTATATTTAGGTAAAGATACCCACGCACTTTCTGAGCCTGCATTTGCCAGCGCCATTTCCGTACTAATTGCCAATGGTGTAAATGTTGTTATTCAAGCAGACGAAGGCTTTACGCCAACACCGGTAATTTCGCGTTTAATTATTGAACATAACCGTAATAACAGCGCGCCAGCTGATGGCTTAATTATTACTCCTTCACATAACCCACCAACCGACGGCGGCATTAAATATAACCCTCCACATGGTGGCCCAGCAGAAGGTGATGTAACTAAATTAATCGAGCAACGCGCTAACGATTTAATTGCAGCAGACTTAGTTGACGTAAAGGCCATCGCCTTTGGTGAAGCACAACAATCGCCATTGTTAAGCAAACAAGATTTTATTGAATTTTATGTTAGCCAGCTAGACCAAGTGGTTGATATGGCCGCTATTGCAAAATCAGGCGTTACTATTGGTGTTGACCCTCTTGGCGGCTCTGGTATTAATTACTGGCCAGTTATTGCCAAGAAATATGGCATTAACATTGAAATCGTTAACCCAGTGGTTGACGCTAGCTTTGCATTTATGCCGCTTGATAAAGACGGTAAAATTCGTATGGATTGCTCGTCGCCTTATGCAATGGCCGGTCTTATCGCGATGAAAGACGATTTTGATGTCGCCGTAGGTAACGACCCTGACTTTGACCGTCATGGCATAGTTACCAAAAGTGGTGGCTTGATGAATCCAAACCATTATTTAGCTGTAGCCATTAATTATTTAATGACTCATCGCGATTGGCCGCAAACGTTAAAAATTGGTAAAACCTTAGTATCTAGCTCGTTAATTGACCGTGTAGCCAAACTTATTAATCGTCCACTTTCAGAAGTGCCAGTGGGTTTTAAATGGTTTGTTGACGGCTTGTTTGAGTCATCATATGCCTTTGGCGGTGAAGAAAGTGCAGGTGCATCTTTTCTTGCTCGTGACGGCAGTTGTTGGACTACCGATAAAGACGGTTTCATTATGGCGTTACTTGCGGCTGAAATTATCGCAGTTACTGGTAAAGACCCTCATCAGCATTATCAAGCCTTAGCTGAGCAGTTAGGTGAGCCATGTTATGGCCGTGTTGAAGCCGTAGCAAATACTGAGCAGAAAAAAGTATTAACGGCGTTAAGCGCTGATGCTATTACTGCTGATACTTTGGCTGGCGAGAAAATAGTGAATATTTTAAGCCACGCGCCAGGTAACAATGCCGCTATTGGCGGTATAAAAGTGACCACCGAAAACGGCTGGTTTGCTGCGCGTCCGTCAGGTACTGAAGAAATTTATAAAATTTATGCTGAAAGCTTTATTGATGATAAACACTTGCAAACCATTATTAGCGAAGCACAAGTTATCGTTAGTGATGCATTTAAAGCTGCAGGTATTTAGCATAATTATTCAAGCTTAGCTTTGTAAATATAATGTATAAATGCAGTGTGAATAATTAATCAATTTTTATCATTAATTATAAAAGTACTTAGTAAAAACAAATAATTAGATAAAAAGCACTGGCAATTAAAGTTGTCAGTGCTTTTTTGTTTTCGTCACTGTTAAGTCTGTTTATTAGTTGTCATTAAGGTAAACTAACCCGATTAAATGAGACGTTCATAAGTAATAGGCATCCAAATGACAGCAGCACAATCGCTTAGCGAGCAACTAAAACAAAGCGGTGATTTTCTCGCCATAACACGGGCATTCCCTGATGCTTTACCTGAAACTTTTACCTTTGAATTAGCTCATGGTAATAAGCGCATTTTAGTGAAGGTTATTGCAACTGGCATTATCAGCTTTGAACCCATTAATATTGATACCAGCAAAGATATTGTGCTTTCAAGTGCCGTGCACGGTAATGAAACGGCACCAATTGAAATATGCGCTGATCTTATACAGCAGCTAATACAGGGTAAATTAAGTTTAGCTGAGCGGGTATTATTTATATTTGGCAATCCGCCCTCAATCAATCTTGGTGAACGTTTTGTTGAAGAAAACTTAAATCGCTTATTCTCTGGAGCACATTTGCAAGGCGATATAAATCACGCTAAACCCGAACGTGAACGTGCGGCATTATTAGAGCAAGCAATTAAAGCGTTCTATCAGCAAGGTGATAAACTTGCCGAACAGCCTGATCAGCGTGAGCGGTTTCATTACGACTTACATACTGCTATTCGTGGCTCAAAAAATGATAAATTTGCCGTCTATCCATTTCGTCATGAACAACCGTGGAAAAAACAGCAACTGCAATTTTTAAAAGCCTGCGGAATTACCACTATTTTACTGTCGCATTCACCAACAACTACGTTTAGCTATTTTTCTTCCAATGAATTTGGCGCCGATGCCTTTACGGTTGAGCTGGGTAAAGTAAAACCTTTCGGTGAAAATAATATGGAAAATTTCGCCGCGGTTAAACAAACTTTACAGCAGTTTATTAGTGGTCAAGTGATCGAGCTTAAGCCTTACCAAGCTGATGACTTTAGTGTTTATGAAATTTATCAAACCATTAATCGTCAAGGACAAAACTTTGTTTTACATTTTGCTGATGATGTTGAAAATTTCACTGAATTTGAGCAAGACTTTGTATTGGCAACTGACGATGAAATTGCCCATAAAGTAAAAAGAGCAGGAGAGGCGATTATTTTCCCTAATGCCAATGTTGCTATTGGCCAGCGTGCGTTATTAACGGTTACGCCAACCATTATTGAATAGTTATTTGGATTTATTAATATTTTTAATTGTCGGTATTATGAGCGGCTAGCTGTCGCTCAATTTCTATTTATGTTTCTAATTATACTTTCATTTTAATATCTGCTGTAACTTCAACTTCCTCCTAATTTTCATCTTTATCATATCTTAAGCTCAATTTTTACCTTTTTTAACATATATAAGCCAAACAACTTATCCAGAGAATCTCTTCAATATAAGCTGTGTTATTAGTGCTTAACCAAGGGTTTTAAATCAACGTGTAAAGATAACTTTTCACTAAAATCGATTCTAAGCTGTACCTATTTGGTGAATCACTTGTTTTGCAGTTTACGTAAAGGTAAGGTTTGTGGCGATAATATACACCATAAATTTATAAATTAAGTAGATAAACTAGTCTGTAAATAATACAACAAACCTTAAAAGCTGTTACCACTGAGTTATACCGCAAGAAGCATGGCTTAATACTATACTAATGAATAATTAGGCGAAAATAGCTTCAACTTAACGGCAACAGCTTTGACTAAAGAGAATGTTATGAATACTGATGTCTATAACGAAGGGCCCGTTGTGCACGAGCCTGTTTTTATTGATGGTCACTCCGTTGAAATACCTATCCTAAAAATACTTCAACTCGACGGTAGCCTTTATCCAAACGCTAAATTACCTTTACTTGACCAAGCGTTAGCCACCAAAGTTTACAAAACTTTAGCCTTTCACCGCGTATTAGACGAGCGAATGGTTGCTGCCCAGCGCCAAGGCCGTATTAGCTTTTATATGTCGGCATTAGGTGAAGAAGCGGCTAGTGTTGGCAGTGCTGCGGGGTTAGAGCCGCAAGATATGATCATGGCGCAATATCGAGAGCAGGGCGCATTAATGTTCCGTGGTTTTAGTCTTGAACAGTTTATGAACCAAATGTTTAGTAATGAAAAAGACTTAGGCAAAGGCCGCCAAATGCCTATTCATTATGGCAGCAAAGAGCTCAATTACATGACCATTTCTTCACCGCTAGGAACACAAATTCCACAAGCTGCCGGTTATGCCTATGGGCAAAAGTTACAAGGCTTAGACGCAGTTACCATTTGTTACTTTGGTGACGGAGCCGCTTCTGAAGGTGACTTTCACGCAGGCTTAAATATGGCGGCAGTTCATCAAGTGCCGGTGATATTCTTTTGTCGCAATAATGGCTATGCCATTTCAACTCCGTCTTCTGAACAATATGTTGGTAACGGCATTGCTTCGCGCGGTGTAGGCTACGGCATTAAAACTATTCGTATTGACGGCAACGACATTTTAGCGGTAATTAAAGCGACGCAAATGGCGCGTGAATATGTTTTAGCAGAAAATAAACCTGTGGTCATTGAGGCGATGTCTTACCGTTTGGGCGCACATTCAACCTCAGACGATCCTTCTGGTTATCGTACCCGTGAAGAAGAAGCTAAATGGCAAGAAAACGACCCTATTTTACGGATGAAAAACTGGATGTTAGGCAATGAGTGGTGGAGTGAAGAGCAAGAAGTTGAGCTTTTTGAAAAGCTTAGAGAACAAGTATTAGCCGCCGTAAAAGTATCAGAAAAAATTGCCAAACCATCGTTAGAAAGCTTAGTAACAGATGTTTATCATGACGTTCCGCATCACCTACAAGTGCAGCTTGAACAATTAAAAGAGCACATAAAAAAATACCCTGATGATTACCCTATTAGCGCAGGGAGGCTATAACTATGGCGAATATGAATTTACTACAAGCGATAAATAACGCCCTAGATATAGCTATGGCAGAAAATGATCGAGTGTTATGTTTTGGTGAAGACGTTGGTCATTTTGGCGGCGTATTTCGTGCTACTAGTGGTTTACAAGAAAAATATGGCAAACCACGTTGTTTTAATACTCCATTAGTTGAGCAAGGCGTTATTGGTTTTGCCAACGGTTTAGCGGCGCAGGGCAGTGTGCCAATTGCTGAAATACAGTTTGCCGATTATATTTTCCCCGCCTTTGACCAAATCGTTAATGAAGCGGCAAAGTTTCGCTATCGCAGCGGTAACGAATTTAATGTTGGCAACTTAACTATTCGCACCCCATATGGCGGGGGGATTGCTGGCGGCCTTTATCATAGCCAATCACCGGAAGCTTATTTTGCTCATACACCGGGTTTAAAAGTGGTGGTGCCTCGTAACCCTTATCAAGCTAAAGGCTTGTTATTAGCGGCCATTCGTGAAGAAGACCCAGTAATATTTTTTGAACCTAAGCGCTTATACCGCGCCTCAACTGGAGAAGTGCCAGAGCAAGATTACCAATTACCCTTAGGTAAGGCCGAAATAGTGACCCAAGGAACAGATATCAGTTTATTAGCTTGGGGCGCACAAATGGAACATATTGAAAAAGCGGCTGAGCTTGCCAAAGCCGATGGCATTTCTTGCGAAGTAATAGATTTACGCACCATATTACCTTGGGACGTTGAAACTATTGCACAATCAGTTTTAAAAACCGGCCGACTGCTGATCAGCCAAGAAGCGCCTTTAACTGCTGGTTTTGCCAGTGAAATAGCCGCAACTATTCAGCAAGAATGTTTTTTGCATTTAGAGTCGCCAATTGAACGTGTTTGCGGGTTAGATACACCTTACCCATTAGCGCTAGAAAAAGAATATGCCGCAGACCACTTAAAAGTGTATGAAGCGATTAAACGTAGTATTAATTATTAGGATTTTTGATCATGAGCATTGATTTTATATTGCCCGACATCGGCGAAGGTATCGTTGAATGTGAACTGGTTGAATGGCTAGTAAACGAAGGTGAAATTGTAGAAGAAGATCAGCCTATTGCTGATGTAATGACCGACAAGGCCTTAGTGCAAATTCCGGCCATGCATGCCGGAAAAATTGACAAGCTATATTATAACAAAGGTGATATTGCCAAGGTACATGCGCCATTATTTTCAATGACCGCAAATGATGACGCACAAAGCCATGCTGAAGTTATTGAGCAACCCGTTACTGAACATATTGTTGAAAGTAGTGTTGAAAATGGCGTTAAAAATAATGCACCAATGAATATTAGTAATAATGCTAATAGCGAAAATGACGCTACTGGTTATATTAGTGAAGACTTTATTTTACCTGATATTGGCGAAGGCATTGTTGAATGTGAACTGGTTGACTGGCTGGTTAATGAAGGCGATATTATTGAAGAAGACCAAGCCGTAGCTGATGTAATGACCGATAAAGCCTTAGTGCAAATACCCGCCATGTACGCAGGTAAAGTAACTAAGCTTTATTATCACAAGGGCGAAATTGCCAAAGTTCACGCACCATTATTTGCCATAGAGCGCTTGGCTGATGCAAGTTCTAGCGTCGAAAATTCGCAGCCGCAAGCATGTACACAAGTTAAAAAAGAAAGTACTGAACATAGTGAAAAGCTTGTTAAAGCGATTATTGCTGAGCCTGCTAATTCTGAATCTGTTATTCCTGCTCAGGTTATAGCTAATGCTAAAAGTAATGTTAAGGCAATAGCTAGCCCAGCAGTTCGCCGCGTAGCACGAGAATTGAATGTTGATATTTGCCAAGTTGCCGGATCGGGTAGCAAAGGCCGCGTATATAAAGACGACGTATTAGTATTTAGCCAACAGGGAAATACTGGTGCAACTGGTGCATCAACCGCATTAGTTGCTCATCAAAATAACGACACAATAGTAAAAATTGGCGGCAGCCGCGTTGAAGCTATTCGCGGTGTAAAAGCGATAATGGCTAAAGCTATGGTCGCCTCAGTAAACACTATTCCCCACTTTACTTATTGTGAAGAAATAGACATTACCGACTTACTTAAAATTCGCACCAGCTTAAAAGCAGTGTACGCCAAGCAAGATATTAAGCTCACCATGATGCCTTTTTTCATGAAAGCGATATCATTAGCGTTAAAAGAATACCCAATTATTAACAGCCAAGTAAATGATAACTGCACTGAAATCACTTATTTTGATGATCACAATATCGGCATGGCGGTTGACTCTAAAATTGGCTTATTAGTACCTAATGTTAAGCAAGTGCAAACCAAATCTATATTAGAACTAGCCACTGAAATTACTCGTTTAACTGACAGTGCGCGCTCAGGCAGGGTTGACGCAAACGACTTAAAAGGCGGCACCATTTCAGTATCAAATATTGGCGCACTTGGCGGAACTGTAGCCACGCCTATTATCAATAAACCTGAAGCTGCCATTGTTGCTTTAGGAAAAATGCAAACCTTGCCACGCTTTAATGAACAAGGTGACGTTGAAGCACGGGCAATCATGCAAGTGAGCTGGTCAGGCGATCACCGCATTATTGATGGCGGTACTATTGCGCGCTTTTGTAATTTGTGGAAATCATTTTTAGAAAACCCAACCACCATGATGATGCACATGAATTAATAACGCTAAATGAATAGCTAGGTTACTTTGACTTAGCTATTACTGTTTTAGCTAGCAACAAGTCAGTGTTAAGATGTTCCAACTTGAAAATAATGTACTTAACTTTTCGACAGGCAAAAAAAGCGCTATTAATATAGCGCCTGAAAGGTTGGGGGCGTAATTATAAAAACAATAATCTTAAGCGAGTTATTGCCTAAAGATCGAACCTATTGTAACTGTGGGTTGTTACAGTTTAATGAACAGAGCCGTTACGCTAGCGAATGACTGAGAAAAAACTCCAACACTTTTATATCGCCGAAGAGCAATCGATTTATTTGCTCAGTCATAAAGACGCCGCTAAGTTAAAGCAGTGGGTTGACTTGTGCCAGCAGCAATTAAAGCAATTAGGTTATAGCGATATATATTTGTTAGGAAAAGGCGCTTATGGCTTTGTCTTTAATGGCGAAAATGCCAAAGGGCAGCACTTTGTATTTAAATTTTCCAGAGTAAACTTACCGCAACATGTACAAGACCGGCTTGCTGATGAAGCTGAAATTCAAAGTCAGCTCAGTCACGAACGTATTCCCAAAGTGGTCGAGTACCATAAAATCAAACGCCAAGGCATTTTACATATGGCAAAAGCGCCGGGTATTGATCTAGAAAAATACTCCCATCAGCATGGACCGTTAGCGCCAGAGCTTATTGTAGATATTGCCGTTCAGTTACTCGACATTATTGTGTATTTACGTAGCAGTAAGTTACACCCCAATCAAAAGCCTTATGTTCATGGCGATATTAAACCCTCTAATGTGGTTTACGATGAAAGCGAAAATAAAGTCTATTTGGTTGACTGGGGCTCGTCGGTAACTGCGCAGCTCGGTATTGACGGTCAAAGTACCTCGAACAATATTATGGACTTGATGAGTAGCGATCTTCAGCATACCAATGCGCGTTTAGGCGATGTTTATTTTATTGGTCCTGACCAACTTTCTGGCGGTTTATCAAGCCCAAGATTCGACGAGCAAGGGCTTGCTGCAACACTATATGCACTTGCGTCAGGGCAAAGTTGTCGATATGGCCATCAAATTATTAGCCCACGCTCGTTAGGTTTACCTAAGATCTTAGCACTCGCTATTGAAGGCATGTTAAGTGGCGACGAAAAGCAGCGTTGCTTGGCCGGAGACTATTTGCTTGGCCAGCGCAATCAACTAAAGCATATGGTATTGGCAGATACACCAACAAAGGCTGATATAACGCCCTTGATCCCCGTATGGAGCAAACCTTTCGTTAAAGACATCGACTCAGTTGTATACGGCTCGCGAAAATCTTTCTTACGAGAATCAAGTGATAGCGACAGCTTAAATGACATTGATGATGTGCAATTAGAAAAATATTATAAGAACTTTCTTATGGGGATGGGCGATACCGAAAAAGCCTTTGTTGCCGCGGTTAGCCGGCTAGGCAACTTTCCTGTTGTTGGCGGCTTAGCGATTCGCTGGCAAAAAGACGGCGTATATATCGACTCAAATTTAACGTTATTTGATCCCAGCTTAAAATATTCGTTTCAAAGCGCGGTAAATAACATGGTGCATTTAGCCCAAGGCATATTCCGTGAAGGGGTCTTCAAAAGCTGTTTATTTGATGCAAGAAACACCCTGCATGTTGAGCGAGACGATGAAAATATTAATTTTGTCGCAGCACCACAGCAATATATTCCTTTTGATATTAGCGATGTGCCAGATCTTGAAGATGAAACAAAAGCGCATTCTTATTTTGAAGACGGTAAAGACCCAGACGAGTATTTACATTTCCCGCCAGAGGTTATGGCAGTATTTAAGCGCTTAAATGAAATTCATCATACTGGCTGTATTATTTTTGAAGTATTACCTAAGCATTTAAAAATACACAGCTATTTAATGTTACTTAACCCAGCTAAAGCCGATGAATTTAAAGCATGTTTAGCACAATTATTAGCACTACTTCCTAGTGTTAAAGGCCAAGGTATTGCTGGCTTCATGAAACTCCCTTATAAAGACACTCGCTTTTTTGAACACATTTCTAAACTGCCTGAAAAGTTTTATCCACGTAATCCTAAAATCAGTTAATTAGGTGTTGTATGGCTTTTATATAGTTTTTTTAGCTTAGGTATTTATTATTTAAACTACTATTTTAAAATTTTGTTTTATTAATCTCCACGATAAAATGTTATGGACATAAAAACATTGGAAAGTGGGTCTATTAATTTGACGTTGCTTAACCATACTTATTGGCTCACTAATTGAAATGATTAAAACTGCGGATGATATTCTTGCATTACAGGCTAATGAAAAAATAGCGTGTCTTATAAAAATCATACCTATTACCGATTAAGTGATGTTACACAGATAAATGTTAGTTAGGACCCAATATAATAAACATTAACAGAGCAGATATATTCACCCCTAAAGTAACTTACTTTTTTTCACCAGCATTAACGCACCTACCTGGTGAATTATAACTAGGCTCAACAAATAACAGTAAAAGGTAAGATATAGCTCCTCTCTTCTTGTTAGTAATACCAATTATCATAAAAGAATAAAGATTCATTCTTTTAATAGTTCTATTGGGTTAGCTAAATAATTATTAATACTAGTAAAAATAACTGAGTAAGGGCATGATATAGTTATATTTGTAATGTTTTTAAATATGTTGAATTAGTAATTTAGATGATCGAAATTTACGCTGGCAAAACAGCCTTAAAAACCCTGCAAGAAGATGGCTTTAAACAAGAACTGTTTACTAGCTTTCTAGGTGCCTCAGGCGGCCCTAAGTGGTTTACGTTATTTGGTTTAGATAAGTATTTATTTGGAGAGTTTTTTAATAATAGAACAACACCATTAAACATTATCGGCTCTAGTGCTGGCGCTTTTCGCGCCGCTTGTTTTGCGCAAAATGACCCTGTAGCCGCAATTGAACGTTTAGCGAAAACCTATGCTGAAACGGTTTATTCAAAAAATGCTAAGCCTGCTGAAATTACTGAAAAAGCGCGTGAATTGCTTGATATTGTTTTCACAGGCAATGGTGTGGCTGAAAATGGCTTGACTGAAATTATTGATAACCCAATATTTAAAGCACATTTTATCGTTGCCAAAGCCCAAGGTTTATCCGCCCATGAAAATAAGCTACTGCAAGGTGCAGGCTTAATAAGCGGCTATTTGCGCAATCGCATTAATCGAAAATTACTCAGCAGCCAATATCACCGTTATATTTATCAACCTACTAATTCATCATTAGTCATTAATGATCCTTTTGGTTTTAATACCCATCAAGTTGCTTTTACCAAGCAAAATGTTAGTGACGCCTTGTTAGCATCTGGCTCTATTCCATTGGTGATGCAAGGTATTAAAAATATTGCTGGCTCGCCCAAGGGCATGTATCGAGATGGCGGTATTATTGACTATCATTTTGACTTTAAAATAAAAGGCGAGGGCTTAACCTTATATCCTCATTTTAATGCCAAACCTAAAGCGGGTTGGTTTGATAAAAACTTAAGCCGAAAAGTATCAGCAGATAATTATGATAACGTGGTGATGATTTGCCCTTCACCAGAATGGATAGCATCACTGCCGTATAAAAAGATTCCAGACAGAACTGATTTTACAACGATGGACGACGATATTCGCATTAAGTATTGGCGTGAAGTGTTTGTTGAAACTGAAAAGCTTGCTGTAGCTTTAGATGAGTTTATTCATGGAAAAAGTAAAATTAAAATAAAGTTATTTGAATAACTCGCTAGTTAAAAAGTGACAAAGAGGAAAAAGGGGTCGGTGACACGGGTAATTTATAATGAGAATCTTTGGCTATTCAAACTCCTTAAATTTAAATGTCACCGACCCCTTTTTCTGTTATTTAGTTCTTTATTAACGCTTTCTTAGCCCCAGTTTATAAGTTTGGTTCGCGATAGCCGTTGCCACTTGCCGGTAAAAATAAAGTTTTATATAAACGCGTGGCGTAGTCATCGGTCATGCCGGCAACATAATCAGCTATAACTCTATGTTCATTTTGGCCATTGTCTTTGGCATATTGCCAACGCTTAGCGCTATTGCTAGGCAATAATCGCAGCGGATCAGAGGCAAGTGCTTCAAACAGCTCCATAACAATTTGTTGGCCGCGATATTCGATGCGCTGAATACTGGTTTGTTTAATGACAAATTTATAAACAAAATTTTTAAATATTTGCAGTACCTCGGCAGCACCTTGTGGAAGTTTGGCATTGAACTGCAATAATGGCTCTGAAAAATGGCAACCTTGTTTTTTGTTTAAATCATGTAACTCTATCGCGGTTATTAAATAGTTTACCAGCCCGCCAATGGCATCTTTTTGCTGGTGATGCTGTTCGCTAAATAACTTTTGTGCCAAATTTTGTGCGTATTCATGTATCCATATTTCATCGGTTTGTAATAATTTTTCAATCACATTTTCTTCAAAGTCACTGCTGCTAACCACACCGGTAACTATCGCGTCTTCTAAGTCATGAATGCCGTAGGCGATATCGTCGGCTAGCTCCATAATTGAACAGTCTAACGACTTAAATAATGTTTTATGATGATGGCCATTTTTACTTTTATGGCGTTGAAATTCATTTTTATCTTGTAGTGATAACGGCGCTAATATCCAATTAAGTACATCAGCGTCGTCGTTATATACGCCTTTGGGCGGATGCCAGTCTTGCGCTTTTAGCTGACGAAAATTCTCTGGTGGACGATGATCGTTATTTTGATTCAAGTGTTCTAATGTTTGCGGGTATTTTAATAAACCCAGTAAAGTTCTGCGGCTTAAGTTCATGCCGTTCTGTTCACTAAAAGGCTCAAGTTTAGCAACAATACGTAAGGTTTGCCCATTTCCTTCAAAGCCGCCGTTATGGCGCATCATGTAATGTAGAGCTACTTCGCCGCCATGGCCAAATGGTGGATGGCCAATATCGTGTGCTAAACAAATTGCTTCAATCAAAGCATCGTCGGTAGGTAATAGTTCAGCGCATTGTTGTGAGTATTTAGACTTTAATTGCGCAACAATGCCAGAGCCAATTTGTGCCGCTTCTAATGAGTGGGTTAGGCGAGTTCGATAAAAATCACTTTGACCGCTGCCCATCACTTGGGTTTTTGATTGTAAACGCCGAAATGCTGCTGAGTGTAGTATTCTTGCACGGTCACGTTGAAATGGGCTACGGTGATCATGCTGGCGTTTTGAAACTGTTTTTAAACGGCGATGTAACCACATATTTTCCATAATACATTCCACTTTCTTTTTAGATTTAGGTTATTATTAAGGTCATTGTAATGCTGAATTTTGAAATAACTCTTTAACGGCAACGCATTATTTTTATTAATAAGTATGTTTTAGCCTGTTTAAGCATGGGCTGCCTATTTATTAACCTTAACAGAGTTATAGAAATAGTTAAGTAATATTATGAAAACAAACATTTTCTCGTTTAGTTCTACGTTGTTATTTTTGTTAGGGCTAGGTTTTTTATTCGTTGCCAATGCTAGCGAAAAACAAAAAATTGAAATGGCTGCTGGCTTGCCGAAACCACCTTTCGTAATAAAAAATGGCCAAGGCATGCAGTTAGATATTGTTAAAGCCGCGCTCGCTATGCATAACATTGAAGTTAAATTTGTATATATGCCTTTTGGTAGAAATATTCCAAATTATAGGCGCTTTAGCTTTGATGGTGTGATCACCGTGCCATCTCATATTGAGCAGCCCGGTATGTTTGTTTCTACACCTTATATTCGTTATCAAAATATAGCGGTTAGTTTGTCAGAAAATAACTTAGACATTAGCACCATTGCTGATTTAGCCGACAAAAAAGTGATAGCATTTCAACGGGCAAAAAAATATTTAGGTGAAGATTATTATCAAGCCGCTTTGCAAGCGAGAAGTTACCGTGAAGTTGCTGAGCAAGAGCAACAAGTATCGGCATTATTTTTAAAGCATGCTGAAGTAATTGTTTTAGATGTGAATATTTTTAAATATTATCTTAGTCGAAGCAAAAGCGAGCGTTTTAACGCAGCTTATAAACTCCACTATATTTTTGATGAATCATATTATTCTGCAGGTTTTCGTGATCAAGCGGTGCAAAAAGCCTTTGACGATGGCATTTTGAAGTTAAAACAAAGTGGCGAATATCAAAAAATATTAGATCATTACCTAAATTAACTTCTCGATTTTCCGCCTCACTTTTAGCCGTTAACTATTATAACGGCTATTTACTCATGGGTTTTAACGTTATAATAGCGATTAAAGAATGCTGACTTCGTTATGTTACAATTTACTTAATTGAGTCATGCAGCTATTCGGTTGCTATTGAGCAACACTCGTTTCCCAATAGAGCAAAACTAAATGAAACCATATACCAATATTGCTGAATTAATTGAATTATTAGAAGCTGATATAAAAGCACTTTCTGAGGAAGTAATCACCTTAAAGCAAGAGCCGCAAAGCTTTAATGAGCAAATTATTTTTAAGTATATTGATACCGGCAGTACAGGTAAAACTAAAGATTTTGTTCGAGCGTTAGGTGTAAAAGCTGAGCGTGGTTCATTCTTTTCATCGGGTGATGTTACTAAGTTAATCAAAGACGGCGCTGATGATATTTCACCTGAATTACTAGCCATTGCTCGTAAAGTTAGCAAGATGAAAAAACAAAAAGGTGCAAACCGTTAAGCTACCTTTTGTAGTTACTTCCATTGCTAAAAAGCAATAAAAAAGCCGAATGATAATTTATCATTCGGCTTTTTATTTTATTAATTTTTTCTTTAAGTATTTAATATCAATGCTTTGATGATACTAAGCTTTAATCAATTTGCTACAAGTTGGCGTTGTTCTGATCTAAGTCCCATCAGCAGGCTGACACACATTAATAACAAAACAATAGTAAAAGGTAGTGCGGTTGATATAGCGCCAGCTTGTAGTGCCTCAATTGCTTCAGTACCACCAATCCATAATAAAACCGCTGCTATTACCCCTTCAATTACTGCCTAAAAAACACGTTGTAGCGTTGGAGCATCTATTTTTTCGCCTGCGGTAATACTATCTATAACCAAAGAGCCAGAGTCTGATGAGGTAATAAAAAATACTAATACTAATATAATACCTATAACTGAAAGTAAGCTACTCATAGGTAATTGATCAAACATTTGGAACATTGCCAGCGGAATTTCGGTTAAACCTTCTGTGCCTAAACTACCTATGCCATTAATCACTTGATCAATAGCTAGTCCACCATAAACCGACATCCACACCACAGTGACCAAGGTTGGAATGATTAATACCGAAGTGATAAATTCACGAATGGTTCGGCCTTTAGATACGCGAGCGATAAACATACCAACAAAAGGTGACCATGAAATCCACCATGCCCAGTAAAAAACAGTCCAGCCTTGTAACCAAGCTTCATCTTTTCTGCCATGAGGATTACTCAGTGGAATAATATGTTCTAAGTAGGCCGCGATAGTCGTTGGAATACTGCCCATAGAAATAGCGAAACCCGCTAAAATTAAAAATAAAAGTAAGGCCAGAGCAAGTAACATATTCACTTTGCTTAGGAGCTTAACGCCACTTTCTAGCCCTTTAACTACCGAGAAAGCGGCTAATGCGGTGACCACAATAATGATGAGTACTTGCAAGCCAATGCCATTCTCGATGCCAAATACGTGCTGCATACCACTTGCCGCTTGTTGTGCGCCTAGCCCTAAAGAGGTAGCTAAACCAAATAATGTCGCCAGAACCGCGAGAATATCGATAACATGACCAGGCCAACCCCAAGTTCTTTCGCCTAATAATGGATAGAAAATGGATCGAATGGAAAGCGGCAGCCCTTTATTGTAAGAGAAAAACGCTAACGACAACGCGACTACCGTGTAAATAGCCCAAGGGTGTAATCCCCAGTGATACACTGTAGCGCCTAATGCTAAACGCGCAGCTTCTACTGTATTAGCTTCAACGCCTAGTGGAGTTTTGTGCCAACCGGTTAAATAGGCGACAGGCTCGGCAACTCCCCAAAACATTAACCCTATGCCCATACCTGCGGCGAATAACATTGAAAACCAAGAAAAGCGCGAATGCTCAGGTTTAGCCCTAGCACCACCAATACGAATATTTCCATAAGGTGAAATTATTAAGGCTAAGCAAAATAAAACAAAAATGTTAGCAGACCACATAAAAAGTACGTCGAAAGTGCTGATAATTTGCCACTTGATACCATCTAAAGCTGACTTGGCTGTTACTGGCTCGGTTAATAATATCGCCACCAAAAATAACAAAACTAAACCAGCACTGACCCCGAAAACGGGGTTGTGAACATCAAAACCCCATTTTTTGACATTATCTTGTCCGACTGTGTAGTCGGTGCTATCAATACTGTATTTATCGATGTTATTACTCATAAATTCTGAGTTTTACCTTATATCTGCTTAATATTTTAGCTATCAAAAGTAATAACAAAATCAGACTGAACCTATGCTGTTGATGGTCAGTATATTGAGTTATATCGATTTTATATCTCGATATTTTGGCAATATTTTTCGTTATTGTTGAGAAACTACTGGCATTATTAGTTATGGAAATGCTTGCAGGGCATTGCTATAACCGCCGAAATAAACCTACAGGTGTTTTTGAAGGGGAAATTTAGACAATGGAAAGTGAACAAGTACTTTCCTTTTTGATAAAGAGCGATAAAGCGCTCGGCTTTTTAGTTAAGATTAAAAACGCAACAACTATAACACATTAGCAATGACAATGACGGTGAGCGGAGGTTAATTGGCTAATATTTTATGTTATCACTTGAGTTTAAAGTATTGTAAATACTTGCTATTAAATTACTTTTTTGCCGTTAGTAAAAAGCGTAAAGGCTTTGTAAAAAAGCTGTTTTACTCTTCTTATTTGGCTATTTTTATGGATTAATGGCTCAAGTTTGGAACTTGAAAAAATGCTTCTTTAATAATTAAGAATTATTAATCATAGGAATATTATGCGCTTCAATAAAAGGTTGACTCAGTTTTGTTTTATTGCTGCTATGGCGCCAATTTTAACGGCAACTTCACTCTGCGCATTAGCGACGCCAAGTAATGGTTTAGCGCCAGAAGTTACTGATCTTAATGCTGAAGATTCTTCGTTTAAGTTGGAAAAAAAACTCCCTTATTTAACTAAAGCCTTTATTAATAGCAGTGTCTCGTCCTGAAATGTGTTTACACATTTAGGACTTATTATGAAAAACTCAAACACAGTACACGTTAAACGAACACAACGCGATTATTCACTGGGCTTTAAATTACAAGTCGTTGCCGCTGTAGAAAAAGGCGATATGACATATAAACAAGCCCAAACAATCTATGGAAT
>CANMXU010000015.1 GCA_947501935.1 uncultured Alteromonadaceae bacterium
GCCCAAAAGTAGGACCGTTCGATTTTCTAAAACCCAGTACTCCATTCGGTCAAAACATGCTTAACTGAATGGTGTTAGCGAATATATCGCGGCTTTTTTTCATGCTAAGAAACTTTATAAATTAATCACCAAACAGCTTTTCAAACCACGAACGTTTTTCAGGACTTTTTTGTAAACACTCTTGCACCGTCAATGACCAATTAACCACAGGTAATTCAACCGTATCTAAACAGTTTTCTGCAACTGCATGGCCACTGGTTTTTTCAAATTTTTGCCAAGTAATGCTATTAGGCGGCATTGACTGAATATTTACCACGCCTTGTTTTTTCATAAAATCTGCAAACAAAACTAAGGCGCCGCTGCTGCCGGTTAATTTGGTGGCTTTATTATCGTCTCGGCCTAACCACGAAGTGACTAAATGTTGTTGATCATAACCAACAAACCAGCTGTCGCGCTGATCATTGGTGGTACCAGTTTTTCCGCCAATAACTTTATCTTTTAAACGCCATGTTAATGAACGCGCCGTACCGGTTTGTGTTACTTGCTGCAAGGCATGGTCAATTAAGTAGGCGCCATTGGCTGACAGCCTTGCTTCTGCTGGTTGGTTAAATGCATAAAGGGTTTCACCACGCGCAGAAATTATTTTATTAATAACATGGGTTTCTACATAGTTACCTTGAGCAACCATTGGCATATATAGCTGATTTACTTGCCACGGTGACATATTAATGGAACCAAGCAATAACGACGGCCGTGCAACTATGTCTTGCTGGTAACCTAATAAATGAATGGCTTGAGCAACATTTTCAAGCCCTAAGCTCATGCCTAAATTTACCGTAGGAATATTTAATGAATGCACTAAAGCATCAATTAAATTCACTTGACCACGGTATTTTCCGTCATAGTTTTTTGGCTGCCACTCTTTACCTGAGTCACTAGTAAGAGTGATTTTTTCATCGGCTAAAATACTGGCAAAGTTATATTGTTCATAACGTTCAAGTGCAGCTAAAAATACCGCTGGTTTAATTAATGACCCAATCGGTCTTTGTGCATGTAGGGCGCGGTTAAAACCGGCATAGCCACTTTCACGACCACCAACAATGGCGCGCACTTCGCCTGAAGTAATATCAGTAACTACCATTGCAGCTTGTAAGTCTTGTTCATGATAGCTGCTTTCTAATGCAGTTAACTGCTCGGCTACTGTTTGTTCAGCGGTTAATTGGCTAAACAAGGAAAAACCGGTGAATACTCGAATACCCGATTGCTGACTTTCAGGCGGTAACTCTCGAGATAATTCAGCTTTTACTTTTTGCATATAAGCAGGGTATTTTTGTTTAACTAAACGCCGAGAACCTCGAACCGATAATGGCGATTCAATCGCAGCAACAAATTCTTTTCTACTTAAAGAGTCATTTTCAAACATTAATCGTAAAATTAAGTCGCGACGCTGTTTTGCCCTTGCTGGAAAGCGCCATGGGTCGTAATAACTAGGCCCTTTAACTTGACCAATTAATAGCGCCATTTGCTCAACACTGAGGGCTTGAATTTTTTGACCAAAATAAAACTTAGCCGCTAAGCCAAAGCCATAAATACCATTGGCGTAATGCTGGCCTAAATACACTTCATTTAAGTAAGCTTCTAATAATTGGTCTTTGCTGTATCGGTATTCCAAAATTAACGCCATAAAGGCTTCATTAATTTTTCGGGTAATAGTTTTATCTCGGGTTAAAAACATATTTTTAACCAACTGCTGGGTGAGCGTACTACCCCCTTGCACTGTTCTGCCGGCACTAATATTTTTCATTAATGCCCGCATTATGCCCACAGGAGATACGCCATGATGAAAATAGAACTCTCGGTCTTCCACCAGCAATAATGTATCAATGAGTTTTTCTGGCACTTGCTCTAAGGCCACCAAAACCCGGTCTTCTTTGCTTTGCGGTAAAATTCGGTCAATAAATACTGGCTCAAGCTTGATGCTTTCAACCGCTGTTTGATCGACATAAACACTGCTAACACGCTCGTTTTCAACATTAATAGTCAGCTTTTCTGCTGGCTCTTCACCAAAACCAAAGTCAAAGCTATGGCGATAAATAATTATACGTTTACTGCCTAACGCATACTCACCAGCGCGCATTACCTTGGCAACTTTAGCGTAACCGGCATAGTCTAACGATTTTCTTAATTGCTGAAGATTAATTGGGCTACCGGCACGAAAATGTTCAATTTGACCAAATACTTGTACCGGTATTTCCCAGCGCTGCCCTTCAAAGGTATTGGTTACTTTTCCGTCGAGATAAATCACATATAGGGTAATAGCTAACACCATCACCAAAAATAGCTTGGCACAGGTGGAAAAAAACCAGCGTAATTTAGTGCGCGGTTTTATATCAGCAGCTGGTGCAGATTTCGTTTTAGAAGCGGCCTTTGACTTAGACGAAGACGGCGCTTTTTTGCTAGCGGGTGCTTTCTTACTAGGTAAAGCATTTTTAGTTGTTGTTTTTTTGTTGACCATAACTTAATGAGGTAAGGTTTAATAATGAAAAAGCAATTACATAATAAAGCACCGCCTGCCTTTCCTCTATAAAAATTAACGGTAGGTACCCGTTATCTTTCAAAATACACGTTTCAGAGTTTGTGAACCATTTTAGCTTTAACCGCGATATAAAATAATGAATATCTTCTGTTGCACTTCAGCAACAAAAATGAAATAGCTCACAACCTTCTGCGATGGGTTTAAAACGTATTTAATTCCCACTGAAATCGAGCATTTCAAATGATAACGGGTATAATAGCTTTAATATCTAGCCCTGTGTTTTCGTTCATTCGGACAATTGTTATGTCGACCTTTAATTTATTAGTTGTACTTGGCCCTACTGCCTCAGGAAAAACCAAACTGGCGGTTGAATTAGCGCGGCAATTCAATGGCGAAATACTGTCGGCTGACTCGCGCCAAGTATACCGGGGTTTAGACTTAGGCAGTGGTAAAGACTTAGCTGAATATGAAGAAATCCCTTATCATCTTATTGATATTGTTGACCCCGGCTACGAATATAATATTTTTGATTTCCAACGCCATTTTGTTGAAGCTTTTGAAGATATAAGTAAACGTGGAAAACTGCCGATATTAGCAGGTGGTTCAGCCTTGTATGTTGATTCTATTTTAAAGGGGTATCGTTTAATTGAAGTGCCAGAAAATCCACAGCTGCGCGCACAATTAGCTGAACTTAGCCATGAACAATTAATAGAAAAACTACAGCAATTAAAGCCACAATTACACAACTCTACTGACTTAATTGATCGTCAGCGTTTAACTCGCGCTATAGAAATAGCTCAAGGTGAACAAGCAAGTAATGCCAAACTGCCGCCATTTCCTGAAATTAAACCCTTTATTATCAGTATTGATTGGCCTCGCGAAGTATTGCGCCAGCGTATTACCCAGCGCTTAAAACAGCGTTTAACCGAAGGTTTAATTGAAGAAGTCACCAGCTTACATGAACAAGGCGTTAGCTGGGAAACCTTAGAGTTTTATGGTTTAGAGTACCGCTTTGTCGCGCAGTTTTTACAAGGAAAGCTCAGTGAAAATGACATGTTTCAAAAGCTTAATTCAGCCATTCATCAGTTTGCCAAAAAACAAGACACTTGGCTAAGGCGCTTACAACGTAATGGTTTTAACTTGCATCAGTTAACCGGCGATAATAATTTACTACCACAAGCCCTAGCCGCTATTGCCAAAGCCCATCAATAACATTCATTTTAACTCGGAAAAATTATAATCAAGAAAAAGACTTAAATGTGATTTTAGTCACCACTGAGAATATGCTACTGTTTGGCCAACTATTTTTTCACTGAGATGTTTACTACATTTCTCATTGAATTTTTTATTAAACTTTTCATTAAACTTTCATTACAGATAGGGATTAATTATGAAAAAAACCTTGTTATTGGCGTCGTTATTATTGGCAAACATTAGCGCCTCAGCTTTCGCTCACGATCATTCATCGCACGCTGTGAAAAAAGCCAGCGCATATATTATTTCACCGGTTGATGGCGCAACCGTTTCATCACCAGTAAAAGTAACTTTTGGTTTAAGCGGCATGGGCGTAGCACCAGCTGGCACAGTGAAAAAAAACACCGGTCATCATCATATTTTAATTGATACTGATACCTTGCCAGACCTTACACAGCCTTTGCCAGCCACCGATAAAATTAAGCACTTTGGCGGCGGACAAACTGAAACCGTGCTTGAACTTGCGCCGGGTACTCATACCTTACAGCTAGTTTTAGGCAACCACGCGCATATTCCTCATAGTACGCCGGTAATGTCGGAAAAAATCACCATTACGGTTAAGTAAAACTGTTGCTAAAATAGTAAAACTTAAGCGATTAAAACAAAAAGCCAAAGTAATATCTAATTACAGATATTAGCTTTGGCTTTTTTGATATGAAAATGAATACGCGTCGTCTCACCGCTTAGTTATTAACTAACGTATTAATTTACTCTTAAACACATTACATAAGCTTGAATATCGCGAAAGTTACCTGATAATTCCACCGTCCAGCCATTCACTCCGGTAGGTGTAGAACGTCTAACATTATGGCTAGATTGTATTGCGTTAAAACCTCCGCCTGTTCTTATATCTGTCGGTAAATCACAATAAACTTGTATGTTTCGCCCCCAAGAAGCACTTCGAGCAAACCGGAAATACCCCCAAAGCGTATTACTGCCAGAACCACCTGCTGCTGCACAAGAAAGAGAGTTTTCAGTATGGCCGATAACAAACTCCCCTGAAGGACATGTACCTTCTGTAATGTGATTGTCCAGTGCTATGTAGTCATTAATTGAGGCAATGTCGCCTTCCAATAACTCAATTAATTCTAGGTTATTATCAACCTGTCCTTGTAGGTTATTGGTTAAGTCAATCTGTCCTTCTTCAATAGAAGCAATGGCACTTTGTAACGAAGCGATAAGTGAGGCATTGGCACTGGTATCTTCAGACAAAGTTTCAATTTCGAAGTAAAGATCATCAATACTGGTGTAGGCTCCCATTATCAGTGTATTTAGCGCATCATTTTCATTTTCAAGATCTACTATAGCTAGTTCTGTGGCTGTTAAACGCTCAGCAATCGAATCAACTCTGCCAATAAGCTCTGTAACTTGATCTTCTAAAGTAGTTACTGCCCCTTGTACTTCAACAATTTGATCTTGTAAGGCAACAAATGGCTTACCCTTGGCTTGATAGGCATGAACACCCGTTGAAAAAATCGACGTTAGAATAAATACAGTAAAAAAAGTTTTGATTCTCATTATTATTCTCCTTATGTACATTTTTTGAAGTGCCAACAAAGGTGGCTCTTCAAAAATTATGACTCTTTCTTCTAGATTTAACCTCCCCCCAATTGGGTGGAGTTTTTCATGTTTTCATTGGCGGCTTGATAATTTGACGGCTAAACTGAAAAGATTCCGAGCGAGGGATCTGAGGATTTCATGGACTTTGACAAATACAATGATGTTATTGAATCAATCTATCAGGCTTCTATTGATGCCCAGCATTGGGATACCGCTCTTCATGATATCAGTGATTATTTCCATTCAGCAGGCGCGGGGTTATTTAGCCAAAACCCTTATAGTCAAGAAGTCAGTTCCATTGCTTTTTTAGGTTTAAAAGAAGGCTACTTAGAAAGTTATGGCGAGTATTATGGTCACATTAATCCCACCTTTACGGATTATAGTGAATTACGCTCAGGCGTAATGTTTACCGAGCAGGTGTTTAATCAACGCCGCCAAGATGAGAGTTTCTATAAAAACACCACCTTCAGTAACGAGTGGATGAACCCGCAGGGGTATTCACATGCCGCTGGCGGCATGTTGATCACTGACGGCAATAATATGCTGCACTTCACCTTATTACGTTCAGCTCAACAGGGTTTATATAGCCAGCAAGAATTAAAGGTACTAGGGGCTTTTTCGAATCATATTTGCAAAGCCGTGCAGCTGTCTAAAGTATTTGAGCGCAGTAATTACAGAAAACAAAGTGCTGAGCTGTTATTGGCAAATATGGGTCATGGTGTTTTAATTGTAGATAACGATAAGAATGTCTTAGAAGCCAATCAATGTGCACTAAATACGCTTGAAAAAAATCCTATTTTCACCGTTAAACAAGGTAAATTAGTTAGCCAATTCAGTAACGTGAACCAACACTTTGCTGAACAGTTGAATCAAGCAATTATTCACACTCAGTTAAAAAAAGAAATCCCCTTGCGCATTAATTTTCCTAACCATGCAAACCTGCAATTTATTTTGATGCCGGTAATGCCAGCACTACAAGCGCAGCTTTCACGACCAGCAGTACTGATATTGCTTAAAGATACAGCGATAGAAACTCCGCTCAATAGCCACTATTTGCAAGAAAGTTATAACTTAACCGCCAGTGAAGCCCGCTTAACCCAATATCTAGCACAAGGCTATGAATTAAAAAAAGCAGCTTATGAAACCGGGGTAAGTTATGAAACTGCGCGCTGGTATCTTAAATCTATTTTTGAAAAAACTGATACTCATCGACAAATTGATTTAGTTTTAAAAATTAATATCGATCCAGCGGCTCGGCTAAGCCAATAATTATTACAAGCCTATGTAGATTACTTTGGCTAAAGAGTGGGTCGGAATTTATCCCTACAATTCGGTCAAACGGCTCTGATTTGTCGCACTAAAAGTACGACCTACTAGGGGCTATTGCTCTTTCGCATTTAATTTTATTCCTGAATAAAGCGCATAGCCAAGATTATTTATTTTCACAGCTTCCCCTTATATTAATACAAGGCTTGAAATGACATTCAGAACAAAGCCAATGCATTCTTTTATGACTTTAACCATGGTTAAATTAACTTGGTTAATGCTGTTTTTTTGCCAGCAAGCTTTTAGTGCCAAAGACGAGCAAGAAAGCGATATTCAGCGGCAGCTTGAAGTTGTAACTATTACCGCAAGACGTATTGAAGAGCCGATAAAGCAAGTACCTATTTCAGTGTCAGTTATTGATGGCCAAGCATTAGAGCGCTCTGGCATTGACTCTTTTGACATGCTTTTATCAAGTGTGCCTAATACTGGTCGTGCGGGCGGTATTGGTAGCAGCTTACAAGGCTTAATTAGCATTCGAGGAATATCGACACTTGTTCGTACCGTAGGTATTGAAACTGGTGTGGGAATATATATTGATGGTATATATTTGGGTCGTCCGGAAAACTTTGACTTTGACCTACTCGATATTAATCGTATTGAAGTTTTACGTGGCCCACAAGGAGCAATATTTGGTAAAAATACTATTGCCGGTGCGATAAACATTATTTCTAATAACCCTGATGAAGTATTTAAAGCCTCAGCCGAAGTACAATATGGTAATTATGAACATCTGCGTTTACGCACGAGTTTATCGGGTAAGGTAAGTGATAACACCTTTGCCTCACTTAGCCTTAATAGTCACCGTCGTGATGGTTATGTTGACAACGCATTTGCAGGCGCTTCTGATTTAGACGATGCAGATTTACTGTCAAGTCGAGGAAAATTTCGTTATCAACCTAGCGAAAATGTCGATCTGATATTTGCCGCTGATTTTTTACGGGAACGAAGTCATCCTTCCTTTTTTGAGGTAAGTGATGTTGACTTTATCAACGACCCAAGCGAAGAAAGCCCATTTACGGTTAATAGCGATCAACCAAATTACCTAAACCGTGATATATGGGGTGCTTCTATGTCGGCCAGCGTTAGCTTTGATGAGGCTAAGTGGTCGACCGTGATAGCAAACCGTCATAGTCGTTATCATGCGGGTCTTGATGAAGACAAACTTCCCGTCAGGTTCTTTGTTTGTAACTTTTCCAGCGACACCGATTTCACCTCAATTGAAAGCCGTTATTTATCAAAAATTAACGAGTCAATTAATTATAATGTTGGCGTATATTATTTCAGTCAGAATGCCAATAACAATTCACACTTCGCCTTAGGAGATTTTCTTACGGGCGTACCCGGCGTTGAACCACCGATTGACCTTATTAGCTCAGTAAAAACCAACAGCCTCGCGCTATTTTTTAATACTATTTCATCATTATCAGAGCAATTATTTATTGAAGTTGGCGGTCGCTATTTATCAGAAGATAAAAAAGCGAGTCACTTTCAACATGATGAAACGGGCATCTTCGGTAATACCCATTTTCAGCGCCGCCGTAGTGATTCAAATTTTTCGGGTATAATTTCATTAAGTTATAAAGTTGACAAAAACACCTTGTTTTATGGGAGGTATGCGCATGGCTACAAAAGTGCTGGCTTTAATACCGACTTTGTCAGCGCTGGCGCAAACCTTGAAGTTGCCCCTGAAGATGCTAAAGCCATAGAGGTTGGTGCTAAATCAACTTTTCTAAATGGTTTGATGGCAACGAACTTTTCTTTATTTCAAACCCAATATCATAACTTGCAATTATCACAAGTCGCAGGCTCTGCCATTTCGTTGAATAATGCCGCTCAAGCTGAAATTTCGGGGCTTGAACTAGACTTTCAAGCATTAATTGGAGACTACTTTGATGTGTCTGCAAGCTTAGGTTACCTTGATGCTAAATACCAAGACTTCCCTGGCTGCCCATCTGCCGCCGCCAACCCTGGCACACCAGTAACGAATTGTGCAGGAAAATATCTTAACCTAGCCCCCAAATGGAGCAGTTCACTCGGTTTGCAGTTTGTTTACCCTCTTAATACTTCAGATATTGAGTTTATCACTCGACTGGACTGGAATTATCGCAGCGAAGTATTTTTTGATCCACAAAATGAAACTCGGCTCTCAGGAGAATCACATAATTTAAGCAATTTGCGTATTGGTTTAGTGCACGAACACTGGGAAAGCTTTCTTTGGGTGAATAATGTGTTTGATAAAGCCTATGTGAATTTTTCAGATGATCGCAGTGCCATATTCATTTATCACACTCAAGCCTATGGACCCCCAAGAACTTACGGTTTAACGCTTAGGTATAAATTTTAATAGGTTTCCTTACAACAAAATTAAAGCTAAAGATGTTGTAAATAGCATCTAGCACAGCTATTTCTACATTTTATTTTCTATAAATCATTTCAAAATTTCGCCCTATCTAATTGCTGTAAAAAAGAAAAAATCACACTAGCCACTACAAAAGAAAATCAAGAAAATATCATACCGCATCCATTCATTGCTGAAGTGTAATATTTATAGTATAAATATTACACTAAGGTAACCATCTGTAAGTAGTCTATTGCAAATGCTGATTGCTCACTGTCAATAATGAAATAACCATATAGAGGAGCTTCGTAGGTATTCCCAAAGGAAATAGATTTAAGCACTACCCTTGATGTAGGGAGAGTAAGTTCATGTTAAATAAAAATAAGAGAATAAAATTTATGACAACATTTAAGTTCAAAAAAACCATTTTAGCGAGCACGCTATTATTACTAAGCGCCTTTCAAGCCTCAGCTGCTATTAACCATTCGGTTTATATTTCAGCAACAGGTAATAACCAAAATGACGGTTTAACCCCTGCCACAGCTTGGAAAAGCATGAATTTTCTTAATGGTAAAGAGTTCGGTCCTGGGGCAAAAATTCTCTTCAAACGTGGTGAATCATTTCCGGGTGCTCTTACCCTATTAGGCAGTGGTTCTGCAGAAGAACCCATTGTTGTTGGTGCTTATGGTACAGGTAACAAACCTATTTTAACGGGGAAATGGAATAGCAAAGAAATATTCTTATTAGACTCAGGTAATGAGTATATTGAATTTTTTGGCTTAAAACTTACTAACTACAATACTACCTTCCAAGACGTAAAAGAGCGTTACGGTATTCGCATTAAAATACCTGCTAGAGCAGGGGAATTGAAACATTTACATTTCGACAAATTAGATTTCTTTAACATTCAAGGTTCAGGTAAGGAATGGCACGAAGAAGATCACAGATCAGCGGGAATTTATGCAACCACCGCAGATAACGACGTTTACGGTGCGCGCTTTAATGATGTAGTTATTGAAAATTCAACCTTTACCGATATTGACGGCTTGGGTGTATTACTAAAAGACATGTCGCAAGATATTACTGATGTAAGAAAAGATGCTACTCCATATTTCCCTACCGTAGGTTTTGTTTTCCAGAACAATAGCGGCCTAAATATTTATCGCAATTTATTAATGCTGCGCGGTACTAAAGACGCTTTAATACAGCACAACACTATGGATACAACAGTAGAAGGCAGCGCATTCTGGTCGTTTGCTACTGAAGGCACCTTAGTTCAATATAACTTATTCAAACATTTACGCGCCGCTGATGCCGATGCTTATGCACTGCATTTCGATTACAACAATAAAGACACTTTAATGCAGTACAATATCGGCTACGATATTGAAGGCGGCTTAATTGAATATATTGTTGACTCAACTTACCCTAATTCTTTCCAAGAAAATGGTATCGCCCGTTACAATATCGGTATTGATGTTGGTTTTCGTGACAAACCCAATGGCGCAGGTATTTTCTTAACAGGACGAGTAACCGGTGGTCAGTTTTATAACAATACTTTAATTCAATTGAATAAACCTATGACCAATGCGATTTCATTCAATGATTGGGGCGGTGAATGGCCTGATAACAACCAAATTTTCAACAATATTTTTTATGTTGCTGGTGATGAGACCGTAAAACACAATCAACCAATCCGTTTCAATAAACTTGGTAATGTTGTAAGCAATAACCTGTACGCAGGTAATATTGCACCACCACAAACTTGGGATAATATAATTACTGATATCAACCCTATTAGTGGCGACCCAATGTTTGTTAACCCTGCTGGATTAACCGCGGAAGACTTTATGATCACTCCTGGCTCTGCAGCAATCGGCAAAGGCTTGGTAATTGCAGATAATGGCGGTGTTGATTATTTTGGTAATGCTGTTTCAGCAACAGAAGCACCAGCACTTGGCGCACATGACTTTACCGTTAATTATCTAGCTCCAACGGATGATGCTGGCGTAAAAGACCATGAACATGCTCATAAAGTTGATGATAAAAAAGAGCATAAAAAACGTAAAGATCATCATAAAGAAAAAGACGTGCGAAAAACGCACAAAAATTATGGTGCTAAACCAACCATTGATTTAAGAGCAGCTAAAATTAAGTTTAAGAAGCCGAAGAAAAACCAAGCTGAAGGCCAAGAGCCAGAAATTAAGAGCATTGGTCATACTCATCAAGGTTTAATGAAATTTACCGTTAATGCTAACCGAGACATTAAATCAGCTATTCTTTCGCTTTATGCGCACGAAGCTGGCCATACCATTACTATTCATAAAGTAGCCGACAATACTTGGTTAGAAACCGATGTGAGTGCCAAAAACGCACCTGAACTAGGTGAAATTATTGCCAGTGAAGCAAGTCTGGTAGAAGGTATGTATGTTGATTTTGACCTTAGCAGTTATATTACAGCTGCAGGTGAATATAGCATTGGTATAACGACTGACAGTGTGAAGTCGGTTGATATTAATACCAAGGAAGCCGAAGAAAATGCTCCGTTGCTTGAGTTAAGTTACTAAACTTTTACCGAGAACGATTCAATACGCGAACTTTAACCGGTTCGCGTATTTACCTTCCTTGTTCTAATCTTCAACGCTGTCCTCTTGGTCTTTAATTTTTTTTAAACGGTCTCTAAATTTGGCTTTAGCTAATTGTTGTAAGTCTTCCACTTGATCACTTTCATCAACAATTTCCCGCCCTAATAAGGTTTCAATGCAATCTTCTAAAGTAACAATACCAGCAGTTTGACCAAAGCGGTCTTCTACTAAAAAAATATGTTCGTGTCGCTTAATAAATAAGTCTAATAAGTTCAGTACCGGAAAGCTTTCAGAAACACGATAAATTGGTATAGCTATATTTTTAAGTGCGGTATCACCTTGGCCTTGTCGTTCTTGCTCATATAGATGAGCTTTTAAGACCACACCAACGACTTTATCTATCGAGCTCTGATAAATTGGAATACGGGTAAATATGGCGGTTTGCTCAGCTGCTAACGCTTGTAATACGGTGGTATCTTCATCTAAAGCGTGCATCACTGTTCTTGGCGTTAAAATATCTTCTGCCTTGGCACTTTTTAAACCTAAAATATTACTAACTAACTGATTTTCCAAACCAACAATTGCGCCGCCTTTATGGCTTAGCGCAGCAAACGCTAGCACTTCATCTCGGCTGATAACGTCAGCTTTGTTACTACTAAATAATTTAGTTAATTGTGACGAAAGCCAAACCAGTGGAAAAACCAATTTCACCAAAAAGCCGATGATATATGCAGAAGGCACGGCTAAAGTGCGCCAAAACGTTGCCCCTAAAGTTTTAGGAATAATTTCTGAAAAATATAAAATAGCTAAAGTTAATACAAAAGCCACTAAGGTTTCACTTTGCTCACCAAATACTTTCAGTGCTTGCGCGCCAACACCAGCAGCGCCCATGGTATGAGCAAAGGTATTAAGAATAAGAATACTTGAAATTGATTGGTCTAAGTTTTGTTTAAGTTTAGCCACAGCCTGACCACGTGCCGGGCTTTTTGCTAATAAATTAGCAACATAGCTTGGGGTAATTGAAAGTAGTACTGCTTCTAATATTGAACATAAAAACGAAACCCCTATAGCAATACCTAAATATACAAATAATAGCGTCATTAGTTTTGTTCTTGTCCAAATTATTAACTAAGTTACCTTAAATAATACTAGGATATAGCAGAAATACTAGGGCAGCTATTGTAACAATTAGGCATCAGCAAGGCTTAGCTTTTGTTAATAATATGGCGTTTCACCTTATTGGTTGCTTGCGCATTAGCGGGGTCGTCAGGCCAATAATGCTTGGGATACCGCGCTTTCATATCTTTCTGCACTTCCCTATAGCTACCTTGCCAAAAGGTCACTAGGTTTTGTGTTACTTGAATTGGTCGCTGTGCTGGCGACAATAATTCTAATATTAGAGCAATACCTTGATTATTATCAACATCACCAATAGCAGGGGTCGTTTTCTGGCCGTACAATTCTTGCATTGGTAAAGAAACGGTTGGCGACTTTTCATTACTGTAACGTATAGGACAACGTCGTCCTGTTGGTCCAACAAAGTGCGTAGGGGCAAGTTTACTTAAAAGCTGCTGCTGTTGGTAACTTAATAGCGATAATAACATGTCACTAAAGTTGAGCTTATTTAGCTGCTTCTTATTATTAATGGCTCCAACAAAAGGGCTGAACCATTGGCTTAAGTTGGCTAGCAAATTTGGCTCATCAGCCAAAGGAAAGTCATCAAGCTGGTTATATTGATTTATCCAGCGCCAGCGCGTTAACAACGCTTTATCATCCGCAGAAAGATTCAGCCAATTAAGACCTTGTTGCTGAACTTGGCTTGACCATAATTCAGCCCGTTGCTGTTCGGTAATTTTTGATGTGAGCAACTGCTTTTCAATAACGATAGCGCCAAGCTTTATTTGCTGTTCGGCAACAATTTTATCTTGTTGGTGATCATAAGCTAGCACACTATGTTCACTAGTTTTTACTAGCTGCCATTGTTGTAATAAGGCAATATCTACAGGAGCAGCTAAACGTATGATTAACTTATGCTGATAAGCCCCTACATTTGCTGCAACAATATAGGTTTCACTGGCGATTGCATCGTCATTATTTACGCTTAAACCTTTACCATTTTGTGCTAAATAATCGCTGCTGTTTGCACGTTTTTGAGCTATTCTCTCAGGGTAAGCCAACGCTAATAAAGCGCCGGTATAATTGATAACCTGCTCAGATATTTTTGCGCTATGACCCGCAACTTTACTTTGCAATTTTTTTGCTTGTTGTAAAATGCGCTGATGCTTACCGTCATAGCGATGGCCGCTGGAGTTTCTGCCAGCTTGAGCACTTTTAAGTAAATCAACCACGCGGTGGCGAATGTCACAATCAAGCTGCGCTTGTTGCTTGCCATAAATATCACGCTCTTCCAAAAACGCCACTAACAAACACGCCAACGCCGTTAAACCCGCATATTTTTTTTCTAATAAAGCCGCACGACAAATCATGTGAGCAAAACGTGGGTGACAGGCTAGCTCACTGACCTTTTGGCCATGAGCGGTTAAACGGCGATTGTCATCGGTAATTTCAAGCGCTGATAACTCTAGCCACGCTTGCTGCTCTTTACTGAGTAAGGGCAATTCAATTAAAGGTAAGTCTGCTAGACTTTTAACGCCCCAACGGGCTGATTCAATTAATAATGGTAATAAATCGGCTTGTTGAATTTCACTAACGCTGTGAGCCGCTCTACGGTCAAAGTCTTCTTCACTGTATAGGCGTATACATTTACCCGGCATTAAGCGTCCTGCTCGTCCTGCGCGTTGAATAGCAGAGGCTTTGGCAATAGCTTGTTGCTGCAAGCGGCTGGTCATACTTTGGGCATCGTAACTGGCGGTTTTTTCCAAGCCGCAGTCAATCACTAAATCGACCCCTTCAATGGTTAAACTAGTTTCGGCAATATTGGTGGCTAATACCAATTTACGGTGGCCTGACTTCGCTGGTGCTAACGCTTGGCGTTGTTCTTTAAGGGTAAGTTCGCCAAATAAAGGCGCGAGCAAAACATCACAGGGAAGAAATTCAGCTAAACGCTCCGCTAAAAAGCGAATATCACCGGCGCCGGGTAAAAACACCAAAATAGAACCTTGATGGTTAATCGCAGTATTTTTAATAACAGATAACGCATGTTCACGCCAAAAGCGCGCATTTGCCGCGGGTTTATAATCAAGCGTTACTGGAAAACTGTGCCCTTCACTGGCTAAAGAAACGGCGTCTGGTAATTTATTTAGCAGTTGTTCTATGGTTAAAGTTGCCGACATTAACAGTAACTTTAAATCGTCTCGCAAACCTTGTTGAACATCCCTTGCAAGGGCAAAAGCTAAGTCACCATGTAATGAACGTTCGTGAAATTCATCAAGAATAATGAAGCCGCAGTCTGTTAACTCAGGATCATGCTGAATAATTTGCGTTAATATGCCTTCGGTGATCACTTCAATTACGGTACGCGCAGAAACTTTATTTTCATTTCTTAACCGATAACCAATACGCTCCCCTACAGGCTCACCAATTTGTTCAGCCAAAAAGCAGGCTATATTTTTCGCCGCGACTCTGCGTGGTTGCAACAAGTAAATTTTTTGCCCTTGTAGCGGTGCAAATTCAAGTAACCACAAAGGTAGTCGCGTTGACTTACCAGCCCCTGGCGGAGCAGATAAAACTAAAGTGCTATTGGTTGATAAAGCAGCTAAAAAATCCGCTTTAATTGCTTCAATCGGCAGAGAATCGGTCATCGCAAACAAGGGTTATAAAATACTGAGTAGGTTATACCATATCTGGCATACCCTTTAAGCAAAAACTTGGCTATATTATTGCCATGAATGAACGATTATTTTTTGCTTTAGACCTTAGCAACAGTGACAAAAAGCTGATTGCCCAATGGCGAGATGAAAACCTTAACTTGCCGTACAAAATTATCCCTTCGGATAATTTTCATATTACGCTGGCTTTTTTAGGGCTTACTTCTACTCAGCAAAAATTGGCCTTAATACAACAAGCTAATCAATTATGTTTGCAAGTTAAAAACACAAATATAAAAGATTTCATCCTAAATAAAGTCGGTCATTTCAAAAAGCCTAAAGTGCTTTTTCTCACTTCTAAAAGCTGCCCTGATTGGTTAACAGAACTAGCTTGTGCGCTTAGTCAAACAGCCGTTGCACAAGGACTATTTCAAGAGCAACGCCAATACCTTCCACATGTAAGTATTTATCGAAAAGCCAGCTTTTTACCTGAACAAAGCGTCGACATAGTCGACATAAATCAAAAGGTTTCTATAACGAGCTTCAGCTTATATCGGTCAATATCAACGCCATCAGGCGTGAGTTATCAGCCACTTCAGCAATGGCCGCTAGTGTAATAAATACTTAATTACACACACTTTAAATAATTTGCTTTTTCAGTGAAATCTGCTTACTTGGCAAGCTTAACAAACCTTGCTATTAATATCTGTCCGTTCATTCTTAGGAGATTATTATGGTTTTACCAGCACATGGAAGTTATACCATTGAAAAAAAAGGCGATATATTATGCATTGAAGCAAAAAGTCCTTTTCATGATAATAAAGTGATTGAGCAATATACTCAGGATATAAAAATAGCCACGCAACTGTTTAATAACCAGCCGTGGGCGTCGTTAGTCACTTATAATGGCAATGGTATTTTCAGTCCAGAAGCAGAAAAAGAGTTAGTAAAAATCACCGAATACCGTATGGCCCATGGCATGATAGCTAACGCCAGTGTAATACAAAATAGCAAGCATGCTGATTTACAACAGATGCAACTGCGCCGAATTTACCAGTCAGTGAATTTAACTTTTCATGTATTTAGTGACCCTTATAGCGCCAAAGAATGGCTTGATGAATTTCTCCTTAATAACGCCTCCCCCTCTTCATCAATCAATAAAAATCATTTATACAACCAGCCAAAATTTGGCTAGCCTTTAGTAAAATAAGTATTTATTCTGATGCGTTATACATGGTTCACTTTATAGTTAAGCAATGAAACTCGCGTTAAAACCTGCCACCTTAATTAAGCGCTACAAACGATTTTTAACTGACATTACCCTGCCAAGCGGTGAGGAAACCACTATTCATTGCGCCAATACAGGGGCAATGACCGGCTGCGCCACGCCTGGAAATACTGTCTGGTATAGCACTTCAGATAATGCCAAACGTAAATACCCGTTTAGCTGGGAAATAAGTATTGATGAAAATAACCATCATATTTGTGTAAATACCATTAGAGCTAATCAATTGGTTGAAGAAGCCTTATTAGCAGGAGCAATTAAACCACTAGCTGGTTTTACCCAATTAAAGCGAGAAGTAAAATACGGCAGTGAAAACAGTAAGATTGATTTTTTACTTGAATATGCTGACGCACCTGATACTTATGTTGAAGTAAAAAGCGTGACTTTATTAGAAAATAATCAGGGATATTTTCCTGATGCGGTAACTACTCGCGGGCAAAAACATTTACGTGAATTAATAGAAATGGCCCAGCAAGGAAAGCAAGCCGTATTATTATTTGCGGTATTGCATAGCGGCATTAATTCTGTTCAAGCAGCTGCGCATGTTGACCCTGCTTATGCTGAACTTTTGCAACAAGCTAAAGCAAGTGGTGTTAAAATTTTCGCCTACCAAGCAATATTTAGCAATAACACCGATCATTTTGAAATAGCTATAAAAAGTCCTATTTCGGTTAAAGTTGCTGAATAAATAGCCACAATGATAAAATTGAACAATAATTATTGACTAACCCTATAAAAAATTGCTAAAAGTGCTAGCTTGTAAATATCTGCTGACAATAATGGCTTTTTTAAAGAAAGCATTATTTCAGGGAACAATTTTCAAGAGTTTAAACTTTTTATTTAATTAGACTTGAAATTTAGTATTTGCAACACAATATAGTCCTGACATTTTAGGATTATTAACAATTGGCAATTGCAACTAAGTAAGGCCACTACGAGATTCGTAGCTGTTTATGTCTGATTTAGTCTATGTAGCATTAGGAGATTTAGCATGCCAAAAAATAAAGCTTTAGGTATCTTAGCATTAGCCGGTGTAGAACCGTATAAAGAAAAAGCCAACGAAGAATACATGAATGGCTCGCAACTAGAACATTTCAAAAAAATTCTAGATGCATGGCGTATTCAACTTCGTGAAGAAGTTGATCGTACTGTAACGCATATGCAAGACGAAGCAGCAAATTTCCCTGATCCTGTTGACCGTGCGGCACAAGAAGAAGAATTCAGTCTTGAATTGCGTACTCGTGACCGTGAGCGCAAACTGATCAAGAAAATAGAAAAAACTTTACAATTAATTGAAGATGACGATTTTGGTTTCTGTAACTCTTGCGGAATTGAAATTGGCATTCGTCGTTTAGAAGCGCGTCCAACGGCTGATTTATGCATTGAATGTAAAACATTAGCGGAAATTAAAGAACGTCAATTAGCGGGTTAATTCCCCAACGTTCAATGACATTGCCACTAAAGCAGCGACCACTTTGTCAATATCGTGGTCGCTTCGCCCCCTCTCCCTCTGGTTTATTACACTTTGGTTCCCTTGTTGCAGCTCTTGCTAGTTATTTAGATGCTAAACATCATCAAGGTAGCTGGTTAGTTCGTGTTGAAGATATAGACCCACCAAGAGAAAAAGCTGGCGCCAGCAGCGAAATTTTAAAAACTCTTGAAGCTTTTGGTTTGCATTGGGACGAGTCTGTTTTATATCAAAGCCAACAAAGTGAACTATACCTCGATACCCTCGCCGACTTACAAAACCAAAAATTAAGTTATTATTGTCAGTGCACACGCGCAGAAATTAAAGCTATTGGCGGAATCTATCAAGGTCATTGCCGAACATTAAATCACCCAAAAACTAACAGCGCGATTCGTTTAATCAACGACCATGGTATTTATCGTTACCAAGACTTAATTCAACAACAAGTGCAATGCAACCAAGCACTCGCCCAAGAAGATTTTATACTATTTCGCAAAGACGGCTTGTTTGCCTACCAACTTGCGGTAGTGGTAGACGATATTTATCAAGGTATTAGTCATGTAATTCGTGGTTGTGACCTACTAGAGCCCACCGCCAGACAATTAAGCTTCTTCCCTATACTTAATGCCGTAGCTCCGCAATATGGACATATTCCACTAGCGGTTACCGAGCAAGGTTATAAGCTAAGTAAACAAAATAAAGCCCCAGCAATTGACAACCAAAACCCACAACCGGCGTTAATGGCAGCACTTATTTTTCTAGGCCAAAAACCACCATCAGCATTAGCTTTTGTTGCTGTAGATGAAATAATTAACTGGGCAATACAAAACTGGCAACGACAAAACATCCCACAATTAGCAGAAATTGTACTTTAATAGCGACTATTCACGGCTTTTTCATTCTCTTTCTTGTTTAGCTGTTATATCATTGCGCGGTTATTTCATTGGTGAATTCATCAAAATTTAGAGTCTAAAATTATCAAAAGCGTAATCAATTTGTGTAAGAAAGTGTTCAGTAAAAAGAGTAGTCGCTCAAGTGTTGCTACCGTTACTGCTCAGCCAACCATTATTTCACGTGACCAGCACACGGTTTCGCGTAAACAAATCAGCAGCAATGCTTTAAAAGTATTGTATCGCTTAAATACTGGTGGCTATAAAGCTTACCTTGTTGGCGGCGGCGTGCGTGACATTTTAATGGGTACAGCACCAAAAGATTTTGATATCGCCACCGACGCAACCCCTGAACAGATTAAAGCGCTGTTTCGAAATTGTCGTCTCATTGGTCGTCGCTTCCGTTTAGCCCATATTGTATTTGGCCGAGATATTATTGAAGTTGCCACTTTCCGTGGTCATCATCAAAACGCTAGCGAAAAAGAGCAAAGCTGCCAAAAAACCTCAAAGCAAAATGATGAAGGCATGCTTTTACGCGACAATATTTATGGCTCTATTGAAGAAGACGCAGAACGTCGTGATTTCACTATTAACGCCTTATATTATTCTGCGATTGATTTTACCGTACATGATTTTGCTAACGGCTTGGCCGATATTGCCGCTAAGAAAATTCGCTTAATTGGTGATCCTGAAACCCGTTACCGAGAAGACCCTGTACGTATGTTACGGGCGATACGTTTTGCCACTAAGCTAGACATGACCATTAGCGAAGAGACTAAAGCGCCGATTAAACCTTTAGCTCCTCTGATGGAAAGCATTCCTGCGGCACGCTTGTTTGAAGAATTTTTAAAATTATTCATTTCCGGTAAAGCAGTCGCTAACTTTGAACAGCTTTGTGAATACAATTTATTTAAATACTTCTTCCCCGCGTTAGATGAAATGCTTAATGAAGGCCAACACGAATTCGTTAGCGACTTTATTCAATTGTCAATGAGCAATACCGATAAGCGCATTAATAACGACCAACGTGTTACACCAGCCTTTTTGTTTGCCGCCATGCTTTGGTATCCGTTGCAGCAACAAATTCAAACCGTAAAAGCCAGCGCTCAACTATCTCCTCAAGATGCCTTTTTTGAAGCACTTGGCACTATCATGTCAAGACAACAGCAAAGCATTTCAATTCCAAAGCGCTTTCAAGCAGTAATGAAAGATATTTGGATTTTACAAGAGCGCCTAGCTCGTCGCGATGGTAAACGTGCTTATAAAGCTTTTGAGCATCCTAAATTTAGAGCCGGTTACGACTTTTTATTATTACGTGCTCAAATCGAAGAAACACAAGGCAGCGCCGATAATAAAGGTTCGCTAACAGAATTGGCGAAATGGTGGACTGACTTTCAAAATGTCTCAATTGAAGCTCAGCAGCAAATGATCAAAACCGTAGCGGTAAATCGTTCTGGTACAAGTTCACGCAGATCACCAAGAAAACGTAGAAAACCATCAGCAAAGCCAGCTGCAAACACTAGTAGTGATGCCTAAATGAATAGTGTATTTATTGGTATTGGTAGTAACTTATCAGATCCAAAAATACAGGTGACTAAAGCCGTTACCGCGATAGCGCAAGTAAGCACCATAACCATAAGTAAAGTTTCTTCACTTTATGTAAGCAAACCTATGGGGCCACAAGATCAACCTGATTATGTGAATGCCGTTATTGAAATAAATACCGCATTAACTCCCATAGCCTTGTTGGATCAATTACAAGCCATTGAAAATACAGCTGGTCGCGTACGTAAAGATAATCGTTGGGGCGCACGAATTTTAGATCTAGATATCTTGTTATTTAACCAAGATATTATCAATGAAGAGCGATTAGTTGTGCCTCATTACGGAATGAAACTGCGAGAGTTTGTATTATTACCCTTAGCTGAAATTGCACCAAATTTGATCTTACCTGACGGTGATGTACTGTTAGAACTTAGTAACAAAATTAAGCGCAATGCCTTGGAAAAACAAGGTAAAATAGCGTGGCACTAAACGCCAGTTAAACAACTGACACCAAACGCATATACGAAAATTATTACGAGTAATAACTATGGCTAAAATCACCACATCAACCTTGCAAAAAATGAAAACGCAAGGACAAAAAATATCAACCATTACCGCTTACGATGCAAGCTTTGCCAAATTATTTGACCAAGCCGGCATACACGCGATTTTAATTGGTGATTCTTTAGGCATGGTACTACAAGGCCAAGACGATACTTTACCGGTTGATATCGAACATATGGCTTACCACACCCAATGTGTTAAACGTGGTGTTGAAGACACATTAATTATCGCCGACATGCCTTTTATGAGTTACGCCTCTAAAGAACAGGCGTTTACCAATGCAGCTAAGCTGATGCAAGCCGGCGCTAGCATGGTAAAAATTGAAGGTGGTCAGTGGTTAATGGATACTATTCAAGGCTTAGTAGAGCGTGGTATTCCAGTATGTGCGCACTTAGGTTTAACGCCGCAATCAGTAAACGTATTTGGTGGTTTTAAAGTGCAAGGCCGCGATAATGACAAAGCCCTAGCGATGATTGAAGACGCCAAAGCTTTAGAAGCTGCAGGTGCACAATTATTAGTACTTGAATGTATTCCAAGCGAATTAGGTAAAGCTATTTCAGAAGCAGTTACCATTCCTACTATTGGTATTGGCGCAGGTAAAGATACCGACGGTCAAATTTTAGTGATGCATGATGCCTTAGGTATTTCATGTAGTTATATGCCGAAGTTTTCGCGAAATTTCCTTATTGATACTGGTGATATTAAAAAAGCGATTGAGCTTTATATTAAAGAAGTATCTAACGGGAACTTCCCCGGCACAGAACATATTTTTAAGTAACAATAAATAGTAACTGCACATGAAAACAACAAATAATATCAGTGAATTACGCGAGCAAATAAACACCTGGCGCAAACAAGGCTTGAAAATAGCCTTTGTACCAACCATGGGAAATTTGCATGCTGGCCATATTTCTTTGGTCACTCATGCGCATCAATATGCCGATAAAATTGTTGCCAGTATTTTTGTGAACCCAATGCAGTTTGGTGCTAATGAAGACATTGATAAGTACCCACGTACCATGGCCGCTGATCAAGAAAAGTTGCAAGCCGCCGGTACTAACTTATTATTCACACCAACCCCTGACATTATTTACCCTAAAGGGCTCGACAAACAAACCTATGTAGACGTTCCCAATGTATCTGCTGGTTATTGTGGTGAAAGCCGTCCGGGCCATTTTCGCGGTGTTTCTACCATAGTATGTAAGTTGTTTAACATAGTGCAGCCTGATGTCGCTTGTTTTGGTTTAAAAGACTATCAGCAAGTACAAGTAATACAAACCATGGTCGAAGACTTGTCGATGCCAATAAACATTATTCCGGTAGCGACTGTACGTGAAGCAAGCGGATTAGCCCTTAGCTCTAGAAATGGTTATTTAACCACAGCAGAAAAGAAAATTGCGCCAGCTCTTCATCGACACTTACAATGGCTAGCCCAAGAAATTCAAACTAATAACGACTTTATAGGCTTAGCTAAACAAGCCGCTGACTTTATTAATAAAGCAGGTATGCGCACTGACTATATTCATATTTGTCATGCCCGCACCTTAAACCCCGCCAATAAAGATGATAAAGAATTAGTTATTCTTGCCGCTGCCCATTGTGGAAAAGCAAGACTAATAGATAACTTACAAGTACAGCTTTAAAAACTGCCGTCGGCTTAGCATTTCATTTGTAAATGAAATGCTATAACGTCAAAGCAGCTTAAATAATGCTTTGATATATATCCCCTCACTATTTACTTACATAAGCTTTCAAATAAAAACTCTCTTTCATTAATTGCCTCCTTTAAACACAGCCTTGTTATCAGCTATTAACAGCCAGACTCACAAACATTTGTGCAATTTATGCTCGAAAGATCAAATTGATTGAAATTCATCCATATTTACCATAAGATAAGTTCAGGCTAAAAAGCTTTTACTTATGCTTTCAAACTCTTTTGTTTTAACAAAGTAAACACTACTTGCTCGTTATTTAACGAGGTAGCGTCAACTATTTGATATTTAGCTAGAAATAAATTTATAAAACGCTGATGAGCTTTCAAATAAATACAACTTTCAGCTTATTTATACCAAACGAGCAGCTATGGTTTGCATGCTAGGCTCAATTGGCATTACTAATAAAAAGAATAAAAAATGACCATTGATGTTAGCAATGACCTAGTGTCTTATCGCACCATAATTTTAAGCTTGGTTTCATATGCCCAGCATCCAAAACTAGATACCTTAATTGAAAAATTAACGCCTCAAGTTCATACTTCGCAGCGTTTTTTAATTAAAATGGAAATCAAACGTTTAGCAAAACCTTGCACCCGCATCTTAGATTACCGCTTATGGTTTGACGATTGTGAGCCGGTACAATATCAAAATATTTGTCATTACCTTGACGAAATATCCAAGTCGCTATTTCTAGAGCATCTAAAAAATAACAACGGCCAATTTACCGTTTTTCTTTATCATGAAATTAGCCAACAAGCCAAAAGTAGGCACTTAGCGCAAGAAAAGAAAAAACGTGTTGTAGAGCGCAGTAATAGCCCTTCGCTAACTGACACAGTTAAAACCATCAGCTTAGTGAACAAAAACCGCTACCAAGCACCGCCACTCAACTGTCATTCTAAATGTAAAATTTTTAGCTACGACCCCTTAAGCATGTCGCGTAAGGGTAAAGAAGAGATCGGGCTTTCTGGCACCATAGTTGATTTAAATATGCTGACCTGCATTTTAAAAAGTGCCGCCATCGACGGCATTGCGCAGAGCCAAGAAATTTTTATTTGGTTTTACGACCATAATTCACAGCTCAACATCAAAGAAGATATTGTCTTAGCTTTTACTATTGAAGATTATAAAAAATCGTTAACCAACGATAAGGTGCATTACCGATTAAAGTTAAAACAGAAAAATAACAGTAAAATGATCAACGCTTTGTCTGACTTACTGAAAGCGCAATTTGAATTACGACGAGAGCAATATAATCAAAAAATACTGCCTTTATTTGATTCTGTTTACGCTAAAAGCCATCAACAGTATGTCATTAATAGCACTTGCGATATTCCAATGCTGTGCAGTAAAGAGCAAAATGCTTGGTACCCAGCCAGCGCAATTAAAACCCCAAGCAATAATAGTTTATGGGAGTTTATCAGCCCAGTTGCACAACAAAGCATTGTCGGTGGTATTTTCACCAATGCCGAGTTAGAGTTCAATTTTTCCCAGCGACCATGCTTTGAAGCCTACGCATATTTATTACGTTTTGACCACGCAGAGCAACAAGAGTTTGCCATTGTTTGGCAAGACCAGCTTCAGCACGACCCAAGCGCACTGGCTTTTATACAACAGCATCTAAACCAATGCGACTATCGCTATATCAAGTTAAGTATAAAACCAGTTAACGCTTTAGAAGATGCCTACGTACCAAGTGCCTTGCCTAATCATGTTAATTCAGCCATGGCGATTCTTAATCGTCCATTAACCAAGACGGTTGCCAACGCTTTATCTAAAACCCAAGCGATTGCAGTTTTATCGGATGTTAGTGAAATAAATGACGTACTAGCATTACCCGAAGCTATGGCAGTTAAAAAAGTTACTGTAAGTAAAAAAACTAAAATTCCACTGCAATTTTGTTTACCCAAACACAGCCAAAAGTCTGATATGGAAGTTGTTGAAGTTGCCAATAACGATTTGCGCTCAGAAGATCGTTTTGAATATGAAATTAGCGCTAAAATTACCCGTTATGGTAATACGCCTTGTTCAATTAAAGCCGTTAGTAAAAACATTTCCGCCAAGGGTTTATCTATTTCTTTAGACAAACCATACAACTTCAAACCAGGCGCTGAATTACGATTAAGCTTTGCCATGCCTTATCGCGGTGAATTAATTAGTATCAATAACCAAAAATACCAAATTATTGGCGGTAATAACGACAAGGTTATTCGTTTAACCATTAGCGGATTAGAGAAACAACATGTTGCTAGCCAAGCGATTAAAGAATTCATATACCAAAATATGGATCAGCTAACCCCTTGTGGTTTAGACAAAAACCAAACTTATGGCTTAAGCCAAGCAGTGCAAAATGTTTATGCCAATAATCATTTTTCTATTCCTTTCTTTATCCGCCAAAATAAGCAAAAATGGTTTATTAATACCTTGGCATTAAATGAAACTAGCAATATACCAACCTTACAGGCCGATAGAGGTTTAGTTAAGCAGGCGATTGCCAATGTGGTCAGTGATGACAAGTTTCAAGAGCACTGTTTAGCCGTTATTAATAAAGTAAATACCGAAAACCGCAGTGCGATTTTTTACTTGATTGTGCTGCCAAGGGAGAACAAGGAAACCCAACAAGTCATTCACTCTATTGGTGATTTACAAAAAATTCGTCAGTCAGGTCGACTAACCGAATTGATGGATAAACTAATGGCTTATGGCGAGCCAACTATTTTACGCATACAAATAACTAAGCCATCAAAAATACATAACAAAACCTTTAGAGAAGAGCTAAATTACCTTGAGCAGCTATCTCCTATTGATATGGAAGATGTTTTAGAAGATATCAACGGTGTTGCCGGTGTTGGTGAAATTACCGATCATAGCCAACATGTGCTCGAAAATATTAACCGATGGTTATATGAAGAAGAACGAATACTCTTGTCAGAAGTTGGTTAATATTAAGTGCTCAGCCATAGTTTGAAATAGCTAAATCGATATTATTGAGTCATTTCAAGTAACTGCGGCAAAAAGGTTTTACTCTCTTGTGCTAATGCTAATTGCTCAGTCAAAATATCCGCTAATATAGCCTTCGAAGTTAACGGATTCGCCAGTACCACCCTAAAAACTAATACTTTTCGGCCATTATATTTAGCCACTTCAATACGTGTTCTTGATACAAAAGAGATGCCATTTTCACGCTGGCGTTTTTGAATGAATTTAGTTAGCTGATCAAGCAATGCGTTAATATCTTCTTGGGAATTTTCATCAGCAGTATTTAAAGCATCTTGTACCTGCGCGGGCACATAACGGTAAGTTAATAAACATAATTCAGGACGGGTAACTAACTCAAAATCAGCTCGCGCGTCAATTAAGTCGGCAAAATGATGGGCTTTTTCAATGCTGTGGTTAATCAACATTTCATAACCCGGGCGACTGATAATATGTAAGCTAGCATAAACCAACATCGCCATGCCTGATCTTGAGCCTTCAAGAGTATGGCTGCCTAAATCTTTCGAGCCTTTACGTAGAATATATTCCGCATGATGCTCAATCGCCGCAACCGAGGCTGGGTTTTTGAAAACCACTAAACCTGCCCCCATAGGTACATACATTTGCTTATGAGCATCAATAGTTACCGAGTCGGCGCGCTCTATGCCATGCATTAACGAGCGGTATTTATTCGACAATAAAGTGGCTCCGCCCCATGCCGCGTCAACATGGAAATGACATTGAAACTCTTGAGCTATATCAGCCATGTCATTTAACGGGTCAACATTGCCCGTTTCAGTAGTGCCAGCGACGCCAATTATACTTAATACTTTAATGTTTTTATTTGCTAGAGCTTGGCATTTTTCTTTTAATAACTGGCAATCAATTTTATTATTTTCATCCGTTGGAATAGCTATCACGCTGTCTTGGCCAATACCAAGCACATCGGCTGACTTTTTCAGAGAATAATGACCACGTTCAGATACTAATATTGCTAAACCTTGATAACCATAATGCATTAACGCCTTAAATAGCCCTTCACGCGCAACACCTTTAAAGTTACCGTCAGCTTTAAGTAAGTTGTTTCGTGCCACCCAAAGTGCGGTTAAATTGGCAATGGTACCGCCTGAGCAGAATGCACCTAAAGAATGGTTGGCGCTATGCATCCACGACTGGTAAAAGCTTTCACTGTCTTGGTAAACCAAACGGTGCATCATACCTAATACTTGCCGTTCAAGTGGCGTGAAGGCTTTTGAGGTTTCAATTTTTACTAAGTTTTGGTTAAGACCAACCATTAGCTTTGAGAGCGGCAAAATAAAATAAGGTAGCGCTGAGGTCATATGACCAATAAAACTAGGGCTTGAGGTATGTACTGACTGCGAAACCAGCTTATCAAGTAAGTGATGGGTGTGATCAGAAACAAAGCTCGGCTGCTCTGGAATGGCCGAACTGGCAAAATCTTTTTCAATATCAGTGAGCGCGCGCTCAGTGGCAGCAATATGATTACCTAAAAAGCCAGCAAGGTTTTCAGAAATTTCTTTTTCTATCCGGCCAAGCGTAGAGTCTGGGGCTTCAGGAATTGTAAATATACGATGCAAAGCCTCTGGTGTAGCTGTAGCTGCGCGTTTTTCCGTAGTCATACCGTTTCACTTTTTCTCGCCTGATAACTTTCAGACTGAGTTACACTAATCGATGCGGCACTTTAATAAAAATCTCTGTAAATGTCTCGTTTTTTTGCGTCGAAAAATGATTAAGTCATTACGCTGGCAAGGTATAGCAAAGTGCACTCAACCATAATCACACCTGATATTGCCACAACTAGTACTTTTCTTTTTATATCTATCATCGTCATTTTCCCTATCTTAGTTTTATAAACTGCTTTTTTAAGGAATATGTATCAATAAGCAAGCCAAAACTTAACTGACTGATTTAATTTATAAAAACAAACAGAGTGCTGACATAAAAATATATAAATGGTCAATTTCACCAAAATAATGGTGAAATTATAATAAAATAGTTAGCTAAATCTTTAAAGAATAAAACGGTGCTTAAGCAATAAGCAGCTGCCAACACGTTTGGCCGCTGGCTTTATATTTAGCTTCAAAAGGTGTGAGTGGCTGCTCGTCATTTACCTCACTTAATATCCCTTGGCGATCGACAATAGCAGCAGCTTGTTGGAATTCTTGTAAATAAATAGGCCAATTACTGCGTAGAATAATTTCTTTACCTATGCTGATAATTTCAGGAAATACCGCACTGCCATGCCAACGGCGTTGGATATGTTTAGCTTTTGGCCACGGGTTGGGGTAAAGAATATAATGTTTACTCACCGGCCAGTTCGCTTTAGCCACTAATCGATAAAAATCGTTTAAATCTGCACGCACCAAATGATAATTTTCAACTTGCCAAACATCATCAATATTGCGATTAATGCGATGGGCTGATTTATCAACACCAATCACCAAGGCGTCAGGGTTTTGCTGAGCGAGTATGCGCGTGCTTTGGCCAACACCACAGCAAGAGTCGAGAATAATTTCACCAGCAAAGTTTTCCACGATCGCGTTCATTTCATCAAACGCCTGCTGAGTGTGCGCCTGATAAGGCTTTTGTGAACGATGACTTAAATGCTTATTGACAATATCGGTAAGCTTTTCGTGTATGCCCGGCTGATTACTAACAATCGCTTTAGAGTCGCCTGCTGGTGTTGGTTCAGTATTGCTCATGTTGTTCTCTTAAGTTCTTAAGCCAATGCCTTTGGTGATCAAGGTCATCGCAATAGCAAACAAAGCGACGATGAATACGCCTAACACCGAAAAAGCCACAGTTAGGTTAATATCAGTAATACCCAAAAAACCATAACGAAAAGCATTAACCATATAAACAATCGGGTTTGCTTTAGATACGCCCTGCCAAAATTCAGGCAATAGCGAAATGGAATAAAATACCCCGCCTAAATAAGTCAGTGGCGTTAAAATAAAGGTTGGAATAATAGAGATATCGTCAAAGCTTCGGGCAAAAATAGCATTAATTAACCCCCCTAAAGCAAAAATAGCCGAGGTTAAGCTCACCGAAATAAGGATCACCCAAATATTATGAATGTGTATGTCAGTAAAAAATAATGAGATTAGCGTCACAATTAAACCGACTAAAATCCCCCGAGTCATGCCACCACCAACATAGCCGGCGACAATAACCCAATTAGGCACTGGTGCCACTAACATTTCTTCAACATTGTGCTGCCACTTAGCACTGAAAAATGACGAAGCAACGTTCGAGTATGAGTTGGTAATTACGGCCATCATAATCAAGCCAGGTACAATAAACGACATATAATCAAAGCCGCCCATTTCACCAATTCTTGAGCCTATAAGTGAGCCAAAAATAACAAAATACAAACTAATCGTAATGGCTGGTGGTACTAAGGTTTGCACCCAAATACGCATAAAACGATGCACTTCTTTGTGCAAAATGCTTTTTAAAGCAATGGAATTTACCGCTGATGACATGCCTAGCTCCCCGTGACATTATTGTTAACTAAACTAACGAACAATTCTTCTAAACGGTTCGACTTATTACGCATGCTGCGCACTTCGATGCCCAACTCGGTAAGCTGAGTAAATACCGCATTAATACTTTGTGATTTTTTAACATCTATTTCTAAGGTATGTTCATCGATAATACGATAACAAATATCTGACAGCTTAATATCAGTTCCGTTATCAATATCTAAAATAAATGTTTCGACGTCGAGTTTAGACAACAGTGCTTTCATACTGGTGTTTTCAACAATTTTACCTTGGTCAATAATAGCAATATTACGACATAGCATTTCTGCTTCTTCAAGATAATGGGTGGTTAAAATAATAGTAATGCCTTGGCCATTTAATTCTTTTAAAAACTCCCACATAGAACGGCGCAGTTCAATGTCTACTCCTGCGGTAGGTTCATCAAGAATTAACATTTTGGGTTCGTGCATTAACGCACGGGCAATCATCAAACGTCGCTTCATGCCGCCAGAAAGCATTCTCGCGGCATCATCACGCTTGTCCCATAAATCTAATTTTTTGAGATATTTTTCAGCTCGCTGATGCGCTAACTTGCGATCAACCCCGTAATAACCCGCTTGATTGACTAAAATTCGCGTTAATGACTCAAACTGATTAAAATTGAATTCTTGAGGTACTAAGCCAATATAGCTTTTGGCTTGTTCAAGCTCGTTGTCGATACTATGGTCAAATACCTTCACTTCACCTGCCGTTTTATTCACTAGTGAAGTCATTATGCCAATAGTAGTCGACTTGCCAGCGCCATTTGGCCCAAGCAAAGCAAAAAAGTCACCCTGTTTAACTGATAAATTAATGCCTTTAAGTGCAGTAAAACCGCCTTTGTAGACTTTTTCTAAATTGGAAATTTCTAATGCATTATTCATCACAGCAACCTTTCATGAGCGAGTACTATAAATATGGGTTGTTTAGCCATTTTCAATCAGCAAGTGAAAATTATTATTACTAAGGTTAACAGACTGCTCACGGCAAAATTAGATTATTTGGTAACCATTTAAGACAAAAAAGCCTGCTCAATGCAGGCTTTCAATGATTGTGTTAACTGTTTAAATTAAAATAACGCGCCAATTTCAAATTTAAAAATATCTATGGCTAAGTCATCACTATGGCTTAAATTACTATAAGCTCGGCCATAGCTGACTTTAAAAATCATCTCATTATCTAATTCGTAACGTAATCCAACACCAACATTATAGGTGAAGTTCGACTCATGATAAGTTGGCTGGTAACCCTCACAAACATAACCCCACCACGGATCCCACCAACAAACACCTTGAGCAGGCCCGTCAGCGATATTACTGTCAACATAGCTCCAACCTAAACCAGCTTGAACATACGGCGTTAAACGCTCGGCCCTGAAGTTATAAACCGCATTAAACTGAGTATGAACAACATTTAGTTCGTGTTGAATAATTTCAACCTGCGGGGTATCTTCGTCTGAAATAAAGGTAGCCGTATAATTAGGTACGCTCGATAAGAACTCTAAATTAAACTGTAAGTGGTCGCTATAGTTATAACCCAAGCTGGCGCCCCAGCCGGTAGTTTCTTTTACATCTAAGCTTGCACCTTGCAAACCTTCAACAAAAACTTCGTCGTTATGGGTAAGCATAAAAGTTGCTTCCCATTTGCCACTGCGAATACTAGGTTCGTTATAGAAATCAGCAAAAGCTGAGGCCGAAAAACATAACAAGCTGAAAAAGGCTAGCGCCATTTTTTTAACCGTCATATACATACTCCATATGGCATAAAGAAAAACTGGTATTGGTAAGAAGAAACAATGTCTTATCTTGAAACTTACCTCTAACTATAAATAAAAAAACCTGCATCAGCAGGTTTTTTATGTAATTTTTTGCAATTAGTGCTTATAAAGCATTATTTGCTGGCGCGAGAAACGTATTCGCCTGAACGTGTATCAACTTTAACCACTTCACCAATTTGAATGAATAAAGGTACACGAACTACTGCACCTGTGCTTAATGTTGCTGGCTTGCCACCAGTACCGGCGGTATCGCCTTTTAAACCGGGGTCAGTTTCGGTAACTTCAATTTCTACAAAGTTAGGCGGCGTTACTGAAATAGGAGAGTTATTCCATAAAGTGATGGTACAAATATTACCTTCAACTAACCACTTTACCGTATCAGCTACGGCTTTTTCGTCAGCTGCTAATTGTTCAAAGGTTTCGTTATTCATAAAATGCCAGAATTCACCATCAGCATATAAATAAGCTAATTCGGTTTCCATAACATCGGCACCTTCAACACTTTCGCCAGATTTGAAGGTTTTTTCTAAAACTTTACCAGAGACAAGTTTACGAATTTTCACACGGTTAAATGCTTGGCCTTTACCGGGCTTAACAAGTTCATTCTCAAGAATGTTACAAGGTTCGCCGTCAAGCATTATTTTAAGTCCAGCTTTGAACTGGTTGGTACTGAAGTTAGCCATAATTTACTCTTAATTCGCACTGCGACTGATATTTTTAATGCCGCAGATAATAACCCTAATGCGGGTTTATTTCACCGATTTTTACTGGTTTTTTTCACTGATAATTATATTTTTCGCACTTAGGTCAAACTAATTGCCTTTGTCGGATAAAAAAGGAGCTTTAATGCGCAAAAGCAATTACAGGAATATGCCTGCTGCAGAAGCAATTATTGCAGCCACTAGTTAATGTTCTTGGATATAATCACCAAATAAATTAAATTCTTGAGGCTCAGTCCACTCTTTATGTAATTTATTAAATTCTTTTAGCTCATCGTTAGTGGCATTATTTTGCAGCGCTTTTTCAGAAAGAAAATTGAGGCGTTCGAACTTGTCCTTATCCATCATTAATCATCCTTGATAACTTATAGTCTTAGTATTGTTTAATATAACTATAAATTCAATAAACCATAGCAATTCGTTGCAATAAAGCATCGGTATTAAAATGACTAATAACACCACTAACCTCTTTAGGCCAATCAAGGATAGATAGGTATTTATATACCCAAAAGATAATTAAACGTTTAAAATTAGCGAAATTTTAGTTTTATCTTTTTACATTGAAATAACGCATGCTCAAAGAAAGCCTTATTGATAGCTTGAACCTGACCACAGAGACAGTCAGTGATGAATTTTCCACGTCTTGGCAGCAAGAATTGGCAAGTGTGGTAACTGATCCTGAAAAACTGCTTGAGATGGTAAATATAGCGCCAGATAAATACTTAACGCATTTCAAAGCAAGGCAGTTATTTCCAGTTAGAGTACCAAGACCTTTTATTAACCGCATTGAAAAGGGCAATTTTAACGATCCGCTGTTAAAACAGGTAATGCCGTTAGCTGATGAATTTATTCAAGCCGATGGTTATTTTACCGACCCTTTAGAAGAGCACGATACTGTGGCTGAAGGTTTATTGCATAAATATAAACATCGGGTTTTGATGATGGTTAAAACTGGCTGTGCAGTAAATTGCCGTTATTGCTTTAGACGCCATTTCCCTTATCAAGACAACAGTCCGAATAAGCTGCGCTGGCAAAGTGCGCTAAATTATATTGCTAAGCATACCCAAGTGTCTGAAGTAATATTTAGCGGCGGCGACCCATTAATGGCCAGCGATGATCATTTACAGTGGTTAGTTGAGCAACTTGAGCAAATACCTCATTTAAAAAGACTTCGCGTTCATACCCGTTTACCTGTGGTTATTCCACAACGGGTAACCGATGAATTAACCAAATTACTGAAAAATTCTCGTTTAAAAGCAACCATGGTTTTTCATATTAATCACGCCAATGAAATTGATGAAAATTTTCAAAATTCAATTGAAAAACTGCGCGCCGCCCGCATTCCGTTATTTAATCAAAGTACCTTATTAAAAGGAGTGAATGATGATGTTGAAGTATTGGTGAATTTAAGTGAGCAATTATTTGATAGCGGTATTCAACCTTATTATTTACATATGTTTGACGCAGTGCAAGGTGGCGCCCACTTTGATGTAAACGAACAACAGGCGGTTGCTTTAGTAAAAGCGGTAATGGCCATTTTACCGGGCTTTTTAATGCCAAAATTAGTACGAGAAATTGCCGGTGAAGCTAACAAAACCGCCATAAATTTGCGATAATCGCCGCAATACTTTTTTAGGAATACATCATGAGCGCCAACGTAAACAAACAACTTATTGAAAATATTTCAATTATTTTAAAAAAATCGTTAAGTGCCGATGCCACTTTAGCGGAATTACGTAGTAAAGAGAAAGCTGGTTTTAAAGCCATTTTTAAAGCTGATGCTGGCTTTACCTGCACCGAGAATACTTTTCAGCCATATGTTGAAGAAGTTGCTAACGATTTATTAGAGTGGCAAAAAAGCCAAGACCAACAAACACTGATTAAGTTAGTGAAAAAAATTGAGCAACTGTTCACAGTATTAACTAACTTCGAAACCAGCCATACCGAACACTAGCCAATTCATTTGCGCTATTAATTGCGGCTAACGTTATACTCGTTAGCCGATTGATTCAGAGTTGATATAACTTTAAGTTGAGCTTACCTAGCCTACATTATGGTTGAGCTGATGAATAATCAGGCAAGCCAACTAGCTGACAATTGTTTTTTTCAATTAACGACAGTATGTCTAAATTCAGTTGGTTCATGGTTTGCAAATATTGCTCAAATTCTGTGGTTTCCACGTACGATAAAATATCTAATGCTAAACCGTGAGCGGTGAAGGCTTTAAAATGTGCCCTTAGTGGCTGCTCAGCCACTTGCGGATGCGCGCTCAGTAGTGCTCTAATGTCAGTTAATAATGCGTCAATATCATCTTTTTTACATTGGCTACTCAGTAATAATTTTGGTCGATATGCAATGCGTTCGCGCTCAGAATAATTCTCTATTTGCATATCAATAAATTGCGCATTGGCAATATATACTACGGTGCGGTCAAGTGTTCTGATGCGTGTTGCCCTTAAGCCTATTTCTTCAACAATGCCTAGTTGCTCGCCAAAACGACAAAAGTTGCCAATTTTCACCGGCGCCGAGGTATATAAGGTAATGGCACCGATAATATTTTCTACGGTTTTTTGTGCCGCCAAGGCAATCGCTAAACCACCAATACCTAAGCCAGCTAGCAAGGTAGTGGCATTAAAACCTAAGTTTTCAAACCAAATTAAAATAGCTAATAATATGATTAATGACTTAACTACTGTTCCTGCTGGTCGCAGTAAATAAACCGCTAGCGGTTTACCTTGTTCAACAAAACGCTCTGACAGCTTTAACTTAGTCAAGTCAATAAAGCTAAAGATCACCCAGATCCACGCTAACGTTAATATGGTATTGCCTTCGGCGACGGCTCGAACCGCTAAAGTCACATTTGCTTTAGCGAATAAATTTCTCGCCAATATAACCGCTAATAGCAACGCTATGGGGTTTTCAATAAACCCTTGTGTGCTTTTTGACAGCATAGGATTAAAATGTTTTAGCGTTTTACTAATCAACCAAGTGATAATTTTAGCGACAATAAAATAAAACAATAACAACAGTAAAAAATATAGCCACTGCCACAACATAACCCCGAGAAAATCGACCGAAGGTATGTTCTTCGCCAACCATTCACCAAAAGGCGTATAAGCAAATTCTTGTGATAGCGCTGGAATTTTCGCCACGGTAGCGTTAGATATTTTCCAAATTTTTACTTGGTCATTTTTACGAGGTACGCGTTGTAAGTACACTGCTGTTTTACCCAAACTTCCTTCTATAGTACCTAGTAAGTCACGGTAATTTGGCAAGGCCTCATTTACATCACCTAATGGCTCAGCACTTAAGTTTTCTAAATCAATCCATAACGTTCTGTTTAAAACGACATAAAGTTGTTTGGCTAGCTCAACTTTACCTACCGCTAAAGTACTTGTTTTAAGGTTACGGTAGTCAAGGTACTGGCTGGCCAATTCAAAGTCATTATTTTGCGCAGCAAGTAAAAAGCCATGCATGGTTGCACGGGGAGTAATTCGATTATATAAATCTTTAGGAATTGAGCCTTTATCAGTACTTGTTACCGCCGCTAGCAAGGGTTGTGCGTGTTGTTCGCCTTTTGCTAAAATTTCTTTAACCGATACGTCATGCTCAACTTGCCCATAAGCAAGAAAAGTACAAATGCATAACCATAGGGCCACACTTAACCTCATTAAAACCTTCATAGCTATTCCGTAGTTTCAGTAACTTGGTGACACTAAAGCGAGTTCTTCAGCGACTTATGCCTTGGCATAGTAAACCATTTATTTATCAAAATGCTAGCAAGGGTTGCTTAAACAATTAAAAGGAGAGTTATCAGCGATAAATTTAATGAAAAGTTTTGAATATGCAAAATGGAGGCAATAAAAAAGGCCGCAATAGCGACCTTTCAATGAATAACAACTAGCGTGAATTACTTCTTAACAATTTGCGCTTTAAAGGTTTTGTTAAACCAGTCGTCTAACATTTTTTTCTCGTAACCTAAGGTGTCATTTCTATAACGCATCAATGAACCTTGTAAAAAGCCCATGTCTTTTAAGTTAAGCGCATCTTCTGTGGCAACACTGCCATCAGCATTTACTAACTTATAAGAGAACTCAATACGCGGATGATAAATATCTTTAACAATACGTATTTCATTCATTGTGCCAATACGAACATCGCCAGCTAAGTCAACGTCGGTTACATCAATAACTAATTTTTGGCTTTCAGGCAGTTTAGCTGCTAATTTGGCAAAGTGCTCTTCTAACTCTTCAAACACATGTGCTTGGAATTTTTTGCGCGTACTGGTATTGCCTGGTCGCATGTCGCGATAATCATCAGGGTTGGTCCAAGTTACTTCGCTTTCTGCTGCCATGGTCATCGGAGCTACGCTCAAAAATGACAATGCTGAGACTAAAACTATCAATAATTTTTTCATTTCATCTACCTCTCAATTATTTCTAACTCTCATTACAGCAGAGTTATGTAAACAAGACCGTGAAAAGTTGTTACAACTTCGTATAAAATTGTAACAGCAACTTGTGCACAATTTTATTCGCTCGGTTGTGGCGTTCTTGTTCTGAGAATTCTTCTTGCACGTAACCTTGCACCGCGCCTCGCCACACCATTGAAGAAGAGTCAGCATCTTCAATAAAAATTAAGAAGCTGCCTTTGTCCATGTTTTCTACAGATTGTAAGCCCGGCGAAATACCAAATTTATCACTAATTTTGGTGTCTTTTAAGTCGTCATCAAGGGCAACACCAAAACCAACATAAAATTGCGCCGGTGTATTATGGTCAGCCAAGACATAGCCCTGTGATTGCAGGCTGCTAACGATAGCCGAAGTATAAGTATTGTATATATTTTTAACTTGTTCAGCTTTAAACGAAACATGCTTTAAGTATTTAGGTGAAAGCGCAAAAGTACTGCCCGCAGGATACTGAGTAGGTAAATCTCGAACGCTAGATATCGCCACTTGTTTTTTACTAGTAGGTCGTTCTTGCGGCACTTGCACACATGCCGATAAAACCACAGCTAATAATATCGTTAAAAATTTAAACCTGTATTTCATTCATGATCCTAGAAATAAGTTAATATCGCTTTAATAGTGCAATACCAATGGCCATTAGTATACAAAAAGTCACAGTTTAAATTGCAACAAGTTGTATACCTGTGAATTAAAGCAACATCTGCCTAATAGTACGTTTTAATGCTAAGGCTTTTACTGGTTTACGTAAAAACAAAAAGTTCGCGTCGCTAGTATGTTGACGCACTTGTTCAGATGGGTCAGCAGAGCAAATAACGCACGGCACTTGCCAGTTATATTTGCTGAGTGTTTGTTCAATTACATCTACACCATTGCAGTTGTTGTCTAGGTGGTAGTCAGCAACAATAAAGGCCGGCTGCTTGTTTAGTTTAGCTAATTTTGCCAACTCGGCTGTTACGCTAGTTTGATCTTTAGCGGTGAGTACTTCAAAACCCCAATCTAACAATTGTGACGAAATAGCCGTAAGCATTAAGGCGTCGTTATCTAGCACTAATACTGACAAGCCAATAAAGTTATCTGTTGTTGGGGTTGAATTAGCATCAAAGCTAGTTTCAACGCTATTTATTAGGTTGGCGGTATGTTTATGCACCCGTGGTACATCAATCATAAAGCCTGTACCTTTGCCTTCCACTGATGTAAGTGAAATAGTTAGCCCTAATAAGCTGGCCATACGCTCAGAAATTGCCAAACCTAAGCCTAAGCCCGGTACTTCGCGGTTTTGCTCTAAACGTTCAAATTCTTGGAAAATGCTTTGCTGTTTATCGACAGGAATACCGGGACCGTTGTCCCACACCTCAATGCGAACACAGTCTTTTTTCAGGCGCACACCAAGTAAAATTTTGCTTTGGCGAAGTGATTGGTTATTAGGTTTATCATTACTTTTTTCTTGTTGCTTAGCAGCAGGGCAATAGTGCACCGCATTGGATAAGAAGTTTTGTAGAATACGGCGCAGCATGCGTTTGTCAGAGCGAACATGGCAACTACTATCAACCGAATGAAAGGCAATAAGGTCTTGCGCGGCAAGCACGGTAAATTCATTGCTTAGCGGCGTTAATAGTTCTTCAATGGCAAATTCACTAATATCGAGTTTTTGCGAACCACTGTCTAAGCGTGAGATTTCGACAAGATCAGACAGTAACGCTTCAACCACATTTAACGAGTCGTCGATATGGTTGGCTAAATCACTAAGCTCTTGCGTTGCAACTTTCTTTTTCAGCATCGAAGTAAATAACGACAAAGCATTAAAAGGCTGCATTAAGTCGTGACTGGCCGCTGCTAAAAATCGAGTTTTACTGCTATTAGCTGCTTCAGCTTCCGCCTTAGCATGGAGTAATTCTTGAGTGCGTTGCTCAACTCGTTTCTCTAAACTTTCATTGGCTTTTTTCAGCGCTTTTTTCGCTTCTATATGTTCGGTAATATCAGAAAAAGTACTAACAAAACCACCACCAGGCATTGGCTGACCACGAATTTCCAGTACGACACCATTTGGCATCATGCGCTGAAAATGATGGCTATTACCTTGGCGCATATGCTCAAGCCGACGTTCAACTAGATGTGAAGCTTCATCTCCGGTGATCACGCCTTTTTTAATATTAAAGCGAATTAATTCTTCAATTGGAGTGCCAGCGGTAACTAATCCTTCAGGATAATCAAGCAACTGAATATAGCGCTGATTCCACGCAACAATGCGCATGTCGGCATCAATGACACAAATACCCTGTTCGATGTTCTCAACGCCTGATTGCAACAGCTCACGGTTAAAGCGAAACATTTGGTTGGCTTCATCAACAATACTAACGACATCTTCAAACGGCATTTTTTGTGAGGTTGCCGCCGCTTTCATTACCATACGGGTAGACGCTGAGCCTAATACACCAGAAAGCTGTAAACGAGTAAATTCAATAAGCTGCTCATTTTTGCTTTCTTGAAGATTAATTGAATTTTTCGCCTGTGCCAGTAAATTATCAGCCGCACTTTGGTCAACAAACCTGAGCAGTAAATTATATAAATCGTCTATAGAAAGGTGGCGTTCAAACTGACGTTGGCTTTTATTAACAAATAATTCGGCTTGCAGCTTTTCACCAACCGTGCGTTTGCCAGCAAGCGAAATACCAACATAACAAAGCAAGTTAGCGAATAAGCTAAAAAATACCCCGTGGCTTATTTCGTCTAAAAAAGTAATGCCAAATAACGCGGTTGGTTTTAACCACGCAAGGTTAAATAAACCTGTTTCTAGCCAAAGTAAATCTGGCATGGTCACCGGTAATATTACCGGTAGCAGTAAGGTATAAAACCACACTACGCTGCCAACAATTAAACCAATAAACGCACCTTGGGTTGTCGCTTGTCGCCAATACAAGGCGCCAATGGTTGCTGGGGCAAATTGCGCTAATAAAACAAATGATAATAAGCCAATGCTGGCTAAGTGATTTTGCTGGTCAATAATGCGTTCAAAGACAAACGCCAGCAGTAAAATAGCGGCAATGGACAAGCGTCTTAAAGTAAAAAACAGTCCTGATAATTGCTGCGTTTTTTTCGAATTAAATAAACGGAACTTTAATACCAGTGGCGTTAATATTTCGGTAGAGATCATGGTGCTAAGCACAATAGCGGCAACAATTACCATGCTAGTTGCGGCAGCTAAACCGCCAATATATACAACAATACCTAGCCAAGCCTGTTGAAAAAACAGCGGTATGGTTAATACATAAGTGTCGGCGTCGACACTGCCGCCGGGAAAGGTTAATTGTCCGGCAATGGCTATAGGCAATACAAAAGCATTAATCAGCAATAAATACACTGGGTATAACCAACGGGCGGTTTTTAGCTCTTGCTGATGGTGATTTTCTATCATCATCATGTGAAATTGCTGCGGCAGAATAAATACCGTTATCGCGCCTAATATCGCCTGAGCAAGCGATAAGTAAATGGTGTTATTGCCAGTTAAGGTTCCGGTGAAATTATCCGCGTTATTATTCGCTGGGGAAGCAATACTCTGCTGCTGGGCGAATAAATCACTAAAGCCGTCAAATATAAAAAAGGTCGCAAAAATACCAACGGCAGTTAAGGCAAATAACTTCACTATTGAGCTAAAGGCAATAGCGAGTACTAAGCCTTGGTTTTGTTTGTTCGCTGCAATTTGTCGGGTACCAAATAAAATACTAAAAACAATTAGCACCACCGTTACCACAAACGCGGTGCTAATGCCTGACTGATAGGTGCCGGTAAGTAGATCAAAACTGGTACTAATAGCTCTTAATTGCAAAGCAACATAAGGAATGGTGCCAATAAGCGCAATTAAAGCAACGGTAGCAGCAATTTTAGGGGAGCGGTCGTAACGAAAAGCAATAAAGTCGGCAATAGAGGTTAAGTTTTGCTGCTTAATAATATGCAACGCTTTCACCAACATTGGCCAAGCTAATACGATGCATAAAATGGTGCCAATATAAATCGGCGCTAGCCATGCACCAGTGGTTGCCGCTTGCCCTACTGTGCCGTAAAACGCCCATGAACTACAACTAACCCCAAGCGATAAGCTATATACCCAAGGTTTGCAGCGCCAGTTGCTAACCGACTGATTTTGCCCCCAATAAGCCACTACAAATAATAACGCTAAATAGGCGATAGAAAGAAAGGTTATCAACCAAGTATCAAGAGAAAGCCAAACTAACAAGCGGTGTCCTTTAAGCACTTAGTTACTTAAATAGTAAGTGCTTGGTGATTAAAACCTTAGCTTATCATCTGGGTTAATCCAGAGTAGTGAACTAAGGTAGTAGTTATTTGCGCAAGGGCTTACGGTAATCTATCTACTGCCTTTTTCCAAGATTAGATAATAAAATATGAGAATAAAGAACAAATACTTGGTCGAAACTTTAGTCTTTCTTAGCTATGTATTATTTGCTATGGCTTGGGTTGGCGGTACGGCAAGTATGCAGCAAATTATGCTGTCGATGAATGTTGAAAGCCTAGCCTCCGCAAGCTTTATCAGTGGTGCGGTTACTTTAGCAAAAATCGTCGGTACATTTATTGCCGCTTGGGTGGCGATTAAGTTAGGTATTAAATACGCATTCTTTTTCTCGAGCGTATTAATTGTTATTGGTTTGTTAACCCCCCTCGCCCCTAATTATGAATTATTGCTGCTGAGCCGATTTTTAATGGGTTTAGGTGGCGCCTTTATGATTGTCTATTTTAACCCGATAGTAATGCACTGGTTTGACGCCAGCGAGCGACCTATTATCAACGGTTTAAATGCAGTAGCATTTAACGTTGGCACCGCGATTATTTTATGGTTTATGCCAAGCATTAATGCAGTAACCGGAAGTTGGAAAAACAGCTTATTGTTATTCTCGCTCGCCAGCTTATTAATTGCCCTTGCGTGGTTATTAGTTAAATTCTCCCCCTCATCAACAACTACCGACAACTCTACTGATATTCCTGAAAACTACTCCTATATGGACGGCTTAAAAGACAAATTTAACTGGGCGTATGGCCTTACCTATTCAGGACTATTAGCCTTTTATATTTGCCTTTTTACCTTCTACCCAAAGGCAGGTATTAGCCAAAGTAAGTGGGTGATTGGCTTTGGTATTATCGGCACTTTAGCCGGCATTATTTACAGTAAAAAAATGCCGCTGCGTTTACCCGTTATTCGCTGGTCTGGCTTGATTATGATAATAACAATAGCCGGGCTTTCTTTTAGCCAATTACAATGGCTACAAACCTTATCGGCAATGTTATTAGGCTTTTTTATATTCTTCCCGATCACCGCTTTAGTATCCCTGCCGCACGAATTACCTAAGATGACCGGGCAAAAAGTAACCGTGGTTTTCAGCCTGTTTTATTCAATCAGTTATTTAATTTCAACTGTGATTTTATGGGTATTTGGCACGCTGGTTGACAGTAATAATGGTGATTACACCGCTGCGTTAATATTAATTACCCTGCTCAGTTCAAGCTTTTTCATCGGCAGCTTTTTCTTACCTGAAACCGGTAAAGCAATAAAAACAAAAGGACTTAAATCATGCGCGGAACAGTAAGCGAAAAACTCAGCGGTTTTCTAGAGCAGGTTAATATTGCCGCCGAAGAAGCAAGACAAAATAACATTGCCTACATACCTGAAGTAGTCCGCGGAAATTTAGATAAATTAGCGGCATTTATTCCACAAGGGCCTGAGCTAGCTTTTGTTGAAGATAGAGTATTCAAAGCTGCAACACATAATATTTCAGCGCGAGTTTATAGCCCAGTTCAGGCAACGGAAAACTCAGTCAGTAATGCTAAAAAATTGCCGGTGTTACTGCACTTTCATGGTGGCGGGCATATGTGTGGTAGTGTTGACTTATACGACCCAATTAGCCGAAAACTTGCTGTGCAAGGGCACTGTATTGTAATTTGTGTGGAATATAGACTAGCACCAGAATATCCTTATCCGGCAGGTCTTGATGACTGTGAATATGCGCTAATAAACTATAAAGAAATACTTACGGGGTTAAACTTTAACGAGCAAGTTTATATACTTGGTGACAGTGCTGGTGGCGCAATTTGCACTTCACTTTCAATGCGCGCAGCGCATAATTCAGCCATAAAAATTGATAAGCAAATTCTGGTTTACCCAAGTGTCGACTACAGCATGCGCTTGCCGTCTATTGACGAAAATGGCGATCGTTTTTTATTAGAGAAACCGCGTATTATTTGGTATTTTGAAAATTACTTTCAAAGCAACGAATCGCGCATTGAAGTATCACCACTTTATAATATGCACAAAAATATTGCGCCGAGTTTAGTGATAACCGCAGGCTGTGACCCATTACGTGATGAAGGTTTAGCCTATGTGGAAGCGTTAGAGCAATCAGGCAATAAGGTTGAACATCATCATTTTTCAGGGATGATCCACGCTTATATGTTATTAGAAAGCATGGTTGAAAGTGAGTGTGCACAAACTTATCAATACATAACTAACTTTATTAAAGCCTAAATCTGCTCAAGGTTTAAGCTCTAATAGTTAAACACTTAAGCCTGTTTTTTTTGTATAAATTGCTGCTGCGTACTTTTACCCAGCGCTGTAATCGACCAAATTTCACCATTGGTACCTTCACCATTTTTGGTAAAACCTTTTGCCATTAACGCATGCAGATAGGCTCCCGTTTGAGTTTTGGTTATACCTGTTTCTGCTGAGATGGTATTAGCGTAACGCCAAGTATAGTTTTGCTCTTGTAGACAAACCAGTATGCAATTTTCGTCATGAGTTAAGCTGGGCTGAGCTTTAGCCTGTGCTTTTTGTTGCGGTGTTGGCTCTGTCTGATTTTCGAGCATGGTGTGCATCATGTTCATTTCAGCTTCAAAACCAGCCCCTTTAAACTTTGATATTTTGTCGATATTAGCAAATGCTAGACCAATAGCTCCCGCTAAAATAGCCAAGCCCATTTCAGCCGCCAACGACATAAAACCATAAATACTGCTGATAACCAGCAAAACAATAAAAGACGATATTTGGAATGATAATTTAAATGACAACTTGATAATAAGCTCCTATACAGTAACAACGTTCCAAATAGGAGCATAGTCAGCAACCTACATATTTATTAAACAATGTACCCGAAGTAGCTTGTTTTTCAAATAATTAAAAGAGTTAAGTTATAAAAACAAAAAAGCTCACCGAAGTGAGCTTTTAAAGATAGTGCGAGAAATGATGAACTCATTCATGCGCAGGGTAAACTGATTATGACAAGGTGTTATGAACGACGCATAGTCATTTCTTATGCGAGTGAAATAACAACGCAGTAAGAATCAATTTAAGCCAGCATAAATTACATGCCCATGCCGCCCATTCCACCCATTCCACCCATATCAGGCATAGCAGGAGCGCTAGTTTCGTTTACTGGAGCGTCGGTGATCATTGCTTCTGTTGTTAACATTAAGCCTGCAACTGAACCTGCAAATTGTAAGGCAGAGCGTGTTACTTTAGTTGGGTCAAGAATACCCATAGCTAACATGTCGCCGTAAGTTGAGTTACCAGCATTGTAACCAAAGTTACCTTCACCGTTGCGTACTTCGTTAAGTACTACTGAAGCTTCGTCACCACAGTTAGTTACGATTTGACGAAGTGGTGCTTCCATAGCGCGAATAGCTACGTTAATACCGTGTGTTTGGTCTACGTTTGAACCTTCAAGATCTTTAATTACGTCAGCAGCGCGAACAAGTGCAACACCACCACCAGCAACTACGCCTTCTTCAACCGCGGCACGTGTTGCATGTAATGCATCTTCAACACGGGCTTTTTTCTCTTTCATTTCCATTTCTGTTGCTGCGCCAATTTTAATTACCGCAACACCACCAGCTAATTTAGCTAAACGTTCTTGAAGTTTTTCTTTGTCGTAATCTGAAGATGTGTCTTCAATTTGACCACGAATTTGAGCAACACGACCTTTAATGTCAGCGTCTTCGCCAATACCGTCAATTATCGTAGTATTATCTTTAGAAATAACAACACGTTTTGCTTGACCTAAATCTTCTAAGGTTGCTTTTTCAAGCTCCATGCCGATTTCTTCAGAAATAACCGTACCCGCAGTTAATGTGGCGATGTCTTGTAACATAGCTTTACGACGGTCACCAAAACCTGGCGCTTTAACTGCAGCAACTTTTACGATACCGCGCATGTTATTTACTACTAATGTTGCTAAGGCTTCGCCTTCAACGTCTTCAGCAATAATTAATAATGGCTTACCTGCTTTTGCTACGCCTTCAAGCGTGGTTAGCAACTCACGAATGTTTGATACTTTTTTATCTACTAATAAGATGAATGGGTTTTCTAATTCAACCGCGCCGCTTTCTTGGTTGTTGATGAAATAAGGAGAAAGGTAACCACGGTCAAACTGCATACCTTCAACAACGTCTAATTCGTCAGTTAGGGCTTGGCCTTCTTCAACGGTAATTACGCCTTCAGTACCTACTTTGTCCATTGCTGTTGCAATGATTTGGCCAACAGTTTCGTCAGAGTTAGCTGAAATAGTACCCACTTGCTCAATGGCTTTGTTATCGCTACATTCTTGTGAAGCGTCTTTAAGGGCAGCAACAGCAGCAATAACTGCTTTGTCGATACCACGTTTAAGATCCATTGGGTTCATGCCTGCAGCAATTGATTTTAAACCTTCGTTTACAATCGCTTGTGCTAGAACTGTTGCAGTTGTAGTGCCGTCACCCGCTTCGTCATTGGCTTTAGAAGCAACTTCTTTGACCATTTGCGCGCCCATGTTTTCGAATTTGTCTTCTAATTCGATTTCTTTAGCAACTGAAACACCGTCTTTAGTGATTGTTGGGCCACCAAATGATTTGTCTAATACTACGTTGCGACCTTTAGGGCCTAAAGTTACTTTTACCGCGTCAGCTAAAATGTTTACGCCGTTAAGCATTTTTGCACGTGCGTCGTTACCAAATAATACGTCTTTTGCAGCCATGTTATTCTTTCCTATAATTTTTGTCTTTCACCGCTTAATAAGCAATGAACTAATAATGTATGGTCTTAAATGAAATATGTTTTCGTTTAAGTGCTTCGAATGTCACTATTGAAACTAAATAGCGACATGAAATTTTGTGCCTATTCTACGATGGCTAAAATGTCTGACTCTGACAAAATTAGCACTTCTTCACCGTCAAGCTTTTCTGTTTTTGCGCCGTAACCTTCACTGAAAATGACCTGGTCGCCTACTTTCACGTCTAATGCGCGAACTTCACCGCTTTCTAAAATACGGCCGTTACCAACGGCAACCACTTCACCACGAGTTGATTTTTCAGCTGCGCTACCCGTTAAAACAATACCGCCAGCAGATTTAGTTTCTACTTCTTTACGCTTGATGATTACGCGATCGTGTAATGGACGAATGCTCATTTATTTTCTCTCCTGAGATGGTTTACAAAATATGGTTTATAATTTAGTTGTTTCAAAGATGGGGCCTATTTAAAACTTCACAAGCCCTTGACTCTATTTTTTACTCTTTTCGTTCATATTCACCATCAATGGTTTGGCCTTGATGGTTTTTCTGGCTGTCAATTTTTTTATGAAAGTGAGCATGCTGCGATTGTTGTTCAAAATCTGCTTGGTCTGGGTGTTCGAAAGTTTGTCCAGAAAAAGGACTGTGCTGCTGACCAAATTGTCCAGAATTTACCACCATATGTTGCTGAACCATTTTTACAATAGCTTGGCGTACTTGTGGTATTAATAGTGACAAACCGAAAAAGTCGGTAACAAAGCCCGGTGTTACTAATAAAACGCCTGCGACTAATAACATTAAACCAGCAACTATTTCATCAGACGGCGCTTGCCCTTGGGCTAACTTAGTTTGCACTGAGTTCATGGTAGCTAAACCTTGCTGGCGAACATTTTTTGCGCCAAGCCAAGCAGTAAGTATGACAATAAAAATGGTTGGCCATAAGCCAAGTACTTCGCCAACTTGCATCAGCACAGCAATTTCAATAATGGGAATAATGACAAACAAAACAAATAAAACGCGAAACATAAGCTCACCAAAATAATTTCAATGAAACTAATATTGGGCTGAACGGGTCTTTTTCAAGTATGCGCTTAAGTGACTGCGTGTGGTGAGTGTTTACTCTGCTATTAGCATTAGCGTAAACTTAACATTTACTAAGTAATATCAAGTATAAAGATAATACTGTTGAGGTTTGTTGAAGTTTTCTTAATTTTGATAGGTTATGTTTCATCGTCGAGCTATGCGACCATGAACACATCTTTAGTAACAATTTACAATGATTAGCGAAAACAATAAACGCATTACACTCAAACCAATTGCTCAAAATTATTGCCTTGAACATCCAGCAAGGTGATAAGCATTATTTGCACTGGATAATGGAACAAATGAAATAGCATGATAAAACGTATTGTTAATATAGTAGGGTTAATTTTTGCATTTGCACTTTTTGCCCCCGCCGCAAGCTATGCGCAAAATTCACTTTTTGATACTTCGTCAGTTTCGTTGTTCAGCAATGACGATGAATTTCTAAGAGTTGACCAAGCATTTGAATTTGATTTTGAACAACAAGATAATGTCGTTACCTTGCATTTCGACATTGCCGAAGGTTATTACCTATATCGTCACCAATTTAAGTTTAAAGCTGAAAATGCCACCTTAACGCCGGTTGAATTACCTGTGGGTGAAGAGCACTATGATGAATACTTTGGCAACCAACAAGTTTACCGCGGCCAGCTAGCAATTAAGGTAGTTATTGAGCAAGCTGATAAAGCAGCTAAATTAACGGTAAAATACCAAGGCTGTGCCGATAAAGGCCTATGTTATCCGCCAACACGTAAAAATATTCCTTTAGATGAAGTAGCAACTGCAAGCTCTCAACAAGCGGTACTTGCAGCTCTTTCTGCTCAAGAAAATGGGCAATCAGATAATGCGAATAGCCCAGTTCAAAAATCAAGTTCAACTACTGCCAAAAGTGAACAACATCAGCTGGCCGATAGTTTGCAAAACGACAGCTTATTGTGGGTATTATTAGCCTTTTTTGCTGGCGGTTTATTGCTTTCTTTTACGCCATGCGTATTTCCGATGTATCCTATTTTAACTGGCATCATTGTTGGCCAAGGCGATAAGCTCACCAACAAGAGTGCTTTTATTTTATCATTTGCTTATGTTCAAGGTATGGCAATTACTTATACCTTACTTGGTGTTGTAGTGGCTTTGGCGGGCGCGCAATTTCAAGCAATGTTTCAACACCCAATAGTATTGATTGCTTTAAGTGCTTTATTTATATTTTTAGCTTTGGCTATGTTTGGTGTATTCAATCTAGCCTTACCAACCAGCTGGCAAAACAAACTCAATAACCTCAGCAATAAACAAAAAGGTGGCTCATTAGTTGGTGTTGTCGTTATGGGCGCAATATCAGGATTAGTCGCTTCACCTTGTACTACAGCGCCACTTACTGGTGCTTTATTATATATTTCGCAAACGGGCGATGTTGTTATCGGAGCATCAGCTTTATATGCGTTAAGTTTAGGCATGGGCTTACCATTACTTATTTTGGGTAGCTCGGGTGGTAAATTATTACCTAAAGCCGGCGCGTGGATGAATGTTATAAAAAATATATTTGGACTATTGCTCTTAGCCGTTCCTGTGTTTTTATTAGAGCGTTTTTTACCTGAGCAAATTAGTCAAATTTTATGGGCATTATTATTATTAGCCAGCGCAACTTACTTTTATGTCGCGAACCTTAGTAGCCATAAAAACAGCCCGAACAGCTTCTGGTTTGGCCTACGCAGTTTAGTTATTTTCTTGTCATTATTTTTCGGCGCGATGATGTTATACAAAGCTGTATTTCCACCAAGCAGCAGTGTTGCTCATATACAAAGCAATGAACATGAGTTTGTGCACGTTGCCAGCCTTGCTGAACTACAAGCTAAGGTCAGTGAAGCTAATAGCATGGGTAAAACCGTAATGGTCGATTTATATGCCGACTGGTGCATCGCCTGTAAAGAATTTGAGAAATATACCTTTCCTGATCCTGCCGTAGAAAGCGCATTAGAGAACAGTTTATTAATTCAAATTGATATGACAGATTTTGGTTCAAGCACGAATAAGGAATTGGCTAAGCACTATCAAGTATTAGGCTTACCATCTATTTTGTTTTTTGATTTAAATGGTACTGAGTTAAGCCAGCAACGAGTAACAGGCTTTATGGATGCACCGCAATTTGCTACTCATATTGAAAGTACCTTTAAATAAGGTTTAGGTTTAGGTTTAGGTTTAGCAGCAGAAGGAACGACTAGCTAAAACTTCGACCTTATTCAGCATAAAAGCCCACGCTAATAGTTATTAGCGCGGGCTTTTTTATACCTTATATGATGATTACAATAGCGAATTATTGGGCTTTCGTTTTCCAAAAACCATCACTTAATTTATGGTCAATAAAGTCTAACAGTTCAATTTCAGGCACAGGTTTAGAGAAATAATAGCCTTGGATAATGTCACAGCCATTTTCAGTTAAACTACGTAATTGCGCACTACTTTCAACCCCTTCGGCAACAACTTGTAAGCCTAAATTTTTCACCATGGCAATGGTCGACATAATAATCTGATAATCGGCGTAGTTTTCTAACATACCAAAAACAAAGCTTTTATCTATTTTGATAACATCAACTGGCATTTTCTTAATATAAGCAAGTGAAGAGTAGCCGGTACCAAAGTCATCAATGGCAAAGCTAAAACCTAGGTTTCTCAAGTCTTCCATCATATCAATCGCGCGATCAATATCTTTCACTAAGGTTTGTTCGGTTAATTCTAATTCAAAACTTTCTGCCGATACTGAAAACTCAGCTAATAGACCTTGTAAGAACGCAGGTAAGTTATTATCGATAAACTGCCCAGCAGAGAGGTTAATCGCAATACGAATATTGGTAAGGCCTTTCTTTTGCAGTTCGACCAAAATTTCAAAGCATCGACGGATCACCCAATAACCCAAGTCGATCATATGCTCAGAGTTTTCCAAAATAGGAATAAAGTCGTCTGGAGAAACCATACCGCGTTCAGGATGGTGCCATCGAAGCAACGCTTCAAAACCGTGAAGTTTATTGTTTTTTGACCATATTTGCGGTTGCAAACTAAGACTAAATTGATTTTTAGCAAGTGCTTGTCTAACTTCACCTTCAAGCATTACTCGCTGGGCAACACGTTGATACATCTCGGTATGATAAACATGATATTGCGCACCGCCATTATCTTTTGCTTCATACATGGCAATATCAGCATGGCTAACTAGCTCTTCAGATTTAACCAACTCGCCTTCGCTATATGCAATACCAATACTGGTAGAAACATAGAAGATGCTAGAACCTAACTTTATCGGCTCTTTAAACTTATCAAGAATATTATCGGCGATGCTTTTAGCTTGTTCAATGCCTTCAACTTGACCAAGAATGACTACAAATTCATCACCGCCAAAACGACAAGCGATATCAACATTACGAATACTTAACCGTACCCGATTAGCCGCTTCAATAAGTAGCTTGTCGCCTTCAGTATGACCGTGACTGTCATTTACTTTTTTAAAGTCATCAAGATCTAGAAAAAGTACGGTAACATTTTTATTGTATTTAGAAAGGTTAACTATCGCTTTACGTAACTGATAATTAAGCATATTACGATTAGGTAGACCGGTTAAAATGTCATACATCGCAATATTTTCAAGCTCTTTGGTTTTTTGCTCTACTTCAATATTAAGCTGCTCAAGTTCGTAACTTAGCTCTAAAGAAGCGTCAGTTAATATATCAAGCTCATCCCTAATTAAGCGCTTGCTTCTTATTTCAACTTTACGAAATTGATCAAACTGCTTCCTTGCCAATAATGGCAAAACATCCGAAAGTACTAATAATCTGCGAGTGAAAGGACTAGAAACAAAGTAGACCATCACAGCTAAGGTGATAAAAATTAATAACGCTGATAATAAAAATTGACGGCGGTACTCAGAAAACTGCACGTTAAAAGGCGTTACATCATCAATAATCGCCATATAAAAATTACGTTCGGCACTCTCAGAAAGCGGTAGTAAGTTAATTAAATAATTACCACTATTAATATCAATTTGCAGACCTTTCTCAAGTACATCGTCAACTTTAGATTGATTTTCTTGGTCAACAAATAATGATTTTACTAATTGGGTATTAGAGGCCGAGACGAATTGCGCACGATTAAATTCTCGATGCTTTTTATTAGCATAACTTACAATGGCAATGTCGCTTTTTACCGACTGATTAATTGCATAAATCATATCAACTAAAGAAACTGTCATGGCAACAATAATCATGTCGCCACGCTTGTTTAATAGCGGTACAGTAATAAGTTGCTCACACAAAAATTGACAAAACAATTGATAATTCGGCTCTTGTTCCATAAATGTGGCTTTAACTGTTTCAGCCACATAGTCCGGCATTTGAATAGAAGAAAATAATAGCTTTTCTTGCTGATTAACCAACCAAACATTTTCAACATTTTGATTTAATTGCAAGGCATCAAATTGCTCTGCTAAAGCAACTTTTAAATCGTCAAAATTAGCTTTTTCTTTTACGTGTACTACATCAGCAAATGACTCGATCCAAGTGCGAATTTGGTCACGTAGAATTGTACTTTGAATTTTAAACTGTGCTTGGCCTTGCTGCTTATTTTCTGCCTGTTCATGCTCAAACTCTTGATTCAAACGAGTTAAAGACATCACTGAAAATCCAGCGCTTAATATTAATAAAGCACCAACAACTAAGAGTAGTAATTTAGTAGGAACGCTAACAAATATTTTTTTCATGACCTAGAACCAATACATCAATTGCACAGCCCACATATCCCAATGCTTATTATGGTTTATAAGAACATTAGGTGATACCACAGGGGTTAAGCGCGCAGTTCCTTCTAACCAGTGGTATTCCATTTGCACAAGTAGCGATTCAGACAAGCTATAATGTATACCTAAAGTAAAGTCATGTTGAAAACCAAAATAATGTGGCACATTACCACCACTTTCTAGCTCAAGCTGACTGCCATCTCGATCATCTTTATCGGCATAAAGCCTTTCAACTCTCGCCATAAGCGTCAAGTTTTCATTTAACTTATAACGCGATTGCAGGTAGATACCTTGACCAACTTTTTCAATAGAATTTTGCCCTAAGGATGCATAAAGTGGCGGTGGATAAAAACCTTCGGTTTTAAATGCTTGTTGAAATACTTCAGCGCTAAACTCCCAATATTCACCTTCGTATAAAGCATTTATGGCAACCTGATTAAATGAAAATGTAGCATCTTCAATTGGAGCACCGGCAAAATGAGGGAAGCCGGGAGGAAAAACATCATTGGCAGAAGCCTTGTAAGTAAAATCAGAATTTAAGGTTGAAATACCAAATTGCCAAGGTGAAAACTGCGGTCGCCAATACAGGCTTGATTGAACATCAAATTCTTGTTTTCCTGTTCCATGTGCTATCTCACCTAACAGTAATTTAACCGAATCAGAGGATAAATCTGATGTGCCGTAACTTAAGTTAAAGTCAAAATCACCATACAGTTCAGAGTTATAATTCACTTTCATCGCCCCGCCATCACTACCCATGGCAATATCTCTTAGGCCATCAAAATACAAACCTTGCGGTAAAATAATACTCGGTCGTGCATGTGGAATATCTCGGGTACTTGAGTAGAGCCAATGATTATTTTTAAAGCGTCCTAAATATAAATTCACTAACCATTGTTCATCGTTATAAACCGACCAATCAATTAACGCATAGTCTATGCGAGCACCTTCAACATAACGATTACCACCGTCTAAATAAACCGCTTGACCCGTAAGGCGAAAAGAGTCAGATAGTTTATATGAACCATTAATACCAACTTCGGTTAACTCTGCGGATAAGTCGCCATCATCGTTAACAAAGTCGCTACCGTTAACATTAATGATACCTTGCGCGACAAAACCATGAACTTGCCAATCTTGCTGTGCATTTTCTTGTGCGTAAAGGTTCACGGAAAATAAAGCTGAGAAACTTATTAGCTTGGCAAATTTTGAGAACGTTAGCACCTTGCTACTCTTTAACTTTAATAACGATAACATTATTTACCTCTGCAATATTCTCTACATAGCCTATAGAACCTGGTACAGACGCCACTTTGTTAATCAATTCTTTTTCAGAATCAACAAGAATGGGCCTTAAACCTAAACCGGAGAAGGTGAGCTTGTTCCAAATACGATCGAGCTGGTAAGGAAATAGACGTAAAACGTCTTTACTAAATCGTTGGTGGGTGGGGTGTTGGCTTGGTAAAACGAAAACCGCAATAGTTTTTCCGTCGGACCAACGAACCTGCCGCATCGAATATATTCGACGCAACTGGCTTGTGGTCAATAAGTGAGTATTAACCGAGGGGTTAACAATCACTTCGACACTAAAGCTTGTGGAACTATAAAAAATAGTTCCAACAATGAGCAGCCTATAAAGAATATGCTTGATATATATATCCCTACTATTTCTACAACTTGCACTACCGTGTTACACACTTGCATGTGTTATATCACTACGCAGACAAAAAAATTTGGCAATCATTTATAAATCATATAATTAACAAACCAATTTATCTACCCCCAGTTTAGTAAATCAACGATAAAACGCAAGCTGAAGCCCTTTTGAGTGATTAGACCAGTATTTTGCTGCTAATTTCTGTGAAAACACTATAATAATCGTCAAATTGCAGAAAATGGCTCAATTTGATAAATTTTAGTTTCAACCAAGTCCAGTTTGTGCAAATATTAACTTATTAGAATTTTAAGGGTGTTTTTACAGAAAATGACTACCAAGTTTACAGTTTTACTCCTTAATGGTCCAAATTTAAATATGTTGGGCAAAAGAGAGCCGCAAATTTATGGTGCGCAATCTTTAACTAACATTGTTGATAAGTTAACTGAACAAGCCAAAGGGTTAAATATTGAGTTGACGCATATGCAGTCAAATGCCGAGCATGAATTAATTGAACGCATTCATCAATCGTTTCAAAAAATCGATTTCATCATTATTAATCCAGCAGCATTTACCCATACTAGTGTGGCACTGCGTGATGCGCTGCTTTCAGTTGCTATCCCCTTTATTGAAGTGCATTTATCAAACGTACATGCAAGAGAGGCGTTCAGACATCACTCATATTTATCCGATATTGCCCAAGGGGTGATTTGTGGGTTAGGAATTCAAGGTTATGAATTTGCGCTAAATGCAGCACATTCATCGCTGAATAATAACGTTTAACAAAACAATAATATTAACTGCTCTATTTAAAGAAATAGAGCCTCAATTAAACAATAATTAAAGGTGTTTAAATGGACATTCGTAAAATCAAAAAATTAATCGAACTTGTTGAAGAGTCAGGTATCAATGAGTTAGAAATCTCTGAAGGTGAAGAGTCAGTACGCATTAGCCGTGGCGCACCTGTTGCTGTTGCAACAGCTGCACCTGTTGCCGCAGCTCCAGCTCCTGTAGCTGCACCTGTTGCCGCAGCTCCGGCTCCAGCAGCAGCTTCTGCCGTTGTTTCAGGCCATACGGTACGCTCTCCTATGGTTGGTACTTTCTATGCTTCATCATCACCAGATGCAGCAGCATTTGTTGAAGTTGGCCAGCATGTAAACGCCGGTGATACTTTATGTATTCTTGAAGCGATGAAAATGATGAACCAAATTGAAGCTGACAAGTCTGGTGTTATTAAAGAAATTCTTGCACAAAATGAAGATGCTATTGAATTTGATCAACCGCTATTCATCATTGAATAAGCCCAACCATTAAGGGTCATTCTATGTTAGATAAAGTTGTTATCGCCAACCGAGGCGAAATCGCATTAAGAATATTGCGAGCATGTAAAGAGCTAGGCATTAAAACCGTAGCTGTTCACTCTACTGCTGATAAACATCTAAAGCATGTTTTATTAGCTGATGAAACTATATGTATTGGTAAGGCTTCCGCCTTAGACAGTTATTTAAATGCACCAGCTATTATTACTGCTGCTGAAGTAACTAATGCTGTTGCAATTCATCCTGGTTACGGTTTTTTAGCTGAGAATGCTGATTTTGCTGAACAAGTTGAAAAATCTGGTTTTGCTTTTATTGGCCCAAAAGCCGAAAGCATCCGTATTATGGGCGACAAAGTTGCTGCGATCAGAGCAATGAAAGTCGCTGGCGTACCATGTGTTCCAGGTTCAGACGGCCCATTAACTGATGATGAAGCTGCTAACAAAGCTCACGCAAAACGTATCGGTTACCCTGTTATTGTTAAAGCTGCTGGTGGCGGCGGTGGCCGTGGTATGCGTGTGGTACGCACCGAAGAAGAGCTTATCGACGCTATCTCATTAACTAAGCAAGAAGCGGGCACTATTTTCAAAAATGACATGGTTTACATGGAAAAATTCCTTGAAAACCCTCGTCATGTTGAAATTCAAATTATTGCTGACGGTCAAGGCTCAGCAATTCACTTAGGTGAACGTGATTGTTCTATGCAACGTCGTCACCAAAAAGTGGTAGAAGAAGCTCCTGCACCAGGAATTACACCAGAAATGCGCGCCAAAATTGGTGAGCGTTGTTGTAATGCTTGTATTGAAATTAACTACCGCGGCGCAGGTACGTTTGAGTTTTTATATGAAAATGGTGAATTCTATTTCATTGAAATGAATACCCGTATTCAAGTTGAACACCCGGTAACAGAAATGATCACTGGTGTTGATTTAATCAAAGAACAATTGCGTGTTGCAGCTGGACAGCCTTTATCTTATACCCAAGATGATATTAAAGTTGCAGGTCATTCAATTGAGTGTCGTATTAATGCTGAAGACCCTCGTACTTTTATTCCTTCACCGGGTAAAATTACACGTTTCCATCCTCCAGGTGGTTTAGGTGTTCGTTGGGATTCTCACATTTATGCTGACTACTCTGTGCCTCCACATTACGACTCAATGATCGGTAAATTGATCACTTGGGGTGATAACCGCGACGTAGCCATTGCTCGTATGCGTAATGCCTTAGGTGAGTTGGTGATTGATGGTATTAAAACCAATATCGCGTTACATCAAGATATTTTAAACGACCAAGGTTTTGTCAACGGTGGTGCCAATATTCACTATTTAGAAACTAAACTATCTGAGTCTGAATAGTCGTCGTTATCGCTTGATAATAAGCATTAAAAAAGCCAGTAACCTTGTTACTGGCTTTTTCATTTTGTGTTGAAAGTGACTTACAATATGCAATGCTTGGTGAAGTCTTTCACTTCGCTAGCACTCCAGTCACCTTTCGGTTTTTCTTTTAGACTTTTACACCAATCGTCACTTCCCACTGTCGGTGAGCAGCCCGCCAGACAAAAAATCATCATAAGTGCTGTTGCTATTGTTTTCATAACTATTCCGTCGAATTTTTTAGTATTTTCGCCATTATACTCACAAGCTAAACCTTCTGTAAGCCATTAGCTACAACGGATTATAAAATACAATTAACAACAATAAACCGGCTATTTAATACTCAGTAGAATAACAATTTAATAACTGTAACTACTATTTATCGAGTCACTAGCCATAGGGCATGTATTACCCCTGGAATAAAAAAGATTAAACTTAATAAGATATTAATAAAGAAGTCTTTACCAATGCCTTTATGAAAAAAAACCGCAACCGGTGGTAAGAAAATAGCAAGAATAATAAGTATAACTTTGTTCATTTTATCGCTCTCCAATGAGTTATTATCTTAAGTCTAGCACCGAGCTTTAATTCTGCATGTTATTGTTATTTTTCCGGCAAGCTAAGCAAGAACGTATTGGCTTATCAAGCGGTTGAACGAAACAATATCAAAACTACCACTAATTTCGAAAGACACCTTACCGACGGCGCTAATGTAAAGTTGAATTTCACAATCTAAATCTAACGAACCAGAAGTTTCGATAGAAAAAGTTTGAATTTTGTTAAAAGGTATCGAGGTATAATCAACTTTTGAGCCGGTGATGCCTTGTACATTTGCAGCAATAACCCGTTTATTAGTAAATACCACTTGATCGCGAATAGTTTTAAAGGTGGCAAAAATTTCCTCGCCTTCAATTAAAAAAGCGTGGAAGTCTTCACGGGCTTTCTCGTTATCAATCGCTTTAAGTTTAAAAAGCGATGACTTATCAAAATCAATCATAGAGTTTCCTTATCTTAACAGTGGCCAATAATCGGCCGGCTAATTTTAACCATAGCTGCAATCAATGCACTTAGTCTAGCGACAGGAGAAAATAGTTAACAATTTAAAATACTCATCAATGCGTGGGCAATTAATGACTAGATTTTTGCTCGATAAAGAATACTAGCTGTTCAAGCATCTGAGTATAATACGGGTTATAGGTTAACCTTTTCATCAGCTTAGTTTCGCTTAAATTTTCCGGTGTGATCTCTCCGCTCGGTAGATTTTTTTGTTTTTTACAGCTTAAATATTGCGCTGTATCATTCAAATAATGACTGCAGTTTCGATAACTACTCATTACACCATAATGAAAATTTTCAGGTGCACTAGTTATGGCAATATGAGAAATATCAAGGCTATTATCACACAACAGCCCTTTGCTACATTGCGGGAGATTCAGGTGAATATTTTTTGATAACTTAGCTTGAACCGCTTGCTGCGCTTTGTCATCGCCATAAAAAACAAAACGGTCGGACTTGCCATTTTTATTTTGTTTAACTTTATTCCATTGATTAGCAAAAGCTATGCTCGCTTGACTATTTATGGTTTGGTCAACATCACTAGCGGCAATAAATAATGGAATATTATGAAAATGATGTTGCTGATCTGATTTAGTGATCGAGATGTTAGCCATTAACCTCTCCACTTGTGCAGCTGCATTTATCGGAAAAGACTCATACTTGGCAAAGTCTAAATCGGCGCCTTTATCTAGCCAGTCAAAAAAAGGGACTTTTGCTAAATATGGACTAAGCCAGGCTAACTCACTTTTTGCTTGAGTTGCTGGTGCCCACATAATTAAACCTTCAAGATGCTCAGCAACTTTCTCTCTCGCTAACAGGTAATCAAAAATCAACGCACCGCCAGCTGAATAGCCGCCTAAATATACTTGTTTAAAGTCGAGCAAGGTACGTTCTATCGCGTATTGAGTCGCTTGTTGCCAATCAGCCAAGTTAACCGAGATTAAATCAGATGCAGCAGTGCCATGGCCTGGTAATAATAGTGTTCTTACAGTAAAGCCTTGTTGATGAAAAAAGGTGGCTAAATCATCAAACAAAAAAGGGGAGTCAGTTAAGCCGTGAATAAGTAAAATGGCTTTATTGTTATTTTCTTGTTTTAGCTCAAACGGTGCAATTAAGTCGACCACTTGGGCTTTTTCAGGGCGCTGTTGCTGGTCTATCAATATTTTATAACGAGTACTGTTATTTGCGCAGCTACGCTGAGATTGTAGATTTTTTAGCTGAATTAATTGATAAGCATAGTTGAGGTAGCTTTGATAAGAATGATCAATAGCGTAATTAAAGCTTGGGAGATCTGTAGCACTAACTGTGTTGCTATAGCGAAATAAGCCTTTAGTTATTGATTGCTGCATTAGCTCTATATTCTCATGTACCTCAGTACATGATTGAAATAAATCATTTGTACCAGTATAAACATAGCCACTGCAAACGCTGACCGTACTTAAGGTTAAAGCTAATCTTAAAATTGTATTTACTAAAAAGCGGGAAAAAGCTTTTATCACCTTACTTCCTTATCAACCAGACAAAACACATTCACATTTTATTAGGTTGATAAGGTAACGGCTTTCTCTATAGGGTTCAATTTTTAAACATTAAATCATAAAATTAACCACTTGATCAGCCATTAGGCTTACTTCAAAGCACCATATTATTCAGAACGGCTATCACTGCGGCTTTAGTGCTTTTAGAGTATCGCAAGTTAAAACGATGTCATCACTAGCTAAATATTCATTCGTTTGCTCGCCAGCATCACTAATCAAGTTATAACACTCTTCTACTGATTCATTGTTAATATATTTCACAACGCCGTCTGTTATCGCCCAACGGTCAATGCTTTCAGCCGTACTAAATAATTCTGAAAATAAAGTCGCTCTATTTTCTGGCGTGGCAACCTGCTTGTCGAGATAACCAAGCAAGCTTTGGCTGTCAATGTCATTATTGGCAGAGAGGTTAACACCTGCAATTTCAGCTATGGTGCTAAATAGGTCTTGAATTTGAACTTTATCGCTAATTTCAGCAATGTCTAAACCAACATTACTGCCTGCTGAAATAACCAAAGGTACATTAATGCCCCCTTCGTATACGGTACCTTTACTATGTTCTTTGCTAAAAGGTAAGCCCGCTTCTTCAACAATAGCTTGTTTAGGTGTACCGTTATCGCCAATAAAAATAATCAAGGTATTCTCCAAAACCTCTGGAGGTAATTGCGATAACAATTCACCAATATAGGTATCTAAAGTTTCTACCGTTGCTCGGTAACAATCAGCGATACTGTCAGTACTGGCATTGTTAGTACAAGACTCGCCAGCCTCTTGCTGTAAGTTAATATGGCTAAATTTATCTTTAGGTGGCACATGGAAAGGGTCATGAGGCGCATTAAAAGCAAGCTGAACAAACCAAGGTTGCTCGCCTTGCTGATTTATCCAACTTAACGCTTCTTCTGCAACAACTTCGGTGGCATAACCAGTTTCAGTAGCGGTAACCACGGCACCACCTTGCGATGAGATCTGTGTTTTCTGCCAATTAAAGTAGTCGCCTATATTCGCTAAACTTCCTGAGAAATAATCAAAGCCTTGGTCAGTTGGGTAGGTGCCATCACTATTGCCTAAATGCCACTTACCAAATAGCGCAGAACGATACCCAACAGTATTTAATAGTTCAGCAATTGTTTCTTCATTGCTAGCTAACTCACCGGTATCTTTCCCTGGATGGGTAACGCCATGTTTAAAGGCATGTTTTCCGGTTAATAAACTCGCTCTTGAGGGAGAGCATTTAGGATTAGCCCATACATTTCTAAATAAAACACCTGCACTAGCAAGCTCATCAATAACCGGAGTTTGCGCACTATAATTGGGCTGTTCTTTATAGCCACTGATATTATCAACACCAATATCATCGCCAATTAATAATAAAATATTAACGCTGCCATTGGTTGGAATAGTTTCTTCAGTGGTTGAAGTAATATCGCGTACGCAGCGAACATTATTTTGCGCCCGTAAAATATCGCCCTGCGGGCCTTTATAATAAAAAGTGCCATTACTACCCATAGCTGAATTAGCTCCCGGCTCGGAGGCAATATCAAGCTTGTCATTACTGCGCTGCGCACCGGCACCATGCACATCTAAAAGCGTACTGTTCATATACCCAAGCGCACGACCAAAAGCAATATACACGGCATTACTGCCATCTCCGTCATTATCAACATGAGTGGTTGAGCTCCAATAGTAGCCCCAGTCAGTATCACCTTCTTCGTTTTGAAATGGCGTACTTTGAAAGATGTCATCAATAGCAGCACTATTATCAGTTTCAGGGGATTTGCTGTAATCAACAAGGCTATGTAGCTCTTTCGCATTAGGTAAGCGCCAATCACCATAATTTGCTGTGCTATTAAACTCACAGTGCTCAACTGCTTCATCCCAGTTTTTAGCACTAGTATCTTGCTGCTGCCACATTAAATTGGTGGCATGATCAGAAATAGTGCCATCGCTATTATCAACAAAATCATTTTGCCCATAATCGCTATTATCAGCTACGCAGCGAACATAGAATTTTTTACGCTCTGTTGGATAACCTTTAATCCGGCCATCGATATAATTAACACCAAACATGGTGAGATCATTAACCATAGTGGTGGTGACATATAGACTGCTAGTTGCGTATTGTGCGTCGATAATACGATCGCCAGCAGTAATACCCGCTTGGCTATTTATATCACCAAAAGCCCAATCAAAAGCTTGATCAATAAAAGGTGTGAGTGTTGAAGTATCACTGCCTTGATAACTACTGGCGTCTTTACCACTAAATAAAATTAATGAATAGGCTTGTTGAATATTAGGTAAGCGCCAATCATCGCGGCCGCCGTAAGATAAATTTTGGCAATGTTCAGCAGCCTCACTTTGGCTTAATTTGTCAGCATAATTAATAACACCGTCATTATTAAGATCAGAGCTTTGCTGCCAAGTTAGGCCCGTAATATTATCAGTTACCAGTAGACCGTCATTACTAACGGCATACGTAGGACTATTACCGATATAGTCAGCATCGTAGCCAATATCATTACAGTCAGTACTATTACCTGTATTTGACTGATAACACTGAACTTGTGCAGTATCTACAATTGCATAGCTTTGACCATTTTGGCTGTTTATAACCACATAATCAGCAACGCTAGCAACACTACCATCATCAACAATTAAGCTTATTTGATAGCTGCCCTCAACATCAGCAACAAAACTGGTAGAAACTGAAGTAGCATTCTCTAAAGTAGCGCCACTGGCATTGGGTTTCTTGATGAAGCTCCATTGATAGCTTAATGTGTCGTTATCGGCATCACTACTGGCGCTGGCGTCTATGGTAACAAGAGAGTTTTTATCAACATGTTGGTCATTCCCTGCGTTCGCCACTGGTGCTGTATTTATTTGAGGAGGTGTAACAACGGGCTCAGATGAATCACCTCCGCCGCCACAGCCAACAATCGCCAAGGGGAAAGCTATTAGTAATATTAGGTTTTTACAGGCATCTAATGCATCTGTTTTATTAATTATAAAGTACATAGAATGACATCTTTTGATTAAGAAGTTATTTCAGTATCGCACAGCTCTTTGTAAAGAGGCTGCCGTGACTTTGTAAATATTGAGTAAAGTTGTTTCATCTAGCCTTCAGTATGTAAATAATGTTTTTACAAAAACAACTGCTGCTATAAAAACATAATTCACGTAAAATAATGCGGGTTAATTAACCCCCTTTAAAGGATTTCCGTGAACCTTTCTCGTCAGCTACAGCGCCCTGAAAACTTGTTACTCGCCATGGCTTTTATAATGCCACTAGTTTTTTCCGTATGGATGGTATTGCTGAATAATTTTGTTATTGAAAAAGCGGCTTTCACCGGCACAGAAATAGGTATATTACAAAGCCTGCGAGAAATCCCTGGCTTTCTAGCCTTTACTGCGATTTATTTATTGTTGTTCATCAAAGAGCAGAAGTTAGCCCTTATATCACTAGCAATTACCAGTATAGGTGTTGCCTTAACAGGTTTTTTCCCTTCAATATTAGGGCTTTATTTAACCACGATATTAATGTCGGTTGGTTTTCATTATTTTGAAACTGTTAACCAATCATTAACGCTGCAATGGATAGATAAAGATAAAACCGCCCACTTTTTAGGGAGAGTGTTATCAGTAAAGTCAGTGGCGTCTTTATTAGCTTTTTCCAGCATCTGGTTGGTCATGGAAAAGCTTAGTTGGTCGTATCAACAAACCTATTTACTGTTTGGAGTATTGGCTCTTATTTTTACCATTGGGTTAATTTTACTTTTCCCACTATTTCCACCAAAGGCCGAGCAGCATAAAAAACTCATCTTGAGAAAACGCTATTGGTTATTTTATGCCTTAACTTTTTTTAGTGGTGCTCGGCGACAGATATTCGTAGTTTTCGCTGGTTTTTTAATGGTAGAAAAATTTGGTTACAGTGTCGCGGACATCAGCGCTTTATTTGCTATTAACTATGTTTTCAATTGGTTATTTGCCGCCAAGATCGGCAAGTTTATTGGCAAGGTTGGTGAAAGAAATACCCTTAAATTTGAATATATTGGCTTGGTGATTTTATTTATAAGTTACGGGCTCGTTGAAAATGCGCATTTTGCCGCAGCACTTTATATTATTGATCACTTATTATTTGCTTTAGCCATTGCTATTAAAACCTACTTCCAAAAAATCGCCTTACCTGAAGATATAGCCGCAAGTGCGGGGGTAAGCTTTTCTATTAATCATATTGCGGCAGTTGTGATACCGGCATTATTAGGCATGGTTTGGATAATTAATTCTGGTTGGGTATTTTTTGTAGGGGCAGGTTTTGCATTTTGTTCGTTGCTATTGTCATTGCTTATCCCTTTAGCACCGCAACTAGGCATTGAACTTCGTAGTCAAGAAAAGGCACTTCTCTCTACTGCAACATAATAAAAGGGAGTTACTTATAAGTTAATGCTAGCAGTAACTTATAAGTATTAGTGACTAAAAACTAGAGATTAATAAGCATTAATTATGCTTGCTTAGATAAGCTAAAAACTCATCCGTAGGCATCGGCTTAGCATAATAAAAGCCTTGAACTTCATGGCAGCCTTGTGACTTTAAGTGTTGCTCTTGCGCTTTTTCTTCAATACCTTCCGCAATAACGGTTAAGTTCATTTGCTTACCTAAGTTGATAATAGTATCTGCGATTAACGACAAACCCGGCTTAGCAATATCAGTAACAAAAGCGCGATCAACCTTTAAGCGGTCAAGAGGCAGCTTTTGTAAATAACTTAACGAAGAAAAACCTGTGCCAAAATCATCTAAAGCAATGCTAATGCCCTGTGCTTTTAATTTCTCTAAAGCATCGATAATAATTTGCGGATCATCCATAAGCACATTTTCTGTGATTTCCAACTCCAACTTGCTCGCTTCTATATGGTGTTTTTGTGTTGCTGAGATCACCGTTTCAACAAAATTCTCTTGACGAAATTGCGGAATAGAAACATTCACAGAAATACCTACATCATCAAAGCCTTCATTTTCAAGATGCTTAATTTGCTTACATGCTTCATGAACAACCCAATCACCAATTTCGATAATCAAGCCTGAGTACTCAGCTAAAGGTATAAATACCGCAGGGGAAATAAAACTACCGTCATTGGTACGCCAGCGAAGTAAAGCTTCTGCGCCAATAACCTTACCCGTTTCTAACATTAGCTGTGGTTGATACCATAGCTCTAATCGATTGGCGGCAAAGTCGGTACGTAACTGCCTGATCATACCCAAGCGCCACAGGGTTTTATCTTCCATTTCCTGCATGTAATAGCCATAAGACAAAGAGCGATCTTTTTTAGCTAAATTTAACGCAATATTAATTTGGCTTAATAACTTAACGCCACGGCTACCGGCATGCTCTTGCTTACAAAAACCAAAACAAGCATTTGCTGGTAAATGCTGTTCACCGGCATCAAAAGGTTGTTGAAATAGCGCTAAGAGATGTTCTGGGTTCACGTAGCGATCAGGTCCAATAATACCAAAAACATCTGCACCAACACGAGCAACAATACATTCACCCGGCATATCTTTCAAACGACTCGCAATTGCAATTAATAACTGATTACCAACTTCTTGTCCTAAACCATCGTTAATGTCGCTGAAATGATTTACATCTAACAAAGCCGCAACCATATCGGTGTTGTCACTTTGACAAAAGTCATCCAGCAAACTCAAAAACTGTAAACGATTAGGTAAGCCGGTTAATAGATCTTTATAAGCGGCATTACTTAATTTTTGAAATAAATGCACATTTTCATAACCAATAGAAATATTACTTAAAAATACTTCAATCAGTTTTTTATCAAGTTCTGGAATTGGCTCGTCAAACTCGAGATAAATGGTGGCTCTAAAGCCGCCACTTGAGATATATAGGGCAGCGCAATCATCAGCAAAATAGTGCTCTTTTTCATGGAAGCAGTTATTGACGATAGTGCTGGCTTGTTCAGATTTTAAAGTATCTAACTTTTGATTAACTAATACTGATGAACCGCCGTATTGGCCTAGAATGTAATAACTTAAATCATCAGCATTTAATACTATGCCATGACCACGAGCACAAAAAAGCCCCTTTTGACAATGACTCAGCGTTTGTATTTGCGCTAAAACCCCTTGCACATAATCTTGTACGGAGTGAAATTCAAGTAGCTCGGCAGAAGCCAAAATGATTTTTTCTAAACCGACACGATTCTGACTAACAATGTTTATTTGTTGATATGAGCGAATTGCCGCATACACGGTAGTCACTAACTTTCGGCGGGTGAGTTCAGTTTTAGTTTTATAGTCATTAATATCGTAATCTTTAATGACACTTTCTTCAGGTGCGTAGCCAGGTTGGCCGGTTCGTAAGACAATGCGAATATCTTGCCTAGCAAGTACTTCACGAATATGCTTAACAACGTTTAGACCAGCGTCGTCAGTTTCCATTACGACATCAAGCAATACTAAAACAAGATCTGGATTTTGCTCAACAATACGACAAGCTTCTTCACCTGAATAAGCATGTAAATACTCTAAGCGACTTCCCAAAACAATAAGGTCAGATAAGGCTAACTTAGTAACAGAGTGAATTTCAGGATCATCATCAACAATGAGAACTTTCCATGCATCACCATTTATTTCATCAAGTATTTCATGTTCATCGCTGTCATCGATAAATAGAAAATCATCATTAGTATTTTCTGATGCCTGCATATAGCCCTCAAATAACTAAAGCCTTCTTTAGTTATAATAGTTATCGGTATAACTTGTCATGATTGTGACGTCATGATTACTTAACGTATAATTACATAATAAAAGCCGACATTACAATATTCAACCAAACAAAGTAAAAAAACTCTTATTTGTTAGTGCACATTAACACTTTAAACTAAAACATTTAGTAAAAAATTGCTAAATATTTGACGCTTTATCCTTAATAATAATTAACCACGTTTCAAATTAATTTCTTCACTTTCGGTTTTTATCGGTACGATTGCTAAAGCGGTATCGTAGCCAATTTCAAATAAGTTCTGCTTCTGCTTGCTATCCATAGTAAAGTCAACCGCTGAACAATCTCCTGTGTTAATTATAATGGTATTATGCCAAAACGCTTCGTTAATATACTCTCTAGAAATTGTAGTCATAAAAGTGCGAATTAACATAGTAACGTAGTTAAAAATTGGAAATAAACCATCTGTTTTTATTTCATCGTATTCGTGCTCACCTCTTAACCTGAAACATAGTACCGGTGTACCGTTTTTTGCCCAATCTCGATGTAAAGCATCTTCAGACAAAATACTGCCATCAACCATTAAGTGCTTACCAAAAGATTTAAAGCTAAAAACCAGCGGAATCGACATAGAAAACCGCACTGCTTTTGATACTTTCATGGTTGGCGTATTTTCACTATTAAAGATTACTGGCTTACCACTTTTAACATCAGTAGCAACAACATGCAGAGATTTATCCATTTCGATAAAAGTTTTACCTTGCAGCTGATCATCGACCCATCTTTCAAAAACATCGCCAGAGCTTAAGCCGCCATTACGAATTAACTTAATAAGTGAAAACTGTCTAAATTTGTTGTAATTGGTTTCAAAAGCAGCTTCTTTTATTTGCTCAATGGTTAAACCCGAAGCATACATACTCGCAATAATACTACCGCCAGATACGCCAACGATATGGTCAAATTCAATAGACAAATCTTTTAACGCTTTTAATACCCCAATATGAGCAGGTAAACGCGTGCCACCACCAGCTAATATAGGTACCAATTTTTTAGTCATATAAACTCCAATTCAACTTTCCATATTATGGTTTACATTCAGATTTTTAGCGAAATTTTGTTGTAATAAAACTAGCTATATACCCATATTAATCAAGGGATTTAATTGTATTTTTATTACTCAAGGCGCAAAATAAGTAAACATTAAAATTCATGGAAGCCCTATAAATGCGCTATAGAATTCAATTATTTTCCGTTATATTTTCATTTTTTACCGCCACGTCTAGCGCTGAACTTGCTGATACTTTGGAGAAAATCAAACCTTCGATAGTAGGTATTGGTACTCATACACCTACTGGTCGTCCGCAAAATTCATTACAAGGTAGTGGCTTTGTTATTGGTAATGGCCAATATGTAGTGACCAACCACCATGTTATTCCTGAACTATTAGACTCGAGTTTACGCCAGCAAATGGCGGTATTTGTTGGCTCAGGAAAAAATGCTAAAGTGAGAAAAGCTGAAATAGTGGCTAAATCACAAACCCACGATTTGGCAGTATTAAAAATTCAAGGAGCGCCATTACCCGCGATCAAATTAGCTTCTGAAGCCTTTATACGCGAAGGCAGCTATGTCGCTTTTACCGGTTTTCCTATTGGGGCTGTACTTGGTTTATATCCAGTTACTCACAGAGGTATTATCGCTAGCATCACGCCAACTATAGTCCCTGTTAGTAACGCCGAACAAATCAGTATCAAAATGCTCAAGCGTATGAGAAACCCATATTTAGTTTATCAGCTTGATGCCACCGCTTATCCAGGGAATAGTGGCAGTGCCATGTATGATATTAAAACGGGAGAAGTGATTGGCGTGATAAACAAAGTTTTTGTGCAAGAAAGTAAAGAGGCAGTGATCAGTAAACCTAGCGGCATAACCTATGCGATTCCAGTGAAATATTTACATCAATTGCTGAAAAAAACAGGTATTAAGTTTTAATAGCAAAACAGTTTTCAAATATTTATTCTGCGCTAATAAGCTCTACGCTTTCAGTATTACCAAGTAAATAAAGTGCAGACAAGGGCACCAATTCAATATTGTGCTGCGCTAAGGTGGGTATAAGCTTTTTTAAATAGAGAATGGTTTCAGGATGTGGGTGTGCAATAGCAATTGCCGCTTTATTACTGCTGGCTTGGGCAATTAATTCATTAAACTGCAGGTTAATGTATTGCTCGGTTAATTGATTGTCTAAAAATACCTGACGATTTCTAACCGGTACGCCAAAATCAAGCGCAGCTTGCTCAGCTAAAGATTGCGCACTGGTTTTACTGTCTAAAAAAAGTAACTGGTTCTCTTTAAGAAAGCCCATCGTCCATGCCATAGGTTGATAAAGCTTGGTTAACTTACTGCCCATATGATTATTAATACCTAGAGCAAAAGGGATTTCGGCAAAAGCACTCGTCAAACTGCGATGAATATCAGCTTCATTCATCGCGGTGGTTAACCCACCAGGCCCTAGTTTTTTACCATTCTCTGCTTCCATCGGAATATGTAAAAAAATATCTTTATGCTGAGCATGCGCTCGTAAAGCCAGTTTCTTTCCAAAAGGGGTATGCGGTAAAATTGAAAAGGTAACATTACCCGGTAGTTCAAGTGCATGAACATCAGAAGCGCGATAGCCAATATCATCAATTACAATAGCGACTTTAGCCGATTGCGCTGACACATAAAAAGCCTGAAGGAAGATAAAAAACAACAAGATAAGTTTAGGCATGAAGAAGGAAAGTTCTAACGGAAATTATGGATAGAGTAACAGTAAGCTTGCAGAAAATCATTCGATATTTAAGCCCAATAGTATTGCTTTACTTACACCATAACTTAGGATTTACCGCTTTGCCTTGGTGGCGAATCTCAAAATATAAACCACTGCGTTGCTGGCCACCACTTTGCCCAACTAAGGCGATAGGTTCACCGGTTTCAACACGGTCGCCGACACTCTTCAATAAGGTTTGATTATGGCCATAAAGGCTCATATAGCCATTACCGTGATCGATTACCGTCACTAAACCATAACCTTTTAACCAATCAGCAAATAATACCGTACCGTTATGAATAGTTTTAACTTGCTCGCCCATTTTAGCCGCCAGCATAACGCCCTTCCATTTTAAGTAGCCTTGCTTTTGGCTACCAAAACGATGGCTAATCCGGCCTTTTACCGGCCAATATAATTTGTTGCGTAACTTGGCTAAGCCTTTAAGGTCAATTTCAGCGCGAGCGGCAGCAGCAAGCTTTGCTAACGCCGCCACTAAATTATTTTCTTCAGCTTCCAATTTAGCTAATTGCTGCTGACTGGTGAGTAATTCTTTTTGAAGCGATTGAATGGTTTTTTTACGCGCAATTTTAGAGCCTTGCAAGGCGACTTTTTCTTGAGCTTGTTGTTTTTTTAACGATTTTAACTGTTGCTCTTTTTCTTGCTGTTCAGTGGTTACTGCCAATAAAGCAGTTAAGGTCACTTGAAATTTGTCAATATGGGCAATACGAGCTTTATTTAAATATTCATAATAAGTAACCGTTCGTTGCACATTTGCCGGTTGCTCTTGATTCAAAATCAGCTTTAAATAATCATGATTACCGCTGGAATAAGCGGCTCGTAATTGCTGAGCAAGTAAGTCTTCTTGCTGTTGTTTTTTTTGTGTTAATGCGTGTTTTTCTTTAGTTAGCTCGGTAAGTTTTTGTTGAACTGTGATTAAGCTTTTTGCAGTTGCATTAATTGATTTAGCCACTTTAGCAATAGCTAAATCATCATTTTTTAATTGCTGTTCAAGCTGTTGCCTTTTTTTGCTGACCGATGAAATCGCCAGCTTTTGCTGAGCAATTGCTTTTTGCACAGCGGTTAAGGCTTTGTTGGGATTTTCTTGCGCCCAAGTTATCGCGGCTAAAAAGTAGCAAATACTACAAATCAGCAAACATAACTTATGGCGCAAAAAATTGATCAACAAGCTAGCTATTTACCTTCATTAACACAGTACCTGTCATTTCTTCTGGCTGTTCCATGCCCATTAAATGCAAAATAGTTGGCGAGATATCACTTAAAGCCCCCGTTTGAGCAACTGTAGCGTTACGACCAACATAAATTAATGGTACCGGTTCACAGGTATGCGCAGTATGAGCTTGGCCAGAAATAGGGTCAAGCATTTGCTCAGCATTACCGTGATCTGCGGTGATCAAACATTCGCCACCGGTTTTTTCAAGCGCCGCAACAACACGCCCCATACAGCTGTCAACCGCTTCACAAGCTTTAACCGCTGCATCTAGTTTGCCGGTGTGACCAACCATGTCACCGTTTGGATAATTACACACAATAAAGTCATGCTCGCCACTTTCAATTGCGGCAACTAATTTATCAGTTAATAAGCCCGAGTTCATCTCAGGTTGTAAGTCGTAAGTAGCCACTTGTGGCGAAGGCACTAAAATACGCTCTTCACCATTAAAAGTATCTTCTTTACCGCCACTGAAAAAGAATGTCACATGCGCATATTTTTCCGTTTCAGAAATACGCAACTGGGTTTTATCATGCTTTTCTAACCATTCACCCATCACATTTACTAACGGTTCTGGTGGGTATGCACTTGGTGCATCAATATCAGCAGCAAATTCAGTTAACATAACAAAGTCTGCTAATTGCGGAATACGTTTACGGGCAAAACCGTCAAAGTTAGCATCGGTAAAACAGCGGGTGAATTGACGAGCACGATCGGCACGGAAATTCATAAAGACTAAGGCATCACCATCAGCAATTTTAATGGTTTCACCAGCGTCATTCAAAATAGCACTAGCTTGTACAAATTCATCATTCTCATCGCGCGCATATGCCGCATTCAGAGCATCTACCGCAGTAGGGTATTGATAAGCAGCTTCGCCATCAACCATTAAGTTATAAGCATTTTCAACACGATCCCAGCGCTGGTCACGATCCATTGCAAAATAACGACCAACAACTGAAGCTACTTGGCCAACACCTAAATCAGCAAATTTTTGCTGAGCTTTGGCTAATGAAGACTCGGCGCTACGTGGTGGCGTATCACGGCCATCTAAAAAGGCATGTAAATAAATTTTATTAGCACCACGCTTTTTCGCTAAGTCGATCATCGCAAAAATATGTTCTTCATGGCTATGAACACCACCTGGCGACATTAGGCCAAAAATATGTACCGCTTTGTTTTGGCTTACCGCTTTATCAACCGCTTGGCAAAGCGCAGGATTTTCAAAAAACTCACCATCACTAATCGCTTTAGTAATACGGGTAAAGTCTTGATAAACAATACGACCAGCACCTAAGTTAACATGGCCAACTTCAGAATTACCCATTTGACCATCTGGTAAACCTACCGCCATACCTGAAGTTTCAATCAGCATATTGGGGTAGTTTGCTTGTAAATTATCAAGTACCGGGGTATTGGCTTGTGAAATGGCGTTGGCATCAGTACTTTCTCGATAGCCCCATCCGTCTAAAATGATGAGTACGGTCGATTTTTTATTTGGCATTACTACTTCCCTTGAAACTTAGTTAGATTATCACCATAAAGTATATCAACTTCGACCGTTACTTTAAAATGCCGAATTTTTCATTTTCATGCCACTTAGCTATATAGATAACAGATAAATTGTCTTATTCAATTGCTAAACGGTATACTGTGACGAAATTTTCGTCGTCCAAAAACGTGACGATTTTACTCTGAATTTATTAAGCGGTAACAAACATGGAACAATTTATTTTATTCGTCAACAACAACGCCGTTCTTGCCAGTGCTTGGGCTGCAATTGTTGTGATGATTATCTTCACTACAGTCAAAATTAAAATGTCACCTATTAAACAATTAAGCGCGCAAGAGCTTACTTTTTTAGTGAATAGAAAAGAAGGTTTAGTGGTTGATGTTCGTGGTGAAAAAGAATTCAAAGCCAGTCATATTCTTGATGCGAAACACCTACCTTCAGAAAAAGTGACTAACAATGACTTTGCTAGCCTTGAAAACCATAAAGATAAACCCATCATAGTAGTATGCACTGCTGGTATTACCGCAAGTAAAGTGGCAAATCAGTTGCTTAAAGCAGGTTTTAGCCAAGTAAATCTACTTAAAGGCGGTATGAATGCTTGGGTTAATGCAAGTATGCCAGTAGCGAAGAAATAAGGTTTAAACATGGCAAAAATAGAAATATATACCAAAGCAACATGTTTTTTTTGCCATCGTGCAAAAGCTTTATTAGAGCAAAAGGGCTTAGCTTTTCAAGAATATAAAATTGATGCACAGCCTAATTTACGACCAGAAATGATCGAACGAAGCGACGGTGGTTATACGGTTCCACAAATATTTATCAATAACAACCATATTGGTGGTTGTGACGATATTATGGCCTTAGAATCACAAGGCAAACTTGACCAAATAATTGCTCAATAACAAATAACTAAACAACATAATTTAATATTTTAAAGGTGCAGTATTCCCTTGAGAAAACAACACTGCATCGCCAAACAATAGGAAAATAAAAAATGGCTGACGAAATTCAAAACGGCGCTACTGAAGGCGCAGAAAACCCAACTCCACAATTTGCAATTCAACGTGTTTATACTAAAGATGTTTCTTTTGAAACGCCTAATTCACCTGAAATTTTTCAAAAAGAATGGAAGCCTGAAGTAAAATTAGACCTAGACACCCGTTCGGCGAAATTGGCTGATGACACTTATGAAGTAGTATTAGCGGTAACAGTTACAGCTGAAATTGAAGGTAAAACTGCGTTTTTAGCTGAAGTTCAACAAGCTGGTATTTTCACTATTGGTAACTTACCTGAAGCACAACTAGCTCATACTATTGGTGCTTTTTGTCCAACAACTTTATTCCCATATGCCCGTGAAACTGTTGCCAACTTAGTTAACCGTGGTTCATTCCCACAACTAAACTTAGCGCCTGTTAACTTTGAAGCTTTATTTGCTTCTTACGTTCAACAACGTGCAGCTGAAGCAAAAGACAAAGCGGCTCAAGCACCTGCAAGCACAGAAACTCACTAATTTATGTCAAAGCATTCAGCTAAAATTACGGTACTAGGCGCGGGCTCATACGGCACCGCGCTAGCTATTTGTTTGGCTCGTAATAACCATAAAACACTCTTATGGGGCCGCGACAGTGACCATGTGAAAAATATGGCAGCCACGCGCAGCAATGAAAAGTATTTACCTAACAGTAGCTTTTCTGACGACTTACACCTAGAAGCCGACCTTGCTACCGCTGTTGCGGCTAGCGATATTATTTTAGTGGTGGTGCCAAGCCATGCTTTTGGCAATATGCTCCAGCAAATTAAACCTTTTCTATCACCTAACGCGAAAGTCGCTTGGGCCACCAAAGGTTTAGATCATGAGTCAGGACGATTGCTACAAGACGTAGCACGTGAAATTTTAGGTGAAAAAGTTAGCTTAGCAGTATTGTCTGGCCCTACCTTTGCCAAAGAAATGGCGGCAGGTTTACCAACGGCAATCTCTTTATCATCAACCGATGAAAACTTTGTTAGCGAAGTATCTGACTTATTACATTGTGAAAAAACCTTTCGGGTATACAGCAATAATGACTTTATTGGCGTGCAACTAGGCGGAGCAGTAAAAAATGTTATCGCCATTGGCGCTGGTATGGCTGATGGCATTGGCTTTGGCGCTAATGCTAGAACCGCTTTAATTACCCGTGGTTTAGCTGAAATGACCCGTTTAGGTGTAGCATTAAACGCTGAGCCTGAAACTTTTATGGGCATGGCCGGTTTAGGTGATTTGGTACTTACTTGTACTGATAATCAATCTCGCAACCGCCGCTTTGGTTTAGCTTTAGGCAATGGCGTTGGTGTTGAACAAGCGATGACTGATATTGGTCAGGTTGTTGAAGGTTACCGTAATACTAAAGAAGTGCACATGTTGGCCCAACGTATGAACGTTGAAATGCCAATTGTTGAACAAGTTTATCAAGTATTATATTGCGGAAAAAACGCTAAAATTGCCGCTGCTGACTTACTCTCGCGTGAACGAAAATACGAATAAGTAGCCATTAATTTTCAGTAGTAACATAAAAATAAGTCATAAAAAAGCTCAACCATGCTAAGCATCGTTGAGCTTTTTAATATCTAATCATTGATATTTTTCGTTTCAAAAAAGTAAGCTACACTGAACCGGCAAAGTCCAACTGTCGCCATGCTTCATAAACAATTACTGCGGTTGCATTAGATAAATTCATACTGCGACTATCTTTTAACATCGGGATTCTGATTTTATCTTGCTCAGGAATTTGGTCACGTACCTCATCAGGTAAGCCCGCAGTTTCAGAGCCAAATAATAAATAATCCCCCGCTTTAAAATTAACATCACCGTAGTAATTAGTCGCTTTAGTGGTAACGGCTAAAATTCGTTCCGGCTGTTCATTGGCAACAAAGTCGTCAAAACTTGCATGTCTTTTGGTTGCCGCAAATTCGTGGTAATCAAGCCCTGCTCGGCGTAGTTTTTTATCGTCAAAGTCAAATCCTAACGGCTCAATCAAGTGTAATCTGAAACCTGAATTGGCACATAAACGAATAATATTACCGGTGTTAGGGGGAATTTGAGGTTGAAATAATACGACGTCTAACATGTGATTAAGCTCTAGTTGAGTTGGGCTGATAATAACCAAGCATTATACTGAATTTGATTTATAGCCGTTAGTTTAATTATTCTCAATTCAACTAACGGCTATAAATTAACAACCTCACAAGCACTTATTTTCGCTACACAATATTTGATCATCTTTTTATCCAGTTTGGTATAATCCTCCATCAACCAATATTGTTAGCATAGCGCTATCGTCAGTGACGCGATTTTTATAATTTTATGAACCCTGCCCAAACCAATAATACCAAAAAACAAGATTATGTTTTTTTAGTTCGACTTGCCGCCATTGCCGCCAGTAGCACCGCTTTATTATTAGTCATTATAAAGTTATATGCTTGGTTTATGACTGATGCCAGCTCGATGCTCGCTTCAGCGACTGACTCAATGCTCGATCTATTTGCTTCAGTTACCAATGTTATTATTTTAAGGTATGCCCTTGCTCCTGCCGATGAAGATCATCGTTTTGGGCATGGTAAAGCAGAAAGTTTAGCTGGGTTAGCCCAGTCAGCATTCGTATTAGGCTCGGCATTTTTACTGTTAATTAACGGTGTTGAGCGCATTTACACACCAAAAGTAATAGAGCATAGCAGTATCGGTATTTGGGTAAGTATTATCGCGATAGTGCTAACCCTTGCTTTAGTAATATTACAAAAATGGGTGATCAAACAAACCGACTCAGTCGCCATTGGTGCCGATGCTTTACATTATCAGTCAGATTTATTTTTAAACTTAGGTGTATTAATCGCCTTATTTTTAAGCCAAGGGCCTTGGCTTTATGCCGACGGCATATTCACTGTTGCCGTGGGTTTATATTTACTGTGGGGCGCAGGACAGATTATCTTTCACAGCGTTGATCATTTAATGGACAAGGAACTAGATGAGTCTGAACTTAAAACCATTAAAGCGTTAGTTTTAAAAAGTAACCAAGCCTTAGGCATGCATGACTTAAAAACCCGTAAAGCTGGGCCAATGCGCTTTATTCAGTTTCATTTAGAGCTTGAAGACCAACTGCTGCTTATTGATGCCCATCGTATCGGCGATTCAATAGAACAAGAAATTACCGCAGCATTCGCCCCGTGTGAAGTATTAATTCATTTTGATCCCTGCTCAGTTGTCCCCGAAGAGCTAAACCCCCTATCAACAGAGCCAGATTGATAAGGCTATTATCGCAGTTTGTTGAACAAATGTTAGCGCGAATTAAGACCAACTAAAATTAGTGTTTGGCAAACCAGTCAAGCACTAAAGTAAGTGCTTGCTTACGGTAACAGTCTTTCTCAAATAAAAGTTCATGGCGAGCGCCATCAATAACTGCAGCTTTACCATTTGTACATGACTGTGAATGTTGTTGATGTAACTGCTGACAAAAGTCATCTTGAGCACTATTACTAACAATAGTGTCTTCACTGGCTTGCAGCACTATTAGCGGCGTTGATAAAGCAGGCATATTTTTAAATATTTTAATCCGTACCTGTTCTGCAGCTTTTAGCCATTTAAGGGTTACTCCACCTAATTTCAAGCTTGGTATTTGTTGATATAACTGAGTAAATATTTGATAGCGCAGCTGAGATTGCATCAAGTGATTTTCAGAAAAGGGCGTTTCTGTATAGTCGCCCTGGCCAATAAAATACCAGGGGTTGTTACTGAAAATTTGGTTCACTTTGTCAAGACAGCTTACTAAAACATTGGCTAAACTGTGCGGAGTTTTTCCGCTGTTAATAGCTATCATTGGCGAGGATAGTACCGCCGCTTGAATTTTTTCAGGATAGCTTTGTAAATATCGACAGCTGATCGCCCCGCCCATAGAATGCGCCAATAAATAGGGTTTATTCGCTGTGGTTGTTGCGGCTATAACGTGATTATCAATAAAGCTATTTAAGTCATCAACATAGTCTTCGAAACAATCAACATAACCTTTGTGTTTATCATCAAGTAAACGCTGCGACAGTCCTTGGCCGCGGTGATCAACAATAAAAACATTAAACTGCTGCTGATGAAATTCATAAGCGAGCTCTTTATATTTTAAATAACTTTCAACCCGCCCAGGTACAATAACCAAGGTTTTTTCAAAGCCCGAGAAATTAAATTGACAATAATTTATTCGAATATCATTTTTACCGATAAAGTGAGAAAACAGCCCTTGTTGCCAAAAGCTGTTAAGGGGGTCATCACTTTCTACAGCGAGCCATTGCTCATTGGTGAAAATTTGATTTGCCGGCATATTTATTCCTTTAAGGTCACCACTATTAAATCACCTACAGGCAACGATTTAATAAGACCGTTAACCAATTAGCTTAAAGGTAACTCTATGGTAACGGTTAAACCTTTGTCATCATTATTTTTTGCAGAAATTGTCCCTTGATGAGCAACAACGGCTTGTTTGGCAATGGCCAAACCTAAGCCCGTGCCGCCGGTTCTTCTATCTCGAGCATCAGCAACTCGGTAAAAAGCCTCAAATAATTGGCTAACATTTTTCTCAGGTACGCCAGGGCCTGCATCTGAAACAACAATCGTTAAGCTATTATTTTGCTCGGCAACAACACATGAAATGGTACTATTTTCGGGGCTATATTTAATCGCATTAGTGACAACATTATTAATTGCGCTGGTGATCAGTAGTACATCAACCATTAAGTTAACTTTAAGATCCATCGTTAACTTAATAGTTATCCCTTTGCCATCAGCTTCAAATTGAGCATCTTGAATAATAGGCTCAATTAAATCGTCAAGATTTATACTTTCTAAATTAAGTGAATATAATGAATTCTCTAGTTTTGATAATGATAATACATTGGCGATCATTTGATCGAGACGTTCTACTTCGGTCTCACAACGTACTAAGTATTTAGCAAGGTCTTCAGGCTTAGCAGATGATTTTTGCGCTAAACCCAAAGCTAATTGCAACCGAGTCATCGGCGAGCGTAACTCATGAGAAACATCTGCAATTAAGCGTTGTTGTGCCGACATACTGGTTTGCAACTTAGCCGCCATTTGATTAAAACTTCTGGCTAAACTTCCTAATTCGTCACTTCTTTCTGCGGTTTCTTCCACTCGAATCGCGAGGTTACCATCACCTAGCCCAGTCGCTGCATTTTGAATTCGGTGTAGCGGTTTTGTTAATGACCTTGCCAAGAACCAGCATAAAATAAAACTAATCACCATAGGAACCGAAAACTTCAACCAAATGGGTAGTTTGAAAAATAACCGGTCAAAACTTGGCGGTGGTGAACGGTCGGCATAAAAAAGTTGATATTGACGTTTGTTAAGTAAAACCACTTTAGGTCCGGTAATACGGCCACTATCTATGCGAATAGTAGTCATTTCACCGTCAAAGTCATTTTCAGCAATATAATTGGCTAAAGGAGAAACTCCTTCCCGCTGATTGGTGATCACTTCATTTGAGCGAATGTCTTTAATAATAATAGAGTTACCCCAGCGCCGAGGAGCAAACATAATAAAGCGCTTAATGTTCTTTGGTTGAGCTTTAACCAGTTGTACCGATATTTGCGAAAGCATATTGGCATCACCTTTATGAAAAGGTGCGCGTTTGTCTGGCTTATAAAGTTGATGGGTAACAAAGCCTGAAGCAATTACCGAAATAATAGTGATCAGCCAAAACCATAAAAAAAGTTTAACATTTATCGACATTAATCTTGAGAGAAAGACTTTCGCCATTAGACATCCCCAGAAAGGAAAATATACCCCGCACCGCGGATAGTTTTAAACTTATCACTTGGACTTAATGGTAATAATTTTCGACGAATATTACTAATATGCATATCAATACTGCGATCAAAAGCAGTTAGCTTTCGCCCTAACACTTCTTCAGATAACAGCTCTTTAGTCACTATTTGTCCTGATTTCGACATTAGGACATGCAACAACTGGTATTCAGTGCCGGTTAACTCCACTGCTTGCTCGTGACAAGTTACTTCACGGGTAGAATGGTTTAAGGAAACATGATTGACCAATACAATAGGTGACTCTTCTTTGTCGTGCTTAACAATGTCAATACGGCGTAATATCGCTTTAATGCGTGCTAATAATTCACGATGCTGGAAAGGTTTCGCTAAATAGTCATCAGCACCTAATTCCAGCCCCAAAATTCTATCGGTTTCATCACCACGTGCCGTTAACATTAAAATAGGCGTTTTGTGATGGCCGCCAAGCGCTTTTAAGACTTCAAAGCCATTAAGCTCAGGCATCATCACATCAAGCAAAATAAGGTCAATATCATCGTTATATGCGCTTTCCAACCCTGATAAACCATCAAAACATGCGCTCACCTGAAAACCTTCACTGACAAGGTACTCAGTTAAAAGTTCGACTAACTCATGATCGTCGTCGATCAACAATATGTGCTGCTGTTTCATATGGTTAATTCCTTAATATAAAGCGCTTAGGTGTACTATTAACTCTATCATAAGGGATGCTTATTTGTATGGAGAATTATTTACACAAGCTTTACACTGCTTTGCGTTTCTTTGCGTAATTTTCTCTATAGTAATATCAAGCCAATGAAGTATTGCTCAGGTAAACTTTTATAAATTGGCATGTATTTGTAGCCATTAAGTTCTTCCCCCCTAAAGTAACTTAATGGTATTTGAAATTTATTTGTTTATGAGGAACAACAAAATGACGACAATGAAAAGAATGAAGCTAAAGCCACTATTGGTTGCACTATCTGCTAGTGCGATCTTGTTAACATCAACCGTTTCTTTAGCAAAAGATGGCGACCATCAACATCACAGAGGTGGTCATGCTAGCCATCAAAAACATGCTTCTGGCCATGACTTAAAACGCATGACTAAATTTTTACAATTAACTGACCAACAGCAACAACAAATTAAAGATATTTTTGCCCAAGTAAAGCTTAATCGTGAAGCAAACAAAGATAGCCATCAAGCGTCTAAAAAATCTTTTCATGAAAGCATGAATACCATTCTAAACGCTGAAACATTTGATGAAGGTGCCTTTATTGATTTACACAATCAAAAACAAGCAGAGCTCCTTGAAGCTGCTTTAACCAAAGCCAAAACTCAACATGCGATGCTACAAGTTTTAGATGATGAGCAAAAGCTTAAATGGCAAAAAATGAAGCGCAAAGCGAAGCACAAAGGTAAACACTAAGTTCACCTACCTCTTAAAACTTGCTATTTATTCAATTTATTTTGTAAAAAAGCCACTAACTCAAAGTTGAATTAGTGGCTTTTTATATCAGTTCAGTTCAGTTCAGTTCAGTTCAGTTCAGTTCAGTGAAAAAATAAAACTTAATGCATCAAGCTAAATGAAAATATTTTAGACATTTTGCTACTAACTGCTCGTCCATTTTCTTTGGCTGGGGTGAAACGCCACTTTTGCATGGCATTTTTAACTGAACTTTTAAAATAACTAATTTTGTTTTTGCGCTCAAAAGAAATGTTTTGTACACGGCCATCAGCGTCGATTGTAAAGTTAACGAGCATATCTAACTCAATACCACGGCGTTTAGCCGATGACGGATATTTAGGATCTGCTGACTTTAACAACTTAGCCTTGGTGAATACCACCGATGAGGTTTTCGCTGCTATAAAAGTATTATCTTCTACCAGCATGGGTGAAGACTTTGGATAAGCTTGAGCTGTTAATGTTTGTTCAGTTGATGATGCTATAACATCGTATTCAACGGCTACAGGCTTGGTTAAATTTGCTAATTGTTCATTATACGGGTTAGCGAGTTTTGATGACGCCGATGAAGAATCAGTACGTTCAAATGCAGACTCTATGGCAGTTTTTTCTTGCTTAACCAATAACGTTTTTTCAACCTTTGATTGCTGCGCAGTTACTTCTAATTCAATATTGGCTTTAGACGTACCAGATTTAAATACCGGCTCATTAACAAGCACCGCCTGATTGGTGGTAGCCGATGGAGTTACGGGTTCAAAAGTCTCTTTAACAGTAATTTTATCTGGAAATTCTATCGGCTCAACTTGAGTTATTTTAGTTTCAGCTAACGGCTGCTTACTTGTTTCATTTGCAATTAACTGCAGCGGAGTTTCTTCATTAAGAACTGGCTGTTCTTGTATCAATAAGCTTTGGGCAATGCTGGTTTGTGTTAATGGCGCAGCTTGTTCATTATGCAAATATTGAGGTTTGGCTGTTAGCGGTTTAAATGAAAATTGACCTGAGCTAAAGTCGATCATCGGGAAATTAACAAACTGACTCAGCGCGATGATGCTTACAGATAAAATAATCAGTATTGAAGTTAACCACTTGCCCAAATGATTTTCAGCAATGCAATGGTGATGATCAACTAAGCGTAAAACCCTTTGCTTTAAGTCGCCGCCCGATGCCGCCATCGCGAAAGAAGGAATAGTTAAGCTACGATGCTTTTTACAGTGGCTAGCCGTATCTGCCAAAGTATGTGCATAAGCTACCGGATCACCGCAATGATGCACGGCAATATCGTCACTGCAATATTCTCGTTCATTACGCATTTTCTTGGCGATCCAATGTACCGCTGGATGAAAAAAGAATAAAGTTTCTACTAAGGTTTGCAGAAAATTCACTAAGTAATCATGACGGCGAATATGCGCTAGTTCATGTAACATCAGCATATCTAACTGAGCTGGTGTTAACCCTGAAAGCATACTAGCTGGAATAATAACTACTGGTTTTAACCAACCAATTGCCATTGGCACTTTAACTTTTAATGAAATAAGCAACCTAGGTGTTTTTTTCATCTCAAGTTGTTCGGTTAATTCGATAAAACGACTGTACAGCTTTTCGCTAGTCGGCACGATAGCTTGCTTGGGTAATTGATGAACAGAAAATAACTCGATTAAAAGCTTAGCAACTAAAAGGCAAACAATAGCTAACCAAGACAAACTAATATAAGGAGAGAATTCGAGTAAATTATGAGACCAAGCACTGTTAATATTTTGAGATAAACCCAGCACAGACGCTTCGTTGGCAAGAAACTCAAGCGGATTCATTTTTGGTAATGAACTCGGCTGATAGATAAGAGCAAAGGTTATAATTGGTAATAACAGGTTAGCTAACATGGCAAACGATGCCGATAAATATCTCGCCTGCGACTTTTGATGAGGAATAAAAGATAAAACGCCTTTTAATATCAGCGCAACAGCACAACCTTGCCATAAAAAATGTAGCAAAGTTAGCGTTAAGCTATACCAAAATGGGTTATTTAAAAAATTATCCAGCATTGCCGTTCAGCAGTGGCGATTAAGCCTGCTGTTCCAGTTTATTCAACAATTGGCGAATATCTTCAATTTCTTTTTTACTGGTTGAGTCGCCAATAGCGCGCATTACCAATTTAGAAGTTGAACCACCAAAGGCTTTCATGGCCAAATCTTTTAATAATGAAGATTGAGTAAACACTTCACTATTAGCGGGACTATATACATGGGCACGATTGGTTTCGTCACGAGTGACAAGTGACTTATCATGCATAATTTGTAATATTTTTAATACCGTTGTGTAACCGGTATGTTGCGTTTCACTAACCGCATCATGTATTTGTCTAACTGTAGAGGGGCCTATTTTCCATAGGACATTCAATAAAGACAATTCAGCTTCAGTGGGTTTGAGCCTCGAACGTTCACGAGCCATGGGTAATTCCTTCAAAATGCACATAACTAACGACAAGCTAGTTAAGAAAACTTAGTTACGAATAACATCGTATCTTGTGTAGATAAAATGAGCAACATTTTATTACCTTTCCAATTACAATATCAAACAATTTTAACTCTTCCTTGAACATATCTTCATCACTAATAACGATGACATAAAATAAAAATACCGCCAATAGTTGTTACTAATAGCGGTATTAAACTTAAGTCAATTCACTTTAGTCTTTTAGTTTGCAACGACTGTTATATCATCAATATAACTTGTGCCTAAAATACCGTATGCGTATATAAGTGCAGAAGTATCAGTAGCACCAGTGGTAAAACTAACTTCTTGAGTTACATAGGTGCTACTCGTTGTTCTTTTAACAACTTTTGCGCCACCATAATTATTCGCATAAAGGCCAACTTTACCGGTAGTTTTAACTTTTGCACTAAAGGTATAAGTTGTATTTGGCGTTAAACCAGTAATGGTTGCTTTAATATCACCTCCTTCAGCAATTTCACCGGCAAAGCTACCACTATTAGCATTACCACTTTCACGGCTAGCTAAGTAGTATTCCCAGAAAGTGTCGGTTTCAAAGCCACCATTTTCAACAATTTCACTAGGGCCCGGATCAACTACCGTAGCATCAGCACTAATGCTTACATTATCAACAAAGGCTTTTTCAGCATTTCGGTTACCATTAGTAGCAAATTGCACAATCACTTGTGCTTGATCATTAGCTGCTGCTGGTAAAGTAAAGCTTTTACTCGCCCAAGCTGTATCTTGTGTTACTTCTAGGGTAGTCCAAGTTGAACCGTCAACTGACCATTGTACGGTTAAGTTTTCACTATCAACAAAACCTATAGTAGTACGGTCATAGCTAATGTTTACGTTCTCATAACCTGTTGTTGAAAGGGTTTTGCTTAACACCGCACCATTTTTAACTCGTGCACCGTAAGTACCGCCATTTGAAGCTGCTGTAGCAATTTCAGTTACGCCGCTACCTTCGTTTGTCCAACCGCCAGCAGTTAAAGTGCCGCTTTCAAAGTCATCATTGAATAGCTCACCCGTACCCGGAGTACCGCCACCACATGCACTATCATCAAGGTCAAGTACAAGTTTTGATGCTGGACCATTTTCACGGTCGTTCATATCAAAACCGTTAGTAGTAGAATCAGATGAAATAACCACACCATTATTATCGCCGCCATCAACCCAGCTTTGCACAACAGCAAGACCTGCTGATGAGATAGTAATTGAACGACTACCTACTGTTTCAGGAATAAATGAAGACATTAATACATCTTGATGAGCCGCACCAGAAACACTGTTCCATGTAGCATCACCTTCAGTCCAGCTAAATGCACCAGAATGGACATTATAAGAACCGGTCGAGTTATTAGTTACTTCCACTTCGATGCTCGCCGCAGTAACAATATTACAGCTATCAACACTGCTTACATCCCAAGCAATTAAAGTATTTAAGTCGCCATATGTACTATCGCCAATATCAGCCAATAGCTGATCGGCGTGATCATCAAAGTTTTGACCTGACAAGGTTTCAGAAATATAAGTATCGGCCGCTGCATCTAATTCAACATCGCCTGATGGTGTAGTACCACCACCGCCGCCAGAGCTACCATCTCCTTCACCAATAATGGATAAACCACTACCACTATGGGTTAAGGTCATCACTTCACCAATACCTTGCGCGCTCCACCAGTTAATACCTGTTGGTAATACTGTTGTATCTGCAGCACGTTGAGCGGCGGTGATAGTACTTGCACCTGCATCAAATTGAGCGGTGCGCATTTCTACAGAATCTGGCGAGACCGTAATAATTTTAAACTGCTGAATACTGGCCGCATCTAAAGTCCAGTCATAACTTTTATTTGCTGAACGAGCATTAGCGCCCCAGCTACCTTCACCGGCAAAAACAGTACCACCGCTGGTGGTAACTACATAACTACTGCCGCTCGGTTTAACTGCTTCTGTAATTTTATTAAGATGAGTATCAGACTCAATTGCCAAGTTCATCGCATTGTCATAAAAAGTATCTGCCCACCAAGAAAATAATTGTGGATTTTCATCTTTACTAGCTAAATGCGGAAAAAATGGTTTGTGGTATTGGGCAAAACGCCAGCTAACACTTGAACCGTTAGCTTCCATATCACTCTTTAACCAGTTTTTCTGTTCGGTTCCTTCAGTAGACCAGCCACTTTCTTGGTATTGCGAGTTCAAAGTATAAACACGTAAAAGTGAGCCTACGTTAAAAGCACCGTAAGTATCATCGGTAGTACAGTTGCCATCACCATCAAAATCTACACCAAAAACACGACATAAAGTTTTGTAGTCGTCATCTTCATGGTTACCAAGGGTTGGCACTAACGGGTATACACGACTATATGCAATACCGTCGATGGTATCAGCCGAGTATGTCACTTTAAAATCTTCAAAATACTGCTTCATTTGTGAAGTATTATTAGCATCGGTAAAGTCACCACCATGCATAATAAATAATGGACGAATCTTAGCTAACAGTTGGTTACCTAAACGGCGAGTGTCCCAGCCTGAACGGGTATCACCACCAGCAAGCATAACAAAAGGTGTATCGTCATCAGGAGCGGTTTTAAACCATAAACGCTCACCACAATTACCGTCTTCACAAACACGATAATATACCGGTGAATTAGCAGGTAACCCGGTTAAACGAACAAAGTGACTTTTTAATGAGCCGTCAAATGTTTCAGTATTAGCCACTTGAGCATCTTGCCAGTTACTTTCGTTAGTGGTGAAACCATAAGTGACATAGGTATCTTTTGAGCCACTCGTTTGTGAATAAGCAATTACCGCATTTTGTGATGGGTCTGAATCCCAAGTTACACGATGGTAATCAATAGTTGCACTTGCTGAACCAGCAGCTGTTGCGAGCGCTAAGGCAAGCATGCTTCGGCCAAAAGGTAGTCGTTTCATCATTGTTGTTCTCTCTTGTTATTTTTTATTATATAGATACGCTATTGAGCGCTTTTTTTGATACTGAAAGTTCATGCGATATCAATAGTTAGTCACTACTGTATCCCACAGATTACCAGGAGGTTTTCAAAGTGAAGTGTTCACGCTAATTTACCCAACAGCGCTATTTTCATTTGATTATTGTGATTCTTTTTCTGATTTGACAACACGGCTATTACTTCAAATAATACTCAGTTAAAAGTTGGCATTATTGAAATACTCTTTCCTTAGGAGGTGACAATTACCCCGTCACCTTTTTCATACATATCCACAAAACAACCGGATTGATTTATCTTTAGAGCTTTACTGAATAAAAATTTAAGCTACATATCAAAAACTTAAAAGCAAAGTACTAAGAATACACAAATAAACCTCAGCCCACTAAGTACAATCCTTAGCATTTCATGGACACTTTCAAGGTAAATGTAAATAGCTTACATATCAAGATAAATAATACATATGTACAAACAAAATAGTATTTACCTGCCATTTAACAAGGAAATAAATTACCATTATTTTGTACACAAAAATCAGTTTAATCTTAAAATACCAACACCATTGAACACTTAATATTGAAATAAAATTAGTCATAAAAAAGGCCTCAATTGAGGCCCTTTATTATGGTGTTATTATTAATCCATTAATAATAACGTAGTTGAAGAAATTAGTTCTCAACTAAATCCCAGTCATCGACATAACTAGTACCTGACGAGCCATATACGTAAATTTCTGCTGACGTATCGGTTGAGCCGGTAGTGAAAGTTAAGCTTTTCTTAGTATAGCTACCTGATGTACTGGTAGTTGATAACTTGGTATTGCCGTAATTTCTTACATATAAGCCAATTTTACCTGTGGTTTTAACATAAGCACTTAAGGTGTAAGTGGTGTTTGGTGAAAGACCAGTTACCGTAGTTTTAATATCACCGCCCGATGAAACTTCACCAGCAAAGCTACCAGTTCGTGCGTTATTACTAACTCGGTCAGCTATCCAATATGACCAAACTGTATTACCGTCTTCAAAGCCCGAATTTTCAAGTAATACAGTTGGCTCTGGATCAGGATCTGGCGTTGGCTCACCTGACGCTTCGTCGGCAGTAATACTGACATTATCAATAAAGGCTTTTTCAGCATTACGGTTACCACTAGTAGCAAACTGAATGGTTACTTGCGCTTTATTATCTGCTGCTGTTGGTAATGTGAAGGTTTTATTTGCCCAGCTACCACTTTGCGTGGTTTCAAGTGTAGTCCAGCTTGAACCGTCAACTGACCATTGCACAGTAAGGTTTTCACTACCGGCAAAGTTTAAAGTTTTACGGTCGTAAGCAATGCTCACATTTTCATAATCTACCGTAGAGAAGGTTTTACTTAAAACCGCACCATTTTTAACACGTGCACCATAGGTACCGTCTTTTGAGGCTGCCGTGGCAATTTCAGTAACACCACTGCCAGCATTTGTCCAACCACCCGCAGTTAACGTACCGCTTTCAAAGTCATCACTAAATAATGTAGACGTTCCTGAACCACCGCCAGTACCAGGATTTTCACCCGGTAAATAACCGTCAACATCGGTTGCCCAAGGCGAATCATCTTGAGTTAAGTCAACAATACTTGGATTCCACGTTGTGCCCGCGGCTTCATGCTCGGCAATAATATCGTTCGGTGCATCTTCACGGAACCAATGTTTAAAGTATCCTAGGCTTGAATGCACCGCGATACGTTCATAAGAATCATAAGTCATAAACTTAGCTTCGGCAGAGTCCATAGCTGCTTCGAACTCATTAAAACGATTACTGTTACCTTCGGCGTCAATTTCTTCCCACCAGGTTTCATACTCAGAGTCTTGCCATGCATCGTACAGATCATTTACTTCAGTTCCCATCACAATACGTTGATCACCCGCAATGGCGTCAGCTTGTGCTAACAATAACTCACCGTCACTTTTAAACTTGTTGGCATTTGAGGTGTAGTTCATAAAAGCAGCATGATTTGATACCGATAATAAATGCTCAGATACGTATTTTTCTTGGCCGTTATAAGTTTCACGCTTCGATTTTATGTAAGAAGAAGGGTAAGTTTGCGAGAACAGGAACGGTCGAGCACCTTGAGCCTCAAGTGTTACGTTCCATTCATCGGCACGGTCTTGTGCGGCTTTAACAAATTCAATAAGTGGATACATTAAATGTTGAGATTTTGGTTCTTGGTCATTTTGCACACCAACAAAACCAGCATCAGGATAAGCTTGGTTAAAACGACCTACTGCATCCATAATAGTTTCTGCGGCATGAATATGCTCATCGTTAGCGGTATCACCCATGTAATCAATGCTAACTTGCTTGTCACCATTTTCGTCATACCAAGTATCCCAAAGGTAGAATAACCCCCATACTTTGATATTTTTGGCATTGGCCTTGCGGATAAAGTTGGCTAAACGGTCTGCGTCTGGAATTTCGCCCGCTTGTAGCTCAGGGTCGTATTGCCAGATCATATTAGAGATATAAATGGTATTGATAGATTTATTGGCATAAAAGTCTAACAATAAATCTTGAATATTTTTGTGGTTGTCTAAAAAGCGCTCTTTAACAGTTTCATTTGGCTGTGGGTCTGACGGATCCGCCATGTCCCAATATCGAGTGCGATTTTCAGAGCTTTCATTACCCGGTATCTGGTTGTAACGGTCAACTTCAACTGAATTCCATAACCATACCGCACGACGTACATCTTTATCTAAAACATCCCAGTATTTATGTGCCGTATTGGCCGCAAGTACATTGGTTGTAAGTGTCGACAAAACTACACAAGCTAAACTTATGAATTTTTTCATCATCATTATTCCTATTATTAATTATTATTGGTGACTACTTTTTTAAACCAAAATATCGAAAACAAAGCTAACTAAAGACTCACTTCCCTTAGTAAGTTTTCTCCGTGAATAATTTAAATCTTTTGAAATCCATTTGATAAGCAAAGACAAGAAAGAATTAACAAGGCGCATACCGCCCCACACTTTCGATGACTTTCATATTTGTTGCAGATATTTTACAACTGAAGCATAATTCTTAATCAAAAATATTGCAAGAATTTTATAAAAACAAGATAAAACAGACGAAAACAACACTAACACATTGTTAAATAAAGAATTTGAACCTTTGTCCAATGAAGTGAAAGCTATTCTATTAACATAATTGCACATGACGACAATTGAAAAGAAATGGGAAGCATTCGAAACGCTAAACCATCCTCATTTGAAAAGCAAAAAGGTTATCACGCCATTACTTAACTGCTCCCTCTTCGAGATGAAAAAAAGTTAAGTTATTATTTTTAAATAGATTAATTAAATTGATAAATATCACTGAGTAGTAATTTTATTGATGAAAGCTTCTCTCTTACCCTGTTTTAGCTGCAACTTTCATTTCTATAACTAATCAAACTAAAGGTCAGCAAGCAAATTCTAAAAGGTACTAAAAAGGGTTTTTAACGCAAAATTAAACGCCATCTATCAATGATGAATTTGTACATAAAATCAAAAAAATAATTAAATAGACGTTTAAAGGATAATTTAAGGCAAATAAGTTCAAGCTTAATAGCATAACTATTTAGCCTATTTAGTGAGCTATGTATGAGCTTTAAGGCGAGGTTAGTTTTTGTCGATAATATTACGGGTAAGCCGCGGGTAGTTAGTAAAAATACCATCAACACCTAGTAGCTGACAAAAGGCAATATCTTGGCTTTTATCCACTGTATATACATTAACTTTTAAGCCGCGTTGATGGGCATCGTCAACCAAGTTTTGGTTTAAACGTTCAATCGCGAGATTAAGCCCACAAACACCTAATTTCTCAGTAAAGGCGGCATAATCGAGCGGGCAACAAGCAATTAAGGCTGCCGTTTTTACATGAGGTAAACAGTGCTTTATCGCCACTAATAAATGATGATTAAAAGCAGAAATAACAAACTGCTCTAGTGAAAAGTTACTGACCTTAATCGCTTGAATAATTTCACTGGCAAGAGCCTGTGCTATATGTTGAAGTTGCTCAACAGAGGTGGTGGTATCTTTGAGTTCAATGTTAACTAGGCAGCGGCCATTAATACAACCAAGCCCTTGCGCCAAAGTGGGAATGCCCTGCCCTTGGCCGGCATCTAAAGCTTGTAACTGCTCAAGCGAGTATTGCTCAAAATGACCACTGCCATTGGTGGTCGTTTCTAAGTAAACATCATGACGAAGAATAAACTCGCCACTGTGATGATAAAAAGCGTCAAGCTCTATCGCATCAACTTGTTGATTTATTGCTTGTTCAAAGGCCAGCAAGGTGTTTTCTGGAAAGTCACCGCTGGCGCCTCGATGCGCAATAATCTGCATTTTAGCTTTCGCCATGCTCAATATTGCTGTTGCCGCTTACTTCACTAGCAGCACACAAATCAGCATAATGCTCACCTAAGCGTGTTACCGTTTCAGGACCCGCATTTTCATTGAATTTGATCATCTTCGGCGCAAAAGTAGAAACCACAGTTGAACCTAACTTAAAGCGCCCCATTTCATCACCTTTTTCAAAGTGAATAGCATCGACACCTGTAGCCGGGTATTTCCATCTAAAAATATCTTTTCCGGCTGGTGGAGTAATCGTGCCAGCCCAAGTAGTTTCAATACTGGCAACTATGGTTGCCCCTACTAATACCATCGCCATTTCGCCATGGGCGGTATCAAATACGGCAACAACACGTTCATTGCGCGCAAATAAATCAGGCACATTGTTAGCCGTTAACGGGTTAACAGAGAATAATTCACCCGGCACATAAATCATTTCACGCAAGGTTGCTGCCATAGGCATATGAATACGGTGGTAATCTTTAGGTGCTAAATAAATACAAGAGAATGTACCGCCTTGAAATGGTTTGGCCGTTGCCTCATCTCCACCTAATAAACTGGTTAAACTGTAATTAAAACCTTTGGCTTGAATTAATTGGCCGTCAACAATATCACCTTGCTGACTAATTGCGCCATCTACTGGGTAGCATAAAGCATTTACATCAGGGTCGATTGGGCGTGCACCCTCTTCAAGTTCACGGGTGAAAAAGTCATTGAAGGTTTTAAAATCGCTGGCATTTTTTAACTTGGCTTCACCCATGTTAATGCCATAAGCTTTAATAAATTTACTAATCAGTGCTGTGGTTAACCAACCCGCTTGTGCGGCGGCAAGTTTGCCCACTAAACGAGAAATAGCATGTTTAGGCATAACATACTGCAGGGCAATTTTTACTTTATCGAATGACACTAAGGGTTCCTTAAAATTTATTTAAAATACTAATCATTAAAACGAGAGGTTAATTTGTTACTGTCTAAACTGGCCAGTATACGTTGAAAACTTGCTAAACGTTCGGCGCGAATATGTCCTTGTTCACCAGCTGCTATCAATGCACAGCCGGGATCTTTTTGATGTTTACAATCGCGAAATTTACAGCCACCAATATAATCAGCAAACTCAATAAAGCCATGGTAAACCTGCTCTGGCGTTAAATGCCATAAGCCAAACTCACGAATCCCCGGCGAGTCAATTAAGTCACCACCTTCAGTAAAATGGTATAAACGCGCAACGGTGGTAGTATGTTGACCAAGGCCTGAGTTTTCCGAAACTTCTTTAGTTAATAAACCCAATTCTGGCATTAAGCTATTAACCAAGGTTGATTTACCAACCCCCGACTGACCAACAAAAATACTGGTGTGATCGCTTAACTGCTCACGTACATTATCAATGCCTTCAGCAGTTTTGCTGCTAGCATAAATAATTTTATAGCCAATATCGCGGTAAATTTGTAACTGCGCTTCAATAGCCGCTTTATTATCATCAGCGAGCAAATCAATTTTGTTAAGCAATAACACCGGTGTAATACCGGTTTGCTCGGCTGCAACCAAGTAACGGTCAATAATATCGGCATTAAATACCGGCAATACTGATGACACAATAATTATTTGGCTTATATTGGCAGCAATTGGTTTTAAGCCATCATAAACATCGGGGCGACTAAGCACTGAACGGCGCTCATGCACCGCTTCAATAATACCGCGAATACTGTGTTCGGTTTCTTTACCTAAACGCCATAAAACGGTATCACCACAAACTAAAGATTTAACTGAACGACGAAGATTACAGCGATAACACTGTCCGTCTTGTGCTTCCACATCAGCATGCTGACCAAAACGACTGATCACGGTGCCCGTTTGCACTTCACCAAGCTCGTCATCTTGCCACTGCACGTTGTCTGCTTTAATGCGCAGTTTTTTGTCTCGATTTTCTTGAATGCGTCGATTCTGACCTTTGGTCAGTTTTCTAGTTTTAGCCACGTGTTTGCTTCATTTTTTTGCACTTAAAATTCGATAAAGAATTTTTAACATCATTAATTGTCACGTAGTATACTGTTTAATTAAGTATTCATCTATTTTTGTCTTCTTTGCGGTCACAAAATAGCTGTAGAACGTTTATTAAGGTACTAAAGGGTAATTATGGCGCGTAGCGATTCAAATTTAATTTGGCTTGATCTGGAAATGACAGGCTTAGAACCACAAACGGATGTGATTTTAGAAATTGCGACCATTATTACTGACAGCCATTTAAATATTTTAGCTGAAGGGCCTGTTTTTGCTATTCATCATAGCAACGAGGTTTTAGACAACATGAGCCAGTGGTGTATTGAACACCATGGTAAGTCGGGCTTAACGCAGCGCTGTCGCGATAGCCAAACTTCCCTTGCCCAAGCCACCAAAGCTTCACTTGAATTTATTGAAGCATATGTGCCAAAGGGCGTTTCACCAATGTGCGGTAATAGCATTGGTCAAGATAGACGTTTTATTAATAAATATATGCCTGATTTTGAAGATTACTTCCATTATAGAAACTTAGATGTAAGTACCGTTAAAGAGCTTGCTCGTCGTTGGAAGCCAGAAGTATTAGATAAAGTGGTTAAAACAGGCGCACATTTAGCACTTGATGATATTCGCGAATCAATTGCCGAATTAAAAGTTTATCAAGAGCATTTCTTTAAGCTGTAAACTTTTCCTCAACTTCAATGTTGAATAAAAAACTTGCAGGTCTGACCAGTTAAGCTAGAATGATTTTACCTTTAAATCATTCGAGCTTACTATGGCTAACCGTTTTTCACGCGCTGTTACAGCAATTCATCGCTTACCTAAAGCACTACACCCTTTCTTATTAACGCAGCTATTTTGCTCACAAGTTAAATACGCTAAAACTTCAAAAATAAAACTTTATCATGTGAGTAATCATCAAGTTAAGTTGGGTGTTAACAACGTAAAACGGGTGCAAAACCATATTGGCGGTGTGCATGCTATTGCCGCAGCGTTATTAGCTGAGTCGGCCAGTGGCATTGTTTTTGGCATGAATGTGCCTGATAACAAACTGCCATTATTAAAAAGCATGAACATTGAATATCAAAGGCGTATGCAAGGTAACCTAACCGCCATTGCCACCATAAATGACCAACAAATTGCAGAAATAGAAAATAATGAAAAAGGCAGCTTTTTTATTCATATTGAAATAACCGACGAGTCGGGTGAACAACCTATTGTTTGTAAAATGGATTGGGCGTGGGTAACTAAAAAGAAGTAAAAGCAAATAAATACCCAGACTATATAACGGCTATCCTTGATAGCTGCTAATATGAGCTAACTTTCTATTTGTCTCAACGATTTAAACTGCTTACTTATGAAAAAAATTGCCATTTTTGTTGATGTTCAAAACATTTATTACACCACTCGCGATGGCTTTAGCAAACAGTTTAACTACCGTAAGCTTTGGCAATTGCTCAGTGAAGAAAATGAAATTATACTCGCCAATGCTTACGCGATTCAGCGCAGTGACGACCAACAACATAAATTTCAAAAAGCGTTAAAACACATTGGCTTTAACGTAAAATTAAAACCTTTTATTCAACGCAGTGACGGCAGCGCCAAAGGCGACTGGGATGTAGGTATTACTATTGATGTAATGGAAGCCGCCCCAGAAGTAGATGAAGTTATATTGCTTTCAGGTGATGGTGACTTTGACTTGCTGCTTCGAAAAATAAAATCAAGCTACCAGGTCGCAAGCCATGTTTATGGTGTGCAGCAACTTACCGCTAATTCATTAATTATGGCGGCAGATACATTTACCGCCATAGATGACAATTTACTGCTTTAACACTTTTGGCTTTTGGCTTTTGGCTTTTGGCTTTTGGCTTTTGGCTTTTGGCTTTTGGCTTTTAGCTGCTACTTTACGATAGCTAATCATGAAAAACATTGCCAATAATAGCATGAGTTGACTGCTACCTCCGCCACTACTCGCTTGTGGCGTAACCACAATCACTTCTACTTCAATAGTAACATTAACGCTATCACTGGCTGATAAACCAGTACTGTCTGTCACCGTTAAGGTGAAGGTTAATTCACTGTCTCTTTGCGGGGCAATAAAGTTAGCATTTAGCGCGTTAGCATTATTTATTTCTACGGTTTCGCCAGCACTTTGTTGCCATAAATAAGTTAAATTATCATCATCAAGGTCGGTCACTGTCGCGGTTAAATTAACTTGTTGACCAGCATTACCAGAAAAATCATTACCTATATTAACTTGTGGAACATGTTCACCTTCAGAAGCTGAAATATTAATAGTAGCTAAATTGGGTTGGCCTAAAGTGACGCCATTTTTAGGATCAAATAAGCGCACCAATAATAATTCTGCGCCTTCAGCAAGGTTATCACTTAGCAGGTTTACGCTAATATTTTTCGTGTTATTGTCGCCATCAGCCCAGTTCAAACTGCCTGATGCTAAGGTAAAGTCTTCAACATCAGCAGAGCCTGAAACTAACTGCCAATTTACTGCAACAGCATCGCTACTTTGCCCATCGTTTTCGTCAATACGTTGAACTTCTATATTGACCGCTTGCCCTTCATCACCTTGATATTGGCTCGCATTAAAACGCAAACTGCCTTGAGCGGTAGCCAGAGTATTATCTTTTAGTATATATAAGCCGCTATTAATATCGCTAACGAGAACATTTCCGCTTGGTAAAAACGGATAAACACCCCACGCGCCATTAAAAGATGCATTATTTGAAATAGGGTAAGTATCAAAAAAGCCGACTTCACTAGGCAGCAACGGATCGCTAATATCTAATACCGTTAAACCGCGTTCATAATTCGACATATAATAACGGTTACCACGTACATAGCCGTTGTGATCTATGGTGCGGGTAGAGCCTGTCCAAGTAGATAATAAAGAAGGTGCGGTTAAATTGGTTATATCAAAAAGCCTCAGCGTGGTATTTAGTCCTTTTGATTGCTCGTCTAATTCATCGTGCACCAACATCATCATTTTATCTTCGCTATACCAACCAGAATGTACATACGAGGCGTTAGCATAACTGGTAGTACTTAGTTTTTCTGGCTGAGCATTATTGGTTTTATCCCATAATTGAAAGTCGTTTTCATTAAAATCAAACATCACTTCACAGTGATCACTACCATTAACACACTGGCTATCTTTACGCTGGTCTTCAATAACCATCGAACTAATATCATGACTATATTGCTGACGATCATTACTAGGTATAGGGCTGGGCTTATAAACACTGGATAATTGTCTCGGATTTTCCAAACTGTAAGTATTAAAGCCACCGCCATTAAAATTTGATCCGGCAATATGTAAATACGGCGTTTTCCCCGTTAAAGCCACACCGGTAGAATAGTCAACATTGCTTAAATAAACATTATGAGCACTAATATCAGAGCTGTCATTTGCTGCAACAGTAACGCTATTTGGTAATTGATTTAAGTCTAAAATCATAATACCAACATTAGCATTATCAGCAGTTACATAGGCGTAGCTCTGCCATTTAGTAAGTTGAATATCAAAATACTGATAAATTTTTATGTCACGCCAACCGGTAGTTTCGCTGGCAATAGTATTAATAACACTTGGCGCTGACGGGTTGGAAACATCAACCACACTTACGCCGTTATCTAAACCGATAATCGCATACTCTTTTTGCGAATTCAGATCGTAATGCCCCCAAATATCATTCGCTTTACCGGGGTTAGTAGAAAAAGAATTTAAGGGTAAATGCGCAAGCAAATCTATATTGTTACACGGAAAATCACCTGATAAGTTGTCAATGCAAAGACTATTGGTTTGCACTTGCTGAAGTTTTGCATAACTTTGTAATTTTCGTGCTAGTACCACACTTTGCACTGAAGCCGGATTATCTTGTGCCTTTTTATCAACAATAACGGTAAAGCCTTTATTTGATAATAGTTGAACATATTCAGCTGGCACACCAGTTAAATAGGTTAAATTGCTTTGAGCTTTTACCGCGAATAAGTCAGCTCGTTGATAATTTGGAATTACTGGAATTAAGTCACTGAGTAAATAAAATAAGGTATCAGCATTTTCAATAAAATAACTGCCCTTGCTGACTCTAATTTGGTCGCCTTTATTAGCATTTTGCACTGCATAAAAAATACTTTTACACGGAGCATTAACGTCATCACAACGGCCAACATCATCACCTGAATCAGCAACATAACGAGCTTTATCATGCTCTGCATGCGCATCAGCTTGCTTGATAAAACTAACCAGCGCTAACATCAACACACTAACAAAAATTAAATACTTACTCATAACTTGTCCTGCGTTTCCCTGAGTTTTCTAACTGTACAAATGTAGCTGACAATATACAAAAGCTAATCAGCAGCTACTTTTCAGTTAATCCGTTAATAATAGTTGAGGAGTATTTATTCGTCAGGTAAGCGTGCGTCTAATGCTTTTAGAGAGCGAAGAAATAACTCATAAAGTAAAAACTTTATAATAATAGCGAGTCTTTTTAAACCTTACTAGTTGCGCCTGCAAAGCAGTGAGACTTAATAAACAACTAACACCTCTCAACGTGATAAAGACAGTGGCAAATTACCAATCCCTTTGTAAGAGCCATTGACATCTGTATTCCACACTACCTATGCTCACGGGTTCTCTCTATTAAAAATGCCGCTTAGGTTTCCCTATGCGGCATTTTACTTTTTAACTAAATTATGACTTTAGATTAAATAGTGCCTTTAACTTAATAATGTAATGTTTTCTCTATCAGTTATCGGCTATTTATCAATCAAAAATTTTAGTTTTCAACTAAAGTAATATCATCTACATAACCAGTACCAGAGCCACCATAAGCGTAAATCGTTGCTGATGTATCCGTTGCACCCGTTGTAAAGGTTATCGTTTTAGTGGCGTAATTTGAGTTAGTCATTGAGCTACCTACACGACTACCACTGCCAGCAAAGTCTTTCGCATAAATGCCAACACTGCCTGTAGTTTTCAAAGCCGCGGTCGCTGTATATGAGGTATTAGGTTTTAAGCCAGTTACTAATGTTTTGATGTCGCCACCAGCATTAATTTTCCCTGCATAACTACCGGTATTGGCATTACTATTTACTCGACTAGAAATGTAATATAACCAAGTAGTATTTTCTTCAAAACCACCATTTTCAAGTAATGCACTTGGTTCTGGATCAGGATCTGGCGTTGTACCACCGTCTGATACGTCAGCAGTAATGCTTACATTGTCAATAAAGGCTTTTTCAGCATTTCGATTGCCATTAGTAGCAAATTGAATAATCACTTGTGATTGATCATTCGCTGCTGCTGGTAAATCAAAGCTCTTAGTTGCCCAATTTAAATCTTGGGTTACTTCTAGCGTTGACCAGCTTGAACCGTCAACTGACCATTGTACGGTTAAGTTTTCACTACCGGCAAAACCTAAGGTTTTACGATCATAACTAACGTTTATGCTTTCATAGCCAGAAGTAGAAATGGTTTTACTTAACACTGCACCATTTTTAACACGAGCACCATATGTACTATTGTTAGAGGCTGCCGTAGCAATTTCAGTTACGCCGCTACCTTCGTTAGTCCAACCACCAGCAGTTAAAGTACCGCTTTCAAAGTCGTCGCTAAATAGTTCACCGTCACCTGGTGTACCACCGCCGCCACATGCGCTATCATCAATATCTAAAATTAATTTAGCAGCTGGGCCGTTTTCACGGTCGTTCATATCAAGGCCGTTGTTAGTACCGTCAGATGAAATTACTACACCATTATTATCGCCGCCATCAATCCAACTTTGCACAACAGCAAGACCAGCATTTGAAATAGCAATAGTGCGGCTCCCCGTTGTTTCAGGAATAAATGAAGACATTAAGATATCTTGATGACCCGCGCCTGAAAGGCTGTTCCAAGTTGCGTCACCTTCAGTCCAGCTATATTTGCCAGAGTGAACGTTATAGCTACCCGTTGAGTTGTTAGTTACTTGCACTTGAATGCTTGCAGCTGTTACCACATTACAGCTTTCAACACTGCTTAAGTCCCATGCAATTAAGGCATTTAAGTCACCGTAGGTGCCGTCACCAATATCAGCAAGTAATTGGTCAGCATTATCATCAAAGTTTTGACCAGCTAAAGTTGCAGAAATAAAGGTATCTGCTGCCGCATCTAGCTCAACATCACCTGTTGGCTGTGGATCAGGATCTGGCGTTGGGTCGGTACCATCACCATCATCAATAATTGATAAACCTGAGCCGCTTTGCACTAAGGTCATCACTTCGCCAACTTCGTTTGCACTCCACCAGTTAACACCGGTAGGTAAACGAGTAGAATCATTTTTACGTTGATTTGCCGTTAAAGTACTTGCACCAGAATCGAACTGCGCCGTACGCATTTCAACTTTATCTGGTGTTACTGTGATAATTTTAAACTGTTGAATACTGGCTGAATCTAAGGTCCATGCATAAGATTTATTTGCTGAACGAGAGTCTGCACCCCAGCTACCTTCACCAGCGAAAACTGTACCGCCATTGGTTGTTACAGCAAAACTACTACCACTTGGCTTAACCGCTTTAGTTACTTTATTTAAATGAGTATCTGATTCAATAACAAGGTTCATACCGTTATCATAGAAGGTATCAGCCCACCACGTAACTAACTGTGGATTTTCATCTTTACTTGAAAGGTGTGGGAAGAAAGGTTTGTGATACTGACCAAAACGCCAAGTGGCGCTGCCGCCATTATTTTCCATATCGCTTTTAAGCCAATCTCTTTGTTCTCTGCCTTCAGTTGACCAACCACTTTCTTGATATTGTGAGTTTAAAGTATAAACACGTAGTAAATCACCTACGTTGAATGCGCCGTAAGTATCATCAGTAGTACATTTTCCGTCACCGTCAAAGTCTACACCCCATACACGACAAAGTGATTTATAGTCGTCGTCTTCATGGTTACCTAAAGTAGGTACTAATGGATAGATACGCTTATAAGCAGTTCCGTCGATAGTGTCTGAAGAGAAAGTATCTTCCCAATCAGCAAAAAATTGTTTCATTTGTGAGGTATTATTATCATCAGTGAAATCACCACCGTGCATAATAAATAAAGGACGAATCTTAGCTAATAGTTCGTTACCTTTACGGCGAGTTGACCAGCCTGAACGAGTATCGCCACCAGCTAACATTACAAATGGGCTATTATCGTCAGGTGCTGTTTTAAACCAAAAACGATCGCCACAGCTTGTACCTTCACATACACGGTAATAAACCGGAGAATTAGCAGGTAAGCCGGTTAAACGCACAAAGTGACTTTCGAAGTTACCATCAAAAGTTTCCGTATTATTTACCTGCTCTTCATTCCAGCTGCTTTCATTAGTGCTGAAACCGTAAGTAACATAAGTGTTTTTTGAACCGCTTGTTTGTGAATAACCAATAACCGCATTATGAGCTGGGTCTGAATCCCATGCTAAACGGTGGTAATCAATAGTCGCTGACGCTGCGCCAGCAACCGACATTAATGAGCACGCTAAAAGGCTACGTGCAAAAGGGAGGTGTTTTATCATTATTTTTTTCCTCTTAACAAAGTGAAAGTTAGTGAAGCATCCGTACCACAAATGAAATGTACAACAACTAGATGATTAATTAAACAAAAAGAAACGAAAAAATAAAGAATATTTTTTAACCAATTAAAAACCTTAATAAAATACAAATGAAATGTTAACCCAATGTTAATACTCAACCAGAGGTTGAACCTAAGTACAATAAATGTCGTAGAGAAATTTCATTAAAAAGCCCATAAAAAAAATAGGCTATGCTTAAAATACAGCGCTTATTTAATCTTCATTGCAACTAGGCTTTGATTTTGAAATACTAAAAGCATGCCCCTTCATTTGTTACAAACTTGTAGGCTTTACAGGCCTTTTTTCGGAGAGATAAATGACCTCGAGCTCAGATAAAAGTAGTGAAACTCAATTACAAGAAAGCACCACTGAAAAGCAGGTACTTGTTTCACCTAGCATTGAGCCTAATCAAGCAAAAGCAAATGCCAACAATGCGTCTTCACAAATGCAATTACTTGTTTTAGCGAAAAAATTTAGCCTTGATGGCCAGTTTGTTAGCGATGAAAAACAAATACCTATTGAAGACCGCGCACGAAAACGTGAACGCTTAAATAACTTACGTAAACAACAAAATTTAGAGAAAATTGTTCAAAAAGCAGTTGGTTATAGTTCAGATAGTGAAATTCCTGATCGAGCAGATCAAGACTGGTTTAACAGTTATATCGAACTAGCAGAGGGTATTAGCAATAAAACAATGCAAGAGCTATGGGCCAAAATTCTCGCGAAAGAAATTGCAACACCGGGCTCTTTTTCATTGAAGGCGCTAAAGGTTTTTCGTAGTTTAAGCATTCAAGACGCAAAATTACTGGCAAAAGTGGCCAGTTTTACCGTACGCGATGGCGGTAGAAAAAACTTAAGAATACTGTCGGCGAGTTACCAAATGCCAAATTTATTGAATTTTTTCAGTAAAAAACGTGATCATAAAATCAACTTAAATCACTATGGTTTAAACTATAGCGACCTGCTCATTTTAGCTGACAATCATTTATTATTTATTCAAGAAGCGGAAACCAATGCCTTAGCAAAAGATGAAACATTAGCCTTTAATTATAATGGCTTACAGCTAAATTTAACGGCAAAAAAAGCCAATAGCGTATTATGTTTTTATAAGTTTACCCCTGTAGGGGCTGAGCTGATGAATTTGATTGGCGATAAGCCAGATGAAGATTTTTATCAATCGTTGAAAACAGAGCTGAGTTCGCATTTTACTTGTGCAACTTAAACTCATGCTCATGACTTGAAAGGTATTTACTGGCAAGGAAAGCACAGGAAGTCGATAAACGAGTCAAATACAAGGCTTTAAAGCTGTTATGTAGTTTTTCTACATCAAGCTTTTATAACGAAGTAGTTGGCTTATTTATCGTCTTACTTAGAAAGAACTAAATTCCATCACCGTCAGTATGCAAGCCACATTCGCGCTGCATGCCTGAAAAGCGGGTTTCACTTTCATCCATGCCTAACTCTAATGGCCTAGTGCTGTGCACATCACCTACTGATACATAACCTTCGTCCCATAATGGGTGATACGGCAAATTATGTTTAGTTAAATACTGATGCACGTCACGGTTTGACCAATCAATGATCGGGTGAACTTTAAAGCGTCCGCGTAAAATACTCACCACAGACAAACCTTCACGATGACTTGATTGCTGACGACGAACGCCTGAAAACCAAGTGCTCGCTTCAAGTTCATTTAAACCACGCTCTAATGGCTCAACTTTATTACGGCGATTATAAGCTTTTAGCTCGTCTTCACCTTTTTCCCATTCATTACCGTATTTGGCTTGTTGCCAAGCCGCGCTTTCTTTTGCACTAAATACATGTAAATTTAAGTCTAAACGATCGGTTAGTTGCTCAATAAACTGATACGTTTCAGGGAATAAATGTCCGGTATCGGTTAGTAATACCGGAATATTTTTATCCACTTGCGTTAACATGTGCAGCATAACCGCCGATTGAATGCCAAAACTTGAAGACAAAACAAACTGCGCAGGCAGGTTTTCCATTGCCCACTCAACGCGGGCAATAGCATTTTCTTTTTCAAGTAATTCATTCCACTGATTCAACCAAGGTTTTGGTAATGAACCAGGAAAACGGTTATTAATTGCTGGTTTAGTCATGAAAATCTCGCTTACTGACTTTAATTTCGCGCACAATTTCTTTGCGAACAACATAGTCACCAAAGGCTTCACCTTCGCGGCGACCACTGACCCAATGCGCAACTAAGCCATCAATTTCTTTTAGAATGGTTTTTTCGTCTACATTTTCTTTGTAAAGCGCTGGCACACGTGTTCCGCCAAGATTACCACCTAAATACATATTGTATTTACCAGGGCCTTTACCTACTAAACCAATTTCAGCCAACATTGCACGGCCACAGCCGTTTGGACAACCGGTAACACGAAGAATAATTGACTCATCAGAGATGTAGTATTTTTCTAGAATTTTCTCAACATCAGTTACTAAGCCAGGTAAATAACGCTCAGCTTCAGCCATGGCTAATGGACACGTTGGAAACGCAACACATGCCATAGAATCTTTACGTTGGTTACTTACGCCGTCGTCTAATAAGCCGTGATCACGCGCTAGTTGTTCAATTTGTGCTTTATCTTCGCTTGCCACACCAGCAATAATTAAATTCTGGTTAGCAGTCATGCGGAAATCGCCTTTATGTATTTTAGCAATTTCAGCAACGCCGGTTTTCAGTGGCTTGCCTAGGAAGTCTAGAATACGGCCATTTTCAATAAACAATGCTAGGTGATGCTTACCGTCAAAACCTTCAACCCAACCTAAACGGTCGCCACGGTAAGTAAATTCATACGGACGGCTTGCTTCGAAAGTAATACCAGCACGTTTTTCAACTTCAGCTTTAAAAGTATCAATGCCAACACGGTCTAAAGTGTATTTAGTTTTAGCGTTCTTACGGTTAACCCGGTTACCCCAGTCACGTTGTGTGGTAACAACGCTTGCAGCAACATCTAAAACATTAGCTAATGGCACAAAACCAAAGTCGTCAGCACGACGTGGATAAGTTGACTTATCACCGTGAGTCATGGCTAAGCCACCACCAACAAGTACGTTAAAGCCAACTAACTTACCGTTATCAGCAATAGCGATAAAGTTTAAGTCGTTCGCGTGTACGTCAACATCGTTTTGCGGAGGAATTACAACCGTGGTTTTAAATTTACGTGGTAAATAATTGCTGCCTAAAATAGGTTCTTCTGTAGTTTCAGCTTTTTCGCCATTTAACCAAATTTCAGCATACGCTTTAGTTTTTGGTAATAAATGCTCACTGATTTTTTTCGCCCATTCATATGCTTCTAGATGAAGCTCAGACTCAACTGGGTTAGTGGTACATAAAACATTTCGGTTTACGTCACCCGCAGTCGCAATAGAGTCAATACCAATGCTGTTAAGTGTTTGGTGCATTAACTTAATATTTGGCTTTAATACGCCGTGAAACTGGAAGGTTTGACGGGTAGTTAAGCGGATGCTGCCATACATGGTTTTATCAGCAGCGAATTTATCAATTGCTAACCATTGCTCAGGCTTAATAATACCGCCCGGCATACGTGCACGTAGCATTACATTGTGTAATGGCTCAAGCTTTTGCTTAGTACGTTCACCGCGAATATCACGGTCGTCTTGTTGATACATACCGTGGAAACGAATTAGCTGAAAGTTATCTGCCGTAAAACCGCCAGTAACTTGGTTGCCTAAGTCTTGCTCGATGGTGCCGCGTAAAAAATTACTTTCACGTTTTAAACGTTCGTTATCAGCAAGTTTACCTTCAACAACCAATGGGCCGTTTTGATCATTATTAGTAGTCATTAATATACATCCTTCTGATAACGCTTAGCGTTACGTAAATCTTTTAAATATTGCTGTGCGTCTTCGTTGCTTAACTTACCTTGTTCTTCAATTATGGTAAGTAAGGTGCTTTCAACATCTTTAGCCATGCGGCTCATGTCACCACAAATATAAAGATGAGCACCACGCTCTAACCATGCAAATACTTGTGCAGCATTTTCACGTAGGCGGTCTTGCACATAAATTTTCTCAGCTTGGTCACGCGAAAACGCTAAATCAAGTTTGGTTAATAAGCCTGATTTTAAATAACCTTGCCATTCAACTTGATATAAAAAGTCTTGAGTAAAGGTTTGGTCACCAAACAGTAACCAGTTATCGCCGCTGGCATCTTGGGCTTCACGCTCTTGCATGAATGCTCTAAATGGTGCAACACCGGTACCTGGGCCAATCATAATCACCGGCGTATTGCCGTCACTTGGCAAACGGAAGTTATCGTTATGTTCGATAAATACTTTAACTGTACCGCCTTCTTCTAAACGTTCGCTTAAAAAGCCTGAAGCGCCGCCCGTTCGGGTTTGCTCACCTTCTTGATACGACACTAAACCAACGGTTAAATGAACTTCTTCTTCAACTTCAGCTTGGCTTGAAGCAATTGAATATAAACGCGGGGTAATTTTGCGTAACGCGCCAACAAATTCTTGAGCGCTAACTGTTGCAGGAGCCGCTTTAACCACATCAACTACTTGATGAATACTAGCGTATTCACGGGCAGCATTTTTATCGTCAGCTAAAGCAAGTAGTGCTTTGTCTTGTGATTTTTCCGCCCAAAAGTTTATAAAGTTAACCGCAGTTTGAGTAATTTCAAATTTCTCAATAAGTGCTTGGCTAAGAGAGATTTGCTCACCTGAAAAATCAATCGTGTCATCAGCAGTTAAACCCAATGCTGCGATTAACTCTTCCACTAAAGCAGCATCGTTTTCAAACCACACACCTAAGGCATCACCTACTTGATAAGTAATACCTGAGTCGCCTAAGTCAATTTCAACATGACGAACATCTTTAGCAGAGTCGCGACCGGTAATTTTTTGGCTAACACTAAGCTCTGCTGCATATGGCGCTTGCTTAGTAAAACTAGCAGCAACGCCTGAAGCGGCTAAGCTAACTACTGGTGCAGCGGCTTCTTTGGCTGCCACTAAGTCTTTAGCTTTTTCAATAATATCGTCTGACCATGCTTTCGCGGCATCTTCGTAATCAACATCACAATCAACACGTGGCGTAATAGCCGTCGCGCCAAGTTTTGCTAAGTATTGGTCGAAGTCTTTACCGGTTTGGCAATAGTATTCGTAGCTGGTATCACCTAAGGCTAATACACTGTAGAACAGATCATTAAGTTTTGGCGCTTTTTTCGAGGCTAAAAACTCATGTAACGCAATAGCGTCATCAGGCGGCTCGCCTTCACCATTAGTACTGGTAACTATTAATAGGTGAGTAACATTTTTAATGCTTTTCGGCTTGAATTCACCCATACCTTTAAGTTCAACCATAATGCCGGCCGCTTGCGCTTGCTCAGCTAATGCTTTAGCAACACCTTTAGCGTTACCAGTTTGTGAACCATATAAAATAGTTAATACTGATGCCGGCTGCGCTGCGGCTGCCGTAGGTAAAACTGCTACCGAAGTATTTTCGCTTTTAGCTGCTAAATAGCCACTTGCCCATGCAAGTTGCAGCGGAGAATAGCTACCAATAGCTTCTTTTAAAGACGCTAATTGATTAGCATCTAACATTGTTTGATTTAGATTTTGATCTGACAACATGAGGTCAACTCGCCCATTACAAATTAATGCAGCCAGAATAGCCGTTGTTTATAAAATTTAAAAAGAATAGAAAACGCCTTTTTATTCCAAAATTGAATATGAAACGTTTTAAGGGCTGTTACAGCGTTAAATGAAATAGTTTCTTACACTTTCAGCAACGAAAGCATTATTTCAAATAATCACTAAGCGATTGTTTAATTTATAAAAAAGAAGATGTTAATGACAATATTTTAGCGCGAGGATATAAAAATGCCGTAATGTTTCAGTAAAGTTAACATTACGGCATTCGATCGCTAGATTACAAAATTAGCACAGTTATTCTTTAGAAATGCGCAATAGCACCTAAGAATACACCGTCAAATTTAATATCTGAGTAGAAATCATCAATGTCTGATAATTCCATATCAACTGAGCGATAACCTAATTGAATGTCTAAATCGATCGCCATGTTGTCAAGCAATTCGTAAGCAATACCCACTTGGTAATCTTGTAGAGTACTGTCGTCATAACTAATAATGTTACCTTCAGCAAAAACATTGAAACCGGTAAATGGTAAACCAATCACTGTTTTCACATATAACATTGGAATAATCGCTGAGAATTCAGTATCTGTTGAATTCGCCATATTATCGACTTCAGTAACAACAATGTCACCACTGATATCACGACCAGTAATACCAAAATCAAATGCTAACAGGTCATTAGAAAAAACTTCATAATACAAAGTATAATCAACATAGCTGACATCAAAAACACTATCGACTTCACCTGTAACGGTATCACCAAAGCCAAAGTCACTATCAATAACTGCATTACCTGTAGTATCTAGGGTAGTAGAGGCTATTTTAATGTTTGGTATAAGTGGAATTGGATGCTCAAAAGCAATATGAAAACTGCTTTGCCCATCACCCTTTAAACCGAAATCTTCTTGGTCATCAGCGTTAGGGCCGTCACCAAATACACCAGATGCGTCGTTATCCCAATACTGACCACCTACGTATAATCCTATTACATCTGCTTGAACACTGGCAGACAACATAGCTGCAACACCCGCTGCAATCACTGCTTTTTTCATGTTTTTTTATCCCTTGCTTAGTAATTCATTTAAATCAATTAAGGCGGCGTTCGCGCGTGAAATATAATTAGCCATCACTAATGAGTGATTAGCGAGTAAACCAAAACCATCACCATTTAAAACCATAGGGCTCCAAACAGCTTGCTGGCTATATTCCAATTCACGAATAATTTGTTCAACGCTTATTTTTGCGTTTTTATTTTCTAGTACGTCACCAAAGTCTATTTCTACCGCTTTTAAAAAATGAAGTAAAGCCCAACATGCACCACGGGCTTCATAAAATTCATTATCTATTTGCCACCAGCTAGTTTGCACCTGCTCGCTACCTGCGGTAAATGTTGACTGTTTCGCCTGTGCATCGCCAGCAAGATCAAGGTTAACTTGATCACGACCAACACTAGCACTTAAGCGCTGCGAATAACTACCTAAACGTTTTTGTGCTTTAGCTATCCAGTCACGTAAATTATCAGCACGTGCGTAAAACTGTGAACTTTGCGTATCTACTTGAGTTAATTCTTGGCGATAAGCATATAAGGCTTTAATCGCTTTACGGTATTCACTTTCAGCACTTGGCATTGCCCAGCTAGCGTGGTCAATATTAAATTTAGGATGGGCAGATTTTAAATGCACATTTTCCATTGATTGCGACTGAGAACGACTAAATTCTTGACGCATTACAAGAGATAAATCACGCACCATTTCTAATACACCAAATTCCCACGAAGGAATATTGTCGAGAAATACTGACGGCGGCAAGGCGTCATTTGATAAATAACCACCGGGCTTATCAAGTAAGGCTTCAGACACTCTAATTAAAGCTGTGGTGGTGGTATAACCTACTACAGGGCTAACATTGTCGCGACTGGCGTCTTGAGTTACTTCGGTGTGAATATCGATATAATCGGGTTCAAAGCTCCAGAAAACACCCAAAAAATAAAATACCGCGATAAGAGCCGCAATGATCGAGACAAATGTTTTGGTGGAGAAGTAGTTAACCATAAAATGCTCCTAGTGATGGTGATGGGAATGTTTTTGCTTAAGTCCTTGTATCGGCAGCGATACGGTAACTTCTTGCTTATTGTCAAAATATAACGTGATTGCTAGTGTTTCACCATCAGTTAATGGTGCTTGCACATCAAAAATCATCAGATGGTAGCCTGAAGGTTGCAATGTTGCGGTGCTGTTAGCGTTTATTTGCAGGAAGTCTTGTTTACGCATTTTCATCATACCATCAACCATTAAATGCTGATGAATCTCAATACGATTACTTAAGCGACTTTTTGCGGCAATTAGTTTAATCGATTGCTCGCTTTTATTACTAATCGTCATATATGCAGCTGAAACATCAGTCCCTGGAATGGTTTCGCGTACGTGTCCTGCAGTTACGGAAATTGCCTCTTGTGCAACAACAAAGAAAGGCAACGTGAAAACATTCATTAATAAAAACAAAATAACGGCATTTTTTTTCATAACTTGCTATACATCCTATTTTATAACAATTAAGGTTTACCTAAAGCATTGTAACTAAGCTAAGAGCAAATGAATAACTTAATTCTCACAAATGAACAACAAGGCGTTTTTACGGTCACCATTAATCGCTTTGATAAAAAAAACGCACTTGATTCAAGCATGTACTTACAATTGTATGACGCATTAAACTACGCTAGTAGCCATGAGTCCATCCGTTGCTTTGTTATTCAAGGTAATGAACAGTGTTTTTCAGCCGGTAACGATTTACAAGATTTTATTGAAAACGGTGATGACTTAGTGGCACTGAAATTTATTAACGCCTTAGCCGAATTTAAAAAACCACTTGTTGCTGCCGTTGCCGGTGTTGCTGTGGGTGTTGGCACCACCATGCTATTACATTGCGATATGGTAATTGCTGCTGACAACAGTAAATTCAAATTACCTTTCACTCAATTAGGTTTATGCCCAGAAGCAGGTTCAAGTTATATTCTTAGCCAACGCCTTGGTTATAACAAAGCCTTTGAATTACTGGTATTGGGCAATATGTTTTCTGCCAGCCAAGCTCAAGATTATGGCATTGTTAATCAAGTAACTAGCCCTGAAGAAGTTTTAGCCACTGCTCAAAACATCGCTGAAACTATTGCGAAGTTGCCGGTTGATGCCGTAGCGACTAGCCGAGCATTGATCCGACAAGGTAGTGATGAAAACTTAAAAAATATGATGCAAGCTGAAGCAAAAGAGTTTGCTCGCTTGGTAAATACACCCGATTGCAAAGCCATTTTAGCGTCGTTTTTTAAATAGGTTATTGTCATTCCACGATTGGTTTTGAGAAGAAGGCAAATGGAATTGCTAACGGACCAAGTATTGCCCCCATAAATATCCAATAAGATGATTGCGCCTTACGTGATCGAGCAATGTAATAACAAACAAAAATGCTAAGAATATGCAAAGCCAATAATACCAGCATATCTATCTCCCTTTTATTCAATCGTTGCAGTTTAAAGTATTCACTTTATATGACGTACGCATAACTACATTTAACTATTTTTTAGGTGGTTAATAATTTCACTTAAAGGCTTTTGCACTCAAAAATACCTCATAAATATCTAAGCTGGATGTTGGCTTTTCTCTCGTGTTAACAGCCATAAAACCAACGCCATTAATAAAACTGGCCAAAAAACACCTATCGCAAACATAGCAACGCCGCCAAGTATCATCATCACAAAGAAAATCATGGTACCAAATACACTTAAAACAATACCTAATGCAACAACAACTAAAACCACAACAGCAAGAGCTGAAAAACTTATCGCTTTAATTGGCTCAATAAGTTCATCGTCCATGTAAACATCAACGCCAAAAAAGTCGATAACACTTGCGCCTAATACATAAGTTAAAAATAAAGTTGCGACAATGGCGAGCATTAACGATTTAAAAAAAGACATCGGTTTTCTCCCTTTTATATGAAGATAAATTACAACTAATAATATTTTGCATTCGGCATTAATATGGTGGCAACCACATAAGCAACACCCGTTGCAGCCGGTAAAGTGATTAAAGCTAAAATTGCGGCAATACGTACACCTAATTTTGGTAGTTGATAATAATTAGCAATACCTGCACAAACACCGCTGAGCTTTTTGTTTTTGGTATCTTTACTTAAGGTTTTTTCAACTGAATAATTGTGTTGATAACTCATAATTTTTTCCTCTATTTTAATTAACTAGTTACTCTACGGCGACCGACTGAGTGCGCGGAAGAAAGCATTGCGCTAGTACAGCCACTGCAAAAAATATTACCGTAGGCGCCACACATAGGTACCAAACAATTAACGCTGACGCTGCCATCTTAATACCCCGTTATTTATACTGGTAAGCTAGCCATTAACCACTTGCTTTTTCAACGCGGCTAGCTCATTTTCAATATGTTCTTGGGTTTCCAAAGCACTAATTTGGCTAGACAAGTCTTGATTACTGGTTAGATCAAATGCTTCAATTTGTGCCTCTACATCATCAATTTTTTGCTGATAACGTTCAAACTTGGTGATCGCTTCATCAATGTTATAAACCACCGCTTGCTGTCGTACTTTTAAACGAACCTGTGCTGATTTTTGACGTAATAAATAACCATCTTGTCGACGCTTAGCTTCAGTTAGTTTTTCTTGTAACTTTTGGCTGTCGCCTTGAATGTGCATTAGGTTTTCATCTAACTGGCTTAGTTCTACTTGTAATTGTTCAATGTGCCCTGAACTTTTATGTTTTTCAGTGAGCGCCATTTTCGCTAAGTCTTCACGGCCTTTGCTGATAGCCAACTCAGCTTTTTGCTGCCAATTACTCATACTTTTTTCAGTTGTAGCAATTTTTCGCTGTAATATTTTCTTTTGCGCGATTTGTTGTGCTGCGGTAGCACGTACTTCCACAAGGGTTTCTTCCATTTCTTGAACGATCAAGCGGATCATTTTTTCTGGATGCTCTGCTTTATCTAACATGCTATTTAAATTAGCGTTTACGATATCTGTAAAACGTGAAAATATGCCCATAATGCTTACTCCTGCTATGTTTGAATGTATTTTATTTAGTTACTGAATATGAGTTAATTAGTATTAGTTATTTAGAATTAACTACTACCAAGTAATGACTATGCTTTGGTATTTTCTAACTGACGAATTGCGCTATCAGCTTTGTCATCAAACTTACTATTAGTGACTACTGCTTTTTGGCTAGTTTCGTTATTAAACCATTGCCATGCAGCATCGATAGAAAAGGCATTAATTTCTTGTTTGATATTGGTTGTTAATGTATTGCTTACCTCATTCATTACCCGTTGTCCTTGTGCGGCAATGGCTTGCGCAATAGCTGTTTCTAACGGAACCGATTCTGCGTGAACCGTAGCTGTAGCAGCTAAAGCGCCAGTGATAACAGTGGCAAGTAAACAATTTTTTAACGTTGAGTTTTTAACAGTAATATTTTTCATGATCTTCATTCCTTATAATTTCAATTGAGTGGCAAAGTAATTAACCTTGCATGACAGAGTTATTACAAGCTGCGTGCCAAGAATGAAAAACAAAATAACTCATTAATAAATATAAACTTTATTTTTACTAGCTTAAAAGCCCCAGCAAAGGACATAATATGTCACGCTAATTTTTGGTTAAATAATGCATAGCTTTGGTCAATTTGACCAAATAGAAAAATTAGCTTCGACAGCACTGGCTAAAACAGCATTAAGAGCAAGAAATTAAGCAGAATAAAGCAAGAGGTAATAGATGTGAGAGCTGAAAAAATTTTCAGCTCAGCATAGGTAAAATAAGAATAAGTTAAAGACTGGCCGCAACCACTTCATTATAAGCTTGCTGCAAAGTAGTGCCGTTAGCTTCCAAATTGCCCGCACATTCACTTAAGGTACGGCGAAATTGTCTTGCCCCCGGTAAGCCATTACATAATCCGAGTATATGCCTAAACACATGTGAAGCTTTGCCGCCATTAGCTACATGACGATTTACATACTCAGCCAGTTGTTCAATAACTTGGCTTCGGCTAATAACTGGATTAGTTTCGCCCCATAAACTTTGATCAGCTTGGCTTAACATATACGGATTTTGGTAAACTTCGCGGCCGATCATCACCCCATCAAGGTGTTCAAGGTGCTGCTGCGCTTCAGTTAAGGTTTTAATGCCGCCATTAATAGAAATATCATAATTGGCAAAATCTTTTTTCACCTGATAAACACGGTCGTAATCAAGCGGTGGTACATCACGATTTTGTTTCGGACTTAAACCGGTTAACCATGCTTTACGCGCATGAACAATAAAGTGCTGACAACCCGCCGCGCCAACCGTACTAATAAATTGGTGCAAAAACTCATAGCTGTCTAAATCGTCAATGCCAATACGCGACTTTACCGTAACCGGAATATTGGTCGCGGCTTGCATTTCACTCACACACTCAGCAACCAAGTTTGGCTCAGCCATTAAACAAGCGCCAAAACGGCCGTTTTGTACTCTGTCAGACGGACAACCAACGTTGATGTTGATTTCATCGTAACCTTTTTGCTCAGCAATTTTGGCACATTCAGTCATCGCTTTAATATCGCTACCACCTAGCTGCAATACCACTGGATGCTCTTCATCGTTATAAGCTAAATAATCGCCTTTACCAAACAAAATTGCGCCAGTGGTAACCATTTCAGTGTATAGCACAGTATGCTGAGACATAATGCGATAGAAATAGCGACAGTGACGATCTGTCCAATCGAGCATGGGCGCAACGCTAAGGCGGTGACTAATGGGATTCGTTGAGTTTAGCGGTTTTACTGAGTTAGACACTTTATTACCTTGCTGAGAATACTGTATAAATAAACATGAATTACTTTAAATAGCGTTCAATTTCGATGTATAGTACACCATATGTACACCATAAAAGAGTAGGATTTTCGATGGCATCTTTCACAATTACAAAACGAGCTAAAGCTAATGGCGACTTCAGTTACCGTTGTGGAATCGTTGTTAAAAAGAACAATGCGATTATACACCGAGAATCTAAAACTTTCCGTAAAAAAGAGTTAGCTCGAACATACGGTAAAAAACGCGTACAAGAAATTGAAAATGATGAAATAGGCGTTAAAAAAACAATACCACTTGGCGCTTTACTTGACCTTTACATAGAAGATATTCACCTTTGGGAGCAAACAGGCAGAACTAAGCGCTATGTTATTCAAATGCTCAGGGATTGTGATATTGCCAGTATCAACAGTAACAAACTCAAAACTAGCGATTTAATAAAACACTGCAAAATAAGACAAGAAGCAGGAGCCAAACCAGCAACGGTCTATCATGATGTTTGTTACTTACGTGCTGTGATGAAAAAAGCCCAGCCAGTGTTTGATATAGAAGCAAATTGCGCAATATTCGATGAAGCCCTACCTACTTTAATTGATATGGGCTTAATCGGTAAAAGTGACAAAAGAACAAGACGCCCTACAGAAGTTGAATTAGAGAAGCTAAAAAAAGGTTTAGAGCTTAGACAAAATCAAAAAGCTAATGGCCAAGTAAGAATTCCATATTTAGATATTCTGGAATTTAGCATTTTAACTTGTATGCGTATTGGCGAAATTTGCAAACTTAAATGGGACGATTTAAACCAAGACCATAAAACTATACTAGTTCGTGACAGGAAAGATCCCCGTAAAAAGGAAGGTAATCACATGATAGCCCCATTACTAGGTGACTCTTTCAATATTGCAGTTAAGCAGCCTAAAACGAGTGAATTAATATTTCCATATAACCCGAGAAGTGTAAGTGCTGGTTTTCAGCGTGTGCGTAATGAACTAGGAATTGAAGATTGATCTGCTCTAATGGCACCGCACACTTTAATAAGGGATAATTATTCCATTAAATTAAGGTGTGAACATGACTCAA
>CANMXU010000016.1 GCA_947501935.1 uncultured Alteromonadaceae bacterium
AATTTTTTCGCTTTGGCTTTAGCAATAGTTGCGGCAACTTTTGCTTTTTTATCATCAGCGGCAGTAGCTTCTTGCACTTTATCACTGCTATCTTCTACTGCGCTTTGTTGTTTTGCTTGTTGAGCGGCTAATTTTTTCGCTTTGGCTTTAGCAATAGTTGCGGCAACTTTTGCTTTTTTATCATCAGCGGCAGTAGCTTCTTGCACCTTATCACTACTATCTTCTACTGCGCTTTGTTGTTTTGCTTGTTGAGCGGCAAGTTTTTTTGCTTTAGCTCTAGCAATGGCTGCTGATACTTGGCTTTTTTCTGATGCAGGCTCTGCCACTTCTGTTTGTTCGGTAGTCGTTTTACTTGCCTTGCCTTGCAGTTTTTTCGCTTTTACACGGGCAAGTGCTGCGGCAACGGCTGACATTTCTTTATTAGCGGCGTCAGTACCTGAATTCATCCGCGCTTTACGCGCTTCAGCGGCTTTTTTGTGTTTTGCTTCGCGGGCAAGCTTTTCTTTTTCTAACCTTATTTTACGGGCTTCAAAACGTTTTTTTGCTTGCTCTGCTTTTAAGTCTAGTACTTGTTGTTCACGAATTTCTGCTTTGGAAATACGATAATAATGCACTAACGGAATTTGGCTTGGACAAACATAAGCACAAGCGCCACATTCGATACAGTCAAATAAATTTAACTTATTCAGCTGTTGGTGGTCTTTAGCTTTTGCGCTCCATTGCAGCTCTTGTGGTAATAGCTGGCTAGGGCAAACATCGGCACATTGTCCGCAGCGTATGCATTCCACCTCTTTAGTGGTTGTTGGAATTTCTTCATCGCTAGGCACTAATACACAGTTAGTGGTTTTAACCACCGGCACTTGTGTAGTAGGTAAGGTGTAGCCCATCATAGGGCCGCCCATAATTATTTGCTTATTAGTACTTGCTTGATAACCACAATGATTTAATAAATGCTCAATGGGAGTACCAAGAAGCGCCCAAATATTTTGCGGTTTTGCTAATGCTTGGCCAGTTACCGTAACTACGCGTTTTATTAATGGCGTATCGTTAAGTACAGCATCAGCAATAGCATAACAAGTGGCGACATTTTGCATAACAATGCCTAAAGAACTTGGTAGCACACCACTTGGCACTTCTTGACCTGTTAGTATTTGAATAAGCTGTTTTTCACCACCGGTAGGGTACATGGTTGGCAATACACAAACCCTTACTTTATCTAAATGTTTGGTGGCATTTTGCAGCGCTTTAATGGCATCAGGCTTGTTATCTTCGATGCCGATAAAAATAAATTCAGGTGAAAGGAGTTTATCGAGTATTTCAATACCGTTAATGATACTCGGCGATTGCTCGCGCATTAATAAGTCATCGGCGGTGATATAAGGTTCACATTCAACGGCGTTAATAATTAAAAACTTTATTGGCTGGTTAGTATTTACTTTTATATGGGTAGGAAAGCCAGCGCCGCCCATACCTGAAATACCAGCATTGGCAATTTTAGTGATTATTTCTGCTGGGCTTAGGCTATTGAAGTCGTTACAAACCTGACGTGGTTGCCATTGGTCTTCACCATCAGGGGTTAGGAATATACATAATTCTTCCATACCAGATGGGTGAGCAATGGTAGCCGGTTTTATTGCGGAAATAGTACCACTGGTAGGTGCATGAATGGGCACCGACATTGGCTGTTGGCTATAGGTTAGCGCTTGACCTTTTAAAACTTTGTCGCCAACTTGAACTAATAATTTTCCTGCTCGGCCAATATGCTGCTGTAGCGGCAATATTAATTGGCTCGGCAAAGCTAAATTTCGAATGGGTTTATTATTGGTGAGAAACTTATTCTCAGGCGGATGAATGCCGCCATGAAATTTCCAATAATGACCTCGCTTTATGCGTTCGATAATTTGTTCCACCAAAACCTCTTTAATCTAGCTGTGTTACAGGTATGCTGTTGAGATCCCATTGCCAGTTATTTAGCGTTTGTGGGATAGGACGCATTTCTATGCAATCAACAGGACAGGGTGCAACACATAAATCGCAACCGGTACATTCGTCTTCAATAATGGTATGCATTTGTTTGGTTGTACCTAATATGGCATCAACAGGACATGCTTGAATGCATTTGGTACAGCCAATGCAGTCTTCCTCAATAATAAAGGCCACTTTCGGTGAATTGTCTGCTTCATGGTTTGCATCTAAAGGTTGAACTTCAACCCCCATTAAGTCAGCAATTTTTTTGATAACGTCATCGCCACCAGGGGCACATTTATTAATGGCTTCACCACCGGCAACAGCTTCTGCATATGGTTTGCAACCAGGGTAACCACATTGACCACATTGGGTTTGTGGTAATAAATCATCAAGTTGTTCAACTAATGGGTCGCCTTCAACTTTATATTTTACTGAGGCATAGCCTAATAAAGCGCCAAATAAGGCACTTAATAAGCCTAAAACTAAAATTGCGATAAGTGTTGCCATTAAAACTTCACCAAACCAGAAAAGCCCATAAAGGCTAATGACATTAAACCTGCGGTGATCATCGCAATGGCCGAGCCTTTAAATGGTTCAGGTACGTCGGCATTAATCAGTTTTTCACGCATGGCTGAAAACATGATTAACACTAATGAAAAGCCAACAGCGGCGCCAAAGCCATAAATAATAGATTCGAAGAAATTGTGTTGCTCGTATAAATTCAGCAAAGCCACACCTAATACTGCACAGTTGGTGGTGATTAATGGCAGGAAAATACCGAGCAGACGGTAAAGGTTGGCACTGGTTTTATGAACTACCATTTCTGTAAATTGCACCACAACGGCAATGACTAAAATAAAGGCCATAGTGGTTAAGTATTCTAAGCCAAGCGGACTTAAAATATAGGTGTTTACGAGGTAACTTAGTAACGAGGCAATTGTCATCACAAAAGTCGTAGCAAATGACATTCCTATGGCGCTTTCTGTTTTTGAAGAAACGCCCATAAAAGGGCATAGCCCTAAGAACTTTACTAAGACAAAATTGTTTACTAGTACTGTGCCTACTAGCAGCAGCAGATAATCGGTCATTTTTTATCTAAATTAGTGAATTAATTCGCGCTATTATCCGTGTTTATTAAGCATATAACAACTGGTCAACAGTAAGGTTATTTCACTATTTTAGTTTTTTTAGCTTCTGATCAAGTCATCAGTGGGAAAGTGTCGGGTTTTTCAGGAGGTAAAACTGAAGATAACTAAGCGGTGAAAGGCAAACAGCGACAATTGAATGTCGCTGTTTTTTTACTGCTTGTATTAATAATTTTACATTTTGCTAGGTTTACCAATATAAAAGCCTTGGCAGCCGTCAATAAATAACTTTTCTAGGGTATGTTTTTCTTCTTGGCTTTCGACACTTTCTGCTAATACTGTAATGCTAAGCCGGTGAGCTAAATCAACCATTAGGCGTAAGAAGTATTGATTATTTTTATCGTCATCAATATCGCGCGTATAAGTACTGTCCATTTTGATAAAGTCAGGCTTTAATTCTCTGAAGAACTTAAACGAGGTTAAACCTACACCAAAGCGTTCAACCGTTATGCGCGCGCCTACTCGGTGAACCATATCGATAAAGCGTTTACTGGTGCGAATATTTTGTTGTAAGCCATATTCGCTAATTTCAAAAATTAATCTTGAAGCAATTGATGAATCTCTAAGCAGACGACGTTCAAGCCAAACTAAAAACTGGTCATCGTGAATGGTTCTTGAACTGATATTTATGCCAAAACTGTGATCTTGAATATTTTTTTCACTAATTTCAGTAATGGCGGTGTCAATAATTAAACGGTCAATGGCGACAATTTTGTCGAGCTTTTCGGCCATAGCAATAAAAGAAGCGGTAGGTAGCATTTCCTCGTCAGCATTAAGAAAGCGCGCTAAAATTTCACCATACATTCGAGTATTACGGCTATTAGGCTGTATTTGTTGCACCAATAAGGTTACTCGTTCATTCTCAATAACATTATCAATTTCTTGACGCCAGTTTTGGTTACCATAAGAGTTGGAAGCATCGCTGGTTAAGTCATTATCTTTTTGCGAATACCATGAATTGAGCTGCTGGGTTTGGGCAACGCTAATGCCGGTATCAGCCAGTGCTAACAATTCGCCTAAAGGTTTGTCTTTATCAAAGTACACTAAACCGGTGTAAGCAACAGAGTCGAGATCAGAGGCTTGCTGATAATCGTTAAACATACTGGTAAGTTCTTTTGCATAATTTTCAGCTTCTTTTAACCTAACATTGGGAATGAAAGCGGCAAAGTCTGAGCTATTTAAGCGAAATAGTTGTGCTGAGCTGTAAAGGGCGATAGCTGATTTAAGTAAATCAGCTACAGCTGAAATATATTTATCGCCAACATGATAACCATGAATTTGATTAATAGTTTGCAATTCAGAGCAGCGAGTCATCACCAGTACACCACATTTAATATTGCTGTTTTGACTGATGTTATCTTCAAAGTATTGAATAAAACGGTTGCGGTTACTTAATTGCGTTAATGGGTCAATATAAGCATGTTTTGCCAACGACGACGCGTTTTCTTTTTCTAATTCAATTAAGTCATGAATGTCTTTTAAGCCACTCTTTAAAGCAGGAATTTCAAAAATGTCACCATCAATTTCACTTCCTGCTTTACTGTTAGGCTTGAGAATGGCCGACATCTCATTTTTAATTTGCTGACTAAAGCTGTTAAATAAACGTTTGTTCTTTCTATCACTGGCAACAGCGGCAAATAAAATAAAGACAAAGGTTAATAATGAAAGAATCATTAGAGTTTGTACTAGAAAATTAAAAGCAACGGAAAAATCTCGTTGAAAGCTAATAACTAGCTGGTTATCTTTTAATGATACTTGTTGTGCTGGCGGATTTATTAACGTTAATCCTGCTGCCGGTTCATTATTGGCATAATTAAAAAGTAAACCATCGTTTTTACTGGTGATAGATAATTGCAGATAAGGAGATATTTTGGTGAGCTCGGCAGCAAATTTTTTGGCTTCAAATTCATTACCGCTAAAATTATCTGCTAATAGTGTTATTACCTGTTGGTGTTGGTGTTGCTGTTTTATTAGGTATTGAGATAAAAGCAGGAAAGTCGCAACAAACATAGCTGCTAGGAAAATAAGCCCTAAGAAAAAATTACGAGTTAATAACTGTGAAAAAGTATACATAGTTCGATAAAGTATCCTAATAATACAAGCTATAAATGTTATACAGATTATTAATATATAACATGAAAGTTTCGCTTTTACTAACAAGCACACAATTAAAGTCTAAGCTATGTTTTTATTATAGGTATAGCGTATTTAACTTCAACTAGGAATTTTGGCTTAAAAGCTGTCATTTTATTGGTTAAAATAGGTTTTGTTCGTGGAAATAGGTTGCGGTTTTTCTAAGGTGGTTATATAATCCGCGCAGCTTAATATAACAAGAAGACACTGACTAATATTGAAGGCTTATTTAGCCGATATATTAACTTCTTGTTATTTGATTTTTCAGGTGATTAGTTTACTGAAAAATTACTCAGAGGGGTCAGTGTTTAAAGCCCCGAGTGATGGGGCTTTTTTGTAGCTGTTATTTAATGGTTTATCTAATAAATCCTTTAAAAACAATGGGTACAAAATTTATTCATTGGGCTTGATGCCCTTTTTTTATTTCTGAATGTTTTTAATTGGAGAATGTGGTTGGCTAAATTTGAGCAAAAATTGGCAGATATGTTAAGACCTGCTGTTGAAGAGGTAGGTAAAGAGTTATTGGGTGTTGAATATATCAGCGCCGGTAATCAGTCAGTTTTACGTTTATTTATAGATCATGAAAATGGTATTGAAGTTGATGACTGTGCTGAAGTTAGTCGTCAAGTTGGTGCTATTTTAGATGTAGAAGATCCCATCAGCAGTGAATACAATTTAGAAGTATCTTCACCAGGCGTTGACCGTCCACTGTTTGATTTAGCGCATTTTCAAGCAGTAGTAGGTGAAACCATTAATGTGAAAGTATCTATTCCATTAAATGGCCGTAGAAAATTCAAAGGTATATTAGAAGCCATTGAAAATGACACCCTAATAGTAGTTGTTGATAATCAAGAGTTTGAATTGGTATTCAGCAATATTGACAAGGCAAATCTTGTTCATAATTTTGACAAAAAATGATTAATAAAGGCTAAGTAGCATGAGTAAGGAAATATTACTGGTTGTTGATGCTGTTTCAAATGAAAAAGCATTACCGCGCGAGAGTATTTTTGAAGCAATGGAAACCGCTTTAGAAACCGCGACAAAGAAAAAATATGAAGGCGACATCAGCGTTCGTGTAAGCATTGATCGCCGCAGCGGTGAATTTGATACTTTCCGCCGCTGGTTAGTAGTTGATGAAGCTGAACAAGCTATTGAAAATCAATATGCTGAAATTACCATTGAAGCTGCACAATACGAGCAACCTGAACTAAAAGCTGGCGATTATGTTGAAGAGCAAATTGAATCAGTAACTTTTGATCGTGTTACTACCCAAACAGCTAAACAAGTAATTGTTCAGAAAATTCGTGAAGCTGAACGTGCTTTAGTTGTTGACGCTTATCAAGACCAAATCGGTGAAATTATTACCGGTGTTGTTAAAAAAGCGACTCGTGAAAATGTTATTTTAGACCTAGGTAACAACGCTGAAGCGATTGTTTACCGTGACGATATGTTGCCGCGTGAAGTATTTCGTCCAGGTGATCGTATTCGTGGTTTATTATATGAAATTAAGCCTGAAGCACGTGGCGCACAATTATTTGTTAGCCGTACTAAGCCTGAAATGCTAATTGAGCTTTTCCGTGTAGAAGTACCTGAAATTGGCGAAGAAATGCTAGAAATTAAGGGCGCTGCTCGTGATCCTGGTTCTCGCGCTAAAATTTCAGTAAAAAGCAATGACAAACGTATTGACCCAGTTGGCGCTTGTGTTGGTATGCGTGGTTCACGTGTACAAGCTGTTTCAAGTGAACTTGGTGGCGAACGTGTTGATATCGTTTTATACGATGACAACCCAGCTCAATATGTTATTAACGCGATGGCGCCAGCTGAAGTTGCCTCTATCATTGTTGATGAAGATAAAAACACCATGGACATTGCTGTTGAAGAAGACAACCTAGCAATGGCCATTGGTCGTAGTGGTCAAAACATTCGTTTAGCTAGCCAATTAACTGGCTGGGAATTAAACGTAATGACCGTTGCTGATATGAACGAAAAACATCAAGCCGAAAACGATAAAGTATTAGCGCTTTTCACTGAAAAATTAGACCTTGATGAAGACTTTGCTACGTTACTTTGTGAAGAAGGTTTTACTTCTTTAGAAGAAATTGCTTACGTACCAGCTGCCGAAATGCTTGAAATTGACGGTATGGACGAAGACATAGTTGAAGAATTACGCAATCGTGCTAAAGAAGCACTAACAACTCAAGCCTTAGCAAGTGAAGAAACACTTGAAGGTGCTGAACCTGCTGCAGATTTATTAGCTTTAGATGGTTTAGAACGTCATTTAGCTTATGTATTAGCTAGCCGTGGTGTTGTTACTCTTGAAGACCTTGCCGAGCAAGGTGTTGATGAAATTGCAGATATTGAAGAATTAGATGAAACCAAAGCGGGCGAGCTAATTATGGCTGCACGTAATATTTGTTGGTTTAACGAAGAATAATTATCGCCGGGAGAAAATATTAGATGGCAGACGTAACAGTAGAACAACTTGCCAAAGAAATCGGTACACCGGTAGAACGTCTTGTTAGCCAATTGGCTGATACAGGCGTTCAAAAATCGGCAACAGATTCTGTGTCGCAAGAAGAAAAAGAAACCTTGTTGGATCATTTGAAAAAACAACATGGTGATGACTCGGCTGCAAATCCGAGCAAAATGACGCTTAGCCGTAAGAAAAAATCAACCTTGGTTTTAGGTCACGGTAGTAAAGCTAAATCAGTGCAAGTTGAAGTGCGCAAAAAGCGTACTTATGTAAAACGCAGTGATGTAGAAGAACAACAGAAAGCTGAAGAAGAAGCAAGATTAGCAGCAGAAGCAGCCATTAAAGCTGAAGAAGATGCCAAGCTTGCAGCAGAAGCTAAAGCAAAGGAAGATGAAAATCTTCGCGCTTTAGCTATTGCAAAAGCAGAAGCAGAAGCTGAACGTAAAGCAGCTGCAAAAGCCGAAGCTGAAGCAAAAGCGAAACAAGCTGCTATTGAAAAAGCTAAGAACATTGAAAGTGGCGCTACGCCAGCTCCTGTGAAAGTTGAAGAAAGTGAAGAAGCTAAGAAACTTCGTCAGCAACAAGAAGCAGAATTAGCGGCAAAAATTGAAGCGGAAGCGAAAGCGGCTGCTGAAGCGGCTCGTAAACTTGCTGAAGAAAACGAAGCTCGTTGGAAAGAACAAGAAGCTGAGCGTAAAGCGAAAGAAAAAGAAGTGGTACATTTAACCTCTTCTAAATACGCGCAAGAAGCTGAAGATAAAAGCGACAGTGCAGACGAAGGCGGACGCCGTCGTCGCAAAAAGAAACCAGCACAAGATAGAAATGCACGCGGTGGCCGTGGTAAAGGCAAAGGTAAATTAACTTTATCAGCTCCACAAAGCTTAAAGCATGGTTTCCAAAAGCCAGTTGAAGCTAAAATTAACGAAGTACGCATTGGTGAAACAATTTCGGTTGCTGAATTGGCAAATAAAATGTCTGTTAAAGGCGCTGAAGTAGTTAAAGTAATGTTTAAAATGGGTGCGATGGCAACCATTAACCAAGTGATTGACCAAGAAACTGCAGCATTAGTTGCTGAAGAAATGGGTCGTGAGGTGGTACTAGTTAAAGAAAATGCTCTTGAAGAAGCTGTACTTTCTGACCGTGCACACACAGGTGAAGAAATCACTCGTGCGCCAGTTGTTACTATTATGGGTCACGTTGACCACGGTAAAACATCTTTACTTGACCACATTCGTGAAGCGAAAGTGGCAGACGGCGAAGCCGGTGGCATTACTCAGCACATTGGTGCGTATCACGTAGAAACTGGTCATGGCATGATCACTTTCTTAGATACTCCAGGTCATGCTGCGTTTACAGCGATGCGTTCACGTGGTGCTAAAGCCACAGATATCGTAATTATTGTTGTGGCAGCTGATGATGGTGTTATGCCGCAAACGGTTGAAGCTATTCAGCATGCTAAAGCATCTGAGTCGCCAATTATTATTGCTGTTAACAAAATGGATAAAGAAGGCGCTGATCCTGAACGTGTTAAGAGTGAATTATCGCAACACGACGTTCTTTCTGAAGAATGGGGTGGTGATGTTCAGTTCTGTCATGTTTCAGCTAAAACAGGCTTAGGCATTGATGAATTACTTGACGCTATATTACTACAGTCTGAAGTTTTAGAACTTACTGCTGTTGTTGATAAAATGGCTAATGGTGTTGTGGTTGAGTCTAAATTGGATAAAGGTCGTGGCCCAGTTGCTACTGTTCTTGTTCAAGAAGGAACACTTAACCAAGGTGATATCGTATTATGTGGTCTTGAATATGGCCGCGTTCGTGCAATGCGCGATGAAAACGGTAAGCCAATTCAATCAGCAGGTCCTTCAATTCCGGTAGAAATTCTTGGTTTAAGTGGCGTGCCACAATCAGGTGACGAAGCAACTGTTGTTAAAGATGAGAAAAAAGCACGTGAAGTGGCTTTATATCGTCAAGGTAAATTCCGCGATGTGAAACTTGCTCGTCAACAAAAATCTAAACTTGAGAACATGTTTGCAAGCATGGCTGAAGGTGAAGTTTCTGAAGTGAATGTTGTATTGAAGTCTGACGTACAAGGTTCATTGGAAGCGATTTCTGATTCACTAGTTAAGCTTTCAACTGATGAAGTTAAAGTTAAAATTATTGGCTCAGGTGTTGGTGGAATTACTGAAACTGACGCAACTCTTGCTGCAGCAACTAACGCTATCATGGTTGGTTTTAATGTTCGTGCCGATGCGGCTGCGCGTAAAGTAATTGAGTCAGAGAAAATTGATTTACGTTACTACAGCGTTATCTACGCCTTAATTGACGAAGTTAAACAAGCAATGAGCGGTATGCTTGCACCAGAATTTAAACAAGAGATTATTGGTCTTGCACAAGTTCGTGACGTATTCAAATCACCTAAAATTGGTGCAATCGCTGGTTGTATGGTTACCGAAGGTATCATCAAACGTAGCGCGCCAATTCGTGTACTTCGTGAAAACGTAGTAATTTACGAAGGTGAGCTAGAGTCATTACGTCGCTTTAAAGACGACGTACAAGAAGTTCGTAACGGTACTGAATGTGGTATCGGTGTTAAGAACTACAATGACGTACGCGTTGGTGATCAGATCGAAGTGTTTGAAACTGTAGAAGTTAAACGCTCACTGTAATTTTATATTTTGCTACTTTCGTTAATAGCGGCATCTGGTGTACTCATTGACTAACGTCAACTCCGTGCACCATCTTTGCTCTAAACGAAATTATCTTTAATATAAAACAACAGTCATATGAAGTTGTATACAAAAGGGGCTTATGCCCCTTTTGCGTTAATTATTTTTAAAGAAGCAATGTTATTAAATCATTGCTTTAGGAGTACAAGATGGCGAGAGAATACGCTCGTACTGACCGCGTAGGTCAACAAATTCAAAAAGAAATTGCTGTTATATTAATGCGTGAAGTTAAAGACCCGCGTTTAAGCATGACCACAGTTTCAGCAGTAGAAGTTACTCGTGATTTAGCTTATGCCAAAATCTTTGTTACTTTTTTTACTGAAGATAAAGATGAAATTGAAGTGTCCGTTGAAGTATTAAACGAAGCTGCAGGTTTTATTCGTTCATTATTAGCGAAAAAATTACGCGCGCGTATTATGCCGCATCTGCGTTTTGTTTATGACAAATCGATGGCTGAAGGTGTTCGCATGGGCCATTTAGTTGACCAAGCCGTTGCTAATGACAAGCATTTAATGGATGACGAAAACCTTACTCCTGATGTTGAAGGTGAAAGCCTTGAAAGTACAGAGCAAGACGGAGACAAGTAACACATGGCAAAGCGTAGAAAAGGCCGCCCGGTTAATGGTATTTTATTACTTGATAAGCCTTATGAAATGTCTTCAAACCATGCATTGCAAAGAGTTAAGCGCATCTATTTTGCGCAAAAAGCAGGGCACACAGGTGCGTTAGATCCTCTGGCCACAGGCATGTTACCAATATGTTTAGGCGAAGCTACTAAGTTTTCTCAGTTCTTATTAGATACAGATAAAACCTATCTAGTAACGGCTAAACTAGGTATTCGCACTACTACCAGTGATGCTGACGGTGAAGTGGTTAGCGAAAAGCCAGTAACAACAACACAAGAGCAGTTGTTAGCGGCTGTTGATACTTTTCGCGGAACCACCAAGCAAATACCATCAATGTATTCGGCATTAAAATATCAAGGGCAACCTTTATATAAGTATGCTCGTGAAGGCATTGAAGTGCCGCGTGAGTCACGTGATATAACTGTATTTAAACTTGATGTACTTCGTTTTGAAAACGATGAAGTTGATATGGAAATTCATGTATCAAAAGGTACTTATATTCGTACTATAACTGATGACTTAGGCGAATTATTAGGTTGTGGCGCCCATGTTGCCGCACTGAGACGTGTATCCGTTGGTTCTTACCCGCGTGATAAAATGGTCACCGTTGAACATTTAGAAGCTTTGCTTGCACAAGCTGAAGCCGATGAAGTTTCACCGTCAACCTTGCTTGACCCATTATTAGTACCAATGAACACTGCGGTTGCCGGTATGCCTGCTGTAACTGTTGATGATATGTCTGCCAACTTCTTACGCCATGGTAACCCCGTACAATGCGGTGGTGCTCCCGCTGATGGCTTAGTGCAAGTTTATATTGGCGATAACGTAGAAAATGGTGAATTTATTGGCGTTGGTACTATAGATGACAACGGTTTAGTTGCGCCAAAACGTATTACCGTAAAAGAAAGTTAATAGAATTACCTCATCAGCGCTATTTTATTTGCTTTATCGTTATTTTACTTGCTTTCTAGAAAGCGGCTGATAGAATACGCGCTCTTTTGTCGCCATGCTGAATTAGTGTTTGGCTGGTGAGATTTTATAGCTACCCTCGGGTACTTACACACTAAGGATTAATTATGTCTTTAAATGTTACAGAAAAAGCAGCAATTGTTGCTGAATATGCTCAAAAAGAAGGTGATACCGGTTCACCAGAAGTTCAAGTTGCTTTGTTAACTACACAAATCAACCACCTACAAGGTCACTTCAAAGAGCACATCCATGATCACCATTCTCGTCGTGGTTTATTACGTATGGTTAGCCAACGTCGTAAGTTACTTGACTACTTAAAAGGCAAAAACGTTGAACGTTACACGTCTTTAATCGGTAAATTAGGTCTACGTCGTTAAGACTAGGCTAAATTATTGATTGAAAAAGGAGCCCGATGGCTCCTTTTTTGTTTTCTGCTGTTACATAAAACCTCAAAAATATCGTAACTATCTCACTTTGACGCTAGCAAATACGCGCCTAGTTAGTATAATGTGCGAGCAAAATTTTGTTCTAGCTGAGTTAGGGTAAGGTTTTGTTTAATTTATAATTAAACTAATCAATCAAACTGTATAATTTTTTGTTCAGCTTTTAGCGTGAAAACCTTTAGCTACTAGTGAATAAATAATTGTACAGATTGATTAAAATCTAAATATTTAAGGAACTACCTATGTTCAATCCGGTTACTAAAACCTTTGAGTTCGGTCAACATACCGTAACTTTAGAAACGGGCGTAATCGCTCGTCAAGCCACTTGTGCTGTAATGGCAAGCATGGACGATACTTCAGTATTAGTTTCTGTTGTTGGTAAAAAAGAAGCTAAGCCTGGTCAAGACTTCTTCCCATTAACTGTTAACTACCAAGAGCGTACTTACGCAGCGGGTAAAATCCCTGGTGGTTTCTTCAAACGTGAAGGTCGTCCTTCTGAAGAAGAAACATTAATCTGTCGTTTAATTGACCGTCCAATTCGTCCATTATTCCCTGAAGGGTTCACTAACGAAGTTCAAGTCGTTATCACTGTTGTTTCTGCTAATCCAGAAATTAACCCTGATATCATCGCTTTATTAGGTACTTCAGCAGCATTAGCTATTTCAGGTATGCCTTTTAGTGGTCCTGTTGGCGCTGCTCGTGTTGGTTACTCTGACGGTAAATACATTCTTAACCCATTACAATCTGAATTAGAAACTTCACAATTAGATTTAGTTGTTTCAGGTACTGATTCAGCTGTATTGATGGTTGAGTCTGAAGCTGACGTGCTTTCTGAAGAAGTTATGCTTGGCGCTGTAGTTTACGGCCATGAGCAAATGCAAACAGCTATCACTGCTATTAAAGAAATGGCTGTTGAAGTTAACAATCCTAAGTGGGATTGGGTTGCTCCAGTTAAAAATGCTGATTTGGCTACTAAAATTGCTGAGCTTTCAGAAGCACAAGTAAATGAAGCATACCAAATTACTGAAAAAGCTGTTCGTTACGAAAAAGTTGCAGAAATTCGCAATGCAGTTATCGAGCAATTGCTTGAAGCTGATGCTGAATTAGACGTTCAAGAAGCAAAAGATTTATTCCACGATTTAGAAAAAACAGTTGTTCGTGGCCGTATCACTAAAGGTTCACCACGTATTGATGGTCGTGATCCTGAAATGATTCGTGCACTTGACGTGATGACTGGCGTATTGCCACGTACTCACGGTAGTGCTGTATTTACTCGTGGTGAAACTCAAGCCTTAGTTACTGCTACTTTAGGTACGCAACGTGACGCACAACGTCTTGATACTATCATGGGTGAGAAAACTGACGCATTTATGCTTCACTATAACTTCCCTCCATACTGTGTTGGCGAAACTGGTTTTGTTGGTTCGCCAAAGCGTCGTGAAATCGGCCATGGTCGTTTAGCAAAACGCGGTATGTTAGCGGTTATGCCTAGCGCTGATGAATTCCCATATGCGGTTCGTGTAGTTTCTGAAATTACTGAATCAAATGGTTCTTCTTCAATGGCTTCTGTATGTGGTACTTCATTAGCGCTTATGGATGCTGGTGTACCAATTAAAGCATCTGTTGCTGGTATTGCTATGGGTCTTGTTAAAGAAGGCGACGACTTTGTTGTTCTTTCTGACATTTTAGGTGATGAAGATCACTTAGGCGACATGGACTTTAAAGTAGCTGGTACTACTGGTGGTATTACGGCTCTTCAAATGGATATTAAAATTGAAGGCATCACCCAAGAAATCATGCAAATTGCTTTAAACCAAGCAAAAGCAGCTCGTACTCACATCTTATCTGTTATGGATGAAGCTATTGGCGGCCATCGTGAAGATATTTCACAATTTGCTCCACGCATTCACACCATGAAAGTGGCTCAAGATAAAATTCGTGACATCATCGGTAAAGGTGGCGCAACTATTCGTCAGCTTACTGAAGAAACAGGCACTACTATCGAAATTGAAGATGACGGTACAGTGAAAATTGCAGCAACTGACGGCGAACAAGCTAAAGATGCAATTGCACGTATCACAGCGTTAACTGCTGAAATTGAAGTTGGTACAATTTACACAGGTAAAGTTGTACGTATCGTAGACTTCGGTGCGTTTGTTAACGTATTACCAGGTAAAGATGGTTTAGTACATATTTCACAAATTTCTGAAGAGCGTGTTAATGCGGTAACTGACGTATTAACCGAAGGACAAGAAGTTACTGTTAAAGTACTAGAAGTTGACCGTCAAGGCCGTGTACGTCTAAGTATTAAAGAAGCGGCTGAAAAGCCTGCTGCTGCGGCTCCAGAAGCTGCTGAGTAATACTGCAAAGGTTAAGTTGTATTAACTTACAACTTGTCACATAAAAAGGGAGCTTACAGGCTCCCTTTTTTATATAATCGAAAAACACGTAAGTGATCTATCTGAAAAAGGTACATTTTTTAGTGAAATTTTATATAAACCTAACGCTTCTTTTGGCTTTGTCACTTGTACAAGGTTGCTCGTTACTTGGTGATTCAAATAATCGTGGCGCTGTTGGCCAGTTGATCATCGCAGAGCCAATGCCAATTAATTATAAAAGCGAAGTAGCGATTGCACGTTTATCAGAAGTTATTTCTCGCGCCGATATTACCGATGTGCAAAAGGCGCAGCTTTATTATGATCGAGGCGTAATTTACGACAGTGTTGGTTTACGCTCTTTAGCACGTTTAGACTTTAATCTAGCACTGCGTTTAAAACCAGATTTGGTTGATGCTTATAATTTTATTGGCATTCACTACACTGAGTTACAAGAATTCGACCAAGCTTATGATGCCTTTGATTCAACGTTAGACTTAGCACCGGGGCATGAATTTGCCTATCTTAACCGTGGTGTTGCTTTATATTATGGCGGCCGTGCAGAGTTAGCGATAGACGATTTAAGCGTTTTCCAACAAAAGCAACCAAGCGACCCTTACCGAGTATTATGGTTATACCTAGCCGAGCACGACGTTGAAATGGGGCAAGCTCAACTAGCATTGCAAAGCCGAGCATTACAAGTAAATGATAATAACTGGGCGAAAGATATTATTGATTTATATTTAGGTAACCTTGCGCAAGATAAGTTTTTACGACAAGTGCCACGTGGTGTTAAGTCGAGTAAAGAGTTAACCGAGCGTTTATGCGAAGCGTATTTTTATCTCGGTAAATATAACCAATTTCAAGGTAACTTAAATGCCGCAGCAAACTTCTTTAAGTTATCTATGAGCACCAATGTTTATGAATTTGTTGAGCATAGATACGCAAAACTTGAGCTTGAATTGATGCGCGCTACTTATGGCAGTACGGTTGAACCACAAGCACAGAAGTAAATTACCTCGTTTATTATGACATTTATAACGCTTGGTCGTTTATTAATAATAATGAGCTTGACGATAATATTATCGTCAAGCTCATTTTTTTTAGCTAATTATCTCACCGATAAAATCAACCAAGCAGAGATAACTTTTGCTCAACTAACAATTGCAACCGAGCTTAAGCTGCCTTTGGCTTATCAGCAGCAATTAACTTTACAAACCATTGGCTCTGAGGGCTGGCAAAAATACAGTCGCTTGTTAGCTAATAAAAGTGATGAACAAGCCTATTTATTAGCACGCTTTTATCAAGATAGAAATGATGGTTCAACCAACAAAAGTGAAATGGAGGGCAGTGATCTTAAGCAGGCAATATTTTGGTACCAAAAAGCCAGTCGGGGCCATCACTCCAAAGCCCGCTTTGCGCTAGCTAATATCTACATTGCTCAAAACAAGGTAACTGAAGCTGAAAGGCTCTTGGCAGAGTGTAACAATATGGCTAATTGCGAGCAGTATTTTGACTCACTCAAACTTAGAATTGAAATCGCTCTTGCACAAGGTAATAAACAAACACTGGTTACTTTAATTCAGCAATGGCAACAACTGAGTGGCGATCTGCTGAGTAAGCAGCAACAGCGAACACAACAATATCTATTATCGCAACTTCAATATTTTTCGGTATTTGATGCTGTTCAGGCAAATTTTGAAAGTAACCTCGCAGAACGGCTAAATAAGAAAAATAGTAAACTTGCTTTAGCTTGTAAAAATAGCGTGCAGCTTTTTGCTACCCGTTTAGCCGATCTTGTTCATCTTGAGGTTTTATTATCAAAATTTGCCCAACACCCATTAAGTGGTAGCTTTTGCTTTTCCCCGCCGCGCTATATTCCTTTGCATCAATTACAATGTGAATCAGGGGGAATTACTACAGCGATAAGCTGTGATGAAGCACAGTGGCATCAATTCGCTGAAAATATTAATAGCCGTTACCTTGGGATCATGTTGCCTGAAGGCGGCGCTAATGTGCATTTAGGTATTGCCTATTTAGATAGCCATGATGACCATTTAGTATTTGCTCATGAACTTGCCCACTTACTCGGTTTTATTGACGAATACCCACTACCTGAAAAACACCTTGCTTGTACTCAAAAGCAAACCAAGATGTTTGCTAATAATATTGCCGTTCTAGCATCTGACCATCTAAACGAAAAGCAATACCAGAATCAAGATGGACGATTAGCTTTACGGAAGAAGCTGTTGGCGCAATTACCTTGGGCTAAGCAAATAAAAACTTCCACTCCTATTATACATTTAAAAAAAGAAGCTCAGGGGCTGCAATCATGGGTAATAGGCACACCAGAAAGTTATAAACATGAAGTCGGGCTTTTTAAGAGTGATACCTGCAATACGGCTGTAGCTCAGGCGTATAAACCTTTATCTACTAGAACATTTATGCAAAGTTATGAAGCGCCATTTCCAAGTAGTTATCAGCAAGTATTAACTCAGTGGCAAAACCAACATGCTATGCCTAGTTTTCATTATAATATTGCTTTAGCTAAATATCGGGCAGGGCATAATATACAAGCTAAACATTGGCTTAAAATGGCAGAATTGCAAGAGTCTGACAGCTTACGCCAGCGAAGAGTTCGTTTGGGTGAGTATTAAAGCGTTAATTTTATGGTAGATAGCTAGGGGGAAAATATTACTCTAATTTATTAGCTGGTTAAAAGTTAATAAAAGGTGCATTCCTTTGCAGTAGAGATAATTATTGAGTGGCTTTATCTTTCAATTCCGTGTGTTGCTTTTGTGACTTTTTATTATTTATTTCATTCAGGTAAATTTGTTGCTTTACTACCGTAGACTTTCTTGCCGTGGCAATGGGCCACATCGATGTATTATTAAATGTTTGCAATTCTTTTTCGATAGTATCGGGACAATTTTTATTAACCTTAGCGTTACTCTGTTTAGAAAACCATGAGAATAGTGACATACTACGCACCCTCCTATTTAGCTATACTAGTTATAGTTCAAAAAACAAATATACGCCCCATATTTAACAAATTTATTACAAATGATTGAGGCTAATACTTTTGTAGTGAATAAGGTATAATCGAGACAAAATTATTTAGCTTATTTGTCCATAACCTGCCATGCCAGCATTTCAATATCAGCACTTTAGAGAAAAATTTCCCTTATTAGCCACCAGAGTCAATAACTTGCCCTTAGTGTATTTTGACAATGGTGCAACTACTCAAAAGCCACAAGCGGTGCTAGATAGTTATCAAGAATATTATCAACATAGTAATGCCAATGTGCACCGAGCTTCACATGCGGTTAGTGCCAAAGCAACGCTAAGTTATGAACAAGCGCGACTTAAGGTTCAACATTTTATCGGCGCAAAGCATAGCGAAGAAATAATTTGGACTAAAGGTAGCACCGAAAGCATTAACCTCATAGCACAAAGCTGGGGACGAAGTCAGTTAAGTGCAGGTGATGAAATTGTGTTAAGCCAAAGTGAGCATCACGCCAATATTGTGCCTTGGCAAATTGTTGCTGAGCAAACCGGTGCGCTGATTAAAGTATTACCCTTAACGGCCAGCGGAAAAATTGAAGAAAACCAACTAAGTGCTATTATCTCATCCAAAACTAAAGTGGTTAGCGTTGCCCATATTTCTAATGTATTAGGCCGTATTAACCCACTTGACGCTATTATTGCAGCAGCGAAAAAAGTTGGCGCAATTACCGTGGTTGACGGTGCACAAGCGGTTGCTCATCAACAGCTTAATGTTGAACAGCTAGGATGTGATTTTTATGTTTTTTCAGCGCATAAAATGTATGGTCCTACAGGGGTTGGGGTACTTTATGGTAAAAAAGCATTATTAAATAAGATGCCGGTTTACCAAGGTGGCGGCGAGATGATCAAAAAAGTTAGCTTTAATGCTACTAGTTATAATCAACTACCATTTAAGTTTGAAGCAGGTACACCTAACATTGCGGGCGTGGTGGCTTTTGCAGCGGCTATTAATTTTCTGCAACAGCAAAACCTTAAAGCATTAGCCAAATACGAACAGCAGCTTGGACAATATTGCTATCAGCAATTAACTTTGCTTAAACAAGTTAAGTTTATTTCAGAGGGTATTCCAGATATTCCGTTATTATCGTTCGCTGTAGAAGGTCACCATAATCATGATATTGCCATGGCATTAGATAGCTATGGTATTGCGGTTCGTAGCGGTCACCATTGCGCTATGCCATTGATGGCGTATTTACATATCGATGGTTGCTTACGTGTATCGCTAGCTGCTTATAATACCAAAGCTGAAGTTGATTATTTTATAAAGTCATTACAGAAAATTATTAGTGATGATGCTGTTATTGAATCTGCTCAGGCTGATGAAGTTAAAGCCGAGCAGAGAAAAGAACTTTCAGAGCGCATTACTGACAATACCGGTGACAATGCAGCGAATGCTCCTGTGGCCGAGATGATTGATTTATTTTCCCGAAATAAAGGTTGGGATAATCGTCATCGTCAAATCATGTTACTTGGTAAAAAATTACCGCGGATGGATCAAAATTTACGTAATGAAGATACATTGATCAGTGGCTGTGAAAGCTTGGCTTGGCTAAGTTATCAAAAGCAGGAGAATGAGCAGTTCGTGTTTACTGCCGATAGTGACGCTAAAGTTATTCGTGGGCTGTTGATGATTGTATTAACGGCATTCAATGATAAAACTGCCGAGCAAATTCACAGCTTTGATTTAGAAGGTTACTTTAGCGAACTCGGTTTATTACAACACTTAAGCCCATCACGGGGTAATGGCCTTAAAGCGATTGTTAATAAAATACTCACTTTGACCGGTTAAGCTTCGAGCTAGCTTAAACTTAGCTCAAAGACTATTTCTTACTTGCGAGTTTTTTACGTAATAATTTTTCTATCGCTCGGCCAACAGCAAAAAAGGCAAAACTTGCGGTAACATGCGTTGCCGCGCCAAACCCGCCACTGCAATCTAAACGCATCGCGCCGTCACCACTTTGTTTAGCATGACAAACATCGCCTTCAGCGTCTGGATAAACTAATTGTTCGCTAGAAAATACCGCATCAATTGAAAACTTTCGTTTAATATTACGAGAAAAGTTATATTCTCGACGTAATTGGTTACGCACTTTCGCCAGTAAAGGGTCTTGATAGGTTTGGCTTAGATCACAAATAGCTATTTTACTTGGATCCGTTTGGCCGCCAGCACCACCAATAGTAATAATTGGTAGCTTGTTTCTTTTACAGTGAGCAATAATAGCCGTTTTAACCCGTACCGAGTCAATGGCGTCAATTACATAATCAAAGTTACTAGTGAGTAATTGCTGTAAGTTATCTTGGGTCACAAAGTCTTCTACCTGATTAACCTTACAGTCAGGGTTAATAGCAAGAATACGCTCAGCCATTACTTCTACTTTACTTTGACCTACGGTAGTTGAGAGCGCATGTATTTGTCGATTAATATTGGTGGTACAAATATCGTCAAGATCAATTAAGGTTATTTCCCCTAAGCCACTTCTAGCAAAGGCTTCCGCCACCCAAGAGCCAACACCACCTATACCTATTATACATACATGTGAGTTTTCTAGTGCTTGTGCACCCTTAATACCGTATAAGCGGGCAATGCCGCCAAAGCGAAGTTGATAGTCTGACATATGCTAATTTAACCAATTAATATTGCTCGGCATTATATCAGCGTCGTACGATAAAATTTAGTGCTAAGCGATATTATATTTATCCGCTTATTTTCGGTGTCGATATTCTTAAGACTAGCTCGAAGAGGAGCTTCTTTGGTTGAGTTACTCCGTTATTACCTAATGTGATACTGGGCAGTTAAGCGGTCATTATGGATAGACTTAATAGCGGTTAATGGCCGTGAGGTTTGCCAAACAATTGTTTGAATTAATAGTTAGTGACTTAGATATAGAAAAGTTAAGTACATATAAGCCTAGTTATGTAGCGATATTAGCTAAGTGAATTTAAATAGTTCAACATGGTTGAATAAGTTGCTTGTTTTAAACAGTGATAATTATCACTAAACACCATTTAATTTTGATGATTTGCTCTTATTTACCAAAAGAATTAAAACTCAATAATGAGTGTTATTAGCAAGGCTAAGATCAAACGCGAATTTGTTCACCACAATTTTTGATAGATTTGCTGAAAATAGATGCCGAAAACAGCGATAAATACCCGTTTTTATATTTTCATGGTGAATGACTGGTATTTATTTAATAAATGTTTTTAGAGGCTTTTTTCAGCATTTATTAGAGTATTTTCTCTAATAAATTTGAAATTCTAGCTTATGAAAATGCAAAGAAGGGTTCATTTTACTGGAATCTTGAACGTAGAATGAGCATCAATTTAGCTATTTTAGTGATAAAAAAAGGTAGCCAATGGCTACCTTTTTTGTTTATTTTGGCTGACTTCTTAAGTCATAAAATCGAATTATCTGTCGCTTAAAGGCACAAATTCACGGTTCAATTCACCGGTATATTTCTGGCGAGGACGACCAATTTTTTGACCTGGTTGACCTAGCATTTCATCCCAATGTGCAATCCAACCAACGGTACGTGACATCGCAAAAATTACGGTGAACATACTGGTAGGAATACCAATAGCTTTTAAGATGATACCTGAGTAGAAATCTACGTTAGGGTAAAGCTTTTTCTCAATGAAATAAGGGTCTTCCAATGCTACTTTTTCAAGTGCCATTGCCACGTCTAATAGTGGATCTTTAATGCCTAATTCTTTTAAAACTTCGTGACACGTTTCACGCATTACCGTGGCGCGTGGGTCAAAGTTTTTATAAACGCGATGACCAAAGCCCATTAGGCGGAAAGAGTCATTTTTGTCTTTAGCTTTAGCAACATACTCGTCAACACGTTCAAGAGAACCAATCTCTTCAAGCATAGTTAAACAAGCTTCGTTAGCCCCACCATGAGCAGGACCCCATAAAGACGCTACACCCGCAGCAATACATGCATATGGGTTAGCACCAGAAGAGCCAGCTAAACGTACAGTAGACGTTGAAGCGTTTTGTTCGTGGTCAGCATGAAGCGTAAAAATACGGTCCATAGCGTTAGCTACAACTGGGCTTACAACGTATTCTTCAGCTGGTACAGAGAACATCATGTGTAAGAAGTTTTCAGCGTAGTTAAGGTCGTTACGTGGGTAAACAAAAGGTTGTCCCATGCTGTATTTATAAGCCATTGCCGCAATCGTTGGCATCTTAGCAATTAAGCGGTGTGCACTACGTTTACGCTGCGCTGGATCATCAATATCTAAGTCGCTGTGATAGAAAGATGATAAAGCACCAACTACACCACAAAGCATCGCCATTGGGTGAGCATCAGGTAAGAAACCGTGGAAAAAATGCACTAACTTTTCATGCACCATGGTGTGGTTTGTGATGATATGTTTAAACTCATCGTACTCAGTTTTGGTCGGCGCATTACCGTTAAGTAAAATGTAACAAACCTCTAAATAATCAGCTTTTTTTGCAAGACTATCAATAGGGTAGCCGCGATGTTGTAAAACACCTTTACCCCCATCAATGAAAGTGATTGATGACTCACAAGACGCAGTAGCTAAGAAGCCTGGATCATAAGTAAAATAACCAGTGCTACCTAAAGTACGAATATCGATAACGTCGTTGCCAGCAGTACCTTGTAAAATGGGTAAGTCTGCAACTACTTCACCATCAATGCTAAGAGAGGCTTTCGAATCAGCCATATGTTTTATCCCCTATCAATTGTTTATCTGAATAATTGAACAATTATTCAGTCTTTATGAATATAAAACTGTCGGCTATTCTACTGCAAAACACCCCCTCTAAGTCAATCCCATAATCGGCGAGAAAAGATCGAAGTCAAGGAAATGGTCAAAAAATCGACACAGTGTCTAGAAAAGCCTGAAATTTGCATTTCATTAAATTGTAATTGGAAACTTTCGTCTATATAATCATGGCGTCCTACATTTTAGAACATTTTCACGCTTTTTTGCTGTGAGTTTGAAAACGTTTGTAATGTAGTTCGCTGGGGGGTTACTCGTGTGGGTACATTTAGCTCAATGAGTGACAATAAAAAAAAGTAGAAGGCTATTTAATCTCTTTAGGCACTATTGTGAAAAAACAACGTCCTGTAAACCTGAACCTGTCTACAATAAAAATGCACGCTGCTGCAAATGCTTCAATATTACACCGTGTTTCTGGTGTGATCATGGTATTTGCCATCGGTATTTTATTATGGACTCTATCTTTATCTCTATCTTCCGCTGAAGGATTCGCTCAAGTTAAATCATGTCTTGATGGTTTATTCTTCAAACTTATTATTGTTGGTATTGTATCGGCTTTAATTTATCACGTACTTGGTGGTATTCGTCACTTGCTTATGGATTTAGGCCACTTCGAAGAACTTAGTTCTGGAAATGCTAGCGCCAAATTAATCATTGCTTTATGGCTTGTACTAACCGTTCTAGTAGGAGCTAAATTATGGTAAACAACATTGCAACAGTAGGTCGTAGCGGCGTACACGATTTCATCTTAATTCGAGCAAGTGCCATTATTCTTGCTTTGTATACTTTTTTGGTTTTAGGTTTCTTTCTGATAACCCCAGAAGTTACGTTTGATGTTTGGCAAGGCTTTATCGCTTGTCTTCCGGTAAAAATCTTTACCGTGCTAGCCCTTTTTTCATTAGTTATTCACGCTTGGATTGGCGTTTGGCAAGTATTGTCAGACTACGTTAAACCTGCATTTTTACGTGGATCATTACAATTCTTTTTTGCAGTTACTTTATTAACTTATTTAGTAGCTGGCTTATTAATAGTGTGGGGTGTTTAAGTGAGCGTTCCTGTTCGTGAATTTGACGCCATTGTAATTGGCGCAGGCGGTGCGGGTATGCGCGCTGCATTAGCTATTTCAGAGTCAGGTAAATCTTGTGCTTTGATCTCAAAAGTTTTTCCTACTCGTTCTCATACGGTATCAGCTCAAGGCGGTATTACTGTAGCCTTGGGTAACGCCCATGAAGATCACTGGGAACAGCACATGTACGATACCGTTAAGGGCTCTGATTATATCGGTGACCAAGACGCGATTGAATACATGTGTAAAACCGGTCCAGAATCGATTATCGAATTAGAAAAAATGGGCTTACCATTTTCTCGTACCGACGAAGGTAAGATTTATCAACGTCCATTTGGTGGTCAATCTAAGAACTTTGGTGGTGAACAAGCCGCTCGTACTGCAGCTGCGGCTGACCGTACTGGCCATGCTTTACTTCATTGTTTGTATCAGCAAAACGTTAAAAATAAAACTAACGTTTATAGCGAATGGTATGCCTTAGATTTAGTGAAAAATAGTGACGGTGCCGTTGTAGGTACTACCGCTATTTGCATTGAAACCGGTGAAATTGTTTATTTTAAAGCCCGTGCAACGGTACTAGCTACCGGTGGTGCAGGTCGAATTTTCGCATCAACCACTAATGCTCATATTAATACCGGTGACGGTGTTGGTATGTCGCTTCGTGCTGGCGTGCAAATGCAAGACATGGAAATGTGGCAATTCCACCCAACCGGTATTGCTGGTGCGGGTGTATTAGTTACTGAAGGTTGTCGTGGTGAAGGTGGTTACCTTCTTAATAAAGACGGCGAACGTTTCATGGAACGTTATGCGCCTAACGCGAAAGACCTTGCCGGTCGTGACGTTGTTGCTCGTTCAATGATGACAGAAATTCGTGAAGGCCGCGGTTGTGACCACCCAACTTGGGGTCCACACATCAAGCTTAAGCTTGATCACTTAGGTCGTGAAACCTTAAATCAACGTTTACCAGGTGTTTGTGATTTATCAAGAACATTTGCTCACGTTGACCCTGCTGAAGAGCCAATTCCAGTTATTCCTACTTGTCATTATCAAATGGGCGGTGTACCGACCAATGTTAATGGTCAAGCGATTAACGTAGCAGCTGATGGCACAGAAACAATTGTTGAAGGTTTATTCGCTGTTGGTGAAATTGCTTGTGTATCTGTTCATGGTGCTAACCGCTTAGGTGGTAACTCATTACTTGATTTAGTTGTATTTGGCCGCGCTGCGGGTAAATTCCTAGGTGAATACCTTAATGACACTGAATTTGGTAAAGACGCGTCAGAGTCTGATTTAGAAGCTTCTTTAGCGCGTACTCAGCGCTGGGAAAGTTCAACTAAAGGTGAAGACCCAGTTCAAATTCGTAAAGACCTACAGCAATGTATGCAGATGAACTTCTCGGTATTCCGTGAAGGTGAAGCTATGGCACAAGGGATGAAAGAATTAACTGAAATTCGCGAACGTTTACAAAATGCACGTTTAGACGACAAGTCATCTGAATTTAATACTCAACGTATTGAGTGTTTAGAACTAGACAACTTAATGGAAACGGCATTCTGTTCAGCTAAAGCTGCAAACTTCCGTACTGAGTCTCGCGGAGCGCATGCCCGTCAAGATTTCACCGAACGTGATGACGACAATTGGTTATGTCACTCTATCTATTCTCCAGATACAGAAGACATGACTAAGCGTGACGTTAACATGGCGCCAGTTCACCGTGAAGCTTTCCCACCGAAAGCAAGAACTTACTAAGGAGCATTGACGATGAAACAGATTTTTTCAATTTACCGTTACAACCCTGATGTTGATAATGCCCCTTACATGAAAGACTTTGAGTTAGAAATTCCTGACGGCTCTGACATGATGGTTTTAGACGCGTTGATCTTGTTAAAAGAACAAGACCCAACATTGTCTTTCCGTCGTTCGTGTCGTGAAGGTGTTTGTGGCTCTGATGGCTTAAACATGAATGGTAAGAATGGCTTAGCTTGTATTACGCCATTATCAGAAGTTAAGGCAAGTAAAATTGTTTTACGTCCATTGCCAGGTTTACCGGTAGTGCGTGATTTAATTATTGATATGACACAGTTTTATAATCAATATGAAAAAATTAAGCCTTACTTGATTAACGACGGTAAAGACGTACCTGCACGTGAACATTTACAATCACCTGAAGAGCGCGAGCATTTAGATGGTTTATACGAATGTATTTTATGTGCTTGTTGTTCAACGTCTTGTCCTTCGTTCTGGTGGAACCCTGATAAGTTTATCGGTCCTGCTGGTTTGTTACACGCTTATCGTTTCTTAATTGATAGCCGTGATACAGCTACTGAAGAACGTTTAGACGATTTACAAGATGCCTACAGCGTATTCCGTTGTCACGGCATTATGAACTGTGTTGACGTTTGTCCGAAAGGATTAAACCCAACCAAAGCCATCGGCCATATTAAGTCGATGTTGCTTACTAGAGCAGTTTAAAAGCCTTTTTAAGGTACAGCGGAGCATTTTTACTTTTTACAAGGTATCAAGGCTCTGCTACTTTTAAACTAATTTATTTGTTGCTTTTACCCCAGTAAAGGAACAGGCAATGCCAGAAGGTGTAATGAAGGCTTGGTTAGAGTCTTCCCATTTAAGCGGTGCTAACATCGCTTATATTGAAGAATTGTACGAATCTTACCTTGATAATTCGCAGTCGGTCTCAGAAGAGTGGCGCGGCGTTTTTCAACAACTACCTAAAATTGAAGGTGCCGAAGTAGAATATAGGCATTCTGAAATTCGTGACGAATTTAAAACGCTTGCAAAGCAATCACATAAAACTGTGGTTGTTTCAGGTGGCGGCGACGCAAAACAGGTTAAAGTTCTTCAACTTATTAACGCATTTCGTTTTCGTGGTCATCAAAATGCCAACCTTGACCCATTAGGGTTATGGCAGCGCGACCAAGTACGCGATCTTCAACTTTCCCACCATGAACTATCAGAAAACGACTTTGATAAAGAATACAACGTAGGTTCTTACGCGGTAGGCTCTGAGTCAATGAAGTTAGGTAACCTATTTAAATCGCTGAGAAAAACCTACTGTGGTTCTATCGGTGCTGAATACATGCATATTACTTCTACCGAAGAAAAGCGCTGGTTACAACATCGTATCGAGTCTGTTGAATCACAAGCTAAGCTTTCTATCGCTGAAAAAGAAGAAGTGCTTAAAGGCTTAATCGCTGCTGACGGTTTAGAAAAATATCTAGGGGCGAAATTCCCCGGTGCAAAACGTTTCTCACTTGAAGGTGGTGATGCGTTAGTGCCAATGCTTAAAGAACTAATCACACGCGCAGGTACTCATGGCGCGAAAGAAGTGGTTGTTGGCATGGCTCACCGTGGTCGTTTAAACGTACTTGTGAACGTGATGGGTAAAAACCCATCAAAACTTTTTGATGAGTTTGGCGGTAAGCACGACGAAGCATTAGGCTCTGGTGATGTTAAATATCACCAAGGTTATTCTTCTGACTTTGTCACCCCAGGTGGTAATGTTCATTTAGCGTTAGCGTTTAACCCATCGCATCTTGAAATTGTAAACCCAGTGGTTATCGGTAGCGTGCGCGCACGTTTAGACCGTCGTGACTGTGACCGAGGTGACTTAGTATTACCTATTACTATTCATGGTGACTCTGCTATAGCGGGCCAAGGTGTGGTACAAGAAACTTTTAACATGTCGCAAGCGCGTGCATTTAAAGTTGGCGGTACTATTCGTATTGTGGTTAATAACCAAGTTGGTTTTACTACATCGAATCAAGAAGATACGCGAAGCGGTGAATACTGTACTGATATAGCTAAAATGGTATCTGCGCCAATTCTTCATGTAAATGGTGACGACCCTGAAGCAGTTATTCTAGCAACACAAATTGCCCTTGATTACCGTAATGAATTTAAGCGTGATGTGGTTATCGATTTAGTCTGTTATCGCCGTCATGGCCATAACGAAGCTGATGAGCCAAATGCCACGCAACCATTGATGTATCAAAAGGTGAAAAAACACCCAACGCCGCGTCAACTATATGCAGACAAGCTTAATAGCGAAGGTAGTATTACTTTAGCTAAATCAGCTGAACTTGCTGAATATTACCGTAAATTATTAGACGAAGGCCAGTGTACCGTTGAACAATGGCGCCCAATGACTGAGCATTCAGTTGACTGGACTCCATATATTGGTCACGACTGGGATGATGAATACGAGAAAGAAATTTCGCTTGAAAAGCTTAAAGCATTAGCCGAAGGTATTTCATCATACCCTGAAGATCATCCAGTACACGGTCGTGTTAAGAAAATTTACGATGACCGTAAAAAAATGGCCTCAGGTGAGAAATTACTTGATTGGGGTATGGCTGAAAATTTAGCGTATGCGTCAATTGTTGATATGGGCAAGCGAGTTCGAATTACCGGACAAGATGCCGGTCGTGGTACTTTCTTCCATCGTCATGCTGTATTGCATAACCAAGAAGATGCCAGTACCTATTTACCACTAAATAACGTGAGTAAAGACCAAGGTCCATTTGATGTACACGACTCAGTACTTTCTGAAGTATCTGTACTTGCTTTTGAATATGGTTACACCACAGCAGAACCACATGGTTTAACTATTTGGGAAGCGCAATTTGGTGACTTTGCTAACTGTGCACAAGTAGTATTTGACCAATTTATTTCATCTGGTGAGCAAAAGTGGGGCCGTTTATGTGGTCTAACTATGTTGTTACCACACGGTTATGAAGGTCAAGGTCCAGAGCATTCATCGGCTCGTTTAGAACGTTATTTACAATTGTGTGCTGATCACAACATGCAAGTGTGTGTACCGTCGACTCCTGCGCAAGTATTTAACATGCTTCGCCGTCAAGTGGTTCGTCCTATGCGTCGCCCATTGATCGTTATGTCACCTAAATCATTATTGCGTCACCCATTAGCGGTTTCTTCATTAGAAGAAATGTCGACCGGTGTTTTCCATAATGTTATTGGTGAAGTTGATGATATCAACGCCAAAGAAGTCGACCGCGTCGTTTTCTGTAGCGGTAAAGTATATTACGAGTTACTTGAACAACGTCGTAAAAATGAATTAAACAATGTTGCTATTGTGCGAATTGAGCAATTGTACCCATTCCCAGAACAAGAACTACAAGACGTATTGAAAGAATATCAACACGTTAAAGAGTTTGTCTGGTGTCAGGAAGAGCCGCAAAACCAAGGTGCTTGGTATTGTTCACAGCATCATTTTAGAGCTGCTATTCCATCAGGTACTTATTTGACTTATGCCGGCCGTAACGCCTCAGCAGCACCAGCAGTTGGTTATATGTCAGTTCATGTTAAAGAGCAGCAAGCGCTGGTTAATGCCGCGCTTGATATTAAATAAAACATTTGTATATAAAGAGTTTGTGAGTAAGGAATAAATTAATGACAACCGAAATCAAGGTTCCCGTTTTACCTGAATCAGTTGCAGATGCAACTGTCGCTACTTGGCATGTACAAGTAGGCGATAAAGTTTCTCGTGATCAAGTACTTGTTGATATTGAAACTGACAAAGTAGTATTAGAAGTGCCAGCCACATCTGACGGCGTGATCACTGAGATCTCTCAGGGTGAAGGCGCTACTGTACTAGGTTCACAAGTTATTGCTATTTTAGCTGAAGGCGAAGCCGCAAGTGAAGCACCTGCTGCTGCACCAGTTGCTGAGGCATCAAATGGCACCGTAATCGATATCGTTGTGCCGGTATTACCTGAATCAGTAGCTGATGCTACGGTTGCTAGCTGGCATGTTGCTGAAGGCGACGTGGTAACCCGCGACCAAAACCTTGTTGATATTGAAACTGACAAAGTGGTTTTAGAAGTAGTAGCCCAAGACAACGGCGTGATTGGTAAAATCATCCACGCACAAGGCGATACCGTATTAGGCGACCAAAAAATTGGTGAACTTAATGCTGGCGCAACGCAAACTACATCGGCACCTGCTGCTTCAAAATATGAAGCAATTAGCGCTGACGAACTAGCAAGCCCTTCAGTACGCCGCTTAATGAGCGAAAAAGGTTTATCAGCTGGTGATGTAACAGGTACTGGTAAAGGTGGTCGTATTTCGAAAGAAGACGTAGAAGCCGCTGCTAACAAGCCAAAAGCTGCACCTGCAGTAGCAACACCGGTTGCTGCTCCCGTGCAAGACTTAGGCGAGCGTAGCCAAAAACGTGTACCTATGACACGTTTACGTAAAACTATCGCGACCCGTTTATTAGAAGCAAAAAATTCAACGGCAATGTTAACTACATTCAACGAAGTTAACATGAAGCCAATTATGGATTTACGTGCGCAATATAAAGACTTATTCGAAAAAACTCATGACACCCGTTTAGGTTTCATGTCGTTCTACGTAAAAGCAGTAACTGAAGCATTAAAACGTTTTCCTGCGGTAAATGCCTCAATTGATGGTGATGACATTGTTTATCACAACTTCTTTGATATCTCTATTGCGGTATCAACTCCACGTGGTTTGGTAACACCAGTACTACGTGACGCTGACCAATTAGGTATGGCAGGTATTGAAAATGGCATTCGTGACCTAGCAATTAAAGGTCGTGACGGCAAACTTTCTATGGCTGAAATGCAAGGTGGTAATTTCACTATTACCAACGGCGGCGTATTTGGTTCATTAATTTCAACACCAATTCTTAACTTGCCACAAGCGGCGATTTTGGGCATGCATAAAATCCAAGACCGACCTATGGCAGTAAACGGAAAAGTTGAAATTTTGCCTATGATGTATCTAGCACTTTCTTATGACCATCGTTTAATCGACGGTAAAGAATCTGTTGGTTTCCTAGTAACCATCAAAGAGTTATTAGAAGACCCAGCTAGACTACTATTAGACATTTAATAGTCAAAAAACAATCATTGACTACGACTATAGTATTAGCTCTAAAGGCTATCCGCTTTAGAGCTTTTATACTATAATCAGTCAACTTTTTATTGGCAAAAGTTTGTTCTTATATAGGGAGTGAACACTTGTCATCTTTCACAGATAAATGGATAAAACACCATGAATTTGCATGAGTATCAAGCGAAACAATTATTCGCTGAATATGGTTTACCAGTTTCTGAAGGTTTCGCTTGCGATACCCCTCAAGAAGCTGCCGAAGCGGCTGACAAAATTGGCGGCGATATGTGGGTTGTTAAAACTCAAGTTCACGCTGGTGGTCGCGGTAAAGCTGGCGGTGTTAAGCTAGTTAAAACCAAAGAAGAAATTAAAGACTTTGCTCAAAACTGGTTAGGTAAGAACTTAGTTACTTATCAAACAGACGAAAACGGTCAACCAGTTGCTAAAATTTTAGTAGAAAGCTGTACTGATATTGCTAACGAATTATACCTTGGCGCAGTAGTTGACCGTGGTACACGTAAAGTTGTATTCATGGCATCTACTGAAGGCGGCGTAGACATTGAGAAAATTGCTGAAGAAACTCCTGAGTTAATTCACAAAGCAGAAATCGATCCACTAGTAGGCGCACAAGCTTACCAAGCACGTGAATTAGGTTTCAAACTTGGTTTAAACCCTACACAAATGAAGCAATTTGTTAAAATCTTCATGGGCTTAGCTAAAATGTTTACTGATTTTGATTTCGCATTACTAGAAATCAACCCGTTAGTTATTACTGACGAAGGTAACCTTCACTGTTTAGACGGTAAAATTGGTATCGACGGTAACGCTTTATACCGTCAACCTAAAATCCGTGAAATGCACGATCCATCTCAAGAAGATGAGCGTGAAGCACATGCAGCACAATGGGAACTTAACTACGTAGCTCTAGACGGCAACGTTGGTTGTATGGTTAACGGTGCTGGTCTTGCAATGGGTACGATGGATATCGTTAACTTGCACGGCGGCAAGCCAGCTAACTTCCTAGATGTTGGCGGCGGAGCAACTAAAGAACGTGTTGCTGAAGCATTCAAAATCATCCTTAGCGACGACAACGTATCAGCTGTTTTAGTTAACATTTTTGGTGGTATCGTTCGTTGTGACATGATCGCTGAAGGTATTATCGCTGCTGTTAAAGAAGTAGGCGTTGAAGTTCCTGTAGTTGTACGTTTAGAAGGTACAAACGCAGAAGCAGGTCGTGAAGTATTAGCAACGTCTGATGTAAACATCATTGCTGCTGAATCATTAACAGACGCAGCACAGAAAGTTGTTGCAGCTGCGGAGGGCAAATAATGTCTGTATTAATTAACAAAGATACTAAAGTTATCTGTCAAGGTTTCACTGGTGGTCAAGGTACTTTCCATTCAGAACAAGCACTTGAGTACGGTACACAAATGGTTGGCGGCGTAAGCCCAGGTAAAGGCGGTCAAACGCATTTAGGCCTACCAGTATTTAACACAGTACGTGAAGCAGTAGAAGCAACTGGCGCAACAGCTACAGTAATCTACGTTCCAGCTCCGTTCTGTAAAGATGCAATTTTAGAAGCTATTGATGCTGGCATCGAGCTTATCGTTACTATCACTGAAGGTATTCCAACTTTAGATATGGTTGACGTGAAAGTGAAACTTGAGCAAACAGGCGTTCGTATGATCGGCCCTAACTGCCCAGGTGTTATCACTCCAGGCGAAACTAAAATTGGTATTATGCCAGGTCACATTCATTTACCAGGTAAAGTTGGTATTGTTTCACGTTCAGGTACTTTAACGTACGAAGCTGTAAAACAAACTACTGACGCAGGTTTCGGCCAATCTACTTGTGTAGGTATTGGTGGTGACCCTATTCCAGGTACTAACTTCATCGACGTATTGGAAATGTTCCAAAACGATCCACAAACTGAAGCGATTGTTATGATCGGTGAAATTGGTGGTACTGCTGAAGAAGAAGCTGCAGAATACATTAAAGCTAACGTTACTAAGCCTGTTGTATCTTACATTGCTGGTGTTACTGCACCTGCTGGTAAGCGTATGGGTCACGCTGGCGCGATTATCGCTGGTGGTAAAGGTACAGCTGATGAGAAATTTGCAGCATTAGAAGCGGCAGGTGTTAAAACTGTTCGTTCACTTGCTGAAATCGGCAGCGCACTTAAAGAGAAAACAGGTTGGTAAGCGATTAGCTTACAGCTTGTAATTCTTAATAAAAACCCGCTATCTAGCGGGTTTTTTGTATTTAGAAGAATCTTGCTAAATAATCTATCCATGCCGGAGCATTTGCACCAGATGAAGCCACCATATTTAAAGTTAAATCGTTAAGCTTTTGAAAGAGTGAGTTATCGTTATCTTTAATGTTAGTTAATGCTTTTTGTGTTTCTTGGATATCTTCTTTATTTATTGAATCTATTAAAGGTTGAATTAATAGCTTTGACTGACTGTTACCATTTTTTAATAGGTTTACTAAACTTTTAATCTCAATATGTTGATTACTTAATACATTGCTGAGCTGATTTTGAAAATATTCGAGTTGAGTTGATAAGGTGTCTATTTGTTTATCTTGTCCGCTAATAGTGTTAGTTAACAGTTGCTGCTTTTCATTACTCCACTTTAAATCTGATTCAAGTTGAATGAGTTGCCTTTTTAAATCTAAAACAACAATAGGTTCATTTGAAAACTCTTCAGGTGTGATTTTTCCGGTAACAACAAGCCCGTAACTATTTAAATAATCCTCGACAACTTCTTTCTCACCTTTTGGATGCTCAATAACCATTGTTATTTTTAGGCCTTCTTGTTTTAAAGAAAATGCTACATCGTCATTTGGATATTTTTCATTTAATAAATTTCCGAAGTTTTGAAGGATTGATAAACCTGATTTTTGATATTGTCTTTTGAAAAAGATAGATTTTGTTAAGCTATTTTCCGGATTTAAAGTCTCATATTGAGTTAATAATTTTTGTGTCATTTCTTGATATTGGTTTAAAGTGACTTTTTTTAATTCTGAAATAAGCTCTAAAATTTTTCTATTTTTCACCTCTGATATTAAGACCTTTGCTGTAATATAAACAACATCATCAGATAAAGAGTTAATTTTAAACCATTTAGGAGATTTCACATGCTCGTCAAAATATCGAACAAAAGAATAAATTGAAAATGGATAAACCCATTTCATATGATCAATTTCAAAATAAAATTGGAAGAAATCTTCTTCTTTATGAATTACGACTATGCTATTCATTTCTTCTAGTTTTAGATAAAGATCATACCATTCAGGTAACTCATTTAAGGTAATTTCAAGGAATTCTAGTGTTTCTGTTTTCGTTAGGCTATGCGTGAATTCTTTTGAGTGATTGGCCCAATAATAACTTTTATCACCTCTTATATGCTTTTTGTACGTTTCAAGTACCTTATTATTTACTTTAATGTGAAAAAAATTTTCTAATTCAATAAATTCGGTAGACATAAACAATCCTTTTGTTGAAGCTCTATATTACTGAAATTTAAATTGAAAAAATATATCTGATTTTATTGTCGCGGTGGCGACAGCACCCAAAGGAAGACTGCCTCCGGCCTCCCTTTGGAATCCCTCGGAGCTGCGCCAAAATGCTTTTCTTCATAACTCATCAATATTCGAGCTAACATTCAGAACGCACATCCATGTGCTACTTCACTTTGCTGGCGTCCTGCCAGCAATAGCTGATATTGATGAGTTATTCAGGCATTTTTCAAAGCAGAATTTATGCTCCGTTCGAGTTTTAGTTTGTGGCGTGATTCATTTCGCTGTTTTTAGTTTTGATTTTGTTGCTTTATTAAGTTAGCTATAGAAACGAGCAGGGCGGCTTTCACCAATTCCCATCTCAGGGAATAAATCACCATTTTGTAAAGTGAGCAGTCAAGCTGAGCCATGGATGGCGAAGACTGCCGCTTTTCATGGACGAATATCGGCAGGTATTGATTGTTCACACAAAATGATGATTTATGTATTCACTGAGCAGGGCACAGTGGGGGATGCAAGGGGGAGGTCTGTGTCTATCTCCCCCTTGTGTGTAGTCGCCACCGCGACAATATAATCTTTAAAAGGCTGAAGGTTAGAAAGTATTTTATTTTGTTATTTCAAAAGAAGAAATTACAACACCATTGCCGCTATCCAACCAAAAGCATAAGGGGTCGGTGACAGCTTATAATTTTTGACATAGGTTAGCGATAATATTGCCAAGCTATTTTGCCCCTGTCACCGACCCCTTTAGTTACCGATCACAACACCATGGCTGCTATCCAACCAAATACTAACAGTGGAATATTAAAATGAATAAAAGTTGGAATAACACTGTCTTTAATGTGATCGTGTTGACCGTCAACATTCAAACCTGCGGTTGGCCCAAGGGTTGAGTCTGAAGCTGGCGATCCTGCATCGCCTAGTGCCGCAGCTGTGCCTACTAGTGCAATTGTTGCTGGAACAGAAAAGCCAAAACTTAAGGCTAATGGCACGTAAATGGTGGCAATTACCGGAACGGTTGAAAAAGAAGAGCCAATACCCATGGTAATAACAAGACCAACAACCAACATTAACATTGCCGCAAGGGCTTTGTTATCGCCAATTAAACCGCCAATAGAGGTTACTAAGCCGCTTACTTCACCTGTGGTTTTTATCACTTCTGCAAAGCCTGCGGCGGCGATCATGATAAAACCAATATTGGCCATCATTAATACGCCTTGATTAAACAAGTCTTGTCCTGAGTTTTTTTTCAAAATGCCCGAAAAATTTAAAATGATAAAACCGCTCAGCGCGCCAAAAATCATCGAGCCGGTGTAAAGTTGCACCGCTAATGTCACAACAATTGAACCTAGTGCTACCCAAATACTTTTGCGGTTAATTTCTATCTCTTTTGTTTTTGTTTCAACAGCTACTTGTTGATATTGTCTTGGTTTTCTATAGCTAATAAATACCGCAACAACTAAACCACACACCATGCCAAGGGCTGGCAATAGCATGGCTTGTGGTACCTGACTGCTGGTGGCGGCTAAACCATTACTATTAAGCGCAGCTAACAATACATCGTTTAAGAAAATAGCGCCAAAGCCAACGGGTAAAATCATATAAGTGGTTACTAAACCGAAGGTGATTAAGCAGGCGATTAAACGGCGATCTATTGCTAGTGCTGAAATCGCTAAAAGCAATGGTGGAATAAGAATAGGAATAAAGGCTATATGAATAGGTAAAATATTTTGAGAACTAACCGCCATTGCCAATATGGCAAACAATAAGCCCCAACGTACCCATTTAGTATTGTCACTATTGGGCGTTTTACCGAGCTTTTTAATAATGTTTGTTGAAACCAAGGTAGCAATACCAGAATGTGATAAAGCTGCGGCAAAAGCGCCTAACAAGGCGTAGCTTAATGCTATTTGTGCACCACCGCCTAAACCGTTATTAAAGGCGGTAATGGTTTGATTGATTTCAAGGCCGCCAAATAAACCGGCAACGACTGAGCTGATAGTCAGCGCTATTACAACATTGACACGGGCGAAACTTAGCAGCAGCATTAAGCAAACCGCAATAACTACAGCATTCATAATTACCTTTTAGCCGTTAGAGGAGTTATTTAGTGAATGAACCATTTTTGACCGCGCCTACTTACTTGTCTAGGCAAATCGCGCAATTTTACAAAGTTCAGCCAGCTGGTTACTTAAACCCTATGGCTTTGTGACTAAATATGACGCTTGTGGTTTACTGTTTTACAAAACCTGAATACGCTGATGTGTATTTACAGCATTTTATGCTAGTTTATCTGCTCGTTTTTTATCAATTTTTTCTATCATGTTCAATACTCAGCTTTTATTCCCTCAAGCGCTGCCTTGGTTATTTCTGTTTATCAGCATTATAAGTGCTTTTATAAAGCCTAAATTTGCTTGGTGTGGCTTAGTTATCACTTTGTTATCAGCTTTTTTACTTGGCGCTATATCAGTAACAGGCATTGCTTTGGTAGGTGTTTTATTGGCCATATCATATGGTGCTAATAAAAGTGAACACCGTATTATTAAAGTACTGTTAACCACATTGGTGATTATATTTTGTTTGGCGTTAGCTGCACATTTACTGCCGGGTTTTAATAACTTATTGGTATTAGAACAAGTAAGTAAAAGCGAGCAGAGCCGCGACTTTACTATGTATTTAAATATCGATAAGCCGATGATTTTATTTGCGCTGTTGTTGATGTATCCCGATATTTTAAAACCCGTGTTTAAGCCGGAGTTAAAGTCAGAGTTAAAGCCAGAGCTGAATTTAATCTGGCCTCAATTGCTAGGAATAATAGCTATAGCACTTATTGTTATATTTGGTTTGGCTAATGCTTGGTCTTTAATCAAAATAGAGCCTAGTTTACCTAGCTGGTGGTGGTTATTTGTTTTAAATAACTTACTGCTCACTTGTGTTATGGAAGAGCTATTTTTTCGAGGCTTTATTCAACAGCAACTTAGCAAGCATTTTAAGCCGATAATCGGTTTGGCAATAGCGAGTATTCTATTTGGTATAGCCCACTTTGGCGGAGGTTTAGCTTATGTGTTTATAGCGACGCTGGCTGGGATTTTATACGGTTTTATTTATCAAGCAACTGGTAAACTGAGCTACGCAATTGCTGGGCACTTTTTGTTAAACTTTCTGCATTTATGGTTATTTACTTATCCTTTAGCCAAGTAATCTCCCTAGGTGATGCTGCCTACAGTCCTGACAGTTTGACTTATCAAGGTGATGCTAGCATTTATTCACCCTATTATTTAATTCAACTTAACCTGTTTCAACTTAACCTGACTCAACTTAGCTGAGCTCGGCGCTTAGCTCGGCAATGCAATTTGCATCGTTTTCGTTGCAAATTGCGAAATTCATTTATGCTGTTTCAAGTCGTAAAATAAAGCCTTTATATTTCAATAGTTAATGAAAGGTAATATTTTGGCATTGTTAATGCTATATCTAGATTGTTATTAGTTGATATAAAAATGAGGGTAGTATTATGAACAAAAGTCGACATGAAATGAGTAGACGCTTAGTACTTTCAGCACGTCAGCTGTACTTTTATCAGCAACAAACAATGAAAAAATTAAGTAATACTAAGGGCTTTTCATTAGGTGATGTTGAGCAGCATAGCTGTGATGATATTGATGTTGAAGATAATGAAAACTATTTACTGGGTTATAACTAAGCCTTAATAGCTTGGCGCTTAGGCGGTACTAAAATAAGCGGCATACTGAAAGGCACAGCGGTGGAAGGTAGGGGAGGTTTTGTTTCCTCTCCCTTACCCATATTAACTTCAATTCACTCTACTTATACTTATAGCAAAATCTATAAATTATACTCTTGGCAACCACATGCCCATCGTGGCGGCAGTAATTCCTGCAAGTGTTGCTAGTGTAACAATAACCATCAATACACTTATGAATAATTTATATTGCTGGTTGTTACTGTCTTGTGCGCTGAAGTATAACTGTGCGAATGCTAAAGGCACTAGATATTGAGCAAACCCTAAAAAGGTGAGGAATGGGCCGGTGAAGGTTTTAGGATCAAAACCAACAGGGGCTTGGTGAATCATTAGCCACAACATTAACCCAATACGAAAAAACCATACTCCAGCCATTACTAAAAACAAACGTATCGCCCAGCGGCGGTGCACTTTAATGTTACGTTTAATCGCGTAATAAACGGCTAATACTGCGAAAATTATTATCAATATCGCATTTAAGCTAATACTATATTTGCCAATTTCAGCACCTACTGTACCGCGTGTCCATACCATAAATAAGCCACCTAGGCTGAGAATCATCGCGGTAACTATATAAACTCGACCGTTGATGCGATGTAGCAAAGGCGCCTTAGCCCTTATTTGAGGAACAAACTGCAGTGGCCCAGCAACTAAAACAATAACAGCTAAGAGTAAATGCATGCCCACAGCAATATTACCGATAATGTCACCTTCAACGTAGCCATGGGGCATAACTTTGTTCCACTGGCTAATGTCTCCTGATGCTGTAGCGCCACCATAAAATAAAGCCACATAGGCCGCAAAAATCCACTGGCCAATCACTGCAGTGACAAACCATGATTTTATGGTATTAATTAAAATTTTATTTGCGTCTAGATTGTATGTTGCTTTATTGACTAAAACTGATTCATTCATGTTATCCCTCGACCTTTTATTCTTTTCTTATTAGTAACTTTGTAATTGTTAGCTAAATAGCATGTTATATGCCATTGCTATAACTTCTTTTTATTCAGATGGTTAGTTTGAACGGGTGGGTTTACAAGTGTCAGATTGACTAAAAAAGGTAGAATTTAACGATAAAGTTATATGTTTGTTTACATCATTTATCGCTATGGCGTAGTAACTATTGAGGTGACTAAGTATCAAAAGTATTAGCACTTAGAAAGTAAAATGTTGTAAAGCTTTACCGTGAGCAAAATATGCTTAGCGTGTTTCTTTATTTCTAGGTGCTCTTCAATATTTTGCTTTCTTCTGGGGCAGGTTTCATTTTTGGTAATGTCTTCTATTATAGCTGCAATGTCTTCAAACTAGCTTTTCACGAGTAATACTTAAGCGTTTATCGAGTATGTTTTGTTTCATATCATCAAAGCGAATATCGCGGTTCTATTTTTATTGCACTGTTACCTGTTTCTTTTTACTGCATCTGTTTAAATAGTTTATCGCCTAGATTTAAAGCCTATATAAGTTCACATGATTAACAACCGTACAAATTAGAGTTAACTTCTTATGAACTAGTGGTTAACTTATCGCTTACTTTTGGTTCACAAATGTACTAATAAAGTTTTTTTTAGGCGAAAAACAAGCTTTTTAAGACATTTTTCAATACTTTTTATGGGGTTTGCCAGTTGCTTTTTATTGCTAAGCTTTTGTCTTTAATCTTTATTTCCTTTCTTTGTGATTAAAGTGTAACCCTCGGTTATACTTCTTTACATATCTCTACTTATTAAACGGAACTAATCGGCTAGAATAACCCCATCGAAATTTAAAACCTTAAAAAATAGAGTGAAAAGATGATGAAAAAACTTAGTCCACTTTTATTGCTTATAGCTGCTACTTCTGTGCAAGTTACTGCAGAAGAAGCTTCAACTGAGCAGGCTGCAGCTGAGCAAGTTACTGCAAAGCAAGAACCATTAACTGAACGTAAAAAACTTTTAGGCGATTTAGGTGGTAGTAGACCATCTTATGTTGAAGACGGCGTTAATATTGATCTTGAATATACTGGCGTATATCAAGGTTCAGCTGCTGGTACCAAGCGTAACGAAAGTGACTACTTTGGTCGTTTTGATATCATGGCTACCTTTGATACTGATAAATTAGGTCTTTGGGAAGGCGGTGCATTCTATACTCAAGTACAAGCACACCACGGTAATACCCAAGAATTTGGTTTTGGTTATACTGGTTCACCATTTGTAGCACCAAACACAGCAGGTTTTTTTGGTGACGACTTATTCGTTTCTTCTTTTTACTATGCTCATAAATTTGACGGCGCTTCATTACTTGTTGGTAAATTAGACGCGTTTGAATTATTGAAAAATGCACCATTTTACGGCGGTGCTGGCCGTTACGGCTTTATGAACTTGGCGCTTGCTGCTCCACCAAGTGGTGTTGTACCTCCTTCATTTTTAGGTGCGTTACTTAACTGGAATACTGATAATTTCAACTGGACCTTAATGGTATTTGATCCTAAAAACAGATATACCAGCGATTATTTATCAGACCCGTTTGATACTGGTGTAAATATCTCTTTAACGGCTTCACATACTCGTAAGATTGCTGGTCGTTCAAGTAACATTACCTTAAGCGGTACATACAGTACTAAAGACGGTCAAGACTTAAATAACATCCTTGACCCAGATGCACTTTCTGAAAACATGTATAACATTCGTTTAGGTCTTTCTCATAACTTATACGAAAGTGAAATTGACCCTAGCATTTCTTGGGGTGTTTACTTAAGAGCTGCAATTGCTGACGGTAACCCGAACGCACTTGAAGGTACTTTCAGTGTAGGTGTTGGCGGTAAAGCACTATTCCCTAAAAGACCAATGGATCAATGGGGTGTTGGTTACTTCCGTAGCAACCTTTCAGATGCTGCTCAAAACTCAATCAATAACATTCCTGTTACTGAGTTAGAGCTTGTTGATGAGCAAGGCTTAGAAATTTTCTACAGCTATGAAATGACACCAGCAATTAACCTTACTACTGATGTTCAAATTATTGAACCAACGGTTCAGAATGATGACCGTGCTGTAGTGGCTGGTTTACGTGTAAACATGCGCTTCTAAATTGTTAGCAATGTTTTAAATAAAAACCTTCAGCCATGCTGAAGGTTTTTTTATTTCCGTCTTTTAATTATCTTCTATACTCTTCTCAAAACTCAAAACTCAAAACTCAAAACTCAAAACTCAAAACTCAAAACTCAAAACTCAAAACTCAAAACTCAAAACTCAAACTTAGCTACTTACCGCAACAGTATTGATACCATTAAAATATCCGTATTTTTATACAATACCTGCTATTTCTACATACCTTCAGTATCTTGATAGCCGTAATCTATTTGCCATAATCTGTTTGCCACTACTTGCTGGCTATAATCGTTCTGTGTTGCTTGTGTATAGCCTTTGTGCAAGCAAGTTATTGATTAGGGCAATATGAGTTGATGTTCGCTCGCTAATACTAATAAGCTTTCTGATATTTAGGGTACACCGCCAAAGCCGCTATTTATGCCGTCACGAATAACTCACATAAACTGAGTGAGTTGTTCTTCCTCAGAAAATTTTTGGTTTATGCGTTTTATATTCTATTTAACCCGAGCAGAAGTTAGTTAGATCATATGATTGTCATTTTTTGGTCAACAAAACGTCATAAAAACTACTTAGATTGAAGGCAAACCCCTGACGAGAATAAATTATGAATGACAGCTTTTGGCATGATACAGATATGAGTGACTTTGACGAATTGCCTATTATTGAGAAAAAGAGACATAAGAAACAAAGTAAACGTAAATGGCGTGAAATTGAGGCGTTGAAAGAGCAGCGCCGCGAACAAAAAGAAGTTGCTAGCTATAGCCTTTGTGAAATTAATGCTGGGTAAATTAATTCTCAGCTAGAAAAAGAACGATGTATTACAATTATTGGTGAAGCTATAAATGTAGAGTCATAAATTTTAGCTGAAAATGTCATTTACCAAGTAATAGGCAAACAAGAGATAAATAATTTGCATTGCTGATAGTGAAGGCGAAATGTTAACCGTGTATTCCTTGAATATGCTACTTCTAAGAATGCTTGTAATGCTCGTTACGTTTTGTTACTTATTTTCTATCTGCTTGATATTTAGTTGGAAAGTCGTGCTTTTTGTTGTTTTTCTTCGTGGTAGGTGGCTATTGACGTCGCAAAACCTTACAGCTGTTAATATAATGCTTTGGAAGAATATAGCTTTTGAAGGCTTTTAGAGCAGGTGATAGCGTTAACTATTGTATTTACTTAATATTTGCTTATTCGCAATGTTAATATGATGTTAATTTCTCGTTAACAATAGGAAACATTATGGCTATATTTAGTAGTGGAGTCGCGTTACGTATTTACTGATAATGAAACCTTCAGTGAAGCCAAAATTACTTACACATGAGGAAAATTAAATGCTTAAGTATTTAATGAATAGTAAAGCTCAATCGAAAAAATCAGTATCTGAGTTAAGTGGTGTTGTTGGTATGGTAGCCCTTGCCTTACCACTTTTCATGTCAACTTCTGTTGTCGCTCAAGATAGTTTCCCACTAGACGGTCGTACATTACAACAGCATACTGCTGAAGATGTATTATTCACTAAAGCGGTAAAATCAGCTAAGAATTTTGAGCCAGCAATTGTTCACCAAGGACAAATGAACGAAGCGGCTAAAAAGCTTAAAGCCCTTGAAGCAAAAACGGGCAAACGTCCAAATATCGTTGTGGTATTAATGGATGATGTTGGTTGGGGCGATGTTGGTGTAAACGGTGGTGGTTCAGCTGTTGGTGCTGTAACGCCTAACATTGATAAGCTAGCTGAGAACGGTCTTAACTTAACTTCTCTTTATTCTCAACCAAGCTGTACGCCAACGCGTGCTGCCTTATTAACTGGTCAGCTACCTGTTCGTAATGGTTTATTACGTCCTGCTTTACCAGGTGAAGGCGGTAAAGGTTTAGGCGGCGCAGTAACAATTGCACAAATCTTAAAAGATTCTGGTTATACCACAGAAGCTATTGGTAAGTGGCATCTTGGTCAACACAAAAGTGCACAACCACAAAACGTTGGTTTTGAACACTATGTTGGTCCATTAACTTCATCTGATGATTACACCAGCTTTATGGAACCATGGAGAAATCCAGATATCGTTAATGATCCTAAGCGCATGAAGTGGGCTCAAGGCAGCGAAACTTTAGCGATTGTTGAAGGTGTAACTGGTGAAGCAGCTAAACCTATTTTCGAAATCAACATGGACTCTATTCGTCACGTTGATGAAGAATTAACTAAGCACGGCGTTAACTTCATTAAGAAGCAAGAAAAGTCTGAAAAACCATTTTTCCTTTATTTTGCAACCCGTGGTGCTCACTTTGATAACTACCCACACCCAGACTTTGCTGGTAAATCAGGTGCAAAATATCCGTACCGTGATGTTATTTTAGAACTTGATTACCGTATTGGACAGTTAGTTGGTGCTTTAGAAGAAACTAATCAACTTGAAAATACTTTGATCCTAGTTACTTCTGATAACGGTCCAATGTTAGAAACTTTCCCTGATATGGGTCACACACCGTTTAGAGGTGGTAAAGGTACTTCTTTTGAAGGTGGCGTACGTGTTCCTGGTGTTGTTTACTGGAAAGGTATGATTGAACCAGGTCGTGTATCTGACGGTTTATTCGACATGACTGATATGTTTATGACTGCTGCTAGTTTAGGTAAAGTGAAAGATGACATTTCATCTAAAGCTTATATCGATGGTATCGACCAAACATCTTTCTTAGTATCAGAGCAAGGTTTATCTAACCGTCGTTCTATCTTCTACTGGTCTGGTAGTGTATTTATGGGCGCACGTGTTGGTGAGTACAAGTGGTTAGTGAACGAGCAAAACTATGAAAGCGCGAACAACTGGCCATATGCTAGCCCGTTCCAATCATCAGTAACACCTAGTGTTTACGGTGGTAAGCTTTACAACTTATACGTAGATCCATTAGAAGAGCATGCATTTTTACCTCTTAAACAACCGTTTTTACCGGTAATTTTACCTGAAATGGTAAGACACCTTAAATCGTTTAAAGAGTTCAAACCTAAAGCAAGATTACGCGGTTTAGAAGCTTTATCTGGTGAAGGTTAATAGCTTAAATAAGTAACTTGTTTTAGCTAAATTTTAGCTAAGTTTAAATAAGCTTAAGATTTTAAAACAAAACTTATTACTCAAAACCTAAAATGTGTTGTTCTGACTTTCAGAACAACACATTTTTTTTGCCTTTAAAATGATGGTTAATTTTTAATATATTTATAAGTTGCATAGCAATTAGCATATCACTGCTGCTAATAATCAATACATTGCTAATATGAGTAGTTATAAGTGTATAAGCTGTTTTTAGTTAGTCGCTTAAATGTCTCGATAACCACCGCGGTCAGCGCTTGAAGCAAAAGCGGCATACGACTTAAGTGCTTTGGTGATAATACGAGTACGTTCACCTTTTGGTTGCCAGGCTTGGTTTGCTGGTAAGGCTTCCATGGCGTCACGACGTTGCTGCAATAGCTGCTTATTAATGGCTAAATTGATACTGCGGTTTGGAATATCAATATCAATAATATCGTTGTCTTCTACTAGAGCTAATGCGCCTTTGTTTGCGGCTTCTGGTGAAATATGCCCTATAGAAAGACCGGCAGATGCACCGGAATAGCGACCATCGGTGATCAAGGCGCAGCTTAAATGCAATCCTTTTGCGATTAAGCTCATGGTCGGTTTAAGCATTTCTTGCATTCCGGGACCACCTTTAGGGCCTTCGTAACGAATAATAATGATAGTGTTTGGCGAAATTTCACCATTATCAATAGCGTGTAAAGCGGTTTCTTGTTGATCAAAAACACGGGCAGTACCAGAGAACTGATACATTGATTTATCAACCGCACCAGTTTTTACAATACAGCCATTTTCAGAAATATTACCAAACAATACCGCAAGGCCGCCTTGCTCGGAATAGGGGTGATTATAATCTCGAATACAGCCTTGTTTCCGGTCAAGATCCATTGTTTCATAACGCTCATTTTGGCTGTACGGTTTAATTGTACGCACACCGCCAGCAGCGGCTCGATAAAAGTAATTTACTTCGGGGTTATCACTGGCTAAATAATCCCAGTGTTCGAGCACCGCTTTTAAATTTTTTCCTGCCAAAGTATTAACTGATGTATCTATTTTTCCTGCGCGGTTAAGCTCGGCTAAAATAGCAATAATACCGCCAGCACGGTGAACATCTTCCATATAATAATCTTTAGATGCGGGGGAAACTTTACATAAATGTGGAATTTGTCTTGATAAACGGTCAATGTCTTTCATGGTGAAATTAACTTCACCTTCTTGTGCCATTGCCAGTAAATGTAAAATTGTATTAGTAGAGCCGCCCATGGCAATATCTACTTTCATTGCATTTTCAAAGGCGGCATAGGTAGCTATATTTCGTGGTAGCACGCTGTCGTCTTCATCTTGATAATAGCGTTTTGCCATTTCTACAATTTTTTCACCAGCGTTTTTAAATAATGCTTTTCTGTCAGCATGGGTCGCCAGCAAAGTGCCATTTCCCGGTAAAGCTAGCCCTAAAGCTTCAGCAAGGCAATTCATAGAATTAGCGGTGAACATGCCTGAGCACGACCCACAAGTAGGACAAGCACTCACTTCAATTTCTTTGGCTTTAGCTTGGTCTTGATTGGGTAATACATTAAATGAGGCAATATAGGTATCTATAGGGTCAACTCGTTTAAAGCTTGACTCATCAGCTATTCTGCCGGCTTCCATTGGGCCACCAGAAACAAAAATAACAGGAATATTTAATCTTAGGCCAGCCATTAACATGCCAGGGGTTATTTTATCGCAATTTGATATACATATAATGGCATCAACACAATGGGCATTTGCCATATATTCAATACTGTCGGCAATAATTTCACGGCTAGGTAAGCTATAAAGCATACCGTCGTGTCCCATGGCAATGCCATCATCAATTGCGATGGTATTGAATTCTCGTGGCACACCACCTGCTTGCCAAATGGCATCACAAACTAAGCGGCCAACTTCTTGAAGATGAACATGGCCCGGTACAAATTCGGTAAAAGAGTTCGCTACAGCAATTATAGGTTTACCGAAGTCGTTTTGTTTCATACCGCCAGCTAACCAAAGTGAACGTGCTGCTGAAGCGGTTTTTCCGTGGGTAACTTTGTCTGATCTAAGTGGTCGCATTTTGTATCCTTATGTAGCTTTTGGTTACGGTAGCACGGCGTGTTTGTTAACAATGTCATTTGATTAACAATTGCATATGCTCGTTTAGTACGTAATTTATTACTACAAATTATCTGCCCCTCTTTAGGCTGTAGTTATTGAAATGCAGTTATTGAGGTGTAGTTAGTGAGATGCAGTTATTGAGGTATAGTTAGCTGAACAAGATTATTAATGTGATGATGATTGTAGTGAGCTACTTACATATTGTTAGACAACGAAGCCGCCATAGCGGCCAGTTGATCGACTTCGGGTTCTACCCTAGTTACTCTACAGATTTGACGGCCTTTAAAAGGATTTTATTAAATTCAGAAGGGTTTTCTAGCATCGGAAAGTGACCTGTTTCTTCAATAAAATAAATACTGTAATCCTTGATATATTTTTTGTTTTCTGCTGAGTCAGTCGGCCATAACTTGGCGTTTACTAATACTAGCGGCACGTTTATATCTTTAAAGACACGATATGATTCACCACTTATGTATTGACCTAAATAATTTCGAAACTGATTGAGGGCTATATTTTTAGGTGCAGAAGCCATATCTTCGCTAACCCTATATAGCGTCTCTGCCTCTACGTTTTTCGGAAATGCCTCTTTTACAAATGCTCTCATTGCACTTTGAAAGTTATCTTCAAAAGGCTTAGTCATTACGTTTAGCTCTGCTTGCGTAAGTTTTAATGCGACATTTTGTGAAGTATCAACACCAATAATGCCAACTACTTTGTTTGGCATGAGCTTTGCTGCTTCAGCGATCACACCTCCGCCCATAGAGTGGCCAATTAATATTGCCGAGTTTATACCTTCTTTATCAAGAACAGCTTTAATGTCGTTAGCAAAAGCAACCATGGTGTAATCTTCTCGGTTATATGATGAGTTGCCATGACCTGCTAAATCAATTGTGATCACTTGATATTCTTTTGAGAAGTATTGCGTTTGATTTTGCCAAAGCCTGCTATCTAAACTCCAACCATGAATAAATATAAGTGATGTTTTGCCACGACCATTAACACTATATGCAATTTGCTCTTTGTCATTTGATATGGCGACACCAAACCTAGCCACAGGGCTATGCTCGATAGCATTTACGCTATCGATTAATATAAGTATTAGTATTGTTAGAATAAAATGTTTCATATTTTTCTTTACTCTTTGTTGTCACCACAAGGTGACGTGGCTCGCAATGGTTAAGTTAAAATCGCTTTAAGGTAATTACACCTTTGCTAAAATAAACATGTGATAACCAAACTCGTCGGCAAATTTCGTACAAATATTTACTTCATTTCTCATATCTTTGAATGCGCTAGAGTCAGTCATTTCAGACTCAAGTTCGTTTAACCGTTCACCTAAAGGGTTATAATAATTTAACCATGCCGCTTTGCTTTGAGGAAAATTAGCGATAACTTGATAACCCGCCTTTGCTATTTGTTTAATTCTGGTATCAACTGATTGAATATCAGGGTATTGATGATTCCAAAATTCAATCGACTGAGCACTGGGCGAGTTTGTCTTCCAAACCAAGTCACTTATCATTAAATAACCTTTGTTTTTAATGATAGGCCTCCATAGCATTAATGCTTTCTCTACACCTATGATATAAGCACTACCTTCAGACCAAACAAGATCAAAACTCTCATTAGAGAAAGGTAGTTCAGCCATATTTGAACAACAGGTTTCTAACCGAGCTGATAACCCTTGTTTTTTAAAGTTTTGTACTAACCGATCAAGTGCTGGCTGTTCATTATCTATAGCGGTAATTTGTGCTTGGCTATACTTTGCCAACACCTTGGTTGCTACCCCTTTGCCACAGCCAATTTCCAAAATGCGACTAGGTGAGGTTGGAATTAATGACAGTGCATGTTTTGTATCATTTTCACTACCTGGCCCCCAACGTTCTAAAGTTTGAAAAACTTTCATAAAATCTTGCATATAAACATCATGATCATTCATATCTTTTGATAACCATTTCAATTGCAAAGCTTCTTTGTCACTAAAACCTTGCGTTTTTAACCAGTCTAGATGGGCATCTGGTGCGAGCTTATCTAGGCGCTCATGCCATGATTTTAGATCACCCTCTCCGACAATAGCAGCAAGTAAAATTCTTGATTTCTGCTTTTGCTCTATCTCTTCATCTAGTGCTTTTAAGCGCTGTTTAACAAGCGCTTTATCAATTTTTGATTCAAGACATACTTTGCACTCTTTCAAGGTCAAGCCCCCTAAGTGCAGTTGTTGAATCAAACGGACACGTTGTAAATCTAATTCGCTGTATACTCGATAACCATTTTCAAGCCTACGTCCAGTGATAAGCTCTAACTTTTCATAGTAAAGTAATGCAGTTCTTGATAAGCCGACTTGCTTGGCAAGTTCAGAAATCTTATACACAATGATGAACCTTTTTCCTATTGATGGTTAATAACTATAAACTATAAAGTAATAGACAGGTCAACAATAGAATTTAGAGTTTTTATGGTCAATTTTAAATAGGGGGTTTTAGAACGTTGTTATTTCGGTTTAAGTAAGGGGGATTGGGCTATGAGGCAGAGCTACCTTCAATAATGAATGTAAAATAGAGCAGCCGAAAGCAGTTAAAGTTTAATATTTAGCGTGAAAAGAAAAGCACATTTTTTAGCGAGTTATCTCTCTAACGAACACTAACCTTCGATAGTGGTAGCGTTTTACTAAAAGGCAATATATTTCAAATAAAAGCTTAAGTGTTCATGTTGTTCGTTAATCTCATCTGGCGACGCGTTTATCATTATTTGTGACGAGCTTCAGATGATAAAAAGCGTATTTTCTTATCTATCCTATGTGATTGTGCGACATGTCTCACATGGCTGTAAGATAGCGCTGCATATACTGTAAGTTGAATTATTGGTTTTTGGTTTAACTTGTTGTTAAATAGCGTTATTTTTGTTTTTTTATATCGAATTTATAGAGCTGCTTGTAATTATTTGTAATCTAGTGCCTTGGTTATTATCTGCATTTGTCTAGAATTAAACATGTCAGGAAGACAAAGGATTTAAGAAAGAGCAGGAGCTCTTAAGCAGGAAGCTTGATGGATAAGTTAGGATGACTTAATCAATAAGGAAGTTGCTTTGGAAAGCACATCAAGGATTGGATTATCAGGATGATAAATGCTCGGATGCTCGCTTAAGGAAAACATGGAAGGTATACAAGGAACGTAATAACTTCAGGATGAAGTTAACAAGGAAGAACCAAGGACGAAATTAGCAAGGAATGGTAAAGACATAGGAAGTTCGGTGGTCAGAAAGGATATTCTGCGATAAAAAATACGGCAATAGCCGTATTTTTTATGCCGGTAATAAAATGGGCGCCTTGTTCAAAGTATAACTTCCAACTGTGACTATTACTGTAAATCCTCTAATTATTAGCCTTTCAACTTAGTTATTTTCAACGCTGCTTTCATCACTGGTTTCTTTGCTACTGTCGAGAATATTTTTCACTTTTTCTTGTAATAAAGGCAGGGTTTGTTGCTCAAACCACGGATTTCGTTTAAGCCAGATATTGTTTCTTGGGCTAGGGTGGGGGAGTACGATGTTATTATTTATTAATAATTGCTCTGACTGCGCGGCCAGTTCGGTAATATTTTTTTTTGATTGCAAATGCCATGCAATCGCATATTTTCCTAAAATAACAGTAAGTTCAACGTGCTTTAGCTGCGCTAATATTTGGCTGCGCCAAGTACTTGCACATAATGGCAATGGTGGTAAATCACCTGAGGCTCCTTTTCCAGGATAACAAAAGCCCATAGGTAAAATGGCAAATAGTTCGGGATTATAAAATTGCTGCTGATTAACGCCTAACCATGCTCTTAAACGCGCACCACTTTTATCATCAAAAGGACGGCCTTTTTCGTGAGTAACTATACCGGGCGCTTGACCTGCAATTAAAATTTTACTACCGCGGCTAAGTTGAACTATTGGTTTTGGCGCCAGTGGCAATTTATTAAGGCATAATTGGCACTGGCTTATTTGTTTAACTAAATCATTCATCGGTAATTTTTTAATCGCTGGTTGGTTTAGCTTTCAACCACAATGTTATTGATTTGGCTTATTTCATCGTCGCTAAAAGCTAAATTTTCAAGTGCAGCGACACAATCTTTTATTTGCGCTGTTTTACTGGCGCCAATTAAGCACGAGGTTACCGCGGGATTATGCAAGGTCCAGGCGATTGCCATTTGCGCTAAGCTTTGATTTCTGTTTTGGGCAATAGTATTGAGCGCTTGTACCTTTGCCAGTTTATCGGCCGAAATATGGCTTTCATTTAAATGAACAATATCGCTGTTGGCTGCTCTTGAGTCTGCTGGAATACCATTTAGGTATTTATTGGTGAGCAAACCTTGCGCAAGTGGTGAAAATACCACTGAGCCAAGACCTTCTTTATTTAGCACATCAGTTAAGCCGTTTTCAATCCAACGATCAAATAAGTTGTATCTTGGCTGGTGAATCAATAGTGGCGTACCTAAATCGCGCATTATATTAACGGCTAATTGAGTTTGCTCAGCGCTATAGTTAGAAATGCCGGCATATAATGCTTTACCTGAACGCACAAGATAATCTAACGCTTGCATAGTTTCTTCAAGCGGTGTTTCTGGGTCCATTCGGTGATGATAAAAAACATCAAAATAGTCTAAGCTTGTGCGCGTTAAGCTTTGTTCACAGCTAGAAACTAAGTACTTTCTTGAGCCGCCATCACCAAATGGCCCAGCCCACATGTCGTAACCTGCCTTACTGGAAACAAATAACTCATCACGATGTGGTAATAGATCTTGCTGCATAATACGACCGAAGGTGCTTTCAGCTGCGCCATAAGTTGGCCCATAGTTGTTAGCAAGGTCGAAGTGGTTTATACCTGAGTCAAATGCCGTATGTAATAGGCTACGCGCATTTTCATAACAGTCAGATGAGCCAAAGTTTTGCCAAAGCCCAAGTGATAAGCGTGATAATAAAACCCCGCTTTTACCGCAGCGTTGGTATTGCATATTTTGATATCTATTTTGGGCAGCAGTATAGGTTTTATTCGGGCTAGTGGTGATCATTATCTTCCTTACGGGTAAATGTAGTTGAGCTTTTTATTGTTACCTATGTGCATGTATTATAAACAGAGTATTTGGCTGATTGATATATAGCTAATGGCAGCTTGTGATAATAAATGGCTTTCTCGTTGCTATTGTCAGCGCTAGTGGTGTTAAATTTACTGGTAAAAGATCAGCTATTGGCAGGTATTTTCCTTTTTACTTTGTTTATTATAAAAATTAAGATATCTCTCCCAAAGTTTGTGATAAGTCGTGAAGTAAAATGAAAGCAACTGAGTTAAAAGAATATTTCCCTGCCGGCGGAAAAAGCACTCAAGAGATCGAAATCAGTGATATCCAGCCAACGGGTAGCGCGAGTGTTGTTACCGGTTATGCGCTATTACCTGAACGCGATAATGCTGAAAAGGTGGTTATTTATCAATTATCACTTGCTGACAACTCGGAGGAATACCGTTTAATTCCGGCGAGTTGCCCACATAAAGGCGCTGATATTAGTCAAGACGAATTAAAACCTGATGGTAATATTTATTGCTCGATTCATCGTCGGCCTATTTGTATTTACAGTGAATATAATCAAGCCTATGCGGTTGAAAAACGTGATTCTCACTACTTTATTATCAAGAGTTGAATAATAGCTGGTTTGTATAAAAAACCAGCTAAGGTCTATACTGAACTGGAGTAAATAATAATTACTTAGGAGAGTAGTTATGGTTTCTTCAGTATCAAATAACTCATCACAGGGGTCGGTTTCGGATATTCTACGCCAGCAAAGCCAACAAGACGAAGCTAGACGTATACAAGAGCAAGAGCGCTTAGCTAAACAAGCTAGCCAGCAGGAAGATAAAAGAGCTGAGCGTATTGAAAGTGATGAACGCCGTGGCAATAACGTGAATGTGCGTGTTTAGCTTAATTTTATTAAGTGTTTATGTTTCTTAAAGATCACTAAAGCACGCCTTGTACTTAAAAGCCGCGAAAGAAAATACGCTTAATGCTGTATTTATTGAGCATTTTCTCCATTAATTCTACATCAGAGAGCCTATCGTCTAGCTTTTCAATCGCACTGGCTTGCGTGGCTAGTTTTCGGTCTTGGGCTTGGTCTAAGCCGCCACTTGCTACAAAACTTCTAATTTGTTCAAGTTCACCATGGTCTAACCAAATACCGCAGTTGATGCAAAGGTCAATAAGAACCCCTGAAATTGCTTTGAAGTTTTGCCGCGTCATTACTTTGTTGCAACAGGCACAAGGTAAATAACCTTCAGCTTTGGGTAGTGGCTTTCGTTGAAAATTAGGATCTGAATTATCGTCTCGATAAACATCAAACTCACTGGTGAGTACTTTAAATTCATCCGGTTCAAGCCATAAGCCTTGGCAGCTATTACAGCGGTCGAGTTGATAACCATTAAATTGATGGACGCTGAGTGACTCTTTGCAGCGTGGGCAGTGGCGGCTTTCATTGTCAATAGCTTGTTTCATACTGCCGCCACACATTGGGCAAGTACGACAATTTCCTTTTACGGTATGCTGGCAATGATTACAGTGCGATAAAGACATAAAATTCAAGCGAGTTATTTAAAGGATGTTTTATTCTACCTTAATAAATTGTCTAGGCTACCAACATTTTTAAGTCGCTTACTATGGTCAGTTTGCTGCGTTTTTTGTAAGAAATAGAGCTTGGCTGTATTAAGCTTATGATGTTGAAAACTTTGCTAATGCTCGAATTATTATTGAGGTTTATTCTGTAGATAAATACGTGTAGAAAGGGGAAAGCTAATAGAGGAAGTTAGGTGACTTCCTCTTCAACTTATTGAACTTACTTTTTAGCTTGTAGTAAGTTGCCTAATTCTTGTTTGGCTAAATAACTGTCCATGGTCGAGCGCAATAATTTATACAATAAAATTGAACCGTCTATTTCTTCTTTACGATTGGTTAAGCTTTCTATGTTTAGCCCAAGCGGTAAATTGTATGGCAGTACCGCATCTAAAATTTGCTGTAAACTATTGCTACATATACGAATTGACTCATATAACGGGTTGTCAGCATTTAAAATACGTAAGCTGGTCGCTTCAGGTACGCTAACACCTAACCAGTCAATAAATTCTAAGGTTTTTTCACTGCCACATGGTGAGAAGGTTAAAATAATACGTTGTGGTTTCAGGTTTTGTTTTTGGCATTCAATCGCATAACGAGTTAGTTGGTCAATTGTTGCTTGTGGGTTATAAATAGCCTGTGAAATAAAGAAATTACAACCTTGTTGATGTTTCTCTATTAAACGTAGATGCTCATTGCCTTTACGTGCGTGGCGCTCAGCTATGGTTACTCCACCAATAAAAAAATTATTGTCGTTATTTACCAGTGTTTGGTAAGCCTGCTCTAAAGGTAAGCTCACTTGGTTTTTAGTTGATGGACTCCCAACTAATACCAAGTCACGTACGCCATATTCTTGCCAAGCTTGGTCAGCCCATTGGTTAAAGTCTTCAGCATTTGACTGGCCAACACTTTTGTATGTGATAACAGGTCTTGATGATTTTTTCTGTAATAAAGAAGAATATAATCTTGGATCATGGGTCGTTTTAAATGGAAAAGGGCGAGGCTTGCTAGTTCTCGAGTTTTCGTCTTGAATATCATAAACAATCAAACCATCAAAATCGATGTCGCTAACGCGCTCTAAAAGCTTTTCTGCAATCGACTCTACTTGCTCTATAGGTGTATCACTTTTAGGTGGCGTGGTACCAATAAAATATACACCGCGAGTAATGTCGTTATATCGTATTCTAAGTTCAGATTCGTTATTCAAAATGATGACTTCTTGTTTAAATATTGTAGGGATTAGTTTTATCTTTATTGGGCTAACTAGAGCCTAGAGTGAATATAAAACACATTTAGACGTTTAGCCGTCTATATAGTGATGGCTATGCCAAATAATGTCAACAACCAATTCAGCCTTTAATGTGTCGTTTTAGTATATGAAATACCGTTTATGTTTTTTCTACTAAGTTACGGGCTGAGTTTGTTAATAAGCTAATGTTTCAGCCTTTAAACAATATTAATACTTAGATTGTTATATTTTTCAGTGATCTTAGTTAATTGTTTTTCTATGGTTTGTGCGGTGAATGGCTTAACAATAAAACCGGTAACTTTTGAAGCAATTACTGACCTTATTTTATCTTTATCATTTTCACAAGTAACCATTAATACTGGTAAATAGGCCAGTTCACGTTGGTTCCTTATTTTGTCGAGCAGTTGTTGGCCATTAAGTTTAGGCATGTAAAAATCAGTAATGAGTAGGTCATAAGCGTTGTTTTGCAACATTTGAAAAGCTTGGCGGCCATCGGTAGCTTCATCGTTATCGGTATAACCAAGGCTACGTAATATTTGTAATAATACATGGCGCATTGAAATCATGTCGTCAACCACTAAAATTTTCATGGTGTTCAAATCCTTTTGAGCAATTAGTTATCTTAAAATACAACTATAAATATAGCGCTTAATTTAATTAATACCCAAGTCAGCCATAAAATGAATTGTGCTATGAATAACGAAATGTACGTCTATACTCAAGTTGATGTGATGGGGTTTGTGGTATCAACACTTTATAGACCTTGTGAATAATAAAAAATACAGCCTTTATTTATGCTTTATATATAAATTGCTGCAACTTAATTAGGTAAACTTATGAAGCAGGAAGCATTAACAACCGTTACAATTATATATTACGACAGTGGCTCACTTGAATTGCACCATAAAGTGAAACATTACCCTAAAAATGGCGCGGGTCGAGTGGTGATCCCAGCTGAGTTTAAGCAAGATAAATCAATTATCGCGGTTTGTTTAGATGAAATAACCATAATCAATAAAGTAGGTGATCGCGTTATAGGTGTTGATATTGCCGATGAACATGAGTAATAAGTAAATTTTTATTGAGCTGAACTACATTCTTAATATGTAATTTTTATGCGAAATTAAAGTATAAAAAGCTCGTTTAATTCGTATAGCTCATAGGCACCATTGCTATGTCGACTAACACTTACCATTTTGGCCGCAACTTGCTCGCCGCTAATAGGTTTGTACTTTTTTATCCCAGGTAAACATGACAGCAGTGATAATAGTGGTGCCGATACTTTTTCGGCCAATCTAAACTCTTTTCTGGTGCCCACTAATAACGAAGGTCTAAAAATACTCACCCGAGTAAAGCCTAACTGGGCAATTTTGTCTTCTAATAAACCTTTCATATTAAAATACGCACTTTTGCTGGCGCTATTGGCGCCGCTAGAAGACACTAATAAATAGTGTTGCACACCATTTTCTGCAGCAAGTTGTGCGACTTTAAATTGGTAATCAACATCAACTTTTTTTTGAGCAGCAATTGACCCAGCGCTTTTTACGGTAGTGCCTAAACAAGAAAAGAGCATATCGCCGTTAAAACAACGAGCATATTCACTAAGATTTTCAAAATTCACCACTATGTTCTCAACATTAGCTTGATGATATGTGATGGGGCTACGAGAAATGGCAATCACCTTACTAATATGTTTTGCTTGGCTAAGCTGTTGCACTAAGGCTTGCCCGATTAAGCCCGTTGCGCCCAGTACTATGGCTATTTTTCCTGTAGTTTTTGTCATCAGCGCTTTAATTAACTCATTAAATTATATAAAAATAGTTTCAGCGATAATCTAACAGAATTAAAACTAATAAGAACCTGAATTTTGTTATTCAATAGATACAATAAATAAGATGAATAAGCACGGATACGCGTGCTATATTAGCCAATATATTTTTCTCTTAAACATAGGTCTCCTTTATGCTGTGTGCTATTTATAAAAGTCTTAAAAAACCGCAAACCTACTTATTTGTAAAAAAACGTGATGACTTTTCAGACGTTCCAGAAGCGTTAAAAGAAATTTTCGGTACACCAAATTTAGTGACCATTATTAATCTGGCCACGAAAGAAAAACTGGCGATGGCAGATATTGATAAAGTAAAAGAAAACTTAGTCACGCAAGGTTATTATTTGCAACTGCCACCACCAACCGAAAATTTATTAAAAGAGCATAAAGCTACAATGGACAAAATAGCGAAAAGCCAAGGAGCACTTGATGATTAATTTATTGAAGCGCTTTACTTCGTTTAAAAAGTCATCTGCTTTTAAGCTTTTACTTTCAAGTGGTTGTGTATTATTTGCTGCTGGTTCGTACGCCCAAATGGCGAAAACCAATTTTGAGCAATACATTGACGACATTAAAGTTGAAGCTCAGGAAAAAGGGTTTAGCCAAGCATTACTCGATAGTAGCTTTGCCAATGTGCAATATCATAAACGCGCCGTTATTGCTGATAAAAACCAACCTGAAAATGTTGAAACCTTAGATACTTATTTACCTAAACGTGTGCCCGACTGGAAAATAAAACGTGCCCGTGAAATGTATAAAAAACATCAAGTGCTACTAAACCAAGTGGGTGAACAGTACGGCGTACAACCGCGTTTTATTGTCGCTTTATGGGGCCTTGAAACCAACTTTGGTAAAATAATGGGTAATTATAATGTTATTTCTGCGTTATCGACGCTTGCCTATGAAGGTCGCAGAGAAGCGTTTTTCAAGAAGCAAATATGGGCGGCGTTAACCATTTTAGACCAAGGCCATATTACCATTGACCAAATGAAAGGCTCTTGGGCTGGCGCGATGGGACAAAATCAATTTATGCCAACCTCTTTTGTTAGCTATGCGGTAGATGGTGATGGCGACGGTAAAAAAGATATTTGGGGTAATCAAGCCGATGTTTTTTCATCGATGGCCAATTATTTGAAAAAAGAAGGCTGGGATGACAATTTAACTTGGGGCAGACAGGTTAAATTACCTGAAAATTTTGACTTAAGTTTAGCCATTCCGAAAAATACCGGCAGTCGTAAAAAATGGTTAGCGGCATGGTCTAAAACTGAAAAAAGCTTAGCACAATGGCAAGCTTTAGGTATACGGAGAGCTGATGGCACCAACTTACCTAATGTTGATGTAACCGCCGCATTAGTATTTCCCGATGATGAAAAAGGCCGCGTGTATTTAGCTTACGATAACTATAAAAGCTTAATGCATTGGAATTTATCGTATTACTTTGTTAGCTCTGTTGGTCATTTATCTGATCGTATTAAATTTCCTCCGGTGAAATAAGCAATGACTAAAAATAAAAGCTCGCAAGCCAGTGCGCCATTTTGGCAAACAAAGTCGCTAGAAGAAATGTCGCGCACTGAGTGGGAGTCGTTGTGTGACGGCTGTGCAAAATGCTGTTTACACAAATTTATTGATGACGAAGATACCGACGATGATACTGAGTTAATGCCTACCGATCATATTAAAGAAGGTGAGCAGCTGGTTTATTCAAACATTGTTTGTTATTTACTTAATGATAAAACCTGCCAATGTACGCAATATGATAAGCGCACTAAGCTAGTGCCTGACTGCGTACAGCTTACGCAAGAAAATTTGGATGATGTTTTCTTTATGCCACCAAGTTGTACTTATCGACGCCTAAAAGAAGGGAAAGATATACCTTCTTGGCACCCACTGCTTAATAGAGGCAAAAAAGCCGCAATGCATAAAGCAGGTATGTCGGTTCGGGGTAAAGTGATTAAAGATGATGATGTTGACTTGGAAGATTTTGAAGATCACATTGTCATTTGGCCACTGAACGAAATCGACTAATCTTCCTCCTTGTTTTATTTTCATTTTATTCTAAAAGCTAACTATTCTTAAAAGCTAACAGACATTGTTCTGGTTAGCTTTTTTTCATTGCAAGCTATTCTTCCTTGTTATAGCAATTGAAATAATTCTCGCTAAGTGCTGTATTTATTAATTCAATTGACACTACTACTTCCCTAATTCTTACTTCATCAGCTGTCATTTATTAGAAACGTGGCATTTGCTTTTCTTTGAACTATATTCAAATGAATTAAATATCATAGATTAAGGGTTCATTTATGTCAGATCACCATACTTATAAAAAATTAGAATTAGTTGGCTCTTCAAAAACCAGTATTGAAGACGCTATTCATAATGCCATTGCCCAGTGTGGTAAGTCGGTTAAAAATATGGACTGGTTTGAAGTTGTAGAAACCCGCGGCCATATCGTTGATGGCGCTGTTGGGCATTTTCAAGTGACTTTAAAAATAGGTTTTCGCTTAGAAAAAAGCTAATAACACTATTAGCTTTAAATAGGCTTAAGCTAGGATTGAAGCACTTATGACAACGGCGTTAATTCTTGCAAATAGCGTTTGCCATTTTCTACATAATGCTCAGCTGACTTTGTAAACATGGTAAAAGCTTTTTCATCTAATGCTTTAACTACTTTAGCCGGCGAGCCTAATGCCATATGACCATCAGGAATTGTCATGTTCTCTGTAACTAAGGCGTTAGCACCAATCAAACAATTTTTTCCGATGTTGGCACCATTGAGTATTACCGCATTCATGCCGACTAAACTATTATCGCCAATCGTGCAGCCATGTAACATAACTTTGTGGCCAATAGTAACGTTATTTCCAATAGTTATCGGATACCCACTATCAACATGTAAAATACTACCGTCTTGAACATTAGACTTTTTGCCAATATTAACAATATCCATATCAGCACGGATTACAACATTAAACCAAATACTTGAATTTTCAGCAATATTTACATTCCCTATTAAGGTAGCATTAGGTGCAATAAAACAATTTTGTGCGATTGTAGGAGTTAATAAGCCTAGTTGGTAAATCATCTCTTGATTCCATATGATAAATAAAACTGCTAGAGTTATTGCACTAATGTGCAGTGAAAGGTTGTGTAAAAATAATTATTGTACAACTTATTCGTCTGGTAAAGCTTATTAGTAATGTCTTTATTATGATCTATATTATAAAAATTTCATTTCAACGTAAGCTAATTGTATGAAAATCATGCTAATAATGATAAAACATTAGTCTAAATGAAAGAATCACACTAAAACACTTGGTTGTTAAATAATGATTTAACACCGTAATTTTATTTTAATTAAGGGTAACTTATGATCATTGGTATTCCTAAGGAGTCATTGGCGGGGGAGAATCGCGTTTCTGGTTCGCCGTCGTCCGTGAGCGCATTAATAAAATTAGGCTTTGAGGTTCAGGTACAAAAGGGTGCCGGTATCAAAGCAAGTTTTACTGACGAAGAATTTGCTAATTCACAAGCAAGCCTTGTGACTAAAAAAGTTTGTTGGCAGTCAGACATTATTTTTAAAGTGAACGCACCAACGCTTGATGAAGTAGAGCAAATGAAAGATGGTGCTTTTTTAGTGAGCTTTATCGCACCCGCGCAAAGCCCAGAACTATTAGAATTACTGCGCAGTAAGTCTATTACCACGTTAGCCATGGAAATGGTGCCACGCATGACGCGTTCACAATCTATGGACGCGTTAAGCTCTATGGCCAACATTGCCGGTTATCGAGCAGTGATTGAGGCAACTCACCATTTTGGTCGTTTCTTAACAGGGCAAATTACCGCTGCCGGTAAAATGCCTCCAGCGAAAGTGATGATTATTGGCGCTGGTGTTGCTGGTCTTGCAGCCATTGGTACCGCCGGTAGTTTAGGCGCTATTGTGCGCGCTTTTGATACTCGTCCAGAAGTAAAAGAGCAAATTGAAAGTATGGGCGCTGAATTTTTAGAGCTCGACTATGAAGAACCAGAAGACACTGGCTCTGGCGATGGTTATGCCAAAGAAATGAGTAAAGCCTTTATTGATGCAGAAATGGCCTTATTTGCTGAGCAAGCCAAAGACGTTGATATTATTATTACCACGGCGATGATCCCAGGAAAACCGGCACCAAAATTGATTACCGAAGCTATGGTAGCGTCAATGAAGTCTGGCTCTATTATTGTTGATTTGGCCGCTGCTGGCGGTGGTAACTGTGAGCTAACCGTTGCAGGTAAAGTCGTTAACGAAGATGGTGTTAAAATTATTGGTTACACCGACTTAGTATCACGTTTACCTAATCAGTCATCTCAGCTTTATTCAAACAATTTAGTGAGCTTAACTAAATTACTTTGTAAAGAGAAAGACGGTAACCTAAATATTGACTTTGACGACCAAGTTATTCGTAACATGACCGTAGTTAACGCCGATGAAATTACTTTCCCACCACCGCCAATTCAAGTGAGCGCTGCGCCAGTTAAACCTGTGGCAAAGCCAGTTGAAAAAGTGGCAGAGCAACCTGCCGAACCGGCCAGTAAAAGTAATAAATATATTGCCATGGGCGTTGGCGCGGCATTATTTGCTTGGGTAGCAAGTGTTGCACCAGCTGATTTCCTCCAGCATTTCACCGTATTCGTTTTATCGTGTGTTATTGGTTATAACGTGGTTTGGAATGTTAGCCATTCTTTGCATACGCCGTTAATGAGTGTAACTAACGCAATTTCAGGCATTATTATTGTTGGCGCGATATTGCAGATAGGCCAAGATAATTTGCTTATTCAAATATTGGCGGGGATAGCTGTACTCATTGCTACCATAAATATTGTTGGTGGATTTGTAGTGACTAATCGCATGTTAAAAATGTTTAGAAAATAGGGGCGACTTGATGGAATTTTCAACAGGATTGATCAGCGCTGCCTATGTGGTAGCAGCTTTATTATTTATCTTCAGTTTATCGGGCTTAAGTAAGCAAGAAACAGCAGAAGAAGGCAACTGGTACGGTATTGCTGGTATGGCTATCGCATTACTTGCGACCATAGCCGATGAACGAGTATCGAATGTTGCGATTATTTTCGTGATGATGATAGTCGGCGCTATTATTGGCTTACGATTAGCCAAAAAAGTAGAAATGACTGAAATGCCAGAGCTAGTGGCTATTTTACATAGTTTTGTTGGTTTAGCTGCGGTATTGGTTGGCTACAATAGTTATTTTGAAATGGACCATTCTATTTTTGGCATTACTGATGCGCAACGTATGGCTATTAATATTCATTTAGTCGAAGTGTTCTTAGGTGTATTTATTGGTGCGGTAACCTTTACCGGCTCTATTGTTGCTTTTGCTAAATTGCGTGGCTTAATTAACTCAAGCGCGTTAATGCTTCCGCATCGTCATAAGTTAAACTTACTGGCTGGCGTAGTTGCGTTTATTTTAATGGTGGTGTTTGTACAAAATGATGGCAGTAATAGCGCCTTGTTTATTATGACCGCTATCGCGTTAGTATTTGGTTGGCATTTGGTTGCGTCTATTGGCGGCGCAGATATGCCTGTAGTGGTTTCTATGCTTAACTCTTATTCTGGTTGGGCAGCAGCAGCAGCAGGCTTTATGCTTAATAATGATTTGTTAATTGTAACAGGCGCCTTAGTAGGGTCTTCTGGTGCAATTTTATCTTACATTATGTGTAAAGCGATGAACCGCTCATTTATCAGTGTAATTGCTGGCGGTTTTGGTACTGATGTGGTTATTGATACCGATGTTGACTATGGCGATCATATTGAAATAAATGCTGATGCCGTAGCTGATATGTTACGTGGCGCTAAGTCAGTTATTATCACTCCTGGTTATGGCATGGCGGTAGCGCAAGCGCAGTATCCAGTTTATGAAATGACTCGAGCGTTACAAGACAAAGGCATAGAAGTACGTTTTGGTATCCACCCAGTAGCAGGGCGTTTACCTGGGCACATGAATGTATTGTTAGCGGAAGCAAAAGTACCTTACGATATTGTACTGGGTATGGAAGAAATTAATGATGACTTCTCTGAAACTGATGTGGTATTGGTTATTGGTGCGAATGACACCGTGAACCCTGCCGCCGCTGAAGACCCAACTAGTCCAATTGCTGGTATGCCAGTGCTTGAAGTCTGGAATGCTAAAAACGTGATTGTTTTTAAACGTTCTATGAGCACAGGTTATGCTGGTGTGCAAAACCCGCTATTCTTTAAAGATAATAGCCAAATGTTATTTGGTGATGCCAAAGACTCGGTTGAAAAAATATTTAAAGCGTTATAATTTGAATTTTGTAAATTATTGCTAAGATAAATTAGCGCATTATTAAAAAGCCAGTAACCATGTTACTGGCTTTTTTTTGTGCTTTTAAATCGTTTTTTGTTAGGAAGAATATTGGAAAACTTTTAATAATTTTTGTTTGGCTTGATAACCGAGGTAGCGTTGGTGTAAGTGTGAGTTTAATAATTGAGGAACTAGCTGACTAAAGCCATTTTTTAAGTAAAAATGACTAAGCTTTTCGTTAGCGAAACAGACTATTTTTTGTTTGTCACCTTGCTTGTTATTTTCCTCCATTTCTTCAATAACATGACCAAGTAGGTAACTGGCAATGCCTTGATGTTGCCAAGTATTTTTAACAACTAGTGCATGTAATAATGGCGTGGGGTTATCTATTGTAATATTTGAGATAATTACCGCGGCAATAATTTCACCTTCAACTTCAACTTCAACCTCACTTTTATCTTTTTCTTTATCGTCACCTTCAATGGTAATAAAGTAGCTGGTATCAAACCCGATAAAACGGGCTGAATAATGGCATGAACGATAAAACCGTTGTAGGTGCTTTTTATCAGCTTTACTGGTTTTAGTTATGCGCAGTGAATTAAGGAGTTTGTTGGTTGTCATATTAGCTTCATAAAGTGTTTTTTGATAATTAGATATTGGCATTGCAATTAAATTGCTACTGAAAATACAAAAAAGCCAAGTATGATACTTGGCTTAATTTCAGGGCTTAATTTCAGGGCTTAATTTCAGGGCTTAATTCAAACGACTAATATTAAACTTTTAGTGCCTTTTCGCCGCGAGCAATACCAACACAACCTGAACGAACTACTTCAACAATTTCTGTTTCGTAAGATAAGGTTTTAATAAAAGCAGCTATTTTATCAGCGTCACCGGTTAATTCTATGGTGTAAATTTGCTTGCCAATATCAATAATTGCCCCACGGAAAATATCAGCAATACGCTTTACTTCCGTGCGTGACTTATCATTCATAGCTAAAACTTTCACCAACACCAATTCACGTTCTACATGAGCACGTTCGGTAAGGTCGGTAATTTTTATCACATCGATAAGCTTATTCACTTGTTTAACAATTTGCTCAAGCACTTTATCGTCACCGACAGTAGCAATGGTGATGCGTGATAAGCTTGGGTCGTCAGTTGGTGCTACCGTTAAGGTTTCAATGTTAAAGGCACGTTGTGAAAATAAACCAACAATACGTGATAATGAACCGGGTTCATTTTCTAATAAAATAGCTAATATACGACGCATTATGCTTTATCTCCTTTTTTGATCCACATGTCATCTATCGCGCCAAGGCGAATTTGCATTGGGTAAACGTGCTCTTTTTCATCAACTAATACATCAACAAATACTAATCTGTCTTTCATGGCGAATGCTTGTTCAAGCTTGCTGTCTAGTTCATCAAGAGTATTAATTTGCATGCCTACATGGCCATAAGCTTCAGCCAATTTAACAAAATCGGGTAATGACTCCATATAAGATGATGAATGACGACCACCATAAACCATGTCTTGCCATTGGCGGACCATACCAAGTGAACGGTTATTTAATGAAATAATTTTTACTGGAATACCATATTGCATACAAGTTGATAGTTCTTGGATATTCATTTGAATAGAGCCGTCGCCGGTAATACAAATGACATGGCTATCAGGGAAGGCCATTTTAACCCCCATCGCTGCAGGAAAACCAAAGCCCATAGTGCCTAAACCGCCAGAGTTAATCCATTGGCGAGGTTTGGCAAACGGATAATATTGCGCTGCGAACATTTGGTGTTGGCCAACATCAGAGCATACATAAGCTTCACCGTTGGTAATTTTGTACATTGCTTCAACCACTTGTTGTGGTTTTATTTTTCCGCCCTCAGCCGGTGGTACGTAGCTAACGCTATTTACGCTTCTCCAACCTTCAATTTGTTGCCACCACTGTTTAAGTGCCGCTTCATTTTTCTGAAAATTAGTTTCTTTAAGTTCGGCAAGTAATTGCTCAATAACTATATCAACCAAGCCAACTACAGGTACATGGGCATTAATGGTTTTTGAAATTGACGTAGGGTCAATGTCTACATGAATAATGGTCGCGTTGGGGCAGAATTTTTTAACATTGTTGGTTACGCGATCATCAAAGCGAGCGCCAAGTGCTAAAATAACATCAGCATTAGCCATGGTTTTATTGGCTTCTAAAGAGCCATGCATGCCTAACATGCCGATAAAGTTTTTATGGGTGCCTGAAATGCCACCTAAGCCCATTAAGGTATTGGTTACTGGTGCATCTAATGTTTCAACCAACTCGGTTAATAATTCTGCAGCGTTTGCTAAAACAATACCGCCACCTGAGTAAACCACTAATCTTTCAGCATTTGCGATGGTTTTTACCGCTTTTTTAATTTGCTTTGGATGGCCCTTAACTGTTGGGTTATACGAGCGCATTTGCACGTCTAATTCAATGTTGAATGCGGCTTTATGAGTAGGCATTAATATGTCTTTTGGCAATTCAACCACAACCGGACCTGGACGGCCTGTTTTGGCAATATAAGCAGCTTGGGCAATAATATTTGGAATGTCTTCCAAGCGTCGACAATTAAAACTGTGTTTAACAATAGGGCGCGAACAACCAACAATATCGGTTTCTTGGAAAGCGTCGTCACCAATTAGGGTGGTAGGAACTTGTCCTGCTAAAACCACCATCGGAATGGAGTCCATATAGGCGGTGGCAATACCGGTTACACAATTTGTAGCACCTGGGCCAGAAGTTGCTAAAACATAACCAACTTCACCTGTTGCACGGGCATAACCATCAGCCATATGCGTAGCTGCTTGTTCATGACGAACTAATACATGTTCAACATCATCTTGTTGAAATAGTGCATCGTAAATATCTAGAACGCTACCGCCGGGGTAACCAAATAAGTATTTTACCTCTAACGCTGATAGTGCTTTAACTACCATTTCGGCGCCAGTATATAACTTAGCTGTCATATTATTGCCCTTAAAATTCATATTGCCTAAAAATAAAAAACCTCCGGTCTTAGCGAGAGCGGAGGTTTAGTTGTTTGTTAACTTGTTATTTAATGCACAACATCAGCCCCGAGATGATTTGACAACCACCACGACAGAAAAAACGACATTGAGTACAAGATTTAAAGCCATTGCTTATAGTTACTTTGACAAGTTAATTTATAGTTCCATTTTTAAGGGGATTGCTTAAACTGTCAACTAGTAATTGCGAATAATTGATATTTTTAATATTGAAGCATTTACAGTGAAAACTAATAGCCCTAAGTATTTTGCAAAAACATTAAATGGCAACGCATCAATACGATAACTTGATTAATTTAAATCATCGAAATTAACTTGCTGTTTTTAATTCAGAAATCATCATGCTAGTATGCAGGGCTAATAAAGATTTTAAATGACGTTATAGTCAGGTTACCATTAGTTACAGTGTTTTAGCTCAAAAGCGATATATTGTTTAGTGTTAACTTTTATTCAAAAGAGACGGAAGAGAATTATGTGTAAATTGAAAGTATTTTTAATATCAGCGTTATTAATTATTGTTGCTGGTTGTGCATCAAATTCAGCTGCTGTCGTTGACTTTGACTTAAATCCAGAAATAGATACTAGTCAATATAAAAGCTTTGCTTGGATGAAAGAAACTAAAATCTTAGTTTCATCAGAAGATTTAAACCCAGTAATGAAAGTGCGTATTGACCGTGAAATTGAAGCGGCATTTATTGCTAAAGGTTATAAACTTGCAGCAGACCCAGAAAGTGCAGACTTTGTAATTTCATACACAGTGGGTAGCCGAGACAAAATTAAAGTTGACTCATACCCAACCACTTACCATGGCGGTTTTGGTTGGGGTCGACGTTATCATGGTGGTTACGCCGGCATGAGCATGGGCACAGAAACACGTGTACGTAATTATACCGAAGGCCGTTTAGCATTAGATATTTATGATGTAAAAACACATCAACCAGCATGGCATGGTTCTGCGGTTAAACGCATTAGCACTAGTGATAAAGAAAACTATGAATTAACCATTAAAACCATCGTTAATCAAGTGATCAGCCAGTTTAAATAAGCTAAAATATCACTGATATCAACACGACCTCGGTCGTGTTTTTTTATGGCTAAAATTTATTTTTATACTGCGTTTATACGCTAATTAGCAGGTTATAAAGACATTTTTTTAAAACATTATTATCGTATAATTGTTTTTTCATTCAAGAGATTACGCAAAAAAATTATATTGAGTTAAACTCGATAGTAACCATTCCTAATTTTTAATATATCCATGTCGCAATTTATTTTTAAAGATGAAGATGAGCAAGAACCAGCCAAAGACTCGGTAGTTAGCCGCAAGAAGTGGCGTATTCTGGTTATTGATGATGATGACTCGGTACATCAAGTGACGAAGTTAGTACTTGCCAATGCTGATATTGAAAACCGGCCGATAGAAATTACTTCAGTATATTCATCAGAAGAAGCAAAAACTATTTTAGAAAAAGATGACTCTTTTTGCATGGCTTTTGTTGATGTAGTGATGGAAACCGATCATGCCGGTTTAGAGTTAGTGGAATGGATCCGCAAAGACTTAAAAAACCAAGCAATACGTTTAGTACTACGTACCGGACAGGCGGGCACTGCGCCAGAGGCTAAGGTGATTCGCGAGTTTGATATTAATGACTACAAAGAAAAAACCGATTTCACCTCCGGAAAAATGATCACCACCGTATACGCCAGTATTCGTGCCTATCGTGACATTATGACTATTCAACGTAGCTTAGACGCTTTTAAGCAGTTGATTAAAGCCACCCACGACTTACTCAAAATTGACCAATTTAAACCGTTTGCTTCTGCAGCATTAAACCATTTACTTACTTTGATGGATGTGGAAAGTTCAGCCTTGTACATTGCTCGCAGCCAAGTTGATTTTGAACTTGAGCGCAGCGATATGATCATCGCTTGCACAGGGAAGTACTTCTCAGCATCTACAAGTTTGGAAAGTTCAGATATTGCTCGCGAAGTGAAGAATATTATTACGCAAGTATTTCAGTCGAAAGAGCATTTTTTTGGCCCTGAATGTTTTGTCGGCTATTACGAAACCGGTAGTGATGTTGCCTCAGTTTTATATATAGAATTTGAAGATGACGCAGAACATTTTCGCGCCAACCTTGCTGAATTATATGCTTCAAATGTCGCTTTAATATTAGAAAAAATCACTAAGCAGCATGAGGTTGAACGCACCCAAAAAGAATTACTTTACGTGGTGAGTGAATCTATTGAAGCACGCAGTAAAGAAACCGGTGCCCATGTACGCCGCGTTGCTCATATTTGTGAGCGACTGTCTATTAAGCTCAAATTACCTGCTTCATTTATTGAAGCTATTCGACTGGCTGCGCCCTTGCATGATTTAGGAAAAATTGCAGTACCAGAGAGGATTCTGCATAAACCCGGTAAGTTAGATTCAGAAGAATGGGAAGTCATGAAAAAGCATGCCGAAGTTGGCGGTGAGCTGTTAGCTAAGTCAAATGCGAGTATTTCAAAATTAGGCTCTAGGCTAGCACGTTATCATCATGAAAATTGGGATGGCAGTGGTTATCCTGAAGGTTTGTCTGAAGAAAATATTCCTATAGAAGCACGAATTATGGCATTAGCTGATGTTTTTGATGCGTTAGGCTCAAAGCGCTGTTACAAAGAAAAGTGGAACAATGAACAAATTAAGCAATTTTTAATTGAGGAAAAAGGTAAGAAATTTGATCCAACTATGATTGATGTATTTATTGAATCATTTGATGAATTTGTCGAAATTAGAGCCCTGTTTCCAGATGACGAAGGATAACCGTCGCTTTTAGTTTGGGGAGTATGCAATGGAGCTATTAATAAAAGATATTATTAAGGGCATATCTCGAAGTTATGGTGAAAGCTTCTTTAGCACCATAGCGCTACAGCTTGATAAAGTTATTCAATCAGATTATACCTTTATTGCTCGAATTGACCCGGTAGCTGAAAGCTCTCACACCGTGGCTTTAGTCGCCCATGGTAAAGTGGTTGATAACTTTACTTATGCTTTGGCAGATACGCCTTGCCAAGAAGTCAGTGATAACAGTATTTGTGTTTACCCTTGTTCAGTTGCTCAGCTTTATCCGAAAGACCAATTACTGCTAGATATGAAGATAGAAGGGTACCTAGGTGCACCTTTGCAAAGTTCTACCGGTGAAGTAATTGGTATTGTTGTGGCTTTATATGAGCAAGAAATTCCTGATCAGCACTTAGCTTTAACTTTATTTGAATTATTCTCTGGGCGCATAGCCTGTGAGTTTGAACGTTTAGATCAGGAGCGACAGCTAATAGAGTTAAATAGCTCCTTAGATACTAAAGTGCGTGAGCGTACTCAAGCTTTAGAGTCTGCCCTCGAACACTTGCATATGGCGCAAGACAAGTTAATTGAAACTGAGAAAATGGCAGCACTAGGTGATTTAGTTGCCGGTGTTGCCCATGAAGTGAATACGCCATTAGGCATAGCTATTACTGCTGAAAGTCACTTAGCAGAACAATTTACTAAGTTTAAAGATAAACTTGATGCTCAGCATTTATCGATTAAAGATATGCAAACTTACGTAGAAGCCAATGAACAGTCTTTACCGATGATCGCTAGAAATTTAGAACGTGCTAAAGAATTGATCATTAACTTTAAGTCTATGGCTACTGACCAAGTGGATATTAAGTCTGAACGTTTATCATTGAATAAATACTATCAGCGGCTAATTTCAACGTTAACGCCATTATTAAAACGCAAACAAGCCACCATTACTTTTAAAGGCTGTGACAACGACTTCATCAACACCTTTCCAGGTTGCCATGCACAGCTGTTAACTAATTTAGTGACGAATAGTATTCAGCACGGTTTTGTAAAATGCTCGAGTAAAAACCTGATCACCATTCGTATTGCTCATGATGATAATGGGGATTTTATTGTTGATTATGAAGACAATGGTGAAGGTATTAACGAAGAAATACAAACACGCATTATGGAACCTTTTTTTACCTCATCACGGGATCAAATTAATAGTGGTTTAGGACTTTCTATTGCTTACAACTTAGCGTCTCATAACTTAAAAGGTAGTTTTGCATACTTGCCCAGTAAAAAAGGCGCTCACTTTAGTTATCAATTTAAATCATTAGAGCGCTCTGTTTAACAAGTGTATTAATTTTTATCATTAGTTGATCAACATGGCATTTTTAGGTAATTAATATGCTATTTTAAAATGAATGTCGTAATATTGTTTTCGAAAACACCTTAAAAGTATTATTTTACTTGTTGTTGAGAAAGTTTATGTTTCATCACAAAAAAGGCAGCTTTACTGCATGGATGTTAAGACTAAGAAAAATTATTCGGTGGCCTCTGATGACTTTTCGTGAAGCTGAAACGTGCTCGCAACATTCCTTTGAAGTGGCTTTGATCAGTCATCAAATTGCCTTAATTGGCCAAATAAAATTTGCCCGCGAATATGACCCCGCAAAAATAGCCTTAACTGCCTTGTATCATGAAGCCTCGGAATCAGGCGGTGTTGGCGACTTACCAAGCCCGTTGAAATACCATAACCCTGAATTTACCGCTCAAATTAAAAAAATTGAAAGTGAAGTTGAACACTCGATGGTATATCAAGGTTTACCAAGTTATTTGCAAGCAGCGATGAGTGACTTTGTTATTCAAAGTAAAATAGACCATGAAATTAAAGCAATTGTTAAAGCCGCCGACGATTTGGCTGCATACCATTACAGCTTGGCTGAGGTACATGGTGGCAATAAAGAGTTTAATGATGCTTGTAAAGTATTAGAGCAGCGAGTTGAAAAACACTGTAATAATTGGCCGGAAGTGGCTGAGTTTTATCAATCACAATTCCCAGCATGTATGCAAAGTTTAGATCAGCTATCGCGTCCTGATTAAAAGGCCTTTTAGCTATTTTTATTAGTTAAGAGGAACACAAACGTCATTTAATTTTGTTAAGGAAGTAAAATATTTTGCTAGGTTAATATTGCTAATAAACCTGCCACTTCTCAAATAGAGGATTGTAAAAATTTAGCTTGCTGATAATATTTTTTTATGTCTCCATTTTTACGTAATATGGCAATGCCTTTTTCCAATGCTCCTCTTATTAGCTCGCTGTCTACATGATTTTTTGAAATTATAAAATGGCGACTATCATCTAATGTGATGACTATATTAGGCACTGGTATTAGTTTAATACCTTCATAGCCTTCCGATAAATCGTTACTACTAGGCAAGTCCAATAAGGTAAAGTCAATATTACGGAATTTGATCAATTTAAATATGCTCGGATAATTATAGGTGGTGGTTATATTGCTAATTCCTAATTTTTTAAGTTTATTCTGATCACTTACCCAGCCGTCAACTAGCACGGCGCTAAATTTTTTTAATTCATCAATCTTGGTTACCGACATTAGCGCCTTATTACTACTCAAGCCATATATCAACTTTTTAAACTCTCCAGGTTTAATAATGGCGGCTGATTGATGAAACTGATCAGCAAACATGCCATTTGTGATCAATCGTGGTGATGTTACCAAGCTTCCGCTTTTAAGTAAGGCAAATTCTCTTCTTAAGTTAGGCACTATTTTAAAGTGATACTCTGCTGTTAACCCTCCTAATCGTAGTGCTTCTTGGAAGATAAGTAGGTCAGCAACATGTCTATTTAGAAAGGGTTGGGATACGCCGTTGGCCAACTGGTGTTGGTAACCTTGATACTGGCTCAATAGTTTTTGTGTGATTGGTATTTCAAGTAAAAATTTGGCAGGCACGGTTAAGCTTATCAGTAGCAGAGCTAATAATAGGCTTATTTTCACTACGAGATAACGATGCTTATTTATTATCAATAACCTAACAATGGAGTGTAACTATATATTAAAGGTAGTGTATATTTTCGATTGAGGGTGAGGTTTCGGTTAACTTATTTATAAGTTATTAAAATGGTTTTGGTGTTAGAGTTGTATGGAAGCAAGTGAGTGCTGATGTGAAAAACTATACCGATGTTGAGCCAAGTTATTTATTTGGGGAAGTTATACCAAGTTTGTGATTGATAACGGCTATAAATGAAAAAAGAGACAAACAAGTGTATTAACTTGCATGTCTCTTTGTTTAATTTAGTTAAAGCCTTATTGGCGATAAGTCGCAAAAAAGTTTTTCATCCGCTCTAATGCTGGAACTAACTCATCGGCATGTGGCAAAAAGACTAAACGGAAGTAATTCTGCTCTTTAATGTTGAAAGCGCTGCCGTGTACCAATAAAATTTTCTCTTGTTTGAGTAAGTCTAAGATCATCTTTTTATCATCTTTAAGATTAAATTTCTTAGGATCTACCCGCACAAATAAATACAGCGCGCCCATCGCAGGGTTACACGACAAACCATCAATATCGTTTATCATTTTATAAGCAAGATTACGTTGTTTGATCAAACGGCCATCACCATTAATCAGTTCATTAATACTTTGATAACCACCAAGTGCCGTTTGAATAGCATGTTGGCTAGGAACATTGGCACAAAGTCGCATTGATGACAGGGTATTCAAACCATTAATATAATCTTCTGCGTGTGACTTAGGTCCGGTAATTACCATCCAGCCAGCTCTAAAGCCAGCAACACGGTAGTTTTTCGACAAACCGCCCATGGTCATAATTAATACGTCTTCACATAAACGTGCTGTTGGAGTGTGGATCGCACCGTCGTAAAGAATTTTATCGTAAATTTCATCACTGAAAATAATCAGCTGATGTTTACGTGCTAAGGCAATAATGCCTTGTAAAATTTCTTCAGAATAAACAGCGCCCGTTGGATTGTTAGGGTTGATCAAAACAATGGCTTTGGTTTTACTGTTTATTTTTTTCTCCATATCTTCTAGATTTGGAAACCAAGCGTTTTTTTCATCACATTTATAATGCACTGGCTTACCACCAGAGAGGGCAACAGCGGCTGTCCAAAGCGGATAATCAGGTGCCGGAATAAGTACTTCGTCTTCGTTATCAAGTAATACCTGCATTGCCATAACAATCAGTTCACTAACACCATTGCCGATGTAAATATCGTTAACGGTAACGTTTTTAATTTCTTGTTGCTGAAAATACTGCATTACCGCAACGCGGGCAGAATAAATGCCTTTTGAATCACTGTAACCTTGCGAGCGCGGTAAGTTATGGATCACATCTTTTAAAATATCATCAGGGGCCTTAAAACCAAACGGGGCGGGGTTGCCAATATTTAGTTTAAGAATTTTATGGCCTTCGTCTTCTAAGCGACGTGCTTCAGCTGCAATTTGTCCACGAATATCGTAACAAACATTATTCAGCTTCGATGATTTTTTTATCTCTTTCATGAGTGAGTTCTTTTATTGATGATCACAGTTAGGTTGTTATATGGCTATTGTGCCAAAAAACGCGGCTATTGAAACAGTTACTTTCATATTTATTGCCATATTTAAGTTATTTTTTGCTGTTAGATTTACTTTTTGGTGATTTCTTTACAAAATAAGCGCCTATCTCAATATTGCACATGAGAAATTGCTTGAAAGGATTTATCAAACTCGTTGTTATTTTAATTTTATTTGTTTGCGCAAGCATTACGGTAGTGCTGTATTTAGCGATAGATGATGTTGCTCACGTTCAAAGCGTTGAACTTTTAGATACCAGCTCAGCTAAGCAAGCGAAACAATCGGTAAGCCGTATTTATCACTCGTTAAAGGCATCACAAAATAATGCACAATTAGTTATTTCGAATAAAGAACTTAATGGTTTGCTCTCTTTAGCACATCGCGCGATTCCTAGTTTGAAAGTTCAATGTAACCTAATTAATGATGTGGCTCAGTTAACTTTTTCACAAAAACTACCTTTTGGTGAACGTTACGCCAATGTTTCCACCTTTATTTATTCATCTAAACAGGGCATTGCTTTGGGTGATACTTCGATTGGCTCGTTATCATTTTCAGGTAATTGGCTGTTATCAATAGTTGAGTGGGGGCTTAATCAATACCTTGAAAATGACTTTGCTAGTGAGTTATTAGCAACGGTTAAGTCAATTATCATAAAACCCAACTCTGTGGTGCTAAGTTATCAATTACCTAATGGTTTAGCTGATGACGGCGATGGTTTGTCGGTATTAATGCAGCTACGCGATCAATGGGCATTATTTGGCAATGTAAAAGACGTGCAGTTTTATTTTGATAAATTGGTCGGTTTTTCAATGTCACAAAACTCAACACAATTAGTTGACTATATTAATTACGTATTGAACTTGGCTAAAGACAATACCCTTGATAAACAAATGCTTGCTGAGTCTGAACCGTTTGAAAATAGCGGTTTAGCTAAACAAGAAAACTATGCCGCGTTAATGGCGTTAGTTTTGTATTTTGGTCATGACAAATTTGAGCTACTCGTGGGTAATATTATTAACCTGTCTGATATTGATAAGCTTCGTCGTTATAACTTACAGAGCAGTGTTGAACTTGGTCAGCGGGTTGACTTGCAAAAGCACTTTATTTATTCAATAGCATTACAACTTTTTTCTAATTTATCTGCCAGTGATGCCATTGGGGAGTTTAAAGAGCTGATTGATGCAAATAAGGGCGGTAGTGGTTTTAGTTTTGCTGATTTACTGGCCGATAAAGCCGGTACTCGTTTTGCTAAATTGGCTACCAGTGAAGAGGCTAAGGCGAATAAGCTTCAACACTTTTTTACGACACCTGTGGTAGAAAATGATTTTATGCCAACCCATTTAAACTTACCTGAAGGGATCAGCGAGCAAGACTTTAGCAGGTTATACCGTAATATTAATTCTAAGCAGTACCAAGCGATGCTTAACACTATTGAACAGCGATTAGTCGCTTTGCCTATTTATCAGTAGTTGCTTGTTTTAGTAGATTTAAGACGGGTAGAATTAAGCAAATAAAGAAGGATAAAAACATTACTGTTTTTATCCTTTTTTCTTTTATGCTTACCGCTTACCGCTTATTAGCGTTAGGCGATTTTTTTAGAATAAGTCAGCAATATCACTAATGTTAATTAACGATTTTTCGCCAGTTTGACGGTTCTTTAATTCAACTTGCTGTGCGTCTAAATTACGCTCACCAATAATCAGTAATAACGGCGTGCCCATTAATTCATGATCGGCGAACATTACGCCAGGACGCTCTTTTCTGTCATCAAATAATACTTCTACACCCGCATCACTTAATTGTTGATAAAGATTTTCAGCAGTTTCTTTAACACGGGCAGACTTTGCCATGTTCATTGGCACAATCGCTACTTGGAATGGCGCAATCGCACTTGGCCATTTAATACCGTATTTATCGTGGTTTTGCTCAATAGCCGCTGCAACAATACGAGAAACACCGATACCGTAACAACCCATAGTTAAAATTTTGTGTTTACCCGCTTCGGTTAATACACCACAGTTCATCGCTTGAGCATATTTTTCGCCCAGTTGGAAAATATGGCCTACTTCAATACCGCGTTTAATAACAATGTTACCTGCGCCACATGGGCTAGGATCACCTTCAACAACGTTACGAATATCAGCAACTTGATAATTTTTACAATCACGATCCCAGTTTACACCTGTTAAGTGTGTATCGTTTTGGTTAGCACCACAAACAAAGTCAGCTAAATGCGCTGCGCTGCGATCAACTACCGTGGTTAGTTCAAGACCAACTGGGCCAATAGAGCCAAGGTTGCAACTAAGTGCCGCTTGTACTTGCTCGTCAGTCGCCATAGTTAGTGGGCTAGCAACACCGGCAATTTTTTCGGCTTTAATTTCATTTAATTGATGATCGCCGCGCACGACTAAAGCAACAAGCGGCGCCGTTTCACCGTCTGCACATTCGCCAAGCACTAATAAGGTTTTAACTATTTGTGTAGCATCAACCTTTAAAAATTCAGCGACGTCATTAATTGACTTAACATTAGGTGTAGCTACTTTTGCTTGGTTTTGACTTGCCGCTGGGCGTTCACCTGTTGGCGCTAAAGCTTCAGCTTTTTCAATGTTGGCAGCAAAATCGCTAACATCACTAAAGGCAATATCGTCTTCACCTGAATCAGCTAATACATGGAATTCATGTGAAGCTTCGCCGCCAATAGAACCGGTGTCAGCAATTACTGGACGATAATCTAAACCTAGGCGATCGAATATACGGCAATAGGCGTCGTACATTTTTTGATAAGTTGCTTCTAAACACTCATCACTTAAATGGAAAGAGTAAGCATCTTTCATTAAAAATTCACGACCACGCATTACACCAAAACGAGGGCGAATCTCATCTCTAAATTTAGTTTGAATTTGAAAAAGATTTAATGGCAATTGTTTGTAGCTGTTTAATTCATTGCTCACTAATTTAGTAATTACTTCTTCGTGGGTTGGCCCTAAAACAAACGGACGATTATGACGGTCGTTTAAACGTAATAATTCTGGACCGTAATCTTCCCAGCGACCTGACTCTTCCCATAAATCAGCAGGCTGTACCATTGGCATTAATACTTCAATGGCGTTGGCACGTTCCATTTCTTCACGAACAATGTTTTCTACTTTTCTAAGAACTTTTAAGCCCGTAGGTAACCAAGTATATAAACCTGAAGCGAGATTACGCACAAGGCCGGCACGTAACATTAATTGGTGACTGATAACTTCAGCGCTCGCTGGAGTTTCTTTTAAAGTAGACAGTAAATATTGGCTAGTACGCATTAGAAAATGGTTCCGTAAAATGCATGAAAATTAAATTGTCGCTATTCTATCAGGGCACTCGGATAGGAAAAAGCACTAAATAGTAGCCAAGGGCTTATCGGGTCATTTTTTTTACGAAAACCACCACAAATAATGCGATAGTGAAACTGCCAGTGAACGCTTCCATAGCGGCAATAGCTCGAGATATGCCAATAGGGGTGAAGTCGCCATACCCTAGAGTAGTAAAGGTGACCACTGAATAATATAAGCAAGAAGAGAAGATGTTTAGGTTTTCACTCACGCTGGCATTAACGCTCATTACATAAATTTCTCCTTGATAATTTAAGCCAGCAAAAGCGTACATTAATGCACAAATAAATATCAATACAATAGACAATAAAATAATGCGCAGCGGATTTTCGCCATAACCGCAAAATAAGTCGATCATTTTTGAAGAGAAGCGTTGAAAACTATACACAGGTAATTGCATGCGGCGCATAGTGAGCTCACGATGAATAAATTCACCAGATAAGCTAAAAATACCCTCACGTTCGGCGTGTTTCCGTAGGTCTCGGTATATTTCTTCTGCTTGTTCGAAATAGTCTCTTGCTAAAGGAAAGTTTTTAGTTTTTAACGCCTGCCGTGCTAAGTTTTCTTGGCGTAATTTTTTACCGAAGTTAATGTGTTCAATTTTAGTATGAGACCATTTAGAGCCTAATAAATTTGCTTGTTCTAGCTCAGTGCAGTTTAAATTAGCACCACGTAAATCTGTTTTCATTAAGCTGGCATTAGTGAGGTTGGCGTGAAATAAGTGAGCATTGCTTAAGTCAGCGCGGTAAAAGTCAGCATGTGACAAGTCGTAACCTTCTTGTTCACCATGGTTCACTAAATCAATGCCTGTTAAATTAGCACGTTGTAAAAAAATGCCGCGCAGTAAACCGCCTTTTTTCGCATAGCTTTCTAAAGCCTCTTTAACTTTAGGGCTAGTTTTATCAATATCTTTATCATGCCAGTAACAAAAACCAGACGCATTAGCACAGCCATCGCAGCTATAGCCGTCAGGATCATGGTAGTGACATTTTATATTTTGTTCGCTCATGTAAGTCAGTATAGAATATGATGAAAAACTCACCTAACTGATAAGAAAAAACCATGACAATTTCATGCATTACCGCTGACTACCATAATAAACAACACGGCCAAGACCTATTAAACTTACTTAATGCTTATGCACTAGACCCTATGGGTGGTGGTGAAGCTTTAAGTGATTATACTCAAGAGCACTTACTGGCGGTATTGCAAAAAGCGAGCATGGCTTTTAGCGTAATATGTTACGTTGATGATAAACCTGCCGGCTTAATTAATTGCATGGAAACGGTGTCAACTTTTTCAGCTAAACCCTTGGTTAATATTCATGATGTGGTGATCTTGCCAGAATTTCGTGGCCAGAAGTTATCACAAGTTATGCTAGGAGCGGTTGAAGAAATAGCGCAGCAAAAAGGCTGCTGTAAGTTAACTTTAGAAGTATTAGCAGGTAATCATATTGCCAAGGCTGCTTATGAAAAAGTTGGTTTTTCAGGTTACGAATTAGATCCAGAAATGGGCAGTGCGCTTTTTTGGCAGAAAAAGCTATAAGATCAGATGTATTTACTTTTGGTTTTGGCAAAGTCAGTTTGATTGATGATGAATAATTCTTGCTGAGCATAGTAAGCGCGGGGAAAACTGTTATAATCCGCGCAATTTTGTTTTGGTTATTAGTTGGGTATGTAAATGAGCGTTGATGCAATAGGTTTGTCAGCAGAGTTATTAAAAGCGGTAAAGTCTTGTGGTTATAAAAACTTAACCCCTATTCAGCAGCAAGCGATCCCACTTATTCGTGCGGGGCATGACCTACTGGCGAGTGCGCAAACGGGGACCGGAAAAACCGCAGCCTTTACCTTGCCTGTACTCGATGCCTTAGCTAAAAGCACTACCACTGTGCCAGGTTCGTCATTACGCGCTTTAATACTTACGCCAACTCGTGAATTAGCGGCGCAAGTGGCACAGAATGTAGCTACTTATAGTGAATTTTTACCGTTAAAGTCTGGCGTTATTTACGGCGGCGTAAATATGCCAGGCCAAACCAAAATGTTAAAATCAGGCCTTGATATCTTAGTCGCGACTCCCGGTCGTTTACTAGAGCATCTTGAACTGCGTAATGTTGACTTATCTCATGTGAAATTTTTGGTGCTTGATGAAGCCGACCGCATGTTAGATATGGGCTTTTTAACCGAGCTTGAAAAGCTATTAGCGGCAATTAAGCAAAAACATCAAACCTTAATGTTTTCAGCGACTTTTTCTAATAAAGTGAAAACCCTTGCTAAGCAAATATTAGTTACGCCAAAAACATTGGAAGTAGCTAAACAAAATGCTACTTCAGGTAAAGTAAAACAATCAGTGTATTGGGTTTCTGAAGTTCGAAAGCGTGAGTTGCTGTCTGAGCTTATTGGCGTAAATAACTGGCGTCAGGTGTTAGTTTTTGCAGGCACCAAAGAAAGTGCAAATGAGCTAGCGAAAGGGCTTAAGCTTGACGGAATAAAAGCGGTACTTTGCCATGGTGATAGAAGCCAAGGTTCACGAAATAAAGCCTTAGAACAATTTACTGACGGCAGTGTTCGAGTATTAGTAGCAACTGATGTCGCAGCGCGTGGCTTAGATATTGACGATTTACCTTATGTAGTTAATTTTCACTTACCGTTTTTAGCTGAAGATTATGTACATCGCATTGGTCGTACTGGTCGTGCTGGCAAAAATGGCACGGCAATTTCTTTAGTTAGTCCTAAAGATGAAAAATTCCTTGGTAATATTGAAGCGTTAATTGGCCGCCAATTTGAACGTATTGTAGTACCCGGTTATGAACTTGATCGACCTTTACCGCAGCAATATGCAACTGAAGTGATTGAACCAGAAAAGAAAAGTCGTTACAAAGCAACTCAAGAAAAAAATCAGCGAATAGCGCAAAAATCTGATAAATCTAAACCTTCATTAACGGTTAATAAGAAAACTAAAAAACTTAGCAAAAAGAAAAAGTTGCTTAAGAAAAATAAACGTTAAACTCTGAATTAACTATAAGCTTTTTAGCGCATAACTCATTAATAAAGAGCCGACAAGTAAAGATTCGTTTAGTGACTGTTAGTGTGGTGAGCTGTTATCTAGTAGTCACTTATCTAATAGAGAGTTATCTAATAGACGTTTTAGTGAAAATTTTAAATATTAAGTGGTTAACATGACAGAGCCTGTTGCAGAAATAGAAGTACCATTTGAATTTCGTCACCAGTGCTGGTTTTGTGGTGAGCCTTCAGCAGTGAACTTTAGTTTTCCTGCTCAAGCACAAAGTGCTTTAGGCGTTGTTCATTCGCCACTTATGGTACCTTGTTGTAATGAATGTCAAACATTAGCGAAACAAACTTCAGCAAAGTCTATTATTTCGGTTAAGCGTCAAGTAAAGCAAAAACTGATTTATAAATACCGCAAAGATTTAGCCATAGGTTTAAATTGGACCAAACAAGAATTGGCCGAAAGTGAATTTGAAGGTGGTAACTTTGCTGGCTTTAAAAAAAGTGCTTGGTTTATGTATGAGGTGGCGCAAGGGCGGGTTAACTACTTAAGCTGGGCAATTGCCATTGATGGAATTTTACAAGATATACCTGATGAAGACTTTGTCTTTATTTTTGATGGCGTAGAATATCCGTCAATCGATGACGCTATTAGCCATTACGCTGAAAACTTCTACCTAGATATTGATTATTTCAAAAAAGTGCTTCATTTACTCGGAGAGAGTAAGTTTTCTCAGGCGGTAAGGTTTTGCCGCCTATTAGTTGACGCCAATACATTAGAAAAGAAACAAGCCTTTACAGAGCTATTTCACCAGCAAGATTAAGTTATTTCCCTGTTATTATTTTAAATACTTAGCTTTTAAGATAGTAGCTCTAAGCTAAGTTCTTGTGCTGCATATTCATTTTATGATGATATAAAGATTTATCAGCCCGCTGGAATAAGCTGTTTTCGTTATCGGCACGGTTCATAAAAGTAAAGCCTAAACTGCAGCTAACCTTATGTTTTGTAAGTAGTAAGTTGTTTTTTAGGGCGATATGAATTCTTTTCTCAATAGCCACGAGTGACTGCTGGCAAGCATCTTCAACAATAATTACAAACTCGTCACCGCCAAAGCGAAATAAGCTGTCAGAGTCTCTAACTGATGATTTTAACGCATTAGCAAATTGCACCAGTACTTCGTCACCAATATGATGCCCAAAGGTATCGTTTATTGCTTTAAATTTATTTAAGTCGCTTACAATCAAACCTAACTGGTGATGGTTACGTTTGGCATGATGCATAGCACGCTTAAGTTGTTCATCAAAATAACGACGATTACCAAGCCCTGTTAAACTATCTTGCATCGCTAACGATAGCGCATGTTTGAACTGCAAAGCATTACGTAATGGAAATAGTAAAAACTTATGAAGTTCGTCCAGGATATTTACACTATTTAAGTTAATTGAGCTATTGAGGCTATAACTTAATTTACCTAGTATTTCGCCATTTAATTTAAGCTCGAAGTGGCGTTCAATCTTGCCCTTTCTACTGCCACGAGCAGAATCGTTAGTGGTGTCGTTTTTAAAATAAAGCCCTGCAAAGTCAATATGTTTTGCCGCTTCCATAGCGAAGATATTTAATAATTTGCCAAGGTCTAAACTGGTTTGCAACTGCTCGATAAGGGCACTATTACGCTCAGACTCAATTTGATTGCTATGACTAAAAAGTCTAAATGCATTGAATTCAGAATAGGGAGTATTGTGTATATCTAGTGTTTGCATACCATCACCTTTATTTAAGCTACTGCTAATTTTAAAGCAAATACCATACCTATTTTGTAACTTGAGCTTTTACAAGTTTAAGGTGTTAAAATATATAAGAAATTTTAACTATTTAAATGTTTTATATATAATTCTGAGTAATGACAATATTTTGGCGGCAAGTTTTTGCCGAGGCTAAATAAAAGTTAATAGCATTGGTATAATGCATCTTCATTGGGGTTTCTATATCATAGCGTATGTAGCTGTAGTGTATGGCTTTGTTTGTTATTAGTATGAAAAGGAATATTTGTGTCTCATTTTGTAGAAATTCTTGCCATTTTAACCAGCGCTGTGGCTATTGTTTGGTTATTTCGACGTTTACACTTACCTGCTATTTTAGCGTATTTAGTGGCGGGTATGCTGGTTGGCGATCATGGTTTTTCCTTAGTTAACGATCAAGACAATTATGAACACTTTGCAGAATTAGGTATTGTCTTTTTATTATTCACTTTAGGACTCGAGTTTTCCCTACCACGTTTAGTCGCTATGCGGCATTTGGTGCTGTCAGTAGGCAGTTTACAGGTGGGTATTTCCCTAGCCATTTTTACCATCTGTGCGCTATTTTTTGGTCAAACATTTTCCAGTGCGTTGACGATAGGTAGCATTCTTGCACTTTCATCTACCGCCATTGTTATTCGTCAACTCAGCGAAAGTGGCGCAATGAAGCGTAAATCAGGGCAAATTTCTGTCGCTATCTTGTTATTTCAAGATGTTGCCGTAGTACCTTTTTTAATTATTATTCCAATGCTGGCATTAGATGGCGAATCATCAATGTTTTTGGCATTACTCTTTGCTTTAGTAAAAGGGGTCTTTGTTGTTGGTTTATTGCTATTAACCGGCAAGTGGCTACTGCCGCGCCTTTTTCATTTAGTGGCGCAAGTACGCACCGATGAACTTTTTGTTTTAACTACCCTTTTAGTCACTTTGGTTGCAGCTGCACTAACGCAATGGTTTGGTTTGTCCATGGCTTTAGGTGCTTTTTTAGCGGGTATGATGTTGGGCGAAAGCCAATATAAACATCAACTAGAAGCAGATATTCGCCCCTATCGCGATATATTACTCGGACTATTTTTTGTGACGGTGGGCATGAAGCTCGATATTAGTATTTTAATGTCAGCACCGTTAACTGTATTTGCCGTGATGATTGCTTTTATGGCGATTAAAATTCTGATAATTAAACTATTGGCGGTGAGAGCTGGAGAATCGAAAAAAGATGGTTGGGCCTCAGGCTTTATGTTGGCGCAAATGGGCGAGTTCGGTTTTGTACTTATTGCTTTGGCTAATCAAGTTGAAATAATTCCTATTGATATCGCTTCAATATTATTGGTCTCTGGTGTTATTAGCATGGCGATAACACCTTATATGATAGATAACGCGCGTAAATGGTCGTTGTGGTTAATTAAAGAAAAGGAGGTTGATACAGAACACTTACAGCAGCTTCCCGATAATAAAGATTTAAAAGATCACGTCATTATTTGTGGTTTTGGCCGTGTAGGACAAACGGTGAGTCGCTTTTTAAAACAAGAAAAAACGCCTTTTGTTGCCATTGATATTGACCCGCTAAGAGCTAGTACAGCACGTGACGCGGGCGAGAATGTTTTATTTGGCTCTTCCCGCCAGTCAGAGCTTTTACATGCTGCACATTTATCACAAGCTAAATTAGTGGTGATTGCCTTTGGGGAAGATAAGCAATCTATTGAGGTGATTAAAAAAATAAGAACCTTATCTGCTGATGTCCCTATTTTGGTGAGAACTCGCAACGATGACCAGTTAGGCAGCTTACAAGAAGCCGGAGCGAATGAGGTTGTTCCTGAAAGCTTAGAAGGCAGCTTGATGCTAGTTTCCCAAGTTTTATCATTAACGGGCGTACCTTTTAAGCGTATTTTTAGGCGTGTGCAGCAAGAGCGTAAAAATCATTACAACCATTTACATGGCTTCTTCCAAGGTGAACATACTGATATGAGCCCGGAAGCTATGGATCGTATTGAATTCGCTAATGGTATTTTATTAACAGAAGATTCATATGCATGTGGTTATTCAATACGTTCGTTGAACTTAGAGCGTTCAAAAGTGGCGTTAATCGCCTTTCGTCGTGATGGTGTTGAATGTGAAGAGCCAGAGCTAGATACTATTCTAAAATCTCAAGATACTTTGGTGGTGCGAGGCAAACCATATCGGGTTGAGCGCTTTGAAAGTTTTGTTCAAAAAGGCCATTAAACAAAGATGAGACTCATTAAAGCTGATTGAGATTTTGACTTTAATCATGGAATCTATTCAAGTGTATAAAACCTGTATACACTTGAATTTATTTGGTCAGGTAACTAATAAGCTAAGTAATTTATAACATTCACTGAGCCAGTTATAGTGATAAAAATGTACGTAGTTGAGTTTCTTGTGCCATAGCGTCTTCAAAGCCTAGTTTGATTAGTCGCTGACAATAGTTTTTTTCAAATAATAAATAACTGACGATACTCGACTCCGCATCGTTGGTGATCCCAGCAGAGCGTAGTAGCAGTCTAATCGATAACGGCAATTCATCAAAATACTCAACGGCCATGGCGTTAAAATCATGACTTGGGTTGATCATTAAACTATCAATATGGTTTAAGCCTTCTTGGCGCTTTTCTTCTGGGATCAATTTAATGGTTTGATTAATTCTTTGCATTCTTTCTAAATCGCTTTGCAGCGTATCTGAAAAAATAGTATCAAGTAGGTGACCAGCAATAGTTGATGTTGTTGGTGGGTGAGGGTTATTTTCTCGGGCGTGCAACGGTTCTTTCGGCTGCTCTACACCAACAATTAATAAATTTTTTGCACCTAAGTGTATCGCCGGGCTTAATGGTGATAGTTGATGGATAGAACCGTCACCGTAATGCTCTCTGCTAATTTTTACTGAAGGAAAAACCAGAGGAATAGCGGAAGAGGCCATTAAATGTTCGCAATTTAATTGGCTAGGCTGGCCACGACGCTTTGCGCGAAACCAAGGAGCAATATTTTCCTCTGATTGATAAAAACTTATCGAATCACCGGTGCTGTAACTAGAAGCTGTCACTGAAACAGCAGATAAATAACCATTTAAAATGTTGGTATCGATACGTTTAAAGTCGATAACGCCATTTAGTAACTCTCTTAATGGTGCGTTATTAAGTAAACTTCTTGGTATTTTATTGGCGTAGTCAGCTTGGAAGCTTCCCAAAATGCCATTAAAAATATGACCAAATACATTGCTAGCATTACTGTGGTAGATTTTATTAGTATTTAAATTCTTCCACACCCATTCCAGTTTTTTTACGCCTAAATGAAAACAAGAAGCATAACACGCTAAAGCCGTCGTATTAATTGCTCCAGCAGAGGTACCACAGATTATAGGGAAGGGAATACCATGATTTCTAGGTACAAATTTAGCAATAGCCATCAATACGCCAACTTGGTATGAGGCACGGGCACCACCACCAGTAAGCACTAAAGCATTTTGACTCTTTTTGTAATTGCGTTTTGTTGTCATGGCTGAAGTATTTATCTATGGTTATTTTAAGTGTAATAACTTTTATCTGAGCTTGCTAGCAGTAGTTTTATTTATATCAGTAGGTTAATCCAATTGGTATCAGGTCACTATGTTAAATTTAGGGCGAAAAAAAAGCCAACAGAGTTGGCTTTTTTAAATGACAGAAGAATTATTAAAATGAAAACATTATTAGCTAACGCCTACTTTCTAATAATAAATTAGCTGCTAACGCGTTTGTTAGCTGCGTCTATCAATGGTTGCGATCCGTTCTGAATAAGCGCCAAGTTAGCTGAAACAACTTTCTTTGGTAATTTACTAATCATCAAAGAGCCTGTTTTAACTGAACCTTTAGTTGATGCGAATTCTAACAAGTTTTTACCATTACACTGTATACCGTCGAAGATACTACGAATTTTTAATTTGTTCGTCTTTAAAAAAGAACGCATACGTTTCTTATCGTCAGCAGCTACATATTCACAAACGCTTTGAGCGATGTTAGCAGCAGATGCCTGTGGAATTGAAACAACAGACGTTAATGTTAAAGCAGTGATGGTAGAAGCTAGTAATAATTTTTTCATTTTAATAACCTTAATAATTAATTTAGTTAGTAAAAGAAAAAACCACAGGATGTACCTATTAACACGGTAACTCCGCTGCCGTGGGTTTCATAGAAACCTGTAGGCCGGTGGTTTTGCGTGGCACGTTTTCGCGTACCTTGCCTTTTCTTTGTCACCTTTAGTATTACCAATTTAGTGTAAAAATGCAACTAATTGTAACTAAAATGACGAATTTTCAGGCTTGATATATCATTTTTATTTTATATCAATAACTTATACCTTTCGATTATTGTGAAAGGTATGCTTTTTGATGACCTGTAGTCCGAGAATTATTGTGAGTTATATGTTTTTTGAGCGATTAAAGTGCTGAGTTATTAATAACTTGTTAACAGGGTGTAAATGGTGAAGGCTCATTTTACAAACTTTTTTATGGAACATTTAGCTCTGTTACAATTAACGGTTAAAGTTAGTGAATATACCCAGCTATGAGTTTTCATAAATATATGAAAATTCATAGCTAATGTATTTTGGGGGAATAGGTTTGTCTTAATTTTTCGTTTTTATTTTAGAGGTCGATACGATAAGCATTGGAAACTTTAGACGCTGGCTTTTTGCCTAGAATGTCACTGATAAACCAACCAGCAGCAAGAGCTTTACTAAAATCGATATCTGTTTTTATGCCTAAACCATTAAGAAGATATAAAACATCTTCGGTAGCAACATTGCCTGAAGCACCTTTAGCGTACGGGCAGCCACCAAGACCTGCGATGGCAGTGTCGATAACACTTATGCCTTGGTTTAACGCGCTATAAATATTGGTTAATGCTTGGCCGAAGGTATCGTGAAAATGAACAGCAAGTTTCTCGACAGGAGCAACTGCACTGACCGCTTTGAGCATTTTTTCAACCGATGCTGGTGTGCCAACGCCTATGGTATCGCCTAATGATATTTCATAGCAGCCCATCGCAAGGAGTTGTTCGCTAACTTCTGCCACTTTAGTTGGTGAAATTTCACCTTCATAAGGGCAGCCAACAACACAAGAAACATAACCTCTAACTGGAATATTGTTCGCTTTTGCTGCGCTAATTATTGGAGTAAATCGTGCTAGGCTTTCTTCAATTGAGCAGTTAATGTTTTTTTGGCTGAAGCTCTCAGAAGCAGCACCAAAAATAGCGACTTGCTTAGCTCCTACAGCCATTGCTGCTTCAAAACCTTGCATATTTGGGGTCAAAGCGGAGTAAACAACATTGTCTTTTTGAGTTATTTGTTGAAATACCTCAGCAGAGTTGGCCATTTGCGGCACCCATTTAGGGGAAACAAAACTACCACTTTCAATATGACTAATACCAGCATCAGCGAGCTGCTCAATTAAAGCAACTTTATCGGCAACGCTCAGCGCTTTTGCTTCGTTTTGCAGGCCATCACGTGGGCCAACTTCAACAATTTTTACAAAATCTGGCAAGCTGCCATTTATCATGCTCATTATTCACTGTCCTGACTGAAGCTGAGTAATTGTGCGCCGCCGTCGACCATTTCCCCTTCAGCAAAGAAGGTTGATTCAACAAGGCCATCAGCAGGTGCTTTAATGGTATGCTCCATTTTCATTGCTTCGATGATCATTAATGGCTGATCTTTTTTAACTTTATCACCTGCTTTTACTAAGACACTAACCAGTGTGCCGTTCATTGGTGCAAGTAAGCCGCCATTGGCATCGTCGTTTTCATTGTCACCGCAATCGGGCTGAATATGGGTAAAGTTAAAAACACCATTTTGTCGGTATAAGCTGATGTGCGTACTTTTAGCTCTAGTTGTTTGCGCTATGGTGGCGTAACTGCGATAACCGTTAATACTGGTATGTAAAATATCACCATTAATACTGCCTTGGCAGTCAAGGGTTTTACCATCAACACTGATCAAATAATAACTGCTGCTTCCTTGGCGTTTTTGTTCAACGGTAACGGCGTATTCGCTGTCGTTATGACCGAGTATTAGCTCAAAAATATGAGCTTCATTTAAACGCCAAGCATGGCTGCTATGCCATGGTGAAAAAGGGTCGCTGGTTTTCGCGGCTTGAACTTGGGCCTTAACATTCATAGACAAAACTAAGTATAAAGCTGCCATTGGTAATTCATCAGCAAGGGCTTGTTGATTTTCATGAAAAATAAGTTGTTGATGTTTTTCAATAAAGCCCGTGTCAATTTCTTCATTAATAAAAGGTGGGCAAGTTGCCAAGTTGTAAAGAAAATCAATGTTGGTGGTAACACCATTTATGCGGTATTCAGATAATGCTTTGGCTAATCGTTGTAGTGCTTTTTCGCGACTTTCATCCCAAACAATAAGTTTAGCAATCATAGGATCGTAAAAAACACTTACCTCATCACCTTGGCGCACGCCTGTATCAACACGGACAAAGTCACTTTCTACTGGTGTTTGCAGAAACTCTAATTTCCCGGTTGCTGGTAAAAAGTCGTTGTTAGGGTCTTCTGCATAAATACGCGCTTCGAAGGAGTGACCTTTGATGGCTAATTGCTGCTGTGTTTTAGGTAAGGTTTCACCTGCAGCGACTCGTAATTGCCACTCAACTAAGTCTTGTTTGGTGATCATTTCGGTTACGGGGTGCTCAACCTGAAGTCGAGTATTCATTTCCATAAAATAAAATGATTCGTCAACATCGAGTAAAAATTCTACTGTACCAGCGCCTTGATAACCAATGGCTTGAGCAGATTTTATTGCCGCTTCCCCCATTTGCTGACGCAAATTTTCACTCATGCCAAAGGCTGGTGCTTCTTCAATCACTTTTTGATGACGACGCTGCACTGAGCAATCACGTTCGAATAAATACACTGCATTATCGTGGTTATCACAAAATACTTGAATTTCGACATGGCGAGGTTGGGTTAAATATTTTTCAACCAACATGGTATCCTCAGCAAATGCTGACTTTGCTTCACGTTTTGCCGCCGCTAATTCAGCAGCAAATTCTGTTGCTTTCCATACTTGGCGCATACCTTTACCACCGCCGCCAGCAGTGGCTTTAAGTAATACTGGATAACCCATAGCATCAGCAGCTTGTTTTAAAGTTTGCTCTGCTTGGTCGTCCCCATGGTAACCAGGTACGAGTGGTACTTGCGCTTTTTCCATGATGTTTTTGGCGGCAGATTTAGAGCCCATAGCTTCAATGGCGCTCACTGGCGGGCCAATAAATACAATACTGTTTTGTTGGCATAACCGGCAAAAGTCAGCATTCTCTGAAAGAAAACCATAACCGGGATGAATCGCTTGAGCGCCAGTTCTAATTGCGGCATCGACAACTTTTTCAGCGAGCAAATAGCTTTCTCTAGAAGGAGAAGGGCCTAAGTAAATCGCTTCATCGGCCATATTTACATGCAAGGAATTGGCATCGGCATCTGAGTAAACAGCTACGGTTAAAATGCCCATTTTACGAGCGGTTTTTATTACTCGACAAGCAATTTCACCACGGTTGGCTATTAAAATTTTAGTAAACATGGTGATTATCCTTGAGGCTTTTTGGCGCTATTTATTGATGCAATTTGCCAAGAAGGCACGCGTTTTTCAAAAAAGCTAGCTAAGCCTTCTTGCCCTTCGTTTGATACCCGAATAGCGGCAATACGTTCGCAAGTATCGTTAATTAATAGTTCGTCTATTTCACGATGAGCAACTGAAAAAGCAAGCTGTTTAGCTTCTTTTACTGCATGTGGACCATTGGCTAATATGGTGTTAATCATATTTTCAACGGTATTACTTAACTCGGCAAGTGTTACCACTTCATCAACTAAACCAATTTGTTCTGCTTTTTTAGCACTAAAGCGCTCTGCAGTTTGAAAATAACGACGGGCAGCTTTTAAGCCGATAGCTTGAACCACATAAGGGCTGATAGTTGCAGGTATTAAACCAAGCTTTACTTCACTTAAACAAAAGCTGGCTTGTTCTGCAGCAAGAACAATATCGCAGCAACTGGCTAAACCGACGGCGCCGCCAAAAGCCGCACCTTGTATTTGGGCAATGGTGGTTTGTGGCAGAAAGTTTAAGGCTTTAAGCATTTGGGCGAGGGCATTGGCATCATTTAAATTTTCTTGATAAGAATAATCGGCCATGCGTTTCATCCAGCCAAGATCGGCACCTGCTGAAAAACTTTTTCCGTTAGAGGCAAGTACAACCACTCTGACCTGATGATTTTCTGCCAGTTGAGTAAAAATATTCGTAAGCTCACCAATAATGCCATCATCAAAAGCGTTATGTTTTTCTGGATTATTAAGCGTTACTGTTGCGATGCCGCGCTGATCTATTTGGCATAATACTTTTGCGGTTGCTTCATTAACTTGATTATTGTTAGTTGTTTTCATAGATAACTCCTACATTCTAAAGACACCGAACTTGGTGTCATCTATGGTTTTATTTAAAGAAGCTGAAATAGCTAAACCCAGTACTTGACGCGTTTCAGCGGGATCTATAATGCCGTCATCCCATAATCTTGCTGAAGCATAATAAGGGTGGCCTTGATGTTCATAGTCGTCAATTATTGGTTGTTTAAAGTCGGCTTCTTCTTGTTCAGTCCAAGTTTCGCCAAGCTTAACTTTTTGATCACGTTTTACTTGTGCTAAAACGCCCGCTGCTTGTTCACCGCCCATTACCGAAATACGGGCATTTGGCCACATAAACAAAAAGCGAGGGTCGTAAGCGCGGCCACACATGCCATAATTTCCTGCGCCAAAACTACCGCCAATCAATATAGTGAATTTTGGCACTTGTGCAGTTGCCACAGCGGTTACCATTTTAGCGCCGTGTTTTGCTATGCCGCTGGCTTCATATTGCTGACCTACCATAAAGCCGGTAATGTTTTGTAAAAATACCAGTGGAATTTTTCGCTGTGCGCAAAGCTCAATAAAGTGAGCGCCTTTTTGTGCTGACTCACCAAATAAAATCCCGTTATTGGCGACAATGCCAATAGGATAGCCGAATATTCGCGCAAAACCACAGACTAAGGTTGTACCATAAAGTGCCTTGAATTCATCAAAATTACTACCGTCAACAATACGAGCAATAATTTCACGAATATCAAAAGGCTGACGAGTATCTTTGGGCACAATACCGTAAATCTCTTTACTGTCGTATTGTGGCGCAGTGACTTGTTCAATATTTAGCGGCATCGGCTTAACGCGGTTTAAATTACTAATCGCGCTGCGAGCAATTTCTAGCGCATGATGGTCATTTTGTGCGTAGTGATCGGCAACGCCTGAGGTACGACAATGCACATCAGCGCCGCCTAAATCTTCAGCACTAACCACTTCTCCAGTAGCGGCTTTTACCAGTGGCGGGCCGGCTAAAAATATTGTGCCTTGCTCTTTTACAATAATTGACTCGTCTGCCATTGCTGGCACATAAGCGCCGCCAGCAGTGCAAGAGCCCATCACAATGGCAATCTGCGGAATGGCTTGTGCTGACATATTGGCTTGATTGAAAAATATTCGGCCAAAATGTTCTTTATCAGGAAATACTTCGTCTTGGTTAGGTAAGTTGGCACCGCCTGAGTCAACTAAATATATACACGGTAAGTTATTTTCTTGGGCAATGGCTTGGGCGCGAAGATGTTTTTTCACCGTTAGCGGGAAATAGGTACCGCCTTTTACTGTGGCGTCGTTAGCAACAATAATACATTCTTGACCCGCAACGCGGCCAATGCCGGTGATAATGCCAGCGGCGGGAATATCATCTTTATAAACATTAAAAGCGGCGAGTTGTGATAATTCTAGAAAAGCTGAGCCGGCATCAAGTAGGGCATTAATACGCTCACGTGGCAGTAGTTTTCCTCGTGAAAGGTGGCGTTCTCGACTTTTGTCACCGCCGCCAAGTTTGATCTGTTCAAGCTTGCTTTTAAGATCATCAACCTGCAATTGCATATGCGCCGCGTTATCAAGGAAGTCTTGACTGCGAGGATTAATTTTTGAAATGATTTTAGCCACAGGAAACCTTTTCTCTATATATATTGTTTACGTGTATATTCGATACGTATGCTGTTTGAGCTTACTTAGCTTAATTTCTCTAAACTATTGCAAATTTATTCAGTTGCATATTCAGCTACATAGCCAGTTATGTAGACTCGTTGAACAGTTCACGACCAATAAGCATTCTACGAATTTCTGAGGTGCCGGCACCAATTTCATAAAGCTTGGCGTCACGTAATAATCGGCCAGTCGGAAATTCATTGATATAACCATTACCGCCTAATATTTGAATTGCATCTAACGCCATTTTTGTTGCTAGCTCTGCACTATATAAAATAACACCAGCGGCATCTTTACGGGTGGTTTCACCACGATCGCAAGCTTGAGCTACGTTATAAACATAAGAGCGGGCAGCATTCATTTGGGTATACATATCGGCAACTTTGCCTTGAATAAGCTGGAATTCGCCAATTGATTGGCCAAATTGTTTCCGGTCGTGAATATAGGGCACAACAATGTCCATACAGGCGGTCATAATGCCAAGCGGTCCACCCGATAACACCACACGTTCGTAGTCTAAACCGCTCATTAATACCGCAACACCTTTACCCACTTCCCCTAATACATTTTCTGCGGGAACGGGACAGTCTTGAAAAACTAGCTCACAAGTGTTTGAGCCGCGCATGCCGAGTTTGTCGAGTTTTTGATGACGGCTAAAACCTGGAAAGTCACGTTCAACAATAAAAGCGGTTATGCCTTTTGAGCCAGCATTAAGGTCGGTTTTGGCGTAAACAACGTAGGTATTAGCGTCTGGGCCGTTGGTGATCCACATCTTATTACCATTTAAAATGTAGTTTTCGCCTTGCTTTTCAGCACTGATTTTCATACTTACTACATCAGAGCCGGCATTTGGTTCGCTCATCGCTAAGGCGCCAATATGTTCGCCAGAGCATAGTTTGGGTAAGTACTTTAATTTTTGTTCATGGCTACCGTTGCGGTTTATTTGGTTAACGCATAAATTGGAGTGCGCGCCATAACTTAAGCCAACTGAAGCAGAAGCGCGGCTAATTTCTTCCATGGCGATAACATGTTCCATATAGCCTAAGCCACTGCCGCCGTATTGTTCTGGTACGGTTAAACCGAGCAAGCCCATATCACCGAATTTACGCCATAGCTCATTGGGAAATTCGTTATCAAGGTCAATTTGTGCTGCGCGAGGTGCAATTTCGTCTCTAGCGAAAGCATTGACTTGGGTGAGGATCATGTCGACCGTTTCGCCCAAATTAAAATTTAATGAACTGTAGCGTGAAATCATGGTGGTTCCTAAAGGGTTAATTAGTTCTACTTGGTGTTACTTTTTACTGTACTAATGCTCTGTATTAATGCTGCATTGATAGTTTTTTCAGCACCTGTTCAGCAAGATTTATTTTTTCTCAGAATTTTTAATCGCCGCAAGGGTGCTTTTGCAATTCTCTTCTACGTTGCTCAGCTCCATCAATACCACTTCTATATCATCAAGCTGCTGATATAAATCCGCTTTTTTCTGAGCAATAATACTCATCATTAATTCAAGCTGAGTTGCACTGCTTTTATCGGCGTCGTAAAGCTCAAATATTTTCCCCGTTTCAGCTAATGAAAACCCTAAGCGTTTACCGCGTAGAATTAACTTTAGTCGAACTCTGTCTCTTTGGTTATATATTCGGGTTTGCCCTTTACGCGTTGGCATTATCAGCCCTTGGTCTTCATAAAAACGAATACTGCGGGTGGTAATGTCAAACTCTTTGGCTAACTGGCCAATAGAGAAAGTAAGTGGTTTATTTTCGGCTGGTTGATTTTGGGGCATAGTCAGATCAAATTTTTAAATATTGTAAATACCTTACCGTAAGTTTACGTAAACGTAAAGTTTTTGTGGTGATAGAAAAAAATTGCTGTAATATACAGGGAAATAATTTAGTTCATGCACACAGGCTTTTAGCTGTTCATATGGTTAAATTATTAACTGAAAGAGTGAGCCTAATAGCTTTACGAAATAGAGAAGTTAATTGCTACCTATTTGCATGAGCAGACATTTTATTGTCAACTAAAATTAAATAAATTGATTAAAATATTATCAGGAAATTATCTATGTCTAGTATTGACCCTATTGTAATTGTTGCCGCCACTCGTACGCCTATGGGCGGTTTTATGGGCGGACTTTCTTCAGTAACTGCTCCCGATTTAGGTGCCGCGGCTATTAGCGCTGCTGTAAAAGCGTCGAATATCAGCGGCGATGATATTGACGAAGTTATTATGGGCTGTGTATTACCTGCTGGGTTAAAACAAGCACCAGCTCGCCAAGCGGCATTAAGTGCAAATTTAGCCTTATCAACCGTTTGTACCACCATTAATAAAGTGTGTGGCTCTGGCATGAAAGCAGTAATGCAAGCTCATGATGCAATTAAATCTGGCTCTATAGATATTGCTGTTGCTGGTGGTATGGAAAGCATGAGTAATGCACCTTATATGTTACCTAAAGCAAGAACAGGTATGCGAATGGGACACGGGCAAGTGCTTGATCACATGATGATGGATGGTTTAGAAAATGCCTATGATGGTATTTCAATGGGGTGTTTTGCTCAAGCCACTGCTGATGAAGAAAATTTTAGTCGTGAAGCGATGGATACTTTTGCCGTACGCTCGTTAAAAAGAGCAAATGATGCAATTAATAATGGTGACTTTCATCAAGAAATAACCCCTGTTGATGTGCCTAGCCGCCGCGGCGATATAATTTTTGATACTGATGAGCAGCCTGGTAATGCCCGTCCAGATAAAATTCCATCACTGCGTCCAGCATTTAAAAAAGACGGCACCATAACCGCCGCCAATGCCAGCTCTATTTCTGATGGCGCTGCGGCGTTAGTGGTGATGAGTTTATCTGAAGCTAAGGCGCGTGGACTTGCACCCTTATGTAAAATTGTTGCCCACGCTACTCATGCGCAAAATCCGGAAGAATTTACCATAGCCCCTGTTGGCGCTATGCATAAGGTGTTAGCCAAAGCGAATTGGACTACAGCTGATGTTGATTTATTTGAAATCAATGAAGCGTTTGCCATGGTCACCATGTTAGCGATTAAGTCACTGGAACTTGATGAAGAAAAAGTAAATGTATTTGGTGGAGCTTGTGCTTTGGGTCATCCTTTAGGTGCAAGTGGTGCGCGCATTATCGTGACCTTAATCCATGCTTTAAAAAATAAAGGTTTATCCAAAGGTATAGCTTCACTTTGTATCGGCGGCGGCGAAGCTACGGCAATTGCAGTAGAAATGCTTTAATTTGGCTGTGAATGCTTAACTACCTGAGCAGGGCGTTAGCTAGGTTGAGAGTCTTTATTATTTTTAGAATCTTACTTTTGTTTAGAGTCTCAACTATGTCTAGAGCCTTTAACTATGCCTAGAGTCACGATACTGCTTGGGGGATAAGCCAATTACTTTTTTGAATAATCGTGAAAAATAATACGGGTCGTTATAACCAAGCTCGCTGGCGATAACTTTTATAGAAACATCTGAGTTATCAAGCCGGCGACAGGCTTGTTGAATTTTCATATTAATGAAGTGTTGAATTGGCGCGGTATCGGTTAATTCTTTAAATTTTTTCGCAAAATGAAATTTAGATAATTGTGCGTAATGTGCCAACGTATCTAGGCTTAAGTCTTGGTGTAGGTTGTCACGCATTAGGGTTTCTACTGCGTCAATATCAAGTTTTGAACTGCGGTTAAATGACTTTAGTCGCAGTTGCAGGGCTAAATAACTTAAAGATTGTTGCAGCACATGTACTGCGTGGATAACATTTGTTGCGGTATAGCCGCGTCTACCTAAAGCTAATAAATTGTCAAAGTCAGCTAAAATATTGCTGAGTACGCCAACATTGGCTAAGCCATCATCCATTTTCATTAATAGTCGTTCGGCAAAATCACATGCCAAATTCCCTTCAAAATTAATCCAATAAATGGCATGACTATTTTGCTCTGAGCTTTGCTTTTCTTGTTTTGTTGTTGTTTTAATTTCGGTATAAAATTCAAAAAAACAATTTGGCGAAATTATCACAAGATCGCCTTGATTTATTTCTCTAGCTTTATTTTTGTAAACTAACTTTCCTTGCCCTTGGTGACAATAAAGCAAACAATGGCTAGGCTGTTGTATTTGCTTCATTTGGAAATTCATTTGAGCCGCGCTTTTACCTAAAGATACTGGGTAAAGTCCTGATGTTAACGGGTGTAACTTTAACTTTTTCAATAAAAAAATCGGCATAAACAAGCGAATGTCAGTCAAGTTTTGTTCGCTATGCGGTAATTGTTTTTTCATCATAACTGTAGAGTTTTAGTTTTCTTCTATAATGACAATATAGTCCATTATATTGACAATAAAATCAATGTTGTCATTTTGGCGCTTATGTTTTAATCACTGTTATTGAAATTATTATTGCTAGCGTTATTAGCTAGGCTAATACCTACGTTAATGTTGGTCACCTGTTAAAAGAGCTTTTAAAATGAGTCAACAAAAATACCAGTTAAAAAATAAAATTCGCATTGTAACCGCAGCGTCATTATTTGATGGTCACGATGCGGCGATAAACATTATGCGCCGGATTTTACAAGCCAGTGGTGCTGAAGTTATTCATTTAGGGCACGACCGTAGTGTTGAAGAAGTAGTTAATACGGCCATTCAAGAAGATGCCAACGCTATTGCAATGACCTCATACCAAGGTGGTCATAATGAATATTTTAAATACATGTATGACTTATTAAAAGCGCAGGGCTGTGAGCATATTCGAATTGTTGGCGGCGGCGGCGGAGTGATTTTGCCAGATGAAATCGCCATGCTACAAGATTACGGCATTACTCGAATTTATTCCCCTGATGATGGAAGAACGCTTGGCTTGCAAGGCATGATAGATGACATGCTTGAGCGTTGCGATTTTAAAACTGGTTTAAATGTTGAAAAAGACGATGTTGCCAATTTAAGAAAAAGTAAATCTGCCAAAGTGCATAATCAAGTGATTGCTCGATTAATTTCAGCGGCTGAAAATGCCCCTGAAAAATACCCTGAAGCTTTTACCAAAATTGGTAAAATTGCCGCTGCCAGTAAAACTCCGGTTCTCGGCATTACCGGTACGGGCGGAGCAGGTAAGTCTTCATTAGTTGACGAGCTTATCCGCCGTTTTTTAATGGCGAGTGATAATAGTAAAATTGCCATAGTTTCAGTTGACCCGTCAAAACGTAAAACTGGTGGCGCGTTATTAGGTGATAGAATTCGCATGAATGCGGTTAACAACGACCGTGTTTATATGCGCTCGTTAGCGACACGGCAATCAAATCTCGCCCTTTCGTTGTACGTGAATGACACCTTACAAATTTTAAAAGCCGCTGACTTTGATCTGATCATTTTAGAAACCTCAGGCATTGGTCAATCTGATACTGAAATTGAAGAACATTCTGATGTATCCTTGTATGTGATGACACCTGAATACGGCGCAGCTACTCAGTTAGAAAAAATTGATATGTTAGACTTTGCCGACATTATTGCGGTGAATAAATTTGATAAACGCGGCGCGTTAGATGCACTTCGTGATGTAAAAAAACAATATAAACGCAATCGTGGTTTATTTGAAGCCGGCGATGATGAAGTGCCAGTGTATGGTACCATAGCTTCACAGTTTAACGATCGCGGCATGACCGAATTATATAACGCGGTAATTAGTGCGCTAAATAGTCACGCGAAAGGAGAAGTTGCTAGATTATTGCCGATTGCTGGCACGTTAAAAGATAAAACCAGCGTGATCCCTAGCGCTAGAATTCGATATTTGTCAGAAATTTCAGAAAATAATCGCAGTTACGATGCTTGGGTTGAAACCCAAGCACAAGTTGCGCAAAAGCTTTATGGCCTTAACCAAGCAATAACCGTGGCACAAGAAAGCGAATTAGAAAATACCGCCAATATTGTTGAACCGTTACAGCAATTGTACCAACAAGTGGCGTTAGACTTTGACCCTAAAAACCAAGTTATTCTTGATCAGTGGCCTGAAAAAGTTAAGCGTTATAAAGACCCTGTATTTACCTTTAAAGTGCGTAACAAAGAGTTGTCGATAGAAACTCATAGTAAATCATTAGCACAAACTGATATTCCTAAAGTTAGCTTACCTAAATATCAAGCTTGGGGTGATCTACTTAAATGGAATTTACAAGAAAATGTGCCGGGGGAATTCCCTTATACAGCAGGTTTATTTCAATTTAAACGTGAAGGGGAAGACCCAACCCGAATGTTTGCCGGCGAAGGTGGCCCAGAGCGTACTAACCGACGTTTTCATTATGTCTCAAAAGGTATGCCGGCAAAACGTTTATCGACTGCATTTGACTCAGTAACTTTATACGGAAACGATCCGGATACTCGCCCTGATATTTACGGAAAAATTGGTAATGCTGGCGTGTCTATTTGCTGTTTAGATGACGCTAAGAAACTTTATTCTGGTTTTAACCTTGCCGATCCGATGACTTCAGTTTCAATGACCATTAATGGCCCTGCGCCAATTTTACTGGGATTTTTCTTAAACGCAGCGATTGACCAGCAATGTGAACTTTACATTAAAGAGCATCAACTTGAAGCTGAAGTAGCAGCAAAAATTACCGCCATTTATCAACAAAAATCGAGCATTCGTCCGGTTTATCAGGGCGATTTACCAGAAGGTAATGATGGCTTAGGGCTAATGCTTTTAGGCATAACGGGTGACCAAGTTTTACCTGCTGATGTTTATCAAAACATTAAAGCCCGTACTTTAACTGCAGTGCGCGGCACAGTGCAGGCGGATATTTTAAAAGAAGATCAAGCGCAAAATACCTGTATTTTCTCTACTGAATTTGCCTTAAGGTTAATGGGCGATGTGCAGGAATATTTTATTGACAAAGAAATACGTAATTTTTATTCGGTGTCTATTTCTGGTTACCATATTGCTGAAGCGGGCGCGAACCCTATTACTCAGTTGGCATTAACCTTAGCCAATGGTTTTACCTTTGTGGAATACTATTTAAGTCGTGGTATGAATATTAACGACTTTGGCCCGAACTTATCATTTTTCTTCTCAAATGGTATCGACCCTGAATATGCAGTAATTGGCCGAGTTGCTCGCCGCATTTGGGCGAAAGCGATGAAAAATAAATACAAAGCCAATGCGCGCGCACAAATGCTCAAATATCATATTCAAACTTCAGGTCGTTCATTGCATGCTCAAGAAATTGATTTCAATGACATTCGTACCACGTTACAAGCGCTATACGCTATTAATGACAACTGTAATTCTTTGCATACCAATGCTTACGATGAAGCAATCACCACGCCTACCGAAGAAAGTGTTCGCCGGGCAATGGCGATTCAATTAATCATTAACCGAGAATTAGGCTTAGCTAAAAATGAAAACCCAATTCAAGGGGCATTTATTATTGAAGAGCTGACCGACTTAGTTGAAGAAGCAGTATTAACTGAATTTGATCGCATCAGTGAACGCGGCGGAGTATTAGGCGCAATGGAAACTATGTACCAGCGCAGCAAAATTCAAGAAGAAAGTCTGTATTACGAACACTTAAAACATACTGGTGAATTTCCTATTATCGGCGTGAATACTTTTTTAAGTTCAAAAGGCTCACCAACGATATTACCGCAAGAAGTAATTCGTGCCACTGAAACAGAAAAAGATTATCAAATAGCCATGTTAAGTAATTTACATCAGTTAAATGAACAGCAAGTTAGTGAGCAATTAACTAAGCTACAACAGGCGGCGATAAATCATGAAAATATTTTTGAATTGATGATGGACGCTTGTAAAGTATGTTCGCTTGGTCAAATAGTGAATTCTTTATTTGAAGTTGGCGGACAGTATCGCCGCAATATGTAGTCAATGTTTTACTCGGTAAGTTATTTGTATTTGACATTTTGTAGGCTGATTAATTAATGCTTAATAATAAGGAAGGGTTGTGAGTAACCAAGTTAATTTTGAAAGTGTTGAATCTAGCAATGGAAAATATATTGGCATTGCGACGTTAAATAGCCCTAAAACTTTAAATGCCCTCAATATTTCAATGGTTAAGCAATTATTAGCGCAGTTACGTCAGTGGCAAATTGACTCTGAAATTGCATTAGTGGTATTGCAAGGCGAGGGGGGGAAAGCATTTTGTGCTGGTGGCGATGTCGTTAGCCTTTATCATGATCTAAAGAGTCGACAGCAAAATAACTTGGGTGATTTTAATGAAAATATTTTAATTGATGATAAAGCAATAAAGCAAAGCTTAGCGGCTGAATTTTTTCAGCAAGAATATCAATTAGATTTACTTATTCACCAATACGAAAAGCCGATTATGGTATGGGGTAATGGTTATGTTATTGGTGGTGGTCTAGGCTTGTTTGCAGGCGCAAGTCATCGAGTAGTAACTGAAAACACCATAATGGCTATGCCGGAAATTAGCATAGGTTTATACCCTGATGTGGGCGCAAGTTACTTTTTAAATAATATGCCTAAAAATATAGGGCTATTTCTCGGCTTAACTGGTGCAATGTTTAATGGAAATGATGCAATATATTTAGGGATTGCTGATTATGGCATAAAACAAAATAACCAAAGCCAAATTCTTTCTCAATTAAAAGCAATTAAATGGCAGGGTAATCAAGGTGATCACTTATTACTAGCTGATCTTTTGCAAGAGTTCGACTTAACCTCAGCTAAGCACTTACCAACCTCGTTAATTTATGAAAATACATCTGAAATAGAAGGCCTACTGAGTGAGCGAGACTTTAACGGCTTAATAAATGCTATTCGAACCAATGAATTTGCAAGTGAGTTTTTACAACGTGCTCAAGCAAAACTGAGTAAAGGCAGTCCCTTAAGTGCATATATTATTCACCGGCAATTGCAAAACTGTCACGGGAAGTCGTTAGCGCAATGTTTTCACTCAGAATTGCAATTATCATTACGCTGTTGCCAATATGCTGAATTTAGTGAAGGTGTTAGAGCATTGTTAGTTGATAAAGACAAAGCACCTAAATGGGTATTTCAATATGATGAACCAATACCAGAGCAACTAGAGTTGTGGTTTTTTAGTGAATTAACCTAATTAGATAAACATTAATAATCTTAAAAAGAATTAAAGCAAAGTAAATAAAAGGAACTAACATGCAGTTAACAGATAAAGTTATTGTTATAACCGGAGGCGGTCAAGGTTTAGGTCGTGCAATGGCCTTAAGTTTAGCAAAGCAAGGCGCGAAACTTGCGTTAATAGACGTTAACGAACAACAATTGCAACAAACAGTTGAATTACTCACCAATGCAGGGGCTGAGTCAAAATACTATTTAGCTAATGTCACTGATGAAAATGAAGTAGAAACAACATTTAGCCAAATAAACCAAGACTTTTCAGCTATTGATGGTTTGATCAACAACGCTGGTATTTTACGTGATGCGATGTTTGTTAAAGCTAAAGCTGGCGAAGTTATAAAAAAAATGTCGCTAGATCAATTTCAATCGGTTATTGATGTAAATCTAACCGGTGTCTTTCTATGCGGACGAGAAGCAGCTGTGCATATGATCGAAGGTGGCCGTAAAGGGGTTATAATTAATATGTCCTCTATTGCACGTGGTGGAAATATCGGACAAACCAATTATGCTGCATCCAAAGCAGGCGTTGTTGCTATGACCACAACATGGGCGCGCGAGTTAGGAAAACATGGTATTCGTGTAGGTGCAATAGCGCCCGGAGTGATTCGCACGGCAATGACTGATGCAATGAAACCTGAAATGCGTGACCGATTAGAGAAAATGAAACCAGTTGGTCGTTTAGGGGAAGCGGGTGAAATTGCTCATACCGTTAAATATATCTTTGAAAATGAGTTTTTCACTGGTCGAGTTGTAGAAATAGATGGTGGTCTCTGCATGTAGGTCATGTTTATTAGAAATAAGCATGTGCTCTACTTTATAGAGCCACCCAGTGGTTTTATGGAATTACAACTGAGCTATATAATCTCACGTTTTAAATAAAAAACACGATTATTTGTGCGTTATTTAAACGACTAACCTATAATTCATAGTTCTTTGAAGAAAAGTGTTGACGCAGAGATATAAATCTCTAAAATGCGCGTCCAGTTCCAAGGGGCAACCCAAAGAGCTGTTTTGATAAGTTAACGACTCTTTATAAGAGCTAAACAGTTAACTTAACGTTTTAAAGTTTGGCTTTGAATTTTCACTAACGAAAGTTCAAAAACTTAAAATAAAATGTTGACATCAAAACTGAGGCGCGTAGAATGCGCATCTCGCTTCAGGTAAGGGCTAGAACCTTACTTAAGCAACGAATTACATTACGGTACAGAGCGAATGAGATTCTTACCGATATCTTCATCGAAGATATGTTCTTTAACAATTAGTTATCATGCAATTTGTGTGGGCACTCACATTAACGTTGATTTTACATAGTCGCTCTCGAATTCCTTGTGAATAAGAGATAGACGTAAAACAGCTTAACGATGAATGTCACACAAATAACAAAGTATTAGATTATTTTTAGACGTAAGTCTTAGGATGATTTAGTGCGTTTTATATGTAGTTTCTAACTTCGGTTAGGAACACGACAGAATTCATTGAGCAGCTAGTCTTTCTTTTATTAGGAAGGTAGCACAAACGATTTTTAATTGAAGAGTTTGATCATGGCTCAGATTGAACGCTGGCGGCAGGCTTAACACATGCAAGTCGAGCGGTAACAGAGATAGCTTGCTATCTGCTGACGAGCGGCGGACGGGTGAGTAATGCTTGGGAATATGCCTTATGGTGGGGGACAACAGTTGGAAACGACTGCTAATAC
>CANMXU010000017.1 GCA_947501935.1 uncultured Alteromonadaceae bacterium
CAAAAGTAGGACCGTTCGATTTTCTAAAACCCAGTACTCCATTCGGTCAAAACATGCTTAACTGAATGGTGTTACCGCAATTGCGAGGCTTTGGTATTTATCAACAAGGCGACTTAATGTTCAAGATGAATGTATTAAATCGCTACCTGTTTAGTGGCTTACGCTAAGTAATTAATATTACTTAGTAAACTCTGGGTATGCTTCCATACCACAATCAGAGATATCAACACCTTCGTATTCTTCTTCTTCACTTACTCGGATGCCCATAACTGCTTTAAGAATTGACCATACGATGAAGCTTGTTACAAATACCCATACAAAGATAGTTGTAGCACCGATTAACTGACCAGAGAAAGATGAACCGTCATTGGTTAATGGCACAATCATTAGACCAAAGAAACCAACCACACCATGAACAGAGATAGCACCTACTGGATCATCAATTTTCACTTTATCTAAAGCAAGGATTGAAAGTACAACAATCACACCAGCAATCGCACCAAACATAGTCGCTTGAATTGGTGATGGAGTAGAAGGTTCAGCCGTAATAGCTACTAGACCTGCTAATGCACCGTTTAATGTCATGGTTAAATCAGCTTTCTTAAATAAGATTTTAGCAAAAACCAAGGCTGCTACTGCACCCGCTGCTGCTGCTGCGTTAGTATTTAAAAATACCATAGCCACAGAGTTAGCGCTGTTTACATCAGCAAGTTTTAATACAGAACCACCGTTGAAACCAAACCAACCCATCCATAAAATGAATGTACCTAAAGTAGCCATTGGTAAGTTAGCACCTGGAATCGCGTTAATACGTCCGTCAGCTGTGTATTTACCTTTACGAGCACCTAGTAATAACACACCAGCTAATGCCGCAGAAGCACCTGCCATGTGAACAATACCAGAACCAGCGAAGTCAGAGAAGCCAAGGTCGCCTAGCGTATAAAGACCAAATACAGCGTCGCCATTCCAAGTCCAGCTACCTTCCATTGGGTAGATAAAACCAGTTAAAACTACCGTGAATGCTAAGAAAGCCCAAAGCTTCATACGCTCAGCAACCGCACCAGATACGATTGACATCGCCGTAGCAACAAATACTACTTGGAAGAAAAAGTCAGAAGCGTTCGAATAAACTGAACCGCCTTCAAAACCAGCTTCTGCAGACTCAGCTAATACTGCACCAACTAAAGCATCAGCACTTTCAGCGCCGTCTAAAGCGATACCGTCTAGCAATACACCGCCACCGTACATAATGTCGTAACCAACAACTAAGTACATGATGCAAGAAATTGCATACAAGGCTACGTTTTTAGTTAAAATTTCAGTCGTGTTTTTAGCACGAACAAGACCCGCTTCTAACATTGAGAAACCAGCGGCCATCCACATAACCAAGGCACCACAAATTAGAAAGTAAAATGTGTCCATTGCATATTGAAGTTGAAAAATATTTTGTTCCATTACTTACCCCTTAAATCGCTTCTACGTCTTGTTCGCCAGTACGGATACGAACAGCTTGTTGTAAATCAAGAACAAAAATTTTACCGTCACCTATTTTTCCGGTGTAAGCAGCTTTTGTAATTGCTTCAACTAAACGTTCAACAACGTCATCATTTACTGCAATTTCCAATTTAACTTTTGGAAGAAAATCTACTTGGTACTCAGCGCCACGATATAATTCAGTGTGACCCTTTTGACGACCAAAACCTTTAACTTCACTAACTGTAATGCCTTCTACGCCAATTTCAGATATCGCTTCGCGAACATCATCTAACTTGAACGGTTTAATAATTGCGTTAACTAATTTCATTATTTACACCCTTTAATTGTTTAACTTGGTTAATACAAGTGCTATGCCAATGAAGTATTTTTCTTTGATTTCATAAAGATAGATAAAAAGAACGTTTTTAGGTTAGTTAGGTGTGCACCAAAATAAGGCAGGCATATAGATAATTGATTTTTATTGGTGCACAAAATGTGACATATTGCACAATTGCTTGTTTTTAATTTATCACTTAGATAGTTCTAGGTTCAATAACGCCATATTGCCGCCCTAAAAACAAAATTAAGTGATGAAAAATGCAAAGACTATGTCTTGCGTCTAGAAGCCGCTAAACTAAAAACTGTAGTTATTATGTGAATTTAGCAATTAATACATATTGATAATTAGCTCACTGCGTTATCGACTAGTTAAGCAATTAACTTTATTGCTGTAATAAAAGGACTGAATAGTTTGAAAAAAATGAGTCAGAATGACAATTTTGTTTATTTAACTTTTTCTTTAACTTTATTGTTATTGGGCACCGCGCTTGCTCAGCAGTTTTTTGATCATTCAATGCAGCAATTAATGCAGTCAACCACGGTTATTACACTTATTGTCGCGGTATGGGGCGCAGAGTCTAGCCGATTAGTTTTACGACGAGCTTTTATCTTCCCTGTAGCTATTATCATAGTCGCCTATTTGGGCTATTGGCTAACAAGTTCTGGCTATGGCCACATCCATTTATTTTTATTGCTAATATTTTTTATTTCCACCGCCGCCCAAACGGCCAAACAGGTTTTGTTTACTGGTGAGATCAATGGCAATAAGATCCTCGGAGCCATTTGTTTGTATTTATTGATGGGCTTAATTTGGGCAATTATCTATACCTTAGTTGAGCTGTCTTTTGCCAACTCCTTTGGTAACCTGAATTCAAATCAGTGGTTTATTCTATTTCCTGACTTTGTTTATTTTTCTTTTGTCACTATCACCACCTTAGGCTTTGGTGACATTGCACCACAACTTCCGTTAGCACGGTTTCTGGTTTATTTAGAGGCAATAGTAGGTCAGTTTTACTTAGCAATATTGGTAGCAAGTTTGGTAGGTGCAAGTATGAGTAGTTTGACTAAACATCATGAGCATGAGCAACACCATGAAGTTGAAAATAAAGAAAAATAACCTCAACTCGATGTTAAAATATTTTTAATAAATCATCACTGCACCTGGGTTTAATATCGCCAATATACTTAACCGTTCCATATCACAATAAGCTATAGCTTCTGCCAGTAAGTCTTCATTAATATTTTCTTTCGCTAACTCTTTAGCCGAAAAAACATCATTAAAACCGAGGGTTTGAGTATTATTTTTCAATGCTAAACGTTTAGCAATATAGAGTAACTTAGTTTCCAAAGTGGCAAAATCAAACTCGCTATTATCTTGTTCACGAATAGGGCCAACCAAACTAAAGGGTAACTGCCAAAGCTTTAATAATTCAGCGGTACATTCACCAAAAGTAAAACCTAAAATTTGCTGCTGGTTATGCCATGGGAATAAATGCTCTGAAGACTGTTGGCATGCTTGTACTTGCTGTGGGGCTATTTGTTTTACCACCAACTCACCAATATTGTGCAATATGCCTAAAATAAATAAACGTTCTGCATTTTTTAGTCTGAGCTTAGTGCCTAAATATTTAATGATAAGTGCACAGTCAACGCTATTAGCCCAAAACTGGTCAAGAAAGTCTTGTTCAGCTTCGATTGATTTAAAGGCTTCTGTGGTGAAGTAGGCAATAACTAAGTTATATACCTCGGTGATACCGAGAACTAAAATGGCTTTAGAGACGGTATCAATTTTGCCGGGATAATTAAAAAAGGAGCTGTTAGATAACTTTAACAAAGTACCCGCTAGCGCAGGATCAAGTAATATAACATCGGCGATATCGTCAATCGTTGATTGCTCATTATCTATAAGCTCTTTGATTCTTAAAAAAGAATCAGAAAGTACAAAAACATCTTGTGCCTGTTCGGCATATTCGATCGCATCCATCACATGCTATCCCTAAATTGTTTATCTGTTTAAGACCTTGTGCTATATGTAATACAACCTAGAAAATTACTTAACTCTGCACTTTTTTAGTATAGACCTTATATTAAAAAGGGTAATTATCTTTAACGATTTATCTTCCGCAATTACAGCTGTGCCTGAACAAAATAAGAAGTAAACTTTCTAATATTGATCACACCGGTATCAAATATTAAATATTGGCCTTTAATACCTAACAAAGTTCCTTCAACTGTTGGCGTTTTATCAAAATTAAACGATGATACTTTCGTTGGATACTCTAGCACAGGAAAATTTATATCAAGGCTAGGCTCGTCTAAGCGCTCAATGCTACCGGCAGGTAAATCAGCAGAAATTTCAGCCAACTTATCGGCTATTTTTTCAATTAAATCGCTAGCTTGCGCAGCTAAGTTAATAGGCTCATTATTACCTTTTAGCATAGCTCGCCAATTGGTTTTATCATTAATAAATTGCGCTAACGCCACTTCAACTAAGCCAGACTGAATGCGCGATTGCACTTTAAAGATAGGTAAGGCTTGCGTAGCACCTTGGTCAATCCAACGTGTTGGCAATTGGGTATGTCGGGTAATGCCCACTTTTAAACCCGAGGTATTGGCTAAATAAACATAATGAGGCGCAAAACAGTTCTGCTCGCCCCATTCAGGCTCACGACAAGTCCCTAAATGAAAATGACAGGTTTCGGGCTTCATAATGCACATATCGCATTGAGCTAGCTTTTGCATGCAAGGAAAACAATGGCCCTGTGAATAACTTTTCTTGGTTTTCTTACCACAGTTTTGGCAAGCAATATGGCCGGAATAAACCAATGTTAGCTTTTTACCTAATAATGGATTTAGCGCTAGGCTTTGTTCGCCCATAGGTAGTTGATAACTAACATTGGAGTTATCGTCTAATTGTGCGGTCATTTTACGTAATGGCGCACTGATAAATTCTTGCATAACTTCTCTTTAATACCAATTAGGGGATAAGCTTAGATAATGGCTGACATCTTAAGAAAAAATCCTTATATTCGCTAGCATTAAATCTAACATTCACTTCAACACTCAATAATCAGGAAATGTATTTTGAAATCAGAATCGTGGTTTGTTTATATGCTTCGTTGTGCTGATAACAGTTTGTATGCTGGCATTACCACTAATCTTGAGCGACGATTATCTGAACATAATCATTCTAATCGTCTAGGAGCAAAATATACACGTGTACGCCGACCCGTTTGTTTAGCCTATAGTGAAAAAGTAGAAAATCGCTCACAAGCAAGCCAACGAGAGTACCAGTTAAAGAAATTAAGCAAAGCAAACAAAGAAAAATTAGTTATTAATTTTCAGTAAAAACGTATCTCACAAAACACAGTTGTGCACTTAATAAACTCACTAATGTGGTCTAACCAGCGTTTAACCCTTCGATTTTTACTAGCCTACCTGATAGAATGCCGCGATTTTGCCAAGCTAACCGCGAAAAAAGGTCTTATGTTTTTAGATAAATTTTACAATATTTCTGATGAGAAAATCAGTTTCTCTCGTGAGCAAGCGAGCAGTTTTGCTAAGCAAGTTGCTGACGACTTTAATCCTTTACATGATATAGATGCCAAGCGTTTTTGTGTTCCGGGTGACTTATTATTCGCATTGATATTAAGTAAATCAGGCTTACAGCAAAATATGCGCTTTACTTTTTCAGGTATGGTTACTGATGAAAGCGTATTAACTTTCCCAAGTAATATTGATGAAAGTGCCGCCATAGTTGACGACAACAATAAAGAGTATATGCAGGTTGAAGCCAGTGGTGACAAAACTACTGACATCGGCGTAATTGAGTCATTGGTCCGCTCTTATGTAGAATTTTCAGGCCATACTTTTCCTGATATGTTGATCAAATTAATGGCTGATAATAACGTTATGATCAACCCTGCCAGACCTATGGTAATGTATGAAAGCATGTCTATTCATTTAGACACAGTAGCGGTAAGTGAAGTGAGCTTAGCGGTTTCTGATACCCAACTAACAGTTGAAGGTAAGCGTGGACAAGCTTGTTTAGAGTTTGACTTAGTTTCAGACGGTAAAGTTATTGGTCATGGTAAGAAGTACATGTTATTAAGTGGCCTTCGTCCATATTGCCAAGATAATATTGATGAAATTGTTGCGCAATATAATCTTAAAAAAGCAGACTATCGCGAGCAACTTGCTGTTGCTTCGTAGCATATAAAGCATATTTCTATTAGTGGCTTATATCACCTATAAGCCACTAAAACCTTCCTTGATTAATAGCGTTTCCCTGTACTCATCATTACCTATCAGCACTATTTACTTTCAGCATATTGCTGCCTTTTAGCCAACTTCCGATCAAATACTAGTTGTTGCTGATGTTTGTCTTCAATACAGGCGGTAAATTTTTTCATGTTTTTCGGTCGAGTACAGCCTTTAGGCGCTTGATAAAAGCTTAGCCACTGCTGCAACTCTTTTCCCTGATATTTTTGCTTGGCAATAATGCTTTTTGTACTAGCAAATGGAGCTAGTTCTGCAGGAGTTCCGTTAGACTTTTGTTGGTTAAGTTGCTTTTTCTTTTGTGCTGATTTTTTCTGTGCTTTTTTCTTAGCTAAGGCTAGTTTTTTTTGCTTGGCTTTAGTTTTACTACTTTTACTACTTTTACTACTCGGTTTTAATAAACCTTTCTCACATTGCCACCACTTATCACGCGCTGCTTGTTCTCGCTTTTTAAGTGATTGCCCTTGCTTTAACGAGTAACCTTGGCGTTGCTGAGACTGAATATTAGTGAGCTTGTCGCGATATGGCTGACAGTGTTTTTTCCCTGCATAAGCGATATTTGGTATAAGTAAAGTTAAGCTAACTAGACTGTAAAAAATAATTAGGTAAGTGGTTTTCATTATCAATCCTTGATAAGTATTTCCCATGTAAAAAGTAGTGTAGACCAAAGTAATGAAGATAAAAGTTATGACGATAAAAGTTATGCCGATAAAAATTACGGAGATAACAGCTAGCTTACTTTCTAACATTCACTATTAGTAAATTAAACCATAACAGCTACACTTACTTTTTGAACCTATACCCTCGCTTTAAACGACTATCAAGGACGATAGATGAAACTAACCTTATGCAACTTAGTGGCATTAATATGCTGCTCATTTTTTACTTCAGCTAATCCCACTGAAAAAATACCACCAATGGTGCAACTGGCAAGTAAATACCAAGCCCGTGAAAAGATCAGCGACTATTGGGTAAGTGAGAAACTCGACGGTATTCGCGGCTATTGGAATGGAAAAACACTATTAACTCGCAATGGTAATACGCTGCACTCGCCCACATGGTTTACGCAAGGCTGGCCTAAACGGGCGATTGATGGCGAACTTTGGCTTGGCCGTGATAAGTTTCAACAAACCAGCAGCTGTGTATTAGCCAAAAGTAAGAATGATTGCTGGAAGAAAGTGAAATTTATGATGTTTGACTTACCTAAACACTCAGGTACTTTCAGCCAGCGGGTTCAGGCGATGAAAAAACTTATGCACGCATCACAGTCACAATATTTAGAAATGATCCGCCAAGAAAAATTGCCTAATGAAAAAGCCTTATATAAAAGCTTGAGCCAAGTTGTCAGCCAAAAAGGCGAAGGGCTAATGCTGCACTATCAAGACGCTTATTATCAGCAAGGGCGTAGCAACCATTTAATGAAACTCAAGCAGTTTCAAGACGCCGAAGCTAAGGTCATCAAACATCTTCAAGGGCAAGGAAAGTATCGCCAAATGCTCGGTTCACTATTAGTGGAAACCGAACAAGGTCTTCAATTTAAAATTGGCTCTGGTTTTAGTGATAAAGAGCGAAAAAATCCTCCCGCTATAGGCAGCACGATTACCTATAAATATTTTGGCACCACTCAAAAAGGTATCCCTAGGTTTGCCAGTTTTATGCGCATTAGAGCTGAATGAGTAAACGCTATACCGACAAGATTAGTATTTTCAATACTGTTTATAGGTTTAGCAATTAGGTATAATTGCGTCGATTTTTTCTCAGTAGACTCACTCTCATGTTGCAATATATAACCACGACCGACTTTTCCCACAGCCAACGTTTGTTTCACGGACGCGGTCATGCCTACCCTAACCTTTCGCATGTAAATGTGGATTGGCTTGAACCGGTAATATTGATCACCCTTTACCAAGAGGTTGAAGCGCAGTGGTTAACCGAAGTTGCGCAGCAACTAAAAGAGTTAGTAAGCGCTTGCACCTCAGTACAAGTACAATTTCGTTGTCGTAAAATGGCGCCAACACAAGTATTACTCGGTGAAGCGGTTGAGCATACTACTGCTATTGAGCACAACTTAAAATACAATATCAGTTTGGGAAAAGCACAAAATTCAGGCTTGTTTTTAGATATGGCCAATGGACGAAAATGGCTATTAGAAAATGCTCAAGATAAAAATATTCTAAATTTATTCGCCTACACTTGCCCGTTTTCTGTTGCTGCAATTGCAGGAGGAGCCAAACAAGTAGTCAATATTGATATTAGTAAATCATCGTTAAGCAAAGGAAGAGAAAACCATCGCCTAAATAAACACCCGCTAGAAAGAGTGAAGTTTGCAGGCGTTGATATTTTTAAATCGAATGGCCGCATTAAAAAATATGGCCCTTATGATGTGATTATTTCTGATCCACCAACCCTGCAATTTGGCAGCGTAAACATTAAGCGAGATTACGCTAAAATCATCAAAAAAATTCCACAGTGGTTAAAACCCGGTGGCGAAATTATGCTGTGTTTAAACTCTCCTGACTTAACTGATGAGTTTTTACTAGAACAAGTGGCTGAGCATTGCCCTGACTGTAAATTTCAACAGCGAATTGCCCCGCCAGCAGTGTTTAAAGAAGCGCATCAAGGTAAAGGCTTGAAAGTGCTTATTTTTAAATATCTGCCTAAGTAGAGCTTTAGTTAAAAAAGCCCCTACTTATAGCTGGGGCTCAAAAAATGACCTCGCATATTTACAGCGAATCAAAGAGTCGAATTTAAAAGTCGAACTTTATACCGACACTAATTACATCAGTACCATCATAGTCTTCAAAAGATAACTCCGCCGCAATGCTTTCATTAAATTGATAACCTATACCTGCACCGTAACCAAATTCCCATTCATCGTCCGAGACACTTTCACCGTACATTGAAGCAGTTAACTTCACATTACCATAAGAAGGTGCAGCATATAGATACAGACCACTGTCAAATTCATACTCACCGCGAACAGACAAGGCAATAAACCTATCTAACTCAACATCAAAGCCATAGATAGAGTCATCTTTTATTCCTATCCCGTAGCGTAGTTCAGGCATAATAGATAAAGCGTTATCCGAGTCAATTTTATAAGCGATTGACCCCGTAATAGCACCAAACTTTATATCCTCTTCCGACAAACTAGTATAACTAACACCACCAACCCAATTTGCAAGTGAAGAAAAAGAAGCCCCAGCCAAAAGAATCGCTACCAGTTGCTTTTTAAACATTTTATTTCCTTATTTTATTAATATTATCTATGCTAAAAAATGATTTAAAACTAAAAATCATAAAACCCCATAAGTGAGAATTTATACCTAGTGGTAAATATTCTCTGTAGTAAAGAGTTCGCATAAATATAAAACCTCAAAAAAAGTATTAAAATAATTTTCCTCACATCAAAAAAAACGATCCTCACGGGATCGTTTTTTGGTTTTATCAAGGTTTGCGATTAGCGTATTATTTTTTACGAGCCAACAAACACAACATATCCAGTGCTAATGACGCGCCTGCTAATGCGGTAATTCCGGCATTATCATAGGCAGGTGCCACTTCAACTAAGTCCATGCCGACAACATTAACGCCTTCAATGCCGCGAAGAATGCGCTGTGCTTGATAAGTGCTTAAACCGCCGATAACTGGTGTGCCTGTACCGGGGGCAAAGCTTGGGTCTAAACAGTCAATATCAAAGGTTAAATAACATAAGTTATCACCAACAATTTCTTTAATTTTAGCCGCAACTTTTTCCGCGCCGTTTTCATGTACCCAGTGATTGTCCAGTACATTAAAACCTAAGTTATCTTCAATGGCAGTACGCATACCAATTTGCACTGATTTACTTGGGTCAACAATGCCTTCTTTGGCGGCATGATAAAACATGGTGCCATGTTCAATACGGCCAACTCGGTCATTCCAAGTATCGTAATGGGCGTCAAAGTGAATCAGCGATAAGCCTTTACCATATTTTTTCGCATACGCTTTTAAAATGGGGTAAGTAACAAAGTGGTCGCCACCTAAAGTTAAACTCGCACAATTATTTGCAAGAATACCGTCAATATGGGCTTCAATTTGCGCAGGTATTTCTTGCGGCACTGAGCTGTCAACGCCGCAATCGCCATAATCAACCACAGCTAATTCATCTAATGGGTTAAAACCCCAATGCGGCACAGTGCCCCAATTAATGGCTGAAGACTCTTCACGAATTGCTCTTGGGCCAAAACGTGCGCCCGGACGGTTAGTACAAGCTAAGTCATACGGAATGCCTGTTACCGCAACATCAGCTTGGCTTAAATCTTTGCTGTAGCGCCTTCTTAAAAAACTTAATACGCCGGAATAACTCGGCTCAATATCAGTGCCTAATAAAGACTCTCGGGTGATGGCGCAATCGGTTTCTCTGGTCATAACAACTCCGTTTTAATCTCTGCGCACGCAGCCGGGTAAGCTACATAACATTTCAAAAACAATATTGGCAGCTAATAGCGAGGTATTACCGCTGGTATCGTAAGCAGGTGATACTTCCACTAAGTCAGCACCAATTAAATTAGTACCGTACATACCGCGGACAATTTCTAAAGCTTGAGGAGAGGTTAAACCGGCGGGCTCTGGTGTGCCCGTTCCTGGTGCAAAAGCCGGGTCAATACCGTCAATATCAAAAGTTAAATAAGTTGGCGTATCAGTGCCAATAAGTTCACGCACTTCTGCCATTAAAGGCGTTAACGATTTTAACCAGCACTCTTCCGCTTGCACAACTCGTACGCCACGGTCAATCGCCCATTGAAAATCTCGCGAACTATAACCGGTAGCACGTTGGCCAATTTGCACCATTTTATGAGGATCAACCAAGCCTTCTTCAATGGCACGTCTGAAAATAGTACCGTGGGCAATTTTTTCGCCGAACATGTTATCGTTAATGTCGGCATGGGCATCAATATGTACTAATGCCATTTTGCCATGTTTTTTATATAAGGCGCGTAAAATAGGCAAGCTTATGGTGTGGTCGCCGCCCAAAGTTACCGGCTTAATATTTTTTTCCATTACCGCATCATAATGGCTTTCAATAATGTCGATAGAGTCGAGTAAATTAAAAGTATTAATAGGTACATCGCCAATATCGGCAACTTGAAAACTGTCAAACGGTGCCGCTTTGGTGTACATGCCGTAAGGGCGAACTAATACTGACTCGGCGCGAATATCACGCGGACCATAGCGAGTGCCACTGCGGTTACTGGCACCAATATCTAGTGGAATGCCAATAATGCCAACGTCTAAATCGTCTGAAATTTCGCTACTCGGTAAACGAAACATGGTTGCTGGGCCACCAAAACGTGGCATTTGATTACCGCCTAACGGCTGGTTAAATTTACTTTCACTCATAATATCGCCTTACGCTGTGGTAATAATTGCTTTAGTTTCTAAAAATTCATCAACGCCAAGACCGGTAAATTCACGGCCATTGCCTGATTGCTTATAACCGCCAAAAGGGGCGTTATAGTTAAATTCACCGCCATTGATAAAACATTGGCCGGCACGAATTTTTCGAGCTATCGCACAGGCGCTTTCATCATTTTCAGCAAATACCGCTGAAGAAAGCCCATACGGACTGTCGTTGGCTATTTCAATCGCTTGCGCTAAACCTTGATAAGGAATGATGCATAATACTGGGCCAAAAATTTCTTCTTGAGCAATACGCATATCATTAGTCACATTAGCAAAAATGGTCGGTTGAACATAAAAACCCGTTTCTAAAGCTGCCGGTTTTTCTAAACCACCACAAACCAGCGTTGCGCCTTCATCTATACCTATTTGAATATAGTCTAAAACTCGCTGCTGCTGCGTTTTAGAGCTCATTGGTCCTAAGAAAGCATCATCACCGGTGCCAATAACTAGTTGTTCAGCCACACTTTTAGCGAGTGCGACCGCTTCATTATACTGTGCTTGTGGCACCAACATACGCGCTAAAGTATTACAGCTTTGTCCACTGTTAAGCATAACGTCTTCAACGCCATATTGTACTGCCGCAGCTAGATCCGCGTCTTCTGTAATAATAAACGGGGACTTGCCGCCCAGCTCTTGCATCACCCGTTTAACCGTAGGCGCTGCCGCTTGTGCGACTTTTATCCCAGCTTGTGTTGAACCGGTAAATGACACCATATCAACATCAGCATGACGAGAAAGCGCATCGCCAACCACCAATCCCGTTCCCGGTACTAAATTAAACACCCCAGCTGGTAAGCCACATTTTTCAAAAATCTCCGCCATAATATAATCTTGTAATGGCGTTTGCTCGGAAGGTTTAACCACCATGGTGCAACCGGCTGCGAGCGCTGCTCCTACTTTGCCAACAAATTGATGTAACGGAAAATTCCACGGATTAATAAACGCGCACACACCAATCGCTTCTTGAACGATCATGCATTTATCGCCACGTTCAATTTTTTCGGTAACCTCGCTTTGCTCTGCAAAAAGGGTCATCGCATAAATAGCACCTTCAATATGTAGCCAACTGGCAACATGCGTCGGACAACCCATCGACTGGCTCACCGCTTGTGCTAACTCGTCTTGGCGATTGGTCATTTCATCAGCTATGCGTAAAATGAGTGCTTTGCGCATCGCGGCAGAGGTTTGGGACCATAACGGAAAGGCTTTTTTCGCTGCAGCTACCGCTTGTTCAACCACTTGTTTATCGCCACTTGGGGCATAGCCAATCACTTCTTCTGTGGCAGGGTTAATCACAGCTAATTGTTCAGCGTTAGGATTTTCTAGCCACTGACCGTCGATATAAAATTTGTCTAAGTTGTTCACGGTATTTGTCATTAATTCTTTCGCCATTTTTTGCTTTATATATGTCATAACTTTTCCATTAAATTCTGCGCGGCTAGTTAAGCGTAGCTATACCCTTGTGCGGTTAGATCATTTAAGGTTTCTTCAATGCTTGCGCGTAAAGTATCAACAATAAAGTCGATATCTTTTTTGCTTAAGGTTAGCGGTGGCGACATTACATTTAAATGCACAATCGGACGTACAATCAGCCCTTTGGCATCAGCATGATTAGAAATTTGTTTGCCTATATCGAGCTCTTCTGGGAATAGTTCTTTGGTATTTTTATCAGCGACAAACTCAACACACCACATAAAACCTTTACCACGAATATCACCAACAATAGGGAGATCCAATAAGGTATTAAGTTGCTGTTGAAAGTAACCTTCAAGGTTTTTCACGTTAGCAAATAATTGCTCACGCTCCATTATTTCAATATTTTTTAATGCTGCTGCACAAGAAACTGGATGACCAGAATAGGTAAAGCCATGAGCAAAACAGCGACCATGCCCTGCTTCGCTGATAACATCCCAAATTTGCTCTGAGAAAATAGTCGCGCCTAAAGGTAAATAACCTGAAGTTAAGCCTTTTGCGCTAATGATAATGTCGGGCTCAACATCAAAAACATCTTTAGATGAGAACCAGTGTCCTAAACGGCCAAAGGCGGTTACCACCTCGTCTGATACATATAAAATGTCGTACTTTTTACAAAGCTGCCAAGTTTGTTGATGATAGCCCTGTGGCGGAACAATCACGCCACCAGCGCCTAAAATAGGCTCAGTAAAAAAAGCCGCGACGTTATCAGCGCCAATTTCTAAAATTTTGTTTTCAAACTCGGTAAGTAAAAAGGCTAAAAATTCAGCTTCACTTTTATCGTCATGCTGACCATAGTGCTTAGGGGCGCTGATATGATGAATAGTGTCTTTGATGTAATCAAATTCAGCAGGATGATCGCCTTTTTTACCGCCAATAGACATAGCTGCAAAGGTTGAACCGTGATAAGACATTTCACGAGAAATAATATGCTTTTTATTATGCTTGCCACGACAGTTTTGATAATACTGAATTAAGCGATATGCGGTATCTACTGCGGTTGACCCACCGCAACTAAAAAACACACGGTTTAAATCACCCGGCGCTAGTTCCGCAATTTTTGCTGCCAACTCCACCGCTGGCACATTGGTCATATCAACAAAAGGGTTAGCATAAGAAAGCTGACGCACTTGGTCGGCAATGGCTTCAGCCATTTCATCAATACCAGTGCCGATATTGTTACACCACAAGCCACCAACCGCATCAACATAAGACTTACCGTTGCTGTCTTGTATATGTATGCCTGAGGCTTTGGCAATGGGTAATGCGCCTTCGGTTTTGTATACGTCAAAAATTGTCCAAGGGTGCATAAAATGCGCTTGGTCTTTTTTCATAATATTTTGAGTGAAAGTAGAGTCTTGAGTTGCAGAAAATTCTGGGGATAAATTTTCAGTTTGGCTAATATTATTCTCTTGGGTAACCTTGTTCATGTGAACCTCAAATAAAGTTTTTCAACGCTTTTTAAACCAATACCACCAGTATATAGCGTAAGTTTTGAGGATAAATCCCCCTAAGAGGGGAGGCATTGTTGATGGTTTTTTCGGAGTAAATTCGGGCAGCTAAAACAAGAAGAGCGCGTAGTACTTTTAAGTTAATAAAAGCTCTACACGCCCTAGAATAGTTAATCGGCTCACTTGATTAGTGAGCGCTCATTAATTAACGCTTAGTAATATTCATACTTGAAGGTTAAACCAAAAGTAGCAGGTTGTTGGCGATAAACCGTACGGCCAGCAAATCCTGAAAATGAATAGGTTTCTGCGTCGTTATCCAGCAAGTTTCTTGCCCATAACTTCACCGACCATGCATCAGCATCTGAGGTTAATGATACTAAACCGTTTAGTGAACTAACCGGACCATATTTAGCATTTGGATCGGCTAACTGCGCGTATTGCTCGTCAGACCAACTGTAGCTGGTTTGAAACTTCAAAAACAAGTCATTTTCAAGTGGCATATCGTAAGCGACTAAGGCGTTATAGCTCCACTCTGGTGCTTGCGATAACACTGTGCCGTTAGTAATTGAATCACCTAGGGCATCAACAAAACCAAAGCCGTCTAACCTTGCTTGGTCGTTTACTGACGGATCAGCATTTATACCACGTAAATCGGCGGTGGTTGGTGCTTTTGTTACTTTTGAATCTAGGAAAGCAATACCGGCTTGAATGGTTAACTCGTCGGTTGGCTGCCAATGCACATCCATTTCAAAACCTGTGGTTTGTGATTCAGGAATACTAGCCAAGGTTGTATCTAGTGTTTCAACTTCAAAGTCATTACTAAAATCATCAGCAACAAAAGTTAATAACGATTGACGATTTTTATATTCAAGCGCAAAAGCCGCGCCGTTCAGTTGCATGCTGCCATCAAGTAAGGTCCACTTAAAACCCAATTCGGCAGAGGTTACATCTTCAGGCTCTACATAACTCCAAGCGTTACTATCAAGTACTGCGCCACCGTAATAAACACCGCTTTTATAACTGGTTGAAATATTACCAAATACTAATAAGTCGCGGTCTACTTTCCAGTCTAAACCGATTTTTCCGGTAACTGCGTCTTCATCGTTTACTTCATTAAGCTCAACCACAGGGAATACTTCACCAAAGCTTAAGTTTGTTGAAGAGCCGTTAAAGGAGCGTTCATCATAAGAATAACGTACGCCAGCAATTAACTTCCAGCTGTCGTTAAGTTGAGTTTCGGTATGTAAATATAAGCCGTAAGAGTCGGTTTCTTGAATGTAGTCAGAAATAAAACGATCATCGCCATGCATGCTAATGTCTTCAGGGTAAAGCACGCCGTCCCAAACAGAGTCACTTAAGAAGAATGAGTCATCAAAAATATCAACAGACTCTACTTTCTCATTAGAAATGTTAGCGCCAGCAACCCAAGTAAATTCATCAGAGCCAGTGCTGATAAAGCGAATTTCTTGTGACCATTGTGATAAGTCATTTTCAAGATACAAGTCCATGGTAGAAACTGCTGAGCCATCGTAGTTATCTAATACTGAACGGTCGTATTGATCAAATGATGAAATGGAAACCACATCAAAGTCTTCAAAGCTATAGTCTAACGTTAGTGCAGCACCAGAGCCTGACTCATCACGAAATACATCAAGGTCGCCAACATTTACATGTGCAGGATCACCAGAAGAGTCTAATTCAGCAAAAGAGTCATCACCAAAAGCATCCGCTTGCCCTTCACTGTCAGGAGATGAAGGCTTCGACTTATCTTGACTGGCATAAACACGTAATAAACCTGTGCCAGAACTACCGAGCTCAAAACCAAGTTGGCCACGAACAGCAAAGGTATCAATTAAACCGAACTCTTCGCCCGTGGTAAGGTCTTTTTGCCAACCTTCATTTGATTTTGCATAATTTAACGATAAACGACCATTGACGGTATCAGTTAAACCACCACTTATTGCGGTAGTAACCTCTACGGTTTGATAAGTACTAATATCAACTTCAACAAAGGCTTCAAAATCATCCGTTGGTTTTTTAGTAATAAAGTTAATCGCACCGCCGGTAGTATTTTTACCGTATAAAGTCCCTTGTGGCCCTTTTAATACTTCCACCCGTTCAACATCAAATAACTGTCCGCCTAAATATACTGGGCTACTGGCAAATACTTCATCGGTATATACGCCAACACCACTGGTATTGTTGGCACTAAAGTCATCAAGACCAATACCGCGAATAGCAAAAATAGGCGTGCCACCTGAGGTAGCGTTTACAGCCACTAAACCTGGAGTATTAGCTCCCAAGTCAACGGCATTTTCAACGCCTAACTCTTCTAACATGTCACCATTGAAGGCGGTTGTGGTTACACCCACTTCGGTAATTGACTGAGTACGCTTTTGCGCAGTGATTTCAATTTTTTCAATAGCTTCACTGTAAGCATACGGTGTTGCTGTGGCTAAAATCGCTGCGGCAATTGCCGATTTTGCAAAAATTCGATTAGTTTTCACAATTTCCCCTCCAAAGGTTATAGTATTTATAATTGTAGTAATTGCTTAGTCTGAAATTACTATTACAGTTTGAAACACTTTTGTTTATCCCCTAAAAAGGGGAGAGGCTAAATTTAGATACATTATTGCAGATCAAGGAATTGCAAAAACTTAATGAAAACCACCGATAATTTAATTACTTGGCATAAGTCACTGGCTGCCGTTGTTAGCAAAAATTTCACCTCTGAAGCTATCGACGAATTACTCAAGGGTCTTGAAAACTTAATCAGTGCCAGTAGCGGCATGGTCACTATTTTCCCACCAGCGCAGCCACCACAAACCACCCATTACCGGTTATTAGCTAATCAAGATCCGGTTGAGCAAATAGAAACCTATGACCAAGGTGCCTACTTGTTAGACCCTTTTTACCGTATCGCTGTAGATGACAAAGTTACCGGTGCTTTCACCATAAAAGATGTGGCGCCAGAGGGCTTTGAACAAAGCGAATACTATAATTTGTTTTATAAGAAAAAAGGGTTCTTAGATGAGGTTTGTATTTTATTTCAATTACCTGAGCAGGTAATTGTCAGCATTTCAGTGGTTAGACACGCCCACGAACAGCCTTTTAAAGCGGCAGATATAAAACAACTTGCAGTGGTTTACCCGTTATTAAAAAGCATTATTGAAAAATGGCAAAGCCATAATAGCCAAGTCATTGCCCCTAACCTTGAATGGCAATTAGACAATGCTTTAGTAAAATTTGGCAGCTCGGTATTAACCCCACGTGAAAGTGAAATACTGCATTTGGTACTGCACGGTTATGCCATTAAAGTGATTGCAGAAAAGCTAGATAACAGTGTTGAAACCATTAAGCATCATCGTAAAAATATCTATAACAAGCTCGATGTTAGCTCCCAGTCAGAACTATTTTACTTGTTTATCGCCTCATTAAAAGCAATGCCAGAAGGTAGTACCGTAGATCCAATAAGCTTTTTAAATTAGCTTACTTTACCTTACTAAGCATTGAAATTAGTGGCTTTAGGTTGAGCTCACCCAATAAGGGGATATTTAATCTGCCGATAATTTGAAATAGTTTAATTACAAATTATCACAATTATAAAGTGGCTGTTAAATGATAACATCAACAACCTATAGTTCCATTTTTGATCAGCCAAAGACAATTGCCGCCGCAGTAATTATCAGTATTGTTGGCAATGCCGTATTTATCGGCATGCCAATGCTAGTTGGCTCAATGGCGGAAACCTTAGGCTTTAACGAACAACAACTTGGTTGGTTAGCCTCAGCTGATTTAATGGGCATTTTCATTGCTTCAATTCTTACCTCCTTATTGGTTAATCGGGTTAATCGCCAAACCTTAACCTATATAGGTATTTCTATAGCGATCATTGCCAACTACAGTTCAACTATTTTTCATAGCTTTGATAACTTAGTAATGATCAGGATAATCTCCGGCTTTGGCGGCGGAATCTGTTACTCAGTAGGCGTTGCCACCTTAGCGGGCACTCATAAAACCGCGCGAAATTTCAGTATTTTATTATTTGTATTGGTAGCCGTAAATGCCATAGAACTGTATACCTTCCCGAGTATTTCAGCGCAGTGGGGTGTGAATGGCATCTTCTTATTTTTCTGTGCTGCCTTTGTCGGTACCTTCTACTTTGTCCGTTGGTTACCACGTTCAAATAAAGAAGCGCTGGTAGCATGCTCAGTTGAAGTGCAAGCACAAAAGAAAGCTATTCCGGTATGGATCCCATGGTTATGTTTAGCGGCCGTCGGCTGTGTTTACGTTAACGTTGGCGCTTTCTGGGCTTTTATTGAACGCTTAGGTGATAAAAATGGTTTAAGTGAAGACTTTATTAGTAATACCTTAGCCCTTGGTACGTTATTTACCTTATCAGGCTGTGCGATTGCTACTTGGATGGGTAATAAATACGGTCAATCAAAACCACTGTTAGCTGCCTTTGCCGTAATGACCTCTATTTTATTTTTACTGGCCTACCAAATAACCCCGGTAACTTATGTTATTGCCGCAACAGTATTTAATTTCTGCTGGTTATTTATTGATGTTTTCCAACTAGGCACTATCGGTAATATTGACCACAGCGGTAAATTTGCCGCCTTAGTACCTGGCGCGCAAGGCCTTAGCCAATCAGTTTCACCAGCAGTAGCCGGTTATATTCTTACCGAAGGTTACGGCTATTATGGCGTTATGCTGTTATGTGCATTTGGTACGCTCAGCGCCATGGTCATTTACGCTATTGTTTATGCCAAACTTAAGCGCATCGCCCCTGATATAGCTGACGCAAACTAACCCCTTTAACTATTAACTTAATCATTTGAGCTAAGGCTGGGCTACCCCAACCTTACTCAACTAGGATGTTTGCACTCAAAATCTGGCCAAAGCAGAAAAAAACACCAAAAACTAATTGCCAGCAAGATGCAAAAACCAAAATAACGACAACTTTAACGAGTAATAATTATGACCACATTACATGCCCAACAAGCTTTATTAAAAACTAAATTTTTTCCTTATTGGTTAGATAATAAAGCAGCGCCAGAGCCTGAGCCAATGTTACAAAACGATATTAGCTGCGACTTATTAATTGTCGGCGCAGGCTTTACCGGCTTATGGGCTGCCATTCATGCTAAAGAAGCTAACCCTGAACGTGATATAGTTATTATTGAAGCGCAATGTATTGCCATTGGCGCCTCCGGCCGACCTGCCGCTATTTTATCAACTTCGGTAATGCATGGTTTAGCTAATGCGTCACGACTATTTCCTGATGAAATGGACGAACTTGAACGTTTAGGCAAAGAGAACATGGACGGCTTTCAAGCCACACTTGAACGTTATAATATTGATTGTGATATTGAATGGGGCGGCGAATTAACCGTTGCCATTGGCGATGAAGGCATGCCTGATATTGAAAGCGAATATAAGCTTTATAAAAAGTATGACCACGACGCCTATTTACTCGATAAAGAAGCAGTGCAAAAAGAAATAAACTCACCATTATTTCATGGCGGTTTATGGTCGAAAAAGCGCAGTGGTACCGTGCATCCAGCCAAATTAGCTTGGGGCTTAAAAGCGGCAGCGATAAAACTCGGCGTGCGCATTTTTGAATATACGCCACTTGAAAGCTCAATTCACCTAAAGCCCGGTGTTTTAGTGCAAACCCCAAAAGGCTCAGTAAAAGCCAATAAAGTATTATTAGCGACAAATGCTTTTGCTGCTGGCAGTAAAAAGATTACCCGCCGCGTATCAGCTATTCGCGACCGCATTGTTGTAACCGAGCCCTTAACCAAAGAGCAATTAGACACTATCGGCTGGAAGAATCGTCAAGGTATTTATGATACTCGCACCCAATTAAATTACATGCGCTTAACCGCAGATAATCGTATTTTATTTGGTGGTCGTTTAGGTTATTTCTTTAATAATAATACCGATCCAAAAGCCGATAAAAGTGCTGATAATTTTATCCGTTTAGTGGAAAATTTTTATCAAACCTTTCCAAGCTTAACCGAGATTAAGTTCTCACACGCATGGAGTGGCCCCATTGCCTTAACTACCCGTATGGCGGTACATTTTCAACATTATCATCAAGGCGATATGATTTACGCGGGCGGTTATTCAGGCTTTGGCGTTACCGCGACCCGCTTTGGCTCAAGGGTTGGTTTGGCTATTTTAGATGGTGATAACATTCCAGAAACAAAACTAAAATTCGCCACCTCGCTACCTGGCTATATACCACCAGAGCCATTTCGTTGGATAGGCGCAAAACTCACTATGTATGCGCTAGACACCTTAGATGAAAAAGGCGGCTGGCGTAAACCTTGGGTGAGAATTGTTGAGAAAATGGGCTTTCCTATTACTCAAAATGAACAGTAAATAATAAAGAAAATTTCGTATTAAAAAGGCCATGACAGTAATACTGCCATGGCCTTTTAGCTTTTAGCTTTTAGCTTTTAGCTCAATTATATATTCTTAAACTAAATATTCGCGGTCACTAATAACTTAAGGTTAAGATCGGTTGGTTTTGAGTAGCTTCCTTTGAATGTAGCTCTACATTTTTTGAGCTATCAGTAGTAATGCCGATACTATAGGTACCAGGGCTGCTGATATAGTTGCTAAGATCAAATTCGACATATTGTCCAGCGACAAGGCTTGGGGCAGTAGCAATAACATCAGCCATTAACGGCGCATTATTTGCCGTAATAGTCGACTCTTGCCAAGTGTTATCACTAACCGCTCTAATAGTAATAATATGGCCCGCTTCCACTGCATATAAAGCAAGCGTAGCTGATTGCACATCTCTACTGGTATCAACAATAAACTTCATAAAGCCTTCATTGCTATTAGTGTTTTTTCTAAGCAAGATACTTTCACTGTCGCCGTTATTATCATTGACCTTTTTCATTCGAATATGGGCATCATCACTTGAAGTTATGCTGGTTACCGCAAATTCATGCGCGCCAAGAGATGGTGCCTCACTTGCAGAAACGGTATTGCCAAAGTAGTCAAGACCACCATTATTGGCAATAATTAAACCCTGCGCAATCGCATCAGAGCCACTGGTGATCATAAAGTCTTCAGCCGTTAAACCCGCTGGATTAACAAATTTAGGATCCCCCGTTATAGGGTTAATGTCGGTAATAATATTATCCCAAGTCGCAGGCGCTGAAATATTGCCGGCATAAAGGTTATTACTAACCACATTACCTAAGTTATCAAAACGAGTAGGTTGGTTATGTGCAACGGTGTGATCGCCAGCGGCATAGAAAATGTTGTTATAAATTTCATTATTTAATGGCCATGCCCCGCCCCAGTCACTAAACGAAATACCGTTTGTCATCGGCTTGGTTAGCTGCACTATGGTATTATTGTAAAACTGACCGCCAGTAACTCGGCCCGTTAATAAAATACCTGCGCCATTATTTTTATCGCGATAACCCACATCAATACCAATATTATAACGCGCGATTCCATTTTCCTGAAAAGCATTGGCAAGTTCAGAGTTAACAATATATTCAATCAGCCCACCTTCAACATCGTAGCCAATATTGTATTGCATTAAGGTGTCTTTGTTGTTGTAGTCAAAGTGACAAACATAGGCGTCAGCATCTGATGCGCGTAAATGTTTAAAAACATTAAATTGCACTACCGTACCTTCAGTAGCAAATGACCAAAAAGCACTGCCCTCTACGGTAGTATCCATGGTATTACGTTCTACTAAAGCGTCTTTAGTACCGCGGATCATCAATAAGTTACGGTATATATTTAGCCCTTCATTATTTTTAAAAACCAGCCCAACTGTTGGAAAGTAAGGCGTGCTATCTTTTCGAAAGTCAGTGATGTCTTGCGACATATCTTTTAGCAAAACTCCCAAACCATCAATATCAGTAAAAGTTGAGCCTTCAATAAGTACGTCATTAAAACGAGAACCATTAACATCATCATTCGTTGTTAACGCTATTATGCCCGCTGAACGATGATCGTCTTCATGAACAGCTTTACCTGACCCCTGAATATTTAAAAAATCTAAATTGCTAAAATGCAGATGGTTCATTTCACCAGAGCCCGCAGGTGCAAGAATATGAATACCGTAACGTTCTTCTATCGCTAGGTTATTGATGTTGTAGTTAGACAGTTGTAAGTTTTCAAACTCAATGTATTCATTGCCAGAGGTAAGCTCAATAACTTCAGCTTCATCCCACTTTCCGGTTAACAATGGTTTGTCACCACTGCCATAAGCACCAATGATGATAGGTTGAGCCGCTGAACCACTGCCTTGTAGAGTAAGCGAGCCAGAAAAAGTTTCACCGCGTTTGAATAGAATTTGTGCGCCTGGGCCAAATTCCTGACTATTAAGTTTTGTGATAGTTTTCCAGGCTGTAGCTTCGGTTAAACCATCGTTAGCATTGTCCCCTGTCGCTGATAAATAAACCGGCTGATTTATTTCAGCAGCTCCCCCTATAGCTGAAAAGGTTAATAGTGCACTTAGTATTATCGTTTTTTTATATGCAAAGTTTATCATTATGTTCTCTATTTTAATTGTTATGAAAACATCTCCTTGTTATTACCCAACTCCTTTATTTTCACCTCTTTGTTTAATAAAACAACATTGAGATTACTTTATATACTATAAATCATATCAATTAACAATCTTGCAGTGGCAGTTAGCTAAAATGAGCAGTTATGCATGAAATAAGTTCATCCTTTGGTATTGATGCCTATGCGCAGTAACCACACACTCAAGGTCATATGTGCTGAACTTTTCTAGAAAACAAAAAGGCCATGAAAGTGAATACCTTCATGGCCTTTTTAGCTTTTAACTTTTAGCTTTTAGCTTTTAACTTTTAGCTTTTAGCTTTTAGCTTTTAGCTTTTAGCTAGTGTACTAAAATCCAAATATGCTCACCGCAAAGAACTTCTGCGCAACGGTATTAATAAATACCAACAAAATAATTACAGGAATAAAAGTACCTAGTGAGAAGTTAATGTATTTCTCAACCAATGAATTTTTATAGCCAGTATTACCAATACTTAACTCATCTGAAAGGTTATGCTTTTTCCAGCGATAGCTAACAAATACACATAATAAGAAGCCATTTAACGGCAAAATAGTATCGTAGAAAATATCGTAAACCACATCAAAGAATGACTTAGTGCCGCCAGCATAACTGGTAAATTCAGTAAAGAAGCTCACCATACCAAAAGAAACCGTAGCAAATACCGTTAATAAACCTGCTGTAGCCAATAAAATAATCAAGGCTTTTTTACGACTGTGCTTTTTCTCTGTAACCAAATAAGACACGGGTACTTCTAAAATAGAAACCAACGAAGTAATTGCCGCAAAAAATACCAAGATAAAGAAGAACGCCGCCACTAAGCTAGCACCGGCATAACCAATTGATACTTGTAAGGCTAAGAATATTTTTGGTAAAAAAGTAAAAATTAACGATACCGAGCTATCGCTTAAGGTCTCAGTATTAATGTTAGGATTAAATGAAAATACCGCAGGTAAAATCATCAAGCCAGCAGTAAAGGCAACAGCTGTATCTGTTATCGCGACTAATTTTGCCGAGTTAGGGATATTGGTTTGATTATTAATATATGAACCGTAGGTGATTAATATCCCCATACCTAATGATAATGAGAAGAAGGCTTGTGATAACGCGCCATTAATTACTGAAGGGGTGATTTTATCAAAATCAGGAATCAAGAAAAATTCAATACCCGCCATTGCGTTATCTAGGGTCAGTACAAAAATAACCATAATAACTAACATAATAAATAAAGCTGGCATCAAGGTTTTCGCCGCTTTTTCTATACCGTCTTTTACCCCGGCAACCAGAATAAAATTAACTATTGCAGCAACAACCGCCATGGCAAGAAAGATATAATTGCTATTAATTATTTCACCAAAGCCATTTGCGCTCGCTAAATAATCAAGGTTACCAGTAACCGTTAAGGCGATATAAGAAAATATCCATACCGTTAGTACCATATAAAATACCGCGATCATAAATGGAGTTAATACCCCAAAAAGTCCAGCGACACTCCATAATTTACTGTCATTACTAAGTGACTTATATGCACCTACAGGTTCCTTTTGGGTTTTCCGACCAATAGCCATTTCAGCAATCATTACCGGTAAACACACGAAAAGAACAAACAAAGCATAAATGATCAGAAAAGCACCACCACCATTTTTGGCGGCATTTACCGGAAAACCAACTAAGTTACCAATACCTACAGCTGAGCCGGCTGCAGCTAAAATAAAACCAATTTTAGAACTAAAATGTTCTCTTGTTGCGCTCATAACTATCCTCTATCGTATGATGTTGCTTTTTTTATAATGGCTTTGATGCTAACAAGCTTTATCAGCAATGTCTTGTTTTCGACTGTCTCAATAATCGCTAAAGTGTATGACTTTCACTCCAATTGTTATTTAAACGAACAAAGCTGTAATTGTTTTAAATTTATAGCTGTGATTATTTTGAATATAAACCCGCATTCATCACCGCCAGAATGTTCTCAGCCTCTTTACTGGCAAACTCTGCTGCTTCATTTAAATCATCGCTAGAAATGCCCAAATTTTTACATAAGCTTTCATCTACAGTTTCATCATAACTAAATAACTCAGGGTGAGAGTCAACCAAGGCAAGACGTGAGGCTAAATACAACACCTTAACATCTTTATTAATTTGAATGCTTTGTGCCTGATTATAATGGCGTATTGGTAGAATGATTTTTTCTGGTATTTGCCAAATACTTAACAGCTCTGCTGAAATATCGGTATAGGTATAACCTAAATGTTGTTGCTGCAATGCCCATGGCAGGTTTTCTTGGGAATATGCTTCGCACTGCTTAGCCACTTCAGGGCTAATTTTTGCCACCAACAATTCACCAAAGTTTTGTAATAATCCAGCAACAAACAAACGTTCAATGTCACGGATATTCGCTTTAATGGCTAAGTTTTTTGCCGCTAAGCCTGAAAAGATACTCATTCGCCAGAATCTTTTTAGATCAATGGCTTGATTGGAAAAGTGTTTAAAAGCCGAAGCTGCCACATCAACTAGCATCATGTTGTAAATCGATTGCGTACCAATAATAGTAATTGCCCGTGAAATGGTACTAATTTCACCAGGAAAGCTATAAATCGCACTATTGGCAATTTGTAGTAATCGTGAAGTCATTGACGGGTCAACACTGATCACATTGGCAAAATCGGCAATGGTTGACTCATCTTTGTCCATTAAAGCGCGTACTTTAAAACAGGCATCAGGCAAAGCAAACGAGCCATTAGCACGTACCGCGTAATCATGAGCATCCATTGTTAAGTCTCCGTCTTTTGTTGTTGTTTTTCATTTAACTAACGGCTTCATAGTAAATGTTGTTATTACCCTTTAGTGTAGTCGGTCAATCAAAAAGTGGAACACCACGATCACTAAAGACTTGCTCCATCACCACATAAGTATGAGTTTGTGCAACCGCAGGCAATTCTACTATTACACCAAGCACTTCTCGATAAGCGTCCATGTCTTCAAAGCGTAGTTTTAGTAAATAGTCAAAGCCGCCAGCCACCATATGGCATTCAGCCACTTCTTTAATACCAACAACTTCGTCTTTAAATTGATTAAAAACATCACTGGTGGTTCTATCTAAAGTCACTTGAATAAACGCTGACATGGCATACTTTAATTTGCTCGCATTTAAATAAGCGCCGTAGCGGTTAATGTAACCTTCTTTTTCAAGGCGCTTTACTCGGTCAAGACAAGGGCTGGCGCTTAAATTTACTTTCTTCGCTAGTTCAACATTTGAAATGCGACCGTCAGTTTGCAGCGTGTCTAATATAGTTAGATCAATACGGTCTAATACTCTTGATTCATTTTTTGGCATATTCAGTACTTTTGATGGTTTTTATCTATAATTACAAAATAAACTACTGGAAAATGCGAAATTTCACCAGCACATTCTGTAAATCAAGCTATAAAATCCGTACTAATTTTATAGCAGATAGTTTAACAATAGGTATGCATATGCTTTTTAACGGTTCATTAAAAACAAACAATCCCCTACGTCAGGCCATTCGTGACAATTACCGAACTGATGAAAATAATGTCTTAAATGAACTGTTACCTATAGCAGAAATAAGCGTTGGTGCTAAATCAAGAGCATGGGAGTTTGCCCGTCAATTAGTGGTAAATATTCGTCAAGACCAAACCGGCAGAGGCGGCGTTGATGCGCTATTGAATGAGTTCTCCTTATCAAGCGAAGAAGGCGTGGTATTAATGTGTCTAGCCGAAGCTTTACTGCGAGTGCCTGATAAAAGTACCGCCGACAGTTTGATTAGAGACAAATTAGCGAGCGGTGATTGGGGCGCGCATATTGGTAATAGTGATTCAATTTTTGTTAATGCCTCTTCATGGGGGTTATTACTCACCGGCAAGCTGGTTAATTATTCTGATCAGAAAAAGCAGCAACAATTTGGTTTATTGAAAAAAACCGTCGGCCGTTTAGGTGAACCAGTTATTCGCCAAGCCGTGCGTTATGCGATGAAAATTATGGGTACCCAATTTGTAATGGGACATAACATCGACAGCGCCATTAAGCGCGCACAAACCACAGAAGCCAAAGGTTATACCTATTCTTACGATATGCTTGGTGAAGGTGCCCGCACCATGGCTGATGCTGACCGCTACTTTGATAGTTACTTAACTGCAATTAAAGCCATCGGCTTAGCGGCAAAAAACAAAGGTCCGCAAAAAAGCCCTGGCATTTCTATTAAGCTTTCCGCTATTCACCCAAGGTATGAATTTTCTCACCGCGAACGGGTAATGGAGGAACTAATTCCACGTTTAAAAAAATTAGCCTATGCCGCCAAAGCTTATGATATTGGTTTTACCATTGACGCTGAAGAAGCTAATCGTTTAGAGCTGTCATTAGATATTATTGAAGCCGTGTTTACTGATGATGACCTTAATGGCTGGCATGGTTTTGGTATTGCTATTCAAGCTTATCAAAAAAGAGCGCTACAAGTTATCGAATGGGTGCGTGACCTTACGGTAAAAACGAATCGTAAAATGATGGTACGTTTAGTTAAAGGTGCCTATTGGGACAGTGAAATTAAAGAAAGCCAAGTAGAAGGCTTTCCCGACTTTCCAGTATTTACTCGCAAGCCGTCAACCGATGTTTCATACCAAGCCTGTGCCAAACGCTTACTTGATTACCGCGACAGTATTTATCCTCAATTTGCCACCCATAATGCTTATACTGTAGCCACGATTATTGAAATGGCCGACAGCCCTACTGGCTTCGAATTTCAACGTTTACACGGTATGGGCGAGTCTTTGTATGACCAAGTTGTCACCAGCAAACATATCCCATGCCGAGTTTATGCTCCTGTTGGTAAACATTCAGATTTACTCGCCTATCTAGTGCGTAGATTACTTGAAAATGGTGCCAACTCGTCGTTTGTTAATAATATTGTTGATGAAAACATTCCGGTAGAATCACTGCTTAGCGATCCGGTAGAAACCGTGCAAGCGTGGCAAAACAAAGTCAATCAGCAAATTCCTCAAGCGATAAATTTATACGGCAGCGAACGTAATAATTCTAAGGGCGTTGATTTAACTGATATTGATGAACTCAGCAAAATTCGCGACAACCTTGATCATTGGCTTTCTGCTAGGTTAATAGCCACATCAACTACACCCGAAGTTTCAGCGGCACAGCCGGTAACTAATCCGGCCAATTTAAATGAAATAATTGGTTATATTGATCATCATGACCAGCTGCAAATGACCGAGCTAGTTGATAATGCCAACAAGGCTTTTAGCACATGGTCAACTACGCCAACAGCAGAGCGGGCCGAATTATTATTAAAAATTTCTGATAGTTTAGAAGATAACCGCGATGAACTGATTGCCTTATGTATTAAAGAAGCGGGTAAATCAATTGCCGATGCGGTTGCTGAAATTAGAGAGGCCGTCGATTTTTGTCGGTATTACGCAGCTCAAGCACAGCAGTTAATGAGCGATGAAACTTTAGCTGCCCGCGGCGTAGTATTATGTATTAGCCCATGGAATTTTCCATTAGCGATTTTCTTAGGACAAGTTTCAGCGGCCATAGTTACCGGTAATACCGTTCTTGCCAAGCCAGCCGAACAAACCAGTTTAATTGCCCTGCGCACTATTGAATTAATGCATCAGGTTGGTTTACCTGAAGGTGTGGTGAACGCGGTTATCGCTAAAGGTAGCTTAGTGGGGCAAACCATAGTGCCAGATGAGCGTATTCAAGCGGTTATGTTTACCGGTTCAACCGAAACCGGCAGCTGGATTGCACAAAAATTAGCGCAGCGCAGCGGTGATCCCGTGCCATTAATTGCCGAAACTGGTGGACAAAATTGCATGATAGTTGACTCAACCGCACTGCCCGAGCAAGTGGTTGACGATGTTATCGCTTCAGGTTTTCAAAGTGCTGGTCAGCGCTGCTCTGCACTTAGAGTATTATTTTTACAAGAAGACGTTGCCGAAAAAATTATTACCATGATCACTGGTGCGATGAAAGAGCTACATGTAGGCGATCCAGCTTGGCTAACGTCAGACGTAGGCCCAGTTATTGATGAAAAAGCATTAACAGCCTTAACCGACCACGTTGACTATTTAAGTGATAAAGCCAAGCTACATTATACTTGTGCAAGCGCGCAGCTCAGTAGTACTAATAGCGAAAACCACCACTACTTTTTTGCACCACGTTTGTATGAAATTGATAATCTATCGGTATTAAAAAAAGAAGTTTTTGGTCCAGTTGTGCACATAGTCCGTTATAAAGCGAATCAGTTAGAACAAGTGATTGAGCAAATTAATGGCACCGGCTTTGGTTTAACCATGGGTATTCACACCCGCATTGAAGAAAAAAGTCATTACTTAGCCACGCGTTCCCGCGCCGGCAATGTTTACATTAACCGAAATATGATTGGCGCAGTAGTCGGTGTTCAGCCTTTTGGTGGCCGTGGTTTATCAGGCACCGGCCCGAAAGCTGGCGGACCGCATTATTTAACCAGTTTAGTAAAAGAAAAATTAAATAAACAAAGCGCCATAGCTGAAGAGCAACAATTTACGGCCCAAGAAAAATCAGCTTTCTTAGCGGAAATAAAACAAGCAACAACTCCTTCGAAAGTAAACAAGGTCAATATTGAAAGCATGGCCACTCTGGCCAAAAACAGTGAAGTATTATGGGCTATGGTACCGCTTAATAATAAGCTGTCGTTACTGCGTCAGCTCTTAGCGCAGCTTTCTTCAAGTAAAGTAGTACTAACCCAAGAAGCGCAACTGCCCGAAGTATTAGCACAAATTCGTCAACAATTATTATTTATTGAAAAGCAATTAATACAGCCTAAAACACTGCCGGGACCAACGGGGGAGTCGAATAAACTCTACTTAGAATCACGAGGCACTTTAGCGTGTATACGCTGCGCGAAAACTGATTTTAGTTTTTGGTTAAACTCTGTTTTTTCTGCGCTAGCAACAGGGAATTGCTTGCTCGCTGTAGTTGACGATAAGTTTTTCAATGAAACCAAAGCAATTAAAAAACTATTAAATAAGCTAGGTTTACCCGATGGCGTAATGCAAGTAGCTCGCTTAGCTGATTTTGAAAAGGTATTAAGCTTGCCAATGTTATCTGGCGCAGTAGTTAATCACCTAAGTCCATTAAAAGGGCTGGTTGGAGAATTATTGGCAGGCAGAACTGGCGCAATTTTACCATTGATCACTTCAGCAAAACCACAAAGTTTATTTGAACGCTTAGTAACAGAGAAAACCATTACCATAGATACCACAGCCGCTGGCGGTAATGCTTCACTAATGACGATGGACTCAAACGCCAGCTAACGCGTTTAGGCCATGCTAAAACGAAAAAAGCTAGCGCATTAACGCTAGCTTTTTACTTATCTCTTCAAACTTTTTACTTCAAGCTTTTCACTTTAAGCTTTTTACTTATCTCTTCAAGCTTTTTACTTTAAGCTAATAATAAATAGTTATCAGTCGCCTCAGGGGGCATCGGCTTGGCAAAGTAATAACCCTGCCCATATAAACAATCCATGCGCTTTAAAAACTGCGCATCTTCAATATTTTCAATGCCCTCACCCACAGTTGCCATTTGTAAATTAGTGGCTAAATCAACAATGGTTTTAATAATAGCGCGATGGCTATGATCTTGATTTATATTGTTAATAAATGAGCGGTCAATCTTTAACACATCAATCGGGAAGCGGTGCAAATAACTTAAGCTCGAATAACCGGTACCAAAGTCATCTAATAACAGTTTTACTCCCAACTGCTTTAACGCTTTCATATTAGCTAAAACCATTTCGCTGTTTTCTAATAAAGCCCGTTCGGTTAATTCAATTCGTATTTGAGTGGCTGAAATACCCACTTTATCAATAATACGTTTAATATCATCGCTAAGTGTTGGGCTAAAAAAGTGATTACAAAATAAATTACAACTAACATAAAGGTCATCACGGTTAAGCGTTTCTTGCCAGTGTTTCAACTGCAAACATGACTTCTCAAATATTTGCATATCAATGGCCATCACCAAGCCTGTTTCTTCAGCAAGAGGAATAAAGTCATTTGGAAAAACAAAGCCGCGTTTACTACTTTCCCAACGAGCCAATGCTTCAAAACCAACAGTTTTATTATTGGTTAAGTTAATAATCGGCTGAAAATAAGGAGTAAATTCTTCAAGAATTAAAGCTTCGCGCAAATCAGTTTCCAGCATTAAGGCATTTTGCACTTTTTTATGCATGCTGGAGTCGAATACTTCATATCGACCTTTGCCTTTATCTTTAGCGTGATACATAGCGGTATCAGCATCTCGTAGCATAATATCAGCTGAATTGTATCTGTCATCGCCAAATAATAAACCGATACTAGTACCAATAAATATCGACTGCTTTTCTACTGAAAATGGGGTTTTTAACAAATCGGTAATACGCTGAGCCACTTCAAAAGCTTCTTGTGCAGATTCTAAGTCTTCAATCAAGATAACAAATTCATCACCACCAAGGCGGGCCACTGTGTCTTTATCTCGAACAATACTTTTCAATTCTCTGGCGACAATACGCAGTAATTGATCGCCGGCATGATGGCCTAAACTATCATTAACCACTTTAAAACGATCTAAATCGAGAAATAAAATTGCAAATTTAAACTCTGGCTTTCTTCTTCGACAAGCAATGGCATGGTTAAGTAAGTCAAGAAAAATAGAACGATTAGGTAACCCCGTTAAACTGTCGTGCGAAGCGGCATGTTTTAACCGTTGCTCCGCCTGTTTTCTTTGCTTAATTTCATCTTCAAGCGCGGCAGTTCTTAATTTGACTTGTTGCTCTAATAAATCATGTGAGCGACGTTCAACGTCTAATGCTTCTCGGCGCTGAATGGCAATGGCAACATGGTGAGCAACAAAGTTGAGTAACTCTCCGTCTTGCTCGGTATAAATAACGTCTTTACGGTAGCTTTGTATAACCATAGCGCCAATAATTTCGCCCCCTTGCCTAAGAGGCACGCCTAACCAAGAGTTAGTTTCTGGCTGTGGTCGATTGGCTTCTCCGCTGTGATACAGCTCAAGCATTTCAGGGTAACTGAATAAAAGAATTTTACCGCGTCGAATAACTAAGTCGGTAAAACTATTGGAAAATTTTCGCGGGTGATATTCAACGGGGTGAGCACTGTTGTTTTGATCAATATAATAAACAAACGATAAACCACCGTTTTCAGTATTATATTTGGCAATATAAAAGTTGGCGGCATTTATTAATTGACCAACAATATTATGCACTTGCGCATAAAACTCATCAATATTAATGGTAACATTATTGGTTAGCTCAGAAATGCGATACAAAGACTCTTGCAATAATTCCGACTTTTCACGGTCACGAATTTGCTGCATTAATTCACGCGTTCTAGCATCAACCGCTTTTTGCAAACGCTCTCGGTCTTGCAAACGCACCATAGCAGTAACAATATGCTGAGCGGTATAAGTGAGTAATTCTAGGTCTTGTTCTTGATAGCGGTTGCTTTCGTCGTAACTTTGCACTGCCATTACACCAATAACAAAACCGTCATTCATTAACGGCACACCGAGCCAGTCGGTACCATTACTACCTATGCCTGAAATTAAATCTTGGTCAGATAATTGTTTAATTAACGCAGGAGTCGCCAACAATGGCTGTGCTGATTCAATAATGAGATGGGTTAGTGAGCCAGCAAAGTCTTGATAGGAGAAAACACCTTCAGGTTTAGTATCTTTTTCATCAACATGATAAACAAACTCTAAGGTAGATAGCGTTTGTTCATACATGACGATATAAAAATTTTCAGCGACGGTTAATGAGGCAATAACATGATGTACTTGCTCAAAAAAGGAATGTAAGTCTGCACAGCTATTGGATAGCTGATTTAGCTTAAATAATGCGGTGTAACGGTCTTGTAGTGCTTGATATTTATCATGCAAAGACACAGAAGAAACAGCTTCGATAACTTCTTCATGCTTATTGTTACTATTTATATATGTTACGGGTGACTTCATAGCTAGCGATAACAAATATTTTGCTTATTCATCCCCTAAACAGCAATACATTTATCTTGAAAAATCTCCAGAAAACCATCATGAACCTTCAACTATAAAGGATACTGTTCACTTTTAGAACAGTTATCATGCGTTTTCAGTGCGATTTTTTACAGACTATTTACTTTCTAGTTTTTCTTGCCGAGCTTTTTTAGCTTCAACTATTTGTTTTTTATTACCACAAACAGCATCTTGCTTAGCATCACGGTAATAACGAATTTCAACACAATCTTGTTGATAACGACGTTCTAATTCACTGCGAATAACAACATTGCCTTTAGATTGGCTAATTTGTCTTTGTAAAACTTTACATTGCTGTACTTGTTCTGCGGCAACGGTGACATTTTCACATGGAGATTCTTGTAAAACACAGCCGGTTAACATGAAAGTGGCTAGTATTGATGAGAGTAAAAGAGATTTCATATTTTCACTTATTAAATTGTTATTGTGTCCTTATGTAATTAAGTATAACTATCTATTGCTTGAGGGGATAGTGTTTGATCATACCCATAGTTGATTTCTTACGCTTTTATAACAACCTCTACTTTTGCTGGAATACAACTTTGCGACTAAGATTAAAGCCAAACAAGCGAGTATTTAAGTCTCTAGACTGTAAAAAGAGCATTTAAAACAAGAAGGCTAACCATGAAAGTTCAAGTCGTTGACTACCAGGCTAAAGACGCCGCCAAACACTTTGTAGAAAGTTTAAAAAGCTCAGGCTTTGGCGTATTAATTAACCACCCGATAGAGCAAGCCTTAGTTGAGTCCATTTATAAAAACTGGCAAGTATTTTTTCTTAGCCAAGAAAAAGACCAATACGCTTTTGACCCGATAAAACAAGATGGATATTTTTCTTGTCAAATTTCAGAAACCGCTAAAGGCCATCGTCATAAAGATCTTAAAGAGTACTACCATGTTTACCCTTGGGGGAAAATTCCTGAACAGTTAAAAGATGAAATACTGCTTTATTACCAACTAGCGTCAAATTTAGCCCAAGAGCTATTGTCTTGGGTTGAAGAATATAGCCCAGCAGAGGTTGCTCAACATTACTCAGAGCCTTTAGCTAACATGATCAAAAATACGCCCAATACATTATTAAGAATATTGCATTACCCGCCGCTAACTGGCGATGAAGAAGTCGGTGCTATTCGCGCAGCAGCACATGAAGATATTAATTTACTGACCATTTTACCCGCAGCCAATGAACCGGGCTTGCAAGTGCAAAAACCTGATGGCAGCTGGTTAGATGTTCCAGCTGACTTTGGTCATTTGATCATCAATATTGGTGATATGTTACAAGAAGCCTCTGGCGGGTATTTTCCGTCAACATCACATCGGGTAATTAACCCGAGTGGTAAAAGCTCAGCAAAATCGCGTATTTCATTACCGCTATTTTTACACCCTAGAAGTGAAGTGGTCTTGTCAAAAAGGCATACCCAAGCCAGTTATTTACTAGAACGACTAAAAGAACTTGGCGTTAAATAAGTGGTAAATGCAAGAATTTAAATAACAACAATAAAGGCTCATAAAAACAAAAAAAGCCATCAACTTAAAATGGCTTTTGGCTTTTGGCTTTTGGCTTTTGGCTTTTGGCTTTTGGCTTTTGGCTTTTGGCTTTTGGCTTTTGGCTTTTAAGGCTAACTTGCGGTTTCTTTACTGCTGTAGGTTTCTTTTAGCCAAGCGCTGCTTCGACCAAGTGCTTTTTTGATATCTTCAATAATCACATAAAGGCTTGGTATTAATACTAAGGTTACTACCGTCGCGAATAATACGCCGAAGGCTAATGATACCGCCATTGGAATAACAATTTTCGCCTGCATACTGGTTTCAAAAAATACAATAGGTACTAAGCCCATAAAAGTAGTAATTGAAGTTAGCATGATGGCGCGAAAACGTTTAGTACCAGCAAAAACTACCGCCTTATGTAACGCAACACCGGACTTTCTGGCATTGTTAACGTAATCTACCATTACCAAGGAGTCGTTCACTACTACCCCTGCGGCAGCTAAAATGCCAAAAACCGATAAAGCGTTTAAGTCCATACCCAAGATTAAGTGACCAAATACCGCGCCAATCACACCAAAGGGAATGACCACCATGATCATTGCAGCTTGTGAATAAGACTTTAACGGAATAGCTAACAGCGAGAATATCACCATCAAAGAAATAGCAAAGTCACGCAGCTGATTCTGAGTGCTTTCCATTTCTTCTTGAATTTTTCCTGAAACTTCACTTTTAACCAGCGGATATTGTCTTAATAACTCAGGAATAAACTTGTCACGAATATCATTGGCAATTTTATAAGGTTCAGCTTGTTCAGCGTCAACTTTAGCCCAAACATTAATGGTGCGGTTACCGTTTTCGCGGCGAATACGGGTAACACCTTCGGTTAAGTTAATATTGGCTAATTCTGCCAAAGGTAGTTCAGCACCATTTGGCGCTTGTATCATGACCTCATCAACATGCCCAACTGAACTACGTTGCTCTTCTGGGTAACGCACCATCACTTTAATTTCTTCGGTATCACGTAAAATGCGCTGCGCTTCTAAGCCATAAAAACTGTAACCTACTTGCGAGGCCACATCTGCCAAGGTGAGTCCTAAACTATAGGCTAAAGGTTTCAGCTCAAATTGCACTTCTTTAGCACTAGTTTGGCGACTGTCATTGACATCAGCTACGCCTTTTAAGGAATTAAGTTTCACCTTAAGCGCTTTCGCTGCCGCCAATAGTTGTGCATCGTCTTTACTTTCTAGGCGAAAGGCAATATCGCCATCTTCTCGGCCGCCGCCAAATAGATTGTCGTCAATGGCAAATGATTTCACTCCAGGTAAAGTTGGAATAGCCTTACGCCATAAATCAGCCAAGGCAAAAGTGTCCATTGCTCTTAATTCAGGTTCAACAAGTTTCACCATTACACGCGCACTGGTGCGGCTGCGTAAATCAACCTGCATATCAGAGATCATCGACTGACCATATTTAGCAATAATGTCTTGATCAACTTGATAAAGAATTTTTTCAACGATTAATACTGTATCTAAAGTTGCTTGCTCGGACGCATCAACATTCATTTCTATATTCACCCGCGGAAAGTCATGGGGAATTTTGGGCTGACCAATAAAGCGCACCATGCCACCACTGAATAAGCCAGCACTGATTAACATCACGCTAATGAAAAACATAAATACGCCGTAACGATAGTCAATGCATTTTTCTAAGGCTGGCTTATAAAAGTTTTGAATCACTGCTTTTAAGCCATTATCAATACTACGTCTTACTCGGTCTAACGGATTTTTAGGATTAAATTTCTTCACTTTCATTTTGGCTAAATGCGCCGGTAAAATCAGCTTAGATTCAATCAATGAAAAAATTAAACAAAAAATCACCACAAAACCAATTGACTGCCCAAAAGCCGAAGAAGGGCCATCATCAAAGGCTAAGGGTACAAATACCGCAATGGTAGTTAACACCCCAAACGTGGCCGGCATAGCAACACGTTTTACACCGCGAATTACATTTTCGGTACTGTGGCCGTGCTCTTCAATTTCTTCATGGGCGCTTTCTCCCATCACAATAGCATCGTCAACCACAATACCGAGCACTAAAATAAAGGCAAATAAGCTAGTAACATTAATGGTGACATTGACAAATTCAGTCGGCATAACCATCAAGGTACCTAAGAAACATACCGGCAACCCCATCATTACCCAAAACGCTAAACGAATACGTAAGAACAACGCCAGCATTAAAAATACTAACAAGCCACCACTGATCATATTGTCGATCATCATGCTTAAGCGGCCTTCAACGTAATAGGTAAAATCTACCCAAGTTTCAAGCTGCACGGTACTTGGTAAAGAATCGTTCTTTTTAGCAACATAGTCGTTAATTACATTGGCAACATCAGTCATACTCTGGTTATCAGCCGCGCCGATAAATAAAGTGACAGAATTTTTACCGTTGAATTTTGAATATTGCAGGCCTTCTTGAAAACCATCATTAATCGTCGCAATTTCTCCTAAGGAGATTTTACTGCCATCTTCTAGGGTGATCACTGGAATTTGTTCAAATTCATGGCCACGATACGCTTGGTTTTCAACACGTAGGTTGATGTAGCCATTTTGTGCGCGAATTTGCCCAGCAGACATATTACGTGAATAACTACGCACTGCATTGGCAACGTCATTAAAACTTAAGTCGTATTCGCGTAATTTGTCTTTACTTACTTCAACCGAAATTTCATAACCTAAACCACTAAAATAATCGGAAACATTTATTAGCGGTAACTGCTGAATTTCATCATAAATTTTTCGGCCTAATTCTTTCAATTCAGCATTACTCATATCGCCATATAAGCTGATATACATAACCTCTTGACGATACTGTTCACGCTCAACTTTGATGCGTTCCATACCATCAGGAAAGCTTGCGATTGAGTCAATTTGCGTTTTAACTTCATCTAAAACCACTAAAGGATCGTATTTTTCATCAACTCTGATCCAACCATTAGAGAAATTACGATTAGAATAAGTAATGATGCGGTCAAGCCCTTGTACCGACTCTAAGGCTTCTTCAACTTTAATAGTAATGCCTTCTTCCACTTCTTGTGGTGCAGCTCCGGGATAAGGTGCCGCGTAAGAAATCCAGTTACTTTTTACTTGTGGAAACATTTGTTTGTTGATGGTTTGTGCGGTTAAAAAACCTGCCACTAAAATAAATATCATCAATAAGTTAGCTGCTACGCTATTACGAGCAAACCACGCGATTAAGCCTTTGTTAGTATCATCCATCGGTTAATCCTCAACCGTCGCGGCAATTTGAGTTTCAGTAGACTCAGGAGCTTTGTCTAGGTCATCAAACGAGTCATCGCTAGGTAATGCCAGCTGCATGCCATTGGTAGGATAATCTAACGCGGAAATAATTAATTGGTCGCCGTCAGCTAAGCCTTTAGAAACAACAACATTGGCGCCGTCTTGGCGCACAATATCTATGCTGGTGTAATATAGTTTTAGTTCTTCATCTAAAATAGCTACTTGGTTATTTATCACCAAATGTCTTGGCACCATAGTCGCTTGCGCTAATGTTTTACCTAAAATATCAGCGGTAACGTACGAGCCAAAGCGCAATGGTGTGCGGTTAAGCTTACTTGTTGCATCAACTTTTAATTTATATGGGTCTTTGATCTCGGCAACTAAGTAACTCATTCGACTCTTGTTATCAACCACCCCTTCACTTCTCGCCACTTGTGCTTGCCACTCAGTTTCTTCTCCGGCAAAAGAGCCGTTTAAAGTTACTTTTGAATGCAAGCCTTGTTCAACTAAAAACTTCAATTGCTTATCAGCAACCGGCAAGCGCACTTCAGCAATAGCGGTCCCCAATAGTTTACCTAACGGCATACCTACCGAAACAAAAGAGCCTAAGCCGATGGTGCGGTTTTCAATCATGGCATCATATGGAGCACGTAGTTCGGTGCGCTCTAAATTACGCTGTGCTCGTAAAATAGAGGCTTGCGCCGATTTAACGCTGGCCAACTCTTTCGCTAATTGCGGTTTACGTAAACTTAATTCGGTAGGAGACGAATTACTAATACGCTGCCATTCTCGTTCTGCAACCTTGCCTTGCGCTCGTTCAGTTTCTAAAGCGGCTCGAGCTGTTGCCATGGTCGCCTGGGCATCAATTAACGCAGCCTCGTAGTCATTTGGGTCAATACGGGCTAGTAACTGGCCTTTTTTAACAAAGCCACCACGAACAAATGCATCAGAAAGTTCAACTATTTGGCCACTGACTTGTGCGACCAATTCAGTTTCATATTTAGGAGTAACAATGCCGTATGAATCGACTTCTAAAACCATAGGTTCAACGGTAATAGTTTCAACAGCAACAATAGGAGTATTATCAACCACAGCTTTTTCTTCAGGTGGTTTTTTCAAGCTAGTTAATGCAACAAAAGATAAAACGCCTATAGCTAGAATAACAACAGGTAAAATTATTTGTTTTTTCCGTGACACGATTTTGTCCTCAAATAGGTATATGTTCTCTACCCGTTAGTTATCACTATAATTTTTAGAATATTTCAGTGGTAACGGATATACGTAATATTTCGTCGATTGATATATAGCATAGCGAAATGCGAGTACACATCATTAACAAAGTTGTAAATGCTTGTTACAAGAACCGAACCGTATTGACGACTAATGGGCTGGAGAATGATTTTAATTATTTTTACCTTTATAAACATAAAGATAAAAAACTATTGGTGAGGAAATAAAAGAGCGATAGTATTTTTACTATCGCTAGGTGAAATTATCAATTAGTGCTTTTAACCACTTTTTATACTTTTATGAATATTTTTCGGCGATATAACCAATAAAGCACTAACCACTGCACCAGTACCAAGCTAATAACTTGCATTACTGGTTGTACGGTAATAGGCAGACCTAAGATCACTCCACCAAAAATGCTTTGATTAGTGTAATGCCAGTTAACCAAGCTAGTTGCTAAATAAGCAACAATGGAATTAGTGCCAATAACTGCAAAAAATATTGCCCAACGCTGAATATGCAAAACATCAATTAGATAATAAAACAGCGCTAATAATAACGTACTAAAGCCGCAAGTGACCAAAACAAAAGAGCTAGTCCATAAGGTTTTATTTATCGGTAAAACTAGCCCCCACGTGTAACCTACTGCAACAAGCATTAAGCCGCTCACCAGCAATTGCTTTAACAAAACTAGTGGTTGGGCTTGATACTTTTTCAGCTGTCGGCCAACAAATACGCCAGCAAGGGCATTTACAATAGAGCCCAAGTTAGACAAAATTCCTTCAGGGTCAATTAACTTGTTTTGATAACTAATCCCCGGCAATAAAGTTTGATCAAACCATGCGTTTAATGCGCCAGTCGCGGTAAAGTCTCCTGAGCCAAAACCACCAAGGCTCACCACACTTTGTAGAAACCAATAGCCCAGTAAAATTCCACCCGCAACCAACCATTGAGTACGTATTGAAGTGTACCAAACCAACATTGCCGCAACATACCAAGCAACACCTATTCGGCCTAAAACACTGACAAAGCGTATTTCATCAAACGATGCCGGTATGCCTGTGCCCCAACCATGGTTGTAAATAATACCTAAGGCAACCAACATAAATAAACGTTTGTGGGCATGGCGACGTTTTTCTTTGGCAATGCTGGCACTATAACTAGACATAGCTTTACCCGCGAGCCCAATACTGACACCAGATAAAAAAATAAATAACGGAAAAATTAAATCGTAAGCGGTAAAACCATGCCATTGCGAGTGCAACATTTGCTTAGCCGCGACATTAAAAACTGACCAGCCCGTTAATAAAAATAACGCCGTAAAAAGCCCTTCAGCCCCTAGAATCCAAAACATATCAAAGCCACGCAAGGCGTCAATTGAAAGTAGACGCGGCTTTTTTATTGGCGCTGAGGTGGTATTAATCTCACTCATACATTAAACCTGATGATTACTTAATATACGCCATAATAAACCAATCACCACAAAAAAGACAGCGCTGTCAATTATACAAATAAGATGGCCAATATTAGCGAGTAAGTTAGTATTAACATCACTTCGACACATTTTGTTATGATCTTTATCTAGCTACTAGCGTAAAACACTTGAGTAGCGTACTGAAGGCAAGCACAATAAAAACAACTAAGGAGTTGCTATGCTGGCAAAAATCAGTAAATTTTTTCAAGACCTAAACGATGTAAACAATAGCGAAACTGCCACTGCGGTTAGTTTAGAGATCGCCTGCTCAGTATTACTGTGTGAAGTAATGCGCGCCGATGGGCATTTAAGCAATACTGAACAAGCAACGTTAAAAAAAGTTATTGCTGAGCAATTTAGCTTAAACCAAGCAGAAGTTGCTGACATTATTGAACAAGCACTTGAGCACAGTGACCATGCTACCGACTTTTTCCAGTTCACCTCGTTAATTAACAGTCACTATAGCATTGAGCAGCGCATCGAAATTGTTAAGCTGTTATGGAAAATAGCTTACGCTGACGGTGAACTTTCCAGCGTAGAAGAACATACCATTCGCCGTATTGGCGACTTATTACACCTACGCCACAGTGAATATATATCAACAAAACCAAAAGTAAAAAAACAATAAACCTGACAGAGGCAATTCATAAAACTTAAAATTGCCAATTATATCAATTTATTACCAATCTAATCACTGAGAATTTTAACGCGGTAATTTTCTGAGTAGAAAACGAATAAAACTTTAATCTCTGGCTATACTTAAACAAACTCGTTTGAGCAGCGCTATGAAATCAATCACCTTTAACCAATTACAATTTAGAATTTTTATAATTATATTTGCGTTATTTACCAGCGCAGTGCTTGGTTATCGAGTATTTATAGAGCGGCCGTTATTAACCCAATCCATTACCGAAATTTCTCAACGCGAGCTTACCACCCTAAACTATGCAACAAAAAAATCATATGCTTCGCTTGCTTCCATAACTTACGATTATGCTGTTTGGGATGCTACCTACGTATATGCTAAAGCGCCAACTAATGCCTTTGTTAATGAAAACTTTGTTAATAATACTTTTTTAAGTAACCAAATTGATGGCGTGTTTATTTTAGACAAAAATGACAACCTGCTCTATAAAAAAGGCTTCGATTTTCACAAAAATAGTAGCCTTGATTTTGACTTAGTTAATTTTATCGACTTTGCTAACTTTCCAAAAAATAAGGTCATAATCCCTAAACGTAAAGACAATGAACAAGTTGCGGTATTATCTGGCGTTATTAAGACTCAATACGGCCCGGCAATGTTTAATGCTACCGATATAAGAGATTCGAATCAAAACGGTGACAATCGCGGCACATTAATTTTTCTTCGCCTAATAGATAAAGCGCTCATAAAAGAGCTGGCAGAAAATACCTTCACCACCATAAACATAACTCTAGTTGACGACCCTAAGCAATGGCAACACCTAAGCGATTGGCGTGAACCGCTCAAAATTACGAATATTGTAAAGACCAGCCAACTAGCAATTAAAGACATACATGGCATACCATTAGCGATACTTTCTGTTGCACATAGTAAAAATCAAGTACCCGAATTGCTTGATAAAGAAAGCATTTTATTTATCTTAATATTCACAATTTTAATTTTTGTTGTTTACAGCATAATCGCACAAGTTATTGTGTTACCGGTTAAGACGTTCGCTAAAGAAATAAAGGTAATGGATAACACTTGCAGCTTGGAAGAATTAAGCTCTGCTTCTAAAATAGATGAATTGCAAACCGTATCGAAACACTTCAATGCACTAGTGAAAACGGTAAAGCATCAAGAAGATTTATTACGCCAGCAAGTCTATATCGACCCACTCACTCAAATAGGTAATCGTCGCGCTTTCGAAGAGCATATTGAAAAGCTCTGTCAGCTCTATATCCGCAAAAACTTTCCCTTTAGTGTCATTATTGCTGATGTTGACCACTTCAAAAAATACAATGACGCCTTGGGTCATGTTGCTGGTGACGCTGCGCTAATTCAAATAGCTCAAACCCTTGATAGCTTCTTTCAACGTAGTAACGACATTTGCACCCGTTACGGCGGCGAAGAATTTATTATGGCTTATAGCGATATTAGTATTGAGGAAATAGATAAAAAATTAGCGCAGATAATAGCGGCCTTTGCTACGCTAAATTTGGCTCATCCAAATTCACCAACCGCGCCTTATATCTCCGTTAGCTTAGGTGCCTGTTGCGTATTACCCAGTAAAAAATTTAGTGAAGAAGCTCTGAAAGACTTACCGCCGAAAACCATTATTCGCCTCGCCGATAAAGCGCTGTACCTCGCCAAAGAACAAGGGCGGAACAAGGTCGTTCGGGTAAGCCATCCTTAACCCTTACTTCTTAAAAATATGCTTAAGTAACACACTGCTAAACAAATTAACCCTGCAGCACAAATGAAAGGTCAACTATCTAAGCTAATTCAGTTACAATATGCGCTGACATTTTCTTTATTAAAACTTTGACAACTCATGGCAGATATCGGCAAATACAATACCCTTCCTATTATTGCGCTCACCGACAATGGTGCGTATTTAAATGCAGATCAATTAGGTGAAATTTTATTACCCAAGCGTTATTTGCCTGAAAATAGTCAAGTAGATGATACGATTAAAGTCTTTATTTATGCTGACTCTGCTGATCGCTTAGTTGCCACCACAGAAACACCAAAAGCACAGGTGGATCAGTTTGCTTCTTTAAAAGTTGTGCAAGTAAATAAAATGGGCGCCTTTTTAGACTGGGGACTGAAAAAAGATTTATTGGTTCCATACAATCAACAGCATTCAGAAATGGAAGTTGGTAAATATTATTTAGTTAGAATAACTGTTGATGCCCTAACCGAACGAATTGTTGCCTCAAGTAAACTCGACAAATTTATCGATATTTGGCCAGCTGATTATCAAGATGGTGAAAAAGTTGAACTAACTATTGCCAGTAAAACTGATCTTGGTTTTAAGGCCATTATTAATGATAGTCATTGGGGCTTGTTATACGACAGTGAAATTTTTCAACCTTTACGCACCGGTAAAAAGCTCACCGGCTATATTAAGAAAATGCGTGAAGATGGCCGTGTTGATTTAGCATTAACCCGTGCCGGCATAGGTAAAGTGATTGATTTTACCGACACCTTACTGCAACACTTGGCAGACAATGAAGGCTTTAGCCCATTGCATGATAAAAGTGATCCAGAGCTGATCAAACGTATTTTAGGTGTGAGTAAAAAAACTTTTAAAGCGACGGTGGGTAATTTAATGAAGAAAGATAAAATTATTATTGAAAAAAATGGTATCCGCTTAAAGTAGTGCTTAAGGCTGAAGAGCGTTGATAGCTTTATTCACTCTTTTTAAAGTATCAGGATATTTAGCTAAGTACTTCTTACTGAGATAAATGCCAAAAGGCTTTTCAATTTCAACATATTTTTTAAAGGTTTGAGGTGTAATTAAAGCTTGCTTTATCGCCTCATCAAAAACCAATTCGGCAATAAAAACCGCATCAATGCGCCCTCGTAATAGCATGTGCGGTAACTTCCCCGTATCCATCACCGGATCAACAAAATAGTTATTTTTAAGCAACCATTTATGGGTGTTAGCATTAAAGTGAGTACTTACAGTAGCTCGGTCTTTAAAGTCGCTATCATCAGGGCTTATTGTGTCAGTTCTTAATACATACCAGCACCAACGGTTAATCAGCAAAGGCTCAGTAAAAACAGCAATACTATCTCTTTCATCATTTTGTGAAGCCAATAGAAAAGCATCACCTTGCCCTTGAGTAATTTGCTGCACGACTTTGGCATAATTAGGTAAAATTCGATAACGAACCTTGATGCCGGTTTTGTTAAAAACCTGATTGGCTAAATCGATACCAATGCCAGATATTTGCTGATGTTTTTTTTCAGTATAAGGTGGGAAATTAGGGACTAAAACGGTGATTTCTTGTTGAGCAATAGCCCCAAAAATACAGCAACTTAGGCTAAGCATTAACAATAAAGTTTTAATTTTCCAGCGGAAATTAACTACAAACATCATCACTTAAAACAGCAGCCTCTTAATTACTTTTAATTATAAGTTTAGCCTATATTTATAGGCTAAACTTATTTGTTTTAAAACAAAGCTAAATTAAAAGCCGAAATTAAAAGCTACCGCGAATACCTAAACTAAAGCCTCGGCCTGGTAAAGGCGCATCATCTTTTAGGAAGGATGAATGCACGCGTGCTTCTTCATTTAATAAGTTTTCAGCTTTGGCAAATACAATAAAGTCATTGCCAATACCGTCAAGATAATAATTAACACTAATATCCACCAAGCTATAACCGTCGGTCGCTGTTTCTAATTCAGCCGTTTCATCTTGTTCAAAATAATGACTGACATTAAATTGCGCACTGTAGTTTTGACCTTGATATTCAAGTTCAGCCCCTAAGCGCATTGGCGGAGTTCTAGGTAAATTATCACCATCAACCAGTTCAGCATTAATGTAGTCAGCAAAAATAGAACCTTTTAGCTCATCAGATATTTGATATACAAACTCACTTTCAAAGCCAAATAAACGCGCATCTGCCTGTTGGTAAACATAAATTGGTAAACCATGTTCGTCATCTGCTGACATGTTTTCTATGTCATGCTCATGTTCACCGTCGAAAAATAAACCGCTATTTTCTTGGTAATAATAATCGTTAATACGGTTGTAAAAAGCACTAATAACAAAACCAAAGTCGCCTTCAAACTTACGCCAAGTTAAGTCAATATTATATGAGGTTTCTAATTCTGGTAATTGTTCATTCAGTTCAATATGGTAGTGTTCACCTTCTTGATGGATTTCATAAATCGCGCCAAGCTCATAACTGTTGGTGCCAATGTGCTCACCATTTGAAAATAACTCACTGGCAGAAGGTGCGCGTTGTGAAAAGGCCACTGATAAACCAATGTTGTAACCTGACTGATAATCCCATACTGCGCCAGCAGAAGCACTTATTGGGGTAAATGAAAACGCGGAATAGTCGCTCGCATCAATTGCTGGTTCATTATCATGCCCTTCAATGTCAGCAACTTCGGCACTAATATCTACGTCTTCAATACGAGCGCCAAACTGCAATAATACCTCGCCAAAGTGTTTTTCCTCTAACCAAGCAAGGGCTAATGCAGAAGTTGTTGAAGGAGGTGTGAATGCCTCGTCGCCAAAGGCTTCAAAATCATTCTCTTTAAAATGTAAGCTCCATGCACCTTTCCAACCATCAAGGCTTCTATGGTATAAGTCAGCTCTTGCTTCTAGCATGGTATTGTTAAATTCAGTGCCTACTTGACCGTCTTCAATTTCTTGATGTTGATAATCGGTATAGGCCAGTTTTGTTGCTAAGCGATTAATAAACTGCTCTTCAAAAGTTAAATCACTTAATATTTGAAAACGTTGCTGATTAAGCTCAGCTCTCACCGCATGCTCTTCATCTTCATGCTCTTCGTCATGTAAATCTTCAGTATGGTGCTCTTCATCGTGTTCATCATCATGATGCTCATGACCAGGCACACCATATTCTCGGGTCATCAAACCATAAGAAAAACCGATATAACCATTATCAAGCAAGTAGCTACTACCGATGGTAAAACCAGAAGACTTAGCCGAGCTGTTTGCTAAAGTGCCGCTTTCTTCATGCTCTTCGCCCTCATGATCGTCGTGTTCATCATGGTGTTCTTCATGATCGTCTTCGATACTCGCCTGACCTGGAATTTTATAATCGCCTGAGTCTCGCCAAAAACCATCAAGATGAAAAGCAACTTTGCCACTGCCAGTATTGAGGTTAAAAGAAGCCTCATTCTCATCAGCAACACTGTTATGTTGTAGCATATAATCAAATTGGTTTTCAGTAGAGGTTGGCACACGTTCATCAACAATATTGACTACACCACCAATCGCCCCACTACCATAAAATAAGGTCGCCGGACCACGTAATACTTCCACTTGAGTGGCGGTACTGGTTTCAGTTGCCACCGAATGATCCGCACCGACTCGTGATGCATCACTAACATCTAAGCCATTTTGGGTAATTAATACTCTTGGTCCATCAAGACCACGAATAATTGGACTACTGGCGACAGGTCCATAATAAGTTGAATGCACCCCCACTTCACCTTTGAGCGTTTCGCCTAAGGTGGAAGCATGTTTCATTTTAAGATCATCTCCGGAAAGTACATTCACCGGTGTCACTGATTCAATAGTAGACGAATGCAAAGGCGTTGCGTAAACGTCAAGCACTTCCATAACGGTAGGTTTTAATACCACGCTGATACCCTGAACGTCATCTGCGCCAACGTTAACAGAATAGTTATTATGACTAAACTTTTCAGCACTTAGGTGTAACTCAAAGGTACCTTCTGGCATATTTTCGATAAGAAAACGGCCTTGTTCGTCAGTAATAGCTTTACGTTTTTTATTGGCGACTTTTACCAACGCATTGGCAATAGGTTTACCTGTAGAAGAAAGCACTTGGCCATTTATCGTTTGCGCCGCAACCTGCGCGCTAATTAAAAAATTGGCATAGCAAAAGCTGATACCTACAGCTGTGGATATTTTATTAAGTTTCATTGTTTGTTTTCCGAAATGTAAAAAGAAGATGCAAGCGCATCAGGCGATAAACATTAGAAAACCGGAGGTGCTCTTAAAGGTGGGCTAAGGTGCTGAGATACGAAGAATAAGCCAAATACTTGTTGGCTGATTTTTTCAAAACTAAGTAGCTGAGTAACAGCAAATGGAGTAAGACTAACATTAGGCGGCTCAGTGTTACTTTGACACAAACTACACTGAAAATGTTCCGCTGGCTCTTGAATACTTTCAAGGTGACTATGATGAGTAAAAATTGCCAACAACAAAAGCAACAGTAATATTACTGTTGAATTCTGGCTGCTACGGCCAACAAATTGGCTGATATTTATTTTACGCTTAGTCATATTTTGTGATGTTATAACAAAACACCTTTAAGCTCAATAAAAGTTACACCATTTCATCCCAATTTTATGTGTTATTTCGATAAAGGTAATAGATAAATAAGTTTTAAAAAATGTAAAGTGACTTGCAATATTTTCTCAGCTAGGGATACTGCTTTTAACCTTTTCAAAGAAAAAGGTTTTTTCACTAAGGGATATAACCATGAAATTTACTCTAAATAAAACCGCACTGCTATTATTAGCTTGCTCACTTCCTAGCCACGCTGACAATTTTTCCGCCAAACGTGCTGGCCAAGGTTTTACTGCCATAACTCAAGACTTCACTGCTGCAATTAGCAACCCGGCCTTGTTAAGTAAATACGATAACGATGATGACCTTTATTTTTCACTCAATTTAGGCGTTATGGGCGCTGACGAATTTGACGTTATCGACACTGGCGAAAACATTGCTGATAATATTGATATTTTAGAGCAAGATATTGACAATATTGCCAATGTGCCTGTTGAAGATTTACCCGCCTATATTGACGGACTTAATCAGCAAGTTGACGTTATAGCCGCAGATTTAACCACTATTGATAATAAGTTGGTTAATGCACGTGGCGGCTTTAATGTACAAGTCATTATTCCTAATAAATATTTCAGCTTTGGTATGTTTGCCAATCAGTACGGCCGCATTGGTGTCGCTGCCGATTACGACCAAGCGGATGAACAAACCATGCGTGACGCCATTGATACTGGCAACCTAAACACTGACGACTTAAATTCAGAAGCACTTGGCGTCGGTTATTCAGTCGCAGAAGCAGGATTAATGTTTGGTTATCAAGCGATTAACCATGTAAATTATGAGTTGAGCGTAGGCGCTAAGTTAAAATATCAGCGTTTAGATCTTTTCTATAACCGCATTAGCGTTACTGACTTTGATGATGATGAATTTGATTTAACCGATGACGATAATTTAACCGATGAAACGGGTACTAATGTCGATTTAGGTATGTATGCCGCTTGGGGTGATAAACGACAATGGCACTTTGCATTAGTTGCCAATAACTTACTAGATCAAAGCGTTAGTTTAGCTTCTCAAAATTTATCTTTTGCTTTAGATACTACCGCAACAGCTGGCTTAAGTTATCAAAACGATTGGCTAACCCTTGCCACTGAAATTGACCTTACCGACCGCGAGCACTTTGAAGAGTTAACTGCGTCAAAGTATGCTTCTGTGGGTATGGAACTGCGCTTATATGAGCATATGCAGTTTCGCTTAGGTGCAAGAACTGACCTGAATGATAATGACGCCGATATTTATACTGTAGGTTTAGGCCTTTCACCTTGGGATGTGGTGTCGTTTGATATCGCCGGCTTTACCGGTGATAACGACAATGTTGGTGCCGCCTTGCAAATTGGTGTAAAAATCTAACTTTACAGCAAAGCTTAAATACATAAACGCCGATGATTGCTATTAGTCATCGGCGTTTTTGTTCGATAACTTGCATAAGTAAAATAAGTAAACCAGTAAAACTAATCTCCCATCATCTACCTTCTAAAGTTCAAAATACTCACTAAATACTTTATAAAGTTCAGTGCCTTGGTTAACACTGGCTGAAGCAAAATGTAAAATAGGCAGTACGTCTTGCTCTAACGACAAATAATGTAGTGGGTCGCCATCCCCATAATTGTCCATGCGTAAAATTCTCGCTAACGGTTGCCCTGCTTTTAACGGCTTGCCAAACTCAGCTAAGTAATCAACCATGCCACCCATAGGTGCATAAAAAGCTTTATAGTCTTTTAGGTAACAGCCATAACGGGTCATTTCTTTCGGCTGGTAACTTGGCTCGCTGATCACGCCTTTATAGTGCAAATAATTTAAAATACTCTTGGCGTCATCAAGGGCAACGTCAAGATCAATCTGCTCTTGTGAACCTAGCTCAACGGTAAAGCTTTCTTTCTCAATACTGTAATTGCGACCTAATTCAGCAAAGCTTTGTTGCAATGACCACCACGGACAAAAGGTGGCTTCATCTAGAGCGCCAGCAAAGTTATTAGGAATTAATAAGGTATGAGGTATGTCAAAATAAAGCGCACTTGGCAGGGCATATTCGGGGCAATATAAATGCTTACTTGAAATGGGACCAGTATGTAAATCAAGTACAAAGTCGGCCTGATAAGCCAAGCGTTGTAATTGATAAGCAATACGCTGGCCGGTGGTTAAACCATAAATACTATGATCAAGCTTTTCATCTATGGTGTTAATTAATTTTTGTTTGAACGCGGTATTAATTTCGCTATCACTGCTGTTCACATGCTCAGCAACAAACGGGGCAATAATATCAGCATCAAAATGGTACATTCTGTTCCAGTTAACACCAGTAATAGGATCAAAACGGCCAAGAGTATACTCACCGTTTTTATGATTACAACCAACCGGATTAGCATAAGGTACTAAGGTAATATCGCCATTAATATTGCTGGAACGTAAGAGCTCAAGCAATTGAAAAATAACGGCGTTACCCTGCACTTCTGCGCCATGCATATTCGCTTGAATATAAATACTTGGCGCTGATGATTGTTTTCCTTTGAGGCGATAAACCGGTACTGTTAACGCCGCACCGCTGGCCATTTCGCCAACATGCATCACTTCTTTAGAAAACATCCGCTTTACGCTCCGCTTACTTGATCGGCGTGATCAGCTAATTGCTGGGCATACCACTGGTTTATCAACTGATCAAATTCAAGCAATGAATGATTAGCCGCCAGCTCTAAATGCGTTAATGGTGCACGTAATTGTGGCGTGGCAATTTCATCTTGTAAAGCCATCAGTACTTTTACTGGAATAGGGTTGGCTACTTGAAATAATGAGTCAACCGCATTTTGCCATAACGGGAATAAACCTTGGTTTTGGCCGGTCAAACATAAGTCAACATAACGGTGCGTAGCCGCTGGCCAAGCATTTGAGCATACCGACACTAGCCCTTGTGCACCTGCGCTAGCAAGATACGGCATCATTGCGTCTTCACCGCTAAACAAGGCAACATTTGGGCAATGCTCACGATATGCTAAAAATTTATTTAAATCGCCACTGGCCTCTTTCATCGCCCAGCAATTGGGATGATCTTGCACCGCAACCATAGTAGTTAAAGGAATTTCAGTGCCACTTCGAGAAGGCACGTTATATAACATACAAGGAAAGTTGGCTGCGTCTAATAATTGACTAAACCATTGGGTTTGACCAACAGGCCCTGGTTTGGCGTAAATAGGTGTGCCAAGTAAATAAGCATGAATGGGCAATTGGTTACACTGGTGAATCCACGCAACTTGCTCGGCTAAATTAAAGCCGCCAACCGCCACCATTAAAGGTGCGTCTAAAGCCAATTTACAAACAAATTCAACAATGCTTAGCTGCTCTTGTGCAGACAAGGCTAGGCCTTCACCAGTACTGCCTAATAACAAAATACCGTTTCCGGCATTAGCTTGGCGAGTTGCCGCTTGCGCTAAGCTGTCAAAATCAATTTCGCCTTGTTCAGAAAAAGGCGTAATTAGGGCGGTCCATAACGAACACTGGGGAATATTTTGGTTTATATTATTTTTAATCATTACTCTCAAACTCATTCGATTTGAAGAACTTGAGGCATTTGAAATGAAAGCGGATAAACGCTTAAGAAGATTTCAAAGGCCAGAAGCTCTCCACCTAACTAAATGGGTGACAGTTGTCAGGATTCAACCCGTACAACCGATAATTACATCATCAAAAATATAACTATCTCGGCGTTAATCCCCCTCATTATCAGTCAGTAGAGTTTGATCTCCTCGTGATAACTACCTAGTTAACGCACCTCTTCTAGCCTTATTTTCTTAACCCGCGGTATAAATACACCAGCCAGTTAATCTGAATAAGGACGAACCATTAAAACATTATTACCTGTTACAAGCAATCAACAGCTAATGCTTAAGCGGTAATTTTGCACCACATTGTGGGATATTATCGTGTAGCGATAACATCCCAGTATTACGATTTAATAAGTTGCTGCTCTATTTGCCATAAACGGTCCTGTCCCCAGCAATGTTGGTTTTGATATTCAAAGCAAGGTACGCCCCAATAACCTAACTTGGTTAGCTCTTGTTGATTTAAGTCTGACGTTGCTTGCCAGTTATGCTGCTCGGCATACTCTTGCGCGTCATCATAATTTAAATCAATTTGTTGGCATATTTTACGAATATTTTGCTCTTGCCCTAAATCAATACCATCAACAAAAACGGCTTCAAAAACCGCTTGTACATACTCTATAGACTTATGTTGTTGCTCGGCATAAGCAAAAGTTTGATAACAGTTAAATACGCCTTGTCCAATAGGCTCTTTAAAGCTAGTAAAGGTGATCTTACGTTGCTGCGCTTCGCGGTAAGCATCAAGAAATATATAACGTTGCTTGTTAGCTGATATTCCAACACCGCGCATTAACAAGGGCAGAACAAATTTCACTTTAAGCGGCACCTGATAATGCTCGCTTAGTTGTTTTGCTTGCATAAAACCTAAATAGGAATAAGGGCTTCGAATTGATAAATAAGCCGTGATGACATCATGCTCAGCGCTTGGTTTTTTACTCGTGCTTTTAGTCTTTAGGCTAATAGTACTTTTTTGGTACAGCTCCTGAGCTTGGTCAATATTGAAACTAAAGTCGTTTAGCCGTTTTTCAAAGTGCTCTAAACTGTCGACTCCTAAAAACCATTCCCCTAAGCAATAAATGCTAGCAGGCAATTCTTGGCCCTTTTTAATTTGTCTGCTGAGATTTTTTACTTGATGAGTGATCACCGGTGTAGAGGGTAAATAATAATCTTCAAAATCATCAGCCCACGTTTTTTCAAAAATCGTTTTAGCATTTTCAATATTGGTAGGTAATATTTGCCAAAGTTGCTGCCCGGTAGCTAAAGCTTCACGACTTGGATAATGTTCAAGGCTATTTAAGGTGTATAATTTAGCAATATTGTTGGCGTCTTTTAGCGCCCAATTACGCCACAAACGTTTATTTTCAGCAAAGCTTAATAAAGCGCCGTGGGTCATGTATAGCTTAAAGTTAACATTAAAGCGTTGATTTAATTCAGCTAATACTTGAACTAACATAAAACTGTAAGGGTCATTTAACGCTAAATATACCTCAGCGGTGGGGCTGCGCTTAAATAATTTAGGAAAATAGATATGTACAATAGTTAAGTAATATCGGCGCAAACGACTAACAAGCCACTTAACCGCTAACCATTTGTATACTCGTGTATAAATAACCAACTCCTTGATTAGAAAAATAGTTCGCGTAAAATAAGGCGCCATTATCGCACACAAATCTGCTATCGTTATTAATTTAAGTTAACTTTTTAGTAACAATATTAAGGTTGCTTTTATTCACTGCATAACTTCTCACAGGTAAACCATTACTATGCACAACCTAACTCAAGTTTTATTACGTAATAGTAATTTATTATCCGCCAATTTCCCGTTATTAGTGAACTTACCAGCAGATGATTTTATGCTCGAATATTTAGCCTTATTCCCTAGTGCTAAGCCAAGTTATTTCACCACAAATTTTGAACAATATCAGGCAGTAAATAATGCTAAGCCTGCCGCTGCCCAATGCTATTTTTCAGCACAATACCAAAGCCAACAAAAACATGACTTAGTAATTCTGGCTTTTCCTAAAAGTAAAGCCGAACTAGCATTCACCTTAGCTATGTTGGCAAGCTCTATTAGCGATAATGCGACAGTATTAATAGTTGGTGAAAATAAGAGTGGTATCAAGTCAGTGCCGAAATTAACCACAAATACGCTTAATTACTGTAAAAAAGTAGACTCGGCTCGCCATTGTTCACTCTTTTGTGGACAGTTTATCAACCAAAACAAAACATTTAATATTGATGATTGGTTTAAGTACTATTCACTTAATATTGATGGTGTATCCTTAGAAATAGCGTCATTGCCTGGTGTTTTTAGTCAGCACGAATTAGATGTTGGCACCCAGTTATTATTAGAAAATTTACCAAAAGGTTTAACCGGTAGTGTTTTAGACTTTGGCTGTGGCGCTGGCGTTATTGCCAGTTTTGTTCATAAGAAAAACCCAACAACAGCCGTGACTTTAGTCGATGTTAGTGCCTTAGCTTTATGCTCTGCCGAGAAAACTTTAGCACTAAATAATATTACAGGGGCGAAGTATTTACCTTCAAATAGCTTATCGCAAGTTACCGGCAAGTTTAATCATGTGATTTCAAACCCTCCATTTCATCAGGGTATAAACACTAATTACCAAGCCACAGAAACATTCTTAGAGAAAATAAAACAACATATGCAAGCGAGAGCTTCTATTACCGTGGTTGCTAACAGCTTTTTACGCTACCAACCGATTATGGAAAAGGCCATTGCTGCAACCAAAATATTAACGATTAACAAAGGCTTCACTGTCTATCACAGCGTTGTAAAGTAACAGCTGCTACGGTGAATATTTTTTATCAGTTGCGTTTAATGTTAATTGATCCCACAATGAAAGAAGTTCAAGTAACGCTGAACCCTTGATTTATTAGCTTTTTCTGCCAGTATAAAACCATTTACCCGTTTAAGGCCTGTGAATTTTTTGATGGAACCAACAACAAAAATACAGTCATTTCACCGCTCTTTACTGATCACCATTGTCAGCTTTACTCTGGTGGCGGTGATCATATCCCTTAGTATATTGTCAGTAATATTCATCAGTGAAGAAAAATCTCAACTTAAGAGTACTGCTATTCAGCGAGGAAAAATTATCGCCTTGATGAGTATCGACGATATCAAAAATAACGATTATGATATTCTAGAACAAAAGCTCATTCGCTCTAGCGCATTATCTCAAGTAAACTACATCCATATTTATCGCGTAACACCAGGTCAAGAAAGTATTACCTTTTTCACCAGTTACAATAGAAGCGCTAACCACCCCGCTATCCCTGATAAAATCACCCAAATTCAGTCATTAATAAAGCCTAACATTACCAGTGACTATATTGAGTTTATTCACCCGATTAAAGATGGCATACAAACTTTAGGTTATGTTTATTTACAATCAAGTTTTGAAAAAATTAATAGCCTGTCAAAAAAATTCTTACTGACCATTATTTTACTTTCCTTACTGATGGCGATTATTGCCATTGTATTATCGTCACGATTGAAAAAGCGCTTGGCTGAGCCTTTAAATTACTTGATCGAAGTTATCCAGCAAATTTCACAAAGTAAAGACTACAGTATCCGTTATCAGCCTTTGCCGTTAAGAGAGCTTGATACCGTTGCACAAAACATTAATATATTATTAGCGCGAACTCAAAAGCACATTCAAAAACAAAACGCTGAAACTGAAAAAATCATTGAACAAAATGATGCCTTAGCCAGTAAAGTAACAACGCGTACCGACGCACTTAAAGAGTCTAACCAAGAATTATTGTCTACTTTAGAAAAGCTTCACCAATTTCAAGACCAATTAGTTGAAAGTGAAAAAATGGCCTCTTTAGGTGATATGGTTGCCGGCGTTGCCCATGAAGTTAACACTCCCATTGGCTTAGGTGTTACCGCATCGACTTTATTAGAAGATCGTTTGTTAGAAATTAAACAGTCTTTTGATGATAAAACCCTAAAATCTAGTCAGTTAAAAAAATTCTTAAATGACGGCCAAGAGAATGTTGCCATCATTTATCGCAACTTAGAACGTGCCGCCAGTTTAATTTCAAGCTTCAAAAAAGTTGCCGTTGATCAGTCTAATGAAGACGAGCGCACAATTAATGTTGGCGAATTGTTGCAAGAAGTGATGATGACGTTAGCGCCCAAACTTAAGCATCAACCTTATGTGGTTGACATTGAATGCTCTGAAAATTTAATCGTCGTTTCTAAACCGGGACCAATCAACCAGATATTGATTAATTTGATCATGAACTCAATAATTCACGGCTTTGAAGAGCGCGATCATGGTCGTATTCATATTCAAGTAATTAAAATGAGTTCACAATTAAATATCAGTTATGAAGATGATGGCAAAGGTATTGACCAAGCTTTAAAGAATAAAGTATTTGACCCCTTCACCACGACTAAACGAGGCTCAGGTGGCAGTGGACTAGGCCTGCACTTAGTTTATAATTTGGTAACTCAAGCACTTGGTGGCAATATTCAACTAGAAGAAAGAGTCACTCAAGGTGTTCATTTTGAAATAAGTTTTCCGGTTAAATAACCTTTTCTGATAAATCAAAACAATATTTTCTTGGTTTTTTATACAGATAACTGTAAAAATTGCTAAAATAGTAAAATAGATTTAATAATTATAATAACCCATGGATAAAGTTAACATGCAAAAGCCTCATATTCTCATTGTAGAAGATGAAGATGTAACTCGCTTCAACTTACGTAGCCTATTCGAAGCCGAAGGCTATCAGGTATCAGAAGCTGTCGATGGCGAATCAATGGAAAATGCCTTACAAAAATATACCATTAACCTCGTTGTGATGGATATTAACTTACCAGGGAAAAATGGTTTGTTGTTGGCGAGAGAACTTAAACAAAATAGAGAGTTAGGTCTAATTTTCCTAACTGGTCGTGACAATGACGTTGATAAGATTCTCGGTTTAGAAATTGGCGCAGATGACTATCTAACCAAACCCTTTAACCCACGTGAATTAACTATTCGCGCCCGCAATATTCTTAGCCGCTTGGTGCAAACTAAAACCGAAACAACAACGGCAGTTATTCGCTTTAATCAATGGTCGGTTGATGGCAACTCAAGAAAGCTTACCTCTCCTACTGGCGAAATTATTCCTATTCCACGAGGCGAGTATCGGGCGTTACGTTTATTGGTTGATAATGTCGGTCAAATAGTCACTCGTCAGCAGCTGATCAAAGAAATGACTGGCCGTGAATTACGCGAAAATGACAGAACAGTTGACGTTACCATCAGACGCTTACGCAAACACTTTGAGTCAGATGAAAATTCAGTAGAACTAATTAATACTATTCATGGTGAAGGCTATCGCTTTGTTGGCGATATCGAAAATTAATTTAAAAGATTAACCCAGTCTCAAACATATTTAATGCCCGCTATTTATGCGGGCATTATCGTTTAGGTCACAATTAAACTTCATTGAAAATATATAGCCATAACCGCAGAATAACCTCTTAAACTGAGTTGAAGTTAAATTGAGCCAAGCCACTGTACAAACGCAGCAATACCTTGTTCATTCAATTGCTGAAGTTTTAGTATATGAGCTTGTTTAATTTCCTTATCATCAAGCTCTTCCATAAAAGCCAGTTGTTGCTGAACTTTGCATAAACCGGCACTGCCTGCTGCGCCTTTCATTTTATGACAAGCTTCGTGCCATAAGCCTTGCGAGTCTGTCGCCATGGCATCATCAATGGCACTAATATATTTAGGGGCCTGCTGGCTATATAAATCCAACATCTTTTCCAGCATTTCTTTGCCTAAATTGTCAAAGTATCCGGTTAGTAACTCAATATCTAAGGTATTCATTTCATTCATGCTACAGCTCAAGCGGTATTATTTTATAAATTGTAGCAAGTTCACCATAAAAAATTGAATTTATTTAGCTAACGCTTGTTATTCAAGTCCTTACTTATTTTAGGGTTGTTGATAAAAAATCATATTTTTAGCAACAAATGTAAAATAGTAGTAATAGTTTGCCTTAAAATTAAGATAGAATATGCGCCCTTGAAATTATGTATTCAGTGCCAATATATACAGTTCACTGACATAAAATGCAGCAAATAGCGGAGTAGTAATGCCAACATCAATGCCTGATATAGCCAACCATACCACAGCGCAAACTGAGGGTACGCTTGATTGGGTGGGTATGAGTAATATCGAAATGCCCGTTATGGTCGCTTCCAAGGATGAAAATGATCGCTTAGTCTCAGCACACGTTGACGCTTTTGTTAACTTAAACGACCCTACAGCTAAAGGCATACATATGTCTAGGTTGTATTTATTACTTGATGAGTTATCAAGTAATGGCGTATTAAATTATCAATCGTTAGTCGCTTTATTGGATAATTTTATTATTAGCCATGAAGACTTAAGTGATAATGCGAAGGTACAATTTAACTTCGATTATCACCTAAGAAGAAAATCATTAATTAGTGGCAAGGAAGGTTGGAAAGCCTATCCTGTAACACTAACTGGCCGTATTAATAAAGGCCAATTAACCATTGAACTTGCTATTGACGTGCGTTACTCGTCAACTTGCCCATGCTCAGCAGCATTAGCAAGGCAGCTTATTCAGCAGTCGTTTAAAGAAAAGTTTGCTAACGATGATAACGTGAATTTAGACAACATTCATGAATGGCTTGGAACGACAGAAGGCATAGTAGCAACGCCTCATAGTCAGCGCTCTGTTGCCGAAGTTAAGGTGAAACTAAATCATGGCTGTGAGCAGTTTCCAATAACTGACTTAGTTGACCTAATTGAAGATGCCTTGCAAACTCCTGTTCAAGCGGCAGTTAAACGTGAAGACGAGCAAGAATTTGCCCGCTTAAATGGTCAAAATTTAATGTTTTGTGAAGACGCAGCAAGGCGTTTACAACACGCGATGAACCTCAGCCAAGGTTATGATGATTTTTGGTTGCGTATTAATCACCTTGAATCGTTACATGCCCATGATGCTGTTAGTGTCGCCACTAAAGGTATCGCTGGCGGCTACCAACCTTAAAGATTTAATAACTCTTAAAAAGCGCTCTTCTAGAGCGTTTTTTATTTGTACTAAAAAACAAAAAGTGAATAAAATTAACTGCAATAGTGAATAAATGCAATAACTAAGGTGAATATTACAAATACCTAGCAGTAATGTAATAAAATTACATTCTTGGATAATTTAACAACATTTCTCAATTATTCTGACAATATCGCTTATATTTTTATCTTATAAATTATCAGCAAAGTCACGTCCTACCAGTGTTACACCTTGTTTTACATCAGTTTTGTAAATTTGTTAATTAATGTAAATTAATTACGAGCAAAAACTCTATTTTTATTGACCTTTACCCCCAAAGTGTTTAATGTACTGGGTTCACTTGGATGTTAAACAGGATATTTATGCATTTTTCGCATAACTATATTCCTTTTCAGTGTGCCCTGTTGCCAAGTCGTTATTATTATTAGGAGAAAACACATGCAGCTTTACGATCCCAACTTTCAAAAAGACAATTGTGGATTTGGTTTAATCGCTCACCAACAAGGTGAACCGAGCCATAAGCTGATCAAAACAGCTATTGCAGCACTTGATCGCATGCAACATCGTGGTGGTATTGCCGCCGATGGTAAAACAGGTGACGGCTGTGGATTACTTTTACAGAAACCTGATAGCTTCTTCCGCGCGATAGCTGAAGAAAATAATTGGCAACTAGGTAGAAAATATGCCGTGGGCATGGTTTTCTTAAATACCGATCCTGTTGAAGCTGCGCTTTCTAAAAAAATATTAGAAGAAGAGTTAACGCGTGAAACTTTAACAGTTGCAGGCTGGCGCGTAGTGCCAACCAATGTTTCGATATTAGGTGAAATTGCCGCAAGCAATTTACCGACCATTGAGCAAATTTTTGTTGATGCTCCTGCTGGGTGGCGTAATCGTGACCTAGAGCGTCGTTTATATATGGCGCGTCGTCGTGCTGAAAAACGCATCACCGACAGCAAATTTTATATCGCCAGTCTTTCTTGTTCGGTAACTATCTACAAAGGCTTAATGATGCCGGTAGATTTACCAAACTTTTATTTAGACTTAGCTGATATTCGTATGCAAAGTGCTATTTGTGTATTCCACCAGCGCTTTTCAACGAATACCTCTCCACAGTGGCACTTAGCGCAACCTTTCCGCTTCTTAGCACACAATGGTGAAATTAATACCATTAAAGGTAACCGTCAGTGGAGTCGTGCACGTACGACACGCTTCCAGTCACCTTTATTGCCTGACTTAATGGATGCAGCACCGTTTGTAAATGAAAGCGGCTCAGACTCATCATCATTAGATAACATGCTTGAGCTATTTCTTGCCGGCGGTATGGATTTATACCGTGCGATGAGATTATTAATGCCACCAGCATGGCAGAACAGTCCATTAATGGATGACGATTTAAAAGCCTTCTATGAGTTTAACTCAATGCACATGGAACCATGGGACGGCCCAGCCGGCGTGGTAATGACCAATGGTCGTCATGTAGCATGTAACTTAGATAGAAACGGTTTACGCCCTGCACGTTATGTTATTACTCGTAACGGATTTATCACCTTAGCCTCAGAAGTAGGTATTTGGGATTATGGCGAAGATGAAGTGGTTGAAAAAGGTCGTGTTGGTCCAGGCGAAATGCTTGCTATTGATACTTACACCGGCAAAATTTTCCACTCAAATGATATCGACAGCGAATTAAAAGTTCGTCATCCGTATCGTGAATGGTTAGACAAAAACATTAAGCGCTTAGTTCCGTTTCATAAGTTAGACGCTGAGCTAATTGGCAAGCGTGCATTTAACGATGCTGAAATATTGCAATATCACAAAATGTTTAATTACAGCTATGAAGAAATTCAGCAAGTAATTAAAACATTAGCGGAAAATGGCCAAGAAGCGACAGGTTCAATGGGTGACGATACCCCAATGGCAGTACTTTCTAGCCAACCGAGAACCTTGTTTGATTACTTCCGCCAGCAATTTGCGCAAGTAACAAACCCGCCAATAGATCCATTGCGTGAACGTTATGTTATGTCGCTTGGCACCTGTATTGGTCGCGAGCACAACGTATTTAATGAAACAACGAGTCATGCTAACCGTATTTTGTTTGAAACACCGGTACTTATGTACACAGGTTTAAAACAATTACGTGAGTTAGACCCTGAGCATTACCGCAGCGATACCTTAACGCTAAATTACGATCCTGAAGAAGGCTTAGAAGCAGCTATCACACGTTTATGTGATGAAGCTGAAGATTTAGTTAAAAATAAAAATACCGTTATTTTGGTATTATCAGATCGTCAAATTCACAAAGGCTTATTACCTATTCCTGCGGCTATGGCTGTTGGCGCGGTACAAAAGCGTTTAGTTGATGAAGACCTACGTTGTGACTCAAACATTATTGTTGAAACTGCAGCTGCACGTGACTCACATCAATTTGCGGTATTACTAGGTTTAGGTGCTACGGCTGTTTATCCTTACCTTGCATTTGAAACCATTGAACAAATGGTAGAGAAAGGTCAAATCGAACTAACCGCACGTGAAGCGGTAATGAGCTACCGCGACGGTATCAATAAAGGCTTGTTGAAAATACTATCTAAAATGGGTATTTCAACCATCGCCAGTTACCGCTGTGCAGGCTTATTTGAAGTTATCGGCTTAAACGATAACATTATGAAATTATGTTTCCCTGACTTACCAAGCCGAATTCAAGGTGCCGATTTTGAAGATATCGAGCAAGACAATATCAACCTTGCCCGAAAAGCATTTTTACCGCATCAAAAAATCAGCCACGGTGGTTTATTAAAATACGTACATGGCGGCGAATATCATGCCTTTAATCCTGACGTTGTAAACTACATTCAAGACGCAGTTAAAAATGGCGAATACAGCAGTTACAGAAAATTTGCTGATGAAGTAAATAATCGTCCAGTTGCAATGTTACGTGACTTATTAGCGCTGAAAGAAGATACCGACTCAATTGCTTTAGATAAAGTTGAAGCTGAAACCGAATTATTTAAACGATTCGACAGCGCTGCTATGTCTATTGGTGCATTAAGCCCTGAAGCACATGAAGCTTTAGCCATTGCCATGAACCGTTTAGGCGGCTTTTCAAACTCTGGTGAAGGTGGTGAAGACGAACGCCGTTTTGGTACCGTGAAAAATTCACGTATCAAGCAAATTGCTTCTGGCCGTTTTGGTGTAACTCCACATTACTTAGTTAATGCTGATGTACTACAAATTAAAGTAGCCCAAGGCGCTAAGCCAGGTGAAGGTGGTCAATTACCTGGTGATAAAGTTTCGCCATTAATTGCAAAACTACGTTACTCGGTTCCAGGTGTTACCCTAATTTCACCTCCGCCGCATCACGATATTTACTCAATTGAAGATTTAGCTCAGCTAATTTTCGATTTAAAACAAGTTAACCCAAGTGCTGTTGTATCAGTAAAATTGGTATCAGGCCCAGGTGTTGGCACAATCGCATCAGGTGTTGCTAAAGCCTACGCTGACTTTATCACCATTTCTGGTTACGACGGCGGTACTGCGGCAAGCCCATTAACTTCTGTTAAATATGCTGGTTGTCCGTGGGAGCTAGGTTTAGCTGAAGCGCACCAGTCATTAGTATCTAACGGTTTACGTCACAAAGTACGTTTACAAGTAGACGGCGGTTTAAAAACCGGTTTAGACATTGTTAAAGCTGCTATTTTAGGTGCTGAAAGCTTCGGTTTTGGTACGGTTCCTATGGTAGCTTTAGGCTGTAAATTCTTACGTATTTGTCACTTAAATAACTGTGCAACAGGTGTTGCAACCCAAGACGACATATTACGTGAGCAGTTCTTTAAAGGCTTGCCAGATCAAGTAATGAACTACTTCAAGTTTGTTGCCCAAGACGTACGTGAAATTTTAGCAAAATTAGGTGTTGATGGTTTAGAAGCGATTATTGGCCGTACTGATTTATTAGTACCATTAGCCGGTCTTACTGCTAAACAACAGAAACTTGATTTATCACCTATTATTGCACCAGTAGTTGCCGGAGATAACACCGCACTATTTAAAACTGAAGAAAATATTGCCTTTGATGAAGGTAAACTTAACCAAACCATGCTTGCTGCTGCAACTGATGCTATAGCTCATAGCGCTGGCGGCGAATACCGTTTCGTTATTCAAAATACTGACCGCTCAGTGGGTGCTTCACTTTCAGGTGAAATTGCTCGTCAACACGGCGACCAAGGTATGGCGAGCTCGCCAATTAAAATACATTTATCAGGTACTGCTGGTCAAAGTTTTGGTGTTTGGAATGCTGGCGGTTTAGAAATGACCTTAACCGGTGATGCTAACGATTACGTTGGTAAAGGCATGGCTGGCGGTAAGCTAACGATTAAGCCACCAAAAGGTGTTGACTACATTAGCCATGAAACAATGATCATGGGTAATACTTGTTTATACGGTGCAACTGGCGGTAAGTTATACGGTAGTGGCCGTGCTGGTGAACGCTTTGCTGTTCGTAACTCTGGTTGTCACGCCGTTATTGAAGGTGCCGGTGACCACGCCTGTGAATACATGACTGGTGGTATTGTTACCATTCTTGGTCAAGTAGGTGTTAACTTCGGTGCAGGTATGACCGGCGGTTTCGCTTATGTACTTGATGAAGCTGATGACTTAGATATTCGTTTAAATAAAGAATCAATTGAGATTTTACCGATTGAAGACTTAGTTATTCACCAAGAGCATTTACGCGGCATTATCAGTCATCACTTTGAAGAAACTGACAGCTGTAGAGCACAAGAAATATTAAATAATTTTGATCACTTTGCTCCGTTATTCAAATTAGTTAAGCCAAAAGCAACTGATGTGAAAACACTTTTAGGGCATCGTAGTCGTTCAACTGCAGAACTTCGCGTTCAAGCGCAATAATATTTACGAACGCGAATTGAGGAAGAAACAGTATGAGTAAGAATGTATATCAATTTATCGACGTGAAACGTATCGATCCGCCAAAGAAGCCGATTGACGATCGTAAGATAAATTTTGTAGAAATTTATAACCCATTAAGTAGCGATCAAAGTGCTGGTCAGGCTGATCGCTGTTTAGAATGTGGTAACCCTTATTGTGAATGGAAATGTCCGGTACATAACTATATTCCACAATGGTTAGAGTTAGTGACTGAAGGCCGTATTTTTGAAGCTGCTGATCTATGTCATGAAACCAACAGCTTGCCTGAAATGTGTGGCCGAGTTTGCCCGCAAGACAGATTGTGTGAATCAGCTTGTACACTAAATGAAGACTTTGGCGCAGTAACTATTGGTAATATTGAAAAATATATTACTGATACTGCTTTTGCTCAAGGTTGGAAACCTGATTTATCAGAAGTTATTCAAACCGGTAAACGTGTTGCTGTTATTGGCGCTGGCCCTGCAGGTTTAGCTTGTGCTGACGTATTAACTCGTCATGGTGTTGACGCGGTAGTATATGATCGTCATGCGCAAATTGGTGGCCTACTAACTTTTGGTATTCCTTCATTTAAATTAGAAAAAGACGTAATTCAAAAACGTCGTGAAATTTTCGAAGGTATGGGCATTGAGTTCCGTTTAAATACCAATGTTGGTACAGATGTTACTTTCGAATCATTAAGTGAAGAGTACGACGCAGTATTCTTAGGTTTAGGTACTTACACTGATATGGCGGGTGGATTTGATAACGAATCGGCTCCTGGTGTATATAACGCCTTAGATTTCTTGATTGGCAATACTCAAAAGCTGATGGAAATTACCGAAAATGCTAAACCTTATGTGAACTTCGATAAGAAAAAAGTGATCGTTTTAGGTGGTGGTGATACAGCGATGGACTGTGTACGTACTTCGATTCGCCAAGGCGCAACTGAAGTAACTTGTGCTTACCGTCGTGACGAAGCCAATATGCCAGGCTCGCCACGCGAAGTACAAAATGCGAAAGAAGAAGGTGTTAACTTTGCATTTAACATTCAACCGCTTGATGTCGCTGTTGATGCTAACGGTAATGCCTGTGGTGTTAAGTTTGTTAAAACTCAACTTGGCGCTCCAGATGCAAACGGCCGTCGTAGCCCAGAGCCAATTGAAGGCAGCGAGTTCATCATGGAAGCAGATGCTGTAGTTATCGCGTTTGGTTTCTTACCAAGCCCGCCACAATGGATGAAAGATGCCGGTGTTGAAGTTGACTCACGTGGCCGTGTGGTAGCTGTTGATAACAGCGACTTTGCTCTACAAACTTCTAAAGAGAATATCTTTGCTGGTGGCGACATGGTACTAGGTTCAGACCTAGTAGTAACCGCTGTTGACCAAGGCCGTAAAGCCGCATTAGGTATTTTAGATTTTGTTTTAAGTAAATAACTTATTTCAAAACAACTACCTGATTAAAAAAGCAGCTTCGGCTGCTTTTTTGCTATCAGCATTGAGCTATAGTTAATGAATCAATGGTAGTGATATTGGTTCTTTATGTTGGCGATTAAATCATCAAGTGCCCTGCTATTTCACAACAAAATTTCGACCTTATACACGTATTTTATCGTGGCTTGGTTAGTAGTTTTGTTTTTATTATTCAACAGCCGTACGGTTACAGCTGAGCCAGTAACTGTTGTTACTGAGTACTTACCCCCTTACCAAGTAAAAAATGCCGATAACAGTTTAGGTGGTTATGCCACTGAAGTTATACAGGCTCTATTTGATATCACTAAAGACCAAGCCAACATCCAAGTACTTCCCTGGGTTAGAGCTTACGATATTGCCCTTCATCAAGAAAACATTCTAATTTACTCCATGACTCGCAGTACCAGCAGAGAATCACTCTTTCATTGGATCGGCGCGCTTGATATTGAACAATATTATTTTTGGGGTCTTAAGCGGAATTTTAGCCAAACAGCACCATCTTTAGATGCACTAAGAGACATATCTATTGCTTCAGCCAATGGTTATGCATCAGATCAGTTTTTAACCGAGCACAAGTTCACGAATATTTACCGAGTGGTAAAAGAGCAGCAAATAATTCAAATGCTTAAACGTGGACGGGTAAAGTTGGTGCTCAGCGACGGTTTTGTATTCGAAACCTTAGTAAAAGAACTCGGCTATGAACTTGACGACTTTATTCAAGTATTTCCCGTATTTTCCCTTGGTAGCGAAATGTCTATCGCTGCCAGTAAAGCTAGCTCAACCCGTTTTATTGCCAAGTATCAAAATGCCTTTGCGCAATTAGAAAGTTCAGGGGCATTATTCGCGATTAAGCAAAAATGGGGCATTAACAATAAAGATAAAAAAAACGCTGCTAGGTAGCCTCAAGAATCTGGGCACAGTAGCAACGCTTGTTTTGGCAGAAGCTTTATAGCGTTAGTTTACTTATAAAGCTGTAGTTATATTCTAAACCATATCATCAAACGGATTAGTTTTTGGCAAATCAATAATTTGCTCAAAGTTTGGCATGGTAATGCCATCAGCACTAATTTCAATGTCAGCATCATTTATTAAGCCATCACCAAATTTATAGATAATATCGAACTGACCTAAATCAGCTTTTTGTTGATACTGTTGCTGTACAAGCTCAACACGGCTAAGCTTTTCACGATAACTTGTCATCACTTCATCGCCATAACGTTTGCTCATCATCGCTAAGGTTTTATTAGGTGAGATAATCGTTGCGGTTGAATTATTACCACCAAAGCCCTTAGAGTTGATAAAAGCTACGTCCATATCCTGACAATGCCTATGCTCAGTCGAAATATTTAGCCGTTGGTCAAAAACATCCGCAGCCACTTTATCTATCGTGGTAACACCCGGCATAATATTATGCGAGAACACCCCTAAAGCGACAGCCAGCTGATCGCCACTAGCCGAACCTAGTGTATGGCCAACAAATGCTTTTGGCGCGGTAATAGGCCATTCTGTAATATCAAAGGCTTGCGCAATTCGGTCGTATATTTGTGACTCGGTAACCCTATTTTGCGGCGTACTTGAACCATGGGCCAAAATAAAGCTGCGTTTTTGCAAAGACTCTTCACCAACAATCGTTTGAGCTAACGCTACTGACTTTGCCATAGTAATATAATTACCAGGACCTGGAGCGGTGATTGATTTTTTAATACCGTCAGCATTGGTAAAAACATCAGCAACTGAGGCCATAACTTTTGCGCCCATTTCAATCGCCAAGGCATCGTCCATTATTACAACAAACTGAGCCCCTTCACCAATAGTAAAACCACAGTTATCACCAAAAGGACGACTGGTTCTACGGTGATCAGCTATGCCATTGCCATCAAGCTTTTTCAAACCTTCTTCGTTGGCTAACGCGCTCATATTACCAAAACCTTCGATAACTTCAGGGCTAATAGCACAGTCATTACTGCCAACTATCGCCAGTCTTACTCTGCCAGCTTGAATGTCATTTACTGCGGCTTTTAAGTTATATAAAAAGGTCGCACAAGCACCTGTAGCCGTGAAAGTTGTACCAACACTACCGGTAACATAGGCGTTGATAAAATCTGTCGACATCGAATTTAAACCAAGCGCTAAGTTTTTAGTGGTGACACGATCACCTTTTAAGCGATTTTGAAACATGCCGCCTAAACCTTCGCCTTGTACTTGTCCTAAAATAGATGCCGAGTAAGTACCTACTTCATCGGGGCTGATATGATTAACAATTTCGTCCCAGCTAAAACCCGTTGAATGAATCGCGTCAGCTGCGCCAAATATAGTCGCCTGCAAACCACGAGGCTGATAACGGCTATTATAAAGCTTGCCCGGTTCAAAACCGGTTGGAAATTGGCCTGCCGCTTTAATAGGATTGTCGCGATGAGTATTATGTTTTACTTCTAATACGTCAGGAATTTCAACAGAAACCAAACCTTTTTCTAACTCGGTAACTATCCAAGAACGCGGTACAGGTTTAGGTAGCTCTTTGGTTTTAATTTGAAAAACAGCAGGTTGTTCTGCTTTCATGCTCATACGCTGGTGGCAAACCGTGGCATCAACATCAAAATGATTTTTTTCAATTTTACGAATTAAAGTGCCATTAAGAATTTGCTCGCCATAAAGTTTTTCAACATCGGCAGTGGCAACAACATTATCATGCTCGTCAACCAGCTGACCATCTTTGAAAGTTAATATATTCATTAAAGTAGCTAAGCCAACATATGTTTCTAAGCGCGCTTCTGCGGTTAATTTTTCAATAACAATACGACGAAAGCCTTGATGAAATGAAGTGCGACCCGCAGCGTTAATGCCACCCATGCCAACAATTAGAGGTAAAGCTGTCATTTAAAAAACCTTTATAAAAATATACGTAAAACAGAATTATTTTCATTCTATGTTATTTTTTAATTAATATTTCGCCATTTAGGACAAAAATAGTGGTATAAAGGACAAAGTACTCTTATTTAAGCCGAAGTATGTACAAATGAACGCTGTACAAGAAACTCGTAACCGCAAAACTGTAAACATTGCCTTGGTCATTTACGATCATATGCTAGCCACCAGCGTTAGTTTGCCAGTGGAAATGTTGCGTGCTGGTGAAGCGATTGCCTTACGTGAAAATAAACAGAACGCTAAATTATCAATTGAATTAATTGCTGAAGTTAATCAGCCAGTATCGACACGTTCGTTAATTAAATTAATGCCAGAAACAGATATTGATCACGCCCAAAAACCTGACTTTGCCTTTATTCCCAGCTTATGGCGCAACCCTAGGCCCATTATAAAAAAGCATCCAAAAACCATTGCTTGGTTAAATTCCATTTGGCAACAAGGTGCAACCTTAATTGGTGGTGGCACTGGGGTATGTTTTTTGGCGGAATCTGGGGTGCTAGACCATCATCCCGCGACTACTCATTGGCACTATGTAAAACAGTTTCAACGTGACTATCCCAAAGTCATGCTCAAGCCTGATTTTTTTATCACTCAATCAGAACGTATTTATTGTGCTGCAAGTTTAAATGCCTTGGCAGATATTGTTGTGCATTTAATTGAGCAAATCTACGGCCGCGCCACTGCACAACAGGTAGAGTTAAATTTTTCCCATGAAATTCGTAAACCTTATGAGGAGCAGCGCTATTTAGAAGGCAGCGCTGATAGACATCCAGACGAGCTTATTTCTCAAATTCAATTTTGGATGAGTAAAAATCTACCATCAACCATGAGCTTGGAAGAAGTCGCTCAGCAATTTGGTTTAAGCAGTCGTTCATTTACCCGACGTTTTAAAGCCGCCACCGGGATGCGTGCGAATCAACACTGGCAGCAATTACGTATTCATGCCGCCAAAGAGTTGCTGACTTCAAGCAATTTATCGATATTAGACATATCCTTGTTAGTGGGTTATCAAGATCAAGGTCATTTGGCGCAATTATTTAAAAGACAAACTGGTCATACCCCTAAAGATTATCGTAGTATGGTACGCAAGAAGCTATTCAGCCAAGAGTAGTTCTATTTACTGGGAAAATAGTCTCGACAAATTTACAGCAAATAGGACTAACGTCCGATATAATGTGCGTTATTGGCAAATTCAAACAATTAATAAAATCAGCGGCAGCTGATAAAAGAGGAAAACATGGCTATTGTAATTAGCGGCACGGGCTTATACACCCCTCCTAACCAAATTAGCAACGACGAGCTTGTTGCAGCCTTAAATCAGCATGTTACTAAGTACAACAGCGACAACCAAGCCGCTATTGAAAGTGGTGCACTTGAGGCATTAAAACCTTCTTCAAGTGAGTTTATAGAAAAAGCTTCAGGCATAAAAAATCGCTACGTAATGTTTAAAGAAGGTATTCTTGACCCTGATATTATGTCACCAGTTTTTCCTGAGCGTGCTGATGGTGAAGTATCTATTCAAGCTGAAATGGCAATCGCCGCCGCAAAAGATGCCATGCTTGCTGCAAATAAAACCGCTGACGATATTGATTTAATCATCGTTGCTTGTTCATATACCCAACGTGCTTACCCTGCCATTGCTATTGAAGTTCAGCAGCAGCTTGGTTGTAAAGGCTGGGCATACGACCAACTAGTTGCCTGTTCATCTGCAACCTTTGGCATTATGAATGCGTCAAATGCTCTAATTGCCGGCACCGCCAAAACAGTATTGGTGATCAGCCCTGAATTTGTCTCTCCGCAATTAAATTATCGTAACCGAGATAGTCACTTTATTTTCGGTGATGTTGCCACCGCAGTGATTGTTGAGCAAGAAGCAACTGCTACTTCAGCTCATGCCTTTAGAATTTTAGCGCAAAAACCAATTACCACGTTCTCAAATAACATTCGCAGTAATTTTGGTCATGCGAACCGTTGCACGCCAGAAACCATGCTTGATGACGACAAATTGTTTATGCAAGAAGGTCGTAAGGTTTTTAAAGAAGTATTGCCGATGGTTTATCAATTAATTGATGAACAGCTCGCCTCTGCTGGTATTGAAGCAACTGACTTAAAGCGTTTATTCTTGCACCAAGCCAATATCAACATGAATACTTTTGTTGCCAAGAAAGTATTAGGGCGCGAACCTCAAGGCGATGAAGCACCAATTATTTTAGATGAATTTGCCAATACCGCTTCTGCGGGTTCAATTATTGCGTTCCATAAATATCACGACGATATGGTGACTGGTGATAAAGCAATTATTTGTTCTTTTGGTGCAGGTTATTCAGCTGGTTGTTTTATTATTGAGCATATCTAAGCGCTCATTTGGCTAGCAGTTAGCAACAAAGCTAAAGCTCATCTCTTTAAAAATTAACAAGCCAATTGCAGTGTCGCAATTGGCTTTTTATTATTCGATTTTCGCTTCAGCTATACTCTTGTAACTTGTAACTTGTAACTTGTAACTTTCAGCTTCTAGCTTTTAGCTTCATGCCTGCTCGCTTTATCTTTACGGGCAAAATTCACTTTGTAGAAAGGTAATTAATTTAACTACTGCAGGGTTACTAACCCGATAATAGATCGTTTGCTTGTCGCGACGGGTACTAACAAAGCCATCATTTCTTAACCTTGCCAAATGTTGCGATAAACTCGACTGGCTTAAGTCGATAAAGCCATTCAATTCACTTACCGATAATTCTTGTTCACCTAAATAGCACAAGATCAGCAAGCGATTTTCATTACTCATTGCTTTAAGTAGCTCAGCAGCTTGGCTGGCATTGGCGCGCATCTCGCTAATATCAATATTGGGTTGTACTGCCATATAAAATCCTAGTAAAGAAATACGGTTAACTTAACACTCATCAAACAATTTCATAACGAGCTAACAAATAGATCTTGATGTTACATTAGAAAATGCTAATATAAAAGTATATTAGCATTATCTAATACAGAAAATGCTAATGTATTGACTTTCATTTAGATATTTAAATCGTAAATAAGGTGCTGTTTTGATCTATAACCACGTTATCTCATTTGTACTTAATAAACCGAAAGTGGTTTATTTCACCTTAATACTTGCCATTATCGCAAGTTTATTAGCCTTGCCGAATATTAAAATTGATACCGACCCTGAGAACATGCTCAGCGTTGATGCGCCAGCGCGGGTTTTTCATAATCAAACCAAGCAAGACTTTGCCATGCGCGACATGATAGTTGTTGGTGCAGTCAGTAAAACTAATATTTTCACACCTGACGCACTGCAAGTTTTACATCAAGTATCCGATGATATTAGTAATATTGACGGGGTGATCAAAAAGGATCTGCTGTCACTTAATGAAGTAGATAACATTTATCAAAGTGAAAACAATACCATTCGCTTTGAATATTTAATGAAGCAAGCACCTACTACGCTTGCACAAAGCAAAGCGATTGAAAACTCAATTGCACGGCTGCCGCTATTAAACAATACCTTGGTATCAGACGACAGCAAGGCCATTGCTATATATGTCCCAATTGTCGCTAAAGATCAAAGCTATATAATTGCCGAGCAGATCCGCGCACTTATTAGCAAACATCAAACATCTGATAGCGCACTTGAGTTTCATATCACCGGTTTACCTGTGGCTGAAGACCAATTTGGTTATGAAATGTTTGTGCAAATGGGCATTGCTGCGCCAATGGCAGGCGCGGCTATTTTCTTTTTACTTTGGTATTTTTTCAGAAACTTTAAATTGATCATCGCACCTATGATAGTAGCGATAAGTACCGTTATCATCATAATGGCTGCGCTTATCGGCATGGGCTTTACTGTGCATATTATGTCGTCGATGATCGCCATTTTCCTGATGCCGATAGCCGTGGTTGACTCGGTGCATGTTTTATCTGAATTTTCTGAACGCTATAAAAGTGGTGATAACGCCAACAACACCATTAAAAAAGTGATGTCGCATTTATTTACGCCAATGCTATATACCTCATTAACCTCAGCAATTGGTTTTTATTCATTAATATTAACCCCTATTCCACCCGTAAAAGTATTTGGCGCTTTTATTGGCACCGGTATTTTGCTGGCATTTTTGCTAACCATTACTTTTTTACCTGCGTATATATCAAGGCTGAAACCGCAAACTTTAGATAAGTTACAAGCCGCCATCAGAAAAATGGAGCAAAAAGGTAAATTAGCGCTGATATTAGAAAAAATAGGCTTATTTTCAGTAACTAAAACTAAAGTGATTTTAGTTAGCTTTATCGCTTTTTTTATTATCAGCGTAGTGGGTATTACCCGCATTGAAATTAATGACAACCCAATTAATTGGTTTAAAAGCGATCATCAAATTCGCATTGCTGATAAAGCCCTAAATAATCACTTTGCTGGTACTTACGATGCATGGTTAGTTTTTTCCGCAGAAAATAATCAAAATCAAGCAGCGCTTGAGGAATTTGAACAAGTCTTTAGTCAAGCCACCACTGAAGGTTTAATCGCGCCAGCAATAACAAAGCAGCTGCAATTAAGCCATGAAAACAACCAACAAGCTTTTTTTAACCAAGCCCTATTATTCAACTTAGATGACTTAAGCTTTAGTGAAGCTGACAAACTACAATCTGCATTAGCACAGCTTTATAGCATTGCCGATAATGCTTATCGCCAGCAGCAGCTATTTCAACAACCACAAGTATTACAATGGTTAGTTGAGCTACAAAAGCAATTGCTTGCCAGTGAATTGGTGGGTAAGTCGAACGGCTTAACCGATATTGTACGCACGGTTAATCGCGAATTACATTCAGGCCAAGCTGCTGATTTTACCATTCCAGACTCAGCTAATGGCGTTGCCCAAACTTTATTACAATATCAATCGTCGCATCGCCCTGATGACTTATGGCACTTTGTAAGTCCAGACTACCAAAAGAGTTTGTTATGGCTGCAAATGACTAGCGGCGACAATCAGCACACCAGCAAAGTGGTTGCTTGGGTTGATAACTACATTAAAGAAAATCCCGCGCCGGTCGCACTTAAAGTTGACTGGGCAGGAAAATCGTATTTAAACATTGTGTGGCAAGACGCTATGGTTAGCGGCATGATTGACAGCTTATTATCGTCGTTTGTTATTGTGTTTGCGATGATGGTTTTACTGTTTAGATCAGTTAAATATGGCGTATTAGCTATGTTACCTTTAACGTTTACCATTACCATGATTTACGGTTTGATCGGCTGGTTTGGCAAAGCTTACGATATGCCAATTGCAGTACTTTCGGCGCTAACTTTAGGCTTGTCGATTGACTTTGCCATTCACTTTTTACAGCGCACTCGCGAGCTTGAACAGCAAACGGGTAGTTTAAGCGCGGCTTTATTAGCGATGTTTCAAGAGCCAAGTAGAGCCATTGCCCGTAATGCCATCGTTATCGCCATAGGTTTTACACCGTTATTGCTATCACCTTTAATGCCTTATATCACAGTAGGATTTTTCTTAGCCAGTATTATGGCGCTTTCAGCTGCAGTTACCTTAGTACTGCTACCGAGTTTATTAACTTTATGGCAGTCAAAACAGCACAACGCCAGCTAAAAACTCAAAGCGCACAGCGCACAGCGCACAGCGCACAGCCATCATTAATTATTGAACAGGTCTTTATTATGAAAAACATACGATTCATTAAATTTTTTACCGCGGTAAACACCATAACATTCATCGGCTTATTACTTGGTTTTAGCCAATTTAGCCAAGCTGCTGACTTAACCAATACCGACGACATTATCAAACAAGCCAATATGGCGTCATATTACGCTGGTGACGATGGCAGCGCTCAAGCTCGAATGATTATTGTTGATAGCAACGGCAACAAACAATTGCGTCAGTTCACTATTTTACGAAAAGATAAACAAGACTTGGGCGATCAAGAAATGTTGGTATTTTTCTCTCGCCCGACCGACGTTAGCGGCACGGTTTTTCGTGTACAAAAACAGGTAAACGCTGACGATAACCGTTGGTTATATTTACCAGCGCTTGATTTAGTAAAGCGCATTTCTGCTGGCGATAAACGCACCTCGTTTGTTGGGGCTCATTTTTTCTATGAAGACGTTTCTGGTCGTAATCCGGCAGAAGATAATTTCACCTTATTAACCACTACCGATTCAGTTTATCGTTTAAAAGCCGAGCCTAAAAATGCCAACAGCGTCGAATTTGCTCACTATATTATTGAAATTGATAAACAGACTTTTTTACCACTATTAGTAAATTATTTTGACCAACAAGGTAATAACATTCGCCGCATGGAAGTTTTGAAAACAACAAAAATTGCAGGGTTTAATACCGTAGTACATTCAAAGATCACTGACTTAACTGACCATAGTTATACCGAAATGCAGTTTAGAAAAGTGAAATACAACCTAGGCTTACCGGATAATATTTTCTCAGAGCGCAGCCTACGCACTGCACCCAAAGCTTGGTTGAAGTAGGTTAATTTAGCGAATGGAAAATAAATTGATGAGTAAAATATCTATATTTACCAAGCTCCCGTTAGCTATTTTGTTCACTGTAACCATGATCAGCAGTGTAAATGCTGCTAACGTTACTAACGCAGTAGCCGAAGACGACTGGGCTGACGACAGTTGGGGAGATGACGAATGGCAAGAGCAAGCCAGCTCAGCTTGGCAGTTTTCAGGCTTTGCTGAACTTGGTCAAGGCAACTTTTTACAAGACAATATTGTCGACTCGTCATCATCATTAAGTGAACTTCGCGCCCGAGCTGAAATTTCCTATAGCGCTAAAACATTTGAGTTTAACGCCAGCGGTGATTTACTTCACGATCAGGTTATCTCTGATACACAATGGCAAACTCGAGAGCTAACCCTAAGCGCTAGCCCGTTTTCAATGCTTGATGTGAAAATTGGCCGTCAGGTGCTTACTTGGGGCACAGGTGATTATCTATTTTTAAACGATTTATTCGCTAAAGATTGGCAGTCATTTTTTTCTGGGCGCGACGATGAATACCTAAAAGCGCCCTCAAATAGTGTGCGCTTAACCGCCTATGCCAGTGATTTTAGTTTTGACTTCGCTTGGACGCCAACCTTCACCCCTGATAATTACTTAACCGGCGAGCGCTTTGCTTTTTATTCACCTATTAGCGGTGAGAATATTGCCCCTGGTGATGATTTTTTAGTTGAACAAACTCGTGGCGATCAATTCTCACTACGTATCGCCACCACCAAACAAGGGGTTGAATACGCGGTGTATGGCTATAAAGGCTATTGGACGACACCTGTAGGTTTCAAAGCCAGTGACACTTCAGCAGCTAATACTTTCAACGCTAATATTATTAAAGGCAACGTTGTGCCCACCGATAATCAGCACATTAGCGCATACTTTCCAGAAATGAACTCCTTTGGTGCCAGTATGCGTATGCCGCTAGGTAAAGGGTTATTTAACAGCGAATTTGCCTACTATAACAGCGTCGAAGACAGCCAAGGTGATAAAGCAAATATTGCTAATAGCCAATTACGAATATTAGTTGGTTACGAACAAGAGCTAGCAAAAGACTTTACCGCCAGCATGCAATATTACTTAGAGCAAACTCTTGATTATCAGGCTTATCAGCAGTCGTACCCACAGAGTAACCCGCTCTATAATTCAGCAGAAGATGAACTAGTTGATGAATTCCGACAAGTACTAACCATGCGTTTGCGTTACGCAACCATGCAACAAAAGCTGACCTATAACTTATTTGCCTTTTATTCACCTACTGACCACGACAGCTACCTAAAGCCTTCGCTTAATTACCGATACAGCGACCAAGTGTCTTTCTCAGCAGGCGCTAATTTATTTTTTGGCGAGCAAGCCCATACATTTTTTGCTCAGCATAAAGACAATAGCAATGCATGGCTTAGGTTAAGAGTTCACTATTAATTTATTTATTACATTTTATTTATCTAAATATCAAAAAACAGGAGTCTATTATGACAATTGAAAATGCAGTTTTTCGTTTCGCCGGCATTATGGTTTTATTATCTGTGCTACTAACCACTTATGTTCACGCCAACTTTATTTGGTTCACCGTTTTTATTGGCGCCAACTTACTACAGTTCTCTTTTACTGGTTTTTGTCCTGTCGCCAAAGTATTTAAAAAGCTAGGTTTGAAATCTGCCGCCGAAAAAGCGTTACAGCAATAAAAGCACCGTTAAACTTCTCGCTATATGCCGCTGGTGTTGGTTAGTCTTTTCAGCTACCCTTTTAGCCATATTAATTAAAGAGAAGTGGTATGGATTTAGGCATTAAAGGTAAACGTGCATTGGTATGTGCATCATCAAAAGGTTTAGGACGCGGCTGCGCTGAAGCATTAGCCGCAGAAGGGGTTGATTTAGTGATCAACGCCCGTAATGATGAAGCTTTGCAACAAACAGCACAGCAAATTCGCAGTAAATATGGCGTTGAAGTTATTGCCATTGCCGCCGACATCAGCACAGAAGCGGGGCAAAAAAAGGTTTTAAGCGTAGCCAAAGACGTTGATATTTTGGTGACCAATGCTGGCGGTCCACCACCGGGCATGTGGAGTGACTGGAGCCGTGATGACTTTATCGCCGCCCTCGACGCTAACATGCTTAGCCCAATAGCCTTAATGAAAGCGTTATTGCCAAGCATGATGAATAAAGGCTGGGGCCGTATTGTTAACATCACCAGCGTATCAGTAAAAGCGCCGATTGCTGTTTTAGGTTTATCAAACTCAGCCAGAGCAGGTTTAACCGGATATGTAGCAGGTACCGCGCGCCAAGTGGCAGAAAAAGGCGTGACCATTAATAATTTACAACCGGGCATTCACGCTACCGACCGAGCAACTGCGCTCGACACTGGTGTAGCTAATGCTCAAGGCATTGATATTAGTGCAGCTAAAACTCAGCGCTGTGCGACCATTCCTGCTGGGCGTTATGGCACGGCCGCAGAATTTGGCGCAAGTTGTGCGTTTTTATGTTCACAACATGCTGGCTTTATTGTTGGTCAAAACATTTTACTTGATGGCGGTGCCGTTAATAGCACTATGTAGTTTTAAGTTTTAAGTTTTAAGTTTTAAGTTTTAAGTTTTAAGTTTTAAGTTTTAAGTTTTAAGTTTTAAGTTTTAAGTAAAGAATAGGTAAGCTAGAAAACCAAACCAACTTAATACCAATAAACTCCATGCGCTTAGTTCACGTGCTTGGAGTTTATTATTTTCTGCAGGAGACTCAAGTTGCTCTTGTTCACTCTGCTTTATTTTCAGTTCTTTTTTACGATTTTTATCACGTTCCCGTGCTTTTGCTTTTTGTAATTTTTTATATTCACTAATGCCCTTTTCAATACCTTGGGCAATTAATTTAGTTTGCTCTTTGCTTTGGCCTTTTTTCTGAATCCCTTTAGCAACCTTTAACGCTTCATTTTGGGTTTCAGCCGAGACTTTTTCGTTCATATTCGTTCACAACAATTGAAAAAATTAATGCCTGCTAAATTACGTTATTCATCAACAATTATCTAGTAATTTACTTGTTACTTTTATCATGGTGCGGCACACTATCAGCCATTAACTATTTACCGTTATTTTAGAGTAAACCATGAGCGAAAATTCAACAGCATTAAATCAAATTAAACAAATGTTAACCATGCAAGACGCAATGAATTCACGTGTTAGTGAAACATGGCGTGACAATGGCTACGAATGGTATCGCGCCATTTGGGTTGAATGTGCAGAAATGTTAGACCATCACGGATGGAAATGGTGGAAACATCAAGAAATCGACGTAGCCCAAGTACAACTTGAACTGGTTGATATTTTCCATTTTGGTTTAAGCTTACGTTTAATGACTGGTGCAAGTGTTGACAATATTGCCAATGAATTAGCCAAAGAATTAACCCAAGGTTCTGATGAGAGCGATTTTAAAATTGCTTTAGAAAACTTAGCGTCAGCTGCGGTAACAAATAAAAGCTTTGACGCGAATGCGCTTACTGATTGCATGTCTTTAATGAACATGGACTTAAACGAATTATTTAAGCAATACGTTGGCAAAAACACCTTAAATTTCTTCCGCCAAGACCATGGTTATAAAGAAGGCACTTACATTAAAGTTTGGCACGGCGAAGAAGACAACGAAGTACTTGCCAACTTAGTAAATACCTTAGATGTGACCGCGTCAGATTTCCAACAGCAGTTATATCAAGCATTAGAAGCTAAATACCCTAGCTAATTTCAAAATAAGAACAAGATAAATAAACTTATTAAACAAGCAATTACCGGCTGATTATTAGTAAACGAATAACCTATCACTCTCTGGCACAAATTCTGCTTATTCATAGATTAAATGTATAACGTCAAGAATTTGAACAGCCGGAGATGTATATGGAACTTATTCTATTTGCCATGATCAGCCTTATTGTTATTGTTGCGCTTTTAGCCAGCCGTTTAAATGACAGTAGTTTCCCCTTCCCATTCGACAGCAAAGCGACCGTTTTTACGCCTGCTGAAAAAAACTTTCAAAACCTCGTTGAACAAGCCGTTGGCGGAAAATATCGCGTGATTAATCGCGTTAAACTTTCGGATATTGTTACCGTGCGCAAAGGTGTTTCTAATCGCGCCAGCCAAGCCGCTGTAACCAATGCCGATAATAAATACCTCGACTTTGTTATATGCGAACGTGACAGCATGAAGCTATTGGGTGTAATTGACTTAGTTGATACCCAAGGGCGCGGCTATAAACTTAAAAAAGATTGGTTTGTTAGCGGCGCATTAGAAGCTGCCTCCATTCCCCATGTACGCATTAAAGTAAAAGCCAATTACACTGTAAACGAAATTCGTGCCTGTATTAACAGCCGTATTATGGGCAAAGTGCCATTATCACCTAAAGTTAAAGGTAAGATAATTCCTGCACCACTGATTAGAGACAGATCCAAAAATATTGGCGCGATGAGCCCAACAGCAGCAAAGGCAAATGCGTTAGAATTGGCCAATAAAATCAATACCAAAACACCAGCGCCGCAAATGGCAGCTCTGCCGCATTAAGCTTTTATATTGGATATAAACAAAAAACCTTATCAGTTATTACTAATAAGGTTTTTTGCTATTTAAGTGCTTTAGAAAATTCAGCCAACCGGATTAAAAGTGATAAGTTGCGCCGATGCTTAATAGAGAAACATCATCACCGTCAAGATCATACATTTCATATTCAGCATGAAGTGAAAGCTGACTCAATTGATAAGAAAGTCCTAAGCCATAAAAAGCACTGTTATCATCATCCGTTACCGGTTCCTCAGAAAAATAATCTGAATCATTAGTACCGTATATATCTGAATATTGGTATTGACCACTACCACTTACTTCTCCTTCCCAAGAAAACATTCCTACTTTTGCATATAAGTTAACTTGTTCATTAAGAGGTAAAATACCGACAACAGCTAATGTTAAACCGTCAACTGCCCCCGAAACTTTCATTGACATAGAGTATTGATATTCAGGCTCAGTCACGGAGTCATCATAATTAAAGCTAAATTCACCCAAATCTACATAGCCTAATTCCACAGCAAAGTATTCAGAAAATTGATAACCACCAATCAATTTAAAGGCTGTATCTGAATCATCAACATTAAAGTCGAACCCTGAATCCATTTCAGGCACATCAAAAGAACTTTGACCAACAAAGCCACCAAGGTAGAGGCCCTGCTCCGGCGATGAGTATTCATTGGCTACGGCTAAGCTTGAGCAAAGTAATAGAGGTAGAGCGATATATTTATACGACATTATTATTTTTCCTTAGAAGTGAAATTCCATAATTAGCAAAGATTGATTGTTCAAACAGGCATGCAATATAAGTAGTGAATATTTCAATATAGATAAAGCAACCATACCGAAAGAATACAACACCAAATATTATCTTATAAATAATATTTTATTCGGCTTGTATAAAAAAAGTAATTAACAACTAGGTAGGGACTTTAGCCGAAACTCTGTTGCTAGAATACAAAGTCAGTCAACAAAAATATCTTGCGATGACTGATTTTTAGGCTCTAAAATCGATTTAGAGCCTGTTAAATTACCAACAAGTAAATCATTAGAAATGATAAGTTGCACCTAAGCTTAATAAAGAAGTTTTTTCACCATCAGTATCATAAATCTCGTATTCGGCATGCAATAAAAACGGGCTTAAATTATACGAAAAGCCAGCACCATAAAAAATATCATTATCAGAATCACTAACGCTGTTAGCATAAGAATCAGCGCCATTTAGATAAGAATATTGAGCATCAGAATACTCATGATTGCGTTCAGCAGATGCATTAAAGTTGGCATCCCACTCAGCCACACCCACTTTAGCATATAAGTTATACTGCTCATTAATCGGAAAAATACCTATCAGCGCTACAGTTAAAGCTTCAATTGAGCCTGACATATTCATGCTTCCTGAAAAATCACCTAAACTATTAGATACATCATAACTATCCGATAAGGTGAACTCTCCTAAATCTGCGTAGCCAAACTCCACTGCAAAGTATTTAGAGAATTGATACCCTGCTGCCAGTTTAAAAGCCGTACCTGACTTATCGAGTTTAGCGCTCTGTTCAGCTTCAAAATCACTTTTAGAGACATCAAAGCTACTTTCACCAATATAAGCGCCAAGGTAAAAACCTTGTTCTGGCGATGAATGTTCATTGGCTAACGCAAAATTTGAGCAAAGTAGTAAAGGTAAAACGAGATATTTATTCAACATGATTATTTCCCTGAAATGTAATTTCAAAATTGATTTATAATTATTTTTCGAACTGGCGTGCAATATATAACCACAGGCAGAATTAGTCGACACAAAAGAATTTGAAAGCTATAACAAAAAGAAATAAAACCAACCATTGAGCAATATCGAAACAATTTAAAAACTAAATAACCTCGTATTACAAAGCAGATTTTTATTAAGGTTCACGTTATAATCACCAACAATATTTTTAGAAAAATCAATTGGACAATACATGAAAGCAGGTATTATTGGCGCGATGGAACCGGAAGTCGCTATTTTAAAAAGTCAGTTAACAAATATGAAAAGCTCTGAAATTGCTGGCTATGAGTTTTTTCAAGGCCAGTTAAACGGTAACGACGTAGTTATTGTGCAATCAGGCATAGGTAAAGTCGCGGCGGCGTTAGCTACAGTATTATTGATTGATAAATTTAGCCCTGACTACGTAGTAAATACTGGTTCTGCCGGTGGTTTTGAACAATCACTAAAAGTTGGCGATATTGTTATTAGTAACGAAGTACGTTATCACGATGTTGACGTTACTGCATTTGGTTATGAAATAGGCCAATTACCGGCAAATCCACCAGCTTATATTCCTCACCCCACCTTGGTTGAAGCAGCAAAAACGGGGATTAGCGAACTTGAGAATATTCAAACCTTAGTGGGCCTTATCACCACAGGTGATACCTTTATGACCGCTGATGACGATATAGCCAAAGCGCGCAAGAACTTCCCAACCATGGCAGCGGTTGAAATGGAAGGCGCGGCTATTGCCCATACTTGCCATCAATTTAACGTACCATTTGTGGTAATTCGCTCAATGTCGGATATTGCCGGTAAAGAGTCACCAACCTCATTTGAAGCTTATTTAGAAACCGCCTCGGTCAATTCTTCGCAATTGGTTTTGAATATGTTGAACGCGCTGCAAGGGAAATCGTTGCAGCAATAAGAGCACTTACCTATGGCAAGTTTTGCTGAGCTTTCATCTTGGACACAAGCGATAATAATGCTTTTTACTGTATTAACAGTGAAAGTAAGTATTAGCATTTTTGTAGAGCATCAACCGATGCGTTATTTTCGATGGTATTGCCAAATGTTGGCAAACAAAGTTAATAAACCACAAAATAGTGTCGCTCAGCAAAAGGTTGCCGGCTTAGTTGCATTATTGATTACACTACTGCCAATTATCGCGATATTGTGGTTATTTGAAACCTTTATTGCCGTTACTTGGCTGTGGCAAAGCTTACTGTTATATCTCGCACTTGATGGTGTTAATTTATTAGCAAAAGCTAAAACTAGCGCAAAAGCCTTAGTCGCGAATAATCAATACCAAGCTAAACAGACGCTGCAAAATAATATTTTAAGGGAGTCTGACAAACTTTCGCCCTTAGGGCTAACCAAAGCTAGCATTGAAATGCAGTTACTACAAATTGGTCAACAGCTTATTGGCGTAGCTTTCTATTTTTTATTATTTGGCCCGCTCGCCGCACTCGGTTACCGGTTAATATTGGAAATGCATTACAGCTGGAATGTGAAGCAAAAACAATTTCATGCTTTTGGTGGCCATGCCAATCAGGTGATTAATATATTGCAGTGGTTGCCAATGCACGTTTACGGAATAACCATATTATTAAGCACGTTAGGGCAAAACTTCATTTTAAATTGGCGTTTAGTTAAGCAACATTTTTTTAAGCTTAACAATAATTTTATTCTGCATAGCTTGGCCTTAGCCTTGGGTTGTAAACTAGGTGGGGTGGCTATGTATGATGGCGAAAAACTACGTCGTATTAGCTTTAATGACCAAGGCAAGCAGCCCGAAATTAGCGATATTATTCATGCATCATCTAGAATTAAATACAGCCTGGTATTTATAATAATTTGCTTGTTTTTAACCACTATTGCTCAGCTAAGCATTCAGCGCTAAAGTAAAGAATTACTTAAAAGAACATTTTCTTAAAGGATTCTACTAATGAAACTCATTAAACTATTCACTTGGCTGACACTTTTAGTTATTCCAGCAAGCTTTGCCCAAACACCAAGCATGTCGCAGGCACAATTGTTGAGCTTACTTAACGCACCGAAGTCGGTAGAATTATTAGTATTAGATGTAAGGTCACCGGAAGAATTTTCCGACGCTCATATTGCCGGCGCAATAAATATTAGCTACGACCAGCTGGCACAGCAGTATCAGCAACTGGCAAAGTTTAAAGATAAAACTGTGGTGGTTTATTGCCGTTCAGGTCGTCGCGCCGGCATTGCCGAAGCATTATTAGCTGAAAAAGGCTTTAGCCGCCTACGCCACTTAAGTGGTGACATGAATGGCTGGCAAGCAGCAAACTTACCAACGGTTTCGCAGTAACTGACAAAACATTAGTAAATAAAGGTTTATGACACAACTCCTCTTTTGGTTAGATATATTTGGCATAGTCGTTTTTGCGCTTTCTGGCGCATTAATGGCTGGCCGTTATAAATTAGATCCTTTCGGAGTAGTGGTTTTATCGGCAGTCACAGCTATTGGCGGCGGCACCATTCGCGACGTAATTCTACAAACCCCTGTTTTTTGGGTTGTTAAACCCTATTATTTAGTGGTTATTTTTCTCACCGCGTTATTAACTATTTTGCTGGTGCGACAACCTAAGCTTATTCCTAAACGATTTTTATTGATTGCTGATGCTTTTGGTTTAGCGTTATTTGCCGTTATTGGCACCGAAAAAGCCTTATCATTAGGTACTCCGCCGTTAGTCGCTATTGTTATGGGAACCATTACCGGAGTAGCCGGTGGTATGTTACGCGATATTCTTTGTAACGTGATCCCGCTGATTTTACGTAGAGAAATATATGCAACTGCGGCCATTTTTGGTGGCGGGTTATATGTATGTTTTCAGTATATTGGCTGGCACGACTATATTGCCATTATCGGCGCTATTTTTGGCGCCTTAATATTAAGGCTTGCTGGTATTTACTGGAAGGTTTCTTTGCCTGCTTTTCATATTGACGACGGTGAAGAACCGCATTAAAAAGCAAGCTAATTTTAGTTTAAACGCAACAGCTAAGCTTCAATGCCCCAGCCGTCATTATAACCTTTAAATTTGGCGGCAATTTCTTCAAACTCAGTTTCTTGACGAATAATATCATCATATGTTGGTTGCATTGCCACTGTGCAGTCAACATCCCAAACATTAGGCGTTTCATCAGGATGAACACTAACTTTAGCTTTGGGATGGCTGGCCGCTAAAAAATCAGCCATTGCTTGAGCTTGCTGCTGACTTTCAAATAATTGAAAAAACACCACGTCATGTACTTGACTAAGATCTATGCCAGCTTGCTGCATTTCCGCAAGTACTAAGCCAGTATCATCATTAGGAAAATTCATCATCATAAAAACTCAAGAAATATAAAGGCGCTATTATAAACATCGAACCATTGCTTGAATAGCACTTTCACCAACCGCACACAAATAGCAACAAAGTTAATAGGCAAATACTACATTTTTAATTCACTTGTTAAGTAATTTATTCAGCTATGATAATTGCTTTTGAGTCACTAAAACTCCCTTTATATAGGTACAGCCGTTATAAAAGGCAGTGGTTAGTAAGGCTATAATTAAGTGCACCGTTATCGTTAACCAATGTAAGTTTTCAGCCCACAAGAATACTAAGCCGTTTGCGTCGACAAGACATAAATCGAGCAAGCTAATATGTATAAAAGCTAGCCAAAAAACAGTGAGGTTACTTTTATTTAAATAGCTCATTGTTCGCCTAACGTTACCCATGCAAGTAAATCATCATGTTTCATTTTATAGTTCAGTTGCGTTTTGGCTTTAGCTCCTAACACCACCTTGCTTGGCAATGGCGTATTGGCTTGGCTGAAGCTAGGTAATGGCAACGACAACGCTTTCGCGGCCTGCTGATAAAAGTTTTGTTTGGAAAGGTGAATATCATTTACGCCGTTAAAAATCCCTGTTGGCGCATCACTTTTAATGAGCGACAATAACAAACCAATAACATCATCAAGATGAATTAAGTTAATTGCCACTTCACTATTGGCTAATTGTCTATTTGCCGTTAGAAAACGTCCTGGGTGCCTGTTAGGCCCCACCAAACCAGCAAGACGTAATACCACTGATTGACCTTTAAAGGCGAGTGCGGCTTGCTCTGCTTCTGCGAGTATTGCTACTTTAGCTGCGTTGTAATCTAAAGGCGTATCTTCAGCTACGTCCCCCGATAAACCACCATAAACAGCCGTTGAGCTAATTAAAATAATTTTTTCTACCGTTTGTTGTTCAGCGTAAGTTACTAGTTGTTTAATTTTATCAGGGTAATCTTTTTTGCCATGTTTAATTTGTGGCGGCAAACAAATGATCATACATTGTTGGTTAAATACTTCCTGCTGCACATTCTCTTGGGCACTATCTAAATTGGCCGACAATAAAGGTAATGACAATAATGCCGCTTTTGCGCCAGTGGTTTCAATATCAGCAAATTTATCACTGCTTTGTGTAGTAGCAATTACCGACACGCCATGCTGGTTCAGCGTAGCAGCTAATGGTTTGCCTAACCAACCACAACCAATAATACTTACTGAAGGTAAATTTTGAGCCGACATATTTCCTGATTCCTAATGACTTTTACTAATGACTTTTACTAATGATTTTTATATTAACTTGTACTGGAATTAAACGTTTATGTTTAAGCTGCTATAGCGAAATATACGCCCTGAAATGATGCCACCAGTTGCTCTCCACAAAGTACTTCAACATTAATTTTGAAACGTGTTTTTGCTGACTCTCGCAATTTAAGTGCGCTACCAACAACCTGTTCAACTGAAGTACGCGCAATAGCTACGCCTTTAATAGGGGCATGATAACGTATATTGGCATCAGCCAGCACAATATCAGCTTGAATATTTTCCAAGGAAACTTGGGTATATACCCAACCCCAACCCGTTAACGTTGCCAGTGTATAAATACTGCCAGCAAACATGGTGTTGTGCAGGTTTTTATTAAAAATAAGATCACTTGAGGTTTGAATTTTTTTGCCATCAAAATAACAAACTTCAACATTCATCGCTTTACTCATGGCAATAGTTTTATGCCAAGTTTGCTGTAAAGCATTAGCTAAGTTTGAATAATCATTGTCATCTTTGGGCAACTGTTTAGACATATTGAAATGTTTAATTTGCTGATATAACAAATGCGAAAAGCCATGTGACTGATAGTTCATACTTTGATAAAAGCCTAGCGCATGCTCGCGAGCGTTTAAGCTGATTTCTTTTACGCCAAGTTCCTCTGCCAACTGCTCTAAAGCACAAATTATTTGCTTGCCATAACCTTGACCTTGCGCCTGTTCAGCAACCGCCATATAACGAATTTGCGCTTGGTGCTGCGAGGTTAAATGCAAACGCGCCACCGCAAGTATTTGCTGCTTAGGAGAAATAATTATCCGATGAAAAGCTTGTTGTTCAAGTTCGTCTTGCTCGCTGCCCAGCGGCTGCTGCCAAGGTTTACGTAACACTTGCCAGCGTAATTGGTAATATTGCTGAAATTCATCAGCGTTTTGTGGTGCCCGACATTCATTCATTGACTATGCTTAACCTTAATAATTTCTATCCAAGTAATAAAACCAATAATATTAATTTTCCAATCACTTTACTGATAAACTTCAATCATACTTGCTAGTGGAACAAAATATTTTATGCAGTTAAACCGACATGTAAACCAAGGCAGTTTACTTTATTTTGATCAGCTAAACGAGCGACTGTCGGTAAGTCAAAATGAACACTTTCGCTGGCTAGCCTTTGACAATGTTATTCAAAGCATTATGAGTCGTCGCCAGCCAGAAAAATTAACTCTACCCCACCATGTTTTTTTAATGCTGCCGCTGCTATTTTTTAAACCGAACAATGTTTTAGAATTTGGTTTAGGCGGCGGTAATCTTGCCCGTTTTATTTTGAGTTTAAACAGCGAGATTAACTTCACCAGCATTGAACGCTCGAGCGCAGTTGTTAACGCCTTTGAAAAATACTTTAATCCTGAAAATATCGATATCAAGATTATCAGCGATGAAGAAATTAGCTTGCGTAAAAAACTGCAAAAAATGGCCAATCAGTGGCTAATTTATGATATCTATCGTGACAATGATGATCACCATAGCTATCAGCAATTAATTAAAATCACTCAACAGCTTAAAAAAAGCTCTTGTTTATCAATTAACTTAGTTAATGTTTGTGAGCATACTATTAATCAGCTATTAGTCGACTTACAAAACCATTCTTCGCATCATCAACTAAGCTATTTCAACGTACCGCATTATCAAAATATGATAGTGCACTTATTGCCAACAAGTTTTGCTGCTACACCTATGTCAGCAGCTATCTCAACACCTATAAAAGATAATACTTACGATAGCAGCACGATTGAAAATAGTTATCTTGCTACGAGACTTTATCGAAAATGGCTTAGCTTTTGGCAACATGGGCGCCATAATCCACTTTACTAATTTAGCTTGTGAACTGTTGCGGTTAAAACAGAAACTAGCAACTTAAATTAATAGTGACTGGGCCGTCGTTTAATAATCGTACTTTCATATCTGCACCAAAAATTCCGGTTGGTGCTCGAAAACCTAGTCCGCGTAAATTCTGACTGAATTCTTGATATAGCTGCTTGGCTAATTCAGGTGATGCCGCACTAGTAAAACTTGGGCGTAAACCTTTCGAGGTATCTGCAGCTAAGGTAAATTGTGAAACCACTAATATATCGCCGCCAGCTTGGGCAACATTACGGTTCATTTTTCCGCTTTCATCTTCAAAAATTCGATAACCCGCAACACGTTCAGCTAAACGTTTGGCTTTGGCTGAATTGTCTTCAGGTTCAACAGCGAGTAATACTAAAAGACCATTATCAATTTCACCAACAATTTCATTGTCGACAGTAACGCTGGCTTGGGAAACACGTTGTAGTAATGCGATCATACTTTTGCGCTTTGTTAGAAAAAGAGTGGCGATTATAACAGCTTGATTAATTAGGTGAGATTGCTTTTATCAGTTTGTTTCTAACAAAAAGTTAGCCATGTTATCTGCGGCTTTACAAAAAGCGTCAATGGTTTGCCTTTCAAAGCCACTATGACCTGCCATAGGTAGAATTTGCAATTGCGCATTTTGCCACTTTGAAGCCAGCAAGCTTGCGGTATGTAATGGGCAAACCATATCGTAACGCCCTTGTAATAGTATTGCCGGAATATCAGTAATTTTATCTAAATTATCGAGAATATAATTTTCAGCAAGAAAGCAGTGGTTAATAAAATAATGACTTGAGATTAATGCCATACAATGCGCTTGATGCGGATCGTCAATATGGGTTTTATCAATATGCTGGTGTTCGATACTCGATAAACGTAATTCCCATAATAGCCACGCTTTACTGGCAGCAATCACCGCGACCTCGTTACTCGAGGTTAATACTTGATGATAGCCCGCCAACGGACAATGGCGCTGCTGTTCCGATAAGCTTTCAACAAACTCTTGGTAGTACTCGGGGAAGAACTTCTCTGCGCCATCATTTTGATATAACCAATCATACTCACTTTTACTGGCTAAAAAGAGCCCACGTAAAATAAAGCCCATGACTTTTTCAGGGTAAGCAATACCATAAGCTAGCGCTAAAGTACTGCCCCATGAACCGCCAGTAACTAACCATTTGTCTACGGCTAAATGTTCGCGAATACTCTCAAGGTCGGCAATTAAATCATTGGTAGTATTTTCAATAATACTTGGTGAAGGTAATGAGCGGCCACAGCCGCGTTGGTCAAAACTGATAATGCGATATTTTTCAGGATCAAAGTAGCGACGATTATGCTCATTAGTACCTGCGCCTGGCCCACCATGAAGGTAAATAACCGGAATACCTTTAGGATTGCCTGATTGCTCAAGGTAAAGCTGATGATGCTCGCTGACTTTCAGCCATTGCTTGCTATAAACAGAAATTTTAGGAAATAAAGTTCGCGACATAACATTCTCGTTCACTCCACAATCGCTTAAGTTTAGTCTGCTTTAGCTAAAAGATCCTTGTCCTTCTCTTGCCTAGCACCGAGCAATTGAAAATTTTCTAGCGAAACCGTTAATACCGCGCCAATCAATACAATTAACCATGAAAGGTATACCCACAAAAATAAAATAGGAATGGTAGCCAATGCACCATATATCGCTTGATATGAAGGCAGTTGCGTTACATAAATGGCAAAACCTTTTTTAGCGAATTCAAATAATACCGCTGCGGTTGTTGCACCAATTAAAGCAAATTTAAAAGGCACAGCTTTATTTGGCACTAATAAATACAAAATTAGAAATGCGCCAATAGAGGCGATCATCGGTAATAAACGCACAAAAAAGTTAGTTACTACTTCAACGTTAGGATCGCCAAAAGACACCAAAGAAACAATATAAGAAGAAGCCGCAATACTACTACCTACAAGTACAGGACCAAGTGTTAGTACCATCCAGTACATTGAAAAAGCGGTGACCATTCTTCGTTTGGTAGTAATGTTCCACAGTTTATTTAAGGTTTTATCAATAGCTGAAATCAGCAACAAGGCAAACAAAAATAGAAACGAAATTGCCACCGCCGACATTTTACTGGCGTTATCAACAAACCCTGATAAATGCTCTTGCACTACATCACTTGCCGCCGGTACAAAGTTTTGATACATAAATTCTTCAACATTTAAGCGAATATCAGCAAAAATCGGAAAAGCAGTCATTACCGATAACATTACCACTAACAAAGGCACTAACGACATTAAGGTGACATACGACAAATAACCTGCGACTACATGTAAGTGTTCTCTTTTAACCCGTTTTAAAAAATATAGCGCAAAAGAGAAAAGCCATTTTTTATAAGCAACAAGATTGAACTGACTAATTTTATTCATAACAACGCCAAAGAGAAAATTTCTTACTGAATAGTTTTATACTATGATAACGTTAATTAACTTTTTTGTAACAACTAAATGACGAGGTTGTAATGTCAGGACAAGGTTCAGGCGGTAACGTAATCGCTGCAATTTGTAGTTTCTTTATTCCCGGTTTAGGGCAGTTGGTTCAAGGCAGAATAATGCCCGCGATACTCTTTTTTGTCGGTATGATGATTTCATGGGTGCTGGTTTATGTGCTTATTGGTTGGCTGATGGTACCTGTGGTTTATATTTGGTGCATTATTGACGCCGCGAAGTATAAAGGGAGTAGCTCGTGAAATACTGCTTTCGTTATTTATGTATCATTTTTACCATCAGCACGTTAAGTGCTTGTCAGTCAGCTTATTATTCAGCAATGGAGTCAGTAGGCCAACATAAGCGTGATATTTTAGTCTCGCGTGTTGAAGACGCCAATGAGTCACAAGAGGAAGCTCAAGAGCAATTTTCTAGCGCCTTAGAAGGTTTAACCGCATTAATTAATTATGATGGTGGCGAATTAGCTGATCATTATGAAATTACTAAAGACCAATACGAAGCGAGCCAAAAAGCAGCCGATGAAGTATCAGCGCGCATCGAGTCTATTGAAAGCGTATCTGATGCTTTATTTGATGAATGGGCCGATGAAATAGAGCAATTTAGTAATGCGACCTTAAAACGTCAAAGCCAAAGTAAATATAAAGAAACTCAGCGCCGCTATAAGAAAGTGATCACTGCCATGCATAAAGCGGAGAAGAGTATGGCTCCCATTCTAAGCGCGTTAAAAGATAATACGCTGTATTTGAAGCATAATTTAAATGCTCAAACAGTTGGCGCGTTAGAAGGCGAATATAAGTCGATTAAGCAAGATATTGAGTTATTGATTAAAGAGATGAATGTAGCGATAGATAGTTCGAAGCAATTTATCAGTAACTTACAACAGTAAGTTTAAATGCAGTAATTCAAGAAATAATAGGTGGGCTATTTGAAGGTTAGTTCACCATTTGCTTCAACAACAACCACTTCTTTATTTTGCTTATGGTTCAGCTGAGTAAGCAAGGACTTTAATTCTTCCAGCTGTGCTTTATTGGCGTAGCCGGCTTCAAAACTATCACTGATTTTCTTTAGAATAGCTAATTGTTCAACCGTCATTCAAATAATTCCTTTTATTTTGAGCTTAGTAGTATTGGCTTAGGCGCTACTATATATCCAAATTGTATTTCGAAAACAAAACTTCGAAAGCAAATAGGTTAAATAATCAATAATTACTTTCGCTTCTATAGTATGAAAAACAATCAACAATTGCAATCTATTAAAAATCATCAACTAAACGGACTTTTAATACCATGCATTTTAACGACAAATCAGTGCCTAGTGCCCTTGAAAATCTGTATATACTATATTTAAGCAATAAAAAAACCGCTGAAGCAGAGCTTGAGCGGTTTTAAAAATAATATGTAATTTACTACATATTAACCTTTAAGCGCACGACCTTCACGTTTACGGTCACTTTCTTTTAAGAATTTCTTACGGATACGAATGCTATCAGGTGTAACTTCAACCAATTCATCGTTATCAATAAATTCTAATGCTTGCTCAAGTGACATAATAATAGGTGGCGTTAACGTTTGTGCTTCATCAGTACCTGATGAACGAACGTTAGTTAATTGCTTACCTTTAAGGGCATTAACTGTTAAGTCATTATCACGACTATGAATACCAATAACCTGACCTTCATAAATATCAAGACCATGACCAATTAACATACGACCACGCGATTGTAAGTTAAAGATAGCGTTAGTTAGTGCTTTACCCGTTGCATTGGCGATCATTACACCGTTTAAGCGTTGACCTATTTCACCACCTTTATGAGGACCGTATTCAAGGAAAGTATGGTAAATCAAACCAGAACCAGAGGTTAATGTCATAAATTCAGTTTGGAAACCAATTAAACCACGGCTAGGCATGATGAAGTCCATACGAATACGACCTTTACCATCTGGTGCCATGTCAGTTAGTTCAGCTTTACGAACCCCCATTTTTTCCATGATAGGACCTTGATGTTGATCTTCAACATCAATAGTAACCGTTTCATAAGGTTCTTCTAATTGGCCATCAACTTCACGCATAATTACTTCTGGGCGAGAAACAGCTAGTTCATAACCTTCACGACGCATGTTTTCAATTAAAATACCTAGGTGAAGTTCACCACGGCCTGATACTTTAAATTTATCAGGATCATCTAATTGCTCAACACGTAATGCAACGTTATGAATTAATTCTTTGTCTAAGCGGTCTTTAATATTACGTGAAGTAACATATTTACCTTCTTGACCAGAGAACGGAGAAGTATTTACTTGGAAAGTCATGTTGATTGTTGGTTCATCAACAGACAATGGCGGTAATGCATTGACTTCATTCGGACAACAAATTGTGTCAGAAATTTTCAATTCACCTAAACCAGTAATAGCGATAATGTCACCGGCATGAGCAATTTCACTTTCGTGACGCTCTAAACCTAAGTAACCAAATACTTTACCTACTTTACCATTGTGTAGTTTGCCGTTAGCACCTTCAACAGTTACTTGTTGATTAGGCTTAACGCTGCCACGAGTAATACGACCAACACCGATTACACCTAAGTAAGAGCTGTAATCAAGTTGAGAAATTTGCATTTGGAACGCACCTTCAGCATCAGCATTTGGTGGTGGTACTTGATCAACAATAGTTTGGAACAACGGTGTCATATCAGTGCCAACTTGGTCTTCTTCCATTGAAGCCCAACCATTAATGGCTGATGCGTAAACAACTTGGAAGTCTAACTGGTCATCAGTTGCACCTAAGTTATCGAACAAGTCAAATACTTGATCCATAACCCATTCAGGACGAGCGCCAGGCTTGTCGATTTTATTGATAACAACAATTGGCTTAAGACCTTGAGCAAATGCTTTTTTGGTTACAAAACGCGTTTGTGGCATAGGGCCTTCTTGCGCATCAACAATCAATAGTACAGAGTCAACCATTGACATAACACGTTCAACTTCACCACCAAAATCAGCATGGCCAGGAGTGTCTACGATATTTACACGGTAATCATTCCAATTTATAGCCGTGTTTTTAGCTAGGATAGTGATACCACGTTCTTTTTCGATATCATTTGAGTCCATAACTCGTTCTTCAAGACCACCGCGGGCATCAAGGGTGCCTGATTGGTCTAATAACTTATCAACCAAGGTCGTTTTACCATGGTCAACGTGGGCAATAATCGCTACATTACGTAATTTCTCTAACACTGGGCTTTGCTCATTAGGCTATAATTGGGCGCGAATTATACAGTAGTCTTACCAACAAAGAAACAGTTCCTGCTTTATCACTCAATTTTGATCTATATCTGTAATTATCGCGTTAATCCTTGTTCATATCTGTAATTCTTGTGCTAAGGTATGTTTCGCTATTTTTTGCGAACAACCTTGTTGCACCATAAAAAAGCACACCACGCACCAATAAAGTGCACAACAAGAAGGGTTTTTAGCTGAGTACCTTATTTTATAAGGATATTATTCTTGGCACGATTTTAGCTCTTCTTTTCGCAAGTAGAATGCAAAGCATTTTTTAAATTTTATATTAACGAACTAATAACACTGGAGACTTTTCATGTCACAAGCAGTTTTAGACCTAATCAAAGATAACGATGTTAAATTTGTTGACCTTCGTTTCACTGATTCAAAAGGTAAAGAGCAACACGTTTCAATTCCTCATCACCAAGTTAACGAAGATTTTTTCGAAGACGGTAAAATGTTTGATGGTTCTTCTATCCAAGGTTGGAAAGGAATTAACAACTCAGACATGGTTTTAATGCCAGATGTTAACTCTGCTGTTTTAGACCCTTTCAATGAAGCGGTAACTTTAAACATTCGTTGTGATGTAGTAGAACCAGATACTATGCAAGGTTACAGCCGTGACCCACGCTCTGTAGCTAAGCGTGCTGAAGAGTACTTACGCTCAACAGGTATTGCTGATACTGTGTTAATTGGTCCAGAGCCAGAGTTTTTCTTATTTGATGATGTACGTTTCCACACTGATATCAGTGGTTCTTTCTTTAAAGTTGACGATAAAGAAGCTTGTTGGAATTCAGGTACTGAATACGAAGACGGCAACATGGGACATCGTCCTGGCCTTAAAGGTGGTTACTTCCCAGTATCACCAGTAGATTCTTCACAAGATATTCGTTCTGCTATGTGTTTAGTAATGGAAGAAATGGGCTTAGTTGTTGAAGCACATCATCATGAAGTTGCTACAGCTGGTCAAAACGAAATTGCTTGTCGCTTTAATACTATGGTATTAAAAGCTGATGAAGTTCAAGTTTATAAGTATGTTGTTCATAACGTTGCTCACGCATACGGTAAAACAGCGACTTTCATGCCTAAGCCATTAGTAGGTGATAACGGTTCTGGTATGCACGTGCATCAATCTCTTGCTAAAGATGGCGTTAACTTATTCTCTGGTGATAAGTACGGCGGATTATCTGAAATGGCGCTTTACTACATTGGTGGTATCATCAAGCATGCTAAAGCACTAAATGCATTTACTAACCCAGCAACTAACTCATATAAACGTTTAGTTCCTCATTTTGAAGCTCCAATTATGCTAGCTTACTCAGCAGCTAACCGTTCAGCTTCAATTCGTATCCCTGTAGTTCCATCTCCAAAAGCTGCACGTATCGAAGTACGCTTCCCAGATCCAGCAGCAAACCCTTACTTAGCTTTCTCTGCTTTGTTAATGGCTGGCCTTGACGGAATTAAAAACAAGATCCACCCTGGTGATGCTATGGATAAGGATTTGTATGACCTTCCAGCTGAAGAAGCGGCTTCAATTCCACAAGTTGCAACTTCATTAACTGATGCATTAGATGCTTTAGAATCTGATAATGAATTCTTAACTGCTGGTGGCGTAATGGACATCGACATGATTAATGCATACATCGATCTTAAACGTGCTGATTGTGAAATATTGAATACATCAACTCACCCAGTTGAGTTTGAAATGTACTACAGTGTATAAATAACAATTTTATAATTGTTACATACATTTAGTTGAAAAAGCTCACTTCGGTGAGCTTTTTTTGTAGCCTAAAGAAAGTAATTTCGTTAGATTAGTGTTATACATAAAGGAACTGGATATAGTAATTAAATTATGATCATACGTGTAATAATTACAGCACTAATCGTGTCACTATCGTTCCCTACATTAGCAACCTCAGCTAAGATTTACGTGTGGCGTAATGAAGCAGGCGTACTAGTTTTTTCAGATAGTCCTCGACCTGGCGCTGAAGAAGCGGAAGAAGTTGAAGTAAAACCAGGTAATGTGGTTAAGTCTAACGTTGATACTTCGGTACTCGATATTACTCCAAAAGAGATAGATGAAAAATACCAAGTAGAAATAACCCAACCTGAGCATAATGGTACTGTACGTGATAATACCGGCTCAGTTCACGTTAAAGGCAGAATTAAACCAGTCTTTAAACGAGGCTTAAAAATTCAATTGATACTTGATGGCAAGCCCTATCAAAAACCACAAACCCACTCGATGTTTGCCCTACGTAATGTAGACCGCGGTGAGCATAAAATTAAAATGCAACTTATCGACACTAAAGGCAAGGTAATTGCATCTTCAGAAGAAGTAACTTTTTATATGCACCGCGCCGTGGTAGCAAGGCAAGCTAGATAACACTTTTAGCCTGTATAACGAGTTCAAGCCTATAACACTGAGTTTTCTCACGCACAATAATAGTGCGTTAAGGGTATACGTTGCACGATCGCCGTGAAATTCAACAGCTTAAATTAACTTATCAACAGCAGCTATCTCATCAAATGGTAACCGCTGTGATTGCACTTGATGACAATTTGATCGTCAAGTACATTAATCCTGCTGCCGAAGCCTTACTAGTTAAAAGTTTACATAACCTATATGGCTTAACCATAGATGAAGTGCTGCATAATTGTTCAATTAGCAAAAAGCGATATCAACAACTACTAACAACCGGGCAAGAGTTTGCTGACAGTGATGTTACCTTTATGCTGTTCGATGGTACAACCGTCACAGTTGAAGTTACTGTATCAGCGGTTGAATTTAATCAAGTTGCACATATTCTTATTGAGCTCAAACAAATTGATCAGCAAAAACAAATTAGTTTAGAGGCAACACAACAACAACAATGGGAAGCTGCACGGGATCTCATTAGAGGTTTAGCGCACGAAATTAAAAACCCCTTAGGCGGACTTCGTGGTGCAGCACAATTATTAAGTAAAGAACTTTCCGAAGATCAGCAAGAATATACAAAGATGATCATCGAGCAATCAGACAGACTAACAAATTTAGTTGATAAGTTGCTCGGCCCGAACCAATTACCCAACATGGTGCATCAAAATATCCATGCGGTGTTAGAAAAAGTGCATAAACTAACGGGCTTTAATAATCCCAAAAAGATTAAAGTGCAACGCGATTACGACCCATCAATTCCAGAAATTTATTTTGATGAAGACAAACTGCAACAAGCAGTACTTAACATTGTTAGCAATGCCCTGATGGCGTTAGCAAGCGATGATATTATTACCCTTAGAACCCGTATTGCCAGCAATAAAACCATTAATGGCAAACGCATTCGACTATGCATAGAAATAAGTATTATCGATAATGGCCCTGGCATTCCCGCTCATATCCAAGACACTTTGTTTTACCCTATGATTTCAGGAAGAAACAATGGCACAGGGCTAGGTTTATCAATTTCTCAAACCTTGATTCATCAACACCAAGGTAAACTTTTTTGTAAAAGTCGTCCTGGTCGCACTGAATTCACCATATTATTACCTTTACCTGAAGAGAGTTTAACATGATCACTGAACAAGTTTGGATCGTCGATGATGATAGTTCCATCCGCTGGGTACTTGAAAAAGCTATGTCTGGCGCCAATATCAGTGCAGCTTCGTTTGATAATGCTGAAGATCTTTTAGTCGCATTAGACCATCACCAACCTGAAGTTATTATTTCCGATATCAGAATGCCAAATATTGACGGCATGACCTTATTAAAAAACATTAGCGAAGATCACCCAAATATTCCGGTGATTATTATGACTGCGCATTCTGACCTCGACAGTGCAGTTAATGCTTATCAAGGTGGCGCTTTCGAATATCTTCCTAAACCGTTTGATATAGACGATGCCGTGTCATTAACCAAACGCGCTTTAACTCATGCCAGAGAACAAGCTGCTCAAAATAGCTCGAAGAAGAACCCTGTACAAGATGTTGGCATTATTGGTGAAGCTCCTGCAATGCAAGAAGTTTTCAGAGCTATAGGTCGATTATCTCGTTCAAGCATTAGTGTATTAATTAATGGTGAATCAGGTACGGGTAAAGAACTCGTAGCCCATGCTCTGCATATGCATAGCCCAAGATCAAACGCACCATTTATTCCTTTGAACATGGCCGCCATTCCTAAAGACTTAATAGAGTCAGAACTATTTGGCCATGAAAGAGGTGCATTTACCGGCGCTAACGCGATTCGCCAAGGTCGTTTTGAGCAAGCACATAATGGCACCTTATTTCTTGACGAAATTGGTGATATGCCGCTAGACATTCAAACCCGATTATTACGCGTGTTAGCTGATGGGCAGTTTTATCGTGTTGGTGGGCATTCTCCAATAAAAGTCGATGTTCGAATAATTGCTGCAACTCATCAAAACCTAGAAGACAGAGTTAACAGCAACGAGTTTCGAGAAGATTTATTTCATCGCCTAAATGTCATCCGAATTCAACTACCGAGTTTGCGTGAACGAAAGGAAGATGTTGAACAACTTGCAAATCACTTTTTAAACCAAGCTGCAAAAGAGCTAAGTGTAGAACCTAAAAGCCTAGACAAAAAAGCAGTAAATTATCTTAAGCAATGTGAATGGCCGGGAAATGTTCGTCAACTTGAAAATATATGTCGTTTTTTAACGGTTATGGCAAGTGGACAAGAAATTTTGGTTGAAGACTTACCTGCTGAATTAACAGAGCGTACAACTACGGTTAGTGAAGGAACACAATCATGGCAAGCTGCTTTAGCCACTTGGATGGATGATCAATTACTACAAGGTAAAAGTGCAATACTTGATGAGGTATTGCCTGAATTCGAGAAGATTTTACTTAATCGCGCGCTAATATTTACCAATGGTCACAAACAAGAAGCGGCGAAGAAATTAGGTTGGGGTAGAAATACGTTAACGAGAAAACTAAAAGACTTACAAATGTAATTTAAAGTAGATTAAGTAGCGCTTAGCTAGCGCTACAACCTTCATCAGTACACTTCTTACAAGAGTTACATAATCTCAAATTGATAATGTGTGCAGCAACAATAAAGCTCGCACCAATAACTATCATATAAGGCTGAACTTCTTCCGAAAAGTCATGTTTCATCCAATAAACGGCTATACCAACCAACAATAAATAGAATGGGTAAAGACGACGATGATAACGTTTAAAACCCGATAAAACAGCGTAAGAGCCCAACACACCAGTAATTAATAGAAACACATGTTCCCACGCATGATCAGCTAAAAAGCTCAGACCAAACAATGGTAAAGCGGGTAAAATAACAGGTAACAAAATACAGTGCAAAGCACATAAAGATGTTGCTGTAATTCCTAATCTATCAAGCATAGCGGGTAAAACTCTTCTTTATTGTTAATGATACATTATCACAATTGAGATAGTATAACATAACTTTAACATTACGCATGCTCTATAGGGAAAGTAATTACATTTTTGATCGATTTTTCACCTAGGGCTAACATCAACAAGCGATCAATGCCTAAAGCCACTCCTGCACAATCTGGTATTCCATGGTTTAGTGCAGCAAGGAATTTTTCATCAATAGGCTTTGTCGGCAAATTCTTTTTAGCTCGTAAGGCATTGTCTTGTTCAAAACGATTACGCTGTTCACCTGAGTCTGTTAATTCATTAAAGCCATTGGCAAGCTCCAAGCCTTTAAAGTAACATTCGAACCGTTCAGCCACTCTTGTATCTTGACTGGAAATTTTAGCTAATGACGCTTGTGAACGTGGAAAGTCATAGACAAAACAAGGGACATTATTACCAATAGTTGGCTCTATAATTTCAGAAAAAATGAACTGAAGTAAAACATCAGGATCTTGCTCTTCAACCAACCAATCACTAAGCATATTGTGTTTTTTTATTGCTGATAACAAGGTTGCTTTGTTAGCTTCGAGTGGATCAATTTTAAGCTGATTGATGAACAATTGTTGATAACTTAATTTTTCAGAGGGCTCGCAACCCAACACCCTTTGTAAAAGCTCATCAACCTCGCTTATTAGGCTGAAATGATCCATGCCTAAGCGGTACCATTCTAAAATAGTGAACTCAGGATTATGATGACTACCATAAGCTTCATTACGAAAGGCTTTACAGATTTGATAAATGCTACCATAGCCTGAGGCTAATAACCGCTTCATGGCAAACTCAGGTGAAGTCTGCAAATAAAAATTTGACGATCGCGATAAATTATCATCACTTAAAAAGTGATATTTAGTGCTAAAAGCATCAAGATAACAATCAGTTATCGTCCCTTGAGACATTAATGGCGTTTCAACCTCTATAACAGCCCGTTTCGCAAAAAACGCTCTTATAGTCCTTAATAGCTCTGCTTTTCCCTGAGCATTCTCCCATGATAGCGTACTAGCCCAGGTCATTTGATTTCCCCGTTAATTATAGCTGAACGATTCTAAACGAAAAAAGCCCTTGTCGGAAGACAAGGGCTTTGAAAAGGAGTCTGGTAATGACCTACTCTCACATGGGAACTCCCACACTACCATCGGCGCTACTGCGTTTCACTTCTGAGTTCGGAATGGGATCAGGTGGTACCACAGCGCTATTGTCACCAGACAAAAACTGTTATGCGTTAATTTACTTAATAAGTAAGCTAATGCATTAAGTTTCTTTGATAAAAAACCCGCAACATCAGCTGCGGGTTTCTCAAAGAGAAGTCTAGCAATGTCCTACTCTCACATGGGAACTCCCACACTACCATCGGCGCTAACGCATTTCACTTCTGAGTTCGGAATGGGATCAGGTGGGACTACGTCGCTATTGTCGCTAGACAAAAAAACATGCATGGATGCACTAATGTCGCGATGCCATGGATGGCAAGGAGCGACGCGTACATCTACGCAAAAACTATCTGGAAAACTAACGTGCATGATGCACTACTGTCGATAACGTTCACGTATGAACGTTTTTATCGACGATATAAATACACTATTTGATTCTTATTCAACACGTTATGTACGTGAAGTTATTCTTTGTCAGTCTTCATACACACTTTATAGTAAAAACTACTTGGGTGTTGTATGGTTAAGCCTCACGGGCAATTAGTATCAGTTAGCTCAAGACCTCACAGCCCTTAC
>CANMXU010000018.1 GCA_947501935.1 uncultured Alteromonadaceae bacterium
CAGAGCAAGTGCACAAAAAAGACCAGGAGCAAAAGCTACTGGCCTTTCATTAAAAATTGTCAACGTATATCAGGACGGGACAAACTTCTTGGCTTGCACTTTTATATTTAACTCGCCTTTTTTTCTTCTTTTAAACATTGAGCAATAACTTCTTCTTCTCCTTGCTCGTTTTCTTGTACTAATTTGACATCGAATTGCCATAAATAAAATAAATGCTTCATCACTTCACTTTTAGAATCGCCTAAAGGCACTGCTTTGTGTGGGGTGAACTTTAACGTTAGTGCTCGGTCGCCGGTAACATCAGCATCAATAATTTGAATGTTAGCTTCAAGGTTACTTAAATTATATTGCTCAGATAACGCAGCTCTAATTTTTTTATAACCGCTTTCATTATGAATAGCGGCAATTTCGATAAAGTTATTTTGTTCATTGTCATGAATGTGAAAAAGCTTAAAATCTCGTATTAACTTAGGCGACAAATACTGGCTGATAAAGCTTTCATCTTTAAAGTTTTCCATGGCAAAGTGCACTGTGTCTAACCAATTTGAACCGGCAATTTCAGGAAACCATTCTTTATCTTCTTCAGTGGGATGTTCGCAAATACGGCGAATATCAATAAACATATTAAAACCAAGAGCATAAGGATTAATACCTGAATAATATGGACTATTGTAGTCAGGCTGAGCGACCACATTGGTATGACTTTGCAAAAATTCCATCATGAATTTATCGGTTACTAAGCCTTCATCATAAAGGTGATTTAAAATGGTGTAATGCCAGAAACAAGCCCAGCCTTCGTTCATCACTTGAGTTTGCTTTTGTGGGTAAAAATATTGAGATATTTTTCGCACGATTCGGACAATTTCACGCTGCCATGGTTTTAGCAATGGAGCATTTTTTTCAATAAAATACAGTAAGTTCTCTTGAGGCTCTGACGGAAAACGTTGCTTTTCTTGCTCGACTTCGTCTTTGGTAAAAGGTACGGTACGCCATAAATCATTGACTTGAGATTGTAAGTATTGAGCGCGATCCTTTTGGCGCCTAAGCTCTTCATCTAAAGATATTTTTTGAGGGCGTTTATAGCGATCAACCCCGTGATTCATCAAAGCATGACAAGCATCTAAACATGCTTCCACTTCACTAATACCATGTTTGTTTTCACATTTGGCGATGTACTGTTTGGCAAAGAGTAAATAATCAATAATAGAGCCAGCATCGGTCCAAGATTTGAATAAATAATTACCTTTGAAAAATGAATTGTGACCGTAACAGGCATGTGCCATAACCAGCGCTTGCATGGTCATGGTATTTTCTTCCATTAAATAGGAAATACAAGGGTCGGAATTAATCACTATTTCATAAGCAAGTCCCATTTGTCCTCGTTTATAGGTTTGCTCTGTTTGAATGAATTTTTTACCAAAAGTCCAGTGATTATAACCAATGGGCATACCAACACTGGCGTAAGCATCCATCATTTGCTCGGCGGTTATCACTTCAATTTGATTGGTATAAGTATCTAAACGGTAATGTTCAGCCACTCGAGCAATTTCTGTTTGATACAGGCCTAACTTATCAAAGGTCCAATCTGCGCTGTCATCTAAGGGAGTACGTTTGGTCATGATGCTCCTTATTCACTTACATGAATCACTTTTATTAAGTGTTTTTATTTAAGCAACTTGCTCGGTATTTTTACGGAAAAGCTCTCTAAATACAGGGTATATATCTTCTACAGTTTTTATATGTTGCATGGCAAAATGGCTATGAATTTTGGCTACTTCGTCATATTGTTGCCACAAGGTTTGATGGGCGCGTTGGGTTATTTCGATATAACTGAAATAACGCACTTTAGGTAAAATTTTATCTAGTAAAAAGCTCTTACAATGTGGTGAATCATCAGCCCAATTATCACCGTCTGATGCTTGTGCACCATATATATTCCAGCTACTTTCGCTATAACGCTCAGTGATCACTTTATCCATTAACTCAAGTGCACTTGAGGCGATAGTACCGCCGGTTTCTTGTGAATAAAAAAATTCTTGTTCGTCAACTTCTTTCGCTTGGGTGTGATGCCGAATGTAAACCACATCAATCGACTTATAGGTACGAGTTAGAAATAAATATAATAAAATATAAAAGCGCTTAGCAATATCTTTGGTTGCTTGGTCCATTGAACCCGATACATCCATTAAGCAGAACATTACTGCTCTTGAGGTTGGAATAGCTTGTTGGGCATAATTTCGAAAGCGTAAATCAAAGGTATCGATAAAGGGCACTTTTGCGATTTTATCTTTTAATGCTTTGATTTGTTTTTTCAAGGCATTAATTTCTTTGACGTGATCAAGTTTATCAGCACTTAGCTCCGCTAATTCTTGCTCTAAGGCTTTAAGGTCTTTACGTTTACCTGAGGTCATCGCAATTCTGCGTGCAATCGAACCTTGTAATGATTTTACAATATCGATATTTGAAGGCACACCTTCTGCACAATAACCTGAGCGCACGGTTTTATATTCAACTAATTTATCGAGTTGATTTTTTTCTAAATTAGGCAGTGCCAGATCTTCGAACAGTAGGTTTAGATACTCCTCTTTTGAAATAGAGAAAACAAAGTCGTCTTCCCCTTCACCACTGTTGCTTGCTTCTCCTTGGCCGCTGCCTTGACCTTGCTGCTGAGGCGGACGCGCAATTCTATCTCCTGCGCTGTATTGGTCGTTGCCTGGATGAACTTGGTCTCGAATACCGCCTTTACCTTGATGAAAAACAGGCTCACCTAAGTCTTTACGCGTAATCGTTATATTTTCGCCTTTATCAACATCAGTTACGCCACGTTTATTAATGGCGTCTGACACCGATTTTTTGATCTGGTTTTTATAGCGTCGAATAAAGCGCTGCCTGTTAACTGTGCTTTTATTCTTGCTATTTAACCGTCTATCAATAAAGTTGGCCATAGAATACCCCACATCTATTTTAAGATGATTTTCTTACACGCAAATACCATTCAGATAATAGTCTGACTTGTTTTTTGGTGTAGCCTTTGGTCATCATACGTTCAACAAAATCGTCATGCTTTTGCTGATCATCAGTTGATGTTTTAGCATTAAATGAAATAACCGGCAGAAGATCTTCAGTATTAGAGAACATTTTTTTCTCTATTACGGTGCGCAGTTTTTCATAACTGGTCCAACACGGATTTTTACCGTTATTGTTTGCTTTAGCGCGTAAAACAAAGTTAACGATTTCATTACGGAAATCTTTAGGGTTACTGATACCGGCTGGTTTCTCTATTTTTTCTAATTCATTATTTAATGATTCTCGATCAAATAGCTGTCCGGTTTCTGCGTCGCGATACTCTTGGTCTTGTATCCAAAAGTCAGCATAAGTCACGTAGCGGTCGAAAATATTTTGGCCGTACTCAGAATATGACTCAAGGTAAGCGGTTTGAATTTCTTTACCAATAAATTCTATATATTGTTGAGATAAATAACCTTTAATAAATTCTAAATAACGCTCGGCAACATCTTGCTGTAATTGTTCGCGTTCTATTTGTTGCTCTAATACATAGAAAAGGTGCACTGGGTTTGCCGCCACTTCTAAGTGGTCAAAGTTAAATACGCGCGATAATATTTTAAACGCAAAACGGGTAGAAAGCCCTGACATGCCTTCGTCAATGCCGGCATAGTCTCGATACTCTTGGTACGATTTTGCTTTTGGATCAGTATCTTTTAAACTTTCACCGTCATAAACACGCATTTTAGAATAAATGCTAGAATTTTCTGGCTCTTTTAAGCGTGATAATACTGAAAATTGCGCTAAGGTTTCTAAAGTATCTGGTGCACATTGTGCATCTTTTAGTTCACTGTTTTCTAAAAGTTTTTTGTATATTTTAACTTCTTCAGAAACCCGCATACAGTACGGCACTTTAACAATATAAACCCTGTCTAAAAACGCCTCGTTGTTTTTATTGTTTCTAAAGGTTGTCCATTCAGACTCATTAGAATGCGCCAGTAATATTCCGTCAAAGGGTAAAGCTGACAGCCCCTCTGTTGGGTTGTAATTACCTTCTTGAGTTGCGGTCAATAATGGGTGTAATACTTTAATTGGCGCTTTAAACATTTCGACAAATTCCATCAAACCTTGGTTAGCGCGACATAAAGCACCGGAGTAACTATAGGCGTCTGGGTCATTTTGAGAGAAATGCTCAAGCTGTCTGATATCCACTTTGCCAACAAGAGCGGAAATGTCTTGATTGTTGTCATCTCCGGGCTCTGTTTTGGCTATGGCAATTTGGTCTAATATTGAAGGGTAAACTTTCACCACTTCAAACTTAGCAATGTCTCCTTTAAATTCATGTAAGCGTTTAGCTGCCCAAGGAGAAATAATAGTATTTAAATAGCGACTAGGGACATTATATTCATCTTGAAGAATTTTACCGTCGGCATTTTTATCAAATAAACAAAAAGGGTGATCATTTACTGGGCTACGTTCGCCGTTAGCACTAAGCACATATATGGGCTCTTGTTGCATTAATGCTTTGAGTTTTTCAGCCAGCGATGATTTACCGCCACCGACAGGGCCTAATAAATAAAGAATTTGTTTCTGCTCTTCTAACCCTTGTGAGGCATGAGTTAAATAGGCAACAATTTGTTCAATGGCGTCTTCCATGCCATAAAATTCAGCAAATGCAGGGTAACGAGCGATAACACGGTTGGAAAATATTCTACTTAGCGTTGGTTCAGTAGAGGTGTCGATCATTTCAGGTTCGCCTATAGCTTTAAGTAATCTTTCAGCGGCACTTACGTAAGAAAACCTGTCTTCACGGCAAATATCTAAAAACTCCTGAATGCTATAGCGTTCTTCTTGAGCTTCGTCGTAACGCGATTGATAATGCTTAAAAATACTCATGACAACCTCCGGGAAATAATAAACAATAAAGTAATTAAAGGGGCTTACTTTAAGATTAGCTGCTTTAATGGAAGTTGCTGGAAATTTTTGTAACTTTTTTGTAGGAAGGAATACGCTAACCTATATGACTTACAAGAAAAAAATAGATTTAATGTATATTTTTGAATTGAATAAATAGGCGTGAATAACCGTATTTAGTATGGCTGGAAATAATTCTCACTAGCAATTAAGTGCTTTAATATAAGGAGTAATAAGTGGAAAGTTTTTATGAATCTACAGGTTTAAAAGCGCTTTAAAATGGTTGATTTACCATGACCCAAATTTGCCCACCTTCTTCACTACGAGCATATTCAGTACGAACTACTACCCCTTCAACTTCAAAACGAGCGCCAAGCCCAACACTTAGCTTCATCTCTTGGTGTAAATCACTAACACTGAAGTCGTTAATGACACGGCCTGCTTCAACATATGCAACCCATTGCCACCAAGGCACATTATAATAGCCTTCAAAAACATCTGCTAATGGTTGCCAGTTAGGTAAAATGCGATATTCTGCTGTGTAAAGCACAGATGAACGACCATGAAATCTTTGGCTTGGGTAGCCGCGCAGGCTATTAAAACCACCTAAAGAATTACCTGCAAATACCGGTGGGCGTCGATATTCACCATCAACAGTTTGGTTCCATGTTGGGGTGTCTGCAATGGCGAAATTAAAGGCGAGTACATGATTATTCATTAACGAATTATTTGGTAATTGCAAAAAATGTGCGTATTCAAATTGCCAAGTTAACCACGATGGAATATTTTCAGTGTCTTGGCCGTATTTAACACTTAGTTGGCTGAAATTACCTTTGAGGGTTTCACTGATTGAATTTCTATTATCCCAAGTAAATTCAACGGCTAAGCCAGAAGCTTTGGTTGAACGTTGTAGTTCATTTAATTCAGCTAAGTCGAGCTCTTCATAAAAAGGCGAAAAGTTAATACTACTCACGCCAGATTGTTGTGGGTTCCACATCGAGTTTATTTCTGTATTTTTTTTCAGAGAGGCTACCGCGCCATTTTCACCTTTAGCCCAAGGTAAAACATAACGAAAATGCAAGCGCATGCTTTTTTCCACGCCGTGGGTAATTATTTGATCATTTTCAGTAGAGCCATTTAAACCAGCCTGTGCAAGTTCACTTTCTTCATTAAGGAAATAAATACCTTCGGGAAAGGTTGCAGCAAAGTAGTCGGCGGAAAATAACCACTGGCTAGAATTAGGTAGTTGGTATGAATTAGCCGCTAAGTAGGTAACATGCGAATTGTTAGTAGAGTAGGTTGCTATACCTAACACCGACGCTTGTGGCTGGCCGGCACTTTTAATAACGCCGGCAACACCAAGTGAAGTTGCCATGGTATCGCTTGAGAAAATAAAAGGTAGGCCAATAAATTCAGCTTCTTTATTGTTTTCAGTATTTATGAATACGGGATCATCATCTTTAGCAAAAGCAGCATTAAAATTTAGTAAAAATAAACTGCCAATAAGAAATGAAAATATTGTTAAACGATAAACCACATGAAGTAACCTGAGGGGATTTTTGAGTAATAATTCTAGCGTATTTTAGCTTAGATAAATACCAAGTAGCGGGTAAGCTTTTTGTAAATAACAATTTGTTTCAGGAATTTGATATAAAAAATGAACAATTTCCATCATGTTCGCTGATGAATATTGTTCATTTATTGAAGTTCTTAATACTTATTAAGCAAAGTTTTCGCTGGCAAAGTTCCAATTAGCTAATGCCCAGAAACCTTCCATATAACTTGGACGTAAATTACGGTAGTCAATGTAGTAAGCATGTTCCCATAAATCTACGGTTAAAAGGGGGGTAACACCGTCATCGGTTAGTGGTGTAGCTGCATTTGAAGTATTTACAATCGCTAAAGAACCATCTGCATTTTTAACTAACCAAGTCCAGCTTGAGCCAAAATTGTTAATGGCGCTGGTGGTAAACTGGGTTTTAAACTCAGCAAAAGAGCCAAAGTTAGCTGCAATAGCATCAGCTAAGGCACCACTTGGTTCGCCACCACCGTTAGGGCTTAAACTGTTCCAGTAAAAGGTGTGGTTCCATATTTGTGCCGCGTTATTAAAAATACCGCCAGATGATGTTTTAACCACTTCTTCTAAAGACTTTCCTTCTAATTCAGTACCTTCAACTAAACCATTTAACTTAACCACATAAGTATTGTGATGTTTGCCGTAATGATATTCTAATGTTTCTGCTGAAATATGCGGCTCTAACGCGTTTTTCTCATACGGTAAAGCAGGTAATGTAAATGCCATTTTTAATCTCCAAGAATGATCAAATGTATTTTTTTGATATTTTAATATAAAGAAATAGTTTGTTTTTTGCAAAAACCTAGTAAAATGGTCAAGTTTTATTAAAACACACTAAAACCTTATAAGTATATAGAGCTTGATGTTATGTTTATCAAGGCTATAGCTGATTAACTTGTAATGATTAAGTTAATTATTATTCTATTATTTTTACCAAATATAGAAAAAATAATAGAATAGTAATTTAGTAAATATAGCAAAGAGGTCGTAATGGAAACTATTGAACGCATTAAACAACAAATCGCAGAGAACACCATTCTTTTATACATGAAAGGTTCTCCAAAATTACCTAGCTGTGGTTTTTCTTCACAAGCTTCTCAAGCACTAATGGGCTGTGGTGAAAAATTTGCTTACGTTGATATTCTACAAAACCCAGATATTCGTGCAGAATTACCAAAATATGCTGATTGGCCAACATTCCCACAATTATGGGTAGACGGCGAGTTAGTTGGCGGTTGTGACATTATTATGGAAATGTACCAGCAAGGTGAATTACAAACTTTAATTAAAGAATCTGCAGAGAAAAACAGCTCTGAAGAAAACGCTTAAGTTATTTTGTTGTAATTAAAGCTTAAGTGCTTATTAAAAGTTTATTTAAGCTTTGATATTGAAATACCAATGTCTGTCACCATACTAAGTTACAGACATAACAAGCTTGGAATAAGCTTGAATTTTACTTACTTTTTATATTGGAGAAAAAAATGAGTGTACTTGTTGGTCGTTCAGCCCCAGACTTTACTGCTGCAGCTGTATTAGGTAGCGGTGAAATTGTTGATGCATTTAATTTAAGTGCGGCTATTAAAGGTAAAAAAGCGGTTATTTTCTTTTACCCGTTAGATTTCACTTTTGTTTGTCCATCTGAACTTTTAGCTTTTGATCACCGCATGGAAGAATTCAAAAGCCGTGGCGTAGAAGTTATTGGTGTATCAATTGATTCACAATTTTCTCATAACGCATGGCGTAATACTCCAATCAACGATGGCGGTATTGGCCCAGTTCAATACACCCTTGTTGCTGATGTAAAGCATGAAATTTGTCAAGCATATGATGTTGAGCATCCAGAAGCTGGCGTTGCATTTCGTGGCTCATTCTTAATTGATGAAGAAGGCAATGTTCGTCATCAAGTAGTTAATGACTTACCATTAGGCCGTAACGTTGATGAAATGTTACGTATGGTTGATGCTTTACAATTCCACCAAGACCACGGCGAAGTTTGTCCTGCTGGTTGGAACAAAGGTGATAAAGGTATGACTGCTTCTCCAGACGGCGTAGCTTCATACTTAACAGACAATGCTGACAAACTATAAGTTTTAGTTATTGTTTGAAAAAAAACCGGCACTTGCCGGTTTTTTTATAGGTTTTTTTAGAGAGTATTTAAAAAGCGTCTACACTTAAAATTATCATCTACAGATTATTTATTGTTTATGCTAAAAATACTAATAACGATACTTTACGATAACTTACCTTATATCGTATTTGCCCTCAGTGGTTATATTTTACTTTATCATAACGAATGGCAACTGATGGTATCAGCGGCTATGTTCTATGGCATTGGCTGTATTTTATTGGTATCTCGCTCAGCATCTCATCGCTTAGACCCAAAAAACAAACGAAAAATACGCCACCATTTACCTGAATTTTTGTATGAGTATTTACCATATTGGTATGGTGCTACCGCAATTTTTTTATTGGTAGCATTTGAAGAAGCTTTGATGCAGTTCTTAGCTTTTATTCTGGTTATTCTAGCGTTAAGAAATTTAATTTTACGTCATAACAACCGAAGTAAATCACCCTCTAAATTTTAGTTTCTCAATACATTTAAGAACATAAATAACCTCAACTTGGGTTAAGTTGACCGTATTGTTACTCTTCAGGTTCACTTACTAGCGGCCAACCACCTAGTTGCTGCCATTTGTTAACTATATGGCAAAAAAGCTCAGCAGTTTTTTCAGTATCATATAAAGCTGAATGCGCCTCAGAGTTACTAAATTCAATATTCGCTGCGGCGCAGGCTTTAGCTAAAACGGTTTGACCGAGAGCCAAACCAGCAAGTGTGGTGGTATCAAAGCTTACAAAAGGGTGAAAAGGCGAGCGTTTAATTTTACAGCGCTCGGTGGCGGCATTAATAAAACCTAAATCAAAAGCGGCATTATGAGCCACCATGATCGCACGTTGACAACCCGCGGCTTTCATTTTTTTTCTGATTTTTTTGAATATTTCCGTTAAGGCTTTATTTTCACTTACCGCGCCACGCAGTGGGTTAGTAGGGTCAATTCCGGTGAAGGCTAAGGCCGAAGGCTCAAGGTTAGCACCTTCAAACGGGTCAACATTAAAATGAATAGTTTCATCAATTGAAAAAGTACCGTCTTCTTCATTAATGCTTAATACTGATGCGGCAACTTCTAATAAAGCATCGGTTTGGGCATTAAAACCGGCGGTTTCAACATCAACAACCACGGGAAAATACCCACGAAAACGTTGAGCGAAAAGTGATTTAGTTGAACTTTCTTCTAATATTGGTTGTGGCGTAGCTTCAGACATAATGGGAAAATACAGGCGCTTTGAAAAATAAATTAACTAAATTATCGCAGATATTTAACCGACAGAGTTAGTGCTTTATGTTTTTTTTACAATTGCTTGCTCTTCATTAGCTAAATAGTGCTAAAGTTATTAACAATTAGGCCGATAAAAAATTTAGTTACTCGAATCCATTTGTGTAAATTATGAATAAAATTATTGCAGCTCTTCTTCTTATAGTTATGTCAGCGTCTGCTCAAGCGAGTATTCGCCAATATAGCGCTAGCTTGTCTACTTCACAGTGGAACTTGTCTAATAACTCGCGTTTACAGTGTACTTTAACCCATCAAATTCCTAATTACGGACAAGCTAAATTTTATAGTAAAGCTAGCCGTGATATGAACATGGAATTTGAATTAGACATGATGCGCCTGCCCGATAACTATGCTTTAGCAGAAGTTCGCTCTGAAGCGCCTAAGTGGCGCCCTGGTGTTAATGGCTACAGCTTAGCGAAAATGAAGTTACATAAACAATATTCACCTAGCTTACCGAAAAAAGTTGCCTGGACCATGCTTAGTGAATTAGAGCAGGGCATGAGCCCAACGTTTTATTATGACGATTGGTACAGCGATACTGATAAAATTTCTGTAGGTTTATCAACAGCAAAGTTTAGCTCTGCTTATCGAGAGTTTGTGAGCTGTGTTGGTAACTTATTAAATTATAGTTTTGATGATATTGCTTATACGGTATTAAATTATCAGTCTAACAGTTCGAGCTTAACCAAAGCCTCGCAAAGACGTATGGCGATGATCACCGAATATTTAGCACTCGACTCAAATTTAGAATTGGTTTTAATTGATACCTATACTGATAGTTACGGTGGTCGCTGGCCTAACCAAAATTTATCTGAAAAACGTGCCGCTAAAATTAGAGACTACTTTGTTAAAAGTGGTATCGACCCTAAACGTATTGAAGCAAAAGGTTATGGTGAAAAACGCCATATCGCTTCCAACAATACTATATTGGGCCGAGGTGAAAACCGTCGTGTAGTTATCCGTCTGGAACAACCGTAACGGCTAATATGTAAAGCTGTATTACATAGGTTTACACTTTAGGCATTATCGAACTGTAAATGTTGTGTACTATTTCAAAGCATTAGTTGAATAGGCTTGCAGGTTATTTTAACCTACAAGCCTATTTTTTTATTGGACCCACATGCCATGAAATATTTGTTTCAGCTTATTTTTCTTGTCGGCCACTTTGCAGCCTTTTCTGCTTCTGCCAAAGTGAATGACGCATACACCTACGCCAACTACGACCAAGTTACAACCTCACACATATATCTTGATTTAGCCGTAGATTTTGAGCAAAAATCATTATCAGGTTTTGCTGAGCTATCATTAAATTGGTTAACTGATGAAACTGTGCCGGTAACCTTAGATACCCGCGATTTAATCATTGAGAAAGTACTGGCAAAAAACCAAGCAGGACAATGGCATAAAGTATCTCACAGGCTTGCTAAGCGAGACGATGTACTTGGCGCAAAATTAACGGTGAATAATAAATTTCAGGCAAGTAAGTTGCGAATTTATTATCATTCATTACCACAAGCTTCAGGTTTACAGTGGCTAACGCCAGAGCAAACTGCCGGTAAAAAACAGCCGTTTATGTTTAGCCAAAACCAAGCGATTCATGCTCGCTCTTGGATCCCCATTCAAGACACGCCAAGTGTACGTGTAACCTATACTGCCCGTATCACTACCGATCCTAGTTTATTAGCCGTAATGAGCGCTAACAATACCCCAGATACTGACAGAGACGGTGATTACTTTTTTACCATGCCGCAAGCTATTCCTTCATATTTAATTGCGATTGCCGTGGGCGATTTAGAATTTAAAGCGATGAGTAAGCAAACCGGTATTTATGCTGAGCACAGTATTATTGACGCAGCAGTGGCTGAATTTGATGATACCCAAGCGATGATTGACGCATCTGAAAAATTATTCGGTGCTTATCGTTGGGGTCGTTATGACCTACTTATTTTACCGCCAAGCTTTCCTTTTGGCGGCATGGAAAACCCACGCTTGTCTTTTATCACGCCAACCGTTATCGCTGGCGATAAAAGCTTGGTTAATTTAATTGCCCATGAATTAGCCCATTCTTGGTCAGGTAATTTAGTGACTAATGAAAGCTGGCGCGACCTATGGTTAAACGAAGGCTTTACCAGTTATGTTGAAAACCGCATCATGGAAGAAGTTTTCGGTGTTGACCGCGCAGTAATGGAGCAAGCTTTAGGCGCTCAAGACTTAAACTATGAAATTGCTGAATTAAGCCCAGGCGATACACAACTTTATATCGACCTAAAAGGTCGTGATCCTGATGATGCCTTCTCGGGCGTACCTTATGTAAAAGGGCAATTATTCTTAATGTATTTGGAAGAAAAATTTGGCCGTGAGCGTTTCGACAAGTTCATTTTAGCGTATTTTAATAGTCATGCTTTTGAAAGTTTAGGCACAACAAATTTTATTAAATATTTGAAAAAGCACTTAACTCATAAATACCCGAACATTGTTTCTGATACTGAAGTTAACGAATGGATTTATGAACAGGGCTTACCCACTTATGTACCTAAGCCAACTTCGAATGCCTTTACCACCATCGACGTGCAAATATCTTCGTGGTTAGCTAGTGAAATCACTTTAGCGCAATTACCGACAACTAAGTGGACTTTGCATGAATGGCTACATTTCATCAATAACTTACCGGTAAATTTAGCCATAGAGAAAATGGCTGAACTAGACCAAGCTTATAACCTTACCAACAGCAGTAATGCTGAAATTGCCCATGCATGGTACTTGTTATCGCTACGTGCTGGCTATAATGAAGTATTACCCGCTATGGAGCAGTACTTAATAAGTATCGGTCGTAGAAAGCTTATCGTGCCTTTATATAAAGCTTTAGCTGAATCAGAGCAGGGCATGGCATGGGCTAAAAAAGTGTACTTAAAAGCACGTCCGGGTTATCACCCATTAGCCCAAGGTACGGTTGACGGTATTCTAAATAATTAAATGCCTTTATTTTTTAATGATTTAAAGACTTGAATATTTGTAGGTCGTACTTAAGTGCGACAAACCCGTACAGAGTTGTCGGAATAAATGCTGAGCTACACTTTTGCCGATAAATAAGCATTTAATGAAACTTTAAAAAGGAGCTATTTAGCTCCTTTTTTTAACTTTATTTTTCAACTTGTTTTTTGATTTACTCGTCCTTTTTAGCTGTTAATTTCGCTGCAGCTCTCACAAAATTCCTATACTTAATTAGACTACATCTTTAGGGCGCCATTATGAATAAAGTTACTACCTCAGATAAGTATTCCAGCTCGTTAATAATTATGCATTGGCTAATGTTACTGTTAATGATTGCGGTGTTTGCCAGTATTGAGTGTCGGGTATTTTTTGAAAAGGGCACTGAAACGCGCGATGCCTTTAAAATGTGGCATTTTATGTTAGGCATGTTGATTTTCTTTTTAGTATGGTTGCGATTAGTTATTCGACTTAGGCAAACAGCGCCAGCAATAACGCCGCCATTAAAATCAAGCCAAGCCTTATTAGCTAAAATTGCCCACGTATTGTTATACGTATTTATGATAGCCATGCCATTAGCAGGTTGGTTTATATTAAGTGCTGCTGGCAAACCCGTGCCATTTTTTGGTTTATCACTACCTGCGCTTATTGCCGAAAATAAAGACTTAGCGAAAGTGATAAAAGAATGGCATGAATTGATCGGCAGCTATGGCTATTACTTAATCGCCTTTCACGCCGTGGCAGGCTTATATCATCATTATTTTATCAAAGATAATACCTTAGAGCGGATGTTGCTTAAGAAAAAATAACATGTCTATGTAGATTACTCAGGGGAAAGTGTAGGTCGGAATTTATTCCGACAACTCTGCCACACTATGCTGATTTGTCGCACTAAAGTACGACCTACAAATAAAGAATGGTATTTAATGTTTAGGTCTGAGCTAAGTGCATTAAGGAATAAAAAATAATTATTACCAAAATTGGTTATTTGTGATGTAGCGAAGTTCTAAACTAGTTTTTATAAATACTCACAGTATCTCTGCCATGGTGTTTAGATGAGTACATAGCGCAATCTGCGTCGGCAAGTAACTCGTCAATATCATAACCAGACTGAGTATTATCCGTTACGCCAAAACTGGCGGTAATTTCTTCATCTAGACCTAAGGCTTGATAATCAACCGCTTTGATAAATTTTCTGCATTTATTGGCGATGTCTTGGGCAATAATAATATTGCAACCGGGTAGAATAAAGGCAAATTCTTCACCGCCAATACGGCCAAAAATATCATTATGCCGACAAACTGGTTGGCAAGCATCAATAATGCTTTTTAATACTTTATCGCCAACAGCATGGCCAAAGTGGTCATTGACGTGTTTAAATTTATCAATATCAAATAAAATACAACTGATCTCTTGTTGAGACTTTTGACAGTGGCTAATTGCACTATTAGCCACTTCAACAAAGTGACCTCTATTAAAAATTCCCGTTAAAGTGTCGTATTCGGCAAGTTGCTGTAAACGCTCTTGTGTTCGCCAAGACTTATAAGCCCAAATAATGACAGCAGTTAGTATGGTGAAAAGTAACGAAGCGAATAAAAAAATGTTTTCTTGTTTTTTCTCTATCAGCGCTTTAGCTAAGGTTAAGCGCTGGTTTTTTTCATCTAAAATTTTGATCTGAGCCTTATTTTCAAACTCTTTATGCTGAGCTAATTGAAAGGCTAAATGCTTGGTTTTAGTTTCATCAATAAAAGCCTCTTTCGCATCAGAATATTTAACGTGATACTTTAGGGCGTTACTTATATCCCCCTGTTGCTTGTAAACTTGGTAAAGCAGCTTATAGGAAGATATATAGGCTGGAGTAGTAACTAAACCGTTATCTTGACTAACGGTTTTTAAAGCATACTTTTGAGTATTAGCACTATCGTTTTGTTGCCAATAAATTTTTGCTAATAAGGAATAAAACTCGGCAATACCGCGAGGATATTTGGTTTGCTCTACTTCGGCTAAATTGGCGTTAATATAATCAAGCGCTTGGTTATATTGGCCATTATTCAGATATAAAGTCGCCAGATAGGCTTTACTTAGCGAAACTGATAAATACTCATTAGCTTGCTTACAGGCTGTTATTGCGTTATTTACTTCAATAGCGTCTTCGCTTAATAAGTTGAGTTTAAATTTTGACTCTAAAATCAGATGTTGAACAATGCAAAAACTACGGCTTTTTGTCTCACTAAAGGCGACTTTATTGGCATAATTCAACGCTAAATTATATTGGCCTAACTGATTATAGAAAAGCGCAGTCACAATAATAGCATCTTGGTAAAGCGCTTTATTTTCAATTCTTGCTACTTGTTTTAATAACACCGCGAGTTGAGATAAGCCTTTACTCCAATTTGAAGATACAGCATGGGTATTAACAATTAGCATGTTTGACCTAATACTAAGATCATGTGCTGCGTTAGTATTGATAAGGTTTTTCGCTATGCTTATACCTTGTTGAAAGTTACCTGAAAACACCGCGCGATAGGCGGTTAAATAATGGTAATAATCTTGCTGATGGCCATTTAATCGAGCTTTATTCAATTCAAGCTGACTGAGTAAATCATTAAATTTACTCGGATCACTACTTCTAATTTTATCGGCTAATAGCAAGGTTTGTTCAATGCTATTATTTTCTAGTGCATTGACCGGAATCGTCGTGGAAAAATAAATAGAGATTAAAAGTACTAACGAAGTGAACAAGGGAGTTAGCGAAGTGAATAAGAAAGTTAAGTGAGTTAATTTTATAACGGAGCAGAGCTTGCGCTTGGTAATTTTAAAAAAGCTAAACAACGCTGTGCTTAAGCAAATTAAATTAAAATATGGCAAGAGCTATCCTAATTACTGTACGAGGGACACCTCCATGCTACCTCGATAGTTGTTTTAAGAAACAAACCTTTCCATTGCTTATTTACAAACTCATTTATTTTATAATTGAATGATAAAACGCTATTTAATTATAGCTGAGCTTTATAATAGCGGATTTTTATTTTTTATAAACCGTTACTTGATTTCTACCATGGTTTTTAGATGCATACATTGCGCAATCAGCATCGGCGAGTAAATCGTCTAATTCAAAGCCCGACTGAATTACATCGGTTACGCCAAAGCTTGCGGTAATAGGGGTTTCAAGCCCTAATGCTTTATAGTCAATATCTTTAATAAGTTTACGACATTTGTTGGCGATATCTTCCGCTATCATCATGCTACATCCGGGCAGAATAAAACCAAATTCTTCACCGCCTAAACGGCCAAATATATCATTGTGCCGGCCAATGCTTCTACATACCTCTACCGCAGCTTTAAGCACTTGGTCACCTTTAGCGTGGCCGTAGTTATCGTTAACTTGTTTGAATAAGTCTAAATCAAATACTACGCAGCTAAGCTCTTGCTCTGATTTTTTATAATGCAGTAATACACTTCTTGCAAGTTCTACAAAATGTCGACGGTTATAAATACAAGTTAAACCATCGTATTCGGCGAGCTCTTTTAAGCGCTCTTGGGTTTTCCACGACCTATACGCCCAAGCAGCTAACACCGCTAATAAGATCATTAGCAAGGCAATGAATAGTAAATTATTTTCTTGTTTCTTATCAGATAATGCTTTAGCTAAAGTTAAGCGTTGATTTTGCTCATCTAATAATTTGATATGGGTTTTATTTTCAAATTCTTTATGTGCTGCTAGCTGATAAGCTAGATGCTTGGCTTTGGTTTCATCCATATAGGCTTTATCAGCTTCTGCGAATTTAACGTGGTATTCAAGCGATTTTTGGTAATCACCTTCTTGTTTAGTAACTTGGTAAAGTATTTTATATGCAGAAATAAATGCTGGTGTAGTAGAAAGTTTCTCACCTTGTTCAATAGTATGTAGAGCGTATTTTTTTGTATTTTTAATATCTTTCATTTGCCAATAAGCTTGAGCTAATAAAGATGAAAAGGCTGAAATAGCTTTAGGGTATTGACTTTTTATTACTTTGTCTAAGTTATGTTGTAATAGGTTAATTGCTTTTTCTGTTTGATATTCATTTATTAAAACTTGTGCTAAGTATGTTTGAATAAGACTACTCATTGCAAGTTCACCTGCATTATTACATATATTAATAGAATCGATAATTGATTCGTCATTATATGAAAGTTGTTTGAGTTTCAACTGGGCTAATAATATTGATTCGGCTTTAAAGCATAACCTTCTAGGAGTTTTAGGTGTTAGCTTGTCGGCATAGTTTAGTGCTAGAGAGTGTTGGCCTAATTGATTATAAAAAAGCGTAGTAACAAAGTAAGCCATTTGATGTAAATCTGAATTTGATATGGTTTGCAATGAGTTGAGTACTTGAGTCAGATATTTAAAACCTTTATTCCAATCTTGGGATAATGCAAGGGCATTGATAATAGTAAGTTTTGTTCTGAATTTTATTAAGGGATCAGCGTTAGAATTTAATATTGATATAGCAATATTTTCCGCCCTTTTATAATCCCCCTGATATGTTGCTTGGTAGGCATTTAAATAATTTAAATACTGTTTTTGTTTTGTGGTTAATATATTACTTTTAATGTTTAATACTTTCATTAATTCAGTAAAAGTATTGGGATCACTGCTTCTTGAAGCATCTGCTCTTTGTAGCTCAAGATCGTAATCTTTTTGCTCTATGGAATATGAAGGAAAGCTACTTATTATTAAGAATAAACTAATAAAAGATAATATTAGTTTATTCAACACATATTTATTTAATAAAAACACGATACTAGATTAACTAACCGTGTTTCAAAAACTTAATTTCAGATTCTTTTTCGTCATCACCTTCAGTTGGTTCATCATCTTCAGCAGGAAAGACACCACAAAAAATGTTAGGGCGAGTATTAAGATCTTGAGCTAATTCTTCTGAGTCATTTGTAAGTATAGCTCTCTCAATATTTTCAGGAAGCTCTATAGATTCTATAAGTGTGGCTAGTTTACTTTCATTTTGTAAACTGGCATCTTGGCCCATTTTTTCTAAAAGTTCGATAATTTGTGTCATTTTTAACTCCATTTGTTTATAAAAATTCGTTTAATTTATTATTTAATTAATGTTATTCAACTAAAAATAGTTTGGGTTGAATTTTGTCCGTGGTTAATTGCTTATCAAGCTTGGCTAAGCGCTCAACTATGTTTTGATTTGGTTGCATTTTTTCACTTGGTGGTATAACCAAAGTGGTATGCTGATATATATCGGCAGTTATTAGCTCGGCTAAAGTTATTTTTTCTGCGCGCATGGTATCTATTGGTAATACTTTCGCTTGGTATAAAATCACTTGATGATCAAGCGGATAAGTTTCGCTTAGTAAATCAACTAATACCTGTTTATAAGCTTTGCCAGTACTGAATTTGGTTAACGATTTATCACCAGCTAAACCTACTTGCCATAAAATTAAATGGGCGGCAGGGTCTATTCTGCGTTGAAAAAACATAAACTGGCTGGTTTCAAAGTGCAAACAACCGGTTTTCCCTGGGTCTATGTTTAAATCTGCAAATAAACAGTCTTCAGCCGATATTCCCGGCTCCATGTGAGCAGGAAAGTCTTCGCTTTGGGCTTTAGCAATAGCGCGATGGGCAACACAAGCAAATACTCCTGGGTGACCATAAAAAGCAGCAATCACTTTTTTACCAGCACGCACTTCAGTTAATATTGCTGCAACCATTTCGTTATAAGTATTATTACGGTTTTTTCCTTCACAATAATAGGGCTGTAAACTGCGCACATCGCTATGCATTTCCTCAACCCAACGTTCAACAACACCGTTCGACATCAGTGAAAAAACCACATCGGCATGTTCTATATAACTTCTGCATATTGGGCTTATATGAGCCCCTAAAGTCATTCCTGTACCTACACAGACTAAACTACCTGACATTAAAACTGTCCTTGCTTATTATTGTTAGAATAATTTTTAAACTGTCTATTTTATACTTGTTTAATTATACAAATACTAGTGATGGTGAGTGTTTTTTTTAATCTTTTCATGTCTTTGAATAATTAAGTAACGATAGTGTTAAATAATTGTAAAAATCATTATTTAAAAGTGATAACTGTGAGTGCTTGTCCGTAAATTTATAAATATTGTGGTCTACGAAACCTAAATTCAGACTTAATTCCTTAATCGCAATATTACTTTTATTAAATCTAATATTAATCTGAGACATTCTTAAGTTTTGAAAACCAAATCCTATAGTAGCCTTTAATGACTCTTTACCTAGTGCCTTTCCTGTATATAGCGGCAACAACATAATACCGACTTCGTGATGTTCTAATATTTCTTTGCCAAGCATTTTATAAAGTGAAGTTATCCCTATTTTTTTTTCATTGGTTTTATTGATAACTGTCCAAGTATAAAAGTTAGGATCGTCTTGTTTATTTTTTTTAACAGATATTGCAAAAGCCTTTTCAGCTTTCTTTTGACTAAAAGGCTCAACTATATAGCGCATCGTTTTAGCATCAGTATAAAGTGAGCAATATAGCTCCTTATCTTCTTCGGCCAACGGTCTTATAAATAAACGTTCGCTACTAAAACTGTGCATATTTTTTCTTACTCGATGTTGGTACTTAAAGGAACTTGTTTGGCAAATTTAACCACGCCAGTTTTATCTTCAGAACGGTCAAATATCAGGTAATAATTATTTAACAGCGGTAAACCGATAATTGATTGGTTCGGCCATTGTGGTAGTTGGCTGAGTATTTTAAAACAAGCCTTAGTAGGTGTAGGCGCATTAAGTTGCCAATAACAACTTGGCGGGCATACTAAGGTGATAGTTTCTTTGTTTTCCCCTATTTGCTTTTCGCCAATAAAGTTAAATTTAATATCAGGCCATTCTGTTAGGTTAATTAAACTTGCGTCTATGCCGGTTGCTTGTGCGCTAATATCACTAAACGCTTTTATCAGCGTTTCAAATTCAGGGTTAATTGCGGTTAACTGGGTAACCATTTCAGTAAATATTGGGTTGGTTAATACTAAGGCACTGGCGCCGGTGTCGATAATTGCGTTGGTGCAATAAGCTTTTTCATGAGATTTTTCTAAAGGCGCTGCAACAATTTCAGCATTACTTGCCACTTGAACTGAAACTAACTGTGCGTTGTAATAAATGTCGTGGGAAATTTCGATGCTTTGAAACTCTCCTTGGTAACACTCGGTTTGTTCTTCGCCGCCGCCTAAAACAATAAAACCTTGGTTTTTCGGTGCTTGTTTTAGCTCTGCTATGCTGGCGTTTTCAGCGGTTGCGTAAATACTAGAGCGAGAAGAGTAGAAGGCAAATTTATTCGCCACTAACCCGTGCTCTTCTAATTCGGTGAAATAGGGGGTTATGTCTTGCTCGGGTTGTTGCCATAAAAAATGTTTAAAGCTGGGCAAGTCGTTAGCATCTACCAGTTTTTGTTTGTGTGCTTCAGTAAATGGCCATGGGTAGGTAAGTGCAGGTGATATTTCATTTTTAGTTAAGTATTGGCTTAGGTCAAAACCCTTATTTAAATGATGATAAGCCAAACCTAAAATACCGTCAGCTGCGCCAAAGGTATTTTGTTTTTCATTTTTAACGACTGCAACATGGCTTTGTTTTAACGTGAGCTGTTGCTCATTTTGACCAATAGTTATGTTGGTTAAAACTACAGGACCGTCCCAACCACCAATACCGTAATTAACTTCTTGTGCCAGTGTTGTTGCCGTTAAGCTTTTATCAAACTCTGGTTGATAAGCCGGTGGCTCAATAACTAAGGTGCTACTGCCAGTGTCTAAAATTAAGTTGACCGATTGTTTTTCGCTGCCAATAAAAAGTTCGGCCGTGAAGTCGCCTTTGGCATAAACGTTGGTAATGGGAAGTTTAAGTATTTTTGCGTGAGTCATTATTTCTTACGTACCTGTTATTATTTTTATTCCTTTATATCTCAGTAGCATACTGTGGATACAATTCAGCGGTCAATAATATTTATAGAGCTAGACGCTATTTTACTTACTTCAAACTCTGCAGCTAATGGGGAATTCGTTTATACTTTCGTTTACATTTATGCTTTTCTATTGAGTTTTGTGAGCTAAATATGAGAAAAATTACGCAGTTGTATTGCCTTTTTATGCTGTTGTTTTGTGCAGCGCAGGTAAGTGCGTTAGAAACGGCTAATGATAATAGTAGCCAGTTCACTTTGTGGTATACCAGTGCTGAAAAAGTTAAGGCTGCTAAATCAAGTATTAGTTTTGGTAAAAAATTTAGCACTGAATTTGCACAGCTCAATCAACTTTTACTTGCCACTGAAACGTCGGTAGTAATAAGTGTTCCTTTGCCTAATGGTGAGTTAGTCACTTTTCAACTATTTGCTGATACCGTGATGGCAGAGTCATTAGCGAATAAGTACCCTTTAATAAAAACCTTTTATGGTTACCAAGTTGGCCCTTCAGCTGATTCTTTAAATAGCGATGGTTACTCTCAGCTGAACTCTCAGCCGAATTCTCAACTGAGCTCTCAACCGTATTCTCAATTAAATAATCGTGGCCGATTTGATGTTACCCCAAAAGGCTTTCATGGCATGTTCAAATATGGAGATAAAACCGTATTTGTTGAGCCACAATCGCCTGATGACAGTGCGCAACTAGATAATACGAAATATGTTAGTTATTTTCGCCAAGACCTTCTTGCTGCTATGCCTGTTGCTAGTTTTAAAAAACTCCCTCCTAAAGTATCGGTTGATGATCAACTTGAAAGCTACGCCGCTAATCTACCAACGAAAGTAGCGAAAGCCGTAGGGGCAAGCTCGTCAGGGGCGGTATCAAAAATAAGAACTTATCGGCTGGCTATTTCAGCTGCGGCGGAATATACCACTTTTCATGGGGGGACGGTTAATGACGCTATGGCTGAAATAGTGACTATGGTTAATCGTTTAAATGAAATTTTTCAGCGTGATTTATCGATAAAATTGCAGTTGGTAAATAATAATGACCAGCTAATTTTCACTAATAAACAAACTGACCCTTTTAAAAATAACGATACCGATGAGTCAATAAATACTGATGTTATTAACGGTATTATTGGTGTTGATAATTACGATATTGGCCATGTTGTAGGCACTAATGGTGGTGGTTTAGCGGTATTAGGCGGAGTATGCTCAAGTGTTAATAAAGGTAGCGCCGTAACAGGAGCTTCGAGACCGACTAATGATGCTTTTTATGTTGATTATGTTGCTCATGAAATGGGCCATCAATTTAATGCTAGCCATAGTTTTAATGGTTTAGCTGGCGCATGTGATGGTAATAGGCAAGAAAGTGCTGCGTACGAGCCGGGTAGTGGTTCAACAATTATGAGTTATGCCGGTTTGTGTGACAGTCAGAATTTACAAAATAGCTCAGACGCATATTTTCATACTAGCTCGATAACAACAGTAGAGCGATTTTTAACAATAGGCATTGGCCGCCTTTGTGGTAGTGATGCCAGTAGCAGTAACAATATTCCAGCGGTTAATGCTGGGCAAAATTATACTATTCCTACCAATAGCGCTTTTACTTTAACCGGCAGCGCCACCGATAGCGACAATGATGTTTTAACTTATAGCTGGCAGCAGTATGATTTAGGCACTGCAAGTAACTCTTTGAGCGACCAAGTTGACGATGGCAGTAGACCATTATTTCGCGCCTTTGACCCAATTGCTGAACCCGTTCGAATTTTACCGCAAATGAGTAATGTTTTATCGGGTATTTTATCGATAGGCGAAACTTATCCTAGTACTGAGCGCAGCTTAAATTTTCGTTTGATTGCTCGAGATAATAACGGCGGAGTCGGGCTTGATACTATGCAAGTGAGCGTGGTTAATACTAACGAAACTTTTGCGATATCTAGCCCGATAAAAGATGATGTTTGGCAGGAAAATAGTCAATTGGTATTGTGGAATGTTGCACAAACCAATAATGCTCCTATTTCATGTGCTGGTGTAGATATTTTATTGTCTGTTGATAATGGGGCAAACTTTTCGACAACTTTAGCTGAGCAAGTTGCTAATAACGGTAGTTATCAAGTGAGCTTATCAAATATAGAGACCTCACAAGCTCGGCTACAATTACGTTGCAGCAACAATATCTTTTTTGCCGTTAATAATGGCGCTTTTACTATTTCGGTGAAAGCCAAGCCTGAAATTATTAGTCAAAATAATTTAGCCTTTACTGCTGGCGAAAGTTTAACGTTAATGCCAGCGATGTTTACATATCAAGAAATTGATGGCGAAAGTTTGCAGGTGTCCGCAGGTACTAATTATACCGTTTCAGATACAAGTATTACTGCTATAGCTGATTTTATTGGTGTACTTTTTGTTGGAGTAACAGCTGTTACCGATGGCGTGCAAAGTGATGAGTTTTTCGCTGAAATTACTGTAAATGCTATTCCTGCCCCAGAACCAGAACCAGAACCAGAACCAGAACCAGAACCAGAGCCAGAGCCAGAACCAGAACCAGAGCCCACGCCTGAGCCTAATCCAACTCCAGAACCTGCTCCTGCAGAAAGCTCTTCTTCAGGCGGGCTAACTTGGTTAGTTATTTTATTATTTGGTTTATCGACCTATCGCGTATTTAATATAAGCAAGAGAGAAGTATGAAGTTTATCGATGATAGATTTTTATTTTCAACTTTGGTGTTAGTGATACTTTCATCTGGCTGTAGTCAAAATACAGCAGAAAATTCAGTTAATCATAAGTCAAAACCGCAAGTTTCGATTGAACAAGAAAAGCTGACCACTTTTGATAGGAAAGTTTATACTGCAGTTGAACTTGCTGTGGCTGAACAAGACCTTCGTTTATTAGCGACCTCAGGTAGAAGAACTACATTTCCTGGTATTGATCAACAAGGTTACGATTTTGTGAATAAGCATTGTGGCAAAAAATTTATGGTTGGAACTGGTGATGTGCTTAGTTTAGACAGCCCAGAAGAGTCAGACAGCCCAGACAAGTCAGTTAAATCACTGAGTATTGAAGATCAACGCGAGCAAAGAAAACAGCAAGTACAGTTTATGAGTGCTTATAATGTGCGTATGTTTGTACTGTGTCAAAAAGATGCAGCTAATTAACCTGTAAAGCGGTGCATTGGGGGCTTGTCTTAAGTTATTTAAGAAAACCTTGGCAACCGGCAATACTGTCAATGTCAAAGTCATCCATTTGCGATGGCTCTAAATAGGCTTTAGCAAATTCTAAATAAACCTTTTCTGAGATGAATACGTCAAATAAGTCAGGGTCGAGGTGATCTTCTAACTTCATTCTTCCCATAATGGTTAAGGTTTCAGATAAGGTTTTTGGGAGCTTGTAAGGACGATCGTTAGCGGTTAGCGCTTCAAATACATCAGCAATTGCCATGATCCTTGCAGGAATTGACATTTGGTCTCGCTTTAGTCCCTTAGGGTAACCTGTGCCGTCCATTTTCTCATGATGACCACAGGCATATTCAGGCACTCGTTTTAAGTGTTTGGGGAAAGGCATAGACTCTAACATTTCAACAGTTACGTCCATATGACCATTAATTATTTTGCGCTCTTTCGGGTTTAACGTGCCTCGTTTGGTGATCAAGTTATATATTTCGTCTTCACTTAATATTTGCTGTGATACACCAGCAATAGACACATGGTAATGTTTGGCTATTTGATATATGCGGTCAATTTTTCCATCATCAAAAAACTCTCCGCCGGTATTGGCATTAACAATAAACTGGCGGTCTTCTTCCAAGGTTTTTAATAAAGTCACTTTACTGGCGTTGTCGAGCTTTATTGAGTTGTAGATATCGCGCGCGGCAATTTCAAAGCGAGCACTAATAAGTTCAACCCGATCAAAAACAGTTTCCAGTTTTGTTGCTTTATCCATCACATATTCAGGTGTTGCCACTTTTCCGCAGTCATGTAGCCATGCCGCCACACTAAGTTCGTGAAAGTCTTCTTTGGCCATATTAAAAGGTTGTAAGGGGCCGTATTCGGTTTGATGACAAGCCCTAGCGAGCATCATGGTTATCTCGGGAACGCGTCGGCAATGTCCGCCAGTGTAGGGGGATTTTTTATCAATAGCGGAAGCGATAAGTTTTGAAAATGATGAAAACAGATGTTCCATTTCATCAATTAATTGCTTATTGGTAATACTCACCGCTGCTAGCGAGGTTAACGCTTGCATAAGTTGCTGAACTTCACTGCTAAAAGCAATAACTTGGCCTTGTTCGTTGGTGGCATTTATTAGCTGAATAACTCCGTTTAAATCACCCTGATGATTTTGCATTGGCAGGGTTAATACCGACTGAGTGCGATAACCAGTTTTTTCATCAATAGCTTTGGCGGCGCTTAAGTCATATTCCTCGCACTGATAAACGTTTTCAATATTGATGATTTCTCCCGATGCTGCTGCTACGGCGACCATGGCGCTGTTATTGACTTTTCCAAATTTATATAAGGGAATTGCTGGGTAGTTGATAGCAGTTGCACTGGTGCCGCCTTGGTGTAGGTTTAAGGTGTTGTTAAGAACGGTTTCGAAAACGAGGTCGTTATCATCGTTTAGTGAGTAAATAGTTCCGCCGTCAGCACTGGCTAATTCTATCGCTGACTTTAGAATTTTCTCTAATAACACCTGATAGTTTTTTTCTGAGGAAAGTGCTATCGCGATTTCTATAAAATGTTCAATGCTACTCGTCATTGAGTATGCTCCAAGTTATTCTTTTTAAGCTAAATATAAGTATAGGATCGCTATGGGCTTTTATTCCAATGGTGAGCTGAATTTGGTGAATTTAATTTTTACCGGTATTTACGCTATCTACATCAATAAAAGGGCTATTAATGTGAATCAGTTATTATTTTTTCATAAATGAGTCTTTATACTTACCGTTAATATTACCTAAAGTTTTAATAGCTATGACAAACTCTATTCACATGCCAACTAATCCTTCTGTTTATCGATGGCTTAGCTTTGGCTGGCAAATGTTTAAACAAACTAAACTGATCAGCATGTTATTTAGTTTGATTTTTTGTGTCGTTGCTTTAGTGCTGTATGGCATATTTATGGTGCTTGATGCGTCTTTAATTATCTATCCTTTTATTGCCGGATTTTTTTTAGTGGCGCCAATTCTAATTATTGGTTACCAAAGGGTTGCCGATAAAATTTATCATGGTCAAGCGGTGAGGTTTTCTGATTTATACCGCAATAGAACCGAGCATAAAAATCGTGGTATTTGGTTCTTGGTTTTTATCTTATGTTTTTGCTATTTCATTTGGTTAACCGATGCCTTGGTGATTTACGGATTATATTTCGGGATTGAGCCATTAGCCTTAAATAGCGAGTTGTTTACCGACCCTAGTTTGCGAAATTCATTATTTTTGTATTTACTCTATAGCGGTTTAATGGGCTTTGTTACGGCGGTTATTGGTTTTCTATTAGGCGTTTTTGCCATTCCATTAATGATTCATCAGAATGTAGACTTTGTTGCTGCGGTTCACGTAAGTATTAAAAAGGTACTTGAACATAAATGGTTAATGGCTAAATGGGCATGTAGCTTGGTATTGATAACTTCATTCACCTTAGTGGTTGCGCTACCGTTATTGCTTCTGGTATTTCCAGTTTTAGCTTATGCGAGTTATGCGGTGTATTTAGATTTAATCGTTGAGGCTAAAGAGTAGGGAATCGGTCTATATAAAATAAAAAGGAATTAATAATAAAAGTTATCATTAATTCCTTATTTGCTACTGTAGTTATTTGATTAAGTTATCAAATTTAGCTTACAAGTTAGTATTTATTAGCTCTAATGCTTCGTCTAATATTTCTTTAACAGCAGCATGGGCTTTTTCTGGGTTTCTTGATTTGATCATATTTAAGATGTCAGCATGTTTTTGTACATCGCCTTCCACACCTTTGGCTTTATTGGTATAACGAATACTTACTCGTAAAGCGGTGCTAATAAAGTCGGTTAACTGCACAATAAACGGGTTACCACTGGCTTTTAAAATACTGGTATGAAAAGCAATATCAGAATCAAGCGAGTCATCTAAGCCTTTTTCTGCGGCTTCCATTCTTGCTAATGCTTTTTCAATTTCTTCTAATTCATCAAAAGTCGCATTAACGGCGGCAAGCGCTGCTGCTTGTGGTTCAATGGCTGCGCGTACTTCGGTGAAAGACTTTAATAAGGTAAGTGAAGGGTTACTGCTTAGTATCCAACCTAATACGTCGGTATCAAACATATTCCAGCTACTTTCTGGTAAAACTCGAATGCCCTTTTTAGGTCGTGAGGCTATTAAACCTTTAGCAGAAAGCATTTTAACAGCTTCTCGCGTGGCACTGCGACTGACGTCGTATTCAATACATAGCTCAGCTTCTGTTGGTAAACTGTCGCCGATACTGTATTTTCCAACCACAATTGAGGTACCCAAATCATGAGCCAATTGGTAAGTTAAGTTGTGTTTTGGGCTATGATTCATCTTATAATTTCCTATTAATGCTTACTTTTATAATATAATTTTTGAAAGAAAAATTAGCGTAATCACGCTAAAAACATGATGCTAACCAACCTTGTAGCTCTATATTGCTAACTTTCTTTTACAATTACAAGTTTATTTGATTGTAATTTCCTTATATATGATTAATATAAGATATATATTATATGTTTTTGTGCGCAAGCATTTTACAGGTTTGATAATTTGTTAGAAAAATGGGAAAGTTCAGCAGTGAATTTATAACTAGGCTAAATAGCAGAGCTAAAGCTTGGTTTCTAACATTTTATTGGAGTAGCGTTTAATGGCTTTTTCGAATCAATACACAGATCTCAAAGGTAAAGTTGTTTTTATCACTGGTGGTGCAAGTGGTATTGGCGCAGCGATGGTTGAGCTCTTTTGTCAGCAACAAGCAAAAGTTGCTTTTATTGATATTGACCAAGGTGCTGCAGAAAAACTGATTAAAAATCTTCCTTATGATATTTGGTTTCGTGCTGTTGATGTAACTCAAGTAGAGCAGCTACAACAAGCGGTTGCAGATGCTGGCGCTGAGTTTGGCACCATTGACGTATTAGTCAACAATGTTGCCGATGATATGCGTTATAGCCCTGAAGATATTTCAGCTAAAACTTGGCATAGAAACATGAATATTAACCTTGATCCTACTTTCTTTGCTTCGCAAGCGGTTTACAAATTAATGAAGGTAGCTGGCTCAGGCAGTATCATTAATTTTAGTTCGTTAAGTGTATTGTTTGGCTTAGAAAAACTGTCTCCTTATATTACTGCTAAAGCAGGTGTTATAGGGATGACTAAAGCGTTAGCGCAAGATTTTGGTGATGACAATATACGTGTAAACGCCATTGTGCCCGGTTGGATCGCCACTGAACGTCAGTTATCAACTTGGTTAACAGACGAAGAAGAACAGAAGTGGACACAAACCATGGCAATTAAGAAACGCATTGAACCTGCTGATGTGGCTAAGTTAGCCTTGTTTTTAGCATCAGCTGACAGTTCAATGATCACCGGCCAAAGTATCGCCATTGACGGCGGAAAAACCTAGGTGCATTAATGAATTATATTATTGTTGTTGATTGGGGCACTAGCCATTTAAGAGCATACCTTTGCAAGGTTATGACAGACGGTCAATTTGAACATGTAGACTCGGCCTATGCGTTAGGTGTGAGTAAATGTGAGCCTAATTTTCAGCAAGAATTAATGCATTGTATTCAGCCTTGGGCTGAGCAATTTGGCAAGCTTGCAATTTATTTAGCAGGACAAATAGGCTCAAGTATTGGTTGGAAAGAAGCGCCATATTTACCTTGCCCTGTTGCTCCAGGAAAAATAGCACAATCGTGTTTAGAATTTAATTGTCAAGGTCATAAGATTTCAGTTATTCCTGGTGTTAGTTGCCAGTTAGACGACAATAATTATGATGTAATGCGTGGTGAAGAAATACAAGTATTGGGCTGGCTGCAATTGCATAAAAGCCACTCTGTTGGCCGTCATTTGTTATGCCTACCGGGCACTCATACCAAATGGGTGTTAATTGAAAATGGCGAAATTCAGCTTTTCAAAACCGCCATGACCGGTGAACTGTATGACTTACTGTCAAATCAAAGTGTTTTGATCCAACAGCCAACAAGCAATTTTGATTGTGCAGCTTTTGCCAAAGGCGCTAAATACACCTTAGAAAGTGAATTGGGTAATTTTAGCCATGGTATTTTCAGTGTCCGTAGCAAGCAATTATTTGGTGAGTTAAGCCCAGAGCAAGCATCTTCATATTTATCTGGTTTACTTATTGGTAGTGATGTTCGCGCTGCTATAAATGCCCATCAGTGGCAGTTAAATGCCACAACTAAAGTCACCATCATTGGTGATGCCCACCTCAGTCAGTGTTTTGCTGACGTATTAACCATGCAAAATATTAGCAGTGAAATTTGTGAGGTTAGTAAAACTACTTTGTTAGGTTTTTCTTCGGTTTACCAAGCTAAAAAAGTGTAATATCTTTTCTGCAGATTAAAATTTTGTATTTATTTGTAAAAATAATACTTTATATAAAATAGTATATGTATTATAAATAGCTTTAGTATAAAATTATGTTGGTTCTACGTTGTTATTATTTTGCACAGTTACTTGTCGTTAGTTCATAATCTGCTAAGTATTGGTTTAGCGGTTTGAATATAAGCGTCATTTATACTGGCGGGAAATAGTTGTAGTTATTTCTCGCGCAGCTTACGGAATTGAGTATATGAAAACTCTTAATAGGGGAGTGACAGAATATATTCAGTTCATTGTGGTCGCTGGAATTAATCCAAAGAATTGCAAAAGTTGGCTGGAAGCTGGCGCTAGATAATAAAGTATTAGCAGCGAATTTTTCATGCTGGTAATAGTCTGTTTTACGTGGAAAATAAATTAACGCAGTTTAGTTCCGCATTGTTATAAACCAAAAAATTAAAGTCGCAAAAAGTGACTATGGGGTAAGTTATGAGTTTATCGACACTAGACATTTCTGTCTTTGTCTTTTATGTAATTGCATTAATTGCAATTGCATATTTTGTATCGCGAGAAAAAGCCGGTCATGAAAAAGATGCCAGTGATTATTTCCTTGCGGGTAATAGTCTTCCTTGGTGGGCAATTGGTGCATCATTAATTGCAGCTAACATTTCAGCTGAACAAATTATTGGTATGTCAGGCTCAGGTTATAAAATTGGTTTAGCTATTGCTTCATACGAGTGGATGGCGGCTTTAACCTTGATGATTGTTGGTAAATATTTCTTACCTATTTTCCTTGAGAAAAAAATCTACACTATGCCACAATTTTTAGAAAATCGTTTTGATCACCGTGTTCGCTCGGTGATGGCGGTATTCTGGTTAGGTGTATACGTATTTGTTAACTTAACCGCTATTTTATGGTTAGGTGCGTTAGCGATTAATACCATTACAGGTGTTGATATTGTTTACGGTATGATTTTCTTAGGACTATTCTCTGTAGCTTACTCTTTATATGGTGGTCTTAAAGCGGTTGCTTTTACCGACATTATTCAAGTTGTATTATTAACCTTCGGTGGTTTATTCCTTTCTTATATCGCCTTAGATTTAATTGCTGCCAATAACGGCGGTCAAGGCATTATTGAAGGCTTTAATATTTTAGCGTCACAAGCACCTGAAAAATTTGACATGATTTTGTCACCAGAAAGTGAACATTATGCTGACTTACCTGGTATTTCGGTACTTGTTGGTGGTATGTGGGTTATGAACCTTTCTTACTGGGGCTTTAACCAATACATTATTCAACGTACTCTTGCGGCGAAAAACTTACGTGAAGGCCAAAAAGGTATCGCTTTTGCTGCTTTCTTAAAACTGCTAATGCCAATTATTGTTGTTTTACCAGGTATCGCGGCAGTATTACTTGTGCCTGATTTAGGTAAGCCAGACCAAGCCTACCCAGAACTGATGAACTTAATGCCATCGGGTCTTAAAGGTTTAGTATTTGCTGCGTTAGTTGCTGCGATTGTTTCATCACTTGCGTCAATGACTAACTCTATCGCCACTATTTTCACTATGGATTTATACAAAAATGATAAAAATCCTAAGAGCGAAGAGCATTACGTAAAAGTGGGTCGTATCGTTAGTTTAGTAGCGCTAATTATTGCTATGTTTGTTGCTAAGCCGCTATTAGGTCAATTCGACCAAGCGTTCCAATACATTCAAGAATTCACTGGCTTCTTTACTCCAGGTATTGTGGTGTTATTCTTCTTAGGTATGTTCTGGAAAAAAGCGACCGCTAATGCTGGTTTAGCTGCTGCACTTGGTTCAGCTGTGTTCTCACTTGGCTTTAAGTTCTTATTACCTGAACTGCCGTTTATGGACCGCGTTGGCTTAGTATTTATTTTATGTATCGTACTAGCAGTTGTTGTTTCTTTAGCTGAAAACAAAGGCGAAGATAAAAACGCAGTTAATCTAGACGGTATTAGCTTTGCTAGCTCGAAAGGCTTTAATATCTCAACAGTTGCAGTAACATTAATTTTGGTAGGTTTTTATACTACTTGGTGGTAAACACCTAAACTTAATTAATATGAGTGGTGAAATATAATGAATAACGCTCGACGAATAGGTGATTTAATAATAACACTGAATGTTAGTAACCAACTTGGTGAAGGTGTGCAGTGGGATGAACAAAGTCAGTCTATTTGGTGGACAGATATTGAATCTGCCTGCATACAGCGTTATTCGGTATTAACCACAAAAATTACGCAATACTCAATGCCAGAGCGTGTTGGCTGTTTTGCACTACTTAAAGGCGATGAACGTTTGTTCATCGCCTTTTCTTCAGGCTTTGCTTTATATGACCTAACCACTCAAGCATTAACTTGGTTAGCTCAACCTGAAAAACATATACTTAACCACCGTTTTAATGATGGTCGAGTTGATCGCCAAGGCCGATTTTGGGCGGGCACTATGGTTGAAAACACTCAAGAAAATGAAAATTCTGTTGATGAACAATTAGCCACTTGCGCAAGCTTGTATGTAGTTGACCATCAACAGCATTGTCAAAATAGACTTACTGATTTTGAAATATCGAATGGCTTATGTTGGAGTTTAGACGGTAGTATTCTCTACCATGCAGATTCACCGACAGGTAAAATTTATCAATATGATATGGACAGCACTAGCTGCCAATTATCCAATAAACAGCTCTTTGCTACCACCGCAGAACATAGCTTTCCTGATGGTTCGTGTATTGATAGCCAAAATTATTTGTGGAACGCTCAATGGGGTGGTTCACGGGTAGTACGTTATACACCAACGGGGGAAATTGATTTAAGTTTAACTTTACCCGTCAGCCAACCAAGCTGTGTTGCCATTGGCGGCCCTAATATGGACTGGTTGATTATTACCTCAGCAAAGCAAGACTTAACCCCAACAGAGCTTGTAGAACAACCCCAAGCAGGCAATATATTCATTTACCAATTGCATGGTATTACCGGCGTAGCAGAGTCGCGCTGTAGTACTTTTAGTTAGCGCCAATATCATGTTAGCTACATACTTAAGTAAAAACTCATTCCTGATACTTTTATTTATACTGTGTGTATTTTGTCAGGTAAGCCATGCCAATCATCAAAAAGATACTGTAACCGTTGCACTAAACTCTTCAGCAACCATTCGCAGTGCCTTTTTACCCTTATTTAAAGACTTTGAAGCACAAACTAACATTAGAGTAAAAATAGTTCGTTACAGCGATGATAATGAGTTCGACGCTAACATGGAACGCTGGTTGGTGCAGGGCATAGATACTCCAGATGTTTTGTATGGACATAACTCCCAACGTTTACTTTCTATGGCAGCAAAAGGTCTGGTCTACCCGATCACCGAACTGTGGAATAAAAATGCTTGGCAAGAAAAGTTTCGCCCTGAGCTCATTGACTGGGTTAGCCATAAAGATGAGATATATGCGTTACCCTACGGTTATTATACTTGGGGGCTATTTTTTAAACGTTCGTTAACTGAAAGGTTTGGTCCGGTGCCAACCACGTGGCAAGCCTTTATTGAGTATTGTCAAAAGCTTAAACAAGCGGGTATAAGTCCGTTTCCCTCGTCTGATAAGCAGCCATGGATCGCCGCTGCATGGTTTGAATATTTAGTTTTACGCATGCATGGTTTAAAGCTTTTTGAACAAATTGTTGCGGGTGAAGTTTCGTTTCATGATCAACAGCTCCAATCTGTTTTCATTAAGTGGCAGCAGATGATTAAGCTTGGTTTGTTTTCGAGTGAATTTTCACAGTACCGCTGGGAAGAATACCTACCTCATTTTTTAAGAGGGGAGTTAGGATTCATTTTAATGAGTACTAATTTAGGTAGTCGTATATTTGATAAGCAAACCATTGAGGCGGTCGACTTTATGGCTTTCCCAAAAATAAGCGATATACCTCGCTATGAAACTGGGCCAGCTAATGTTTTTTTCATTGCTAAGAATTGTCCGAATAAAAGTAATGCCGAAAAATTACTTACATTTTTTGCACAAGCACAAGTGCAAAGTCAGCTTGCTCAATACTTATACGCAAGTCCAGCTAGAAGCGACGGTACTATTTTAGGTGGTAAATACACAGCAGCAGGACATAAAACCTTAACTGAAGCGAAAGGCATTTCACCTTTTTTTGATCGCGCGGCTAAGCCTGAATTTGAAAAAATTGCAGTAGTGGCTTTTGCTGATTTTATCAAAAATGGCGATATTAACGCTTTAACACAAACATTAGAATTGGCGCGATTACAGGTATATAGCGATAAAAAAAGCCAACGTCCCCAGCAATAAAGCGCATAATAAAAACCTAAGGAATATTACGTGAAAACAGCTTTTGTCCAGACTACAGTGGTTTTCAGCGCACTGTTTCTTAGCCTTTTTAGCTACTGCCTTAAAGCAAAAACGATACCGGCTGTGCCCTTAAAGCCACCTAATATTTTATGGATTTATGTTGAAGACATGAACGACTGGATGGGCGCCTATGGAGATAACACCGTTGCTACACCTAATATAGACGCGTTAGCAAAGCAGGGCGTGCGTTTTACTAATGCCATAATGCCCGCTCCGGTATGCTCGTCAACACGTTCAGGCATTATTACAGGAGTAATGCCTACTGCTTTAGGTTTGCATAACCATCGCAGTTCACGTGATAAAAATGCGCAAATATACTTGCCTAAAGGTTTTAAAACCATTCCTGAGGTGTTTCAACAGCATGGCTACCAAACCTTTAATATGGGCAAAGACGACTATAATTTTCATTACCAGCGTCAGCAGTTATTTTCAATAGACCCACTTACCGAACGTTTAAAAAAATACCGTGCTAACCCTAAAGCGAATGTTAAAAAAGGTGAAATTTTTCCACTGAGTGAATTGGTTAACCAACAACCCTTTTTTGGACAAATCCAATTAGAAGGTGGTAAAGACAAGGCTAAAGCATTGCAGCCGGTTGCATTAACCGAAATGGTTGATAAATTACCACCTTATTATCCTAGCCATCCATCGTTTTTAAAAGCATGGGCACGCCATTATGAGCAAATAGCTATTACTGATCAGCGTGTTGGAAAAATAATTGCGGAACTAGCCGCGAGTAATTTACTTAACAATACTGCAATATTTTTCTTTACCGACCATGGCATGGTTTTACCGCGCCATAAGCAATTTGTTTATGAAGGAGGCTTACGAGTTCCTTTTGTTATCAGCTGGCCGCAAGCTAATGCACAGCTGCGCACTAAAGGCGCGGTACGTGATGATATTGTTAATGGCATTGATATTGGCACAACATCATTAGGCTTAGCTGGTATTCCTATTCCAAGTGTTATGGCTGGTGATAATGTTTTTGCGCATAACTATCAAGAAAAGTCGCACACTATTGCGACACGAGATCGATTAGATTATACCTTTGATCGTATTCGTGCTGTGCGAACTAAAGACTTTAAATATATTCGTAACTACTTTCCTGAGCGTGCTTATATGCAAGCGCAGTATCGCGACTTACATCCCAAAAAATTCCCATTTATGCAAGCTTATAAAACACTTTATAGTGCCGGGAAATTGAACTCGGCACAGGCTTTATTTATGGCCAAGAGAAAGCCGAATGAAGAGTTATATGATCTAAAAACTGACCCTGATGAAATTAATAACTTAGCTAGCCAGCCAAGCTATGAAAAAATATTAAAGCAACACCGCCTGTTATTAGATAATTGGCAAAAAGCTGGGAATGATCAAGGACAATATCCCGAAAGTGACGCAGGTGTTGCTGCGGTAATTAAACGTTGGGAACAGCATTGTATTAGCCCCGAGTGCCAAAATTATCGTAAAAAGCAGTTGATGAATTAATATTTTTATTTGCTATTTTATTCACACGATATTGGCTAATAATGTCTTAAGTTACATTTATTTAGACTTTATTGAAATCATATGAAAGCTTTCGTATGTTATTGTTTTGAGCTTTTTTGTGAGAAATGTCTTACAAAAAATCTAAAAATGGTTATGATGTAAACAGATTTAAGCAAAGTTCGTAGGGCTGTAGCTGTATATGAAAACTCCTTTTTTAACTTTTAATTTGATCATTGTTGGTTTGGTTAGCAGTTTGATCAGTATATTCTCAGGGAGCGCTATTGCAGCAGAGAAAATAAATAAAAAAAGCGTAACCGTGGCTTTATATTCATCGCCGACCATTCGTTTGGCCTTTTTACCTTTATTTAAGCAATTTGAAGAACAAACCAATATTCGCGTTAAAACAGTGCGCTATACCGACCAACATGAGTTTCATAACTCTATGGATAAATGGTTAGTAAAGGGTATCGATACCCCTGATATTTTACACGGTCAAAGTGCTGAACGGCTTTATGCGTTAGCAAAGAAAGGTTTGCTTCATCCGCAAACTCAATTGTGGCATCGACAAGGCTGGTTTGAAAAATTTAGAACTGAACTAATTGACTGGGTAAGTTATGAAGGTGAAGTGTATGGCTTGCCTTATGGCTATTATACTTGGGGACTTTTCTATAAAAAATCACTTGTAGAAAAATTTGGCCCAGTGCCAACTACTTGGGACGATTTTTTATATTATTGCCAGCAATTAAAAGAGGCGGGTATTAGCCCTTTCCCTGCTTCTAAAAAGCAACCTTTTATCGCTGCTGCTTGGTTTGAATATTTAGTTTTACGCAGTTACGGTTTAAGCTTTTTTGAAGAAATCAGCGCTGGAAAGGTATCGTTTCATCACCCGAAAGTACAGTCAGTATTAAGCCAATGGCAACAAATGATCGAATTGGGTTTCTTTGATACTCAATATGAACAATATGATTGGGAAGAATACATTCCGCGTTTTCTAAGAGATCAAATAGGCTTTGTTTTTATGAGCACCAATGTTGGCAGTCGTATTTACGACAAAAAATTTATTGAAGCGGTTGATTTTATGCCATTTCCAAAAATTAATGATATTCCGCGTTATGAGTCAGGACCTGCCAATAGCTTTTTCATTGCCCAAAACTCTCAAAACAAAAAGGCTGCAGAGCAATTTCTTGATTTTTTTTCCCTGCCTGAAATTCAATCTCAACTTGGCAAATATTTGTATCTATCTCCAGCGCATAATGAGGCACAAAGCATAGGTGGAAAATATACTAGCGCGGGCCATAATACCTTATTGAGTGCTGAAGGGATTTCCCCCTTCTTTGATCGCGCCGCTAAGCCAGAATTTGAAAAACCGGCAGTAAAGGCTTTTGCTGAGTTTTTAGCTACAGGTAATACCAAAATGCTTACTAAGCAATTAGAAGCTATTCGTGTAAAAGGCAAGGGGAAATTAGCCCTGAATAATTAAGGATTGATTATCTTTTTGGGAGTGAATTCGTTTCTAATCGCTTTGATAATTGATAATTGTTAGTTGTTAGTTGATAGTTAATAGTTAATAGAAGGCTTTTATATAGGGTCTGTTGATTTTCAGCTATATTTTTGTAGCAAAAGGTTTGCCTTGATTAAAACGCTTTTAATTTGAACAAAATTCATACTCGAAAGATCAACAGACCTAGTTTTATCTTTTTAAATTAGTGCTTCTTAGCCCAAGGAGATGGTAGCTTTTCTAAGGTGAATTCAGGATGATAGCTGCGAGTAGTTAACATTTTCTCCATTAATAATTTGAGTAATTCAGGCTTTGCTGCGGCGACATTATTTTGTTCGCTAGCATCAAGGGATAAATTATACAGCTCTGCTGGTTTATTTTTATATTTTATTAACTTCCATTGCTGATATCTAATTGCCTGTACAGGGCCTTTAGCTTCGTTAAACTCCCAATATAAATAGTCATGCTGCTGCTGCTCTGTGACTTTGGCTAATAAGGTATTTACTATAGAAATACCATCAGTAGTAGGGCAGTTATTATCACCTGCAAGTTGGCAAAAGGTTGGCATCATATCCCAAAATGCACTGATATGATCTGATTGGGAGTCGGGAGCTATTTTTCCTGGCCAGCGCGCAATAAAAGGCACTCTAATTCCACCTTCGTATAAATCACGCTTTTTGCCTTTAAAACCGCCATTGCTATTGAAAAAGCCATCATCATATTCAGGGCCATTATCACTGGTGAAAATTACTAAAGTATTATCTGCTAAACCTTGCTGTTCAAGTACCGCGAGTAACGTACCAACATCACGATCCATACGTGAAACCATGCCCGCATAGGTAGTATTTCCTTCAACATCGTTACGATAATGTCCTTGGGTATTCATTAAGCGTTTAGGCCAGCCTAAGTTAATATATGGCTGTTTTGAGTCTTCAGGTACGGTTAGTGCTAGGTGAGGGATGGTATAAGCTAAATAAAGAAAAAACGGTTGTTTATGTTGCTGTCTTTTGATGTAGGAAATCGCTTTTTCAGTAAATAAATCGTGAGTATATTGTCCTTTGTTGGTGAGGTAATCGTTATTTTCTAGTAGAAATGATTGATTATTTTCATATAAGGTTGGCCAATAATAATGATGAGCATCAAGGTGGTTTTTCAAACCAAAAAAGTAATCAAAACCTTGCTGTAAGGGCATTGCTGTTTGCTTAGCGTCATCTGCCTCTGCTAAACCCCACTTGCCAATGGCTGCGGTGTTATAGCCATTGTTTTTCAGCATTTTGGCTAAAGTTATATCGTCTGCTTTTAAATCTACGGGATGGCGAGAGTTAGTCCATTTAGGGTTACCTCTAATTGGGCTATGTCCAGAATGTAGACCGGTTAATAAACTGGCCCTCGATGGCCCGCAAACGGTTGAGCCCGCATAATGTTGAGTAAATTTGATGCCTTCATGGGCAAGTTGATCAATGTTTGGTGTTTTTATTTTCGTTTGACCAAAAACACCAATATCGCCATAGCCCATATCATCTGCAAGAATGTAAATGATGTTTGGCCGAGGCGCTTTGTTTGTATGGGCACTTTGACTTGCTAATGGCTTGGCGCTTTGAGCATTGCTATTAAATATAATAAGCAAGCTAGCAAGTAAAGTGCATAATATTTTCATCTTATAATGGCGACTTTAATCGCCTGCTGTCCACGGCTGAATTTTATTTCTTTTACGTAAAAATTGCGCATCAACGTCTTTATACCAATTTGCTAATTTTACCGTTAGTGCTTTGGTTAGTTCAGGCTTTTCATTGGCAAGATCGTTTTGCTCACCTATATCATCATCCAAATTAAATAAACTCACTGAGCCATCTTCTAAGTTTTGTATTAACTTATATTTACCTAAGCGCACTGCCGCCGCTGGAATACCGCCTTGATTGCTATAATGAGGGTAATGCCAAAACAATGGCCGTTGCTGGTGGCTTGCTTGTTCAACTGCTGGGTTGGCTAATAGTGGCATTAAACTTTGACCGTCTAATACTTCGACTTCGGTTTGTGTTAAGTCATAAATAGTTGCGGGAATGTCCATGCCAATAACTGGGGTGTTATTAACAATATTACCTTGACTAACACCTGGAATTTTAACCATTAAAGGGACTTTAATACCGCCTTCATAAACCCAGCCTTTACCACCTCGCAGTGGTAAATTGCTGGTGGGCATGCCTTCAGAGGTCGACAAGCCGCCATTATCTGATGTGAAAAATACTATGGTATTTTTATCTAACCCTGAACTTTCAAGTTGCTCAATTACACGGCCAATATTAGTGTCCATTTGTTCAACCATTGCTGCATAAGTAGGGTGGTTTTGCGCAATTCTGACCTTACGAGGATTTTTTGCATAAGGCCAAATTTGTTGGTCTTGACCAAATTCTTGCTCAGCAGTAAGTGGCTTAGCGAGTTTCTCATATTTTTCGATAGTTTCTTTAGGGGCTTGTAAAGGCACATGCACTGAGTAATAAGAAAGCACCATTAAAAAGGGATCATCACCAGCATTTTTAAGTTTATTGATGGCTTCATCGGTCAAGCGTTTTGTTAAATACTCGCCATTTTCACCTTGTGCTAAGCGAGGGTTTTTATAAGGTGCAAAATAGCCTCCGGCAGGCGAGCCGCTACTCCAGCCGGCAATATTGGTATCAAAACCTTGCTTTTCTGGCCAGTATTCTTCACTTTCTCCTAAATGCCATTTACCGATAAAGGTGGTTTGATATTTAGCCGGCAAAGCTTCTGCCATGGTTAAGCTGCTATCAGGCATAAAGTCGAAACTGTCTGCTGCTTTAAAACTACCGGCTCGACGCTTGCTGTTTTTGTGGTGAAACCAGTCTGTAGCATTTGCTCGCGCTGGGTTAACCCCTGTCATTAACGCGAGTCGAGAAGGGCTGCAAACCGGGTTTGCAGCATAACTGTTACTAAAGTTGACACTTTGTTTGGCAAGTTTCGATAGGTTAGGGGTTTGGTAAAAAGTATCTGGGTTATTAGGAGCGATATCCATAAAGCCAAGATCGTCAACAATAATCACCAGAAAATTCCAATCACCCGTTTGTGAAAGTGGATTTGCTATTGCTCCGGTTACTTTTGCAGAATTTAGCGTATTAGCATTTTGAGTTTCTACCGCTAACGTTAAAGGCGAGTTAACTAGCCCAAGTGTTAATAGCAATGATAGCGTGGTATTTTTATAGGCAGTAAGTGCGTTCAATAGGTTCACCCTGTATTTGAATTAAAGCTAAAGCGGCTGTTTTGATATACCGTTATGTGTATATGAAAGCTTATTCATCTTATTACGCTCTCAAGAATAACTCAGCTTATACTTAGTATCGGCTTTATTTGTAAAACTTGTAAGAAACATTACGTATATTTACAATGATAATATAAATACTATTATTTAAGCTGTGTTATTGCAATAAAGTTGCAGTGCTTATTCATTATGTTTTGCCAAAGCCGTTGTTTTTGTTTGTGCTTTTATTGGCGATTACGCTTTGATTTTTCCTGACTGTTATTGGAATAAACTGGATTTTAGTTGTTTTATTTAAATGGGCGTTGCCTGCTTTATTGTACGATATGAGCATAACAAGCTAAAAATAGCGCTTGCCAACTAGTATGATAAATAATATTATTTTACCTTGGTGTTACATCTCACCTTTAACGATAAATAAGCTTGTCTACGTTAAAGGGAGAACTAAAGTATGAAATACAGCAGGGTAGTTTAATGGACGTTTTTTCAATTAAAGATCAGTACAGTGAAGTGGTTATTGCTCCTGAGTTGGGCGGTAGTATCTTAGCATTTACCAGTAATATTAATGGCTGTAGCAGAGAAATTTTTCGTAGTAACTTAGCGCCAGAAACTGTTCTTGATACTTGTTGCTTTCCATTAGTTCCTTTTTCTAATCGCATTCGTCATGGTCAATTTACTTGGCAAAATAAGAATATTCAATTACCACTTAATGCTTTGCCTGAAGTACATGCTCATCACGGTCATGGCTGGCAAACTACGTGGAAAATTGATGAAGTAAGTGCTTCTAGCATTGTTATTTCATATCAATATAAGCCAGACCAATGGCCGTTTGCTTACAGTACTACTCAGAAAATAAGCTTAGACAATGGCATGTTGGTTATGTCTTTGGCGCTAACCAATAACAGTAAAACTGATATGCCCGCGGGCTTGGGTTTTCACCCTTATTTCACCCGTACACCGCAAAGCGCCTTAGCAAGCGATATTAGCCAAGTATGGCAAGTTGACGAACAATGCTTGCCGACTGAAATTTCAGCAGCACCAGCAGCTCTAGCTGAGCCTCAAGGAATGGTATTTGAAGGTTCCAACTTAGATAATGCTTTAGTTGATTTTCCCCACCAAGCCAGTGTTATTTGGCCAGAATGGCAAGCTAAAGCTGAAATAACAACATCAGATAATTGCGACTTTCTTGTGGTTTATAGCCCTGATAATGCCAACTTTAGCTGTGTTGAGCCTGTAACCCATATAACTGATGCAATCAATATGGCAGCTAAAGGTGTTGAAAATACCGGTGAGCAAACGTTAAAGCCGGATGAGTCATTAACTATTTGGATGAAAGTTAAGCCGAGCGCCATTTAGTCACTTGTGAACACTGTTATTAAAGCCATGAGTTAATAACCTGCTTCTACTGGGGACTATTTTAGTAGCTGTTACTGACAACGTACTTACTGGCAACATAGCACTTGCCAATCTTTCACCTTTGCATTAATAAAGCCTGCTTCTTGAAAGGCTTGGCTTATTGTTCCTTGTTTACGCATTGCCTTAAGCCCTTTTTGTAGGGCATTATATATTTTTAGACTATTGCTATTATGTTTGTTTATCACGATATGGCGAGTGCCTTTAATGGCTATTTTTACATTAGGTATAGGGTGTAAAGCAATATTTTGATAAACCTGCCTTAAGTCTTCTCTGTTAGAAAAATCATCAAGTAAAAAGTCAGCTCTTTGCGCATCAACCATTCTCAGCATAAATGCATACTTTGATACGCTATGGCTGGTGATCCCCATTAATTTCAGGGTTTGCCAGTCGGTTTTCCAAAAGCTACTAGAAACGGCGTTATAAGCTTGTAATTCTTTTAAGCTAGTGACTTTGAATATTGCTTTGTTTTTTTTAGAGCTATATATACCTTTAACAATTTCACCTTCGCGAAGAATAGGATCTGAAACATACATGGTATTGGTATCAGTAAGTGCTAACCAAATACTGTCGATCATTAGGTCGATGTCGCCAGCGGATACTTGTTGAATAAGCCTTGGAATATTACTGACAGACTTGAAATTAAAATGAGGCTCTAAACCACCAATACGCAAGGCTTGGCAAATTAAAATGCTTTCGATTAATACCCTAGAAGCTTGTTTAAGGGCATCGCTTTCAATAGCGTCGCAGCTATTACCTCGGGTTAAAAAGTTAAGTTGCCTGTGTACTTGTTGATGTGGGCTAATACCGACATTAATGGTGATTTTCTCCGCGTAAGTGTAGGGACTTACCAGAAAAAATAACGGAAAATAAAATGCCAACCAGCGAAAAAACACTAAGCTTTCCTTTAATTAACTGTCATAGCTATGCATTGAGTATAAACGAGCGTGTGATGAATTCCACTAATCAGTTATAGGGAGAAACTTTAAGGAATTTGACTAATTAGCTGGGCTAAAAACTGTGGTGAAGTTAAGGGAGGGAGCCAAGAAGCAAGAACGCTTCTTGGCGATAAAGCTTATAAGCCTTTTTTAATGTCTTTTTTCCATTTTTTATAATAATCAGTTAATTGCTTAACCACTTCCGGGTGCTTAGCTGAAACATCTGTAGTTTCTGAAGGGTCAGTTTCTAAGTTATATAAAAAGCGACCTAGCTCAAGTTCAACCATTTCATATTTAGCATATTCATCTTTGGTGGCGGTTTTAAACTTCCATTTCCCCATGCGAATCGCCGTTTCATGGCCAGTATCCCAAACCAAAACTTTATGGGCTAAGTTTTTATCGCTACCATTTAATAAAGCGGTAATATCAATGCCGTCAACATGAGCCGGTACTTTTGCACCCGCAAGGCCAGCCAAAGTAGGAAGAATATCCATGGTACTAACCATGTTGTCGCTTACTACGCCTTTGTTAAATTTACCCGGCCAAGAAACAATCATAGGTATGCGAATGCCACCTTCATAAAGTAGATATTTACTACCTCTTAATGGACCATTATCCGCATAAATAGGTGTTGAACCACCATTGTCACTAACAAAAATTACCACGGTATTATCGGCAATGCCTTCGTTTTCTAGGGTATCTAGTAATTTACCAATTTCTTTATCCATGTAATCAAGTTGCGCTAAATAGTGAGCACGACCTTCAGGATTATTTGGGTAACGGCTTTTTTCATACCAAGTGTAGTAATCTTCAGTATCTGGATCCCAGTCGTGATAGCCTTTAAGGTTATTGGCTTTTAAATAATCTTCAGGTAGCTGATGAGTAAAGTTGTGCACGGCATTAAAGGCAAGTTGTAAATAAAATTTGTTATCTTTATTCGACTTTACGAAGTCACGGGCTTTTTCACCAAATATTTCAGTGGTAAAACCTTCGCGGTTATCTTTTTCATATCCATCCCAAAAAGCGCCGTATTCTAGTGCTTGGCCATGCTTGCCACCACGTTTCTTATAGGCTTTAACTTTGTCGCGTTCTTTTTGATCGTATTCATCGTTATGAATTAAAAAGTGCTGACGTCCATTGCCGCCATAACCATAGAAATAATCAAAACCATGATTTAACGGAAAGTCACGGGCATCTGAGTCGTAAACACCATAATGGTATTTACCAATGTAGCCAGTGCTATAGTTTTGTGTTTTTAATACTTCTGGAATAGTGGTTAATTTCGGACTAATTGATGCTTTCTTACCATACCAATAAGCTTTTTGTCTTTGGTTATACGTACCGGTAATAATACCTAAACGCGAGACATTACAAATAGGAGCAGTTACATAAGCATTGGTAAAACGCGTACCTTGTTCGGCTAAACGGTCTAAACTTGGAGTTTGTACATCTTTGGCTAAACCAGTAGCACTGATGTCAGCGTAACCTTGGTCATCGCTGATAATAACAATAACATTGGGTGAGTTATCAACTTCTTTGGCAACTATACTTTGGCTAGTTATAGCCGCAAGCGTTAGCACTAACGATTGAACAATTTTCATAGGCAACCTATAAATGTATTAAAATGTAGTATTACAAGTAATTTATCATACTTGTATGATTTATCAATAGCGGCATAACTGATATATCTGGCAGCAACTATACTTTACATTACTTTACAGTCAACGGACTTTAATAGTGTATAAATCGTGTAAATTTTGGAAAAGTCATTGACTAATTTGTATTATAAATACTATATTTGATTAATTATACAATCACCACACCTTTGGATGGAGTAATTCCTACTATGTTCTCTTTGCCCTATATGCTATCTGTTGTTAACAACGGGATAACACAGAGCTTTAAACAAAACCGTTTACAAAAAGTAGCCATGATCCCGCTAATATCGTTAGCATTAATTTCATGTGGCAATGAAGAGGCACTTTCATCAAAAGCAGAAAGTGATGTGAGTAAAGTAGCTGATATTACCCCAGATCCTTATTGGGAAAACCCAGAGGTTTTTCAAGAAAACAAACAACCAGCACGAGCGCATTTTTTTGCTTTTGAATCAGCGGAACTTGCTGATAATAATGATAAAAGCCAATCAGCGAACTTTGCTGACTTAAATGGCCAATGGCAATTTTATTGGGTAAAAACACCTGCTGAGCGCCCGGTGAATTTTTTTGAAACGAGCTTTGATAGCTCTGCCTGGAATGATATTACCGTACCTGGCAATGTTGAACGTCAAGGTTATGGTGTTCCACATTATTTAAATATTGAATATGTATTTCCAGCTAATCAACCGTTTATTCCGCACGACTACAACCCGGTAAGCTCTTATATTAAAAACATTGAATTACCTAACGACTGGCAGGGTAAACAAGTATTTATTCATTTAGGCGCGGTTAATTCAGCCATGTTTATTTGGGTTAATGGTGAAAAAGTTGGTTATAGCCAAGGTTCAAAATTACCTGCTGAATTTGATATTACTGAATTTGTTAAACCGGGCGCTAATAAAATTGCCTTAGAAGTATATCGCTGGTCAGACGGCAGTTATTTAGAAGACCAAGACGGTTGGAGCTTAAGCGGCTTAGAGCGTGACGTATATTTATATGCGACACCAAAAGCACGCATTGCTGACTATACCGTAACTTCTGATTTAGACGAAAGCTACCAAACGGGCCTTTTTGCTCTTAATGTTGAATTAGAAAATACTGACAAAGCGCAAAATGTGGTTGTTACTAGTGCTTTATTTGATGGCGACGTGGAAGTTTTCTCACAAGAAAAAAGCATTAAACTTGACGGAAAAAGCTCTGTTGATATTAACGCACAAGTAAAAGATGTGAAGCCGTGGAGCGCAGAAACTCCGAACTTATATACCTTGAAAATGACGGTAAAAGACCAAGCGGGTAATACCCTCGAAGCGGTTAATCAATCGGTTGGTTTTAGAAACATTAAAATGGCTGATGGTTTGTTTTTAGTTAACGGCGAAGTAGTTACCATTCGTGGTGTTAACCGTGTTGAGCATCATCCACACGGCGGTCGTACGCTAACCAAAGAAATCATGGAAAAAGATATCTTGTTGATGAAAGAAAATAACATCAACGCTGTACGCTCTGCCCATTTCCCAAGTGATTCATATTTTTATGAACTCGCTGATAAATATGGCTTGTATGTTATGGACGAAGCTAATATTGAAACCCATAAATATATGCAAACGGGTAACCAACCGGCTAAACGTCAGCAACAAGATGATCCAGATATTAAGGTTGCTAAAAAACAAGCGCCTAAAAAGAAATTTAACCGCGCCCAAAGCCAAAAGAAACACCATTTAGGTTTTAAACCTGAATGGGAAGCGGCGCACATCGACCGTGTTTCTCGCATGGTTGAACGTGATAAAAACCATGCCTCTATTATTTTCTGGTCATTAGGTAACGAAGCGGGCTTAGGCACTTCTTTTGAAAAAGCGACTGCTTGGATCAAAGAAAATGATACCACTCGTACAGTTACTTATGGCGGTTGGGGCACAGTAAACGGTCATACACCACTTGATTATGTTGATATTTACACGCCAATGTACGACAGCGTAAAAGAACTAAACGACTACGCTAGTAAGAAGCGCCCACAACCGCTTATTCAGGCAGAATATGCTCATGCCATGGGGAATAGTGTTGGAAACTTAAACTTATACTGGGATGCTATTTATGCAGCAGAGCAGCTGCAAGGTGGTTTCATTTGGGATTGGGTTGACCAAACCTTTATTGAAACTAACGCTGCAGGTAAAAAGTATTGGGCTGTTGGTGGCGACTTTAACGATGGTAAAAGTGGTAAGCACTTTTTGGCCAATGGTTTAATACAATCAGACCGCACAGCTAATCCACACTTGGCGGAAGTGAAGAAAATTTATCAGCCGGTATATTTCTCTGATTTTGATAAAGCCAGCAAGCAAGTTGTTATTAAAAATCACTATAACTTTCTTGATTTGTCACACTTAGACTTCTCTGTAGAAGTACAAGAAAACGGTGTGGTAATTGCCTCATCACCACTTGCGGCTATTAATGTTGCAGCTGGTGAAAGCAGTACTCAGACAATTAAGCTACCAAGCTTTACAGAAAAACAAGACAGTGAATATCACATCATCATTACCGCTAAACTTAAAGCCAATGGCGATGTGTTATTACCAGCAGGGCATGTAGTTGCTTGGGAACAGTTTGCCTTAACTGCTCCTGCTAACGCTAATAGCGCTAATATTGAAAGCGCTAAAGCGCAAGTTAAAGTAACGAAAACCGACGATGCCGTAGATGTTTCAGGTGCAGGTTTTAGCTTAAGCCTAGATAAAAAATCAGGTTTGTTAACTTCATATAAGTTAGACGGCACTGAAATTGTCAATGAAGGTTTATCAGGAAACTTCTGGCGGATACCAACTGATAACGATAATGGTTGGAGAATGCCGAATAAGAGCAGGGTATGGAATAAGGCGTCAGTTAATCAAACGCTAAGCTCTTTTGATGTTAAACCTTTAAGCAAGCAGCAAGTACAAATTACCACGGTTCATACACTGGCTAATGAAGCAGCTAACTTTACTATGGTTTATACCATTAATGGTAGTGGGCAAGTTGAAGTGTCTTCATCGTTAGAGTTATTACGTAAAAAATTACCAGTAATGCCACGTGTAGGTTTACATATGGAACTTGCCGGCGACTTTAGCGAATTAACTTGGTTTGGTCGTGGTCCTCACGAAAGCTATGCTGATCGTAAAGAAAGTGCGGCAGTTGGTAAATACCAATCTAAAGTGTCAGAGCAAGTACATGATTATGTTAAAGCACAAGAAAGTGGCACCAAAACCGATACTCGTTGGGTAAATATTACTAATGAACAAGGGCTAGGTTTTAAAGTAACCTCAGCTGAATTATTCAGCTTTTCAGCTGTGCCATATAATAAGTTTGACCTTTACGATACCAAATCAATTCCTAAACACAGCGCTGAGGTTCCGTTTAAAGACGCGACTGCTTTACGCCTAGATTATCGTCAAATTGGTGTTGGCGGCGACGACAGCTGGGGTGCGACACCATATAAGCAATTTATGACGTCAGCAGATAATTATAAATTTAGTTTTACCTTTACACCGATTAAAAACAAGGGTCATTAATCATGTTTAAAACCAAACTTAATAGTACACGCAGTGCAGTGTTATCAACACTGGCGCTGGTTACTGTAGCGTGTTCATGGTTGCCAACGGCGACAATCGCAGCACAAGAAAAACCTAATATTATTGTTATCTTAAGTGATGACGGTGGCTACAGTGACTTTAGTTTTAGTGGTGATGCTAACTTCGCTACTCCAAACATTAAAAAACTAGCAGACACTGGCGTTAAATTTACTCAAGGTTATGTATCCGCTTCGGTATGTAGCCCGTCACGTGCTGGTATGCTAACCGGTCGTTATCAGCAACGTTTTGGTCATGAATATAACTTGCCAGTTAAACCAGAGCCTGGCGACGACTACGACTTTAATGGCATGTCAGTGAAAGAAAAAACCATTGCTGATCATTTAAAAGCAGCAGGTTACCGTACTGGTTTAATCGGTAAATGGCATTTAGGTGAAGCTGAACAGTTTCACCCTAATAACCGTGGTTTTGATGACTTTTATGGTTTATTAGGTGGTGGTCGTAGTTACTTTACTGGTAACAAAAAAGACACCGACTACACCCGTATGTACCGTAATCAAACTCCAGAACCATTTGAGGGTTACTTAACTGATAAGTTAGGTGATGAAGCGATTAGCTTTATTGAGAAAAACCAAGAAAACCCATTCTTTTTATACCTTTCTTACACCGCAGTTCATGCGCCAATGGAAGCTAAAAAAGACCAAGAAGCCTTATTCGAACATATTAAAGATCCTGGTCGCAGAACATTAGCCGCGATGACTTTAGCGCTTGATGAGTCGGTTGGTAAAGTGATGGCGAGACTTGACGAACTAGAACTAACAGAAAATACCTTAGTGGTATTTTTAAATGATAATGGTGGCCCATCAGATTATAACTTCTCTGTAAATAAGCCGTTGTCAGGTGTTAAAGGCACCCTATATGAAGGTGGCGTTCGCGTACCATACATTGTTAGCTGGCCGGGTAAATTACCTCAAGGTGAAGTTTATACAAAACCGGTTTCAGCATTAGATATTTTACCAACTTCATTGGCGGCAGCTAAAGCAAAACCTGTTAATAATAAAGCACTTGATGGCGTTAATTTAATGCCGTATTTATTAGGTGAAAATGATGCTAAGCCTCATGAAACCTTATACTGGCGCCGAGCTGCCTTTGCTGCAATACGTGACGGAGACTATAAATTAGTACGTTTTCCTGACCGCTTACCGGTTTTATATGACTTATCAAAAGATATTGGTGAGCATAACGACTTAGCAGCAGCAAACCCTGAAATTGTTGGCGCTATGATGAAAAAATTATTTACTTGGGAAACAGGTTTAAGTTCGCCGTATTGGACCACACATAGCAAGTGGATCAAGCAAAACCGTGAACGTTACAGTATTTTTACTAGCGTTGATAAAAAATAAAATTACAAAAGTATAATGACAAATGCCGAGTGTAAAAGCTCGGCGATAAAAACGTTTATAGGGGCGTTCAATATGAAATTTTTAAAAGCACTACTCGTCAGTGCCAGCATTGTGGTACCGGCACTTGCCAATGCCGCGGCAGAAAAACCGAACTTTATCGTAATTCTAACCGATGACCAAGGTTATGCCGATGTTGGCTTTAATGGCAGTAAAGATATTCGAACGCCTCATATTGACCGCATTGCCAATGAAGGCACGCGTTTTACTAATGGCTATGTAACCTATGCGGTTTGTGGCCCAAGTCGCGCTGGTTTATTAACCGGCCGTTATCAAGGGCGCTTTGGCTTTGGTCGTAACCCATATATCGACCCAAAAGATACTAATTCAGGTATGCCACTGAGCGAGCAAATGATCTCAGAAGTATTAAAACCAGAAGGTTATACTTCAAGTATTATTGGTAAATGGCATATGGGCACACATCCACAGTTTCATCCTAATAATCGTGGTTTTGATCACTTTTACGGCTTTTTATCGGGTGGTCATCGTTATTTTCCAGAAGAGCTAATTTTTAACAGTATTGAAGAAGGTAAAAAGCCTTTTGATTGGTATCAAACTAAGTTACTTAAAAACCAAAAGCGTGTTGAAACCGACGAATATTTAACTGACGAATTATCACACGAAGCGATTAACTTTATTGAGCAAGAAAAAGACAACCCATTTTTCTTATACCTTGCCTACAACGCTCCGCACACACCATTGCAAGCAACTAAAGAATATTTAGATAGAAACAACCACATTAAAAAGAAAGATCGCCGTACCTATGCTGCTATGATCACCGCAGTTGATGATGGCGTTGGTCGTATTCTTGATAAACTTGATGAGCTAGGTATTGACGATAATACCATGATTTTTTTCTTATCGGATAACGGCGGCCCAACCAAAAATGCTTCCAGCAATGCTCCTTTAAGAGGTCATAAAGGTGATTACTTTGAAGGTGGTATTCGGGTACCATTCGCAGTGCGTTGGCCAAATAGAATTCCAGCAGGTGTTGATTATAACGAGCCGGTGAGTTCTTTAGATATTTTAGCGACTTTTGCAGCAATTACTCAGGCTAAAATTGCCAAAGAACGACCATTAGATGGTGTTAACCTAATGCCGTTTGTTAATGGTGAAACTGATGACATACCTCATGATATTTTATTCTGGCGTAACTTTGACCAAGGCACTTTAGCGGTACGTCAATACAACGCGAAAGCGATATCATCTGATAAAGAAGGTAAGTTACTTTATAATTTAGATAAAGATATTGGTGAAAAGAAAAACCTATATAAAGCCAATAAAAGAATTCACAAAAAATATACCAAGCTAATGGAAGAGTGGGAAGAAGAGCTAATCGACCCAATTTTTAAACCGTTACAAGGTCAAGATAAAAGTAACAAGAAGTCTAAAAATAAGAAATCTAAAAGTAAAAAAGGCAAAGGTGCCGTTCCTAGTGAGGTTAACCAACTAGTTAATGGCAGCTTTGACGGTGAAGACTTAAGCATGTGGCAAGCAGGTAGTTATAATCATGCTTTTGTAACTACCGAAGAAACCGAGCCTTATGATGGCGTACGTTCGGCTAAAACTAAATCTGGAAATGCTGCGATCACCCAAAACTTTATTTTGGAAGATGATAAGCAATATAGAGTTTCTTTTTGGTCAAAATGGAGTGCTACTCCTCCTGCGTCGACTTATGCAGTAATAAAATATAAAGGTAAAAAGCCTTTAAAAGTTAATGGCAAGGTTAAGGTTCCTACATCTACACAGTGGACAGAAACAACTTACACAATAGATACCACTAAATGGGGCGGTGGTGAACATAAAATTGCTTTTTGGAAAGATAACTCAGTGTCTTTTTATGTCGATAAGGTAGAAATAAAAGAGTTGAAATAACTATCATCAGTTTTTTTGAATTCTATAAAATAGAACGAGTTATTGCTTTGCAGTAGCTCGTTTTTTTATTTTATACCTGTTGCAGAATTTTTCGTATTTATCCCTGTAAAAACAATTAATTAACATATGACAGCTATTTCCCTTTAGTTGGTGAAATTAAATCCTGAGTTTTTCATTGGTCTTTTTGGCCTTGTTGGTGTGTGCTCCCTTGGAAAACACTAAGTCGTCATTTCGAAAACCTAAGTATACAAAGTCTGGGAAGTGCAGTTAGGGAGGTGGGGGCGGGGCTTTCTATCTTTAAACTTTATTACTGATACCTAGAGACTTTGATGTTATTTACACCAATAAGGATTCTAAATTATTGCTGTAAGTAACTGCACTAATTAGAGGCTAAATTTAGCATGTAAACTAAAAGTATCTGGTAGCCGCCTTCGTTTTTATTGCTAAATAAAGGGAGTGTTTAGCAGTAGAACGCCAAAATATAACCGATATATATGACTTTAAATAGATAGCTATGGCTCCTGAAAAGTGCATTCGCACTACAATTATTAACATATTATTACTTTTTTGCTATATTTTTTCTTTTCATACTAGCTAAAAGCAGGGCAATTGAGTATATTGATGGTATATGTCTGTATTATACTTTAATAACATAGATATTATAAATATTATAAATAGGGGGATAATATGAATAATTACACAAATAACGCTAAGGGTATTACTGCGATATCTACTTCTGCGTGTTTAGCAATGTCGCTATTGTTAAGTGGTTGTGGCAGTGACGGCTCTAAAGAGCAAGTTGAATCAAACGAAGAAGAATACTCGCATCAAGTACCAGCAACTAAAAAAGGGGCTGCTTTTAGCTCAACAGACCTTATTTGGTCAAATCAAGTAGCTGAATTAAGACCTCATTGGAATTATGATTGGAGTTTAACTGAAAGTACTGCGTTTCAGCCTAGTAACATTGAATTTGTTTCGATGAAGTGGGGGGGGGCATTATTAAGCGAATCAGCTTTAGCTGAACTAGCTCAAGACTATGCTGATGGAAAGATAAAATATCTACTAGGCTTTAATGAGCCTGATGGTGAGGAACAAGCAAATATTAGCGTTGAAGACTCACTTCCTGCATGGGATCAACTTGTTACTGTTGGTGCTCCTATGGTTAGCCCTGCAACGGTCGACCCTTTAAATCAGTGGATGCAGGACTTCATGGCCGTTCGAGGCAATGACGTCAGCTACGTAGCCATGCATTGGTACGGCGGTATAAATGCTGACGCTTTCTTAGCAAAAGTTGATGCGGTTTATAGTGCTTATGGTAAACCTGTTTGGATTACTGAATTTGCGGTAGCTGATTGGGATGCTGCGTTGGCAGTTGATGCTGTTGAAGATGATCCGGCAACTTTAGAAGTTGATGAAACTGCGGCAGCAATTCCTGCGGTAGAAAATAAATATAGTGAACAGCAAGTTATTGACTTTATGAAGACCGTATTACCTGCACTTGATGAAAATGAAAATGTATTTCGTTATAGTTGGTTCAGCGTTAGCCCAACCGCTGATAATTTTCATAATTTATCATCGTCGGCATTATTTGGCGCACGTGATATGGAAACTGGCTCTACAACTATTACAAGTTTAGGTGAGGTTTATCAACAACATACAGCTAATGGATTCTCTGGAAACGGTAAAACACCACCCCTAGTTGATTTAATTCCTGGTAATCTTATTATAAATGGACATTTCGAAGAATCATCACTTTACCCATGGGAGGGTTATAACCGGTCATCTGCAGTTGAAACTGAAGAGGTTCAAGCGACAGATGGCGTTAAGTATGGCCGTATTAACCAGAACCAGGATGGTTCACTGATTCAAGTGTTCAGTTTAGAGGGTGGTAAATCATATAAGTTATCTTACAATGCAAGGTGGCATACTGGTACTAAAGCCATGAATGTTGTTATTAAAACAGGAGCATCTGGAGGTTCTAAAATTATTGGTGAACCTATCACTTTAGTTGACGGTGCATGGAGTGCGAATGAACATGTTTTTACAGCCACTCAAGGCTCTGGGGAGTACCGCGTAATTTTTTGGCATGGTAACGCAGTACCTTTCTTTTACTTAGATGAAGTTGTACTACTAGAAATTGAATAACTAATACTTATTCTTAAGCGATATAAAACGAGTTTCAGTTAATACTGTAACTCGTTTTTTTATACTTGGCGTTCCGTATTTATTTGTCGAAAAAGCTAGCTTATAAATATCGAAAACTAAGTCATTATTTAATAGTGTTCTTGCTGAAAACCTCAACCCTATGCTCCTCAAGGGTATTGGTAAGTTGCTCTACATCCCCATCTTGCAGAAACTGAGCAAAAGCTTTTACTGCAACCTTTTCAAATGCAGGTAGTGTGGCGCGGTCGAAAAATGGCGAAACTTGCTCGGCGTTGGCAATTATTGTAAATCCTGCTTGAGCATATTTATCTTCACCAAGTTCACTATTTATATTGGCGGGAATAAGGTGAAATGTTTTAGCTATTTGGCTCTGTATTTTTGCTTGTGCTACAAATTCAATAAACTGCTCAGCGAGTTGTTTTTTCTTACTATGTTTACTTATAAAAAATAATAAGCTCGGCACACTTTCATATACAGGTTTGTTCTTTGTTTTTGGAAATGACATAAATTCAATATCATCAATTAAACTGCTGCTTAATAAATTACTTGATAAGCGCTGACTCATTAAAATAAAAGCAAACTTTTTTCGATAAAAAAATGGCAGCGACTCTTCCCAGCGAACTTTTGCATAATCTGAAGTGAAAAAACCTTGTTTGATTAAAGCCTGCCATTGGTTGAAGATGTTTTGTATACGGGTATCATGATAAGAAATTTCACCTTTGGCTATTTGATAAAAAAAGCCCATCTCATAATTTCTTAATACCAAGTACTCGAACCACGCCGTAGCTAGCCATGGTTGCTTTAATGTTGAGCTAAATGGAGCGATGCCAGCATCAATTAATTTTTGGCAATAACTGATAAACTCTGGCCAATACTGGGGCACAGGCCCAAAATCTTTTAGTAAAGATTTTTGGTAATATATCCCCCAAGGTGCCCTAAGATAAGGTAAACCATACATTTCGTTCTGGTGTGAAATCCACTCAGACAACACCTTAGGAAAATCTTTTTGCCAATTATTTTTCTTCCATAAATGTGTTATCGGATGAACATAACCTGCTTTAACTATGGTTTTAAATCGCATAGATGCTTGACCATACAGCACGTCAGGTGAGTCTATTCCTTCGGTTAACCAGCGGGTCATATATTTTTCAAATTCAAAATCTTCAGTATATTTAATGATTTCAACCTTGATACCAGTTTGTTGTTCAAATTGGTAAATTATCGGGAAAAATGCCTCTTTGGTGGTCGGGCTGATATGCAAAGCCATGGTTATTGAATTTTCAGTGGGAGCCACTGTTTCTATTTCTATGGCTAAAGCTGGCTTAAACCATATAATTAAACTGATATTAATTAAGAGAAGATATTTATTCATTATTAACAAACTCAATATGAGTGAATTTAATGACTGGTATTAATATAGCTACAAGGTTTAGTTCAATTAACATCAGGTATCTTTTTCCATCAACGGCTATTTACTAAAAAATAGCTTACTATTAATACAATTGGTAACAAAAGTCCTAATTTAATTTGCTAGCATATGTGTATATTAGTGTCGTAATAGAAGGAATATTTAATGAAATTATTCAAATATTTAATGGTATTAGCTTGTCTGCTTCTTGCTTCTTGTGCATCAACAGAGCCTGAAAAAGAGCTGGTAAGTATTGAAAACGATCCGCGTATTGGTGAACGAGTAAACCGAGCGTGTTTTATCAGCAATATGGATGGCTGGAGCAATGTTGATAATGACGATAATGCTTTAATAATGACTATGCGTAGAAATGAGCAGTATAAGCTTAACTTGCTTGGCGCATGTGATGCTGATTGGGCAATGTATCGTATTGCTATTATTGGTAAAAGCGGCTCAGGGTGTATTGAAAGAGGTGATAAAATTAAAACTGATGCGAATACTATGCGTGGTATGAGCTGCACAATAATGAGTATTAATAAATGGCACCCTGAAAAACTAGAGAAAACAACAGAAAAAACTGCTGAGGTTGACTCAGAAAAGCTGACTAAGGGCTAAATTCATTACTACTCCTATTCATGGTAGATGCTTAATTTAAAAATTAATTAAGCATCTATTTTTTTATAAATGTAAAATTGTATTATTAATAGTATTTAAATGTTCAGGCCTTTTAATAAAAATGTTAATGTGGGGGATAACTTAATTTTTAAGGGCTCTTAAGTGAAAAAATCATTATCGTTAGCGTTTTGCTGCGCAGTGTTAGCAGTAACCGCTTGTACAGATCAAAAAACATCAATACCAGAACAATTAGCACCTGTAGCGAAACCAGAACAATTATCTGAGGAAAAACCTAACTTAATTGTATTTTATATAGATGACTTAGGTTATGGCGATGTTTCAGCTTACGGTGCAACTGCAGTTATTACCCCAAACATTGATAAATTAGCGGCCAAGGGCGTTAAATTTACTGATGCGCATAGCACTGCTGCTACCTGTACGCCATCGCGCTACTCTTTGTTAACCGGCGAACATGGCTTTAGAAATAACGCAGAAATTTTACCCGGTGATGCGCCTGCTATTATACGTCCGGGTAAACCTACTTTACCTTCCTTACTAAAAAAAGCCGGTTATACCACCGCAGTGGTTGGTAAATGGCATTTAGGGCTTGGTGATGGTTTAGTTAATTGGAATGAAGCGGTGAAACCAGGTCCGTTAGAAATTGGTTTTGACTATAGCTTTTTATTGCCCGCAACGGGTGATCGAGTGCCAACGGTTTATCTTGAAAACCATCATGTGGTTAACCTTGACCCGCAAGATCCTATTACCGTAAGTTACAATGAAAAGGTTGGTGATCGCCCAACGGGTATTGAACAGCCTGAATTATTACGCATGACCGCAGACCGTCAACACAGTCAAACGATTGTAAACGGCATCAGCCGAATCGGCACTATGGCGGGTGGTGAAAGCGCGTTATGGGTTGATGAAGACTTCCCTGATATTTTCACCGCTAAAGCATTACAGTTTATTCGTGATAATCAAAAACAGCCATTTTTCTTATTCCACTCTTTTCAAGATATTCATGTACCACGCCTACCAAACCCACGTTTTAAAGGTACTACTAAAATGGGCCCACGGGGTGATGCTATTGTGCAAATGGACTGGATGGTTGGCCAAGTATTAAACGAGCTTGATACCTTAGGTATCGCTGAAAATACTATTGTTGTTTTCACTAGTGATAATGGACCTGTACTTGATGATGGTTATGACGATATGGCAGCACAAATGCTTGGCGATCATAAACCAGCAGGCCCATTTAAAGGCGGAAAATACAGTGCTTTTGAAGGCGGAACACGCATGCCAACCATAGTTCATTGGCAAGGTACTAGCGTAGCAATAGAAAGCGACGCACTTATTTCACAGGTTGACTTATATGCATCGATGGCGAATTTATTAAACATTGAACTTGGTGCTGATGAAGCGCTTGATAGTCAAAATATGCTACCAGCATTGCTAGGTAAAACTACGACCGCACGTGAGTATCTCATTGAAGAATCAGTTGGTACCTTAGGTTTAAGAAATGGTCACTGGAAGTATATTGCGCCAATTCCAAGCGATAAAATATTACCAGGTTGGTTAAGTAATAAAGACATTGAGATGGGCTATGAAAAGGAAGCACAACTTTATGATCTTGCCAGCGATATTGGCGAGCAGGTTAATATTGCCAGTAAGCACCCACAAGTTGTTGCTGAGCTGCAAGAAAAGCTTGAGTACTTAAAAGCTAATGGCTTTAGAAAGTAGCCTTTATACAAATATCGAATGGTTATGCAGTTAACCGCTGTATGAGTGGCTAGCAAAGAAAACGCAGGTATTACTATAAAGCTTCCTGCGTTCTTCTTCTTTTTTGCTGGCTAGTCATATGTTACGAATAATCAGTTTTAAACTGATAAAAAAATCCCTAGTTAATTTAATTAACTAGGGATTTTATTTTTATATAAACAAGCTATTTAATTATTTATAGCAATTTTTATTAAGGCTGTTGTTGATAGACCCTAACATAGTCAATTTCATAACGAGAAGGGAAGGCAGTACCCTTAGGGTTACCACCTTTATCGCCACCAATGGCAAGGTTAAGTAACATGTAATGAGGCTGCTTAAATGGGTTTTCTGGGCCTCTGCCGCCTTTATTAATGGTTTTACTTAGCTCGATAGTATTTAATAGTTGGTCGTCAACATAAAGCTTGATGCTGTTTTCATCCCAGTCCATGCGCCATATGTGAAAACGACTATCCCAATCGTCAATATTAAATGATTTTACCGGAACATGAACTGCGTCCCACTTTGCACGCCCTTGCTTTTTAGCTTCCCAGCAGGCATTAGCTAAAATATCGCCTTGGTAATATTCCATTAAGTCAATTTCACCATTGCTTGGCCAATTACCTTCTACACCTAAAAACCAAATGGCTGGCCATAAACCGTCTTTAGCACTAATTTTGGCGCGTACTTCAAAGCGGCCATATTGCCATGAGTGTAAATCTTTGGTTCTTAGTGACGATGAGGTATAACGCACATACTTTCTTGCTGTGCGCCAATTCTTACTGCCTTTTTCAAAGTTAGGGTTTTTTATTTTTACCCGTTTAGCTTCAATAATTAGCTTTCCGTCTTCAACAAAAGCGTTATCTTCTTGATACCACTGTAATTCATGATTACGAGCAAAACCTTTTTCATAACCCCATTTACTGGCATCGGGCTTACCAGGTTTATCAAATTCATCAGACCATACCAATTGGTAGTCGCTCAGAGTCGTTTTTTCAACACTGTTATTAGTAATACTTTCAGCATTAGCCGCGGGTTGAAATAAACTGCAACTTGCCAGCAGTACAATTGAACTTAGTTTTTTCATTGTTTGTATGCTCATTTTCTTTAATTAAATATATACATTTAGAATTTTTTATATCGAAGCTTTAAGGCTTATTAAGCAGTAGCAGGGCTGACTCAGCTAGCCGTTGACCAAAAAATTTATAACCTGCAACAGAGTAGTGCAGATCATTATCAATGGCTTTTCCTTGCTTATTTACGCCGTCATTTAAGTCGTCGGTATTAACCCATGCAGCATTGGATAAAGCTTGAGGAAGTGCTACTTGTATCTCTCTAATTGAACTCCAATGAGGGTATCTGCTATTTGTTAAGTCAAAGTCACTAAGTCGGCCAATTACAACGTTAATGTTGTTGTGGTTAAGGTCGTTTTTAAGTTGCTCAACCAAGCCTAAAAAGCTTTCTTGATACAAATGAGCCTGTTTTTCTCGGGCGTCACGTTCACCTTGCATCCAAATAAATGTTACCGATTCGATGGTTTCATTTTTAATTGCCGCATTAACTTTGAAGAGTAAACGTTTGTATAGAATGCCATTTTTCTGAGCATCATATTTTGGTGGAATATTATTGGGGCTAGGTTGCCAGTTTTTATACCAACGTCTTATTGGTTGAGCGCCTTTAGCGTCTTTCACAATAACAGTGTTATCTGCGCCTAAACTGGCATTTACTAGTGGCGTGAAAAAATTTTCTACATTTAACCCCACCATATTTGATTGACCCGATAAAATAAATAAATGCTTACCGGATGCTGCTGTAGCTAAAGGTTTACTTTGCTGGTTAGCACAACTTACTAACAGTAAAGAAAGTCCGATCATACAAAACCATTTTTTCATCATAAAACCTTATTGTTGTTATATTTGATGCTTTTTATTTGGTACTTTTTATGTGCCAGTGATTATTTACTGGTGGTTATTTCAATAGCGCCAATATCAGGCTTGCCAACAATTTTATTGCCTAAAATATCATGAGTCACTTTTAAACCAATTTTTAATCCAATATCATCTTCAGCAATTGGCTTTATTTCTACGCCTTTATCTTTAACTAGGGCAATGTTTTGTGGAGTGTAGTCACTCAATTTAACGCCGCCACCATTAACAAAATTAGCATCACCATATAGTGGCGCGCTGTCTTGAATTTTTATATCTTTTGGCCAGTTACTATCTTTTAAAAATAGGTTGTTGTTAAAGTTAATATTTTTAAACATGGCTTTACCTTTTTTAGCTGGGTTGTATTGATCCCCCATCACTTGTTTACTATCGCCAACAATATGGAAAATATTATTGGCAATTAAGGCGCCTTTTGTCATGCGGTCAATGGCTATTTTGGTGGTGATTTCATCGCTCACGTACATGGTATTGTTATAAAAATAACTATTAAATGGCCCTGAACGTTTCTTTTTACCACCTTGAAATCCGCTTAACCAGAATAATTTACCTTCTTGAAAAGCATTATTCTCGCCTTTGCTACGGTAACCGTCATTAATACTAATATTATAACGGTAAGCATTGTTGTAGTTATTGCCAAGTATTTCACAAAAACCTCCAGCATTATGTGCACTTAAGTTATATTGCACCACCACATGACTGCAGTTGTAGTCAATATGAAAGCCAGCTGAATCGCCAGGGCCACTAGCATTGGTAAACTGATTATATTCTACTAAAATATCTGAGCTGCTCCATGTCCACATGCCACTGCCACGACCCCATTTTCTTGAGTCATCACTATTACCTGAGCTGTCTACTTTGTTATAGCTGATGTGAGCATTGGTCACGCCGCTCATTTGAATACCAGGACCGCCAGCTTTATAAACTATATTATGATGAACATTAACTTCATCTAAACTGCCGGTAAATTTTATCCCCGTATGGGCAACATCGATCACCGTTGTGTTAGTCACGCTGATGTTTTTTAATTTCGATTTGCCACTGGTCATAAAGCGAATGCCCCAGCCATAGCTTTGAGTACCATTAGCTGATTTCACTTCCGCTTTTGAGCGAGAAACACCTGGCTTGTTATAGTAAATATCTTTAATAAATAGGTTGTTTAAATGAATATTTCTAAAGGTTTTTTTGGCTTTTCCTTCCACGTAGACACCAATGCGCATTGGGGTTTTTAATTTATTCCACTTTTTCTTTTGCTGTTCTTTTATCCAATCAGGAATACCACCACCATTGGCGGTTATACTGATATTACTCACATTTACATTTCTACTATCGAGTAAATGAATTCCATATAAATGGCCTGCTGAATTGATATGTGCGCGTTTCGGTTTTGCATTTTCATCAGTGGTGTAACTAGAAATGGTAATGGGGTTATCTTCACTACCTTTTAAATTTTTATAAGATAAGCTGCCATGAAATACTTGCCCTTGTGCCAAAAGCAAACTGTCACCTGCTTTTAACTTTTGCTGTTTAGCTTTCCATAAGCTTGCCCAAGGTTTTTCTTTTGATAGGCCATCATTACTGTCTTTACCGAGCGTAGGGTGAACATAGTAATTTGCAGAGAATACGCCAGTAGAGAGTATTGAAAACATTAATAACAATGTTTTAGCTAGGAAGTTTTTACCAATTGAATAAAAGGAATTCTTCATAATAATTATCTTATAGGGTTAATTAAAGTGATTTACTTTTCAAATAAGCGTATTTTCACTATGGTGTTATTGATAAAACTATAGCACTTGCTCAGTCTCTACCAACAAAGGGCTTCAATTTTAGTATTTGTAACGAATCGTATTTATATGATAATTAATATCTCCCACAGCTATGATTAAGTCAAGGTCTTTACCTTTGTGGTTAAGTAAAGTTTTGTCAGTTTGACTTTTATTAATAGGAATTGTGTCGGTTACTTTTACAGTTTACGTAGAACTTAAAATGTCTGGAATGCTAATTCCATGAAATGAATAGCTTAAGTTTTCTTGGTATAAAATATGCTTTATATTATTTGTATGATAAATAAATCTTATAGGGTAGACATGAAAATATTAACCATAATTAAAAATATAATCGTATTAGCAGCACTTTCATTATCAATGAATGCAGTTGCTGGTTTAATCACTTTTAATTTTGAGAGTGACCTAAGTGACAATGAACATAGTGTTTCTTATTTATCTGACGGCTATACATTAACTGTTGAGGCATTTAGGGTGCCCGGTGGGAATGTTGACCGAGATGTAAACCGAAGTGTACTCGGACTTGGTGTTACTAGTGATCCACAGCAAGGCCGATTAGGTACTTACGGTGGTTATGTAGATGAATACTTGGTATTTAGTTTAGAAGGTGCCTCTTTTGATTTTGCGACAATATTATTCGCTACTCTTAATGCTAACTCTTTAAGTGCAACTGATATTGCTGAAGTATCATTTAGTGATAGTACGTCAGCAAGTCTTTCAAATCTTAACCAATGGACCTCGGCTGAAGTTGCTGCTAATAGTTTAACTGTTGCGGCAAACGGAACGGGCAATGGTTTTAGAATAAGTGAAATTCAATTAAACGTAATTCCTGTACCAGAGCCATCCACCTTATTACTTTTATCTTTTGCACTTTTTGGTTTAGCGGCCAGAAAAAAATCTAAATAAGTACATAGTTACTTCAAAGCCTGCATATTTTTTATGCGGGCTTTTCTATTTGCTCAAGTCTTTTACTTCACTTAAGCAGTGTCAAATTCAGCTTCCCCTCTATTTTGTATTTTCTACCTGTCCATCAGTACGTTATCGAAAACTTCCCATTTCTACTTCGATAAGCTAAAAATAATTTACTTTTCGTGAATGGTTTTTATTAGGGGAAATGCTATGAGCTGTATATAATACAGGCGATTTTTTAGATGAGTTTTTGTATTTTTATATGTATGTGTTTATGAAATTGGCAACGCTGTATGTTGTTATTGTTTTTATTACAACTTTTAGCCACAAAGTAAACAGTGAACAAATAACGGTAGTGACAGAACATTTCCCTCCTTATCAAGTAGTTGAACAAGGTCAGCCGCTTTCTGGGTTGGCTGTGGAATTTGTGCAAGCACTATTAACTGAAACGAATACTCAAGCTGATATTCAAGCTTACCCGTGGGCGCGTGCATATAAAATGGCGCAATACTTACCTAATACCTTAATATTTTCTATTACTCGCACTGCTGAACGTGAAAACTTATTTCATTGGGTTGGCGCTTTTAATCATATAAGTGATGGTTTATGGGTATTAAAAAGTGATAAAAATATTCAAGTGAGTACGCTTGAAGATGCTAAAAAATATACGGTAGTCGTACCAAGAAATGACAATACCCATAATTATTTATTGAAGAATGGCTTTAAAGAGCGACGTAACCTTCATGTAGTTAATACCCGAGAGCAAGCGGTAAAAATGTTGTTCAACCATAGGGTCGATTTATTAATGAGCTCACAGCTTTTATTAGAAGATAGAGTGAAGAGTTTAAAATTAGATTTTAACGAAGTTGACAATATTTTAAACATACCAGCAGAGAATGATGGCCTGTCAATTGCCTTTAGCAAAGGTACTTCATTACACTTGGTGGCAAAATTTCGGGTTGCCTTTAATAAGTTAAAAAAACAACCTAGATTTAAAGCTATTTTTAGTTCTTAGTTCTTAGTTTTTAGTTCTTAGTTCTTAGTTTTTAGTTCTTAGTTTTTAGTTCTTAGTTTTTAGTTCTTAGTTCTTTGACGTTGCTCACTAGATATTTTAGCTGTGTAAGCATCTACTTGTTTTTCCAATAATACCAAGGGCAGTGCGCCGTTCTTCAATATCACATCGTGAAACTCGCGAATATCAAATTGCTGAGCTAATGCCTTTTCTGCTTTCGCGCGTAATTGCCAAATTTTCATTTCGCCAAGTTTATAACTTAACGCTTGACCGGGCCATGAAATATAGCGGTCTACTTCTGCGCGAACATTAGCCAAGGAAAGTGAGGTATTATTGGCTAAAAAATCGAGCGCTTGCTGGCGGCTCCAACCCATGGCATGTACGCCAGTATCAATAACTAATCGACAGGCACGCCACATTTCATAACTTAATCGGCCAAAGTCATCATAAGGGGTTTCATATAAACCCATTTCTACCCCTAGTTTTTCACTGTATAACGCCCAGCCTTCACCAAAAGCGCTAAAATATAAACTTTTGCGAAACTCAGGCACATTTTCTAACTCTGATGAAATAGCAGCTTGGTGATGATGTCCTGGCACCGCTTCATGTAAGGTCAGGGCGGTTAGTTCGTACAAAGGGCGTTGGTCAAGTGCATAGGTATTTATCATGTAGTTGCCACCGGTATCTCCGTCTTTAATGGCATTCCAATAAGCCGCGGTGGTGTAATTAGGTGCCATGGCATCGGGTACTGGCACTACGCCGTAGGAAAGTCGAGGCAGTGTTTTAAAGTAACCGGGCATTTTATGATCAATGCGTTTGGCGATATAAGAGGCTTCTTTTAATAAGTCTCGTTTGGTTGCTGCGTAAAATTGCTCATTGCTACGTAAAAATTGAACAAAGTCTTTAAAGTCGCCAGCAAATTCCTGCTGTTTAATTAACTTCTCCATCTCAGCGCGAATGCGGGCAACTTCGGCTAAACCAGTTTGATGAATTTGTGCTGCGCTTAAATTGGTGACCGTGACATAATTTCGAATTTGTTGCGCGTAATAGGCTTGACCATTATTGATATAATAGGCGCCAATTTTTATCGGTGCTTTGGGTAAATACTGCTTTTTAAAAAAATCACTAAGTTGCTGATAGGCAGGGTGAACATCTTGCTCGAATACTTTTTTCGCTTCAATAATTAACGCCTGTTGTTGGCTTTTGTTAATACCCTTTGGAAAAGTCGTAAATGGTTTAAATAAAGCGTTTTGCTCGGCGTTTTTATAAATTTGTGCATCTATAGTGGGAATTATGCCCTCAAGTACCACTTTAGGTAGCATAAAGTTATCGTTTATCCCTTGTTGCATATTAGCGATGTGCTGCGAGAAAAAGCGTGGAATATCGCTTAAACGCTTAATATAGTCTTGATAATCACGTAAATTACGCATTGGTGTTGTTGGCATGGTGCTGCCAACTGCGGTATAAAAACTCCAAAAAGTATTAAAAGGAATTTGATACGATTTTAATTCAAAATCTTTAATTTCACCGCTTAATTGCCAAGTAAATAACTCGGCATTAATTTTTTCTTGCTCGGTAAATGTTCTGGTATCTATGGTTTTTAGTTGGGCGAGAAAGTCTTTTTTCTTTGCTATTTGCTTGGTCAATGCCGTTAATGAAACATCACCAAGGCGGTCGTTATAGGCTTTAATGCCATTGCTGGTGGCATCAAGCGGATTTTGCGCCATGCGGTATTGCCACTCTTGGCTTATTAAATCAGCCAAAGCTTGTGATTTTGCCAAACTGGCGGTGCTTACAAGGCTAAAAGCCAATGCCAATAGCAGTGTTAATGGTGATTTCAGTACTATTTGATTGGTCATTGACCTTGCTCCGCTGCTAAATTTAGTTATAGGCCATTATGATATTGACTGTTGGTTGACTCTGGCACTAACTCATTAAGGGTGTTTTGCACACTGTCTTGTTGCGCTACTTCGCTATTGTCGGCAGCTAGTAGTTGTTCAAATTGACTAATAAGTATCGCTTTATCAGGTGAAACTCTATCGCCAGCGCCAATATTGGTTAAGTCGATCATAAAGCCGTCGAATAACTGGGCAAGGTCGTTAATCACTTCCATATTTAAAAATTGATCTTGATTATAAATACTTGGGTAACCGGCTTTTTGCTTATCAATAGCAAAAGAAACACCTTTAAGGTTTGTGATGCTGGTTGATTTATCACACGACAGCATACAGCCATTATCAATACGCGGCTTTTCACAGCCAACACTTTGCTGGAAGAAACACTGTCGGCTGGTCATTAATAAAATTGGGTGATAAATACTATAGAACAATTTAAAGTTTTCTGGTCGGGCTATAGTCTTCATTTGTTGATGATTTATTTCGTTAGAAATAAAGGCGCCAGCACAGTCAAAGCTTTCTTTCATCGCTAATAGTGCATAAGAATTGGTGGTATTTAAAAACGGTCCGGCAATCCATTGTATGCCAAGTTCAAAGGCTCTATTGGCAATGCCGGTATTGTTGGTAACAATTAGCTTAGGTTTAACCTGTTCTAAAATATTTACTGCAACGTCGTAATCTTTACCAATTAAAACCGAAGGAAACCAAGGGATCAAACGCGGGTTTTGCTTGAAAAACTCCACATACTTAGTGCAGCCTCGTTTATAAGCATCAGGCAGTTTAAAGTAAATATCGGCATCAGTAACATCGGCAAGGTTAATGTCGGTTTCATCACAAATTAAAATCGATAACTTAGCTTTTTCCTCACTATTTTTTTGATGGCGAGCAAGCTTAGGTAACACCACTTCTGGCACTACTGGAATATCATGGTTGAGTATTGCCGCAAGTTCATTTTTTAGGGTAGTGAGATCTCTAAAAGGAATACTTAAGTTTTCTGCTAGCGCGTAAGTATTTAAAGCGATTAATTCAAAGTGAGCATTGTTAAAACCTTTAAAGCGCTTTTCAATGGCGGTGCTATCAATGCAGTTTTTGTCGCTAACAACAAAGTTACTTTTTGAATGAAGTACCAGTGTTTGCTCTTGTGGTAAGGTTTTGCCCGCAGCGTAATCTTGAGTGACTACCGTTAATGTTAACGGACTGCCTTCTTCACCACTAAAGGTTAAGCTTAATGGACGTTTCTCAATGCTTAGGTGTTTTATTTTTTCAACAACTGAAGCGGTTATTTGGTCTTTCTCATTGCTGAGCTCTTGCTCAACTTCTTGAATTTGCACCACAGAAATCGCATTACTTTTATCTATAGCATGGTACTTAGAATTATCACGCGGGTTTTCAATAAACATTGATTGGTTTAAATCGCCACGTAAAAAGGCATTAGAAAGGTCGCGGTTAAATACTTTATATAAACGCTCACCGTCTTCTAATAATTCACCGGTTTCAACAAATCCGTCAATTTGTTTGCGGAAGCTGTCAATAACGGTATGTACGTAACTTGCACCTTTTATGCGGCCTTCGACTTTAAATGAATGCACGCCAGCATCAATTAATGCCGGTAAATCGAAAAAGGCCGAATTATCTTTAATGTTTAACGGAAAGTTATTACCTGATGGCGTGGTTTCATATTCTTCACGACACGCTTGGCTACAACGACCACGGTTACCTGAATTACCAACACTGGCTGAGGTTGAATAACATAAGCCAGAAAAAGCCACACACAATGAACCATGAACAAATACTTCACTAAGTACGTTTTGCTCACGGCCAACCGCCGTTATGGCAGTGATCTCGCGTAAATTTAATTCTCTTGATAAGTTTACCCGCGAAGCGCCTAACTTTTTCAAGAAAGGAATTTGGCCAATGTTATGGGTGGTTAATTGTGTAGATGCATGAATATCAAGAGTAGGGAAGTGCTTATTTAGTACATAAAGCAGCCCTATATCTTGCACTATAACGCCGTCAAGAGTGGTATTGGCAAGTTTAGTTAGTAGCTTGGCTAGTGATTTAAATTCACGCTCTAAAATCACAATATTTAAGGTTAAGAATATTTGACAGTCGTATTGATGTGCGAGCCTGATAATGCCAACGAGCTGATCAAAAGAAATATTAGCAGCACGGTTGCGCGCATTAAAGGTGTCTAAACCACAGTAAACGGCGTCTGCGCCAGCAATAATAGCTGCTTTTATCGCATCAACATCGCCACCGGGGGCTAATAATTCAATTTTATTACTCATTTCTACAACTTTGGCCAAAGCGCTTGGCAGTTAAATTTTTAAAGTGGGAATTTTACGCATTTATTTCACCGATGAATACCGTTAAAGTAGAATTATTCTCATTCGCACAGAAATAAAGTCGTTAATCAAAGCTATGAATCAAAAACCTGCTCAACATCAGTCATACCCCATTCTTTATTCGTTAAGAAACTGCCCTTATGCAATGCGGGCGAGAATTGCTATTTTTAAAGCTAAGCAAACCGTATTACTGCGTGATTTAGTGTTAAGCAATAAACCTACAGAAATGCTGAAAGCCTCACCTAAAGGTACTGTGCCAGTTATCGTATTAAAAAATGGTGAAGTTATTGAAGAAAGCTTAGAAGTAATGTTGTGGGCGCTTAATGAGACAGATCCTGAAGATTTGTTACATCGTTCAAACGAGCAAATGTTAACGGAAATGCTTACCTTGATTAATGACTTTGATAGCGAATTTAAAACCCGTTTAGAGCAATATAAATGCGCCAAGCGTTATCAAGAAACGAATGTCACTGAGTGCCGTGAAGCGTGCGAGCAATATATTGAAAAACTAGAGCAGCGTTTAAACCAACATGGCTTTTTAATGTCGAATAAAGAAAGCCTTGTTGATATTGCGCTGCTACCTTTTATCAGGCAATTTGCTCGAATAGAGCGCCAGTGGTATTTACAGTCACCATACCCGAAAGTTAGACAATGGCTTAATGGTTATTTGCAAAGCCCAATGTTTACGAAAGTGATGGCTAAATATCCGCTGTGGTTAGATAACCATGAAGAGGTTTTATTTACAGCTGAACATAAAAATAAGTAATTAGCCCACCTGTTGTATAACTATAATTTGTAATGAATAAATCAAGGCTTTAACCCGCACAAAAAGCCTTAGCTATTGACTTTATCTCGAATAATCATCTTATTATGTAAAAATAGTGTAAGGTTATATAGATATTGATAAAGCTTGATTTTACATGGTTTAGATCATGTTTCCACAGTAAATGGACTCTAAAAAAATGCAGAATGAACACATGGAACAGGGTGTGAAAATGGGCAGCTCAGCGCAAAGCTCCAAAATGTTATATTTCATCCTTTTTGTCAGTTACTTCTTGATGGGGATGTTGCTGTCGAAAGTCTCTTTTCAATCGCAAATTGTTCCGGTTTGGCTCCCCGCTGGTATTGCGCTAGTGGGCTGTTATATTTGGTGGTGGCGTTTTTTTCCTGCGGTTTTTCTCGCTTCATTTATTTTTAATTGCTCAGTTGTTCCTAATTTTGAGTTAAGTTACATTTTCTCTGATGTTGGTATACAAAATAGTTTAATCGCCACGGGTGCTATGCTACAAGCCATTGCTGGTAGCGCTTTACTGCGTTTCTGGTTAGGTAACCCAATTAACGAATGGCACAATCGAAAAACCATCTACTTTATTTTGATTGTCGGTATTTTTACAAATCTCATCTCTGCCAATATTGGCGTTTTTTCTTTAAGTGCTTTTAACCCCTCATATAGTGTCGACTCTTATTGGCTCAATGTTATTTATTGGTGGTTCGGTGATTCACTTGGGGTACTGCTAAGTGTGCCTTTTTTACTCAGTTTATTTAATTATAAGCTGATGAAAATTCAGCAGAAAAAAGCACGTGTTATTATTATTTATTCTGTTGGGGCTTTGTTTGTTATTGTCACCTCAATGACATGGTTTTTTGTGACAAGCTCTAATGTTGATACCGAAAAGTTGGTTACAAAAGAAGTTGAAGTTATTGAAAATGGCATGCATCGACAATTAAACCGTAGCTTGTATCAACTACAAGAATTAGCTGAATTTATTCAGGTGAATCCTGAAATTTCTCGTGATGATTTTGCCCAATATGTATCTACCAAAATAGCTTTGAACGCTAGCATTAAAGCCATGTCGTGGAATCCACTAATTGCTGTGCAAGAACAAGAACGCCATCATGCTCAGCTTAGCGAAATTTATCAAAAACCAACGGTTATTAAAGGCGAGCCGCTAACAGCGGGTGACCCGCTGGTGTATGTTAAGTTTATTGCCCCAGAGCAAAGTAATCAAAAAGCTATTGGTTTTAACGTTTACTCAAATCCTGCTCGTAAACAAACTTTGTTAGATGCGCGCATTAACTACCAGCCCAAAGCCACGTCGATTATTCAACTGGTGCAGTCAGAGCAACCAGAGCCTGCTTTTTTAATGTTTTTCCCAGTATTTGAATATACGCTAAGCGAAGGTGGGAATGAGGTTAAACGCCTGAAAGGTTTTGCCACAGGGGTGTTTTTGGCAAATAAAATATTAACGCTGGCAATAAATGAGCAGCAAAGAAAATTGTTTTTCTACGAGCTTTTAGAACAAGGCCAAAACAAAAGTTTTTCATCAAATACCGACACTAACGAACTAACCTTGCGTGATAATTTAAACCATGAGTCACAAAGCTTTCGTTTTGCTGGCCAGGTCTGGAAAATTAATTTATTGGTTAATAATAAATATGTTGTAGAGCAGCAAAATAGGTCTTACTTAACCTTATTTTTATTACAAGTGGCTATTGTTACCACCATTATGTTGTTATTACTGTTGATGAATAATCGTCAATTAGCACTTGATAGCGTAGTAAAAGAGCGAACTAAATCACTCAAACAAGCAATGACGGCAGCAAATAATGCCAATAAAGCGAAAAGTCAGTTTTTAGCAAATATGAGCCATGAAATTCGTACGCCAATGAATTCTGTAATCGGCTTTGCACAACTGGCTAAACAGTCTGATGATCTTGATGAGATCAAGTCATACCTTGGCAGAATCGATGTTTCGTCAGACTTATTGCTGCATATTGTTAATGATATTTTAGATATTTCGAAAATTGAATCGCAAAAGCTCGAGTTAAGTCACCAAGTATTTGATGTGCATGAGTCAATAAATCGTATCACCACCGTATTTGAAAATACCGCTGCTGCCAAACAGCTAACTTGGCGTACCCAAGATAATATACCTAAACCTTTGTATTTTGACGGAGACCAAACCCGTTTTGAACAAGTACTGATGAACCTTTGTGGCAACGCAGTTAAATTTACCAGCCATGGTGGCATTGCTTTGCTTGCCGATTTAGTTACCAATGAAGGGCAACAAGCGACATTACAAATTGCTGTTAAAGACACAGGTATTGGTATCGGGGCAGATAATATAGACAAAATTTTTCAACCCTTTACTCAAGAAGATGTTTCCACTTCACGAAATTTCGGCGGAACCGGCTTAGGGTTAACCATATCTAAAAAACTCAGCCAGTTAATGCATGGCGACATCAAGGTTACCAGTAACATAGGTGAGGGCTCTACTTTTACTTTTACTTGTACTTTGGCTATTTCAAGCGATAGACCTAAAACTTCCTTGAAGCAAGCAACTACAATTGACAGTACTCAAGGAGTTGAACATTTAACCGTATTGGTTGCTGAAGATAATCGCATTAATCAAAAATTGATTGCTGTGGTATTACAAAAGTTGGGCATAAAGGCTGATATTGTTGAAAACGGCCAGCAGGCAGTAGAGCAAATTCAACAGAAAAAATATGACGTTATTTTAATGGATTGCCAAATGCCGGTGCTTGATGGTTATGAAGCGACTAAGCAAATTAGAGCAATGCCTGAATATGCACTTTTACCGATAATTGCGTTAACCGCTGATGTTGATACCCGCAGTAAAGAAAGGGCAATAGCGGTGGGTTTTAATAAACATTTATCAAAACCGATTGATATGGAAGCGCTAAAAGAATGCTTAAGAGAATTGTAAGCAGTTTTTGAAAGCTAATTAAGTTACTGTAAAAACAAAACCCTCATATACGAGGGTTTTGTTGGTTTTATTAGTAATTAAATAGGCTAGTTAACCCCGTTCAATAAAGCGATAACTTAAACTAAGCTCAAGAGCATTTCATCAGAATATTCTACCAGAGCCTCATTTTTTTGAACTTTAGCAACGTAATCAGGGTTCGCAATAAAAGGTCGGCCAATGGCAATAAGGTCAAATTTGTCAGCATTTATCGCACTGCTTGCTGTTTGCGCATTATAACTGCCTACACCAACTAAGGTTTTACCGTAGTTCGCTCTAACATAGCTTGAAGCGCTGCCGCCTAAATAATCATATTCTACGCTGTCGTCAAATATACCAATGTGTAAATAGGCCAAATTACGTTTTTCTAGCTCAGGTAATAAATGATCGAACACTGCACGGTCTTTATGATCGCCAGCCACATTAAAATATGCCGCCGGAGAAATTCTTAAGCCAGTTCTATCATTACCTATTTTGTTGATAATGGCGTCAAGCACAGCTAAAGGAAAACGTACCATGTTTTCAGGAGTAGCGCCGTATTCATCGCTGCGTTTATTGGTATCGTGATGTAAGAATTGGTCAATAAGATAACCATTGGCACCGTGAATTTCTATACCATCAAAACCTGCAGCAATAGCATTTTCAGCCGCTTGGGCATAATCAGCAACTAAGCCTGCTATATCTATTGCGTTTGCAGCTTTTGGAGTTATATAAGTTAATTCACGCATTCTTGGCACCGTACCTTCTAAGGCAATGGCAGAAGGGGCTAATACGGCGGCATCGGCATTCCCATTTTGGTAAAAATACGGGTGAGCAACACGGCCAGTATGCCAAAGTTGAGCAAATATTTTACCGCCATTGTTATGTACTGCAGCGGTTACATTTTTCCAACCTTCAATTTGTGCTTGAGAAAAAATACCAGGGGTATTGGGATAGCCTTGGCCGTCAGGTCGAATAATAACCCCTTCTGAAATAATTAGCCCAGCTTCAGCTCTACGTCCATAATATTGTGCCATCGCTTGGGTAGGCACAAGATCATCGTCAGCCATACTGCGTGTTAACGGCGCCATTAAAATACGATTATTTAAGGTTATGGTGCTATTTAATGCATAGGGGGTGAATAATGTTCGGGTCATGATAACGGTCTCTTTCTTGAATGTGCATTCAAGATACTCTTATTTGAATGGTCATTCAACTACTTTTTTGAATGTTCATTCAAATTTAGATATACTGCAAAAATATTTAAGCCTCAAGACGACAAATAAATGCGTAATGCTGAGTTCGATAAAGAAAAAGTATTAAGAGCAGCAATGCATGCTTTTTTAACTAAAGGCTATGCTAAAACCAGCATGCAAGACTTGAAAAAAGCTACCGGCTTGCATCCTGGCTCTATATATTGCGCCTTTGAAAATAAGCGCGGTTTATTATTAGCAGCACTGGAACAATACCGCTTAGACCGTTCCGCAGAGTTTGAACAATTTTTTTCGGCCTCTGAGTCAACCCTAGTTAATTTAAAATCTTATCTTGATAATGTTGTCGCTGAATGTATTAGTTGTGACAATACTCAGGCTTGCTTAATGACTAAAGCATTAAATGAAATTGCCGAGCAAGACGAAGAAATTCAAAAAGTTATCAGCCAAAATCTATCTACGTTACAATTAGCATTCGCGGAAAAATTCGAGCAAGCCAAACAAGAAAAAACTATCGGGGTAGAAAAAGACACGGGCCATTTAGCTCGCTATTTTTTAATGGGCATATACGGGCTACGTACATTTGCACAAACCCATCCTCAAGAACATGAGCTAAAGCAACTCGCCGAGCAACTTTATCAAGATGTTTTAAGGTGATAATTACCGCTAAGCTATTGTTTATCTGCTAACTACAATTGTACTCGTGGCAATAAATAGATAATATATCGATTAGCAAATCGCAGTAAAGATAGGTTTCAATGGACCCATTCATAAAATTAACCACCAAGCTCACTAATCCTAAAGTGGCTGTTGCCGACAAATTAAGAGAAATTTGTATAACTGCCTCGTCGTTAATAAAAGGCGCTGATAGAGTGAGCTTATGGCGTTTTGATGAAAATTTTCAAAGTATTGAATCTTTAATTTGTTATGACTGCAAAAGCAATGAATTTAGCTCTGGACTTGTTTTAAAACAGTCTGATTTTAGTGATTACTTTACCGCCATTTTGAAAGATGAAGTTATCAATGCTCCACAAGCAAGGGAGCACGAGCTTACCCAATGCTTTAATGAATCGTACTTTAAACCACTTGAAATACACTCCTTGCTCGATTTTATTTTGCACCGAGACTTTGAACCACAAGGTATTATTTGCTGTGAAAGTGTCGGTAAAGTTACACAATGGTCTGATGAAAATGTTGAAACGCTAAAACGCATTGCCAGAGTAAGCTCAATGTATTTTAGAGTTGATGATTAGTTTGTTGTTCAAGCTTTAACTCGCTATTTCGCCAATTAGTACAATTTTTCCAAGACTATTGCCGCAAAAACCACGATAATCCCCCCATTAAGATAACTCCGCCAACAGACAGCGATTAACCTCTGCAACAATAAGGTTGAAACGCTTGTTGCTAGCGCCACCAATTTGGAAATTGTTCAATGGAAATCAAAGTTAATTTTCTCGACAACCTTAGACTTGAAGCTAAATTCGACGACTTTTCAGTGATAGCTGACCAACCTATTCGTTATAAAGGTGATGGCTCAGCTCCCGGTCCTTTTGATTATTTCTTAGCTTCATCGGCTATGTGTGCTGCATATTTTGTAAAGGTTTATTGTAATGCTCGTGATATTCCAACTGAAAATATTCGTTTATCGCAAAATAATATTGTTGACCCTGAAGACAGATACAACCAAATTTTTCAAATTCAGGTTGAACTACCGGAAAGCATTTCTGAAAAAGACCGAAAAGGCATTATTCGCTCTATTGACCGTTGTACAGTAAAAAAAGTCATTCAAACGGGGCCAGAGTTTAACGTAGAACTTGTTGATAGCCTTGAAGAAGACGCACAAGCAATGTTGATGGGCGCACCAGCAGATGGTGCTAGCACCTACATTTTAGGTAAAGACTTACCGCTTGAAGAAACCATTAAAAATATGTCGGCTTTATTGGCCGACCTTGGTATGAAAATAGAAATTGCCTCGTGGCGCAATATTGTGCCAAATGTGTGGTCATTACATATTCGTGACGCAGCATCGCCAATGTGTTTCACCAATGGTAAAGGTGCAACTAAAGAAAGTGCGCTGTGCTCAGCATTAGGTGAATTTATCGAACGCCTTAACTGCAATTTTTTCTACAATGACCAGTTTTTAGGTGAAGACATTGCCAATAGCGAATTCGTTCATTATCCAAATGAAAAGTGGTTTGAACTTGAAGAAAACGACGACTTACCGGCAGGAATTTTAGATCAGCACTGTTTAGATCTTTACAACCCAGACGATGAACTACGTGGTTCAAACCTAATTGATACCAACTCAGGTAATAGCGAACGCGGAATTTGTACAATTCCTTATCAGCGCATGTCTGACGGCGAAACCGTTTATTTTCCGTCGAATTTAATAGAAAATTTATTTTTAAGCAACGGTATGAGCGCGGGTAATAACCTCTTTGAAGCGCAGGTACAGTGTTTGTCTGAAATTTTTGAACGTGCGGTTAAAAAGCAAATTATTGAACAAGAATTAGTATTGCCCGACGTACCACAAGACGTTTTAGAAAAATACCCAAGCATTCTAGCTGGCATTAAAGGCCTAGAAGAGCAGGGCTTTCCGGTAGTTATTAAAGATGCCTCACTTGGCGGACAATTTCCGGTAATGTGCGTAACCTTAATGAACCCTAAAACGGGTGGTGTTTTTGCCTCGTTTGGCGCACATCCAAGTTTTGAAGTGGCGCTAGAGCGTAGTTTAACCGAGTTATTACAAGGCCGTAGTTTTGAAGGCTTAAACGATGTGCCAAAACCAACCTTTAACAGCATGGCGGTTACTGAGCCAGAAAATTTTGTTGAACACTTTGTTGACTCTACCGGTGTTATTTCTTGGCGTTTCTTTAGTGCCAAGCATGATTATGAATTTGTTGAATGGGATTTTTCAGGTACTAACGAAGAAGAAAATGCCAGCTTAATGGCTATTCTCAAAGACTTAGGAAAAGAAGCTTATATCGCAGTATTTGATCAGTTAGGTGCAACCGCCTGTCGTATTTTGGTACCCGATTATTCTGAAGTTTATCCGGTTGAAGACCTTATTTGGGACAATACCAACAAGGCTTTAGATTACCGCGCTGATATTTTAAACCTTCATAACTTAAGCGAAGAAGAATTAGTTAGTTTGGTTGAGCGTTTAGAAGATAGCCAGCAAGACAATTACATTGATATTCGCACCTTAATTGGCATTGAGTTTGACGAAAATACTGTGTGGGGACAATTAACTATTCTTGAGTTGAAAGTTCTTATTTATCTGGCCCTTGGCGCTTTAGAAGAAGCACAAGAATTAGTAGGAGAATTCTTACAGTTTAACGACAATACCGTAGAGCGTGGTCTGTTTTATCAGGCAGTACATGCGGTACTTGAAATTGCCTTAGATGAAGAACTTGAACTGGAAGACTACATTGGCAACTTTAACCGCATGTTCGGTGAAGAAAATATGCATAACGTAGTTGGCTCAGTTACCGGTGAAATAACCTTCTTTGGTTTAACCAAAACCAGCATGAAACTTGAAGGTTTAGACAAACACCTAAGACTGATTGAAAGCTATAAAAAATTACACACAGCTCGTGCGGCAGTTGCTACCAAGTAGTAAATTGTTCGTCATTATTGTTTTAAGAAAGCTTATTAAAGCGCTTAGTAACCAATAACGTTATGTTAGTTTTTGCCCAAAAAGCCAATACCTGAAAGGGCATTGGCCTTTTTGTGTCTGCTTTTTGAGGCCATAATCTACGGGGCAACATCAATCAAAACTCTGTAACAGCTGGTAATGCTATTCACTTAATACAACAATAAACCATAACAAAATCACCTAACAGTAGCCGAGGTTGCTATATAATCTTGCTTAGTAAATTACTGTATTAATTGAAGAACCTAATTACCTATCAATAAGTAATTGAGCTTTTGTTAAATGCAGTAATATCAATGTTTATGACGCTTTAATCGCTTTACTACAACTTATAATTCAGACTATCAAAAATTGTTCGTGTTATTTGAAAATGGTCTGCTTTACTTAATAACTTAGTCTTCAAGTCTTGTTTCATTTGTTAACAATGAAACAACGTATATCGCGTTCAAGTATTCTAGACTAGGTAATGGAATTTTAAAATCATGATAAATAATACCTTAAAAAAAATAGCCGTTCTTTCATTCGCTTTATTTTCAACCTCGGTATTGGCAACAGCCAAAGGTAACCACCACTTTCCTGGTATTTTTGTTGGGGCAACAACAATAGAAAGTGAAACCGACTTTTCTTACGGCTTTGAATATGAGTACAAGTTCAACCGTACTTGGGGGGCTGGCTTTGTGGTTGAAAATACTAATAACGCTCACGAAGGCGCAGGCGTGGAGGTTAAACTTGCTTCTGCTTATTTCCATCCAGGCAAGCATCATCACGTTCGTATTGGATTAGGTTTTGGTGAAGAAAAAGTGAATGGCATTAACGGACATGCTAGCCATAGAGAAGACTTAATACGCGCTTCATTAAACTATGACATTGTAGTAGGTGACTTTGAAATAGCGCCAACTATTGCCTTTGACTTTGTAGACGGTGAAACATCAGCCATTTTAGGTGTTGCCTTTATTCGACCTTTTTAACAGGGCTAGAATTATGGTAAACAGGTAACTAGAAAGGAGCAATATTATTGGCAATGCTGGTATTTAACCGAAACCAACTGGCAATAGCATATTGGTCTTTTCTAGTCGCTAACAGCTAATGAGGAAACTCTTCAACTAAAAGTAAAAGTAAAAGTAAAAGTAAAAGTAAAACAAATCAAAAAAAATAAAGTGACTAAGCCCAGCGTTACTTTAATGAACTCACCGTTAAATAGCTGGGCATGTTTTATTATACTTTTATTATTAAACCTATTTTTATCTTATTTTCAGCCTATTTTTTTGAATACTAAAATACGGTTGTTGGCTGGCATTGTTACATCTTCTAATAACGACAAACCTGCCTTTGTCGCCAATTGGCAAACCGCCTCAAAATCACGAATACCACTACGTTCATCTCGTGCTTTTAGCCATAGGTCAAAATTGGCGTTACTTTCGCTGGTGTATTGTTCTTGGTAATTAAACGGGCCATAAATGCAGAGTACGCCATTTGGGGCTAGGTGGTTATCAACCATATCGAAAAAATTTTGCACCAGCGGCCAGCTAATAATATGCAAGGTATTCGCGGTGAATATGGCATCAATATTTTCAGTTGCTAGCTCTGTTAACAGTTGAGGCTCTGCTAAATCTATAGTTATTGGACGCTGAATATTTGGCGAAGGAAAAGTATCTATCCATTGGTTAATTCCCGCGTGATTAATGGCTAAATCACTGGTTTGCCAAGTAACAAAAGGCAAGCTTTTCGCAAAGTGAACGGCATGTTGGCCAGTGCCTGAACCTATTTCCAATACCTGCTTTTGTGCTGTAAAGGCACTAGTTAATATTTCAAGTATCGGGTTTTTATTGTTCTCACATGCTTGTGAAAATGGCTTGGTCATTTTTATAAACCTTTAGTGTGTTGTCGATAAATTTGCTTTGCATATATTTTAAACGGCTGATTTAAATGGCAGAAACTGTTGGCAATGCTCGAGATAATGCTGCATTTGCTGTTGTTCTTGCTGACAAAACTGCTGTATGGCGGGTCTAAACCCTAAATGCTTTATCCAATGATAAGAATGGGTTAATACCGGCTCAAATCCCCGCTGAATTTTATGCTCACCTTGGGCGCCAGAATTGAAGGTTTGCAATTTATGCTCAAGGCAAAATTCGATGCCTTGATAGTAACAAAGCTCGAAATGAAGATTATTGCACTCTTGCGTACTGCCCCAATAACGCCCGTAAAGTTGGTGGTCGTCAAAGAAAAACCAAGCACAGGCAATATCATCGCCTTCAATGCTGGCAATAATTAACAAAATATTATCGGGCATTGTTGCTAACACCTGAGCAAAAAAATCAAGAGTTAAATGGGGGGAATGCTGGCGCTTTAAATAAGTGAGCTGGTAAGTAAGGTAAAAAAACTCCAGCTCTTGCGGCGTTATATTTTTACCTAAAATGCGTCGAACTTTTATATTTTGCTGTGCAATCGACAAGCGCTCTTTTTTTACGTTTTTTCTTTTTCGCGCGGTAAAGCTAGCTAAAAAGTCATTGAAATTTTCATATTGGCGATTCAACCAATGAAACTGAACAGTATTACGCGCAAATACATTGCTTGCTGTTAGCAACTGATTATCAATTTCTGGCGCATACAAAATATGCCAACTATGAATATTTTGTTCTTGGCAATGCTCAGTAAGTGCTGAAAATACCTCAGGCAGCGCGATATTATTGCTGATGAGCTTAGTGGTAGCTATCGGGGTAAAAGGCGCCGTTGCCACTAATTTAGGGAAGTAAGGTAAACCATGTTTTTGGTAGGCATCAGCCCATGCCCAGTCAAACACATACTCGCCCCAAGAATGTTGTTTTATATACATTGGCAGTATTGCTTGAGCGGTGTCGAATTTCGAGCACAATAAATGGTGCGGTTGCCAACCTCTTTCACTACAAACAGACTGGCTAGTTTCTAATGCTTTAAAAAAGTTATAGTTTAAAAATGGCGAGCTAGAGTCGGCTAACAACTGCCAAGTAGCTTGATTAATTTTATCGACAGCATTTATAAATTCAGTTTTCATAACTCTACTTTAGCTACTTCTAATTAATTTTTGCAGGTAATTATCTGCACAGGTAATTTGCCGCGTAAGCGTAATATTGCCTGATTATTTATCACTAAACCAGCTTATGGAGGGGCACATTTTTTCATTGCCTGAAAATAGAGGGCGTGGGCATAAAACAGTATGCCTTTCATTAAATAATAAGCAAAGTTATTAGTTGATTTAAATGCTCTCGTAACTAACCTATTTGAACAACGAACTAATTAAGCGTTGTCGAATAATGCAATTGACTGGTGCTTTGTATGAATTCTTTTGTAGCATACCTTGGCTTATCGAGTATGAGTGATAAGCACAATTAACTTTAATGAGTTCTTTGCTTAAATCATCAATATTTCATCAAGGCTATATTTCCTGTATAATCCCGCGCATTAAACAACTGCCTTAGCACTTATTCCTAGTAATAATTGAATTGATAATAAAGGCAGTTAAACCACTAATTACGAAGCTTTAATCAGCCATAACGAAGTTAAAGCAGCAGAGCGCAATATGACCGTAGAACAATTCGACCCAAGCACAAGCAATTCAGCCGCAAGCCAAACAACCACGTTAGACACTCCCGCTAAAATCATTGAACAGCACCATCAAGAGGTTGTTAGTTCTGCTGATGTAAGTACAGACGCAAAAGGTGCTAAAGTCGGTTTTGTTTCACTAGGCTGCCCGAAGAATTTAGTCGATTCAGAGCGAATTCTTACGCAACTTCGCACAGAAGGCTACGATGTGGTTAATTCGTATGATGATGCGCAGCTGGTGATTGTAAATACTTGTGGTTTTATTGACTCAGCAGTGCAAGAGTCGCTTGATACTATCGGCGAGGCGTTAGCTGAAAATGGTAAGGTATTGGTTACTGGTTGTTTAGGCGCGAAGAAAGATGAAATTATCGAGCTTCATCCTAACGTTTTAGGTGTAACTGGCCCACATGCTTATGACGAAGTTTTAACCCAAGTACACGAGCATGTAAGTAAACCTAAGCATAATCCTTTTATTGATTTAGTGCCTGAGCAAGGTGTTAAGTTAACGCCAAAACATTATGCCTATTTAAAAATATCAGAAGGTTGTAACCACCGTTGTACCTTCTGCATTATTCCGTCAATGCGTGGCGATTTAGACTCGCGCCCAGTAGGCGATGTTTTAGGTGAAGCGCAGCGTTTGGTTAAAGCTGGCGTAAAAGAATTATTGGTTATCTCACAAGATACCTCAGCTTACGGTGTTGATGTTAAGCACAAGCTTGATTTTTACGAAGGCATGCCAGTTAAAACCCATATGCAGCAGCTTTGTGAAGAATTAGCCAAGCAAGGCGTTTGGGTGCGCTTACATTATGTGTATCCGTATCCGCATGTTGATAAAATTATCCCGTTAATGGCACAAGGTAAAATACTACCTTATTTAGATATTCCTTTTCAGCATGCCAATAAACGTATTTTAAAATTAATGAAACGTCCGGGCAGCTCAGAACGGGTATTAGAGCGTATTGCTAAGTGGCGTGAAATTTGTCCAGAACTTGTGATCCGTTCAACCTTTATTGTTGGTTTTCCGGGTGAAACAGAAGAAGAATTTGAAGAATTATTAGACTTTTTAAAAGTTGCCCAGCTTGACCGTGTAGGCTGTTTTAAATATTCACCTGTTGAGGGCGCAACCGCTAACGAATTACCTGATCACGTATCTCCCGAGGTAATGGAAGACCGCTTGCAACGTTTTATGGCGGTACAAGCTGAAATTAGCGCGGCTAAATTACAAGCACGTATTGGCCAAGAATATTTGATTTTAATAGACGAAGTAAACGAGCTTGGCGCAGTAGGGCGTTCGTACATGGACGCACCAGAAGTTGACGGTAAAGTGCATTTGTCAGACGAGTTTAACGTTAAACCGGGCGATCAAGTTTGGGTGCAAGTTATTCATGCCGACGAACATGATGTTTGGGGCGTTATAGTTGATGACGAAGCCGAAGATTAGTAAGTGATGTTAAGTGTTAGTTAATAAAGCGCTTGCAAATGAATAGATTAGCAATAAGAATAACGACAAAGTTTATTAAGTAGTAAAACTGAAAATGAAAGTATTTATAGTTATTGCAAGTGTATTATGGTTAAGCGCGTGTGCGAACCCACCTGTTATTATTGATTCTCAGCAACAAATTACGTTAGTGCCGGTAAATAAGGCTGCACCAGCAATTTCAGCGACGAATTTTGGCGAGCTCGGCAATGCTATTTTAACCCATGAAACCGGGTCTTATTTAAGCAAGCGTCGTCAGATGGTGACCTTACTAGCGTCAGTAACCGACAATGACCAATCACAGCCAAGTATTAACAAAGGTACTACAGTAGCATTACTGAAAAGTAATTTTGGGGGGCCAGCCGCCTGCTTTGATGATGCTAGCTATGAACAAACAAATATTCAGTTTTGCTTGTTTGATACTAATACCGATGGTTATTTTGATTATGGTAGCTTTGATGATGAAGACACTGATGAGCTGAAGACAAAGTATAAAGTAACCACCATTAGCGATAATGAAGCGGCTACGGAATACTTAAAAAAACAGTTAATTTATAAAGGTATTTCAAACAATAAATTACTGTTTAGCTATATTGAATATGCAGGCCATATGACCGAGGCAAGCTTAGTACAAGACTTTAAAATTGACCATCAGCCCAACACCCATGTTTTGTTTGGTTATAAAGGGGCGCGTTTTAAAGTGAAAGATGCTGACAATACGAGTATAAAATACGAGATATTAGCTCAGTTCAAATAAGCGTATTTATTCTTAACGTAAATAAGCAGGCTTTTAATGCTACTTTAGCTTAAAAGCCAAGCTGTGGCTTAGCTAGTAGAGCTTTTGCTAACAATGGCAAGGTAAATAGGTAAGTAAATAACTAGATAAATAGATAACTAGTAGATACTTACCATTATTAGTAGGGCAGTTTTATTGGTTGTCAGGTCTTAAATAAGCAATGTCGTCTTCATCATCTGCATGAAAGTCGTAACCTCCTTCAAAGTCGCCACTGATCTCATTTGCAACGGTTATCGGCAGTTCTAATATTTCTTGAATATAAATGGATATATTTTCTTGCTGCTTAATTATTCCTTTTAATTCATTAAAATCTAATGCGCCTATTTCTTGCAGATAGTTTTTAGTTAATAGCGGCAGTTGTTCGCTAAAGCTATTGATACAAGTGTCTATTTTAGCCAATACAACATCATTGTTGGTACTGGTTAGATAAGTTTCTAGAAGTTGAAATGCGGTGCTGGTAAATGCTTTTTTATCACTGTCGATAAGCAATAAAGTAATAGCGGTATTTAGAAATTTCTGTAATTCAAATTTCAATACTTCTTCATCGTCTTCAATGAACGGGGTATTAGCGCTATAGGTTGCCGCAATATTTTTATAAACTTCTACCAGCTTAGCGCTTTTGTAGCCTTCGTTCATAAAGGCTGAATGCATAACTCTAATGTCAGAAGTGTCGTTTATGCCAAGTGCATAACGGGTAATGGAAATACTTTCGAAATATGACGGTGCCACTTTCTTTAATTGAGCGTATTTTGCCCAGCCGGCTCTGAAACAATAAACTATGCCTTGGGTTTTGATAATCTCTTTTGCTTTTTCAGTGTCGTTATCACAAAGCTCTAATAAACCTAAGTTACACATGCCAAGAACAATTTCACAGCCTTTTTTAATTTGGTCGGCATAAATTATTGATAAGTTGTCTGAAGCAATTCTTAGTGACATATCTGATAATTGTTGCTTCGTTTTATGGATAAACTCTGGCGTAAAATAGCCTTCACTTGCTCCGTCTTTTAAAACTAAAAGTAAAAATGGGTGATTTCTTAACTTTGCAATATTCATTGACCAATCCTATCCATTAAAGTGGCGCAAACATATCGTCGGTGTCTATTTCAACGGCCGTGACTCTTTGTTTATTGGCGTTTTGTTTTAACGCATTTTCAATGTTTTCAAGGGTACCGTTGGTGCTTACGGTCATAACTTCACGGTAGGCTTCTTCGCTTAAGCTCTTAATTTTCATTAATAATTCTTCAATACTACCAGAGGTTTGTTCTTCATCTTCTTCGATTTCTGAAAAATCGTGACCAACAAAGGGTAAAGACAAATATAAAAGGCCAAAGTCGTCTTCAACAATGGCATTTAATATTTCTAGTTGTTTTTCTTCATCGTCTGATGAAATGAAAATTTGTGTTAATAAGCTATGTGCTTCAGTTTGTGCACAAAATACGTGATCTTCATCCATATTTTGCCAATACGATGGTTCAACATTTAACAGTTGTTTAATTGATTCAGCGTCCATTAACCAAGTGGCAATAGAAGGTATGGTAGCGTCGTGCTCTCTAACAATTTTAGCAACGGTTAAAATATCCATTTCGGTTAACACGGCTAGCATAGTTGCGTCGCCTTGTTCTGCGGCAATGGCTTCTAATGATGTACCTGCGCGTCTGCCGCTATGTTGTGCTTCTTCAATAATATTGCTAGCAAGAACTAATGCATTTGTTGTCAAAGTAATTCCTTAAAACTTAATACCTATTTAATAGGTTTATTTATTTGAACTGGTAATTTAATTTCTTAATGATACTTGTTAATGAGCAAGCCAGGGTTTAACTATAATTATTTAGAAAGCTTATTTATTACTCTAGTAGTTCTCATCATAGTCATTGTTGTAGTTGTTTGAGTCATAACCATCGACTTGCTCTTGTTCTGCTTCTTCAGCCTGTAAAGGCGTTGCGTCATAGCCGTTATAAAAATGAATCAGCAAAACGGCGGTTTTTAAATCATGCTCTGCGTGGGTCATTATTTCAGTTATACAGGCTCTCGCGTCAGCATGTACGCCAACAAAAGGTTTTATCTGAGCCCAAGAAGGCTCTGCGTTAAGCTCAACTTTTGCCAAGTTTTTACTGTCAATTCGAACCTTGGTTGATATCGCCATGGCTAATTGGTCAACCATGCCACTAAATAATAACGGCATTTGCTTTAATTGGTCGAATAAATTTGATAAATAATTTGATAATAAATCAGGGTTTTCAGGATCAGCTAATGAGGTCATATTCTCTAAATACAGAGAAAATTCTTCGCTTAAATAATCAGGCAAGCTTGTTTCAACGGGCATTCATTGTTTCCTAATGGCGCGGTTAATGAAAATCTAATAAAGTTTAATAGTGAATTTAATCAAATGTTTAATCGGCTGTATTATTCAAAGCCTAGTTAATAGCACTTTGCCAAAAAGAGTCGGCAATTTCTCTAGGATCAGTTATTACCGTATAGTTGGTTTTTAAATACAAAGAGCGCTTTTTAGGATCAGATATTACATCGTAAGCTTGTTGAATTAACTGAAATTTTTCTTTGGCTTGCTCGCTGTCATTTCTATCGGGATGATATTTGTTAGCAAGCTTTCGATAGGCTTTTTTAATTTCTATCGTTGTTGATGCTCTGCTTACCCCTAACTGTTCAAAATAATCCATAAACTTATCACTACCTTTTGCGAAACAACATTAAATTAACCGTTGAAATGATTGCTGCAATTCTACCTACCCAATGACATTATTCAAATGTTTATGTTTGCTTATTTTTGTTTTCCAGTGATGTTTTGGTTTTAGCAATATTCTTTGGCTAAATTCAAGCCAAAATCGGCCAGCCGTTGTTGATGCGAAAGTAGTGTAAGGGATTAATTTAACACATTGCAATATGTGCAAATATGCATATTTTAGGTAATAACTACTCAGCCAAAGGAATGTAATAGTGTTCAGCCAATATTTTCTGGCCTTTATCACTTAATAAAAAATCAATATAGCTTTGCGCTAACTCTGGTTTATCATCATTAATTAAAATATTAAATGGTCTTTTAAAAGCATATTTATGGTTGATTTTGTTATCAATTAGCGGTGACTGTTGATCGAGTTTCAGTAGCTTTAATTTAGCACTTGGGCGTTTTGTTAAAAAATTTCGGTAAGCCCCTAACGACTCATAAGCAATGGCATTTTTATTACGAAATACGTTGGCCACAGCTTGGTTAATTTTTCGATAAGGCTTAACTTTTTGTTTTGAATACAAGCTATTAATGCCGCGCTTTTTAAAAACCATAATACCTTTTTTACCCACAGGCATACTTTCTATGCCCAAGTATTCAATAAATGAAGAATGGGTACCGTGGCCAATGCTTTTCGACATTAACAGCACTTTAGAATGTTTATCTTGCTCTAGCCAGTATTTACGCTTGCCTGTATAGAGGTTTACGAGTTCATCAGTTGTTATTTCATCAATAGGGTTGTTAGGGTTTACAACAAATCACTATAGCGTCTTGAGCAATAGTGATTTGTTGTAAATGGGGCCATTTTTTCATTTCATCACTGGTCAAAAAACGAGAAATAACGGCAATATTTGATACTCCTTCGGCTACGGAAATAATGCCTTTGTCAGAGCCAATAGGTCTGACAATAACCTTGATATTATCTTGCTGATAAAAAGGCTCTTCAGTAACTTCAATTAATTGTGCAACTGATGTTGAGCCAACAATGAACAGCGTATTGTCATCTAAATAATGGCTATGGCTCGACCAAGAAAAGAGCGAGAAGAAAAACAATATTACCCATATTTTATTTTTTAAAAGCAACATGCTATGCCTTATTGTTAGCCGAGATTTTTTAGTTAGGTTTTAAGTTTAGTTTAAAAAGTAAAAATTGAGCAGAAAATAAAAAACCGATGGCAGTATACGTTGGCACTGCAGCATCGGCTTAATTTCTTGCACACTTTATAAATAAAATTTCATTAAAGTGAGCTTTAAGTATTAATGGTTAATGGTAATGGTTAAAAACCACATTGTTTACCTTGGTTTTTATCTTTTAGCCAAGTATGTAATGGCGCGAAGTAATCTAAAATTGCCGTCGCGTCCATTTGCTCTTTACCGGTTAATACTTTATTCGCTTGTTGCCAAGGTTGGCTAGAGCCCATTTCTAACATGGTATTTAGCGCAGTACCTGCTTCTTTGCTGTTGTAAATTGAACAGCGATGAATAGGGTCGGTATTACCTGATATTTCACACAACGCGCGATGAAATTCAAACTGCTGAATATGTGCTAAGAAATAACGAGAATAAGGTACATTACCTGGAATATGATATTTTGCTCCTGGATCAAAAGCATTTGCATCACGTTCAATTGGGGCTCTTACACCTTGATATTTCTCACGTAACTCCCACCATGCACTATTGTAGTTTTCAGGGGTAACTTGCCCTGAGAAAACTTGCCAGCGCCATTGGTCAACCATTAAACCAAATGGCAGAAAGGCAATTTTTTCTAACGCCATTTTCATTAGTAAGCCAATATCTTTCGATTCTTCTGGAATGGTGTCAATTAGACCTATTTCTTTTAAATATTTTGGTGTAACTGATAAGGCAATGGTATCGCCAATTGCTTCATGAAAACCGTCGTTAGCACTGTTTTGAAAATAAACCGGCTGGTCTTTATAAGCACGTTGATAGAAGTTATGGCCTAATTCGTGATGAATTACGTTAAATTCTTCGCCAGTTTTTTGAATACACATTTTAATGCGAATGTCGTCTTTTGAGTCTAAATCCCAAGCTGATGCGTGACATACCACGTCGCGATCTTCGGGTTTAGTAAATAACGAACGAGTCCAAAATGTTTCGGGTAAAGCTTCAAAACCTAATGAGGTAAAGAAGCCTTCTGCGCCTTTAACCATTTTTATTTCGTCGTAATTATGCTTGGCTAACTGCTTAGTTACATCGTAGCCGGGATCGGCATTTTCAGGTGCAACTAAATCATAAATATTGCCCCAAGATTGCGCCCACATATTACCGAGTAAATGAGCAGGAATCGCTTGGTCTTGTGGTACTTTGTCGGTGCCGTATTGCTCGCCTAATTCTGAGCGCACATAACAATGTAAGTCATCATATAAAGGTTTTACTTGGCCCCATAAACGGTCAAGCTCTTTGGCAAAGTCGTCAGCAGGCATATCGTAATTTGAACGCCACATTGCGCCTAAATCTTTATAGCCTAAACCTTGCGCACCTTCATTGGCTAATTCACTTTGGCGTTCATATAAAGGTTTCATTGCAGGGCTAACACTGCGCCAGCCTTGCCACATTTCTAATAATTCATCGTAATCGCGCGAGCTCGCCATTTTAGAGGTCATATCACCAAGGCTTAATTTTTCACCTGCGGTGGTGGTGTAACTGCCTTTACCGTACATGCCGCCAAGTTCAGAGCCAATTTTAGCTAGCTCAGCTGATTTTTTTGCATCTTGTGGAGCCGGCATAACTAAACGTTGTTTTAAAATATCAAGCTTGCGCCGTTGATCAGGGCTTACAGTAACATCATCAAATTTTGCTGCTTGTATAGCAAAGCGAACGCCTGCTTCAGTAGACTTTTGATTGGCTGCAGCAGAAAGGGCGGCGGTGTCTTCAGTAATAAAGTTGGAGTAAATCCATTCAGCACGGCTACCTTCTAGGTTTAGCGCAACTAATGCTTGTTCGGTTTCTGTTAAAAATTTATCTGCATCTTTAGCCGTTAATAGTTGAGACTGCTGACTAGCTTGGGGATTTGTTTGTGAAGTTGATTTCTCAGCATTACAGCCAGAAAGTGCAGTAGCAATACATAAGGCAACTGCTGATATTTTAATAGTTGATTTCATAAAGTGTTGTAATAGTTAGTGGCAGTAACTTTTGAGTATATATAAAAGCTTTTTAAGCACAAATAATCAATTCATAAAAAACAATAATTGATTAACCTTTACGTAAATGAAAGGTTACGATGCAAGTTGTTTTTGTTGTTGAAATTTAAAATGCTTGTTTGATAGCAAGATTCATTGGGGAATTAAACGCCGAGAAAGCAAAGTTATCGATTGCCACAACCTTTCAAAAAAATCTATTAAATGCTTTTTTGATAGAAGTTAAGCACTAAGCTGAACTTTATTCTCTAATGCGCTGGTATATAATACGGTAAAAATCTAGGTTGTTATTTCTAAATTGGCTAACATTGTAAATGTTTATTGACCTTTTTAATTAAATTGACTATTTTAAACACCTGTTTGAATTTTATCCATTCACGCGGATAAGGCCATTAAAGAAGACTAAATATAATATGAGCACAAAAAATAAAATATTAGATGCGGCAGAATCGCTATTCGCCGAGCACGGTTTTAATGGCACCTCACTAAGAGAAATAACCAGTAAAGCTGAAGTTAATTTAGCAGCGGTTAATTACCATTTCGGCTCTAAAAAAGAGTTGATAAAAGCGGTAATGTCTCGCTATATGAATGTATTAGCACCTTTGCTGGAAGCTGCACTTAGTGATATTTGTGAACAAGAAAACAAACCAAGTTTAACTGAAGTACTGACGGCATTTATTGAACCACTGCTGGCACTAAACGAAGTCAAAGAGAATGGAACTAGTAATTTTCTACAATTATTAGGTCGCGGTTATACTGACAGCCAAGGTTTCTTACGTTGGTTTTTAACCACGCAATATCCTAGCGTTATCTCGTTATTCGTTAACGCAGTACAAAAAGCCTACCCAGAGTTAACCGCAGAAGAAATGTTTTGGCGACTACATTTTACTATGGGTACGGTCGTTTTCACTATGTCGTCAAGTGATGCCTTAATGGATATTGCCAAAAATGACTTTGATAAAGACCTAAGTATTGCTGAAGTTATTCAAAAAGTTATTCCTTATGTTGCCGCAGGTGTGGGCGCACCTATTTCAGACTAAGCGCATATAATTATTCAAGCTGAGCACATTAGTTAAGATCATTTACTTGAGCATATTGTAATTTAAGATAACTCAAGTAAAGTAGGGCCAAATTCACTGACTTAAATGTGACTATGGGCCCGATAATGCTTGATGTGCACGGCACATCATTAACCGCCGAAGATAAAGAAATACTACAACATCCCCTTGTCGGCGGCTTAATCCTTTTTACTCGAAACTACGAATCTCCTGCTCAAATAGCTGATCTTACTCAGCAAATTCGTAAAGCCAGTGGTAATGATATTTTAATCGCTGTGGATCACGAAGGTGGTCGGGTACAGCGGTTTCGTGAAGGCTTTTCAGCGATCCCGGCAATGGGCAGTATACTGACCAAGGCAAACAATAATATTGACCAAGCTAAAGTTTTGGCTAAACACTGCGGGGCTTTAATGGCACTTGAAGTGCAAGCAGTGGGGATTGATATTAGCTTTGCGCCGGTACTTGATATTAACGATATTAGTGATGTAATTGGTGATAGGGCTTTTCATCAGCAACCTGACTTGGTAACCACATTGGCTGCTGCTTTTATTGACGGCATGAGCAGTGCTGGCATGTTAGCAACAGGTAAGCATTTTCCCGGGCACGGCAGCGTAAAAGCTGACTCTCACTTGGAATTACCGATTGATTCACGCAGCCAAGAGGCCATTTTAAAACAAGATATTCTGCCCTTTAAGGCCTTAATACAGCAACAGCAGTTAGCTGCCTTAATGCCAGCACATATCATATTTCCGGCCTTTGACAGCCAAGCAGTAGGCTTTTCACCTTATTGGTTACAACAAGTTTTACGTAAAGAACTAAGCTTTGACGGTGTGATTTTTAGTGATGACTTATCAATGGAAGGCGCTCGTGCTGGCGGCGGTTACATTGAACGTAGTGAAGCCGCTCAGCAAGCTGGCTGTGATATGTTGTTATTATGCAATAACCGCGACGCTGCAGTTACGGTTATTGATAAGGCTAATATTGAAATTAAAGCGGATAGCAGTGTTCGGCTCAAAAGGATGTTAAAAACGACTCAACATACTTGGACTGATTTACCTAACAATGTATTTTGGCAGCAAGCACAGCAGCACTTAGTTTAAATACTATTTTATAAAAACTAAGCGCTTTATGTTGCCAGTAGAAACGATAACATTACTAGGGTTAATACTACATGCGGGAAAGCGACAGTAGGGCGAAGCGCTTGTTTAATATATTCAGCTATTAATTTACTGCTTGAGGGGCGGTTGTTAATAAAGCTCTGATTGAATTGAAACGGCAACTGGCTAAGTGATTGCTCCTGAGTTAACTTACTTTCATTAGCACTAGCACTAGCACTAGCACTAGCAGTTAACTGTGTTGCAATATTTTGTTCAACCTCAAGTAACCTTTGTTCAGTACGTGCTTGGAAAGTTTTCCATATACCGTCTTGTAACCATAAAACCAAAACTAATATCAGTAAGTAATAATTACTGGTATTAGTGAGTAAGCAGCCCGCTACCAGTAAAACATTAACAAGCTTTATTGTTAAGCTGAGCTTTTCATAATTATCACATTGTTGCTGTAATGTTTTCCATTCGCTAGCAAAAGAAGAAACTTGCATATTTTCCCTATTCCTCAATTAATTGTGTCAGTGTAGCAAAGCTTGCTGAATTACCTAAGCTGCTTTTTAAGTAGGGTAATATATTGTCTAACTGTTGCTTAAGCTGCCATGGCGGGTTAACAATAAACAAACCTGTGCCGGTCATGCCATATTCATCAGAGTCGGCTTCAAGACAAAATTCAACCTGTAGTAAGTTTTTAATTTGGCTATTGGTAAATTGTTCAACCATACCTTGCACTAAATCACGCTTAACCACCGGATACCATAAAATGTAAGTACCAGTAGCAAATTTTTTGTAGCCTTTGACGATAGTATCAACCGCTTTTTGATAATCAGTTTTTATCTCATAAGGTGGGTCAATCAATACCACACCACGACGACTCGGTGGCGGAATTAAACTTAATACGCCTTTATAACCGTCGGCTTGGTTAACATTAGCTTTACGCCAGCGCTGACAAAATTCGCTTAAATAAGCAATGTCGGTCGGATGAATTTCAAATAAGCTGGCACTGTCTTGTCTACGTAAAAGTTGTTTAGCAATGCCCGGTGAACCCGGATAAATAGCTAATTCATCATCTTCATTCAGTGTTTTAATTAACTCAATATAGGGAATAAGCGCTTCAGGTACGTCATCAGTTAAAATTTTAGCGATGCCGTTTTTATATTCACCGGTTTTTTGCGCGTATTCATCGGTTAATTGATACATGCCCGCGCCAGAGTGACTATCTATGTAGGTAAAGCCTTTCTCTTTTCGAGTCATATATTCAAGCACTAAAGTTAATACTGAATGTTTTAAAACATCGGCAAAATTTCCAGCATGAAAGGCGTGACGATAACTTAGCATAGTGTGCTCATTATATTTTTTGAGGGAAGGAAGCTACAAGTTGCTTAACAACTTGTAGCTTGTGCTTTTAGCTTGGCGCTTTTAACTTGCAGCTATTTACGCTTGGCTGGCTAAATATTCGTCGTAAGTACCGGCGAAGTCTTCATAGCCATTTTCTTTTAACTCAATAACGCGAGTGGCTAGGCTTGAAACAAATTCACGGTCGTGTGAAACAAAAATAATGGTGCCCTCAAACTGCTCCATTGCCATGTTCAATGACTCAATAGATTCCATATCCATATGGTTAGTCGGTTCATCCATTACTAAGATATTTGGCTTTTGCATCATTATTTTGCCAAATAACATCCGGCCTTGCTCACCACCTGATAGTACTTTGACTGATTTTTTAATATCGTCAGCAGAAAATAATAACCGTCCTAAATAACCACGTACTGCTTGTTCGTCGTCTTCTGGTTTACGCCATTGGCTCATCCACTCAAATAAGGTCATGTCATTTTCAAATTCATGGGCATGATCTTGTGCGTAATAACCAATGTTTACGTTTTCTGACCAAGTATATTCACCGCTTGTTGGTTGGTATTCACATTCGCCCATTAAGGTACGTAAAAATGTGGTTTTACCAACGCCATTTTCACCGATAACGGCAATGTGCTCGCCCACTTCAACCATTAATGACATATCTTTTAATACGTGATTGTCGTCGAAGCTTTTGCTTACTTTGTCTAAAACGAGGGCATTACGGAATAACTTTTTCTCTTGTTCAAAACGAATAAACGGATTAACACGGCTTGACGCTTTAACATCAGCCAATTGAATTTTATCAATTTGCTTAGCACGTGAAGTGGCTTGCTTTGCTTTTGAGGCATTGGCTGAGAAGCGCGCAACGAAGGCTTGTAGTTCACCAATTTGTGCTTTTTTCTTGGCGTTGTCTGCAATTAATTGCGCACGAGCTTGCGTTGATGCCAACATGTATTCGTCGTAGTTACCTGGGAATACCGCAAGTTCACCGTAGTCTAAATCAGCCATGTGGGTACAAACACTGTTTAAAAAGTGACGGTCATGCGAGATGATGATCATGGTTGAGTCACGCTCGTTCAAGGTTTCTTCTAACCATTGAATGGTGTGAATGTCTAAGTTGTTGGTTGGCTCATCAAGTAATAAAATATCTGGGTCTGAAAATAGGGCTTGCGCCAATAATACGCGTAACTTCCAACCAGGAGATACTTCACTCATTAAGCCGTAATGTTGGTCAACCGGAATACCCACGCCCATTAACAATTCACCAGCACGACTTTCTGCGCTGTAACCGTCCATTTCTGCGTATTCAGACTCTAAGTCGCCAACACGCATACCATCTTCTTCACTCATTTCTGGTAAAGCGTAAATGCGGTCACGTTCCTCTTTTACCGCCCAAAGTTCGGTATGGCCCATGATCACAGTATCAACCACTGAAAACTCTTCAAAGCCAAACTGGTCTTGGCGTAATTTACCAATACGTTCGTTTGGATCTAAGCTAACATTTCCGCTAGTTTGTTCTAAATCACCGCCTAAAATTTTCATAAAGGTTGATTTACCACAACCATTTGCGCCAATTAAACCGTAACGGTTACCACCGCCAAACTTTTGCGAAATATTTTCAAATAATGGCTTAGCGCCAAATTGTTGAGTAATGTTGTTTGCTGCTAACATAAAATTTCCGTTGAATCGTGATCAGGTTAATGATGGAGCCTTTCAACCTAAATAAGCTATAAATAGCGATAAAAATAATAATGCGCGCGATTATACAGCAAGGGTAACTGAAAGGGTATGAGGATATTAAACAAGTTGATAACTTGTAGAAAGTTAACTATTCAAAAGTGACTAGCCCTAATTACTTTGATTAGGGCAGAGGTGATGGTTGTGATTAGCCAAGAGTTTTTGACGCTAATTATTACATTTCTTTTTCTATGGCGTATAAGTCGTCGTCAATAGTTTCAAGCCGAGCTTGAAAAATATTACGCGCGTCAGCTAAGCCTTGGTTGTAATAGTGACCTGCTAGCTCTTTTGTAAAAAAGTCTAATAAAAATTCAGCGTCAAACTGCTCTAATTCTTGGTCAAGTTCACGGCTAAAATAGCTTTGCAGTTTATCAACCATGGTTTGGGTTGCTTGTTTTGATATTTCAATTTTTGACATCTTTTTAACCGCTTTTTTTGAGCTGTTTATATTGAAGCACTTTTACTTACGTTATGCATTTTAAATAAGCTATGAACGTAAAGGTTTACCAAACATTATTTCTTGTGTTTCTTTTTACTTGTGGTCGGTTTTCTATCAGCAAACTGATTGTCGCTAAAACGCGTTAAACCTTGCTTGCCGTTAGTGGCGGGCTTTTTACCGTAACCACGTTTTTGTCCTGGTGAGGTTTTAAAACCTTGGGCATTATTTTTACCTTTACCACCATTCTTTTTATGATGACTTTGGTTTTGCTCGGCGCGACTTTCTGGCGGCACTAAACAGCCTGGTTTTGTACCAATAAGCTTTCTTGCTAAGCCCATTTTTGTTAAGGCTGCACGAATTTGAGGCCAGTTAAGTGGGTCGTGATAACGCAATATCGCTTTGTGTAAGCGGCGTTGAATTGTGCCTTTAGGTACGGTAACTGAGGCGCTATCTTTTTTGACATTTCTAAGCGAGTCTATCTCTGTGTGATATAGCGTGGTTGCGTTTGCCAATGGTGATGGGTAAAAGTTTTGTACTTGATCAAGCTTAAAGTCATTTTCTTTTAACCACAGCGCTAAATTAACCATGTCCATATCGGTTGTGCCGGGATGGGCGGAGATAAAGTAGGGAATTAAAAACTGCTTTTTACCTGCTTGTTTTGAATATTTGTCAAACATTTCTTTAAAGGTATTATAACTGCCCATACCCGGCTTCATCATTTTATTTAATGGGCCTTCTTCGGTATGTTCAGGAGCAATTTTTAAATAACCACCAACATGGTGCGTGGCTAATTCTTTTACGTATTCAGGGTCTTGAATGGCTAAGTCGTAACGTACGCCAGAGGCAATCAGCACTTTTTTAATGCCTTTTACTTTACGGGCGCGACGATACAAGTTAATTGTTGGCGTATGGTCGGTATCTAAATGTCCGCAAATAGTAGGCCATACACAAGACGGTTTACGGCAAGTGGCTTCGGCTTTTTCACTTTTACAGCGCAGTTGATACATGTTGGCGGTTGGTCCGCCTAGGTCTGAAATTACGCCAGTAAAGCCGGGAACTTTAACTTTAATATCTTCTATTTCAGCAATAATAGAGTCTTCACTGCGGCTTTGTATAATACGGCCTTCATGCTCGGTAATTGAACAAAAAGTACAACCGCCAAAACAGCCGCGCATAATATTTATCGAGGTTTTAATCATGTCATAGGCCGGTATTTTAGCCTTGCCATAACTTGGATGAGGAACACGCATATAAGGCAGGCCAAATACACCATCCATTTCAGCTTCAGTTAAAGGTGTTGCTGGCGGATTAAGCCAAATTAGTCGGTCACCATGGCGCTGAGTAAGCGGTTTTGCTGAAGTCGGGTTTACCTCTTGATGAAAAATACGTGATGCATGGGCGTAAAGGACTTTATTGTCTCTAACTTGCTCGAAAGTGGGTAAGTTAATATAAGTGGTTAACCAAGGTTTCTTTTTATCAGCCCAGCTTTTATTGCGGTAATCTTTAAGTTGAACCGGTTGTATAAGTTCAACGGGTTGTGCAGTTTTAGTGATATCAGTGGCCAGAGCTTGCGCGGTTTTCTCGGCTTTTTCAGCTTCACTTGCTTGGCTATCTTCAGCACAACTTGAAGGCGTAATTTCTTGATACGGGCTGATGATAGGGTCTATTTTCCCCGGTTTATCGATGCTTCTTGAGTCAATACCTTTCCAGCCGGGCAGGGCTTGTTTGGTTAAAAAGGCGCTGCCACGTACATCAGTGATGGTTTTAACGTCTTCACCACGGGCAATACGGTGAGCAATTTCTACTAATGGTCGCTCGGCATTACCGTAAACTAATAAGTCAGCTTTTGAGTCAAATAAAACCGAACGTCTTACTTTATCTGACCAATAATCGTAATGGGCAATACGGCGCAGGCTGGCTTCAATGCCGCCAATAATTACCGGCACACCTTTAAAAGCTTCTTTACAACGTTGAGTATAAGCGGTTACGGCTCTGTCAGGGCGTTTGCCGCCTTCGTCATTTGGGGTGTAAGCATCGTCATGACGCATTCTACGTTCAGCGGTATAACGGTTGATCATCGAGTCCATATTACCGGCGGTTACCCCAAAAAATAAATTTGGTTTGCCAAGTTGCATAAAGGCGTCTTTTGAGTGCCAATCAGGCTGGGCTATTATGCCGACACGAAAACCTTGCGCTTCTAGCATTCTGCCAATAATCGCCATACCAAAACTGGGGTGGTCAACATAAGCATCACCGGTAACAATAATAATGTCGCAACTGTCCCAGCCTAATTCGTCCATTTCAGCACGTGACATAGGAAGAAATGGCGCTGTTCCGTAACATTCAGCCCAATATTTTGGCTGTTCAAAAAGCGCGTTGTTTGCAGTGACATTCATATTAATAACCCGGTAAATAGTATTAAGTGCGTTAGTTCGCCCTTTGCATTTTAAGGCAAAGGCAACGCAAGCGCGCGATTATAACAGCTTCAAAGAGACAATGGCATGGTAAATTATTTTGCTGTACTTTTATTTGAACGCAGCGAACCTGCATTTAGTCGCTTTAAATTACCTATTATCAACAGTCCCTAGTATCTTGTAGCTATGCTCTTTTAAACGTTTGAAACTCGTCGTTTTAAATTGTTTGGGTATATACTCATAAATAATCAAAGGGATAACTTCCCATTGTTTTAAAAATACTAATCATGAGACGAATGTTAATTATATGAAATTACAATTATTCACCACTATGGTGGCTTTTTCACTGGCGGCTTGCACGGCTACAGACGTGGTTAAAACTTCACCAGCATCAGTTAATTCAAATATCAAGGTTGTTACTGCTCAGTCTGCAGTTAGTGCTAATTCATCGCAACAAATTAGCTTAGAGCAAATTATGGCAGATCCCGACTGGTTTGCCCGCTCACCACAAGCTTGGTATTGGGGCGAAGATAGCCAAACTATTTTTTATCAACAAAAACGCCAAGGCAACCCAATTCGTGACTTGTATCAGAAAAAGATTAGCGCAACCGGCAATGGAAAATTAGCATCGTTAGCTGATCTGCATATGCTTGCTGATAGCGATGGTGTAAAAAATGCGACAGGTAGTCACAAAGCGTATCTTTTTGAAGGTAATGTTTTTGTTAAACAATTATCTAACGGTAAAGTAAAACAATTAACGCGTACCTCTGCACTTGAGCGCGACGTGATGTTTTTAACCAATGGTAATATTGCTTATCGTGTTGGTAATAGTTTTTTTGAGCATAGTATTAGTCGCAATCAAATTAAAGAACTAGCCACATTAAAAATGACGCTAGACCCTGCAGATGAAAAAGCTGACACTTATATTAGCCAAGAACAACATAAGCTGATTGATTATATTGCTTTAACAAAGCGTAATCGTGATTTAAGAATACAAGCTAGCGATAAACTAAAAGCGCGTAATCACACCATTACTGAAAGTGAATTTGTTTTTTCAAAAGACAAAAGCTTAGTACATGCGAGTTTATCGCCAGCCGGTGATAAGTTATTGATTAGCCTTACCGATAAAACTGACCGTGCCAGCAGCGATATTATGCCCAATTACATTGCTGATGACGGTCATATTAAAGCGCAGCAAGTACGAGCACGTGTGGCGGATAATCGGAAATATAAAGAGGAGCTTATTTTATTAGACCTAAGCTCGGGTCAGCAATTTCCTTTAAGTTATGAAACTTTACCAGGCTTTGATGAAGATGTTTTAGCCGAGGTACGTAAAGAAAACTATAAACGCGCTGGTAAGCATTACAGTTCAAAAAAATCACCACGTAATATTCATATTATCCAAAGCGAACAGCCTATCGTTTGGCATGAAAATGGTGAGCAACTGGCAATCATGTTAGAAGCATGGGATAACAAAGACCGCTGGCTAGCGACGGTAAATTTTAATGAGAACAAGCTTGTAAACCAACATCGTTTGCATGACGAGGCATGGATCAACTGGACCTTTAATGAATTTGGTTGGTTAAACGACAGTAATCGTTTGTATTATCTTTCTGAAGAAAGTGGTTATTCGCATTTATATGTTAAATCTTTACACAGTAAAGCGCGTAAGTTAACTAGCGGTAAATTTGAAGTAAGTGATTTAACCCTTAGCCAAGATGAGCAAAGTATTTATTTCCGCGCTAATAAAAAACATCCTGGTATTTATGAAGTGTATAAAGTTGGCGTTGAGAAAAATGAGCAAGGTGATAGTGATAACATTACGGCGCTAACTGACCTTGGTGGTAATAATACTTATGCGCTCAGCCCTGATGAGTCAAAGTTATTAATAGAACATTCTACTATTACGATGCCGCCGGAATTATACCTACAAGAACTTAGCGAAAATGCCACAGCTACGCGCCTAACTCATACCGTAACCGACGCTTTTTTAAACCTACCTTGGGTCGCGCCACAAATAGTTGCTATAGCCTCAAGTAATCAAGCAGAGCCGATTTATTCAAAAGTATATTTACCTGAAAATTTTGACTTAACCACTAAGAAAAACCGTGCCGTTATGTTTAGCCACGGCGCCGGCTATTTACAAAATTCTCATTTAGGCTGGTCAGGTTATTTCCGTGAATACATGTTTCATAGCATGCTAGTTCAACAAGGTTATGTGGTTATAGATATGGATTACCGCGCTTCAAAAGGTTATGGCCGTGACTGGCGTACCGCGATTTATCGCCATATGGGAAAGCCTGAAGTGGAAGATATGCGCGATGGCGTAAACTGGTTAGTTGAAAATGTTAATGTTGATCGTGAGCGCATTGGTACTTATGGCGGCTCTTATGGTGGCTTTTTAACCTTAATGTCGATGTTTACCGAGCCTGACTTATTTCAATCGGGTTCAGCATTACGCTTAGTATCTGACTGGGCTTATTATAACCATGGCTATACTTCAAATATTTTGAATACGCCAGCCGATGATGCTATTGCTTATGAGCGTAGTTCACCGATTTATTTTGCGGAAGGTTTAGAGAAGCCATTATTAATTAATGCTCCTATGGTTGATGATAATGTCTTTTTTCAAGACACTGTTCGCTTAGTGCAGCGTTTAATCGAGTTAGAGAAGCAAGACTTTGAAACTGCAATTTACCCAGTTGAACCGCATGGGTTTGTGCAGCCAAGTTCATGGTTAAACGAGTATCGACGTATTTATAAGTTGTTTGAAAATACTTTATAAGTTGTTACTACATAGGTAAAACAGTATGTCTCGTCCTGATATACGTTGACAATTTTTAATGAAAGGCCAGTAGCTTTTGCTCCTGGTCTTTTTTGTGCACTTGCTCTGGTGTTTTCATCCCTAAACTTAAGTGCGGCCTCATTTCATTGTATATCAATATTGATTCCTCAACGAGTTGTTTTAATTCATCAATATCTCGGCATTTATATAAAAGAAATTCTTGTTTGAGTATACCGTTAATACGCTCTGCTAGTGCGTTTTGATAACAATCATAACCATCAGTCATAGATGGTACTATCTTGTTTATACTCAGTTTTTCTTGATATACCTGTGAGCAGTATTGTAATCCTCTGTCTGAGTGGTGAATCGCACTACATTGGTATTGGCGATTATTTACCGTCATATCTAATGCTTTAACCACATCAGTTGCTTTCATTTCATCACTGAGTTCATAGCCCATAATTTTACGACTATAAGCATCTGTGACTAGTGATAGATAGTGAACACCTTGCTCTGATTGAACATAGGTTATATCACTAACAAATACTTCTTCAGGCTCTTTAGGCTTTAACTCTTTTAACAAATTGGGATGTTTTTTCATCCAATGCTTACTGTAAGTTGTTTTGGTGTAACTGCGTTTGGGCTTAACCAGTAAGTTTTCATTTCTTAAATAAGTAAAGAAACTGTCTCGACCTAAATTAATGCCTTGCTCTTTGAATTTAGGTTTAAGTAA
>CANMXU010000019.1 GCA_947501935.1 uncultured Alteromonadaceae bacterium
CAAGTGCACAAAAAAGACCAGGAGCAAAAGCTACTGGCCTTTCATTAAAAACTGTCAACGTATATCAGGACGAGACACATAGCTAAATCTAGCAGAAACAAAAAAGCACCTTTAACAGGTGCTTTTTAGTAAACGTTTAACTAACCTCTGCTCGAGTTAACAAATTACTCTAAAGTGGCTATTTTACTTATTATAGTATTAAATTTTTTTGCAATACGCCCCAAGGATGGGGAAGGTAGAGCGACGTATAAACTAAAGCCGAGACCAGCTATTGACGCGTAAATTTGCCTTGAACTAAGTAAAACTATCGCACTTTAGATATTCATTTAAATACTCATTTAAGTATTCATTTATATTTCAGTAAATTAAAAATATCTTAACCAGAGTTGCGGTTAACTAGATTATTCCTGAGCTTTTTCTGAGCTATTTTGAACTATTTCTCAATTAGCGCTTGAGCAGAAAATTCAATACCTTGCCAGCCAGTATTGATAAAATTACGAATGTTACCATGGTCATTACCATCAGGTGTTGCCAATACATCACGATAATACTGACCAAAAAGTGCTAGAGTTTGCGCTTGATCCAAATCTTGTAACTGCGCAAAAGCAAACAGTTTACAAGAACCTTCATTGGTTCCTGCTTCGTTAACGACATCGCCATTGCTGAACTTAGCAGGGCTATAGTCATAGTTTTGTTCAATTACAGCCATTACCTGTGAGAATTCGATATTTTCAGGTGTGGTTTTTAATAATGAAAGCAATTCATCACTGCGCATAACTTGTCCTTATGATTTTATTTCGATTAGGTAACTATATTTTAAACTAAGGCCTTCTCACCGTGATAAGTACTCATAGTTATTTTTATAGATCGTTACAAACAAAAAAGCCCAACACTAGGTTGGGCTTTCTATAATATGGTGCCTTGACCCGGAATCGAACCAGGGACACGAGGATTTTCAATCCTCTGCTCTACCGACTGAGCTATCAAGGCATTTGGTCTACCAACTTGTTAGAGCTGATTTATCAAAGAGCGCGTATAATATAGTTAATACGACGACCTCGCAACAATTTTTTAGCTTTATTTCGTTTATACGAACGCAAGAGCATTTATCCTTGATAAAACAACGCTTGTTAAAAGTCTACTGGCTATTTTACTGGCATAAATTGAAATAAATAATATTGATTAGCTCTTAGTTATAACAAGGGCAATTGCTTTTAGCATTTTTTATCGCTGGCTATCTTTTTAGAGAAAAATGTTTACAAAAAACTGATTTAATTTCTGATTATCAACGGTATGATGAAGCCATCTTAATTTAGCGCATATTTTATAATCCAAACTTTATGATACAAAACACTCACCAAAACTTCGGCCTAGTCACTCGTATTATTCATTGGGTATCTGCTATTACCATTATCGGGCTGTTTGGCTTAGGTTATTGGATGGTTGATTTAGACTATTACAGCCAGTGGTATCAAACTGCCCCTCATTGGCATGAAAGTATTGGGGTTTTATTGTGTTTAGTAACCTTGTTTCGTTTATTTTGGCGAGCAGTGCAAATTCAGCCACAAGCATTAACTTCGCATTCAAAGCAAGATCAATTCAAAGCCAAAACCGTTCATGTTCTACTTTATATTTTACTCTTCGTTATTTTTAGCTGTGGTTACTTAATACCCACCGCTGACGGCAGAGCGATTGAGGTATTTACTTGGTTTAGCCTTCCCGCTTTTGGCGAGTTATTTAATAATCAAGAAGATATCGCCGGCAGTATTCATGAATATGGTGCTTATATTTTAATCGGTTTAGCATTAATACATGCCCTTGCCGCAATAAAGCATCATTTTATCGATAAAGATGCGACTTTAAAAAGAATGTTATATACAGTCGACAACAACTCAAATGAGAATAACAATCAGTCTTAACTAATTTTAAACAAGGAGTGCAACATGAAAAAAATAGTACTTGCCACCACTTTAATCGCTAGCAGTTTCTTCAGCCAGGCTGCTGATTATGTTATTGATACTAAAGGGGCTCATGCTTCAATTAACTTTAAAGTAAGTCACATGGGCTTTAGTTATGTTAGTGGCCGTTTTAATAACTTTGACGGTACCTTTTCATACGACGCCGCTAACGTAGCAGCGTCAAAAATTACGGTAAATATTGATGCTACGAGTGTTGACAGTAACCACGCTAAGCGTGATAAGCATATTCGCGATGATGATTTTTTAGATACGGATAAATTTGGCACAGCAAAATTTGTTAGCACTAAAGTAACTGACAAAGGTGACGGAAAGCTAGCAATTGAAGGCAACCTCACCATGCACGGCGTAACTAAGCCAATGCAAATTGACGCTGTTAAAATTGGTGAAGGTAAAGACCCTTGGGGTGGCTATCGTGTTGGGTTTTCTGGCAGTGCCGTGATCAGTATGGCTGATTTTGGTTTGAAGAAAGACTTTGGCGATGTAACTTTTGATTTAATTATTGAAGGTAAACGTTTGTAACTTTTCTTAGCAGTAATTAAGTTAAGGTCTAATTTTTTAGACCTTAACTTATCTATGCCTTAATTCACCAAGTGGGCAATGTAAAAAATCTATAACTCAAAGTCACCAAAATCAAGATCGGTAGAGTTATCAATAGTCGTTTTAACTGGTGGGTCAAGTAATGAGGGTTGCTCAATCACCACTTCTTCTTCGATCGCTTTAGGCTTAGCCACTTGGCCTTTACGCTTCTTTCTTGCCAAACAACGTTTAATCACCTTTTGCTTATTATCAGAGTCAAAGTCTATCCAATTTAGACGTTCATCTCTTGTTCTAAAGCAGCCCATGCAATAACCTTTGTCATCTGACTGACAAATACCAACACATGGACTAGGAACATCGAAAAACTCTAATTGCATAAATAATCTAACTTAAAGGTGCCTAAATAAAGTATATACCTAATCGACACCTTATTTAAGTTCTTAGGCTAACTTGTCAGTGGCAATATGATAATCAGGGTCTTCAATCACATTCACTTCAACTAAGTTACCGGCTTTTTTCAATAAAATTCGACACTCTTTGCTTAAGTGTTTTAAGTGAATTGTTTTACCACGAGATAAATAGCGTTCAGCTAAAGTATCGATGGCTTCAATCGCAGAATGGTCAGCAACGCGTGAATGTCTAAATTCAACCACAACATCATCACTATCGTTATCCATGTCGAATTGCTCTAAAAAGCTTGATACTGAGCCAAAAAATAACGGTCCGCTCACTTCATAAATAGTAGAGCCGTTATCAGCTATAGTACGTTTTACCATAACATGTTTGGCATGTTCCCAAGCAAATACTAATGCAGAAACGATGACACCAACAATAACGGCAACCGCTAAATCAGTAGCTACCGTAACGCCCGAAACTAAAATAATAACAAAAGCATCAGCTTTAGGTACCTTGCTTAAAATGCGGAAACTAGACCATTCAAACGTACCTATTACCACAATAAACATTACACCAACGAGCGCTGCTAATGGTATTTGTTCAATTAAGCCTGAGGCGAATAAAATAAAGGCAAGTAAAGCAAGTGCTGCAGTAATACCTGAAGCTCGACCACGGCCACCAGAGTTTACGTTGATCATTGACTGACCAATCATCGCACAACCGCCCATACCGCCAAAAAAACCTGTTACTGTATTAGCTGCACCTTGTGCAATACATTCCTTGTTACCACGACCACGAGTGCCAGTTAGCTCATCAATTAAGGTCAAGGTTAATAACGATTCAATTAAACCAATTGCCGCTAATACTAAAGCAAACGGTAAGATAATTTTGAAAGTTTCAAAAGTAAAAGGGACTTCTGGAATAGAGAAAGTCGGTAAACCACCAGCGATAGAGGCAACATCGCCAACGGTTTTAGTATCAATTCCCATGAAAATTACTAATAAGCTAACCACGACAATAGCGACTAACGTTGAAGGAACTGATTTAGTTAATTTCGGGAAGAAATGAATAATTGCCATAGTTAAAATAATTAAGCTGGCCATAATATATAGCCCGCTACTTTGCATCCAAACCAGTTCACCTGCTTCGTTAGGTACTTTAAACTGACCTAATTGTGCCAAGAAAATAACAATGGCTAAACCATTTACAAAACCTAGCATCACCGGGTGCGGTACTAAACGAATAAATTTACCCAGTTTAAACACGCCAGCCAAAATTTGAATTAGCCCTGTTAGCACCACAGTGGCAAACAAATATTGCACCCCATAAATGGCGACTAAACTCACCATAACCACGGCCATAGCACCAGTAGCACCAGAAATCATTCCCGGACGACCGCCAAAAATAGAGGTAATTAAACCAACCATAAAGGCAGCATACAAACCAACTAATGGGTCAACTCCTGCTACAAATGCAAATGCTACCGCTTCAGGGACTAACGCTAAAGCAACCGTTAGGCCTGATAGTACATCATTTTTCATGTTTGCCACTTTACTGGCATGTAATTCAAACATTATGTTCTCACATTATTATATCGCACATAGTTCAACGGGTTATGCGAAATGAACGCATAACCAAGTGTAGACAAAATGTACCAAAAGAATTTTTATTGAGGTTTTAAGGCGCGAGATACTATAGATTTAACCAGTAAATGTCAATAACTGATGATTATTCGCACAGCCACAAAAACACCTTAATTGATTGATTTTTATTAATTTATGGCTTTATCTGCATAATAATTTAGTGACTTATAATAATATTTGTATTTATTGATGCAAAAAAGTTAACCAATAATTAAGCTTTGGCCGATTCGCGATCCAATAAAAATGCTTTAATTTCGTCACGCGAACCTAAAATATGTTGCTTCAGTAAAGCCACCGCACTTTCAACGTCTTTAGCCTTACAATAAGCTAATAAACCATTGTGCTCTGATTCAGCTTTAGAAATGCCACCGGCCCAAATCATATGCATGCGAATATAACGGTCAGCATTTTTATTCAATATATTAACTAAATCTTGGGTTTGTGGGCGAACGGCGCCAGAATATAAACAATTATGGTAGCTCGAATTTAATTCGCTCCAAGTATTAGCTGCATTCTCTTTACCTAAAGCATTATCTAACCGTGCTAATAAAGCCGTAGCTTCTTCAAGTTTTTCAGTGGTTAAATTTGGAATTGAAGCCGCTAATAAATCAGCTTCTAACATAGCGCGTAATTCAAACAGTTCATCAACCCGCGTAGCATTTAACTTGGTTGCTGTTGCGCCTTTATGAGGTTCAAAGGTAACTAACCCTTCAGCTTCAAGTTGTAATAAGGCTTCGCGTACTGGAATTCGACTTACATTAAGCTCTTCAGCAAGCGCAGCTTGGCGTAAGGGTTGCCCAGCTTGAATGGCACCACTTAAAATTTTCTCTCTAATGGTTTCAACCACTAGTTGCGTTCTGGTTTTATATACTATGCTCATTCGTGGCTTCCTAATAACATTACCCATTATTATAAAGACTCATGACAATATGCAAAGGTTTAAAGGTAAAATGAAGAGATATTAACAAAGTGATTTAACGAAGAGCGTTGTCTGTATTTTTAATAAAGTTCGATAAACAAGGTCTTCAATATCAAGGACGACTAAATTTCACCCGTAGGTTTCGACAATATCAAAGCTAAAACTGGCACTTAACAAGGTATTAAAAACACCGACATAATGTGATTAATTAAGCCGGTGTTATAAATACTCTTAAACGAGGCTTATGCTGCTAGCTGAATTTTATCGCCAGCAATGCGTACTGGATAAGTTTTTAAACTAATACTTTCATCTTCAATACATTGCCCTGTTGCTAAATCAAACCGCTGTTTGTATAACGGTGAAGCCACAACCACTTGATCAGATATGCTGCCAACAATACCACGCGAAATAATATTGGCATCGCTAAACGGACAAAAGTTATTTACCGCATAAAATTGGTCGTCAATATCTTGCCCGATTGTTTTCACACGAAAAATAGCTACCTGTTCACCGTCAACAAGCGCACAACGGCCCATGTTTGGTAAAATTTCATCAATGCTACAAATGTCAGCCCAGTTACTCATAATTTTTCCTATTCAATTTTTTCAATAAAGTCTTGTTCATTAAAAGTGTAAAAGTTGCGGTGAAGCGAGCTTTAGCTCACTTCAACAAATTCAATGCTTTTACTTACTGGACGAATTTGCTCACGTTCACGTTCAAACTTAACGTTATCATCAACAGCATCACTGTTAACAAAATGCTCAAAACGCTTCACTTTTTCGCTATCTTCAATGGTGGTTTTCCATTCACACTGATAGGTGTCAACCACGTGTTCCATCTCAGCTTCAAGTTCAGCACAGACACCTAATTTATCATCGATGATCACAGACTTAAGGTAATCTAAACCGCCTTCCATGTTATCCATCCAAACTGAAGTACGTTGTAAACGGTCACCAGTACGAACATAAAACATGAAGAAACGGTCAATGTATTTCAGCAAGGTTTCGTCATCTAAATCTGAAGCAAATAAGTCAGCATGACGAGGTTTCATGCCGCCGTTACCACAAACATACATGTTCCAGCCATTTTCAGTGGCGATAACGCCTACATCTTTACTTTGCGCTTCAGCACACTCACGCGTACAGCCAGAAACCGCCATTTTTAATTTATGTGGAGAACGTAAACCTTTATAACGATTTTCTAGAATTAATGACATGCCCATTGAGTCTTGCACGCCGTAACGACACCAAGTAGAGCCAACACACGATTTAACCGTACGTAATGACTTACCGTAGGCATGACCTGTTTCAAAACCAGCATCAATTAAGGTTTTCCAAATAGCAGGTAACTGCTCTGAGCGGGCACCAAATAAATCGATACGTTGACCACCAGTGATCTTGGTATAAAGGTCATATTCTTTCGCCACTTCACCAAGCACAATCAGTTTTTCAGGAGTAATTTCACCGCCAGCAACACGAGGTACTACCGAGTAAGTACCATCTTTTTGCATGTTACCCATGAAATAATCATTGGTATCTTGCAGCGATTGTAAATTGTCTTTTAAGATGTAGTCATTCCAACATGAGGCTAATAATGAGCCCGCGGTTGGTTTACAAATTTCACAACCTAAACCTTTACCGTGTTTTTCTAATAGCTCATCAAAGGTTCTGATATTTTCAACACGAATGATGTTGTATAGATCTTGACGGGTATAGGCAAAATGCTCACAAAGGTCGGTATTAACCTCAACACCCAATTTTTCTAATTCTGAATTTAATACTTGTGTAACAAGTGCTGAACAACCACCACAACCCGTTGCTGCTTTAGTTGACTCTTTAATGTCACCCATATTGGTTGCGCCACATGCTACTGCATCAACAATATCGCCTTTAGTGACATTTAAACACGAACAAAGTTGTGCAGTATCTGGCAATGCATCAACACCTAACCCCGTTGCTGCACCATCAGTTTGCGGCAAAATCATGCCTTCTGGTTCAGCTGGTAATTCCATTTTATTGAGCATGTACTGTAATAAAGTACCGTATTCGCTGGCATCACCAATTAACACAGCACCTAATAAATATTTGTCGTCGCCACTTACTACTATTTTTTTATAAACTTCGTCACGGTCATTTACATAAGTGTAGCTACGTGAATCTGGAGTATTACCGTGTGCATCGCCAATAGAAGCAACGTCTACGCCCATCAGTTTTAACTTAGTGCTCATATCAGCACCAGCAAATTCGCTGCTACCAGTCGCTGTTAGATGATCACAAGCGGCTTGTGCCATGGCATTACCTGGGGCAATTAAACCAAATATCTTATTGTCCCAAAGGGCAACTTCACCAATAGCATAAATATCGTCATCAGAGGTTTGGCAACTATTGTTAATCACAATACCGCCACGCTCACCCATGGCAAGATCTGAACTTTTTGCTAATTCATCTCTTGGACGAATACCCGCTGAAAATACAATAATGTCAATTTCAAGCTCTTCGCCATCAGCAAAACTCATTTTATGAACGGCACTTTCACCGTCAGTTATGCTTTTAGTATTTTTTTGGGTATGAACTGCTACACCTAAGTCTTCAATTTTATGACGTAGCATTTTTCCGCCGCCATCATCTACTTGTACCGCCATTAAGCGTGGTGCAAATTCAACAACGTGGGTTTGTAGGTCTAAATCTTTTAAGGCTTTAGCTGCTTCTAAACCTAATAAACCACCACCAATAACCGCACCTGTTTTACCTTTTTCGGCGGCGGCAGTGATTGCTTCTAAATCTTCGATGGTGCGATAAACAAAAACATTCTCGCGGTCATGTCCTGGCACTGGCGGCACAAATGGGTAAGAGCCAGTAGCAAGAATAATTTTATCGTACGCAACAGTAACGCCTTTTTCAGAAGTAACTGTTCTTTTATTACGGTCAATAGCAACTACTTTGTCGTGAGTATGCAAAACAAAGCCGTTGTCTTGATAAAAACCTGGCTTAACCATATTTATATCGGCAGCATCTCTGGTTTCAAACCAAGCAGTTAAGTGCACTCGATCGTATGCTGGACGCGGCTCTTCACCAAATACAACTACGTTATAGTCAGCAGCCTTGCCACTTTCTACTAAAGATTCTAAAAACTTATGACCTACTGGACCGTTTCCGATAACGACGATATTACTAACTGTGCTCATGCTATTTCCTAATGCTGCTTTAAACAGAGATTGACGAGAAGTGAATTGCAACCCATGTACCAACCCAAAATAAAAAAACCAAAGCATTGATATAGCAGAACTTTTTTGAGGAATATGCATAATCAAAATATTACATGTGCATTAATGTAGTGCGCATTGTTAGCAGTTGGTGCACAGTTTTCGTGCAGAGACCATATAAAAGCTGAGGATAATTTACAGGCTCTTTTGTAGAAGACAAATTTGATAATTGCGAAAAAAGAGCGACCGGTGTTGAAAGCAGTAAATACTAAAAATAAAATGATGTTTTTTGGTAAAAGACTGAATAAAAAGATAATAAAATGAGTTTTAACAACTACACATCGATTCAGAAGTTGATTACAATAAACTGAACCACATTATTGTCCCCTTAGTTTAATGGATAAAACAAGGACCTCCTAAGTCTTAGATACAGGTTCGATTCCTGTAGGGGACGCCAATGACTTACCTAAAATATGATAAGTCATTACCACAAGTGGTAAATCAGCTTTTAAAGACGAAAAAAAACCTCGTAAAAACGAGGTTTAACCATTTCAATCAAAACATTCTTTATTGTGACTGCTCTGTTGTTACTTCCGTGTCTTCAGCGATTGAATTATTACTTAACAGCGCTGAAACAGCTAATATTAGCACCGCAAGAATAACCGTTGTCAGCTTAATTCCACTACCAGAAGATGACTTATTCATTATTTTTCCAAGGGTTTAGGTGTTTATGTTGTTATTTTTCACCAAACGTTATACCCGTACAAAGTTAAAGCATTAAAATAAAGAATACAATGGGGGAAGCGCAAATTTATGTAATATTTATTTCATAAATCTGTATAAGAAACAACCAAGGTACAATGTTGGATGAAATAAACTTTCACTTTTAGGTATTATGAAGTTCAAAAGAATGCTTAAAGTCGCTTACACAGCTATAAACCTTGGGTAAAATAATACTTTAGCTTATTGATATTAACTGGTTTTTTCAAATAACCATTCATTGTTGCTTTAACATCAAGTAATTGTTCATTAGATAACGTTCCAGAAAATACGCCAATAATAGCTAAAGAGTCTTTATTGCTATTGCGTCGAATTTGCTCAGCAACCCTTACTGCATTTATGCGTTCATCGTCACCATCGATGATGATTAACTTATAGTTATATTGATGCAGCGCTTTAAAAATCTCTTGCTGACTCGAGATAACATCAACTTTTCGGTCAAGTTTGGCAAAAAGGGGGGTCAACTCAACCACTAAATTTTCGTCATAACTTGCTAGTAAGACATCTTTACTGGCGATCATTTCATCATGTCGGGTAAAGTCTTGCTCAATAATGCGCTCAGTGAGTTTATTTACTGAAGGTAAGTCAACCATAATTGATACACTAATCACCGAACTTCCTGAAGGTAAGTTCACGATTTTTGCATTACCACCAAGTAGTTGACTCAACTCTTTAACCATCGCCATCGCGGTGCTGTGGCCTTCTAATTCATGGTTATTATCATCAAAGATAAACAAGCTGTTTTGTTCACTGATTAAGGTTTCATCGGCTGTAAAAACAAAAAAGATCGAGGTGCTGGCAAGCTTATGTAAATGTGCTTTAACTGACAAACGCAGCACGTCGGTTTGTAACAAAGAGAAAGCGTTGTCAGTCATAATGGTTAACAATTGCTGCAAGCGATATTCATCAACTTCAATAAACTGGGGAACATTTTTACCTAATAATACCTTGACGGCTTGACCACGTAATCTGGCTGTAGCTTTTAAGCTAAGTTCACTACGATGCATTAAATCATGCAAATCAAGCTTCTGATTATTAAGAGTAACTTTTCCTGATTCAATGCTATTTAAATCATTTAAATGCTCAACTAAATGCCCTATCGATTGAGTTGCATTTGCAAGCCCGCCTACTGAGTCAGCCGTAATATCAGCTAATTTTTTATCTTTATAATTATCTAAAAAAGCACGCAGCGCATACAAAGGCGATTGGAACTCAACCGCTAAAGTTGCTAAAAACTTGGTTTTGGCAAAGTTAGCATGGTCTGATTGTTCTTTAGCCAAAATTAGCTCACGAGTTTTTAAAGTAACTTGGTTGCTTAATTCGGTAGAATAAGCCGCCATCATTAATATCAATATTTGAAAGAAAATACCGCCAAGGGTGCCGCCAATTAGCAAGCCCCATGTTTGCCAAGTTTTAGCTTGAACATCCCATGGTTGGCTTTCATAAACCGTAACTTGCCATTGTCGAGAAAAAACATTGACTGGAAAATGCTCCACTAATCTATTTTTATATTCTCGTTCTTGGCCAAACAACACATAAGGTGACTTGTTGCTGTTATCTAAAATTGAAAATTCAATCTGCTGTGGATCTACTATGTTTTTAATATCTTGAAAAAAGCGCTCAAACTGTACTACCGCAAGTATGTAGCCGGAAATAACAAAATTACTATCAAGTTGCTCACCATAATGATTTGACATAGCACTATTAAACACTGGAAAAAACATTAACGAACCTGGGCTTGAAAAGTCATCTTGTACCAGCGTTACCGGCGCACTAGCTACTATTTTACCGCTTCTTCTTGCGGCATTCATCGCGGTAAATTTATCTGGATGAGAAAATAAATCTAAACCTAAATCGGCAATATTAGACGGGGCAGGATAAGCGTAAAGCACCGGAAAATATAGCGGCCGAGTCGTTGCTTGAATAAGCTCGCCCATCACTGATTGTTCGGTTATCGAATAACTTTGCTTCAGTTGTTCACTAGCGAATTGCTCAAAAGCGCTTTTATTGTCATTTGTCACCGCAGGTACCCATTCTAAAGCGCGAACAGTTGAATTAGCGGCAAAGATGTTGGTCACAAATTTCTGAAATTCTGTAGCCGTTACTTTATCACTGGCCATCATTAATGCCGACAAAGCGTCCACTTGAAAGGTTACTTGCTCTAGTTCACCTTCAATGGCATGGGTAATATCGTTCTTAGCGGCTTCAAAGTGGTCTAAACGATAATGTTGATGTGATTTTTGCGAAAAAACAAATAGCAATACAATCGCTAAACTTCCCAAAATAGAAGCGAAAATCACGAAAAAACGCTTAAGTAAGGTTAATTTTTGTTGTCCTTGAGTAAATAGTAGCGACGGAGTTAAAAACACCGCAACCAACATACTGCCAGCCCAACTACCAAAAAAGGCATAAAACAGCGAGCCAGCCATTATTTTTGCATCTAAAACCGCCACTAGCACAGTAGCACTTGCCGCTACAATTCCTGCCAAAGGGCCTATTTTAGTTAAAAAAGCAAATAACAAAGCACGGCTATTTAACCAGCGCTGATTATAAATATATTTATAACTTAGTTGTTTGGTCCAAAACGCTTGCAGAACAATCGCCATAAAGCTGATCACATTGATCGCTGGCTCAACATAGTAATCAAAATATACGTATAGAAAAATATTAAATAATATTGTGCCAAGCAATACGCCCAGCAATGTTCGAGCGCCCCAAAGAAGCATAAAAGCGCTAGCGACACCTGCAGCAGGACCAACAAAATTTATAATAGAAAAAGGTTTCATCGCCGTGCTTGCCAGTAGGCAAACAGCAAAATAAACAAAGGTGGTTATAAAAAAATGGCTCATCCTAAAAGGCATAAACAGTATCAACTCGGCATCATTACTTCACTCATCGAAAATGGGTGAGTAATTATTATTTTTATTAAATAAGCGGCATAGTTTTATGGATGATCACTATGGCTCAATTGCCACTATCTTAACAAGATAACGATGAAATACTGAACATTGTTTATTAAATGATAAAAAATAATCACAAATAACAGAAAAAATAACAGAAAAAATTTGCAGTTGAGGTGCTGTCTAGGTGAAAATACCGACATAATAAATCAACGCTGCTAACAAAGTCATCTTAGCCCTGTGAAGCTAGCATCGCCTAGCGCATTTTTTATTCGTTAATAGTCAGTGAACATCGTTTACTTAGCGCTATCAAAAATAAGAATTCATAGAGCATAAATGGCTTAGTTAATATCGACAAAATACCTTTCACACAAAAATAATTGGGAGCAGTTATGCCTTCGCGTAAACATTTGGCAAATGCCATAAGAGCTTTAAGCATGGACGCCGTGCAAAAAGCAAAGTCTGGACACCCTGGCGCCCCTATGGGTATGGCCGATATTGCTGAAGTACTTTGGCGTGACTTTTTAAAGCACAACCCGAGTGATCCTAACTGGGCCGATCGTGACCGCTTTGTTTTATCAAACGGCCATGGCTCTATGCTTATCTATTCTCTTTTGCATTTAACTGGTTACGACCTACCAATTGGTGAATTAGAAAACTTCCGTCAATTGCACTCTAAAACTCCAGGTCACCCAGAATATGGTTATACCCCAGGTGTTGAAACAACTACAGGGCCATTAGGTGCTGGTATTTCAAATGCTGTAGGTATGGCAATTGCTGAAAAAACCTTAGCGGCGCAGTTTAACCGTGAAGATCACAATATTGTTGACCATTTCACTTATTGCTTTTTAGGCGATGGCTGTTTAATGGAAGGTATTTCTCACGAAGTATGTTCTTTAGCTGGCACCTTAGGTTTAGGCAAGTTAGTGGCATTTTGGGATGACAATGGCATTTCAATTGATGGTCATGTGGAAGGTTGGTTTACTGACAACACCCCTGCCCGTTTTGAAGCTTACGGCTGGCATGTAATTGCCGATGTTGATGGTCACGATCCAGAAGCCATTAGTGCAGCAATTGCTGAAGCAAAATCTGTTACTGATAAACCTAGTATGATCTGTTGTAAAACAGTGATCGGTTTTGGTTCGCCAAATAAGTCAGGCTCTCATGACTGTCATGGCGCACCTTTAGGTGATGACGAAATTGCGGCAACTCGTGAATTTTTAAATTGGCCACATGCACCTTTTGAAATTCCAACTGACGTTTACAGCGAATGGGATCAAAAAGAAAAAGGCCAACAAAGCCAAAACAGCTGGGCTGACAAATTCAGTGCTTACCAACAAGCACACCCTGAATTAGCGGCTGAATATGAACGTCGTGTTATTAAAGGTGACTTACCAAGTGACTTTGAAGAAAAAGCCAACGCCTTCATTAAAGAAAGCCAAGCTAAGTCTGCAAATATTGCTTCACGTAAAGCCTCACAAAATACTATTGAAGAATTTGGTAAAATTTTACCTGAACTATTAGGTGGCTCTGCTGATTTAGCTGGCTCTAACCTTACTTTATGGTCAGGCTCTAAAGGTATTGAAACCGACCCTGCTGGTAACTACATATTCTACGGCGTACGTGAATTTGGTATGAGCGGCATTATGAATGGCGTTTCATTACACGGCGGTTTCATTAATTACGGCGCAACTTTCATGATGTTTATGGAATATGCACGTAATGCGGTACGTATGTCTGCCTTAATGGGTATTCAAAACATTTTTGTTTATACCCATGACTCTATTGGTCAAGGTGAAGATGGTCCAACACATCAGCCGGTTGAGCAGTTAACTAACCTAAGAACTACTCCAAATATGGATACATGGCGTCCATGTGACGGCACTGAATCTGCTGTTGCTTGGAAGTCTGCGGTTGAACGTAAAGCCGGTCCAACGTCATTAATATTTTCTCGTCAAGGCTTAACAGCAATGCCAAGAACTGACGTGCAAGTAGATGATATTGCCAAAGGTGGTTATGTATTAGTTGATTGTGACGGTACACCAGAAGTCATTTTAATCGCTACCGGTTCTGAAGTTGAATTAGCGGTTAAATCTGCCGCACAACTTACTGAGTCAGGTAAGAAAGTACGTGTGGTTTCAATGCCCTCTACCAATACTTATGATGCTCAAAGTGCTGAGTATAAAGAGTCAGTATTACCATCATCAGTTGTTAAACGTGTCGCTATTGAAGCAGCTCATGTAGACTTTTGGTGTAAATACGTAGGTTTTGCAGGCGGCGTTGTGGGTATGACTACCTTTGGTGAGTCGGCACCTGGCGGAAAACTACTTGAGCACTTTGGCTTTACCGTAGATAACGTCATCAATACTGTTAATAGCTTAGGCTAACCACTTAACGTTAGTGCTTTAGTTAACGTTTTAAGTAAATAACCGCATTGTTGAACACCGGCTGAGTAATAGTAACAACATTACTCAGCCCTTTTTTTTGATATCGCGCCATTTGTTCGGCGTAGTATCTAAGAGCCATAAAGCTCCTTTAATCAGTATTGTATAATGCTCCAAAATTATGTTCTTAAATTATGACAATTAGAATCGCAATAAATGGTTTTGGCCGCATTGGCCGTAACGTCGTCAGAGCTTTATATGAAAATGGCTATCGTCAGAGCTGTGAAATAGTTGCGATTAACGAACTAGCCTCGCCTGAAGGTATCGCGCATTTATTAAAATACGATACTGCTCATGGCCGTTTTAAATTTCCAGTGACGCTGGACAACGCTAATTTGGTTATCGCTGACGACAAAATAGCCTTAACTCATGAAAAAGATATCAGTTCATTACCTTGGCAAAAACATCAAGTCGATATAGTACTAGACTGTACCGGTATTTTTGGTAATAAAGCCCAAGGTAAGGCGCATATAGCACAAGGTGCTAAGCAGGTTTTATTCTCTCATCCGGGTGCCCATGATCTTGACGCCACTATTATATATGGCGTAAACCATCAAAGCTTAAGTGCTGGCGATACCGTAGTATCTAATGGTTCATGTACTACCAATTGTGTAGTGCCAGTGATCAAAACGATAGACGATGCTTTTGGTGTGGAAAGCGGTACTATTACTACAATCCATTCGTCAATGCATGATCAGCAAGTAATTGACGCCTACCATAGTGACTTACGTCGAACGCGTGCCGCTAGTCAGTCAATTATTCCTGTAGATACTAAACTTGCTCAAGGTATTGAACGCATTTTACCGCAATTTTCTGGCCGTTTTGAAGCCATAGCGGTGCGAGTACCTACTATCAATGTAACAGCTATGGATTTAAGCTTAACGGTTAATACCGATGTTGATATTGCAAAAGTGAATCAAGCTATACAAGCAGCGAAAAGTAACGGCTTAAATGGTATTCTTGACTATACCGAAGAGCCACTCGTATCGGTTGATTTTAATCACGACCCACATTCTTGCATTGTTGACGGGAGTCAAACCCGCGTCAGCCATAAACGTCTGCTGAAAGTTTTAATATGGTGTGATAACGAATGGGGCTTTGCTAATCGCATGCTTGATACTGCCAAAGCCATGCATGCAGCGACTTAAGTGCATTCATTATTATCAACATAGAAGAACATAAACATAGAAGAACATAAAAAAATAAACGCACAATTTACATAAATTACCAAGATTACAAAAATTACATAAATTTTAGATAAATCTATACAGCCTCTTAAGGGAGATACCAAATGTCTGTAATACAAATGACTGATCTGGCATTAGCCGAACAACGCGTACTGATCCGCGAAGACCTTAACGTACCGATTGAAGACGGTAAAATAACTTCTGATGCACGTTTACGAGCGGCACTACCAACCTTAAAATTAGCTTTAGAAGCTGGCGCAAAAGTAATGGTAATGTCTCACCTAGGTCGCCCAACAGAAGGTGAATTCAATGCAGAATTTTCACTAACTCCTGTTGTTGATTACCTTAACGCAGCATTAAACTTCCCTGTAAGACTAGTCAATGACTACCTTGACGGTGTAGAAGTAGCTGCTGGTGAATTAGTCGTTTTTGAAAACATTCGTTTTAATGTTGGCGAAAAGAAAAACGATGATGCTTTATCGCAAAAACTAGCCGCTTTATGTGACGTATTTGTGATGGATGCCTTTGGTACTGCTCATCGTGCCCAAGCAAGTACTCATGGTGTAGCTAAATATGCTCCGGTTGCTGCTGCCGGCCCATTATTAACCGCTGAATTAGCTGCATTAACCAAAGCATTAGACAACCCAGCCCGCCCACTTGTGGCCTTGGTTGGTGGTTCTAAAGTTTCAACTAAGTTAACCGTACTTGATTCACTTTCAAAAATTGCTGATACCTTAGTTGTTGGTGGTGGTATTTCAAATACTTTTGTTGCCGCAGCAGGTTTTGAAGTAGGTAACTCTTTATACGAAGCAGATCTTATTCCTGAAGCACAGCGTTTATGCAAAGAAACCGAAGTGGTTTTCGCTGAAGACGTAACCGTAACTAAAGAAGGCTTTAGTGACTGGAAGCATGATTCAGCAACTGAAATAAAAACGCCAAGCGACATTACCGCTGATGACGATATTATTGACTACGGTCCAAAAACAGCAGCAAAAGTTGCTGAAATTTTAAAGTCAGCCAAAACCATTTTATGGAATGGCCCATGTGGCGTATTTGAAATTGACGCCTTTGCAAAAGGCACCAAAGTAATTTCTCATGCCATTGCTCAAAGTGAAGCTTTCTCTATTGCTGGTGGCGGCGATACCTTAGCAGCTGTAGATAAATACGATATTGCTGACCAAGTTTCTTATATTTCAACCGGTGGCGGTGCCTTCTTAGAATTTCTGGAAGGGAAAGTATTACCTGCTGTTGAAATTTTAGAGCAACGCGCTAAGTAATACACCCCGCTTTTAAAATTTAAACCTGATAACTCCAAGTGCATTAATTATCTGATTAATATGCTTGGAGTTTTTTTATAAAAATCATCTTTTATTCCTATCTAAAGACATTCTCACCACTGAAGCTAAATAACTTCACCTTTATAAAATAATAGTCAAAAAAGTCATGTGGTTATATTTCAACAAAATCACCTATAAAAGTCACAGTTTTGCTTCCAAAATCAGGTAATGTTGTTATTTTCTAACACCATAATAGCTAATTACTGTCAACATCAGAAAAACAGCAAGATTAGCCATTTACTATGCAATTGCAGCAAAATCCCTGCTACAATATAGAAAGTACCATGAAAGCTTTCATGATAAATCAGTAAACTTTCATAATTATCATACAATACATATTGAATATATCTTACTAGGAGTAGTTTTATGGCATTAATTTCAATGCGACAAATGCTTGATCATGCAGCAGAGTTTGGTTACGGCATTCCAGCTTTTAATGTTAATAATCTTGAGCAAGTGCGCGCCATAATGTTAGCCGCTAACGACACCGACAGCCCGGTAATTTTACAAGCTTCTGCTGGTGCTCGTACTTATGCAGGTGCTCCTTTCCTACGTCATCTAATATTAGCTGCAATCGAGGAGTTTCCGCACATCCCTGTAGTTATGCATCAAGACCACGGTACTTCTCCAAGTGTTTGCCAACGTTCAATTCAACTAGGGTTTTCATCAGTAATGATGGATGGCTCTTTAGAAGCTGATGGTAAAACTCCATCAAGTTATGAATACAATATTGACGTAACTCGAAGAACCGTAGAAATGGCACATGCATGTGGCGTTTCTGTTGAAGGTGAACTTGGTTGTTTAGGTTCTTTAGAAACTGGCGAAGCTGGTGAAGAAGATGGTGTTGGTGCTGTAGGAAAACTTACCTTAGATCAAATGTTAACTGATCCTGAAGAAGCGGCTGATTTTGTCAATAAAACACAAGTGGACGCGTTAGCAATTGCCTGTGGTACTTCACATGGTGCTTATAAGTTTACCAGACCTCCAACTGGAGACATATTAGCTATTGATCGTATTAAAGCCATTAATAAAAGAATTCCCAATACTCACTTAGTTATGCATGGCTCATCTTCTGTACCACAAGACTGGTTAGCGATCATTAATGAGTACGGCGGGGAAATTCCAGAAACTTACGGTGTACCAGTAGAGCAAATTCAAGAAGGCATTAAAAACGGCGTTCGTAAGGTTAATATTGATACTGACTTACGCTTAGCGTCAACTGGTGCAGTGCGCCGATTTCTGGCTCAAAACCCCAGTGAATTTGATCCTCGTAAATATTTATCAACAACTACCGAAGCTATGTACGGCATTTGTAAAGCTCGCTATGAAGCCTTTAATACTGTTGGAAATGCCAGCAAAATTAAAGCAATGTCATTAGAAAAAATGTTTACCTTATATAGCACGGGCCAGTTAAACGCGTTAATAAAATAAGTGCCGCTAAGTAAAGCTCGTAAATCCCCCAAAAAAATCTATCACTTCTTCATTCTATAAAAGATAGTTACCCCAAAAGGAGCCTCGGCTCCTTTTTTAATGCCCTATAACATTTATTTAACATTATTCATTTAGCGCTGGGTTAAGACTGGATTGTTTTATATAATGTTATTTAATATAACTAAACGTAATTCAATTAAGGGGTATTTATGGACACTATGATCTCATGGTTTTCTGACAATCAACTGATGATCCAAGCTTTTATCATAAAGTTTGCCGTCGCCATTCTCATCATTGTTATTGGTAAATTCGTTGCCCGTTTAATTAGCGCTACTACAGCCAAAGTGATGGCGCATAAAAATGTAGATGCCGCTGTAATTAGTTTTCTCTCAAGCATTATTTATGGTATCGCTTTCTTCATTGCCATTATTGCTGCTATTTCTCATCTCGGATTTAATACCTCTTCTTTAGTGGCCATTGTTGGTGCCGCTGGCTTAGCAATAGGTTTAGCACTACAAGGGTCACTTTCCAATTTCGCTTCAGGGGTTTTATTAATTATCTTAAAACCTTTTAAAAATGGCGACTTTGTTGAAGTAGCTGGCGTTGCCGGCATTATTGAAGAAATTCATATTTTCTCAACAAAGTTTAGAACTGGCGATAATAAAACAGTAATCGTGCCTAATAACGCGATTACTAGCAGTAGCATTACTAACTATTCAACCAAACCGAAACGTCGTATAGATCTTGTCATTGGTGTTAGTTATGACGCCGACCTTGCCAAAACTAAAGAAATATTAACTAAAATAACCAGTAGCCATGAGTTGGTTTTACAAGATGAAACCACGACCATCGGCGTAAGTGAATTAGCTGATAGCTCAGTTAACCTAGTGGTTCGCCCTTGGGTTAAGTCGGAAAACTACTGGCCAGTTTACTTTGATTTATTAGAGCAAATTAAAGTAACCCTAGATGAAAACAATATCGAAATCCCTTATCCACAATTATCTTTACATGTAAACAAAGAGGAAAATCATGAATCGTAAGTTAGCCATAGTTGGGCTTTTAGCACTTCCTTTATCAGCTTTTGCTGAGGAAGCTCCTGCACCTGAAGAAAAACCAGCTTTGACCGGCTCTGCTGAGTTAGGTTTATTATATAAAACAGGTAATACTCACAGCGGCGATTTAAAAACTGGATTTGACCTTAGGTACGAGCAAGATAAATGGTTAAGCTTATTAGACTTTAACTTTTTAAAGAAAAAAAGTGATGTTACCGGTAGTGTGACTATTCCTGGTGAGAACGGTGCAGACGATACAACCGTTGAAAAAACTAGCTTTATCACCACAGATCAACGATGGAACATTACTTCACAAACCAACTACACCCTAGAAGGCGATAAGAATTATGTCTACGGTAATATTTGGTATGAAGATAACGACTTCAATAGTTTTAAAAATCAAAGTTCGATTTCAACTGGTTGGGGTCGTCACTGGTATAAAAATGAAAAAGCGTCTTTATGGGCAGATATAGGTCCGGGTTATAAGCGCGATGTGGTTAAGGCAAAAGGAGATGTTGCTGAACACACCGACTCTGCATTGATTATTCAAGCCCAAGCTTTGTACCTTCGTACCTTGAATGAAAATGTTGAATTCAAACAAACCTTCAGTGCTAAGTATGCGGTTAAAAGTGGTGAAAACAGCATTTATAAAGCAGAATCAAGCATCACTACTAAATTGATTTCAACCTTACAGTTAAAATTTACCTTCTCGGTTGACTACAACTCTGAAGTTGATGAAGACAAAGAAAACACCGATACTCAAACAGCCGTAACACTCGTGTATAGCTTTTAATAGTTAGTTATTTTCAGCACTAAATTCAAAAGCCAGTAACCTAGTTACTGGCTATTTTATTGCCTATAATCGCTATATCCAGACAAAGACTTCTCTTCTTAACTACTTATATTTTATCCTGCTCTAAGCGCAGCTTAGATTTAAATTGAACACTGTATTATCGAAAACGCCCTTGTATTAACTTGCATATTTAACCGCTCAACTTAAAGCTGTCCAGCACGTTTTAAAGCAAAAACATAATCAACTTGCTCTTATAATTAACCGCTTTATTTCTTATTTTCCCGTTTTAACTTTAGCTTTTAGCTTTTAGCTTTTTAGCTTTTTAGCTTTTTAGCTTTTAGCTTTTAGCTTTTAGCTTTTAGCCGAATCAGAGCAATAAAAAAGCCGCTCTAAAAGCGGCTTTATCAATATAGTAGCTTGGGACAACCAGCTAATTAGAACTGGTTTGAAGTGTTTTTCGCGCCACCAGCTTTAAGTGCATTCTCACCAGCAAAGTATTCTTTGTGATCATCACCAATATCAGATCCAGACATGTTTTGGTGTTTAACACAGGCAATGCCTTGACGAATTTCTTGACGTTGAACACCTTTAACATAACCAAGCATACCTGCTTCACCAAAGTACTCTTTAGCTAAGTTATCAACCGACAATGCTGTGGTGTGATAAGTAGGAAGTGTAATTAAGTGATGGAACACGTTCGCTTCACGTGAAGTATCAGCTTGGAAAGTACGTGTACGTTCATCAGCTTCAGCAGAAAGCTCAGAATCATCGTACTTAGCATTCATAAGGTCACTGCGATCATAAGCAGAAACATCTTTACCAGCTTCAACCCAAGCGTCATATGCTTGTTGACGGAAGTTAAGCGTCCAGTTGAATGAAGGACTGTTGTTATAAACTAGTTTCGCATCTGGATGAACTTTACGAACGTCATCCATCATACCTTTAATTTCGTGTATTGTAGGAACAGCTGTTTCAATCCAAAGAAGATCTGCACCAGCATTAAGCGCACCAATACAATCAAATACACAACGCTCGTGGCCAGTGCCTGGACGGAATTGGTATAAACCTGAAGGTAAACGCTTAGGACGAACAAGCTTACCATCACGGTTGAAACATACATCACCTTCAGCCATATCAGCTACATCGATTTCTTCTACGTCTAAGTATGAATTGTAAATATCGCCAGCATCACCAGGCTCTTTAACTACTGCAATTTCTTTTGTAAGACCAGCACCTTCAGAGTCTGTACGAGCAACGATAATACCGTTATCAATACCTAGCTCCAAGAAAGCGTGGCGTAATGCACGAATTTTGGCATGGAAATCTGCATGAGGAACCGTAACTTTACCGTCTTGATGACCACATTGTTTTTCATCTGCAACTTGGTTTTCAATTTGAAGCGCACAAGCACCCGCTTCAATCATTTGCTTAGCCATTAAGTATGTCGCTTCGGCATTACCAAAACCAGCATCAATATCTGCAACAATTGGCACAACATGAGTTTCATAATTGTCAATTGCATCTTGAATACTTGCTGCTTTAGCATTTTCGTCTGCTGCTCTTGCTGCATCTAGTTCACGGAAAAGACCGCCTAATTCACGAGCGTCCGCTTGACGAAGGAATGTATATAGCTCTTCAACTAAGCTAGCTACAGATGTTTTTTCATGCATAGATTGGTCAGGAAGAGGACCAAATTCACTACGTAATGCAGCAACCATCCAACCTGATAGATAAAGGTATTTACGCTCAGTCGTATTGAAGTGCTTTTTAATAGAAATTAGTTTTTGTTGGCCTACAAAACCATGCCAACAACCTAAAGATTGAGTGTACTTAGTTTTATCAGCATCAAAAGCTTTCATATCCGCATGCATAATATTTGCTGTATACTGAGCTATTTCAAGGCCGGTTTTGAATTTATTTTGAGCACGCATACGTGCTATAGATTCTGGGTTAATTGCATCCCAAGAATCGCCTGCTTTTTCTTTAATTGCTTTAACCGCTTCAATTGCACTTTGATAATTAGACATATCACTCTCTCCAAGGATGTTATTTCACAGTAATTAGAACATTGGCATGTAAGTCACTTTGTAAGCTGTCACACCGAACTACAAAAAGAATAATATAATCACCTAGTATTTATGAAATATATTGTTATTATTATCACTATTCACACAAGATATATAAGTTAACCTATTTAGCTATTGAACCCAAAAACAGACTGCACTATAGTTGCTTTATCTATTTGACTTATACTTTCAAAGAAAAGCATTTAAAATATGAATATTTCTAAAATTGATCTGAATTTACTTGTTTATTTAGACGTGCTGTTAAGAGAGAAAAATGTTACTCGTGCAGCGAGCCAACTTAACATCACCCAGCCTGCGATGAGTAATGGTTTAAAGCGCTTACGCACCTTATTTAATGATCCTATTCTAGTAAGAACTTCTGATGGTATGGTGCCGACAGAGCGAGCACGTACCCTAGCCCCAGTGATCAGAAAAATATTATTAGAGCTAGAAGAAGCGCTGCAAGGTGAGGAAGAGTTTAACGAGCAAAATAGTCAGCGAGTTTTCAGATTAATGGCTAGCGATTATGCTGCATCGACGCTGTTACCTGGCTTGCTTAGACGTATTAACCAAATAGCACCAAACGTGACTATTGATATTATGACGCCAAGTGACGTTACCTTTCACGATGTGGAAGCTGGTAAAATTGACATGGCGATTAACCGCTTTGACGAATTACCGCAATCATTTCATCAAAAAACCGTTTGGCGCGACACTTTCTCATGCTTACTCAGTGCTGATAATCCTGTGGTATCAAAATTTAACCTCAATTCATATTTATCTTCAAAACATGTTTGGGTATCTAAAACCGGCTTTGGTGTAGGTGTAGGTATGGACCCGAAAGATGTTCAAAAATTAGGTTGGGTTGATGAAGCCCTTGCTAGGCTTGGTAAAAAACGTGATATTAAAGTATTTTCCCGTAACTACCATGTTGCTATGCAGCTTGCTTATGAAGACGGGTTAATTGCAACGTTACCAACTAAAGCAGCGTTATTGCATGAATCTGATCCAAATTATACTATTTTAAAGCCACCTTTTGATATTCCTGATATTGAATTAAAAATGATTTGGAGCCCGCTACTTCACCACGATGCCAGCCATATTTGGTTTAGACAACTTGTGGTGGAAACGGCTAATGAAAGCCGCCAATAATCAATGAACTATGTGATCATAAAAAATGCCCTCTATAGCATAGTTGCTATTATGCTGTGTTTATACCTTGGAAAAACGGTTCATCATGCTTTTGGCGGCTTACCCGGCAGCTTATACGGTATGATAGTCTTGAATATTTTTCTTTATTTTAAGATGATCAATGCTGAACGGCTGAAAGCGACAATTGAATGGATAATCAAACACATGAGCGTATGTTTTGTACCGGCAGGTGTTGGTATTATTGACCATTTTGATTTGGTTGCTCAGCACGGTTTAGCTATTGTTGTGGTTATTTTTATCAGCACTATGGCTTTAGTAACTGCGGTGGGTTTGATGGTAGAAAAACTGTCAAGCGCATCACTTGAAAATCAGTCGTCAGACGTTTAATTTCTTATTATTTGTAGATATTACTCATGCTTAGTGCACTATCATATATTTTACTAACTATTATTATTTACCAAATATCGGCTTGGTGTCAGCGTAAAACCTCGGCAATTTGGCTTAACCCTATGTTGCTTACAATTAGCGCGCTTATTCCGATAATGTTATGGCAAAATATCTCATTCCAATACTACTTTGCCCAAACAAAAGAACTGAGTAACTTATTAGAGCCTGCCGTAGTGGCGTTAGGCTACCCTCTGTATCAGCATTTAAAAACCATCAAATATCACTGGCGCTTGTTTCTTTCAGTTTTAACCCTTGGTGTGGCTGTTGTTGTTGTGATCAGCTTTACCTTAAGCATGGCGCTAATCAACATTCCAGAAGTAGCCATAGCATTATCTTACAAATCAGTTACTACCCCGATAGGTATTGCATTAACAGACGCTTCTGGCGGTAACAGCGCGATTACCGCCTTTGCAATTATTCTAGCAGGGCTATTTGGCGCTTTACTGGGCCCAAGCTGGTTAAACTATATTGGTGTGCGCTCTGCTAAAGCACAAGGGCTGGCAATAGGTGCTGCTAGTCATGCCCTTGGCACATCAACCATTAGTAAAATAAGCTATGAACATGGCGCCTATGGCTCGTTAGCTTTAATTGTTTCTGCGATGATAACGGCCATTATTGGCCCTTTACTTGTTGATAACTTTGTCTTGTTTTACACCACACCTTTATAATCTTGACAAACCACACCTATAAATTAACATTCACACTAAGTATAGTAGTTATCATCAATAACAATACTTTTCACCCTCATCATTACCATTAATGATACTGAATTGTAACACCATTGATTTATATAGCTTTTATATTGCGATAGTAAGTTTATATAGCAATATTGCTTACAAATGGACTATCAAAGCGATACCCACTTGAAGTCAAGCTATTGCAACTAAAGCCCAGAGGCAATACATTTCATATTATCTGCAGGGTTTTCCATTTAAACATGAAAACTTTTATATCTTCATCCAAATAATTCGAGGAACTTATGGAACAACGAATTGAGATAGCCAACTTACAAGTATCAACTAGCCTTTATCACTTTATTGAAGAAAGTGTTTTACCAGATAGCGGTATTGAAAGCGCTAAATTTTGGGCTGACTTTTCTAATATCATTCATCAGCTGAGTCCAGAAAATAAAACCTTATTAGCAACACGTGATAGCTTGCAAGAAAAAATTGATCAATGGCACCTGCAAAATCAAGGCGATAAGTTTAACTTTGACGCCTATAAAAGTTTCCTTAAAGAAATTAACTATATCGTTCCAGAAGTGGCTGACTTCGCTATTACTACTAGCAATGTTGATGCTGAATTGGCGACTATGGCTGGCCCGCAACTAGTAGTACCAGTTATGAACGCTCGTTTTGCTTTAAACGCCGTTAATGCTCGCTGGGGAAGCTTGTACGATGCACTTTATGGCAGTGATGTTATTAGTGATGAAGGTGGTAGTGAAGCCGGCGCGCAATATAATCCTGCAAGAGGCGCTAAAGTTATTAGCTTTGCACGTGACTTTTTAGACCAGGTTATCCCACTTGCAAGAGGCTCACATCACAATGTTATAGCTTACCAAATAGTAGGGCAAAAATTAGTTGTTCAACTAGAAGGTGATCATCAAAGTTTACTGGCTCAACCTGATGTATTCATCGGCTATGCTGGTGAGAAAAATGCTCCTTCAGGCTTATTATTTAAACATAACGGATTACATCTTGAATTAGCCTTTGACGGCACCAGTGTTATTGCAAAAGCTGATCAGGCCGGCCTAAGTGATATTATTATTGAAGCAGCATTAACCACTATTATGGATTGTGAAGATTCAGTAGCCGCTGTTGACGCTGAAGATAAGGTCATTGCTTATAAAAACTGGCTTGGTTTAATCAAAGGTGATTTAAAAGAAACCATCCACAAAGGCGGTAAACAATTCGACCGCATAATGAATGCTGACCGTCAGTATATGGATACCAACAACCAAGCCTTTTCGGTTAAAGGCCGCAGCTTAATGTTTGTTCGCAACGTTGGGCACTTAATGACCAATAATGCCATATTAGATAACGCTGGTAATGAAGTACCTGAAGGCATTATGGATGCAATGATAACTTCATTAATATCATTACACGACATTAATAAAAACGGCTCAGGCAACAGTAAAGAAGGTTCTATTTATATCGTAAAACCTAAAATGCACGGCCCTGAAGAAGTCGCTTTCGCCAATAAATTATTTGCTCAAGTTGAACAAGCATTAGCTTTACCTGATAACACCATTAAAATGGGTATTATGGATGAAGAGCGACGCACCAGCGTTAATTTAAAAGCCTGTATTGCTGCGGCAAAAGAGCGTGTTGTTTTCATTAACACTGGCTTCTTAGACAGAACCGGCGATGAAATTCATACTTCAATGAAAGCAGGCCCTATGGCAAGAAAAGCCGACATTAAATTAACCCCATGGATCGGTGCTTATGAAAACAACAACGTTGATATTGGCCTAGCTTGTGGTTTCAGCGGGAAAGCGCAAATAGGTAAAGGCATGTGGCCAATCCCTGATCAAATGTCGAATATGCTTGCTACGAAAATAAACCATGTTGAAGCTGGTGCAAATACCGCTTGGGTGCCATCTCCAACGGCTGCGGTATTACATGCTTTGCACTATCACCGTATTGATGTATTTTCGTTACAACAAAGCTTAATAGAACGTCAACCGGCCAGCTTAGATGATATTTTAACTATCCCCCTTGCCGAAAATAGCAACTGGAGTGATGATGAAATTAGCCAAGAACTCGACAATAACGCTCAAGGTATTCTCGGTTATGTGGTTCGTTGGATAGACCAAGGCATTGGTTGCTCTAAAGTACCCGATATAAATGATGTTGGTTTAATGGAAGATAGAGCAACACTACGTATTTCGAGCCAACATTTAGCCAACTGGTTAGAGCATAAAATTTGCACCAAAGAGCAAGTATTAAGCAGTATGAAAAAAATGGCAGCTATAGTTGATCAGCAAAACGCCGATGATGCCTTGTACCAAGCAATGTCTGATAATTTCGACAATAGCATTGCCTTTCAAGCGGCCTGTGATCTTGTATTTAAAGGTGATGTTCAACCTAACGGATATACCGAACCTTTATTGCATCAGTATCGTTTAGATAAAAAGCTACAAGACGCTAGCTAAATGTCAAAATATGTTTAATTAGCAAATTAATTTACTTTTTAAACAAACGGATGAAACTTTTTACTACTTCAGCCGTTCTTATATTAAAGCCATCAGTTTTACATTATAGCTGATGGCTTTTACATAACTGATTCAGCAATGTTTTTATACATAACTTCCGCTTACAAAGTTAGCAAAACAGCAATATGCGCTTTAACGTAGAAAAACAGCATTTTGTCTTATAACAATAGAATATACAAAGTTTACAATTTATAGTTAAACTACGAACAATTTAGTTACAATTCATTTTTTGAATTGTTTTAGTCACAAATAATGGATTAAGTGCGGGGACTACAATGAAGATATTAATAAAGCCCTTAAAAATTGCAGCTTCACTAGCTATATTATTCGCCGGCGCCGCGGCCTCTCCTGCTTGGGCTCAAATTGATCTTGCGCCTAAAAGCTCAATATCAATTAGCATAGTTAACACTGAGCGCTTTTCTAATTTTCACCAACAAACCGTTACCTTTAACGAGATAGTGAATACGCAAGGCTATTCTCAGTGGTCTTCGCAAGTTAGCAATAAACCTTTTTTACCCGCCAAGCAACAGGAATCAGCCAATAACAATACAGCTAAAGTGATCAAGAAAAATAATATTTTTGAATTAGCGACTATTTTCAATGATAAATTACAACAATTCTTAGCAAGCTTTACTCGCGTACTCTTTTCGGCACTAAAACCTGAAACTAACAAAAACAGCTTGTCTGCAATAAAGTCTAATCCTAATAACAATTGCCAATTGACCTTCAAGTAATAGCCATTTTATTGTGGCTATTTAACTTGTTTGCTTCAATATCTGCTCAACAATATTGGCAAGTTTGCTAAAAGTTTGACGTCGTAAACTTGTTGGTCGCCATAACATCCCAATCTCTCGATAAATATTATCAGCAAAAGCTTCAATTGTTATTCCTTCAGCTAAGCCAACACCTTTATTAACCGCCATTGCAGGTAAAAAAGTTACCCCTTGATGAAATGCTGTCATTTGAATTAAGGTCGCGATACTTGAGGCACTAAAACTATTTATACGGGTTTTATCAGCTAACTTACAAGCAGAAACCGCGTGCTCTGTTAGGCAATGCTCTTCAGATAATAAAAATACACTTTGTTTAGGTAAGCTATGAAAGTCACTATTTTCTTTAAATATTTTAATTAACTTATCGCTGCCCGCGAAATAAAAATTATCTTTACCTAGCACTTTACTTTGAAAACCATGTTTCTCAATTGGCAACGCCAATAAGGCCAGGTCAATTTCACCATTCGCTAATTTAATTAATAACTGCTCAGTAGTATCTTCATCTAAATACAGTTGTAATTGAGGTAGTTGTTGCTGACAGCTTTTAACTAAGTCAGCCAATAAATACGGGGCAATAGTTGGAATACAACCAATACGAACTAAGCCTTTAGTTGGGTCGCCCTGCTGCTGAGCAAAATCTACCATTTCAGTCGCTGAAACGACGATGCTTCTGGCCATTTCAACAATTTTTTCACCTTGAGGGGTGAAAATAAAAGACTTATGGTCACGCTCTAATAACTGACAAGCCATTTGCTCTTCTAGCTTAACTATCGCATTACTTAACGTTGACTGGCTAACATAACAAGCATCAGCGGCACGATTAAAATGCTTATGCTCATAAAGGGCTAATAAATATTGTAAATGCTTTAAATTGGGCAATGCCACGAATCACCATAAACGTTCAATAACTAAAGGTTAATCTACAATAGCGATTAAGCCATGATATGGGAAGCGACTATTTAAAGAATTCCACACATCAAGCCTGCTTAGTTAACAACAACTTAGTCCCTTAATCATATTTGATAAAAAGCAACAAAGCCTACTTCAATTTCAGTTAAATTTAGTTTACTGTTAGGAAAATTATTAAACTAAAGTAGAGTAGTAAATTATGGTTACAGCATCAGCCCGTCACATTTTAGTAGACACCGAACAAGCATGTTTAGATTTAAAAACAGAAATTGAAGCAGGCGCCGACTTTGCAGAGGTTGCTAAGCAACACTCTAATTGTCCATCAAAGGCTCAAGGCGGCGCATTAGGTTCATTTGGCCGTGGTCAAATGGTACAAGAATTTGATGAAGTAGTTTTTACTGCCGACTTAAATAAAGTACAGGGTCCTGTAAAAACGCAATTTGGTTATCACTTAGTTGAAGTTACTAACCGTACTGACTAGTAGAGCTAAAAGCTAAATTATCAGCACAAAAAAAAGAGCTTCAATTGAAGCTCTTTTTGTTTTTGTAGCTTGTAGCTTGTAGCTTGTAGCTAAGCTATTAAGGCATCATAGCTTCTTGATCAGCGCCTTCTTTTTCAATCACTTCAGGGATCAAATCTTCTTTCGAAATTCCCAACGCTAGTGCAACTGAACTGGCCACATAAACCGAAGAGTATGTACCAACAAATACACCTAATAATAGTGCGGTTGCAAAACCATGTATTAGTGCGCCACCTTTAAAGAATAACGCAGCAAGTACTAATAAAGTGGTAATTGAAGTGATAAAAGTACGACTAAGGGTTTGCGTTAAAGAAATGTTGATAATTTCTTCGGCGCTGCCCTCACGTATTTTTCTAAAGTTTTCTCGAATACGATCCGAGACCACAATAGTATCGTTGAGTGAATAACCTATTACCGCCAGAATCGCTGCTAAGACCGTTAAATCAAACTCTAATTGCAAGACCGAGAATAAACCAAGCGTTAACAATACATCGTGAAATAAGGCGAATACTGAACCTAAAGCAAAGCGCCATTCAAAACGAAAAGCTACATACACTAAGATACAGATAAGTGCGGTTAGCATAGCTAAACCACCCTGCTCAGCAAGTTCGTCACCAACACTAGCACCAACAAACTCAATACGACGCATATCAACCGCTTGACCAGTACCTTCTTCAAGTACTTCAAGTACTTGGTTACCGATCATTTTTGCTTCAACGCCATCGCGCTGTGCTAAACGAATCACGACATCACGACTGCTACCATAAAGTTGCACTACAGCATCTTCAAAACCGTTGCTGTCCATAACATTTCGTATTTTGGTCAAGTCTGCTGAATCTTCAAAGCCAACTTCAATTAAGGTGCCGCCGGTAAAGTCTAAACCAAAATTGAGTTTGTTTACCGCTAAAGAAGCGATAGAAGCAGCCATTAACAAAATACTGAATATCATCGCAACTTTACGATAACGCATAAAGGCAACGGTTTCTTTTAATTGTAAAATTTGCATATTAATTCAACCTATATCGATAATTTATCGAGACGTTTTCCGCCCCAAACTGCGTTAACTACGGTACGAGTACCAATTACAGCGGTAAACATTGAAGTAATGATACCGATAGAAAGTGTTACCGCGAAGCCTTTAATAGGACCAGTACCTACGGCGAATAAAATTAATGCCGCGATAAGCGTGGTAATATTGGCATCAATAATGGTTGAGAATGCTGCATCGTAACCTTGATGAATAGACTGTTGTACTGACTTTCCAGCCCGAATTTCTTCTCGAATACGCTCAAAAATCAGCACATTGGCATCAACTGCCATACCAACGGTAAGTACAATACCTGCCATACCCGGTAAGGTTAATGTCGCACCTGGAATTAACGACATTACGCCGATAATTAATACCAAGTTAGCACCTAGCGCTAGGTTAGCAACCACACCAAAAGCACGGTAATAAATCAACATAAAGACAAAGACTAAACCAAAGCCCATCATGATAGCTTGAAAACCAAGTTGTACATTTTCAGCACCTAATGTTGGCCCTACGGTACGTTCTTCAACAATATGAATGGGTGCAATTAAAGCACCTGCACGTAGTAATAAAGCTAAATTATGTGCTTCAGCTTGAGAACCAGCGCCGGTAATGCGGAAGCTTTTACCTAAACGCGCTTGAATAGTTGCAACACTGATTACTTCTTCTACTTTTTCAAAGACAGTATTGCCTTGAGCATCTTCACGATCTGTAGGCTTATATTCTATAAATACCGTTGCCATTGGTTTACCAATAGCACTTTTAGTGGCACTAGAAAACTTGCTGCCGCCTGGTGAGTCGAGGGTAATATTTACTTGTGGACGGTTATATTCGTCGAAACTAGAGTTGGCATCAACAATATGATCACCAGTTAGCATAATACGCTTTTTCAATAATACCGGCTTGCCGCTACGTTCAGTTAATAACTGAGAGCTGGCTGGCACACGACCATTTAAAGCACTGCTTAAGTCGTTATCTTGATCAACCATTCTAAATTCAATGGTAGCGGTAGCACTAAGAATCTCTTTCGCTTTCGCGGTATCTTGTACACCAGGTAATTCAATAACTATATGTTTTTGCCCTTGGCGCTGTACTAATGGTTCAGCAACACCTAATTCATTAACACGATTACGGATAATAGTGATGTTTTGCTGAAGGGCATAATCACGAATTTCTTTTAACTTCGCATCAGACATTGTCGCCGTTAAAATAAACGTATCGTCGTTTTCAACAAAGACAAAATCACGATTACGTTTACTTAAAAAGTTTTCGGCTTTGTCTAAGTCTTCTGCATTTCTTAATTGCACAACAATAGAATCAGCTGATTTTTTCACACTGCGGTAACGAATTTTTTCGCCACGTAAGTCGGTACGAAAGTCACTTACCATGCTATCTTGAGCTTTGGTAACTGCAGCTTTCATGTCTACTTCCATTAAGAAGTGTACACCGCCACTTAAGTCTAAACCTAATTTCATTGGCGTACCGCCAAGACCAGCCAACCAGTCAGGTGTTGCTGGTGTTAGGTTTAAGGCGATGGAATATTTATTACCTAAAGCATCATTTAATAAGTCACGAGCTTGAAGTTGTGTTTCAGTATTTTTAAAGCGTACTAACAAGGTGCCTTTTTCAAGAGCAATACTTGAGTAGTCAATTTGGGCTTGAGTTAATTGCGATTTAACTGAATCTAAAGAGGCTTCAGTGATCTCAACCCCTCTGAGTCCTGAAATTTGTACTGCTGGGTCTTCACCATACAAATTTGGCGAGGCATATAAAGCACCGAAGGCGACAATAAAAACCACCATCAATGTTTTCCAAAGGGGATATTTGTTTAACACAATGTCATCCTATGTTTAAGTTATCACGTACCTAAAAGAAAACCGCCTATTCACATATCATAAATAGGCGGAAAGTCTTTATAAGTTTTTCATCGTGCCTTTTGGCAATACTGCTGAAATTGCAGATTTTTGCACAGTTACTTCAGTGTTTTCAGCTAGGCTAACCACAACAAAGTCTTTTTCGTCAGTTACTTTAACGATTTTTCCAACAATGCCGCCTTGTGTTAAAACTTCATCACCTTTTGATAATTCAGACATAAGGCTTTTATGCTCTTTTACACGCTTAGCTTGTGGACGATAGATCATGAAGTAAAAAACTAAACCAAAAACTAATAACATGATGATCATTTCCATACCACCACCTTGTTGGGCTGGTGCTGCTGCGGCATGTGCATTACTGATGAATAAACTCATAAATTCCTCTTATTATATTTACTATTAAAATTAGCTATTAAAAATTGCTATAAAACCACTATGGTAGTGGGCCAATATACAGCCCGAAAACGCATTTAAACTAATCGTTACTGCCAGCTAATGGCGGTACCGGTAAGTCGCGTAGCGCATAAAACTCACTTACAAAGTCGTCTAATTTACCTGCTGCAATCGCATCACGCAAACCTTGCATAACTTTTTGATAAAAACGTAAATTATGTATGGTATTTAATTGTGAACCAAGTATTTCATTACACTTGTCTAAATGATGTAAATAGGCACGTGAATAATTTTTACAAGTATAACAATCACATTCGCTGTCTAATGGCCCGGTATCGGTTTTATGACGGGCGTTGCGAATTTTTATCACACCATTATTAACAAACAAATGACCATTACGAGCATTACGTGTTGGCATTACGCAGTCAAACATGTCGATACCACGGCGTACGCCTTCAACTAAATCTTCAGGCTTGCCTACTCCCATTAAATATCGGGGCTTATTATCAGGGATCAAGGGGGTAGTATGATCTAAAATTTTGATCATTTCTTCTTTAGGCTCGCCAACCGATAATCCGCCAATGGCGTAACCATCAAATTCAATCGCTTTTAAGCCGGCAACTGATACTTCACGCAAGTCTTCATACATACCGCCTTGCACAATACCAAATAATGCTGACGGATTATCACCATGAGCATCTTTAGAGCGCTGAGCCCAACGTAAAGATAATTCCATCGACTCTTTTGATTCTTGATGCGTGGCAGGATACGGCGTACATTCGTCAAAAATCATCACGATATCTGAGCCCAAACTACGCTGAACTTCCATTGAACGCTCTGGGGTCAACATAATCTTTTCACCGTTTACTGGTGAGCTAAATTTAACCCCTTCTTCGGTAATTTTACGCATTTTACCTAGGCTAAATACTTGGAAACCACCAGAGTCAGTTAAAATTGGTTTGTCCCAATTCATAAAGCCATGCAAGCTGCCATGTTGCTCAATAATTTCAGTACCTGGGCGAAGCATTAAATGAAAAGTATTGCCAAGAATGATCTCAGCGCCAATTTCTTTAATTTCTTCAGTTTTCATGCCCTTCACCGTACCGTAAGTGCCTACAGGCATAAACGCTGGTGTTTCTATGGTGCCACGGTCAAAGGTAATGCGGCCACGACGGGCTTTCCCATCAGTGCCGAATAAGTCAAACTTCATCGGACTTTGTTTTTTATCTGTCATAAAATATTCCTTGCCCACTAGCGAAACAGGCTAGCAGCTTTTGTGTAAATGGTGGCTGTATGGCTAAGCTCATTAACCACCATTATTTAGTCAATAATTAAACGTTTGTGTTAATTACTTTTTTAATCGCTTTGTTGGTTAACTTTCTTAGTTAAAAACATTGCATCACCATAACTGAAAAAGCGGTATTTTTCAGTAACAGCATGTTGATAAGCTTTCATGATGTTTTCATAACCAGAAAAAGCACTTACCAACATCAACAAAGTTGACTCTGATAAGTGAAAGTTGGTTACCAAAGCATCGATTATTTCAAACTCATAACCTGGGGTGATGAAAATATCGGTATCACCATAAAACGCCGAAAATTCCTCACCTTTCGCTTTTGCAGCCTTAGCGGCACTTTCAATTGAGCGAACAGAGGTTGTACCTACCGCAACGACTTTACCGCCACTGGCTTTGGTTTGTTTAATTTGTTCTACCACTGATTCAGGCACTTCAACATATTCAGCATGCATTATATGGTCGGCAATTTCATCAACACGCACCGGCTGAAAAGTACCAGCGCCAACGTGCAAGGTAACAAAAGCAAAGTTAACGCCTTTGGCTTTTAATGTCGCCAGTAAGGCATCATCAAAATGCAAACCAGCAGTAGGCGCCGCAACAGCACCCGGCTTTTCATTATAAACGGTTTGATAACGCTCACGGTCGCTGTCTTCATCAGGACGGTCAATATAAGGCGGCAAAGGCATATGGCCAATGTTGTCTAATATTTCTAAAACCGATTGTTCGCTATCAAATTTTAGCTCAAATAAAGCATCGTGACGGGCAACCATGGTCGCTTTCACTTTCCCCTCAAGTAGAATTTCTGTTCCTACTTTCGGTGACTTACTGGCGCGAATATGGGCAAGTACGCTGCCTTCATCAAGCAAACGTTCAACCAATACTTCAACTTTTCCGCCACTAGTTTTTTGACCAAACATGCGGGCAGGGATAACTCGCGTATTATTAAATACCAATAAATCGCCAGCATTTAACTGCTCGCTTATCGCTAAAAAATTGCTGTCGACGATTTCACCGCTATTGCCATTTAAGGTCATTAAACGACTGGCAGTACGATCAGGTTTTGGGTATCGAGCAATAAGCTCTTCAGGTAAATTAAATGAGAAGTCGGCTACGCGCATTTTTAAGGTCTATTTTGAAGGTATAAATTCTGGCTAAAATAACCGCGCAATTCTAGTGCTGGCAGGGGCTAATAGCAAGGAAAAACTCATATTTAGAGCAAGTATGAAAGTGCAGTTTTTATTATCATGTTTTTTTTGCAATAAATAATAATAACCTTGCTCACTATTTCCTTTGATTATATTGAGCATTTTACAAAATTGTTCTTACAAAAATCGATTTTTATCGTATGCTGATCAAATGTTTATTTACAGGTAACGACTTATGGACAATCTTGCTTTCGCTATTGCGAAAACCATTTTAAATGGCTTTGAACATCATATTGATTTATTTGCTGAAATTACTCAATCTGCCAAGCAGCGTTTTGAAAATTGCCAATGGAACGAAGTGCAAGAAGCGGCCAAAGCACGTACTGACTATTATGATAAACGCGTTAAAGAAGCGCTAGCGAAAATTAAGCAAGACTTTTACGTAGGCTCCCTTGATGAACGCTTATGGAAAGAAGTAAAACAGTTTTATGTGCAAGCCCTCGCTATTCATAACCAACCCGAGTTAGCAGAAAGTTTTTATAATTCTATTTTTTGCCAACTTTTTGAACGTAAGTATTATCACAACGACTTTATATTTGTTGAAAGCACAGTAGATCGCTTAAAAGAACAACCTGTGCCTGTAATATATACCAGTTTTACACCTGCTGAAAAAGGCCTTAACCAAACGGTTAAAGATATTTTGCTTAGCCAAAAAACTGACGTGCCATATGAAGATATAGATCGCGATGTTGCCACGCTAATAAAGGTTTTCCGCAAGCAAGCCCACAAAACACGCTACCGTTTAGAAGACTTACAATTTGATATTCTCAACTTTGTTTTCTATCGAAATAAAGGCGCTTACATTATTGGCCGAGTTATCTCCCCTGGTGGTGAAACTCCGTTTATTTTAACCATACTCAATAATGAAAAAGGCGGCTTATATATAGACGCGCTATTGACCGACAGTGAAAACATGGCAGTAGTATTTGGTTTTGCCCGTGCATACTTCTTTGTTGACTGTTTGCACCCGCATGCTTTAGTCACCTTTTTAAAGCGCTTAATTCCCCATAAAACCACTGCCGATTTATATTCAGCAATAGGTTTTCATAAACAAGGTAAAACCCAGTTTTATCGTGACTTTTTAAACCACCTTGATACCAGTGATGACAAGTTAGAGTTAGCCGCAGGTATTAAAGGCATGGTGATGTCAGTATTTACTCTACCTTCTTATCCTTATGTATTTAAAATTATTAAAGATAAGTTTTCGCCCAGTAAAAACATGACCAAAAAAGATGTGAAAGGCAAATACCGCTTGGTTAAGCTGCATGACAGGGTTGGCCGCATGGCTGATACCATGGAATATTCTGAAGTCGCTTTTCCTAAAGAACGCTTCTCTGAGGAATTACTGACTGAGCTAACCACGGTAGCGCCATCAATTGTCCGCTTTGAAGATGATTTAGTTATTATCGAGCATATGTATATAGAACGCCGCATGGTACCGCTTAACATTTATTTGTCTGATGCTACTGACGAACAATTAGACAATGCCATGTATGGCTACGGCAAAGCGATTAAACAGTTGATTGCCGCTGATATTTTCCCTGGAGATATGCTACTGAAAAACTTTGGTGTAACCCGCCATGGCCGAGTGATTTTTTATGATTATGATGAAATCACTTACATGGACGAAGTTAACTTTAGGGTAAAACCAGAGCCAAAAACTGAAGAGCAAATTTATGCAGCTGAACCTTGGTACTCGGTTGAACCAGGCGATATGTTCCCTGAAGAATTAGCCACCTTTGCTTTGGCAAATCCCCGTTACCGTAAAGCGTTTATGAAACATCATCCGGAATTATTAGAAGCAGCTTATTGGCAACAGTGCCAACAAAACGTTGCTAAAGGCATATTTGAAGATGTTTTCCCTTACCCTGACGAAGTGCGCTTTTGCAATATTCATAACTAATTGCACAAGTACATGCATAGGTAAAAAGCTAAAAGGTTATTTCAAGGTTACTTTTTAGCGTGCAAGTGGTGAGTTTATCGCCACTTGCACAATAAGTAATCGAACAAACCACTATTTTGCAGTTAACGCTTTACCTTTTAAATTGCATCAGTATAATTCGAATCTGTTGCAGGGGTGTAGTTCCAATTGGTAGAACAGCGGTCTCCAAAACCGACGGTTGGGAGTTCGAATCTCTCCACCCCTGCCATTTCTTTTCCAAGTTCATTTCTTATTTATCTCTAAAAAAATCCCTTAAAGTATTTGTTCAACATATCATTCAATAAAAATAACTCTTTTACCTTTTCCTGAATTATACATCCAATTTATTAACACAACTTATTTATACAACTTTTAATTAAACACTTTCATCACCCTGATATAAAACCGTTTAATTTCAGCTTCAGCCTATAAAAGTTTCAGTTACAGCTTTAGTTACAGCTTTTATCAGTGCCAGTATCACTATCAATATAGTTGCCTTGGCAACTTCAAGATAACCTCCGCTTCTCCCAAATAAAAACCTTCACTAGGCTAGTGAAGCACCTCAAAGCCAAAAAAACACAACAAGAAAGGAAGTGAAACTTTCATTTTACACACAATAGCGATATAGTAGCTCACAGTCATTTCACGTGATTTCAAAAAAAACAATATAAAATAATAAAAAACAATAAAAAAAAATAGGAAAAGCTTATGAAGATATTCACCCCTATATTTACTGTTCCTTCGTCGAGCAAAAAAATTGCCCTAGCGTTTGCCGGTTGCCTTACTTTAATACCAAGCATTACGGCGGCAGAGCAATACATACGTTTAAAGTCACTTTCTGAAGTTAACGATAAAGCCTATACCGCTGTAGCAGAAATAGGTGTTGTCGTTAATGGCACAGAAGTTACCAATAAATCAGCTTGGTCTTTACATTATGTAGATAGCGAAGAAACCGTTGCTGAAGATGGCGCAGCTGTTAACGCTTTCGATGGTAAAAACAAAACCTATTGGCATACCAAGTGGCAAAACGGTTCAACTGGCCAGCCACACGAAATTCAAATCAATTTAGGCGCAGATCTAGACATTAGCGCTTTTACTTATAAACCGCGTGCTGGCACCCAAGAAAATGGCCGTATTGCTAACTATGAGTTTTACATCAGTGACAATGGTACTGATTGGGGAAACCCTGTTGCAACAGGTACATTTAAAAATACCGGCACTAAGAAAACCGTAGAATTATCAGATGTAGTAACTCCTCCAGAGCCAGAACCAGAAAGCAGTTATCGTTACGTACGTTTACGTGCTACCTCTGAAGTCAATGATAAAGCTTATACCGCAATAGCAGAGTTAAATGTATTGGTTGATAGCGCAGCTATTAGTCAAGATAATTGGACTGTTCACTATGTTGACAGTGAAGAAACCGGCAGCGAATACAACATTGCAGAATATGCAATTGATGGCAATAACAATACCATTTGGCATACCGAATGGTCTGGTGCAGCACCGCGACCGCCACATGAAATTCAAATTGATTTAGGCGCAAGTTACGATATTAACGGCTTTGCTTATTTACCTCGTCAAAGCAGCCAAGAAAACGGCCGAATTGCTGATTATGAATTTTTTGTTAGTAGCGATGGTACTAATTGGGGCACAGCTGTTGCTTCAGGTACTTTTGCCAATTCACAAAGTGAAAAGGTCGTATTATTTGATGGCAGCGTAATAGTTCCTGACGGCCCTAAAATCACCTTTGGTGTGGTGGCTGATTGTCAGTATGATACCCGCTCGTCAAGCACCGATCGTCAATACAATATTTCTGATGATAAATTGGTTGAAGCAGTAGCATCGTTCAACTCGGTCAGCGTTGATTGGTCAGTGCACTTAGGTGACTTTATCGATAAAAACTACGAGAACTTTGATACTTTATTACCTATTTGGCGTGATCTAAATAACTGGGGTTACCATGTTTTAGGCAATCATGACTTTAGTGTTTTAGACTCACTAAAAGATACCGTACCTGATAAATTAAGCATGCCTGCTCGTTATTACGACTTTACTGATCAAGACTGGCGCTTCGTCGTCATTGACGGTAATGACTTAAGCTTATATGCCTACCCTGATGGCGATGCTCGTGAGGAAGAGTCGCAAGAGCAATACGACATAATGAAAGCAGGTGGTGGTAACTTAAACTCTTTCGAAACCTACAATGGTGGTGTAAGCAGTGAACAACTCGCCTGGTTAGAGCAAGTATTAGATGACGCCGATAACAAAGGCCAACGAGTTATTTTATTCTCACATTTCCCTGTTTTTCCGGCCAACGTGCATAACTTATGGAATGCAAAAGCTGTGGTAAATATTTTAGAAGACCATAGCGGTGTTAGAGCTTGGTTTAACGGCCATAACCATAAAGGTAACTACGGCAAGCGCAATGGCATTCACTATGTAACCTTTGACGGCATGGTAGATACCACTGAAAATGCTTACAGTATTGTAGAGTTACACGACGATAAAATATTAGTTAAAGGTAGCGGTCACCAAGAAGATATGGTGTTAGCGATAGACTAACGTTAAATAGCGGATAAGTTATAAGCTTCGAAGCCGTAAGTTACAAGCGGATAAGTTATAAGCTGAAAGTTTTAAAAACGCTTTAACCCGTCCTTGAAATAAAAAGCAGAAAGCACTCCTTTCTGCTTTTTTTACGCCTGATATTCCGCTTTTTAGCAAACTCTGTCATCATAGCGCCACGTATCCATTTTCAGAACAGCTGCTGATGACAATATCTCGCCGACAATTTGCTCACCTGACCGAAATTGGCATTAATTTATGGCAACGTAAAGCAAGTCAAACATCAACAGAGCAAATAAATGATACTAACGAAACAGCAACTCGACTTAGTGTAGATATAAAAACACTGAGTAATAGCCAACTGTTTAAAGACCTTTTGACACATTTCAATTTATCGATTGGTGAAGTCAACATACAAGATAATAAAATCAATCTTGGCTTTATTAATTGGCAACTTACTAAGCAGACAAAATGCCAATTAAACCAGCAAGTGTTAACCACTCCACCATTAAGTGAAATAATGCACAGCCCACAATTAAAATGCCAATTGTGGCAATTATTAGCAGAGCAACAATAAATATGGCCCTTTCATTCCACACCATAACCACTAACGATGTTAGCAAACTTATGCCCATTGAAGAGGCTTGTCATTCCCACCCTTGGACAGAAAAAACTTTCACAAGCTGTACTGGTGGTCGATATTTTGGTGAGTATTTAATTCAAGATAACAACATTTTGGGCTTTTATGTTGGCGAACATGTGGCCGGTGAAGCGACCTTGATGGATATATGTGTTGACCCAGCCCAGCAAGGTAGCGGTTTTGGCAAAGCCCTACTTGAGCAATTTATCAAGCAAGCCAAAAACCTTGATAACAACAAGGCATTTTTAGAAGTGCGTTCGAAGAATATATCAGCACAAATGCTTTATATTAATTATGGTTTTATTGAAATTAGTCGCCGAACTGGCTATTACCCAAGCGCTTCAGGTTTTGGTTATGAAGATGCAATTGTAATGTCGGCAAGCTTATAAACTAATTTCACCACTTAAACAAAGCACCGATTACAAAATAAAACAACTAGTAACATCGCCTTGCTACTTTATCACCTTTTGAAAGCCTATTATTTCATCACCTTTAAATTTTGATATAGCTAACAATTAGCACTAGGTGATTTATGTTTAGTCAACTTTCCTTATCAACCGACACCGAAGTTATGCCAAGTGAAGTTACTCACTTAGTATTAGCTGAAGCGATCGCGCAAATATCAAAATTAACCGGCCTTTCAAAACAAGCTAGCAAAGCTTTAGTTAAACAGCAGTTATTTAATACTAGTGATAAAAAAACCGCTAAGTGTGCAAACGATGAAATAATTACTCATCATGAAACTGACTTTATTTTTGACCTATTTAACAATAGTTAACCTCAGCTCTGCTTAACAAATCATTCTATAGTGGCTAGTTTTAATATTACTTTATATTTCAAGGCATCAAAATTTTCTAGCCTGGTTGAAGTTAATTCAATTTATTTTAGTTTTTTTAAATTAATTTTGAACTAAATCTACAAACACTACTCTTACTTTACGAGAGTTTTATTTCCCTTAAGTGTTTCATGTTTTATAGCGCATTTTTTAATGCGCTATTTTTTTGCCTGCAGGATGTAGGTATGACGTGATTCCAGGGATGAAAAAGAACGTCGGCCTGCAGGATGTAGGTATGAGGTGATTTCAGGGATGAAAAGAACGTCGGCCTATAGGATGTAGGTATGGCCTAATTACATGAGCGCATGGACGAAATGGAACGTCGGCCTTGATTTGCCTAAATAAAAAGACTTTAAAATTAAATTACAATTAACTCATTTAATTTTGAACTAATTCGCAATACACCACTCTTACTTTACGAGAGCTTTATTTCCCTTAGTTTTTCATGTTTTTTAGCGCATTTATTAATGCGCTATTTTTTTGCCTACAGGAAATAGGTATGGCCTAATTACATAAGCGCATGGATGAAAAAGAACGTCGGCCTGCAGGATGTAGGTATGGCCTAATCACATAAGCACATAAGCACATAAGCACATAAGCGCATGGACGAAAAAGAACCTCGGACTAGAGGAAATAGGCATAAGATGATTGCATAAATGCTAAACAACAACTGTATTTTTCAATAACTCCTTAGCTAAATTACCAACAAAGATTTCTTAATAACGACAAATCAAATAGAATGATTGTTATTCTCATTCCGTATTTGCGTTTAATATCTTTATTAAGAGAGCTTGCCGTTGCTAAACCTCACCTTTGTAAATCAATATATTGCTAATCTTCCTAGCGATAACTTAACAGAAAATTATCCACGCCAAGTTGAGCATGCCGCTTATTCAGTAGCAACACCTATTAAGGTCGCGAAGCCACAACTTATTGCCTTTAATGAAGACGTGGCCAACATGCTCGACTTTTCATTTGATGACTACACACCGGCAGAACTGGCTGAGGTACTTACCGGCAATAACTTAACCGAGAGCATGCAGCCATATGCAATGTGTTATGGCGGCCATCAATTTGGCAACTGGGCGGGGCAACTAGGCGATGGCCGAGCAATTAACTTAGGTGATGTATTAACCGAAAACTATGGTCATAAAACCATTCAATTAAAAGGTGCTGGCCCTACGCCCTATTCTAGAACCGCAGACGGCTTAGCGGTATTGCGCTCGTCTATTCGTGAATTTTTATGCTCTGAGGCAATGTATCATTTAAATGTGCCGACCACGCGCGCATTAAGTTTATGTTTAACCGGTGATAAAGTGCGCCGCGATATGTTTTACGATGGCAACGCTAAATATGAGCTTGGCGCTGTGGTATGTCGAGTCTCTTCCTCTTTTACCCGTTTTGGCAGTATGCAACTAGCCGCCAATAGAGGCGATGGCGCTTTACTACAAGCCCAAGCACAATATTGTATTAAGGCTGATTTTGCTCACCTACTAGTGAATAGTGATAACCAAGAGCAAGAGTTTAGCGCTGAAGTTTATGCCAACTGGTTTGAAGAAATTTGCCAACGTACCTGTAAATTAGTGGTTGATTGGATGCGTATCGGTTTTGTTCATGGCGTATTAAATACCGATAATATGTCGATACTTGGCGAAACCATCGATTTTGGCCCTTACGGTTGGGTGGATGACTTTGACCCGAACTGGACACCAAATACCACCGACGCTCAAGGAAAACGCTATCGTTTTGGCGCACAAGCACAAGTGTGCCGTTGGAATTTATGTCAATTAGCCAATGCAATTTACCCGCTAATAAAAGACGCGAAACCACTGCAAAAGTGCATCGATGACTTTACCGATAATTATCAGCAACAATGGGCTGAGATGATGACGGAAAAATTGGGTTTTGAGCAATATATCGAATCTAGTGACCAAGCAATTTTCACCCAGCTAGAAAACTTACTCGCCAGCGTAGAAACTGACATGACCTTATTTTACCGCAAGTTAGCTAGCTTTAACGTTACCGTAGAAAGCGCGGCTGAAAGCCAAATCCCTGCTAAAGCCCAAGCAGCAACTAACGATAAACTCGCCCACTTTCATGACTGTTATTATCAACCTGAGCAATTAACAGCAGAATACCAAAACAACTTAAATCTATGGCTAACAAGCTATAGTGACCGCTTACTTAGTCAAAATAAATCAGACATTGAAGGCTTTGATAATAATGCTCGTATTAAAAAAATGAATGCGGTTAATCCTAAATATGTCCTAAGAAATTATCTTGCTCAACAAGCCATTGATAAAGCAGAGCAAGGGGATTTTAGCGAAATTCATACCTTACAGAAAATTTTACAACACCCTTACGATGAACAACCTGAATTTGAACAATACGCGCAAAAGCGCCCTGAATGGGCAAGAAATAAAGCCGGTTGTTCAATGCTTTCATGTAGCTCTTAATAACCTACTAACCACCGGGCAGCTCAATTACTCATTTTAACAACATATGTGACATATCTAACGTTTGTTGTTAAAATGCGCGCCACTTTTAATCTACAGCACCGTATTTACGTTACGGTTAGCTCAATGGGTAAGCAATGACCAACTCTAAAAATCAAGACCAGCAAACTAATACCGAACAAACTAGTACCGAACAAGAAAGCACCGAGCAAACTGTTGTTTGTGCACTTTATAAATTTGTTCGTTTAGAAAACTATCAAAACTTAAAAGCCCCTTTACTCAGCCATATGGAAAACCAGCAAGTAAGAGGTACACTTTTATTAGCTCACGAAGGTATTAACGGTACCGTAGCTGGCTCTCAAGCAGGTATTAATTCTGTACTTGAGTTTTTACAAAACGATGAACGTTTATCTCCAATTTCATATAAATTTTCTTATCATCAAAACAATCCTTTTCAACGCACAAAAGTGAAGTTAAAAAAAGAAATTGTCACCATGGGTGTTGAAGGAATAGACCCTTTACAAGTGGTGGGTACATACGTAAAACCTAAAGACTGGAACGCCCTAATTTCAGACCCTGAAGTTTTATTAGTTGATACGCGTAACGACTACGAAGTAGAAATTGGTACTTTTGAAAATGCAGTAAATCCCAATACCGAAAACTTTCGTGAATTTCCTGAATACGTTAAAAACAACCTAGATAAAAACAAACACAAAAAAGTCGCCATGTATTGTACTGGCGGTATTCGTTGTGAAAAATCAACCGCTTATATGAAAGAGCAAGGTTTTGAAGAAGTTTATCACCTTGAAGGCGGCATTTTAAAATACTTAGAAGAAGTGCCAAGTGAAGAAACCATGTGGCAAGGCGAGTGTTTTGTTTTTGACGGCCGCGTTGCGGTTAATCATAACCTTGAACAAGGTAGCTACGACCAATGTTTTGCTTGTCGTCACCCGATCACTGAAGATGAAAAACAAAGCGACCTTTATATTAAAGGTATTAGCTGTCCAAAATGTCACGACAAAATGAGCACCGAGCAAAAAGCTCGTTTTGCAGAGCGCCAACGTCAAATGGACTTAGCTAAAGCCCGTGGTGACAGTCATATTGGCGGTGATATTAAAGACCTTATTGAACAACGCCGTGAGCAGAAAAAAGCTCAACGCGAAAAAGCACAAGCGAATAACAAATAGTTAAAATCAGTTTACTATTGATAAGAAAAAGCCAGCTAAAACGAATTGTGTTTTAACTGGCTTTTATATTTCTAACTTATCGCTTCTTACTTACAACTTATGGCTTTTTACTTTTAACGCTTAAATTCAGAGGTTTTACTCCACTTGGGCCAAACATTTTCTTTTGACAATTCATAGCCAATTTCAAAGAAAGCTTGCATATCTTGCACCGCACCTGAAAGGTCCCAGTCATCACTGTATTCATCACACAGATTGTGATAACACTTAGATAAACGTGCGCCTATTTTTTCTCGCAGCGCTTTTGTCGCTTCATCTGCTGGCGTTTTACCGCTTTTAGCATAAAGGGCTGGAATGCCAATATTAGCAAAAGCGAAGTGATCTGAACGATAATAAATACCTGCTGCAGGACGTGGGTCACCGGCAATCACGCGGCCTTGTTTTTCTGCAGCAACAGTTAAGTAGTTATCAAGCTCTGATTGTCCTAAACCATAAACAGAAACATCTTTACTGGCGCCATCTACATTTAAGGCATCCATATTCAAGTTAGCAACCGTTTTTGCTGCTGGAATAATTGGGTTAGCAGCATAAAACTTAGAACCTAACAAACCTTGTTCTTCAGCAGTTACCGCTAACACAGTAATTGAACGCTCTGGGCGCACTGGCAGTTTTGCAAAAGCTTCGGCTACTTCAATTAACGCCGCCGTACCTGAGGCATTATCCACCGCGCCGTTATAAATTTGATCGCCGGTTAAACTTTTATCAATACCTAAGTGATCCCAATGCGCTGTATAAATAATGTGTTCATCAGCTTTTTTACTGCCCGGCAAGGTGGCAATCACGTTGTATGAAACTGACTCTTTCACGGTATTTTTAATTGTAACCGATGCGGTTAAATCACCCATATTCACATGGTAACTACCTTGGGCCGCTTTTGCTTTTGCTTGTTCAAAGTTCAAACCCGCTTTTGCAAATAGCTCTTTGGCAACATCGCTATTTACCCAACCTTCAACGGCAACACGACCTTTGTTTTTATCTTCACGAACAAAACCAAACTGCGCACCACTCCATGAATTTTCAACAACTCCCCAACCATAAGAGGCAGGCGCAGTTTCATGAATAATAATCGCGCCTTCAGCCCCTTGGCGGCTGGCTTCTTCATATTTGTATGTCCAGCGGCCATAGTAAGTCATGGCTTTACCATTAAAAATGGCAGGATCTTCTGTGGCAAAACCTGGATCGTTAACCAGCATGACCACTGTTTTACCTTTTACGTCTAAACCTTGGTAATCATTCCAATTATATTCTGGAGCGTTAACACCATAACCGACAAACACTAACTCAGAGTCTTTTAGCTGCTCTAATTCACTAATGCGGCTAGAGCCCATTACCATTTCAGGGCCATATTGATAGTCTTTACCGCCAATAGATAAGGTCATATCAGGCGATGCCTCAATAGACACCATAGGCACCGCTTGTAAAAAGCTGTCACCATTACCCGGCTTAAAACCAACCGCGGTTAACTGCTCTGTTAAGTAGGCAAGCGTAAGCTCTTCGCCTTTACTTGACGGCGCACGTCCTTCAAATTCATCAGAGGCAAGTACTTTAATGTGCTCAGCAAGTTGCTCTTTATTAATGCTGTTATAGCTAGCTGCTACATCTGTCGAAGTATTATCTTCAGTAGTACCACAGCCAATTAAGACCATTGACGAAACTGAAACAAGCAGAGATAAACCGATTATTTTTTTCATTATATTTTTTCATTGATTGAAGATTTGCTATGAGTATAAACGAATATTAAAATATTTTTACGTACTGACTTGTAAAATGGCTGTTATAACAAGAGGCTGCTGCAAACTGAACTTTACAGCGAGGTGAATATAAAGTGCTTTATAAAAGGTCGATGACAAAAATAGCCAAAGAGTGATGACTCATAAGCATGACTTTCAAATGTCACTACCCCTTTACCTTACTTCATTTATAAAGCAGGCTTCTGACCAAGAGGAATTACCCCTTCTTGAACAACTGTCAGCGTTGGTACAAAAGGAATGGCAATATCTAATTTTGCCTTTAGTTGGTAGCTGATATCCTGCCCTTTATTAGACACTAGCGCTTTGATCACTTTAATACCGCCAAACAAACTGGTTGAAACAGGCACCACAAAGCGTGACTCACCAAAAGCTGCTGCGGTTGGAATATCAGCAGCCACACCATGCGCTAAACTTTCACCTGCCACATTAAGTTGATAACTAATACCATTAAGCGGTAATTCAAAATTATTAGGGTTAGTAAGTTTTAAGCCAATTTCAAAGTTTTGCTCGAAGCCATTGGCGGGTAAAACCTTAAAAGAAACCAACTCGACGCTAGGCTCTTCGTAGTCTAGATTCATGGTGGCGCAACCAGACAAAACAAACAATGTGATCACGAAAATAAAACGTATATTGAGTGCGCTAGCAAGAGTCATTTCTTATCCTCATGGAATGGTTTATTTTAATTAAGTGCTTTAACTTAAGCCTTAAAGCTAAAAGCTAAAGTATAAAGGGGTCGGTGACAAAAATAGCCAAGGAGTGATGACTCATAAGCATGACTTTTAAATGTCACCGACCCCTTTATTTATAGCAATAACACTAGCATGTTACCGACCCATTTATTTTCTTAATTTCACAAATAAACGATCACATCAAGCAAGTTCAGCCCAAGCAAAAACAATTTCAATTAAATCCGTCTACAGTCATTACTTTGAGCTGATAGTTCGCTATAATATCGCGCTTTAATTTTTTAATATTTGCCAGAATTTTGGCAAGTTTTCGGGAAATCCCCCCATTAACTCCAGTTTCAACAGGTAACTAGCATGTCTGTACAACAGCAGGAAGTCGACTTACGTAGAACGTTTGCGATTATTTCTCACCCTGATGCGGGTAAAACAACCATTACTGAAAAGGTTTTACTTTTTGGTCAAGCCTTGCAAAAAGCAGGTACGGTAAAAGGTAAAAAATCAGGGCAACATGCCAAATCTGACTGGATGGAAATGGAAAAAGACCGTGGTATTTCAATTACTACCTCAGTAATGCAGTTCCCTTACAATGACTGTTTAGTTAACCTTTTAGATACTCCCGGCCATGAAGACTTCTCCGAAGATACTTATCGTACGCTAACCGCGGTTGACTCTTGTTTGATGGTTATCGACGTGGCTAAAGGTGTTGAAGCACGTACCATTAAATTAATGGAAGTCACCCGTTTGCGTGATACCCCGATCATCACCTTTATGAATAAAATGGACCGTGATGTTCGTGACCCAATGGAAGTGATGGACGAAGTTGAAGACGTTTTAAAAATAAAATGTGCCCCTATTACTTGGCCAATTGGCATGGGTAAAGAATTTAAGGGTGTGTATAACATTTTAACTGATGAAGTCTTTTTATATCAGTCAGGTCTTGGCCATATGATCCAAGAAAAGCGTGTCATTAAAGGCTTAGACAACCCAGAACTAGATAAAGTGATTGGTAGCTACGCTGAAGATTTACGTGAAGAGCTTGAACTAGTGGTTGGCGCATCACACGAGTTTAACCAAGAAGAATTTTTAAAAGGCGAATTAACGCCGGTATTTTTTGGTACTGCATTAGGTAACTTTGGCGTTGACCATATGCTAGATGGTTTAACGAAATGGGCACCTAAGCCATTACCACGCTTAACCGATACCCGTGAAGTAAAAGCCGAAGAAGAAAAATTCACTGGTTTTGTTTTTAAAATTCAAGCCAATATGGATCCGAAACATCGTGACCGTATCGCCTTTATGCGTATTTGTTCAGGCAAGTATGAAAAAGGCATGAAAATGAAACAAGTACGTATAGGTAAAGATGTAAAAATTGCCGATGCAGTAACCTTTATGGCGGGCGATCGCTCTAATGTTGAACAAGCTTATGCTGGTGATATTATTGGTTTACATAACCACGGTAGCATTCAAATTGGTGATACCTTTACCGCTGGCGAAAACATGAAGTTTAGCGGTATTCCAAACTTTGCGCCGGAAATGTTCCGCCGTATTCGTTTACGGGATCCGTTAAAAGCTAAGCAATTGCAAAAAGGCTTAATTCAGCTTTCTGAAGAAGGCGCAGTACAGGTATTCCGCCCAATGGCGAACAACGACATGATCGTTGGCGCGGTTGGTGTGCTACAGTTTGAAGTAGTCGTACAACGCTTAAAAACTGAATACAACGTTGATGCGATTTATGAGCCGATTAGTGTTGCTACGGCGCGCTGGTGTACCTGTGATGACGAACGTACGCTTGAGCAGTTTACTAAGAAAGCATCAGATAACTTAGCGTTAGATGGTGGCGATAACTTAACCTATATTGCGCCAACTATGGTGAATTTGTCGTTGGCGCAGGAGCGTCATCCAAACATCACCTTCCACAAAACACGTGAGCACTAAATTTGGCGTTGTAAATTTCGTTTTATCGGCATTATTTTAATCTTTTTGTTTGTCACTTAGTGAACTAAGCTCCTACACAAAAAGATTAAAATGCTTTGCTAAAACATCATTTACTTAGCCAAATGATATAAAGTACTTTTATAAAGACAAAAATTAAATTAATTAGCGGTGAAAAGTTGCCTCTTTCTCACCACTAATTCGCTCAAGCACAATGCGCACAAATGAAGCGATAATTGTGCTAAATAGCAAAGAGAATGAGAAGACGAAATGAATATTAAAAATATATTAGCTGAAAGAGTCGTTACTGCCATGGTAGCAGCCGGTTTACCAGAAGATACAAATCCAGCGGTAAGCCTTTCTAGCCGACCAAATTTTGGTGATTACCAAGCCAATGGCGTAATGGGCGCAGCTAAAAAATTAAAAACCAACCCACGCGAATTAGCCAGCAAAGTGGTTGAACATTTAGAGCCTTTACTAATAGAAAGCGGCATTGCTGAAAAAATTGAATTGGCTGGCCCTGGTTTTATTAATATTCACCTTGATCAAAGCTGGTTAGCAGCGCAGTTAGCTAATATTCGCGGCGATGAAAAATTAGGTGTTGCTCAGCGTGGCAGCGAAGGCCAAGCCAAAGTTCAAAACGTTGTTGTTGACTACTCTGCGCCAAACCTTGCCAAAGAAATGCACGTTGGCCACTTACGCTCAACCATTATTGGTGACGCAGTTGTGCGCGCATTAGAGTTTCGTGGCGACAAAGTTATTCGTCAAAATCACATGGGCGACTGGGGCACACAATTTGGTATGTTATTGGCGCATTTAAGCGATAAGCTTAGCACCAATGAAGTGGCTGAAACTGCCCTTGCCGATTTAGAGAACTTCTATCGTGAAGCAAAAATTCGTTTTGACGACGAAGAAGGTTTTGCCGACCGCGCCCGTGATTTCGTGGTTAAACTACAAGGCGGCGACAAAGACTGCTTAGTTTTATGGAAACTGTTCATCGACATTTCTATCAAACACAGTGAGGACATTTATGAAAAATTAAATGTAACCCTTACTCGTGACGATATCATGGGTGAAAGTGCTTACAACCCAGACTTGCCAAAAGTGATTGACGAGTTAATGGCGAAAAATATTGCCGTTGAAGACCAAGGCGCACGTGTAGTATTTATTGAAGAAATGGCCAATAAAAATGGCGACCCTTCAGTATTTATCGTGCAAAAATCTGGCGGCGGCTACTTATACGCCACTACCGATTTATCAGCCTGTCGTTACCGTAGCGGTGAATTAAATGCCGATCGCATTATTATTTTCACCGACGCGCGCCAAGCACTGCATTTCCAACAAGTGGAAATGGTTGCCCGTAAAGCTGGCTTCTTACCAGAGCACGTTGGTTACGATCACTGTCCATTTGGCATGATGATGGGTGACGACGGCAAGCCGTTTAAAACCCGTACTGGCGGCACCATTAAATTGGCGGAGTTATTAGACGAAGCAGTAAGCCGTGCTAGCGATTTAATTGCTGAGAAAAACCCAGATTACAGCCCAGAAAAATTGAGCGAAATTGCCGAAAAAGTAGGTATTGGCGCAGTTAAATTTGCTGATTTATCGAAAAACCGTACCAGCGATTATATTTTCAACTGGAAAAGCATGCTTAGTTTTGAAGGTGCTACCGCGCCATACTTACAATACGCTTATTCTCGTATTCAAAGTATTTTCAATAAAGCAGAGGTTAAGCAACCAATTATTGGAAACATCAATATTGCTGTGCCACAAGAAAAAGCACTCGCGTTAAAGTTAATACAACTTGAAGATGTTATTGACGCGGTGATCAGCGAATGTACACCTAACTTGTTATGTAACTATTTATACGAACTAGCTAGCTTGTACATGACCTTCCACGAAGCCTGCCCAATTTTAAAAGACGGCATTTCTGATGATGTTAAGCAATCGCGTTTAGCACTTTGCGCCCTAATTTCTGACACCTTAAAACAAGGTTTAGATATTTTAGGCATTGAAGTAATGGAAAGAATGTAACTAAGACAAGCTTATAACTGAAAGTTAGCAGCTTTAAGCTAAAAAAAGCCGAGATTATTTAAACAATCTCGGCTTTTTCATTTAGCTTAAAGCTATCGGTTAATAGCAGAAAAAATTGCCACACAACCAACAACTTCTATTTTAACCTCAGAAAAATGAGTATTCAACGCCACTTCTAAGCTAGCTAAATCATCATCTTGATTGCTAAAAATACCTTTGCGGTTATATAAATTCATTAGCTTTTGGGCGCAGTAATTGGCGGTAATGCCTTTACCTAAAATAGTACTACCAAATAGCACGCCACCGTCATTTAGCACCGCTTTTAAGTTGCTAAATACAAGTGACTTATCGCTCATATCACCCGGCAAACAATGCAGTAAATAATTAATGCTAATTGAATCAAACTTTTTACCATTTAGCCCTAAAGTTTGAAAAATATCACCTTGATATAGTTCCGGTTTAAAATGCCTAACGGCTTTACCAGCCGCTTGTAAGCTATTTTCATTTAAATCTAATAACGCTAGACGGCGATTAATATTGCTTAAATAGCGCTTTAAATAATAGCCAGTACCAACACCAACATCTAAATGATTAGTTGAAGCTAAGTGGTGAAATTGCTTGGCGATTAATCGCGTTGGACACTTCCACAAAAAGTGGTTCGAAAAACCTAATACCCAAAGATCATAAATCGACAGCACGTTTTTCGAATATACCGCTTGACCGGCGACCACGGCTTTTTGATTATTCATTGCTTGTTATCAATCATTTTTACAACATCCTTATTAAGCTCATCAGCCTTACATACCTTTATATAACACAGGTATGGCTGTAGCGATTAACGTATTAATTTTGCCTACTTGTATAATTTACCTGAAATTCTTTTATTTTCAAATAATTAAATAATCCAGCTTATATTTATGGCTATTGAAAAATAGTATTTATGAATATAGTATTAATCAGACAATAGGCGTAAACACTATCTTAGCTCATTAAAACTTCAGCAATTTATAGGGAAATACTGTGAAGGTAATTATTAAATTAATACTCGTACCATTATTATTAATGTTTACTAGTTATTACGTTATTGCAAAGCAAGTAACTAACGAAGTAGAGCGGGTGAAATTTAATAAAACCGAATGGCAAGACTTAAGTAAATTCGCCATTAATAGCCAAGCCCCGAAAGCCAGCTTTATTCCTTACCAAAGCGCTGAACACGTTCTTAGCGATCAAGCAGAAAACTCGGCTTTTATTCAGTCGCTAAATGGTCAATGGCAATTTAAGTTACATCAACACCCTGATGAGGTAAAAGCTGAATATACGGCAGTAAGTTTTGATGATTCAACTTGGGATAAAATTCCCGTGCCCGGTAACTGGCAAATGTACGGCTACGACTATCCTATTTACGCCAATGTTAAATACCCTTTTAAAATAAACCCACCTTTTATCGAACGTAAAAATAATCACAACCCTACTGGTGTTTATCGCAAAAATTTCACCTTAGATAAAAGCTGGCAAGGTCAGCAGGTTTTCCTTCATTTAGGCGCGGTAAATTCAGGCTTTTATATTTGGTTAAATGGCAAACAACTCGGTTATTCTGAAGGTAGTAAAACTCCGGTTGAATTTAATATTACCGACTATTTAACTAAAGGTGACAATACTTTGGTAATGCAAGTGATCCGCTGGACTGATGGTACTTACCTTGAAGACCAAGACTTTTGGCGCTTATCTGGCATAGAGCGTGATGTATATTTATATAGCACCGACCAAGTACGTATTCGTGATTTTTTCGCAAAAACAAAACTCAATAACAACTACCAAAACGGCCTACTTGAACTTGATGTTGAATTGGAAAACTTCACCAATAAAACCATTAACAGTGTCGCAGTGCAAGCGCAAGTTTTTGATCAGCAAAACCAATTAATAAAAACCTTATCCGGTAAAGTTACGGTGGCTGCCAACAATAAAGCTACTTTTAGCGCTAAAGCTAATTTTGCCAATATAAAAACTTGGTCAGCAGAAACACCAAATTTATATTCCATTGTTATTCAAGCACAAAATGAGCATCAAAAAGTACAGCAATTTGTTGGTGCTAAAATAGGCTTTCGTCATGTTGAATTAGGTAATGGGCAGTTATTAGTTAACGGCCAACCGATTTATTTGAAAGGTGTCAATCGACATGAGCATGACGAAAAATATGGCCATGTTATTTCAAAAGCAAGCATGCTTGAAGATATTAAACTATTCAAAAAATATAACATTAATGCGGTACGTACCTCGCATTATCCTAATGATCCTTACTTTTATAAGTTAGCCGATAAATACGGTATTTATATTGTTGATGAAGCCAATATTGAAAGCCATGGCTTTGGTTATAAACCAGATAAAACCCCTGCCAATAAAGCCGAATTTCACGATATGCACATCGACCGAATGGTGCGTATGGTCGAGCGAGATAAAAATCATCCGTCAATTATCTATTGGTCGATGGGGAACGAAGCAGGCGACGGCACCGCGTTTAAAGAAATGTATAAGTGGACCAAGCAAAGAGATGACTCCCGATTAGTTATGTATGAACGTGCCGCAAGAAAAAAACGCGTTGCTGCAGATACCCTATTCCACGCCGATATGGTCAGCTGGATGTATGCGCCAATGCATCGAATTAAAGACCATTACCTTGGTAAATATAGCGAAGTGCCTTTTGTCTGGGCTGAATACTCTCATGCCATGGGAAATAGCTCAGGTAATTTGAAAGATTTATGGGATATGGTACGCAGTGAACGCCAAATGCAAGGTGGTTTTATTTGGGACTGGGTTGACCAAGGTTTATTAAAAACCGATGACAACGGAGAAAGTTTTTGGGCTTATGGTGGCGACTTTGAGCCCGCTGGTGAATATAACGATAATAACTTTTGCTTAAATGGCTTAGTTAATCCAGACAGAAGCCCGCATCCGGCTGTTTTTGAAGTGCAAAAAGTTTATCAAAATGTGCATATCAGTGCATTAGGCAATCAACAATTCAATGTATTTAACGAGCACTTTTTTACCAGCCTTGAGCATTTTCAACTGCAATGGCAGTTACTAAAAAATGGCGAAGTAGTAACTACAGGTATTGAAAAACTTGGCGCCCAAGCCCAGCAAAGTGAAACTATCAACTTAAGTACGCAGCTTAATAGCGCCATGAAAAAATTTGGCCAGCACAATGAATACTTTATTAACTTTAATATCACCACACTAAAACCTAGCCCGTTAATGGCAATGGGTGAAACTATTGCTCGTGAACAAATTCAGCTAAGCAAAGCCGTTAAGCAGTTGTTTAGCGTTATTGAGCAAGATAAAGAGCAAAAACAAATAACTGTAGAAAAGTCAGCTGATAATTACATTATTAACACTGCAGGCAATGAAATAATTTTTGACGCTAAAGGTAATATGATCAGCTATAAAATTGGTGAGTTGCAATTAATTAAACAACCTCTTAGCTTGAATTTATGGCGAGCCCCTAACGACAACGATTTTGGCAGTAAAATGCCAACTCGTTTAGCCCGTTGGAAAGCGGCGACTAAAAACCAGCAAGTCACAGGCTTCAAGTTATTAAATAAGCAAACTGGCTTAGTAAGCTTTGAGCAGAAAGTCGCATTAAAAGAAGCTGAAAGTAGCGCAACTATTACCTATAGCATTAATGCTTTAGCTGAGATAAATGTCGCTATTGAGTTAAGCATTAACAAAACAAAAAATAAGTTCACCTTGCCTCGTATCGGCAGCAATATCATGTTACCGGTGGAGTTTGACCAAGTCAGTTATTACGGTAAAGGCCCACATGAAAACTATATTGACCGAGACTATTCAGCCCATGTTGGTTTGTATCATGGTGAAGTTGCCGACTTATATTTTCCTTATATTCGCCCGCAAGAAAATGGCAATAGAACGCAAACCCGTTGGTTTAGCTTAACCAATAAAAACAACTTTGGTTTAGCTTTTTATGGCCAACCCACTATCGACTTTAGTGCTTTTCATCAATTTAATAGCGACTTCGATGCAGGCTTAACCAAAGCTCAACGCCATTATACCGACATTAAAAAGCGTGACTTTGTCAGTGTTAATATCGATCACAAGCAAATGGGTGTGGCTGGTGATAATAGCTGGGGCGCTATTGCTCATAAACAATACCAGTTAAATGCTAATAACTATCAATATGCTTTTACGATTAAACCCTTAACAGGAAAGTAATCGGATTATAACTAGAAAATTATTAGCGATGAACTGGATAAGCAATATTCGCTAAGTACTAAGTAAAGCACCGCTGCAGCAATTATTTATAACAGCTTTAGCGGTTTTGTTTTATCCTTATCTTATTACTTCATATTAAGTATTATTGACTTATAGCAACTATGAAATTTACCGACAGCCACTGCCATTTAGACTTTTCAGAGCTTGCCCCGCAAGTTGAGCTTATTCAAGGCTGCGCCGAGCAAAGTATTCATCAAATTATAGTGCCGTCAATCACTCCTGATAATTGGGATAAGGTACTGCAATTACCCGCGCTTTATAATGAAAATAAGGCTAATCAGAAACTCGCAAGCTGTAAAATATTTAGCTGTTTGGGCATTCATCCATGGTTTCTACAAAACTTAAACCAAGCGTCACTTGATAATTTAGCTGATAAAGTAAAAAACCATAAAGAAGATATTATTGCCATTGGCGAAACCGGCATTGATGAAGTGATTGTCAAAGAGCAAGCTAACCTAGCTCAGCAAATTGATTTTTTTGAATTTCAATTAAACCTCGCCAAAGCGCATAATCTACCGGTGATAGTGCATCATCGGCGCTCACATCAGCATATTGTGCCGATATTAAAAAAAGCCAATTTAAACCGAGGCGGTATTATTCATGCCTTTTCAGGAAGCTATCAGCAAGCGTGTCAGTATATTGATTTAGGCTTTAAGTTAGGTATTGGCGGAACGATTAGTTATCCACGTGCAGAAAAAACGATTAAAGCGATTAAACGCTTACCGTTAACAAGTTTAGTTTTAGAAACCGACGCGCCAGCAATGCCATTATTCGGCTTTCAAGGCCAGCACAACTCGCCACTGCAACTGCTAAAAGTATTTGAACACTTATGCTCAATTCGCCCAGAAGCGCCGATAGAAGTTAGCCAAGTGATTGAAGAAAATATTAATCAGCTCTTTTTTAATGGCTAGCTTAACTTTTATCACCTAAGCGGAAACCTTGGCGACTAAAGCGGTTTAAACCGCGCGTTAATAAAAAGCCCACTACGCCAGCCAATACCAACATAATACGAAACAGTTCGCCGGCTTTGTCGTTCGACGCATTTAAATTATCAACCAAATAACTTTTCGCTATAGTCAAGCGCAAGTAGCCTTGTAACGCCTGCTCGCTTAATTCATTAACATTAACTCCCTGAGCACGTATTTCTTTTACAAAAGGAATGAATTGGCCGGAGTTATTCATTTGCCGGGCTTCAATTCCAAACAATGCCCTAATGCTTTTTGCTGATTGAGAATGGAAAATTAATTGGCCAGAGTGATCATAAAAATGCACTGAGTTAATCGCATCTGAGCTCGACAATTGGTCAATATAATCTTGTATGCCCTGCTTATCATTCTTGGCAAATAATACCGTCAGAGCCGTTGCTGCTTGGCTGCTGTATTCATTGCCGACACGCTTAAAATGCTGCTCGATATTTTCACTATTTTGCTGATGATTAAACAATAAAACGTTCAGCAATACGATGATCAACGCAATCGCTATAGCTAATTGCATAATTTTATTATAAATCGATGATAGTTTAGGGTATAAAGGCTGTTCAGATTGCGCCATGTAATCAGTATTTAAGTAAGTAACTTATGATAATACTATAGAGGTTTATCAGTTTTTTTTAAATGCTGTCATGCAGTTAATTATCTTTATTCGTAGTTATATTGAATTTAAAATTGGATTTATCAAGGATCTCTCGTGTCTATTAGCGTACAAAAAATTGCCTTAGCTGAACTATCAACCTCAACACTGGCTCAATGTTTTTCAGCCAAAGTAAACTCACAGCACTCACCTTACTTCTGTCAGTTTACTGAAACTGAGTTATTAATTGACAGCGAACTGCCTTGTAAACTTGCTGTACCTAAAGCACTTGAGCAAGCAACTACTAGCACAAGTGATACAAATGAAGATATCGCCCTGGTAGTTTTTGACACTATCACTGTATCAACCTTACAAAGTTTATTTAGTGAATGTCAGCTAACAGTTACCGCTATTAATGCCGTTAACGACAGAAACCAGCAAGTTAGTTATCGCTTTGCTGTGCAAACTGATGACTTTGCTGCTGCGCGCAGTTCACTGGCAAGCTTCACCTTAGCTAATAATATTGAAGCAGCGCTTTTAAAAGATGCGCCAAGCTTATCTATTCCAGGTTTATTAGTGATGGATATGGACTCAACCACCATTGAAATTGAATGTATCGACGAAATAGCAACTTTAGCGGGTGTTGGTGAACAAGTAGCTGCAGTAACCGAACTCGCGATGCAAGGTGAACTAGACTTTGCTCAAAGCTTGCATCAACGTGTTGCCACCTTAAAAGATGCGCCTGAGTCTATTTTAGCGGCTGTTGCCAAAGACATTCCGTTAATGCCCGGCTTAAAGCCATTAATTGCAGAATTGAAAAAGCATAACTGGCGGATTGCGATTGCATCAGGTGGTTTTACTTACTTTTCACAGCACCTACAAACCTTATTAGGTTTAGATGAAACCTTTGCTAATCAGCTTGAAATTATTGATGGCAAACTTACCGGTAAAGTTTTAGGTGATGTATTTGACGCACAGGCTAAAGCCGACAGTTTAGCTATTTTAAGTGAGCGTTATAATATAAGTCATGCACAAACGGTTGCCATGGGCGATGGTGCTAACGACCTAGTGATGATGGCTGCCGCGCATTTAGGCATTGCCTTTCACGCTAAACCAATCGTATTAAAACAAGCTGATACTTGCATTAATTCTGTTGGTCTTGATTGTATGATTCACTGGTTGAAATAAGCAAATAAGCATGTGAATAAAAAACCTAGCAAACGCTAGGTTTTTTTATCGGTAACTGTTTGCCGTAGCCTTTAAGCCCCAGACTTACTTGGCAACTTAAAATTAGGGCTTAGCTATTTGTAAATTACGCCTTAACAATACTTCATGGGTAATATCGTAAACTTGCATAATACCGGCAACACTCCAAATATCTTGCTCAATCTGTTTACCGCGATGAATAGCATAAGAGCTGATATAACTTAGCTCTGGGTTTAAGTGGTCCATATCAGGCGGATCGGCGCGAGAAAGTTTAAGCTGCAAAGCAAAAAAGTCACCTTTTTTAAGAGCATTGCTGATAAACATTTGTTGTAACTTTAACGTAGTAAGTTGACTGTCTAACCTCACTTGAACCGCTTCATCAATGTCTTCTAAGCTATGATCTATCGAAATATATAACATAGTGTTTTCAGGGAAATCGCTCGGCTGCATTTTTTTAAGCTTAGCGGTAATATCATGCTGTAATTGCTGATGGCTTAACAATGGATATAAATTGTAATAGCCTCGTTTATCACTCAACATTTTCATGGTCGCTAAAAGCTTGCCGTATTCATCACTACAAGCAATACTCTCGGTTTTATAACGGCTACCACTAGTTTGCAAAATATAGTTGTTAATCGTTAAGCAGGCACTGTAAATATTTCTTAAGGCTTTGGCCATGCCGGGGGTAATTAACGCATATTCATCAGGTGTAAGTTTATGGCGGTTTTTATCAATTAATAACCGGAAAAATGAGCGACCAATATGCTGATGCTTTTCAACAATAACTCGTAAGTTAACGATGGTTTTTTTACGGTTTACACGCATAACTTCATAAGGCAAATTTTGCAAATCAAACGACGAAGTGATCTTTTGTAAATTAGGAAAAGTTAAATTAACCACATCACCTTTTTTCAAAACAGTAGTTTTATCAAGTTCAACTTTTAAACCTGAAGTTGAAAAGTCATGCGACTCACCAAGCCAATGTACTCCACTGACCTCTACTGAAACAGGGGTTTTGTATTTGAAACGAGGTTCTTGACGCTGATTTTTATAATTTATCCCCACTTCATCAACCAAACGTTTTTGATCTGCACGTTTATGACCAAACTGCTTTAAGCGATAAATATCAATATCATCAAATTCAAACGCTTGATACCCCTCTACCAACTGGCTATTGGTAATATCTTGCACTACCACGATAAATGGAATATTGGCTAATATGCCATTTACTTCATCTGAAGGTGGACTATTTAAATACTCGTTTTTCTTGGTTAAGGTATTCGACAAAGTCAGTGGTGAAAAAGCGGTGCTCTGATCAACATCAAGTAATGATAGGTCAGTAATAGCAAACGAAGTTTTATCGGCAGCGAAACCTAAAAACTGCTGCATAAAATTTTTATCATCTTGTAACTGCTGCTGGTCAGCACTATAAAAATAGTTTTTACCTTGGCTTTCATGAATAAAACTATAAACCAATAATGACCGGCCTAAACGTCTGGCTTTTTGCAGCTTGGCGATGCGTTCTTCAGTGATCAAAAATTCTAAAGTTGATTGACGACCCTCGTCTTGCCAATATTGAAAAATACTTTGATTATTAGGGCAGGTAAGAGCAAATTTCGGATATAAATACTGCTGATTTTTTTCAATAAAAACCGGTAATTCATTTAACTTGGCAAAGGTAAAAGTTTCTAAATGTCTTGCTTGCAAAGCACTAATGGTATTGTCGAGGTTAATTTTATAACGGCGTTTATTACCTTGAATATAGCCCTTTAAAAATCGCTTAAAAGCATCATTTTGACTTTTCCCTGAGTATACTCGTCTGAGCCCGACTAACTGAATACCCTCCAATACTTGCACATTGCGTACTTCGTAACTGAAAGTTGAATTGTCACCAAATTCAAACTCTTGATTCATACCGCTAAAAGCAATAGTGATCACTTGCTCAACCTCTAACGGCGGACAGTCTTTTAATCTTATTTTACAGCCATTAATACTAATATCTGAGCTAACTGCCTCAACCTTTTGATACTTTCCTAATTCAACGCTAACTGATATGGCAAAATTCATCCGCTCTTCACTGCGATCAAAATAATGACCAAACTTAAACAGTGTTGCCGGATATTGAGTTTTCTCGTAAACTTTTTGATTTTCTGCGCTGACCGGAATTTTTATACCTTGTTTCTCACGCTGATAAATAACGCGAAAATTATTTATGGTATTGGTTACCGCTTCATAAACGCCAAAGGTATAACCACCGTAACTTTTAAAATTATCTTCAAAAACTTTAATGGCAATATCATCAAGATAATGAATGCGATCTTCATGCTCATAAGCTCGGCAATCACCATCAACATTACCGCGTAAATCAACTAAACGCGTACAAGCACCCGCTAGGCGTTTTAGCTCCATTTTCAAAATAAAGCGTTCAGTTTTAGCCAGATGCTTAGTCGCCGCAGCAAACTTCGCTTCAAAGTCTTTTTGAGAAACTTTGCCGCGAAATTTAGAGATAATATGCTGATGCTGTGAAAAGTCTTTAGTCATTTATTTTTATCGTTCACTAAGTTTTGTTATGGCACAAAAAGCCTCAAAATATTTTATTTACATAACCTAATCGAATTAATAGCCTGAAACAATACTTTAAAATCAATTAAGTTATTCTACGACAATTGCTTAACAATAATTTAATACTGGTATAAAACTAAATTGAAAGCAAAAATTATACCTAGACTTATCCGGCACTCACTTTTATATGCTTGAATAACAATCAAAACACTTCTTCACCACCGCTATTAAAAATTTAACGCTATTTTTAATAGTTTATTTCAGTAATAAAATTTATCATTCCTTTAAACCACTGTCATAATTTTGACCTATCAGCTAGCATCGCTATGGTCTTAATGAAAATCTAACTCCCAGAAGAGTTTTAAAGGTAATAGAGTAAAGATGTCGAAAACGTCAAAAATAGAATTTGTGTGTACCGATTGTGGCATGAACCATCCTCGCTGGCAGGGTCAGTGTCGTTGTGGCGCTTGGAATACCTTAGCAGAAATGAAAATACCAACTGGCAAAGGTAATAGTGCCAGTAAAAGTCGTACTACGAGTGCTGGGTATGCTGGCTCTGCGGGCGGCGGCTCGAAAAAAATTCACCAAGTAGAAACGACTGAAGCTGAAAAACAGTTAACCGGTATTGGCGAGCTTGACCGAGTATTATGCGGCGGCGTAACGACTGGCTCGGTTAATATAATTTCCGGTGACCCCGGCGCAGGTAAAACCACCTTACTTTCAGACTTAGTCGCGCGCATGTCACAAAATACCTCTTCTTTATATTGCACCGCCGAAGAGTCGCTTTCTCAATTTAAAAACCGCGTACATCGGTTAAAGCTCGATTATAATCAAGACAATTTATATCTACTTTCTGAAACCAGTGTTGAAGCTATTATTGAAGAGCTTGACGTTAATAAAATTAAATTTGCAGTAATTGACTCTATTCAAGCGGTAGTTACTGAAAATGCTAACGGGAGCCCAGGCTCACCTTCACAAGTAAAAAGTGCCGCGCAATCACTTACTCAGTACTGCAAACAAAATAATGTCACCATGTTTATTATTGCCCATGTAAATAAAAACAATGAAATTGCTGGGCCGCAAACGCTAGTACACATTGTTGACGCATTACTGCATATAGATACCAACGACGGCCAAATACGTACCTTAAGAGCGAATAAAAACCGTTTTGGTGATATTGATACCGTCGGTATATTTAAAATGTGCGAACGCGGTATGCTCAGTGTTGATAACCCCAGTGAAATATTTTTATCCGGCTCCACTACGGAATCGCCCGGCTCAGCTATTACTTGTATTCGTAAAGGTAACCGTAATTTATTACTAGAAATTCAATGTTTAACCACAGAAACAGAAGCGGAATTTCCGCAGCGAGTTTGTGTCGGCTTGAACATGAATCGCATAAAAATGTTAACCGGTATTTTACGCAAACATACCAAAACCAAAATATTCCATGATACCTTTTTTAATATTGTTGGCGGTTTAAAAATAGATGAGTCGGAAACCTGTATTGACTTAGCTCTAGTCACCGCCTTGCTCAGCAGCCTTAATGACTTTGTTGTACCACGTACCACTTGCATTATGGGTGAGCTAAGTTTAAATGGTGATGTAAGACCAATAGACAGTGGCGTACCACGGGTGAAAGAAGCAGCTCAACACGGGTTTACTGAAATTTTTGTTCCATATCGCAATTATCATAAATCAATGGAAGGTTTAGGCGCTAAAGTTACCCCAGTTAAAACCATTCACGAGTTAATTGAACTTATTAGATAAAGACGAAAATACTATACAAACAGTATGTAAAAGAACAAATACAGCTTAGCTTAAGCACTTAACGGCTTAGGCTTTAATTAGCTAAGTTAAAATGCAACAATAAATAATAAGTAAAAATACAGCTAGAGTTATTTAATTAACACAAGTAACTCTAGTGCATTTTCATTAACTACTCTCATAAAAAATAGGCGTTTCATGAAGCTATTTACTAAATCTTTTTTCCCTTTACTTGCTAGCCTTTCTCTTTCGTTTTGTGCCAATGCTGAGCAACTATCAATAGAGCGTATTTTTAGTTCGCCATCGCTCAACGGCTCAACACCAAAGTCGTTAAAATTCTCTCCAGACGGCAGCCGAGTCACTTATTTAAAAGCCAAAGAAAGTAACCTAAACCAGTATGATTTATGGGAATATAATTTAGCCGAAAAAGAAAATAAACTTTTAGTAAATTCTGTTGATATTTTCAGCGGCACTGAACAGCTTTCTGATGAAGAAAAAGCCCGCCGCGAGCGCCAGCGTGTTTATGGCTCTGGCATTATGGAATATCAATTTTCACAAGACGGCAGCGCATTATTATTCCCTATTAATGGTGATCTTTTTTATTACAACTTAAACAGCCAAACGGCAAAGCGTTTAACACAAACCGCAGGCTTTGAAACCGACAGTAAATTTTCACCTAAAGGTAATTTTGTTTCGTATATTCGTGAGCAAAACTTATATATTTTAGAACTTAAAACAGGCCAAGAAAAACAGCTAACCACTGATGGCGGCGGCGTTATTAAAAATGGCATGTCAGAATTTGTCGCTCAAGAAGAAATGAGCCGTATGACCGGCTATTGGTGGTCTCCAAACGAAAAACACATTGCCTTTTTACGCGTTGATGAAACGCCAGTAAAAGTAGTTATTCGTAATGAAATATACGCTGAAGAAATTAAATTAATCGAACAACGCTACCCCGCTACCGGCACTAATAACGTAAATATTCAATTAGCGACGGTTGAAGTTGCCAATAACAAAATTCGTTTTATTGACAGCGGCGAAGAGCAAGATATTTATTTACCACGGGTAAAGTGGTTACCTGATGGCAAGCAGCTTTCATATCAATGGCAAAGTCGCGATCAAAAAACACTTAAGCTCATTAAATACTCAACCAATAAACGTAAGCAGCAAACCTTATTAACTGAACAATCTGAGCAATGGCTAAACTTACATAAAGATTTATATTTTCTTAAAAACGGTGACTTTATTTGGGCTTCAGAACGTGACGGCTTTAAGCACCTTTACAAATATGACCAGAACGGAAAGTTGATAGCACAACTAACCAAAGGTGATTGGGTCGTAGATAAAATAGAAAATATTGATGAAGAAAATGGTTGGGTATATTTTACTGGCCGTGCCGATACACCACTTGAGCGCCATTTATATAAAGTGCCGTTAACTGGGAAAAACCCTGAACATGTGGTGCGGGTATCAAAAAGAAATGGTACGCATAACATTGTTTTTTCAAAAGACAGTAACAGCTACCTCGATAAATTCTCTAACATTAATACCCCAACACAAGTGAGCTTACACCTAAGCAGCGGCGAACAACTAACTTGGTTAGAAGAAAATGCCATTAATGAGCAGCATCCAATGCAACCTTTTTATGGCAATTTAATTCAACCTGAGTTTGGATCATTAAAAAGTGATGACGACACAGCCACGCTTTATTATAAATTGTATAAACCAAGCAATATGCAACCAGGAAAAAAATACCCCGTTATTGTTAAGGTTTATGGCGGCCCACATGCACAACGCGTAACAAATCGCTGGCAAGGTGGCGACATGATGCAATATATGGCGCAGCAAGGTTATATTGTTTTTCAGCTGGATAACCGTGGTTCTAATTACCGTGGTACTGCCTTTGAATACCCTATTTATCAAAACCTCGCCACCGTAGAAGTAGACGACCAAATAACTGGCGTTAAATTCTTACGCAGTTTGCCTTATGTTGACGCTGAGCGCATTGGTATTTTTGGGCATTCCTACGGTGGCTACATGGCACTAATGACCATGTTTAAAGCGGGTGAATATTTTAAAGCCGGTGTTTCTGGTGCGCCAGTAACCGACTGGTTATTATATGACACCCATTACACTGAACGTTATTTAAACCACCCAAATGTAAATGTTGCAGGTTATGAAAGTAGTAGTGTATTTCCTTATGTTAGCGGTTTAAATGGGCCATTAATGGTTTATCATGGCATGGCTGACGACAACGTATTATTTACCCATACCACCAAACTTATTAAAGCCTTACAAGATGAGAACAAGCAGTTTGAATTAATGACTTATCCCGGTAGTAAACACAGCATGCGCGGTAAAAAAGTTAAGTTGCATTTAAACCATACCATTATGGGTTTCTTTGACCGTCATTTTAAAACCAGCTCGCAAGAAGCAGATAAGTCGGCTCCGATAAAAAGAGCCTTACCAGAGCAAGCTAAAGCCAAAATTGAAAACAGTGTTGCTAAAGATAAAAGCTAATAACGGCTAAGTTCGAAGGTTTTACCGAAATACGTCAAATTAAAACGATCCCATACGGATCGTTTTTTTTAAATGGCATAAAAGTACATGAATTGCCTTGCACAATTTTTCAATCAATTTAGTATAAAAACAACTCAACTCTCGACAAAATAATAAGACTCTTCTGCCATTATGCGTTTATTAATAAACCATTCACGTTTGCCTCTACCGCTAATCTTATTACTCTCTTTGTTACTGTCGGCATTATTTTCCACACAAGCCACAGCACAAGCTATTGAGCGCCCCAAAATTGGTTTAGTGCTCAGTGGTGGTGGCGCCAAAGGCTCTGCCCATATTGGTGTATTAAAAGTATTAGAAAAAAATCACATCGCCATTGATTATATTACTGGCACCAGCATTGGTGCTTATGTTGGCGGTATGTACGCTTTAGGTTATTCCGTTGCTGAAATTGAAAAACGAATGCTTAATTTAGATTGGGATGCAGGCTATTCTGATAATATTCCGCGTGAGTCTTTACACTTTGAAGAAAAGCAAAAAAAAGACCAATACAATATTCCGATGAAATTTGGCTACAGCGATAAGCAACTAAAAACCACCAGTGGTTTTTTAGTGGGCCAAACCGTATCACAACTACTGCGCGAGTCGACCGACTTAGTGGCAGAATTTGACAGTTTCGATAAATTAGCCATTCCATTTCGCGCTGTTGCCACTGACTTAGTTACCAGCTTGGCCGTGGTATTAGACTCTGGCAGTGTCGTAGAAGCCATGCGCGCATCAGCTGCAGTGCCAGGCGCAATTCAACCGATAGACATTAACGGCATGATGTTAGTAGATGGCGGTCTCGCCAATAATATGCCCGTTGATATTGTTAAAGCCATGGGCGCCGATATAGTTATCGCCGTTGATATTGGTTCGTCGTTAAGTTCAAAAGAGCAAATTACCAGCACTGTTGATGTACTAAACCAGTTATCAACCTTTCTAACTAGCGCTACATCTGAGGCACAAAAAAAATTACTAAGCCCTGATGATATTTTGATCCGTCCAAATGTTGGCCAACTCAGTACTACCGACTGGTCAATTTTACCCTTAGCTTTAGAGCTAGGTGAAGCAGCCGCAATGCAGCACCAAAAACGTTTAACTGAATTAAGCATTGGTCAGCCAGCATTCGCCCAATATGTTGCGAATAAACGTAATGTCAGCCAGCAATGGTTTCGCCCAATTACGCAGCCGATTACCGATATTCAAATCGTCAACAACTCTAAGGTTAATAATACGCTGATCAAAAACAGTTTTGCGGTAGAAGTTGGCGATACTTTAAGCCAACAACAACTGCAAGCGGCTATCGCCCGTATTTATGCATTAGATAAATTTGAGCATGTTGACGCTGAATTTATTGATCGCGAAAATGAAAATGGCAAAGAACGAATATTGGTATTGAAAACCCAAGCCAAATCTTGGGGACCTAACTACTTAAATTTTGGCTTTAGTATGCAAGACAACTTTTCTAAAGATACGACCATGCTGCTCGACCTCTCTTATGAATTAACCGATATCACTCGCAATGGCGGTAGCTGGAAAAATGAAGTCACCATAGGTTATGAAAAAATGTTTGCCACTGAATTTTATCAGCCTTTAGATATCCAGCGGCGTTTCTTTTCACGTGCTCGCTTGCAATACCAGCAGCATGACTGGGGCGGAGAAAATCAAGAAGAATTAGATACGCAGTTATTTAAACGCTCCTTATTAGGTAATATTAGTCTTGGTTATAACTTGGGTGATAATAGTATTGTCGAACTGGGTTTTATCTCAGAAAACGGCTCTATTTCTTATCAAGGCTGGTCAGATAACGACGCGAACTTTTCCTCTTACGGGCTGTTTTTTCACTTAGGTTACGATAATTTAAACAGCATTAATTTTCCCACCTCGGGTAATCAATTATCTGTAGGCATTCGTTTAGGTAATGATCAGTACGATCAAAGACATTTTATTGATCCTAATGATAAGTCATTAAAGTATGACCTTAATTGGCGTGGCGCGCTGTCGTTAGGGCATCATACCTTAGTGGGAATAGCCTCTTATGCAAAAGTTGTTAATGAAAATGACTATACCGTGCACGTTTCTGAACTTGGCGGTTTCCTTAATTTATCGGCTTTTCAAAAAAATGAATTGGTTGGCGCGAACAAGCTCTTTAGTGCCTTGGTATATCACTATGACTTAGGCCGCGACATGCTCGGACTAACAGACTATCCACTATACTTAGGTACTAGTTTGGAAGCTGGTAATGTTTGGAGCCTTCAGCAACACATTAATGTTGATGATTTAATTTACAGCAGCAGTTTATTTTTAGGAACAGACACCGATTTAGGCCCATTAGCTTTTGGTTTTGGTTACGCTGAAAGTGGTCAAAATTCGTTATTTCTGTCGATAGGAAAAAGCTGGTAGCAACTTTTAGCTTTTAGCTTTTAGCTTTTAGCTTTTAGCTTTTAGCTTTTAGCTTTTAGCTTTTAGCTCGATGATGAGGATCAAAAAAGGCTGTATCAACAGCCTTAAATTCATATTTCTAATACTTCTATCAAACAATTGCTTTTAGCAAAGGCTTAACGACCAAACATACCGCCGCCAGGTCCACCCATGCCGCCACCTGGTGGCATCATGCCTTTCATGCTGCGCATCATTTTCTTCATGCCGCCTTTGCCAGACATTTTTTTCATCATTTTCTGCATTTGGGTAAACTGCTTCAATAATTTATTCACTTCTTGAATTTGCGTACCTGAGCCTGCAGCAATTCGGCGCTTACGTGAGCCTTTAATAATATCAGGACGTTGGCGCTCACCTGGAGTCATTGAATTAATAATGGCTTCCATTTGAATAGTCACCTTATCGTCAACCTGACCTTTCATTTGCTCAGACATATTACCCATACCCGGTAATTTATCCATCAAGCCCATCATACCGCCCATACTTTTCATTTGCACAAGCTGGTCACGAAAATCTTCTAAGTCAAAACCTTTACCGGTTTTAACTTTTTTCGCTAATTGCTCGGCTTTCTTTTTATCAACTTTTTGTTCAACTTCTTCAATCAGTGATAAAACATCACCCATGCCTAAAATGCGTGAAGCGATACGGTCAGGATGGAAAGGTTCTAAGGCGTCAGTTTTTTCACCAACACCCATAAATTTAATTGGCTTACCAGTTATATGGCGAATTGATAATGCCGCACCACCGCGAGCATCACCGTCGGTTTTTGTTAAAATAACACCGGTTAATGGCAAAGCATCGTTAAAGGCTTTAGCGGTATTGGCCGCATCTTGACCTGTCATCGCATCAACAGTAAATAAGGTTTCTACTGGATTAATCGCGGCATGTAAGTCTTGAATTTCGCCCATCATGTCGGCATCAATATGCAAACGACCGGCGGTATCAACAATTAGTACGTCAAAAAAGTTTAATTTTGCATGGGCAATTGCCGCATTAGCAATATCAACAGGTTTCTGTTTAATATCACTAGGGAAGAATTCAACGTTAACTTCTTGGGCAAGTGTTTCTAGTTGTTTAATCGCCGCAGGACGATAAACGTCAGCACTTACTACTAATACTTTTTTCTTTTCGCGCTCAGTTAAAAATTTTGCTAGCTTGGCAACAGAGGTGGTTTTACCCGCACCTTGTAAACCGGCCATTAATACTACCGCTGGAGGAGTTGCTTTAAGGTCAAGCCCTTCGTTAACTTCACCCATTGCCGCTTCAAGTTCGGTACGAACAATTTTTACGAATACTTGCCCTGGGGTTAAGCTTTTAGAAACGTCGGTACCTACCGCACGTTCTTTAACCTTACTGATAAATTCACGAATAACCGCTAAGGCAACATCGGCTTCAAGTAACGCCATGCGAACTTCGCGTAAGGTTTCTTTAATATTGTCTTCGGTTAAACGGCCTTTGCCGCTAATATTTTTTAACGTTTTAGTTAAACGATCAGATAAATTTTCAAACATGAATAACTCTATAAATAAGGCTAAGTATCGCTAAAACCAAAAGGATAATTTATTGCTCACTTAGTAAGAATTAAATTAGTGCGATTGGTATAAATTACCGATTATTATACCCGTGTCAGCCATAAGAGAAAGCAGAAAGTTTCACCAGTGCAGCTTATCGGTAAAAATTCATTAAAAATAATCCGATAACAGCAAAGTTTTACAACGGATAAACTCGAATATGATATTCTAAATCTGGTTAGCCTTTAGTGCAAAATGTAGGATGTAAATGTGGAACAATTCAGTCTTCTTATTGATAATTTTTTAGAGCTTAGTGCTGAAGCCAGCCCATGGTTATTGCTGGGTTTATTAATCGCCGGATTAATGAAAGCTTGGGTGCCGTCAAAAATATTGAGTCGCCATTTAGGTCAGGGGAAGTCTGCCATTGTTAAAGCTGCCCTGATTGGCGCGCCTCTGCCGTTATGCTCGTGCGGCGTAATTCCCGTGGCAACAGAACTACGTAGAAGTGGTGCATCGGCACCTGCTACAGCTTCATTTTTAGTAGCAACACCTGAAACCGGTGTTGATTCAGTTTCCGTATCTTACGCATTATTAGGCCCCATTTTTGCAATTTACCGCCCTATTACGGCAATATTATCAGCAATTATTACCGGCTTATTGGTATCAACAACTGATGATGTAGCAGGCAGTAATTCTTCAAAAAAAGCTTCTTCTAGTTGCTGTGCCAAAAAAACAGCTGAGGTTACGCCTGAGAAGAAAGTCAGCTCTTGTTGTGCAAGTAAGCAAGAAAAATCGCCCAGCATAATAGCTAAAACCTTAGCAGGGGTTAAATATGGCGCAACAAAGTTGATTGACGACTTAATTATTTGGTTACTTATCGGCTTAATTTTTGCCACATTAGTGCGCACTTTTATTCCTGAATCATTTTTATTAAGCTACGGCACTGGCTTACCGGCAATGTTGATGATGATTGCAATATCAATTCCTATGTATATTTGCGCAACCGCTTCAACACCAATTGCTGCTGGTTTGATTATGGCCGGCATTTCACCCGGCACGGCGTTAGTATTTATGATGGCAGGTCCGGCCACTAATATTTCAACCTTAGGGGTTATTCGCGGTGAAATGGGCACTAAGGTATTAGTACGCTATTTATCAGGCATCGCGTTATGTGCTATCGGCTTTGGTTTATTACTCGATTGGGCGCTTAGTTTTTACGCCATTGATATTTCCCAACAAATGTCGCATAGCCACAGTATGTTGCCACAATGGTTTGGTTTATCCTGCACAGCGTTAATTGCTTTGTTAGCAATCAAACCGTTAAGAAAACAAATTATTAGCGCTTGATCAATTTGTTTAACGTTAATTGCTTTTAAAATATGGAGTCTGTCAGTCGATCTGATAGACTTGCCAAATATAACGGCATTTTTTTCAGTATTAGGACTTTTTAAAGATCTTATGGATACATATTCACTCATTGCTTTCGTCTGTTACTTACTTGCAACCGCCGCAATAGTTTCTCGATTATTTCATCCGAAAGGACCAAATTTAATTTTGGTTTTGTCTTTAGGTTCAATCGCGATGGTCGCGCACACCTTAAGTAACTCTCATCTTTTATTAGCCGATAACGAAATTAATTTTAACTTACCTAATGTTATTTCATTGGTGAGTTTAGTAATAACCCTTACTATTTCAGCCATAGCTACTCGCTTTAAGGTGAGTTTATTATTACCTGTGGTATACGGTTTTGCTGGTATTTGGCAATTATTAATGTTGTTTATTCCTAATGTTGAACAAATTCCATTGCATGCAGAAAAGTTATTTTTAATCAGCCATATCACTTTAGCCTTAGTGGCTTACTGTGTATTGATTATTGCGACCCTGTATTCTTTTCAAGTCACTTATATTAACTTTAAGTTAAAAAGTAAAAACATTGCCGCAGTTAGCCACTTACCTCCTCTGATGCAAGTTGAGCGACAACTATTTACTATTTTAGCGATAGGCACCTTATGTTTATTAGCTAGCGAGCTTACCGGTTTAATATTTATTGATCGTTTCTTCTCTGCGGAAAATATTCATAAAACCCTGCTTTCTCTAATCGCCCTGCTCATTTATATCTTCATTTTATGGGGACACTTCAGCAAAGGCTGGCGTGGCAGTAAAGTATTAACACTTACTGTTATCGCAACCTCACTATTAACCTTGTCATATTTTGGCAGTCGTTTTGTGAAAGAGTTTCTCTTATCTTAAAATTGCTGTATAAAGTGTATAAGATTCGTACAATTTTCAATCATCGGCTATTTCACTAAAACAACTGAAATAGCCTTATTATTAATAACCTAGGATCCCCTTCTTGGACACTATCTCCACTGAAATGCTGTTTATTATACTCGGCATACTCATTCTAATTTCAGCATATTTCTCAAGTTCAGAAACTGGCATGATGTCGCTTAATCCTTATCGATTAAAGCATCTTACTAAGCAAAACCATAAAGGCGCCAAGCGGGTAAGCAAGCTATTAGCTAAACCAGATAAGCTAATTGGTTTAATTCTTATCGGTAATAACTTAGTTAATATTTTTGCTTCTCTTATTGCCGGTATTATTGCCGAAAGGTATTTTGGCGACGCGGGTATTTTCTATGCAGGTTTGTTATTAACGCTGGTTATTTTAATTTTTGCTGAAGTAACACCCAAAACCTTAGCCGCGTTATATCCTGAGAAAGTCGCTTTTCCCAGCTCATTTTTTCTAACAATTTTACTTAAAATTATGTACCCGGTGGTAGTTGCCACCAATAAGATCACCAATGGCTTATTAGCCCTAATGGGCGTAAGTTCAGAGCAACGTCAGCATCACAGCTTAAGCTCTGAAGAATTACGAACTGTGGTAAATGAGTCAAGCGCTTTGTTACCTGAGCGTGACCAAAACATGTTGGTAGGTATTCTCGACTTAGACAAGGTCACTGTTGAAGATATTATGGTACCGCGCAATGAACTGGTTGGTATCGACATTAACGATGAATGGAAAAAAATTCAAAAGCACCTTACTCAAGCCAACCACACCCGAGTATTATTGTATCGCGATAATATTGATGATGTAGTCGGTTATGTGCATTTACGTGATGCTTTGCGCTTAGTATCAAAAAATCAATTTACCAAAGCGACTTTATTACGCGCGGTACGTGAATTGTATTTTATTCCTGAAGGCACGCCACTAAATGTGCAACTTTTAAAATTCCAACGCGCTAAAGAACGTTTAGGATTAGTTGTTGACGAATATGGTGACATTCAGGGCTTAGTGACCCTTGAAGATATTTTAGAAGAAATTGTAGGCGACTTTACTACCACCATGGCACCGACCCCAAGTGAAGAAGTTACCATTCAACCCGATGGTACTTACTTAGTTGATGGTAGTGCCACCATTCGAGATATTAACAAAGAAATGTCGTGGAACTTTCCTACCGACGGCCCTAAAACCCTCAATGGTTTAATTATTGAATATCTTGAAGATATCCCTAAAGCAAATATCAGCGTACGTATTTCGGGCTATCCTGTAGAAATTGTTGATGTTTGCAATAACATGATTAAAACCGTACGGGTTTTACCTGAGCATTTTACTGGTGAGCCAAAAGAAGATTAGCAATACGAGATGAAGCTAAACTAAACCAAGCCAAATAGATTTATTCTAGGTTTGGTTTGGCTTAGCTTGGCTTGGCTTGCCATAGCCTTATTAAAGATATACTTCTAAAAATAGCGACTCTAACTTGCCCAAATTAGCTACTGAACTTTAACGCCAGCAATTAATTTTCGAAAATAAAAATAGATACTCTATATTTTCTGGGAATATAATTTAGCAGCCCCTCTTTTCAAACTAAGTTGAAACTTCATTTAAATTAACACTCACTAACTCAATTTATTTAAACTATGCCCTTTAGTGAAAATAATAAGTAAATGGGCAATTTTAAGTGCTAAATGAGCCTGTAGTATTAAAACAACCTTGCGCATAACTAAAGGGACTCTGTTAGCAAAAAAACCGTTATTTTGGTTGCAACGCGCTCTCACCTATTTCAATAAAATTTAAGTATATACTCAATAAAAAGTGCTTTAGTGCTTTTGTTCAATTTCACGACCAAATGTGGATAATATAGCACCACAAAAAAGTTAATAACAAAGTTATCAACAACCAAGAAGGCCTATTGATACTTTCCACAATTTCTGTGGATAACAATGTCTAGGCCAGTAAAAGGCAGGGCTTCAGTTTTGCAATCGCTTTTTAACAAAAATGTCATTTTTTTTTGATGTTTTTTTCTAGGCCAGTAAATACAGGGACTTCTGTATTTTTTTTAACCATCACGAATAAAATGGTAAGAAATATGCAACAACAGCGTTCAATATTCACATTGATAATAAAAATGACAAATAACGATAAAAATTGAATATTAAGTACAAAAAAAAAGCACCACTGGTGTTTTTATACACAAGCGGCGCCATTGGCTGTTTATAAGTGACTTAAGTTAAAAAGCGTGTAAATAAAATGTTAATACTTACTAACTCCGTTTAACCAAAAAATAAACGATATAACCAACCTTTATTTAGATCTTCTTCACAACTTTTTAATTGGCTGCTATAGCGTTTAGCACGGTTATCAACTTTTCGAGATACCTGAACCAACCAGCCTTTCTTTTTATAAGTTTTGCGTTTAAACCCCCCCCAACCTTCGTGATAATTTAAATATTGGTTATAGGCATCCCACTTTGACACTTTATTTATTTTTTGAGTTTTAAAAATAAACCAGCCCATAAAGTCAATCGCATCTTCAAAATCATCACGGTCTGCGCCCGAATTACCCGTTTCACGAATGTAATCATCCCAGGTCATGGTTTTGGCTTGAGAATAACCATAAGCCGTACTAATACGTCCCCAAGGAATAAAACCTAATAAATAATCTCTTGGCGGCGCGGCATCCGCTTTAAAAGAGCTTTCTTGATACATCATACTCATTGGCACATGTATAGGAACGCCCCAACGCTCACGCGCATCTTTAGCAGCAAAGTACCAATCACGATGCTCACGAAAAATTTCACAAATATTTTCAGGGTTTTTAGGGGGAGGCGTCGCACAACCGGAAAGTAACAAAACTAAAAATGCAGTAATTAAACTTGGTTTCATATGGGGTTATCTAAATAGAGGTATTAGGCAATTGGCCATAATGCCAGAAAGCCCAAAAAATACCAACGTGATCTTTACAGGAAAGAGAGGGAATAGTTGAAGAAAATAAATTAAAAAATATTTTCTTAAATGTGGAACTTATCTCGAAATGACTACTCTTACTTAGCAGAGAGTTTTCATGACCCTTGTTAATCCCTAGTGTATTTCATGTTTTTAGCGTATTTATTTTAAATACGCTTTTTTTTGCTTAAAATTCAGTATACACCCGTTATCACCCAAGATGCATGTTTCAGAGTTTGTGAGCATTTTCAATTTAGTCGCAGTGATAAAATAATGATTATTCCCTATTTTGTTACTGCAACAACAAAATGAGGTGGCTGACAACCTTCTTCAATGGGTCTCTAAAGTGGTTTTATTCCGCGTTATTAATTTTAATAACGGATAGCCATTATTTAAAATTAATGCCTAGATTAATGCCTTGATTAAAGCCATTTAAATTCCCACTGAAATCAAGCACTTTGAATGTTAACAGCTATTAGAAATTATTTATTCAAATTTAATGAATAAATATTGAACTTAATTAAAATGTGATACTCTTACTAATTGAGAGCTAACCTCCCTGGACTGCTTTCTTTGTTTTATACGGCGCGTTATTTAACGCGCCTTTTTTTTACTTAAAATTCACCTGTAGCTGAATAACTATCTAATATTCAATTGAACAACTAAAGTAACTAACAGATTTTATTAGTAAACTTAACTAGCAAAGTAGTTAGCTAAGAAGCTGTCAAAGTCTTGCTGATCTTCTTTTTCAATAGCAAGCTGCTGTTGGTGAGACTCAGCCACTGAACTAGTAAAATATGCTTGGTCGTAAAACTGATAATCTCGGGCCAGAGTTTTTTGACGATAAAGGTTCGCTTGTTCTAAAGCTAAAGCAGATAAACTTTTTCCATCATCAACGATTAACTTTAATAACTGCGCAGATGGGGTAAGTTCTGGGTTATTTATTTTCAGTTGTTCATGTTCAATCGCTAAAGTATATTTTGAAGTGTTATAGGCTTTATCTAACAACTGAGCCACTTTAGCTAAATCAGTAAAAATTTCATTGCCCCATTGTTTTACTGACTTTTCTTGCTCACCGTCTTGCAAGGTTAACTCTGGATCGCGACCACGAATAACCACCTTGTCCATGTTTTTGCCAAACACTTGTTGCTGTTCACAGTCTAAATTAGGGTTGTCAACTAAAGCGCAATAGGTAAGGAATATATCAAGAAAGTAAACTTGCTCAACACTTATGCCAGTGTCTACAAACGGGTTAACATCAAGCGCGCGCACTTCAATATATTCAACACCACCACTTTGCAATGCCTCTGAAGGTTTTTCGCCTGACTTAGCCACACGTTTAGGGCGAATAGGTGCATATAATTCATTTTCAATTTGCAAAACGTTGCTATTAAGTTGTTGGTACTTGCCGTTAACTTTAACGCCAATTTTAGCAAACTCTTTTGAAGGTAAATTAATCGCCTGCTGCACACCTGCAACATAGCCTTCAAGATCGTTATAACAAATATGCAACGACGACTGTTCACTATTGGTATAACCCAAATCACTCATACGTAGCGAGGTTGCATACTCTAAATAAAGGCTGCCAGATGGAGTCTTTTTGAACGGTAATTTATGATCATGCCCTTGTAAAAATGAGCCACAAATACTCGGTGAACTGCCATATAAATATGGAATCAACCAACAAAAGCGTTTGTAGTTTCTTAACAAAGTAAAATAGCGCGCTGAGCGGTAATCAGCTAATGGAGCTTGGTTATCATCAATTTTTTGTAAGGTTTGCCAAAAGCCATTAGAAAATGAAAAATTAAAATGTATCCCCGAAATAACCTGCATCATACTGCCATAGCGGTTTTTCAAGCCTTGACGATATACCGTTTTCATTTTACCAATATTTGAGCTGCCATAATTGGCTAGTGGAATTTTGTCTTGATCATCAACAAAACACGGCATACTCATTGGCCACAAAAGCTCGCCATTAATATTACTTAAGGTATATTTTTGAATATCTTGTAATTGAGCGATAGCCTGTTCAGGCGATAAACTCACTGGTGTGATGAACTCTAACAAGGTTTCAGAATAATCAGTGGTAATACTTGGATGCGTTAATGCTGACCCCAACTGATGATAATGAGGTTGCTCCGATAATTTACCTTCAGGTAAAACACGTAAAGCTTCTCGTTCTATACCGCGTCCGATGCCAGTTAAAGCTGAGAGGTTTGCTTCTTGGTCAAAAGCTTGTAGATACTCGTTTAAAGAATTGGTCAAAATGATCCCTGTGCACGTGGCGGCGTAGTTTGTAACCCTTATTTGAGGGTAGATTACTACAATTCAATGCTCAACTTATTATTCATGAGCAATCTTTGTAAGAAATTGTTTATGAAATACCAAATTCATTAAGTTATTTCCCACACAAAGCCGCATTAGCGAGCTAAGAACAAGCAAACAACATTGGTATCACTGCTTCTAATGACCGCAAACATCACTATTTAATTGCATAATTTTTCAAAGCTACATTTGAGCACATATTTAAAAGCCATTAATAGGTAAAATATTTTTCTTAATCACCCACAGTAGCTGTTAGTATTGCCAGTGACTTACTTTTAGCAATTACTCTTTTTTCTTAAACTCAAGTTAACACTAAATATTATGCAAGATAGTCCATTAAGTTTACTGCCGCCGTTATTAGCCATTGTAATAGCCATCTGGCGAAAAAACGCCTTATTTGCCCTTCTTTGCGGCTTAATATTATCTTTTACCATGATAGCAAACTGGAACCCTATAATCGGGGTCAGTGACAGTGCTCTCGGGTTAGCTAATGTATTTAGTAGCTTAAGCAATATTTATATTGTCAGCTTTAGCTTATTAATAGGCGCGTTAGTCACCTTGATGAATCAATCAGGTGCGGTAAATGGTTTTATTCAACACTTAGCGCAGTTAAATTTGGTTAAGTCATCGCGTCAAGCGAGTATGTTACCCACTATTATCGGCACCAGTATTTTCACCGATACTAATTTAAGTTTATTTACCGCCGGCATGGCTAGCCAAAAAGTATTTGACCAACATAAATTAAGCCGTGCTCGCCTAGCTTACTTAATAGATTCAACTTGTGCACCGGTCAGTATTTTATTTTTACTAAATGGCTGGGGCGCATACGTACTTGGCTTATTAGACGGATATCAGTTTGACGATCCGGTTGGCATTTTAATTGGCACAGTCTTTTTTAATGTTTATGCCATTGTTGCCGTAGTACTCGCCTATTACACCGCCTACAGCGGTAAAGTTTTTGGTCCAATGAAACACGCCGACTCAACTATAGAAAGTAACGGCCAAGAAGAAATTTCTCAAATAGCGCCAGCAAAAGTAATGTGGCTGCCGTTATGTGCGTTATTGCTATTCACTTTTGCTTTATTATATATAACAGGTGAAGGGGATTTACGCCGCGGCTCAGGCTCTTTCTCTGTATTTTGGGCGATTGTCAGCTCATTAGTTATTTTAATAAGCCTGATAGCCTATTACCGATTATTATCACTGAAAAAAACTATATCAGCACTCGGCCAAGGCATACGTTATATGGTGCCTGCGGTAAGTATTTTAGTACTGTCGTTTGCCTTTGGCGACGCCATTAAAGAACTTGGTACCGGGCTTTATGTTAGCCAATTATTAAACCTTGAAGTACCGCTATTTTTGATTGCGCCAATTTTATTTATTGCTGCCGGCATTATGGCTTTTGCCACAGGTACCTCGTGGGGAACGTTCGCGATATTAGTTCCTATTGCCGTACCTATCGCGCTAGAAAGCGGTTTGCCAGTAGAGTTTTTAGTTGCCGCTGTTCTAGGTGGTGGTATTTTTGGCGACCACGCTTCACCTATTTCAGACACCACCGTAGTTGCTTCAATCGCCAGTGGCTGTGACCATTTTGAGCATGTTAAAACTCAGCTTCCCTACGCACTCGTTGGCGCAACGGTAACTTTAGTTGCTTACCTTTTATATGGGCTAACCTTTTAGCCTCTGAACTTATGAGCCTTTGACATGATGAATTGCCCAGCATTTAGCATTGTTGATCAACAAAGCGAGTTTATTGTTGTCGATAAAGCCGCCGATATAAACTTTCATGATGAAGATGAACTCGGCTCAGGGCTTTTTAGCCAAGTAAAAAGTCACTTAAATTTAAGCGAACTTTACCCTGTGCACCGGCTTGATAAAATGACCTCAGGTTTGATTATTTTTGCTAAAAGTTTAGTGGCTGCACAAAGCTTTCAAACTCAGTTTGAACAGCATAATATTCAAAAATATTATCTCGCTATTGCAGCAAATAAACCCACTAAAAAACAGGGTTTAATTAAGGGTGATATGAGTAAAAGTCGTCGCGGCATGTGGAAATTATTACGTAGCCAAAATAATCCCGCAATCACCCAGTTTTTTTCTTATAGCATTGGCGCTGGTCGACGACTTTATTTACTTAAACCACATTCAGGAAAAACCCACCAAATACGCGTGGCCTTAAACAGCATTGGCGTGCCAATTTTAGGTGATGCCTTATACAACAGTACAGCAGCTACAAAAAACACTGAAGCTACTGACCGAGGTTACTTACATGCCTACGCACTAAGCTTTAACTTTGCTGGTGAAGACTACTGTTATCTACTTCCGCCAAACAGCGGCAGCGTATTTAATGAAACCGCAGTAACTGAGCAGTTAAACGAATTAACTCAGCCTTGGCAATTAGCTTGGCCAAAAGTTTAATTTATAATAAAAGCTTCCAGATCAAAAAAACCGACAAATGTCGGTTTTTTACTTTTCACTTATAGCTTTTAGCTTTTCACTTTAAGCTTTAAGCTTTAAATAATTTATAACGAATGGATAAATACAATCGCAATTGCCGCCGGACAAACGAACTTGGTGTACCAAGGCCAAACTTTCCAAAACAAGCTATTTTCAACCTCGTCATTACCCTCTTTAATTTCGGCTAATAACTCACTACGATGCCATATCCAACCGACAAATACACAGCAAAGCATGGCAATAATTGGCTGCCAATATTGCGTTGCAAGAATCGCCACAAAATCGAGCATAAACGATAAGTTAAAAACAATAACCACACTGAATAATAAAATAATTAAGCCAATAACGGTGGTGGCTGTTTCACGTTTTAAATTATGACGTTCAACCGCATAAGACACTGGTCCTTCTAACATCGAAATAGACGAGGTTAATGCCGCGATAGACATTAAAACAAAGAATGCTAAAGCAACAAATAATCCTACGCCGCCCATGCTGTCAAACAAGGTTGGTAAAACCGTAAATACTAAACTTGAACCTGAAATTAAACTGCCATCTTCAGCAAAAATAGCCACTCCTTGCGCCTGAGCAACATACATAGCTGGAATAATTAACAGCCCAGCAAGAAAGGCAATAGATACATCAATTAAGGTTACTTGTGCGCCTAAGGTTACTAAGTTTTCTTTTTTGGAAATGTAAGAGCCATAAATAACCATGACACTCGTACCAAGTGATAACGAGAAAAAGGCTTGGCCTAAAGCGCTGATCAATAAGTTGGGATCTAACAACCTTGAAACATCAGGATTTAAATACGCTTCAAGACCTTCACTAGCGCCATCAAGGGTGAATACATAACTAGTAAGCAACACCATTAAACCAATCAATAATGGCATTAAGCGTTTTGACCATTTTTCAATACCGTTTTCAACACCACGACGAATAATGACGATAGTTAACGCCATAAAAACTGAAGTGAAAAACAAGTTCCGCGCTAAACTGTGGGTGATCACCCAATCGGCACTGATTTGCATATTAGCCAAAAGAAACAGTGGCTCAATGGCATAAGACATCATCCAGCCAGCAATAATACCGTAAAAGCTTAAAATAAGCGCTGCGCAAATAATACCGCCAAAACCCACTACAAAAGCAAAGCGTTTTTGCCATAACGTGCGCGACATTTTTTGCAATGACGTTACCGCATTTGCTTGCCCATAACGACCAATAAGCAACTCGGCCATAAAAGCTGGATAAGCCAAACAAAAAGCTAGTACTAAATACACTAATACAAATGCTGCACCGCCATTACTGGCCGTTTGTGTAGGGAAGCCCCAAATGTTACCCAAACCAACAGCTGAACCTGCTGCTGCCATAATAAAGCCCATTCGCGAACTAAACCCGCCTCTAGAAACCGCCATTAAAATCTTCTTTGTTGTAAACAATTGCTGACTAATCTACTTAATGTTGAGAAAAAAGAACAGCCTCAAAGCGTTAAAGTTAGTTAGCTTTAATGAAAAGATATCTTGCCAAAATAATATCGCTTATGTTCTCACAGCATTTAAAGTACAAATAAAAACATTAAATTCAGTAAGTTAAATCAAGCAGCGACAAGCTAACCTTCTTAGATTAAACACTTAGCAGACAATAGATACAAAAAATAAATGACAAAAAACAACAAAGATTAACGAAACAAATCATTAAGGAAAAATAATAACTCTGAGGCTATTTGTTATGCGGGTATTCTTGCTAACTAGAAGGGGTCGGTGACAGTTGAAAGTAATAATTATATCAATATCACCTCAATTTGATTTTGTCACCGACCCCTATATGAAAAATGCAATTTAGAAACAACAAAAAGGCTAGCTGCGAATTCTTGTTTTATTAAGTCTGCTTTGACAATACTCAAGTCTTTCAGCCGAAGTTTGTTCTAGTTCGATTTCTGTTGGTACGATATCCATAAGCGCCTTATTCGAATCTTTAGTATTTTCGACTAAATACAAATTTTTTCTTTTTTCTGATTGCTGCAATTTATTTACATCAACTAAAGTCACAGTCAATTTAGCTGTTGGCCCACCATTCACCCAAGCAACTCCTCCTATGTTTCTATTTCTTGATCTAACGCACCAGCTAGGCTTTTTAATCTCATTCACTATAAAGGCATCATATCCATTTGTTTCTGCCAGAATCGATGCGTGGTAAAATGCCATGCTACGTGCTCGTTTATGTGTTCCTAATTCAGCAAGTTTGGCTGTTATACGATATTTGTTTTCATCTAGTTTTTCCTGTGTAATTCCTACAGGAAATTGTACAGGTAACAATCTAGATTCATGCTCAACCACTTTCACTACTTTGTACGGCACTTGTGTTTGCGCACAGCTAGATAAAAACATACATACAAGTAGCGCTTTGGGAATAGGTAATTTCATTCACTTTATCCATGTGTTAATTAAATTTTATAAAGGTACAAATTGCACTTACAATTGCTAATATATCACCCCTGCTTTATCTATGTATATTTAAAAAAGCTATATTAATAAAGGTGATACGAAAAGGCGCATGTCAAAAGATAGAAGGGGTCGGTGACAGTTGAAAGTAATAATTATATCGATATCACCTCACTTTGATTTTGTCACCGACCCCTTAATGAGCTTAAAAAACCTATATTAATAGTGGTGCTACGAAAAGGCTGCATGTTAAGTAACTATAAAGCTTGGGATTATCGGCATAAAAAAAGCCTTAAACTGTGACTTAGTTCAAGGCCTTTAATTCTAAAAAATCTGATGATTTTAGTTTCGAATTAATCTTTAAAGTTATCAAATTGGAACGACTGCTCAAGCTCAGCTTCTCGTACTAGCTTCATTACAGCTTGTAAGTCATCACGCTTCTTACCTGTAACTCTTAATTTGTCACCCTGTATTGCCGCTTGTACTTTAATTTTACTGTCTTTAATTAATTTAACGACTTTTTTTGCAACAGGTTGCTCAATGCCTTCTTGAAAAGATACTTGCTGAGAAACTGTTTTACCTGAATAAGATGGTTCACCAACATTCATCGCTTTGGCGTCAATTTGACGTTTCATTAGTTGCACACGCAAAATATCCACCATTTGCTTTACTTGAAAAACTTCGTTCGCTTTTACAGCAACATTGGGTTTTTTCCACTCAAAGCTTGCTTCAACACCTCTAAAGTCGAATCGAGTTGACAGCTCGCGAGTACAGTTTTCCACGGCGTTACGAACTTCTTCTAAGTTAATTTCAGAAATAATATCTAATGAAGGCATAAATTTTCTCTTTGATTATTTTCATCTACGAAAAGTTAGGCATATATTAACAAACTCTTTTATGATAGCCAAAGCCTTACGTGAAAGTGTACAAACAATTCGCTCATGTTAAGATAATCCCTTATGCGCCTGTACGCATCGCCCTTACCCATACAAGTTAATTCATGAAAAACCACCAATGACAAAGCAACCATGAAAAACAAAAATTATTTAGCTTTTATCTGCTCGTTAGCATTTACTATTGGGCTATATTTTTCACCATTAATGCCTATGGTTTTAAGCACTTTCGCGTTAGATACTATCGGACATTTTGTCGGTTTTTTCTTCCTGAGTTGGCTGCTTTATAATTTAATTAATATTTCATTAGTTAGTACTTGCCTGTGTATGATGTTCTACGCCGGCCTTAGTGAAATTGGCCAGTATTACTTAGGCTTTCGAAATGGTGAAGTACGAGATTTTATCGCTGATGTTTTTGGCGTTTTGTTATTCGCTGTAGTTGCCAGCAGTTATCGCTATTTTAAAAAGCGACCAGCACTATGAATATTGTTATCGTTGGCCAAGGGGCAATCGGCTTATTATGTTATGCACACATAAGCCAAGTAACGGCTAAGCAAACCTCTTTGCTTAGTTCTGCGAACCAGCACGAAAATACTAATTTCACCTTTACTGATCACCATAACCACGAGCACAATTTTGCAATTAATAACGCAGAAGTTAATGAGCTTAAGCAAGCCGATGTTATTGTTTATTGCGTTAAGTCATATCAAGTATGCCAAGCAGTTAAAGAGACTCAGCCTTTTTTAAAAGCCAATGCCTTAATGGTATTAGCGCACAATGGTATGGGCTGTGTTGAAGAACTTGCCAGCAAGGTCGATTTAAACATAACTCAGCCACTTTTAGCGATGTTGATGACCCATGGTAGTAAAAAGCTCAGTAGCAGCCATATTGAGCATACTGGCGTAGGTGTAATTGATATAGGTTTAGTTGATATAGATCTAGCTGAAAGAGGAACTCTAGCGACTAGCCAAGCAGAAAATCGAGTTCAACAGCTGTTAAGTATATTAACTTCAGCTATGCCGCCGGTGCATTGGCACAACAATATTCAGCAAAAGCAATGGCTAAAATTGGCGGTAAATTGTGTGATAAACCCAATAACAGCAATAAATAACATCGATAACGGACAAGTAAATTCAGCCCAATATAAACCGTTAATAGAAAAAGTAATGACGGAAGTAGTGACTGTCGCCAAAAGTGTTGGTGTGCTGTTAAAATTTGATGAACTGATAACAACAGTATTAACTGTTGCAGATGCTACCGCTAAAAACTGTTCGTCGATGCGCGCTGATGTGCTGGCCAATAAAACCACTGAAATAGATTATATCAATGGTTATATACATAACTTAGGTAAGCAAAATGGGATAGCCACGCCAGAAAATACCCAACTATGGCAGACGGTAAAAGCGCTAGAAGCGCTAAGCCATTAAGCAATAAGTGATAAGTGATAAGTGAGAAGCCGCAACTTTTAGCTTTTGGCTTCTAGCTTCTAAGGACGATAAACTTTAACGTTACTGAAGCCGTTATCAATTAGATAAAGCGCCTGCAACTTACTCATTACGCCGCGATCACAATACAATAAGTATTCTTTGCTTTTATCTAAATCGCCAAATTGTGTACCTAGCTTATAAAATGGCATATGCAATACTTCAACGCCATCAAGCTCAAGTGGGCTGTCTTCTTCCTCTTCAGGGCTGCGAATATCAACAACCACAGAATTTTCGCTAAACTGTGCAACTTCATCAACCGCATGAATTTCTTCTTCGGTTTCAGCGCCAATGTCACGAATATCAAAAATACGCGTTTCGGCAATTACCTTATCTAAAACTGCAAAGTCGAAGTTAGCTTCTTCTGCTTCAACTTTAGATAATACCGCTTTAACTGTTGGCTTTTTCGAGATAACACCACAGTATTCAGGAATGGTTTTAGCAAAGTCTTCAGTGCCTATTTTACGTGCAATATCAATAATATCTTGCTTATCGAAAGCAGCTAACGGGCGTAAAATTAAGGTTTCAGTTACGCGATCAATCACGTTTAAGTTGGTTAAGGTTTGGCTAGAAACCTGACCTAAACTTTCACCTGTAACCAGTGACTGAATACCACGTTTTTCAGCAATTTGTGCCGCAGCACGCATCATCATGCGTTTAAGCACTACGCCCATTTGGCCGTTTTCTACATTTTCTAAAATTTCAGCAACTACAGGTTCAAAGTCAACCGCAAAGAATTTAATGCGATGTGATGCGCCAAACTTATTCCATAAATAATAACTGACTTGCTTAACACCCACTTCGTGAGCAGAGCCGCCTAAGTTAAAGAAACAATAATGGGTACGTGCGCCTTTTTTAATCATCTGATAGCTAGCAACACCAGAGTCGAAACCGCCCGACATTAACGATAAAACATCTTCTTGCGTAGCTATTGGGAAGCCGCCTAAGCCTTTATGGGTTTCGGTGACAATAAATAAGTCGTCGTGTTTAATTTCAAGGCGAATGGTAACGTCAGGTTTTTTTAATTTAACGCTAGCACTTTCAACATTTTGATTTAAACCGCCGCCAACATATTGCTCCACTTTAAGGGAGTTAAAATCGTGATTACCGGTACGCTTAACTCGCACGCAAAAACTTTTGTTTTCAATAGTTTTTGCGTGAACTGCTAAGGTTTTTTCAAAAATGTCGTGCACATCAGTGAAGTCCATTTTTTGTACTTCAATAAACTGAGCAACGCCGGGAATGCATTTCAACGTTTCAATTAACGCTAAACGATTTTCTGGGCTGTCATTTTTGGTATTAACTTCAATGTTATCCCAGTTGGCACGTGAGGTAAGTTGGTCATCAACACGACGCAATACATTTTTAATATTAGACTCTAATATTTTAGTAAAACGCTTACGCACGGGGCGGCTTTTAATCGCAATTTCAGCCTGCGGCTTAACAATGAACTTCATTTAAATAACACCAAGAATTAAAGTGGCGCGCATTATACCTAATTGCTAAGGCAACGTCAGTAACAAAGATGATTATTAATACGGCAAAGAGAACTGCCAATAACTCAGTAAATGTAAACTAAGTTATTGGCAGAAATAGACGGGTTTATTCTGCTTTTATTCTTTATTAATGGAAATGGGAGCAGATTGTTTCGCTTTACCTTGATTGATGGATATTTCCACACGGCGATTACGGCGGCGATTCAAAGCATTGCTATTTGGAACAAGTGGATTAGTATCAGCATGACCAACCACTAATAAACGGCTTTGGTCGAACTCGGGCACTTTAATTAACTCGTGTGCAATAGCAACCGCACGTTTACTGGATAAGTCCCAGTTTGAGGTAAATAGCTCTGAACTAATACCACGGTTATCGGTATTACCTGAAACCATAATCTCACCCGGCACGGTATTTAATAGCTCGCCAATATCACGAATAATAGGTTTAAACTGCGGCTGTAAAAAGGCAGAGCCTGATGGGAACGAGCCATTTTCACGAATGCGGATCACCACTTGTTGGCCAAGTGATTCCAATTCAATCGCGCCATCTTGAATTTGTTGTTCTAATTGTTTAGCAATTTTCTTCACCAGCTCATTTACTTGTTCTTGCTGGGCTTGCTCTAATTCGTCTTTAGCTTTTTGCGCCGCTTGTGCAGATTTTTGATCGGCAGTACTTTGTGACTGACCACCACGCTCAGTGCCGCGCTGTTCTTGTCGGCCCCCCGCTGAGGTTTCATCACCCGCTTGAAATTCTAGCATTTGCTGAGTCATTTCAATGGTTTGTTGTTGAATAACTTCAATAGGTGTAGGTTCTGGCTTACCGGGACGGAATTCTTGCGCGATAATACTGGTGCCTTTAGGAATATCTTTTACTTCAATTTTGTTTTGCACACCAAAGGCAAATTTCATTGAACCAGCAATTTGCTTGAACTTCAGTACATCCATTTCAGAAAAAGATAATAGCAGTACGAAGAAACACATCAGCAGTGACATTAAATCAGCGAAGGTGCCCATCCACGGCGGTAGCCCTGGTGGTGGACATTTACACTCTTGTTCAGCCATAGTTGCTACCTACTCTTCCATGGTATTAAGGGCACGTTTACTTTCAGGCAAGTAGTTTTTCAATAAGCCTTCGATAACCCTTGGGTTTTGACCGTCTTGAATACCTAAGACCGCATCAAGAATTAATTCTTGATTGAGTTTTTCTTCTTCCATTCTAAGTTTTAGTTTTGCCGCAATTGGAATAGCTATTACGTTAGCTAAAAAGGCGCCGTAAAGGGTTGTTAATAATGCCACCGCCATTGCCGGACCAATCGCTTTTGGGTCATCCATGTTTGATAACATCGCAACCAAACCAATTAGTGTACCTATCATACCCATTGCTGGCGCAATATCAGCCAAGGTCATAAACATGCCAGCGCCTTTTTCATGGCGCTCAGACGTTAAGGCAATATCTTTTTGTAAAGTGCCACGCACTACATCAGCGTCGTGACCATCAACGAGCATATCAACACCTTTTTGCATAAAGGCATTGCTAATTTCGGCTTCTTCGAGGGCTAAAAAACCACCTTTACGTGCAGCATCAGCCATTTCCACTGACTTTTCAATTAACTCGTCTGGTTGTTCAATTTTAAATAAAAACGCTTTGACGGCAATTTTACCAATACCAAAAAACTGCCCCATATTGTAATTGGCTAAAACAATAAATAATGAGCCACAAAATACGATAAGGATAGATTGAGTATCAACAAACATGCTGATGTCGCCACCAAGTATCATCGCCATTACAATAAAACCAATGGCGCCAAGTATTCCAAGTAGCGTTGCTAAATCCACAAAAGCCTCCTAATCACATGCTTACAGATAATTCTTATTTTTTGATAATACATCAACGATCAACGATACGCGACTAGTAATCGCGATCTGAAATTTGTTTCTCAACTCCTATATTATCGTCCTTTGCGTCAATAACTTAACTTCTTTTATTGAAGAATTTTTTATTACCTGCACAAATATGTAAAACAAATGTAGCCTTGATGAAAAACACATCACCAAATAAACCCGCTTTATTTGCCAAAAAACGCCAATAGTTGACCACACTAATTGACCCAAGCGCCAAGCTAGGGTAACTTTGCGCCTAGAAAAATACTTGCTCACAATACGCTAATCACGATTAGAAATGGTTATTAAATATGTCTAGAAAAAAAATAGAGAATTTAAACTTCGAAGAATCACTTTCGGAATTAGAAACCATAGTGCAACGACTTGAGCAAGGCGAATTAAACTTGGAAGAGTCAATGACCTTATTCGAACGCGGTTTAAACCTCAGTCAAAACAGCCAAGTTAAGCTACAAGCTGCTGAACAAAAAGTGCAAGTTTTGCTTAATAACAATGGTAACGATGAGTTAGAAAATTTTGACCTGAGTGAGAATATCGATTCGTGAGTACTCTAGCACTGCTTCCTCAATATCAAACTCGCATTAATAACTTTCTTGAACAAAAGTTAGACGCTTTAGCTGTAAACGACGAAAAATTACTCGCGGCCATGCGTTACGGTTTATTAATTGGCGGTAAACGTATGCGCCCTTATCTTGCTTATATGGTTGGTGAAACCTTAAATACCAGCGCTGCAGATATTGACGGTATTGCCGCAGCACTTGAGTGCATTCATGCTTATTCATTATTGCATGACGATTTACCAGCAATGGACGACGACGACTTACGCCGTGGTCAACCAACTTGTCATAAAGCTTTTGACGAAGCGACTGCTATTTTAGCCGGCGACAGTTTACAAACCTTAGCATTTGATATTTTGGCAAATCATAGCTTTTCCGATAAAGTGCTGAGCAAACGTATTGAATTAATTCGTCATTTAGTTAATGCCTCTGGTTATCAGGGCATGTGTGGTGGCCAAGCATTAGACTTAGCAGCAACGGATAAAAGCATTTCGTTAGCACAATTAGAAAAGCTACATTCGTTAAAAACTGGCGCGTTATTAAGTGCCTCAGTATTAATGGCCGCAGAATGCGCTGTTAATATTACTGAGCACGATAAAAAATCCTTGGCGCATTATGCCAACTTAATGGGCTTAGCGTACCAAGTGCAAGATGATATTATTGATATTACCTCTACTGAGGAAGAACTAGGGAAACCAGCAGGTTCCGACCTTGCGGCGAACAAAAGTACCTACCCTGCACTCCTTGGTTTACAGGGCGCACAACAAAAAGCGGACGACTTATATCAACAAGCACTTCAAGCTTTGGCTACTTTACCCTACAATACTGATAATTTAGCAGACTTTGCGACCTTTATCGTAAAACGACGCAGCTAGTTTTTTGTTTCAATATTGATTAAGTAGCTATTTCCAGCATTTATTTTTACCCGATTATATTTAGAGCACTATGACCATAAATTTAACTGACTTCCCATTACTGAGTAAAATTGATACTCCCAATGATTTACGATTGTTGGATCAAACTCAATTAAGCCAAGTCAGCAATGAACTACGAAGCTATTTACTTAATTCTGTTAGTAAAAGTAGTGGTCATTTTGCCTCAGGCTTAGGCACTATCGAACTTACGGTAGCGCTGCACTATGTTTACCACACACCATTTGATCAACTAATTTGGGATGTTGGTCATCAAGCTTATCCGCATAAAATTTTAACTGGTCGTCGTGACCAATTATCAACCATCAGACAAAAAGATGGTTTACACCCTTTTCCTTGGCGTGAAGAAAGTGAATACGACGTACTTAGTGTTGGCCATTCAAGCACCTCTATTTCAGCGGCATTAGGTTTAGCCGTTGCCGCCGAAAAAGAAGCGAATAATCGCAAAGTGGTTGCCGTAATTGGTGATGGCGCGATGACCGCAGGCATGGCCTTTGAAGCACTAAACCATGGCGGTGATATTAATAAAGACATGTTGATCATTTTAAATGATAACGAAATGTCGATTTCTGAAAATGTTGGCGCACTAAATAATCACTTCGCTAAAATGTTATCAGGAAGTTTATATACTGGCCTGCGCGAAGGCAGTAAACGTATTCTTAAGAATATTCCGCCGATTAAAGAATTAGCCAGTAAAGCTGAAGAACATATTAAAGGCATGGTTGTGCCTAGCACCTTTTTTGAAGAGCTTGGTTTTAACTATATTGGCCCAATTGACGGCCACGACGTTAATGGCTTAGTTGATACCATTCGCAATATGCGCAACCTAAAAGGCCCGCAATTACTTCACATTGCCACCAAAAAAGGTAAAGGCTACCATGCAGCTGAGCAAGACCCGATAAAATATCATGCTGTACCTAAGTTCAACCCAGCAGATGCTAATTTACCGGCGAGCAAGCCCAGCCTACCAACCTATTCAAAAATATTTGGTGACTGGCTGTGTAAAACCGCAGAGCTAGACGATAAATTAGTCGCAATAACGCCAGCAATGCGTGAAGGCTCTGGCATGGTTGAATTTAGCCAACGTTTCCCTGATAAATATTACGACGTTGCCATTGCCGAGCAACACGCAGTAACCTTTGCCGCCGGCCTTGCTATTGGCGGACAAAATGCCATTGTCGCGATTTATTCAAGCTTTTTACAACGTGGTTACGACCAATTAATTCACGATATTGCTATTCAAAACTTACCGGTGTTATTTGCTATTGACCGCGCTGGAATTGTGGGTGCTGACGGACCAACGCATCAAGGTGCTTTTGATTTAAGCTTTTTACGCTGTATTCCAAATATGGTGATAATGACCCCATCAGATGAACGTGAATGCCAGTTGATGTTAACGACAGGTCATAAATTAAATAAGCCTGCTGCGGTACGTTACCCGCGTGGTACTGGCAACGGTAGCGAATTACCTCACATTGATGAAACCATTGAAATAGGTAAAGGCATAGTTAAGCAACAAGGTGAAAATATTGCCCTGTTAAGTTTTGGTACTATGTTAGCTGAAGCAGAAAAAGCAGCGACTGAACTTAACGCAACCTTAGTTGATATGCGGTTTGTTAAACCGCTTGATGAAAGCTTAATTAAAGCGTTGAGTAATTCTCACACTACTTTCGTTACCCTTGAAGATAACGTTATTTCTGGCGGTGCTGGCTCTGGTGTGAATGAATTTATTTTAAGCCAAGGCTTAGGCGTTAAAGTACTTAATATCGGTTTACCTGATCAGTTTATTAAACACGGTACTCAAGCAGAAATTCATCAAGAACTGGGGTTAGATAGCCAAGGTATAATTGAGAAAATTACAGCTTTTACCAAATAAAGCGCCTCGAGTAATTTTCAGCCAAAAAAAATGGCCGACATTGCTGTCGGCCGTTACGTTTATCTTCTCGCTGTTGCGAATATTTTACTCGAACCCTACCTATTTAACCGGTTACAGCAATCAGTTGCGGTCAAAAAGTGATTCAAATAAGCAAGCCATTATTGCGCGGTTAATATGGTCCAACGTTGGTTACTATTGCCATGATAACCATAAACATGCACTTTGCTGCGCGATGGAGAATAATCCATGGTGGAGTTATTACTTTGCTGCAGTCTTATCGTTCTGGTATCACTGTCATAATTCCATTGCTGTTTCGTGTTATCACTACAAAGGGCAAGTGTAATACTTGAAGTATTGCCGCTACCACTGGCTTGAACACAATAGCCAAGGTCAACATCAAGGTGTAAACGCCCGTCTAAAGTCCAAGTCCACGAAGTTGCTGATTTGTCACTACAATCAGACAATAGGATTGATTGCCCTGCTAAGTCAGCATCAGGCGAAATACTCAAACATTGGCTATTGTAGTCAGTTACTAACTGCATGTTTTGGTATTCAATAGTTACAGGGTCTAAGGTAAATTCTGTATCTGCATTATCACCTGTGCCATCGCCATCAGCGTCACTCTGCTCGTCTGGGTTATTTGGAAAAGCATCTTCACTGTCAATTACGCCATCACCGTCGCTGTCAATAATCGCAATCGCGGTTTTGTCTAAACCAAGACAGTAATTATTGCCACTGGCTTGATAAAAGTTAGTCGCTACCGCTGGGTAATTTAACGCAGCAACTTGATCCGCTGCTGCCGTGCTAAAACTTAGACCCCACATAGTGAAAAAGTCACGATAATCCCGCTCTGTTACGCTAGATATTGCAATAAGTAACCAATCATTATTACTTAAAGCACGGGCATCTGTGCGGCTGTAATTACCAAAACCTAGGCTATCTCGCTTCGCCAACCAGTTGCTTTCATTATCATCAGCGCGGCCAAATTCTCGATATAAAACATGCAGACGCGCATACATATTCCAGCCGTCGGCAAGTGCGCCTTCTGCTTGTGCAGCCATCATCATTTGTACATAAATAGCTACGCCTTCATCCCAAGATTTAAGATCGCTATTTTCCATATAAGTGAAAGGATCCGCTTGGCTAATACTTTCTTTTAAATAACCAAACATACGATCAAAGGGCAGGCTTTGACACGAACTGCCAGTATCATTAATTTTTGCATACTGTGTTTTTGAATAATATGAATAAGGATTAGTTACCGCATGACTTTCCCAGCCATAAAAACGGAATTTGCCATTTTCTAAGCCATGCCCTAATTCATGAATATCGCCATGACCAATAGGGTTAAACTGCCAACTGGCATCATACGGGTTACCTGAACAGCCTGAGCCACAAGTAGGTTGGTCGGCGTTCATATGCTTAACTAAATCAAGGTTGTTGATTGTCCAGCCACGTTCGCCAGCAAAGTCATGAATTTCATCTACAACATCAATTCCAGGGCCTTGAAAGCCGGCTAAAACATGCGGATAGTTGTGCATATATTGCTCGGTTCCCGCAGCTAAAGTAACGGCGTCAACCCAAGTACTGCCTGACAGTGAACTGCGCATTTTGCTTAAACGTGAGTGTATTTCAAACTGTGGAGTAACAACTTCGGCCCAGTCATAATCGCCAGCATCTAAGCTTTGGGCAAAGCTTTCATTGTCTGCACTACTCGCCCAATGTGGGTGTAAGCCAATATTGGTAAAGCTCAATTCAACCGGTAAGTCGTTACTACTAAAATTAATTTGCACCGGCCCACCATAAGGCGAGGTTAAACGAATAGTTTCGCCAGCCTTAATTGGTACTGAAGCTGACCACAAATATTTAGGGCGAACGTATTTATTATTTTCAAATTGTTTGGTTGAGCTAGAACGTAGTGAATTAATAAATATTGAAACATTTAAATCACTATGATCATTTCGGGTAACAGTAAAGGTTTGTCCCGGAAGTGCATAAACACCCGCTGAGCGGAAGTTCTTTTTACTGATCAGGCTCACGGTTTTATTGCTTGGGTTAATATGAGTAAAATCTGTACGGCTAAAATTACCTAAATCAGATTGTACTGGATTATGATCACGATGGTTATAGACGGTATGGTCGGCATACCAAGCTTGTAAAAATGATAATTGATCGGTAGTGCTTACATCCATAGGATAAGTGATTGATTGACGATAAACATCACCAAGTAATACTAACATTTTCTCTAATGAATATTTTGGGCTGGCAAAAAGATCCACAGCATTATTGTCATATTTTTTTATGGTCGAACGTAGCGCGTTTGTTGCGTTATAAAATTCACTGCTGTAAGCCGCTTCACAACTGCTAGCACAAGTGCTTAAGTCAAACGGAAAACTACCTGCTTTAAAGTTGTTAATTAAGGTGCGCGTTTGTTCAAGATTCCAACCTCTGGCAAACATTTCTTGGTAGTTATTCCAAGTAGCAGTATCTTGACTGTAATAATTACCGGCATTACCCGGTGTTTGCATAGAAAAATTCATCCCTGCTAACACAGTATTAGTCAAAGACGAAGTATTCCAACTATGGTTATGCACATAAATACGCGCCGCACCTTGAGCTTGTGCATTAGCTAACGCCGTGGCAACAACATCACTGTCGGTACTGGTATTTGAAGCAGTGATCACTAAATCTGCATTTGCACCAAGACAAGTATTAAGGGTTAGTGCTTCGTCGCATTGGGTAACAACCCAGTTTGGGTAATGTGTGTTAAGCCAAGCAGTAGTACGGCTATAAGTTGTGCTGTCCATCAAAGCTAAGCGAATATCAGCAGCGTTGGCAAGAGCAACATCGTCACGTTTTAATAACCACGCAAGCAGTTTTTTAAAATGATTTTCGTAACTAAGGTAGCTGCCCTCATAAAAGTTTCTGACGATATTAGTGCCAAAAGCCGCATTGCGTTGGCCATCTATTTCACTTGCTGTTGCAAGTCTTAAGCCCTTATTACCTCTTACTAACGCATACATGCCTTCACGCTGACTGATACTAACAAATTGCGAGTTTCTATGCGGGCTATAGCTGATTGAGTCTTCACCATATATTTGCGCCAAAAAGTTATTTTCGTCAGTTTCATAGTGGCCAATTAAAGCTAAAATTTCATCGAGTAATGCCGTTTCATCTTCTGGTAATAATGTCGAATCGCCCGCGGCAATAGCAAGAGCGATCAACTCGCTCTCGGTTGGCTCTATTTCTTCTGGCGTAACAGGTTCTTCTTCTGGCGTAACTGGTTCTTCTTCTGGCGTAGCTGGCTCTTCTTCTGGCGTAGCAGGTTCTTCTTCTGGCGTAACTGGTTCTTCTTCTGGCGAAGCTGGTTCTTCTTCTGGCGAAGCTGGCTCTTCTTCTGGCGAAGCAGGTTCTTCTTCTGGCGAAGCTGGTTCTTCTTCTGGCGAAGCTGGTTCTTCTTCTGGCGTAGCAGGTTCTTCTTCTGGCGTAACTGGTTCTTCTTCTGGCGAAGTTGGTTCTTCTTCTGGCGTAGCTGGTTCTTCTTCTGGCGTTGCTGGTTCTTCGACTGGAATTGAAGGACCTTCTATAGGAGCCGATGGCTCTTCTTCAGGTGTAGCAGGTTCTTCTTCAGGAGCGGTAGACTCTTCATCAGAGCTACCTTGTGAGCCACTTTCTGAGCCACTTTCTGAGCCGTTATCAGGATCTTGGCTATTATCGATAACTGGCGGGTTATTACTATTTTCATCGCTCCCTTCTCCGCCACCGCCACAGCTGGCTAAAGCAAAAAAAGAGCCTAAAACTAAAACACGTACGAACAATAGGTTATACATCATAAAAAACCCTTTGATTATAAAATAAAACAGCTGTAATTCATTCAGTTCTTGTCAATAAATCAATAAACAAGGTTTGAGTTAGCTAAAAAAATAAAGATAAAATCATGAAAATTCGTATTAATTAACAGCAAACCAAACAGAACAAATGTACAATTTATGAGCAAATTGTACATTTTAGTTACACTTCGCACAAGCCAAAAATAAGTAATATAAATCCGACAACTCGTGGTAATGAGTTAAATAGCTGGTGTCATTAGAAAAAATATCCAATGAACTAAACAAATAAAAGGGTATGAATGAAATGAATAACGGCACAGTTTAACTGTTGTTACTAATTAAATGTGCCGTTATGATTATTGAAAAAGGCAACGAACATAAGCAGCGTTACCTATTGGTGGCTTAATTATTACGATATTTAGTCGTTAATAATGCTCCATCGTTGATCACTATAACTGTGAGTACTCCACAGGTTTACTTCTTTATTAACCGAATGATAGTCCATTGCAATAGCTGAATTACTCGTTGCTACAATGCGGTTATTAGCATCGTAACGCCATTGCTGGGCAATATCGTTATTACACAATTGCAGCGTTAATCGGTCATCTTTGAGCAAACTGTCACCGTCTAAACAATAAGCAGGATCTAGGTGAGAATGAATACGACCTTGCTCATCCCAGCTCCAGCGAGTACGGTTGTCGTTATCACAGCTTAGCGTAATTAACTGTTGACCGTTTAGCTCAAGTTCAGGGTTAATGGCAAAACAGCTGCTGTCTTTATGTGATTTAAACTGCACATCGACATACAACATATTGCTCAGATCAAGTTCCAGATCATAATAGTGCGTATCACTATTGTCTCCAATACCGTCATTATCACTATCACTTTGCTCGTTAGGATCCAATGGAAAAGCGTCTTCACTATCAAGTATACCGTCACCATCGCTATCAATAATTTCAATGGTCGGTTGTTCAAAGCTTAGACAATAATTATTACCACTGGCTTGGTAATAGGTTTTACTGATTTCAGGGTAGTTAAAGCTTGCTACTTGGTCTGATACTGCGTCACTATAGCCAATCCCCCACATCTTGAGGAAGCTACGATAATCTCGTTCGGCTACACTTGAAATAGCAACAACTAGCCATTCATTATTATTTAGTGCTTTTACTTCGCTGCGAGTAAAATGACTAAAACCTAAACTATCGCGTTTTTCCAACCAATTGGCATCATTACTTATCGCACGCGCATATTCACGGTAAAACACATGTAAACGTGCCAGTAAATTCCAACCATCTTCTATTGCACCTGATGCTTGGGCTGCCATCATAATTTGTAAATACAATATATGAGTTGGTTCATGACCCGATAAAGGGTTTTCTTGCAGGTAAGTAAGCGGGTCATCATGTTTTAGACTCTCAAGTAATTGATTATATGAAGCATCAAAAGACAACACCTGACAGCTACTGTCGGTACCATTGAGTTTAGAAAATTGAGCTTTACTGTAATAAGAATAATGGTTTGTTGTTGTGTGCGACCCCCAACCATCAAACCTAAGTTTTGCTATTTCTAAACCATGGCCAAATTCATGGATATCACCATGCCCTATTGGGTTGAATTCCCAGCTTGCATCATAAGGATTTCCTGAGCAACCACTACCACAGGTTGGTTGGTCAGCATTCATATGTTTAACCAAGTCTAAGTTGTTAATTGTCCAGCCGCGATTCTCAGCAAAGTCATGGATCTCACCAACAACGTCAATACCGGGGCCTTGAAAGCCTGCTAAAATATGCGGGTAGTTATGAATGTATTGCTCAGTTCCAGCCGCTAAAGTAACAGCATCAACCCAAGTAGTGCCTGACAGTGAACTGCGCATTTTGCTTAGACGTGAATGTATTTCAAACTGTGGAGTAACAACCTCAGCCCAATCATAATCACCTTCATCCAGTTTTTGTGCGAAGCTTTCATTATCAGCGCTGCCAGCCCAATGCGGGTGTAAGCCAATATTGTTAAAGCTCAATTCAACAGGTAAGTCGTTACTACTAAAGTTTATTTGCACCGGCCCACCATAAGGCGAGGTTAAACGAATAGTTTCACCGGCCTTAATAGGCACCGAAGCTGACCATAAGTATTTCGGACGAATATATTGATTATTACCAAACTCCTTGGTAGCACTTGCACGAAGTGAATTAATGAAAATTGAAATATTTAAATCACTATTATCATGACGGGTAATAGTAAAAGTTTGCCCAGGAATGGCGTACACCCCCGCTGAGCGGAAATGTTTTTTACTGGTTAAGCTTACGGTTTTATTGGTTGGAGTAATATGGCTAAAGTCGGTACGACTAAAGTTACCCAAGTCAGATTGTACCGGATTATAATCACGTTGATTATAAACCGTGTGATCGGCATACCAAGCTTTCAAAAAGCTTAGTTGATCGGTTGTGCTAACATCCATCGGATAATGAATACTTTGACGATAAATATCGCCTAGCAATACCAGCCTTTTTTCGAGTAGGTATGCTTTACTGGCAAAAAGGTCAATAGCATTGTTATCAAGCTTTTTAATGGTAGCACGCAAGACTCTAACCGCGTCATAAAATTCACTATGGTAAGCGTCTTCACAAGTATCAGCACAAGCGCTTAAGTCAAAAGGAAAATCACCTGCTTTAAAGTTCTTTACTAAAGTACGAATTGGCTCTAAATCCCACCCTTTTGTTAGCATTTCTTGATAGTTACTCCAAGTGGCAGAATCTTCAGTGAAATAGTTACCAGGCTCACCAGGACTTTGCATAGAAAAGTTCATACCCGCTAATACCGTATTCGTTAATGCTACGGTATTCCAACTATGATTATGTACATATATACGAGCAGCACCTTGGGCTTGCGCATTGGCTAATGCAGTTGTAACAACTTCATTATCTGTACTGGTTTCTGAAGCAGTGATCACTAAATCAGCATTATCTCCAAGACAAGCAATTAATGTCGCCTCGTCATCACAATGGGTTACCGTCCAATTTGGATATTGAGCGTTGAGCCAAGCAGTAGTTCTGCTATAGGTGGTGCCATTCATCAAGGCTAAACGAATATCGGCACTATTGCTTAGACTGCTATCATCTCGCTTTAATAACCAAGCTAGCAGGCTTTTAAAGTGATTTTCATAACTAAGGTAGCTACCTTCATAAAAATTACGGACGATATTAGTACCAAAAGCAGCATTACGTTGGCCATCAATATCGCTGGCCGCAGCAAGTCTTACACCTTTATTACCAAGAATTAAACTATGCGTTCCATCACGTTGAGTTAAGCTGACAAACTGTGAATTACGACCGGGCTTATAACTGATAGCCTCTTCACCATAAATTTTGACTAGGAAGGCATTTTCTTCAGTCTCATATTTTTCAATCAAAGCAAGAACTTCATCAAGCAAGCGCTGTTCATGGCCAATTAATAACGATGGATCGCCTAGAGCTATGCCCTTAGCAAAAAGATCATCTTCATTATCGCCGCCTTGAGTTGCATCTAATGGAAATTCATCATTAACATCTAATACACCGTCGTTATCATCATCGGTATCGCTGTTATTGCCAATGCCATCGAGATCAGTATCAACTGACTCTGTAGGGTCTAATGGAAATGCATCATTAACATCTGATACACCGTCGTTATCATCATCGGTGTCGCTGTTATTGCCAATGCCATCTAAATCAGTATCAACTGACTCTGTAGGGTCTAATGGAAATGCATCGTTAACATCTGATACACCGTCGTTATCATCATCGGTGTCGCTGTTATTGCCAATGCCATCTAAATCAGTATCAACTGA
>CANMXU010000020.1 GCA_947501935.1 uncultured Alteromonadaceae bacterium
TTTGAGTCATGTTCACACCTTAATTTAATGGAATAATTATCCCTTATTAAAGTGTGCGGTGCCATTAGAGCAGATCAGCCACAGATCGCAAGCCTAGCAATTCAGTCCCTGATTGTATTCGATGTCAAGCAAGTCTAACTTTTATCGGCACTAAAAACTTCCATGAAGGCACACGCTGGGGCATTTTAGGTGAGCTAGGGGAATTATTTGTAAATAAAGAAAACTTAGACATGTATGCTTGTAAATCTTGTGGCAAGGTCGAGTTTTTTATTGCAGGTTTCAATGAATCTTAGTATCAACTTTGAAGTGCAACAAAAGTAATTATTCATAAAAGCATTCCTCTGGTGTTTTATAGCCAAGTCGTTTTCTTGGCCTATTATTCAATTTGGCAGCGATGGTGTCGCATCGTTGCTGAGTTAATCCTTCCATTGATGTTCCTTTTCGTAAGTATTGCCTGATTAAACCGTTAGTGTTTTCATTAGTGCCTCGCTCCCAAGAGTGATGCGGGTTAGCAAAGTAATAGGGGCCGTTAGTGGCTTGTTCTACTTTTTTATACTGATGAAACTCAGTGCCATTATCAGCAGTAATTGTTTTGAATTGGTGTGGCATTTTACTCATTAATTTAATCGTTCTTTTGTTTGTAGATTTCGTTGTTCTATCATTAAGTTGACCAATCAATGTGTAGCCTGTTTTACGTTCAACCAGTGTCACAATGCAGTGTTTAGAGCCTTTTCCCATCACAGTATCAATTTCCAATGGCCTTGTGTCTTTCGAGTTTCTACCTCGAGAGGGCGCTCAGCGATATTTCGTTTATCAGCAAGCCTGCCGCGGCTATCGTAGGCCTTATACCGTTTTCTTCTTCGTTTTTGTGCGCATCGTAAGTGTTTCCATAAGGTACCGCCGTTTCGTTTATCTCGCCAAATATAGCGATAAATCGTTTCATGGCTAAAGGAGCGTTTACCTTCTTTTTTTAAGTGACCAGTTATTTGCTCTGGACTCCAGTCTTTGCGTATCAATCGTCTAACTTCTTTATAATCTTGTGATGTAAAATGCTGGTTTCTGCGTGAACGTCTGCGCCGTGCTCGTGTCCTTCTTTGTGCTTTACTCGGACGATAAGAGCCATCAATAATCCAGCAACTGTTACGGTTTACTTCACGATAAATGGTACTTTTATCTCTATTCATCGCTTCTGCGATGTTAGCAAAGCTTAGGCCTTGCCTTTTTAACGCGGCTAACGTATATCTATCACCCTCGGTGAGCTGTTTGTATTTCATAGGGTTTTACTTCTTGGTGGGAGCAAAAAACTAAGAATATAGCAGTTCATCGTTTTTATTAAATTGGGTGTCGCACTTAGTATATGAATTCGGCTTATATAACAAGCAATTAAAGGGGGACTTTTAATAGTTTGCTAGGTTCCGCTTCGCTTCACATTTTAGCAAACTTTATTAAAAGCCCCTTAATGTGGGCGTTAGCCGTATAGTTGTAACCTTGATTCTATGTGATACTATAGTGGTACATTACTTAATTCTAAATAGGTTTTATCATGAGAGTTGAACTCGTAACAACACTTAAACGTCAAGCGACTAAAATATTGGCTGATCTCCATATTTCCAAAGAACCAGTGTTAATTACTGAACATGGGCAACCATCTGCTTATTTAGTTGATGTCGATGATTATGAGTTTATGCAACAGCGAATGGCTATTCTTGAAGGCGTAGCACGCGGTGAGCAAGCAATTAAAAATGGTAATACATTTTCAAATCAAGATGCGAAAGAGAAAATGAGCAAATGGCTGAAGTAGTATGGACATCACCAGCTCTTGATGATTTAAATGATATAGCTGAATACATTGCTTTAAGTAATATTCCTGCCGCTAAAAAGTTGGTTCAAAAAATTTTCGATAAAATATCAAGGTTAGAAAGTCATCCTGAATCTGGTAAAAGGCCACAGGAGTTAGTTAACTTAAATTATCGCGAAGTTTATATTAATCCCTGTCGCATTTTCTATAAAGTTGATAGTGACAAAGTTTATATTTTGCATGTCATGCGGCAAGAACGAGATCTACGTAGATTTCTTCTACAGAGGTAAATACGGCTAACAAGTCATTCAAGCAGGACAAAAAACAGTTGGTTTTTGTTCCTTCGTCGCTTATTTTAACCAACTATTTTTTGCCTCTTAATGAGGCGTTAGGCCGACGGAGTAGGCGGTGAGCAAGTATATATTTATTGATAATTGGGTTCTTGGGAGATTAACAGATAAAGAATTCTGTGATCACGTTGTTAAGTACATCGTATCCAATGGATATGTTGTCATTTTAAATTCACTGTCGCTAACTGAACTATATAACCCTAATTGGAAAGATGGAGATAGAACTGAAACGGCTGCAAAATTCTATTCTCTTGTACCTTGTGTTGTAGTTGACCCAGCTAAAGTAAAAGAAGCAGAAATTGCTAATAATTTAAATAGGCTAGATGAGCTTCCTGTTGAAATGGATTTGAGAAATATTAAACCTGAAGAACGCAAGAAACTTCTTCTTGGGGCTCTGCGAGGTGATCCTATATTTCTTAAGCAAGGTGTTGATATTTCAAAATGGGATCAAGGATATAAAAAAGAGAAATCTGAGTGGTTAAGCAATGTAGACAAAATTATAGGCCACGCAATAGAAAATAAAACTATCAAAAAAAACAAAAAAGCCCGAAAGCATATAGGAAGCGCGGACAAAGAAACCTTCTTGCTATCGCTTGATATGCGAGAAGTGCCACCTATAAGATTTGATTTGGTATTTAATTATCGATTATCAAAAATTAAATCATTAGAACCTTGTTCCGGAACTAGGTTTTCTTCACTTTTATTTTGGTATTTGTATGTTGATGAAGACCCATCTAATAAGATTAAACATGGTGGTTCAGATATTGGAGATATACACCAAATGAGTTTAATTCCTTATTGTGATGTTTTCACATTGGATAAATCTATGTTTAAGTTGGTTGGTCGTGTTAAAAGTGAAAGTAATATTTCTAATATTCAGCTATTAACTAAAAAACAACTAGAGCTGAAAATACATCACTGCAATATATCGGCCTAACAAGTTGCTTAAACGGACAAAAAACAGTTGGCTTTTGCTCGTTCCTCGCTAATTTTGGCCAACAATTTTTCGCCGCTTAGCAAGGCGTTATATACCGCAACGATTCATATTAAAATAATTTCTAATATTTGTTTTTTTCTACGTTTATTAGCAAATTCTTTTGGTATTAGTTAAATGCAAATAGGGCTTTCAACTCTGCAATTTTTTTGAGTTTTGCAATGCCCATTTGCTGAAAGAAGCTCGTTATGTTGCTTTCTTTTCTGGTTCGTTTATACGTTGCGGTGGTTTTGTATTTAGGTCTGGTTCAAGCTTTTAAAGTGTGTTTAAAATGGGTAACCTTTTCAAGCTTAATAGCTTTATATAACAAGCAATTAAAGCGGGACTTTTTACAGTTTGCTAGGTTTCGCTTCGCTACACATTTTAGCAAACAATTTTTTGCCCATTAATTGGGCGTTAGTTGCCTTCTACTCTGGCGGGAAACTCTGCTTTTGGTGTAAAACTCGCATTATTCTAATCGTTTTCCCATCAACCCAATAAGAAACAATCATTGATATTTCTGGAATAATTAGTACTCTCCCACGAAAAATATTTCTTTCAACACCCATTAGTGGATGTTCAAGTAAGTTCTCAACTTTAGCTTCAATAATTTGATCAGTTTTTTCAGCTGCACTTGGATTAAAATCAAAAAGAAATTCAAATATTTTTTCGCGGTCATTTAATGATTCTTCTTCCCAAAAAATCATGAATTATCTCTATTACGAATTTTTTGCTTTCTTGCTTCCATCAAGGATTTAGCTTCATCATGTACAATAAAATGAGCTTTTCCGTTATCTAACTTATCAAATGCTGCGTTTATTTGTTCTGATAACCATACATCATGGCTCATAGTTTTTCGCTGTTCTGCTGCTAAACCTTCTGCAAGCTCTCGGCATGCGTCGCTAAGAGTACGGCCTTGGCTTTCGGCCATTAGCTGCGCCAAACGTTTTGTTTCTTCATCAACTCTAAATTGAATGCGAGTGTCCATTATAAGTTACCTTAAATCAGTGCTGTACTCACAAATGTTAGCACCAAGTTTGCTCCAAGGCAACTAACAAGTTGCTTAAACGGACAAAAAACAGTTGGCTTCCCTCACTTCGTTCGTTATTGTAGCCAAATTATTTTTAGCCGCTTAGCAAGGCGTTATGCTTAGCTTATTAGTAATTGTTAGTGTCGTGTTAGTGTCATGCTGTTGTCGTGGTAAAGTTAGGGGTAATTAGATTAATGTATGTTTTTCTAATTTTATAGGGAACACAATATGTCAGTATCAAAGCAAATAATTAAACGACTAAGAAAAGAAAGAGGATGGTCTCAAGAGCAACTATCTAGAATCTGCGGCCTCAGCGAACGAACGATTCAAAGGATAGAAAAAAATGGGGATTGTTCATTGGATTCGAAACTGGTACTAGCTTCAGCATTTTAGGTTCCACCTAATGAACTTGAAGACCTGTTCGATCCACAATTAATTTTTGAAGAATCAAGTTTCGATTGGACATCTAGTCTTGGATTTGTGAGCTTTATAATTGTGTTGATTGTTTTGTGTTCAACACTAACAAGAACGAACGGAACTTGGGAGATATTTTGTTTGTTGATCGTAGATGGTTTAGCAATTATTATATTATCTGTCTCGCATGGGTTTAAAGATTCAATCCGTTTTTTTGCAAATACTTTATCAGTAATTAAAAAACCGAACAGAGTTGTTGATTACAATTCAACAATCATACAATCGAATCTAGTAATCCAAAACGTATACATCATAGGCTTTGTCACCATGGTTGTTTATTTGTTAACTACGATAGTACATTTTCCTGATAATATTGAAGTTACTAAATATATTGTGACAGAGGCGTTTATCCCTGTCTTATACGCTATTTTATTGTCAGAGTTTTGGATCCGTCCTTTTAAGCATAAAATAGAAAAAAAATGACAGAGTTACTTGGTGAAAATAAGCGTAATTCCTCAAAAGCAGAATTGTAAGCAATTTATACCGCAAGCATAACAAGCTAATTAATAAGGACAAAAAACAGTTGGCTGTTTACGTTCCTCAACATTTTAGCCAACAATTTTTTGCCTATTATTAGGGCGTTATAAAGCACAAGGACGTTATGCATAAAATTCTAGTAGTAGCTTTCTTATCTCTATTTTTATTCTCTTGTGATGGCTCTGATAATATTAAGGTCGTTGACGAAATGTCGTGGCTTAATCAAGCTGATCCTATGGAGGATTTTGAAAACGCAATTGCTCGGTCAGATTTCAGATTTATTTGACTATATGGCGTCGGTGCTTATGTTCCAGTTGTTAATATTCAATGTCTTAATCCTGAGAAAGATATCAATTTTGTCAAAGGTACTTCCGATGCTCTCGAAGGCTATGAACATGCAAAACTAAATGCTATTGCTAAAGTTTATGCTAATAATTACAACATTAGAATGTTAACCTATCTAAAAGAGCATAAAGGGTTTGAATATGTTTTATAACAAGCTAATAAATAAGGACAAAAAACAGTTGGCTGTTTTCGTTCCTCAACATTTTAGCCAACAATTTTTTGCCCATTATTAGGGCGTTATATGCACTTCGAGTTGAGAGCATGGATATTCTAGCCAGAGTAAATTTCTTAGAAGTTAATAATAAAAACTGGAACGCAAAATATGTTTCTGGTTTCCGCTCAAATATTAATTATGGAACTACAAATTTCAGTTGTTTGGTTGCGTTCGAAGAAAGTCGCGAAATCAAACAAGGTGAAACCGTAAATTGTGAAATTAGCTTTCTTACTCATGAGCCACATATCGGTAAACTGGCTAAGGGTCTAGAATTTACATTGTTTTCTGGTAACGTGGTTTTCGCAAAAGGTATTGTTAACTTTGTCTCTGAATAAGGTGCATATAACAAGCCAATCAAGTGACGGGACTGCTAACGCTTGGCTCAGTTCCGCTTCGCTGCACAAGTTTAGCCAAGCATTATCAGCCCCTTATTGGGGCGTTAGGTATTCAGGGAAGATTATGAGTGTAGTCGAAGCATTATTGGAATCATCAGAGCAATATACGAGCTTGCTAATTAATAACGATAGCAAAGGCGACAACTTTGATATCCCAAGAAATATAGACTTTGTATTCAAAACTGATGATGCTCAAAAAGCCGAAACAGTTTGCAGCTTTATCAATGATAATAATTACGCCAATGCTAGGGTTGAATCTGTCAAAGGTGATTATCGTGTTTTGGCCGTGGTTGCAATGCAGTCTAATCAAAATGTAATTTGTTCAGTGTCAGGTTTAATGACATGTATTGGCAAATTATTTGATGTTGAGTATGACGGTTGGGGCTGTGTACTACAGAATACCTAACAAGCGCATAAAGCAGCGGGACACGCAACGTTTGGCTCGGTTCCGCTTCGCTACACTTTTTAGCCAAACATTACTTAGCCCCTTATGCGGGCGTTAGGTTTCGCACATGTTTGGTAGTATTTTTCTAGCAAGTATTATTCAATTTGGTGAAGTGAAAGGATGTTCAGATCCCAGTATTGAGCTATTAGAAGAGTTTAAAACTGAAATTGTGTATTTAGATAACACTCCTGAATTATTCCCTAAAGGTACGATCAAAATAGCTGCTTCCATACCACCAATCTGTCAAGTTGTAAACTCGCAGATTGAAGTTGAGTTTGATATAGATAATCACGGTCATATTGTTAATTATAAAGTTTTATCTAACATACCTAAGCGGGTACACTCAAAGGCAATTAAAAAAGAGCTCATGCGTACACCAGTGCATAAATCGACTTGGGGTTTAAAGAATAACAAGATGCTTGTTAATTATATTCAGTATAAAAGCAAAACCTAACAAGCTAATAAATAAGGGCGTTAGGATGAATGAACTCTATTTGAGTTGAACTAAAGGAATTGAAATGGAAGGTGTGGAAAATTTTGTCTTTTGGGTATTAGTAGCTGCGATTGTAATAACATGGTTTATTGCAATATTTAAAGGATTTCGAAATAAGGTCTCCGACGGGCTATCTTTACTTCTCTTAGGACCACTAGGAGCCGTATTTATGCTGTATAACAGTAGCGATATAAGAGTACAATCTGCTTGTAAACAGCATCTGTTTTCTATTTTAGGTATATTTGTAGTCTCTATTGGTTGGGGTGTAATTTCATCCTAACAAGGCAATAAAGCGGGAAAATTTACAGTTGGCTTTTTTCACTGCGTTCAACAATTTTAGCCAACTACAAATTTCCCCTTATTGGGGCGTTATGTGCTTTAACTAAAAGCCTTTAAAATAAAAATTATTTGGGTGTGTTTCGCCATGAAAGTACAGGTGCAATCACTAATAAGCTTTACGCAATTAAAGACATTTTTGCTGTAAAGCTATTAATTATTTCAGGTTTGGGTTTTAATGGCTCAAGGTTAGTTTTGGTCAAGGGTAACTTCGCCGTAGCGTATTTGTAAATCGCACCAAAGTTGCACCTAACAAGCAATTAAACAGGGACAAAAAACAGTTTGCGGTGTTTCGTTCCTCAACATTTTAGCCAACAATTTTTTGCATATTATTAGGGCGTTATATACCGCAACTATTTTGCATTAAAATAGTTTCTAATATTTGTGTTTTTTCTACGTTTATTAGCAAATTCTTTTAGCATTCGTTAAACGCAAATAGGGCATTCAACTCTGCAATTATTTTCGCGTTTGGCAATGCCCATTTGCTGAAAGAAGCTCGTTATGTTGCTTTCTTTTCGGATTCGTTTATACGTTGCAGTGGTTTTGCCTTCCTTGAATCCGCCTTTTGGGATATATGTAGTGGCATAGTCAATTGCTAGTGCACAATGCCAATAAATAGAATCAATAGGCGGGAAAGGTATACCTGTTTTAGTAATAAATGGCGTGGTTGTAGATAGTTTTAATTTTGAAAAATCATAAAACTTAAGAAAAATATAACAAGCAATACAGATGTTCTAATATCCGTAGGTAAGTCTCGCGTCATTTGTTATTTAGAGTTTAGGGAGCTGGTTGCAGGAGCTTCTTATATTGAAAAAGAGTGAACTGATGACCTAAGGTCGATCATCCAAGGTAATATTTATTTAAACTCTAATTTTAAAAAAGAATTGGTTGCGGGAGCCAGATTTGAACTGACGACCTTCGGGTTATGAGCCCGACGAGCTACCAGGCTGCTCCATCCCGCGTCCGAATGACCTACATTGAGTAGGAAAGCCAAGTTGTTTTAATTCAAACTTAAGAATAGTTTCTTTGAATTCTAACATCATAAAGAATTTGTTGCGGGAGCCACTTATTTTGCAAAGAGTGAACTGACGACCTAAGGTCGAGCATCCCCACGTAATATTTATTTAAACTCTAATATTATAAAGAATTGGTTGCGGGAGCCAGATTTGAACTGACGACCTTCGGGTTATGAGCCCGACGAGCTACCAGGCTGCTCCATCCCGCGTCCGAATGACCTACATTGAGTAGGAAAGCCAAGTTGTTTTAATTCAAACTTAAGAATAGTTTCTTTGAATTCTAACATTATAAAGAATTGCTTGTGGGAGCCACTTAGTTTGCAAAGAGTGAACTGACGACCTAAGGTCGAGCATCCCAACGAAATATTTATTTAAACTCTAATATTATAAAGAATTGGTTGCGGGAGCCAGATTTGAACTGACGACCTTCGGGTTATGAGCCCGACGAGCTACCAGGCTGCTCCATCCCGCGTCCGAATGACCTACATTAAGTAGGAAAGCCAAGTTGTTTTAATTCAAACTTAAGAATAGTTTCTTTGAATTCTAACATTATAAAGAATTTGTTGCGGGAGCCACTTATTTTGCAAAGAGTGAACTGACGACCTAAGGTCGAGCATCCCAATGTAATATTTATTTAAACTCTAATATTATAAAGAATTGGTTGCGGGAGCCAGATTTGAACTGACGACCTTCGGGTTATGAGCCCGACGAGCTACCAGGCTGCTCCATCCCGCGTCCGAATGACCTAATTTAAATTAGGAAGCCAAGCTGTTTTAATTCTGTCTTAAGAATTGGTTGTGGAAGCCAAATTTGAAAATAAACATGACGACCTTCGGCTATTTATAAAGAATAGCCCGACGAGGTGAACTTTTAGGCTGCTCCATCCCGCGTCCGAATGACCTACATTGAGTAGGAAAGCCAAGTTGTTTTAATTCAAACTTAAGAATAGTTTCTTTGAATTCTAACATTATAAAGAATTGCTTGCGGGAGCCACTTATTTTGCAAAGAGTGAACTGACGACCTAAGGTCGACCATCCCCACGTAATATTTATTTAAACTCTAATATTATAAAGAATTGGTTGCGGGAGCCAGATTTGAACTGACGACCTTCGGGTTATGAGCCCGACGAGCTACCAGGCTGCTCCATCCCGCGTCCGAATGACCCTACATTAAGTAGGAAAGCCCTAAAGGTTTTAATTCTCTTTAGAAGAATTGGTTCCGGGAGCCAGATTTGAACTGACGACCTTCGGCTATTTATAAATAATAGCCCGACGAAGTGAACTTTTAGGCTGTTCCATCCCGCGTCCGAATGGTTTTATCAAAGCGATAAAACTAGCCAATAACTGATTTAATTCTGTTATTAAAGAATAATTTTCAAGTGATAAATATCAAAATATTTTGTCTCCCTGAAAACGAGGCGTATCATAAGGATACCAAGTCAATATTGCAACCTGTTTTATGATTATTTTTGTGGTTGGTATAAATAGCAAGCAATGTGCTTTAAAATCAGCCAGCGCTGATGTTTTATGTCTATATTTCCCTCGGTTTTAAATGAATAAATCAGTTAAGCAGTTTAATTACATGAAATCAGTATAAGTCATACCGCTCTTTGTTTATAATCGCGACCATAAATTTGTCCGGAAATCTCATATGTTTCAATTTTTAGCATTAACATCTCAAGGTATAGAAGTACTCCTTGCTGACGAACTTAAATCGTTAGGTGCAGAGCAGGTTGTACAAAAACCTGAAGGTGTTTATTTTTCTTGTTCTCTTGAACAAGCTTATCGTATTTGTTTGTGGACGCGTTTAGCTACCCGCGTACTGCTTAAATTGGCTGAAGGCAGTGCTTTAAACAAAGATGAATTACTGGCAGCTGCGGCACAAGTGCCTTGGAGTGAGGTTTTCTCTCCAGAGCAAACTTTTGTGGTCGACTTTGTTGGCCAAAATGAAGAAATTCGAAATACCCAGTTTGGTGGTTTAACCATTAAAGATGCGATTGTTGATCACTTTCGCGATTTGGGTATTGAACGTCCGTCAGTTGATAAAGTTAGCCCTGATATTGGTTTTCAAGCGCGTTTGCTTAGAGATCAAGTGGCTATTTACCTAGAGTTCTCCGGGCGTGGCTTATTTCAACGTGGTTATCGACGCGACTCAGGTGCGGCGCCGTTGAAAGAAAATTTAGCTGCTGCTCTTATTATGCGTTCGGGCTGGTTAAACGATATTACTAAGCCATTATTAGATCCTATGTGTGGTTCAGGTACTATTTTAATTGAAGCGGTTTCTATGGCTGCTAAACAAGCGCCGGGCATTGAACGTGAACGCTGGGGGTTTAGCAACTGGTTAGGTAATGATGACGAACTTTGGCAAGAACAATTACATCAAGCGATGGATGAGTCGAGCCAAGGCTTAGCCGAGTTAAATATTAAAGTGCACGGAAATGATGTGGACAATAGGGTTATCCGCACTGCTGAGCAAAATGCTCGTAATGCTGGTTTAGCTCGCTTTATCGAATTTAACTGTAAAGACGCCAACAAGCTGGTCAATGCTTTTGAAAGTGCAGGTACTATTTTATTTAATCCTCCTTATGGCGAACGTATTGGCGAGTTACCGGAATTGGTTGAAACTTTTGTCGCTTTAGGTCAATTATTTAAAAGCCGATTTGCCAATTGGCGCGTAGCTATTTTAACCGCCAATGTTGAATTGTTGTCTATGTTAAAGCTCGCCAGCTTTAAACGTTATAAATTTAAAAATGGTCCGCTCGACTGTCAATTTGCTTTATATAACCTTGATGAAAAACAAACGGCTAAAGACGCGTTAAGCCCAAGTGCTTTGTTTGAAGAAAAAGACTCTGCTTTTGCTAACCGTTTAAAGAAAAATCTTAAGCACTTAAAAAACTGGATTAAAAAAGAACAAATTGAATGTTACCGTGCTTACGACGCCGACATTCCTGAATATAATGTTGCCGTTGATGTTTATGGCGATTCAATTGTTATTCAAGAATATGCAGCGCCTGCAACAATAGAAGCTGAGAAAACTGCTAAACGTTTACAAGAAGTTATTTACTGGGCGCCAAAAGTACTTAATGTGCCAACTGATAAAGTTTCGCTAAAAACACGCGCGAAACAAAAGGGCACCAATCAGTATCAAAAAGCCAGTGTTAATAAACCTGCAATGGTGATTAATGAATATGGCGCGAAAATTAAAGTGAATTTGTGGGACTATCTTGATACCGGTTTGTTTTTAGATCATCGTAAAACCCGACAAATAGTTGCGCAAAAGGTAAAAAATAAAACCTTACTTAATTTATTTGCTTATACCGGCTCAGTGTCATTACAAGCCGCACTTCATGGCGCAGCTTCTGTTACTACTGTTGATATGTCTAATACCTATTTAAATTGGGCGCAAGATAACTTTGCTTTAAATAATTTAAATGGTCATAAATATCAGTTTATTCAAGCTGATTGTTTGCAGTGGCTTAAAGCGAATAAGCAAACGTTTGATGTGGTTTTTATCGACCCGCCAACATTTTCAAATTCGAAACGCATGGGGGAAAGCTTCGATGTACAGCGCGATCATGTTGCTTTACTTAACGATGCCATTAATTCATTAGCTCCAGATGGCGAAATTATTTTTACTAATAACAAACGTAATTTTAAAATTGATGTTGAAGCATTAACAGCTATTGGTTTAGTGGCAAAATCAATGACTGAACAAACCCGTGATAAAGATTTTCTGCGCAATAAACATATTCATAATAGTTGGTCGATTAAACGTATTAACTAAGGAAGACGTCGTTAATGAATATTAAGTATCATTTATATAGTAGTGAAGGTTGTCATTTGTGTGAACAAGCTTTATTGCTGTGTCAGCCGTTTATTGCTAGTAATGAGCTCGCAGTTATTGATATTGTTGAAGATGAGAAGTTAGTTGCTTTATATGGCGTTCATATACCCGTGCTTGAGCGCTTAAGCGATCAACAAAAATTATTTTGGCCATTTCAGGCCACACAAGTAAAAGAGTTAGTATAACCAATGGAATTGATCAGAATTAGCCAAGGGGAATTAGCCTTTGGTGAAGGTAAAATATTAGACAAAGCCGAGTTAAGCATTCAAACCGGTGAACGTATTTGTTTAGTTGGGCGCAACGGTGCGGGTAAGTCAACATTAATGAAAATATTAATGGGCATACAAAAACTTGATGACGGCCAAATATTAAAATCTAACACCATGCAAATTGCCATGTTAGAACAAGACCCACCTGAGTCTTCAGATATAACAGTTTTTGACTATGTTGCTCAAGGGGTTAAAGAAAACGCTGATCTTATTAAACGTTACCATAACCTTATTCATCTAGTTACCGAAGACCCAAGTGAAGGCAATTTGAATAAATTGGCCAACGTTCAAGAACAACTTGAACAAGCCAATGCTTGGCAAGACGAGCAGCGCATTGAACAGGTAATGAGCACATTGTCGTTAAATGCCGACGCAAAAATTTGCGATCTCTCTGGTGGCTGGTTACGTAAAGTGGCCTTAGCAAAAGCATTGGTCACATCACCTGATATTCTATTACTCGATGAGCCCACCAACCATTTAGATATAAAAAGTGTGTTGTGGTTAGAAAACTTCTTAAAAGATTTTGGTGGAACCATCTTATTTATTAGTCATGACCGGGCATTTATTCGCGGCGTTTCTACTCGAATTATTGACCTTGACCGTGGCCAATTGAAAAGCTACCCAGGTAATTACGACCTTTATATCGAACAAAAAGCGCATGATTTACAAGTAGAAGCTCAGCAAAATGCTTTATTTGATAAAAAATTGGCAGAAGAAGAAGTTTGGATCCGCCAAGGGATAAAAGCACGTAGAACCCGTAATGAAGGCCGAGTACGTTCGCTAGAAAAACTACGTTTAGAACGTCAAGCACGCCGTGAAGTGCGCAATCAAAGTTCAATGACGATTACTCAGGGTGATCGCTCAGGTAAGCTTGTCTTTGAAGCAGAAGATGTCGGCATTTCTTTTGGTGATAAAGAGGTAATCAAACATTTAAATTTACTTATCACTCGTAATGACCGTCTTGCCCTCATTGGCGCTAACGGTACAGGTAAGTCGACCTTGATTAAAATGATCATGGAAAAACTAAAACCGACCAGCGGAAAAATGCGCTCTGGGGTAAATTTAGATGTTGCTTATTTCGACCAACATCGTGATGCGTTAGATCTAAACAAAACTGTGCAAGAAATTGTTGGTGAAGGTAAGCAAGATGTTATTGTTAACGGCAAGCCGCGCCATGTACTTGGTTACTTGCAAGACTTCCTATTTAGCCCTAAGCGCGCCAGAACGCCAGTTCGAGCATTATCGGGTGGTGAAAAGAATCGACTATTACTGGCACGCTTGTTTTTACGCCCAAGTAATTTACTTATTCTCGATGAGCCGACCAACGATCTTGATATCGAAACACTTGAATTATTAGAAGAAGTCGTTGCAAATTATGCTGGAACGGTTATTTTAGTGAGCCATGATCGTGACTTTGTTAATAATTGCGTAAATACGTGTTTGTATTTTGACGGTACTGGCCATATAAGCCAAATAGTTGGTGGTTATGATGACGTTGATAGTTATTTAGCGTTAAAAGAAACACAACGTGCTAATTTAGCGGCTGGTGTTAAAAAAGCGCCGGAAAAAAATAGTGCAGCTAAGACAAGTAAAGATTCAACCAATAAAGCCTCTGTTAAAGTAACAGCGGTGAAGAAAAAGCTTAGTTTTAAAGAAACGCGTGAACTAGAAGCGTTACCTGAGCAAATTGATACCTTAGAACAAACCATTGAAGAATTACAACAACAAGTAAATGCAGCTGATTTTTTTAATAAAGACAGCGAATTTACCAATAATATATTGAACCAGTTGGCCGAAACTGAGTCGAAACTCGATATTGCTTTTGCCAGATGGCAAGAATTAGATGAAAAATAGAAGTCAGAGCGAACTTATTACATGAATAATTTTTTTAAATCTCTATTAGCGTTAAGTATTTCAGGTGCATTAGCGAGTACTGCAAACTCTGCTGTTTATGAAGTGATAGATAAAGGCGCAGCAGAAACTCATAAGTACACTTATGGCCAAAAATTTAATAATGCTGGTCAAATGGGTATTTCAGGTACTGAATTGTATAACTTCCCTGTGCAATATGGTTATTTTGAAGATGCTGATTACGACAGTATAGTAAATTTAGCTGCGGTTTATCATGATCAAACGATTGGCATCAACGATATCGAAGATGAAACCGCACTGCGTGCAGGAGAACCTGTGCCAAATGATCTTTATTGGGTGGTAAATTATCTACAAAGAAATGCCGGCTCGCTTTTTTATCAACAAGTTGGTACTTCTATCGTAATGACCAACCTTGATGATGCTAATGGCACCGAAGAAGTGACTATATTTGATAGCACATTTTTACCTACTGAAAATCCTGATGTTACTGTTGATACTTCACTATTAACAAACTCAACCACTGAGTTTATTAACGGTATTACCGACAGTGGTTGGATTTACGGTAATGCTTCAGCGCCTTACTTAAATTATTATTATGAGCCCGTTGACCTTGACCCTGATGATGAGTCACCCGTTGCTGACCCTTACGATTATTTTATTCGTGACTTTACCACCCGTGCTTTTTTCTCTCCAGACAACGGTGCTACAGTCTATCCGGTATTACCACCTACTGAGGAAACCGACAACCCAGCTCGACATTACGGTGGTGAATCAGCCATTATAGGTATGAGTGGCGATAATACATTCGCTGTGGGTTATGCCAGCGTTGCTTTAGATGAAGATAAAGTAACCTTTATTGAAAATACTGGTGATGATGACGAAACTGAAGAAGTTGAACCTACCGGCTGTAATGATCCTGAAGTTCTAGCTGTTCAGCCATTAGAACTTTGTATCGCACAGCAATTAGATAATATGTATTATATTGATGCGTCGAAATGGACGATTGATGAGAATTTCAATGCTACTAGGGAGTCGTTAGGGATATTAGTTACCCCTGATGAGGAAGACCTTCGTACTTATGTAAGTATTGCTCAAGCAGTTAATAATCAAGGCGTAACTGTTGGTTATTCTCATGGTTGGGTTGATGAAGAAGAAACTGACCCAGCTGCTACCGAAGCGCGTAACTTCTATGCAGTAATGTTTAAAGACGGAGTGGTGAAATCGTTTACACCTGATCATAGTACGCACTTTGACTCTCGTGCTTATGATATTAATGATGAAGGTATCGCTGTAGGGCATACCACGACCTACATTAATGGTACTCCTCGTACGAAAGCCTACTATGTTGATACTAACGTTGAAAACCCTGAATTTGTAATTCCTGACTCCTACTTTAATGGCGCATCAAGCACAGCTCGCGCAATTAACATTAACGGTAAGTTTGTTGGTGAAGGCGAAGTTGAAACTCATAACGACAATTCAAACAACCCACGTCGTCGTGAAGCGTATCTATTTGAAATCAATGAACTTGATACCGAAGATGATGATAAGCTTTATAATTTGAATGATTTAATCAACACTTGTGAAGTTATAGATGGCAAAAAAGTTAGTACACAAAAATATACCATTGTTGAAGCACGTGATATCAACGATGCTAATGAAATAGCCGCGACCGCATTAATTGAAACAGAGCGTCGTGACGCTACTGGTGCAATCATGTATGATGAAAATGAAGATGCCTTAACTGAAGATGTAATACGAGCAGTATTATTAGTGCCTAAAGATGGCGGCGAAATTGAAGAATGTTTTGAAGACGATGAGTTAGTTGAACGCCAAGGTGCTAGCTTTGGTTTGTTTGGCTTTTTTGCTTTATTTGGCTTAAGTTTTACTAGACGTTTATTTCAAAAATAAATTTTTTAGCGAAAGCACTTTTCTAAAAGTCACATAAAAAAACGCCATACGGCGTTTTTTTTTATTTAAATTTATCTAACATTCAATTGGTTAATTTTTTGCTGGCTTTTTACATTGCAATAACAGCAAAACTTAACTATTCATTTAATGAGTGTGGAAAATTGTCACGCTTAACACAAGTTTAAATGGAGAGTTACCATATGATGAAAAGGCAAAAACGTGATCGTCAAGATAGGGCGCATGCAAGAGGCTATCAAGCAGGAGCATCAGGTCGTTCAAAGGAGCTATGTCCTTATCAAAACTTAGAAGTTAAATCTGAATGGTTGGGCGGTTGGCGCGAAGCTATTGCTGATAAGCAACAAGGTTTAATACGATAAACTCATTCACTCATATATAATAAATGGAAGGGCGCTAGTTAATCTATTTAAAACAAAAAAAGCCTGATAATTATCAGGCTTTTTTATTTAAGCTTATGTCTTGATAAGCTTAAAATTTTGATGTGTCAGCAAACAAGCCAACTTTTAAATCAGTTGCCGTATAAATAACACGACCATCAACAGATACAGTACCGTCAGCTAAGCCCATAAATAATTTACGCTTAATAACACGCTTCATCGTAATGTTAAAGGTAACTTTTTTTGCGGTTGGTAATATTTGTCCAGTGAATTTTACTTCACCCACACCTAAAGCACGTCCTTTACCAGGACCTCCAGACCAACCTAAGAAGAAGCCAACAAGTTGCCACATGGCGTCTAAGCCTAAACAACCTGGCATTACTGGGTCACCTTTGAAGTGACAATCAAAGAACCATAAGTCAGGGTTTATGTCTAATTCAGCAACGATTTCGCCTTTGCCGTGCTCACCACCAGTTTCGTTAATGGTAAGGATACGATCCATCATTAACATGTTGTCAGAAGGTAATTGGCTATTGCCTTCACCAAACATTTCACCGGTACCGGCTTTAACTAGGTCTTCTTTTGTATATGAACTTTGTTGTTCCATCATAATGAGGGTTCCAAGATAATCTAAAATCTAATGAAAAATTACTGGGCGCTACTTTAGCGAACACTTGTACACTAAACAACTCTGAACAGTTAATTTAGATCAAATATTGCTTAATTAACGGTTATGCGTAACCATATAATACCGACAATAGCTAAAAGATGTGTAAAAAATGAGCGAAAGAAAAAAAGCCTTCAGTAATGCTGAAAAACAAAAGCGTTATCGTGAACGTCAAAAAGAGCATGGTAAAAAAGAAATGCGTGGTTATTTATCACCTGAAGCTTTGGTATGTTATGAGTTAATTGCAGAGCAAACTAATTGGTCTGACAGTGTCATTTTAAGTAATGCGGTAAGGTTAACTTATGCAGCCTATAAAAACGGGCAAATTGGTTTGTTAAATAATTGGCTTAATGAAAATGAATTATAAATAGCCACTATGGTGATAATTCAGCCAAGTGGTCATTTAATTTCTCGTTTAATTACTAATTTAACTTATAGGCATTTTAGTTAAGTTCTAAATACGCTATATTCTTAAGTGCTCAGAATGATTTCGTAATGATATTTAACCAATTAGTATAGGTAATATTCTCTTGATAAATGTTCTATTAGTTGATGACCATGAATTGGTTCGTACGGGTATTCGTAAGATACTAGACGAAATTAAAGGATTAAAGGTTATTGGCGAAGCGCAAACAGGTGAGGAAGCGGTGCTGTTTTGTCGAAAAACAGCACCTGATGTTGTCTTAATGGACATGAATATGCCTGGTATTGGTGGTTTAGAAGCAACCAAAAAAATTATCCGTTATTCTCCAGATATTAAAGTGATTGTATTAACGGTGTATACCGAAGATCCTATTCCAACTAAAGTGATGCAAATTGGTGCTTCTGGATATTTAACCAAAGGCGCCGGCCCCAATGAAATGGTTAACGCTATTCGTGCAGTTAACAGTGGCCAACGTTATATTACTCCTGACGTTGCTCAGCAAATGGCGTTAAGCCAATTTAAATCGGCTGATGAAAATCCGTTTGCCAGTTTATCTGAGCGAGAACTTCAAATTATGTTGATGATCACCCGCGGTGAAAAGGTACCTGATATTTCGAAACAATTAATATTAAGTACTAAAACCATTAACAGTTATCGTTATCGTATGTTCGAAAAATTGCAAGTAAGTAATGATGTTGAACTAACACATTTAGCAATACGCCACGGTATGTTAACCACAGAAAAACTTTAAGTTCACTCTTGTCTGAAGCTCAATCACCCTTTGATCACCAAGCTTTTCTTCAGGTTGTTTCCCAACAACCTGGGGTTTATCGTATGTACAATAGCGAACAGGTTATTATTTATGTTGGTAAAGCCAAACAACTTAAAAAACGCTTAAGTAGTTATTTCAGAAAAGATGTGGGCAGTGTTAAAACTCAAGCTTTAGTTGCGCAAATTTCAGCAATTGATGTCACGGTGACTCATACTGAAGCAGAAGCACTGATCTTAGAAAACAACTACATCAAAAAATATCAGCCTAAATATAATATTTTATTACGTGATGATAAGTCTTACCCGTATTTATTGATTACCGATCATCAGCACCCAAAACTTGGCTTGCATCGCGGCGGTAAAAAAATAAAAGGTGAATATTTTGGACCTTACCCTTCAGTAGGTGCAGTTTGGGAAAGCTTGCGTTTAATGCAAAAGTTATTTCCTTTAAGGCAATGTGAAGATAGTTATTATCGTGCCAGAAGCCGACCTTGTTTACAGCATCAACTTGGCAGGTGTTCAGCGCCATGTGTAGATAAAATATCAGTTGACGATTATCAACAACAGGTACAGTTAGCTAAATTATTTCTAAAAGGTAAAAGCTCAGAAGTTATCGAGGGTTTAGTTGCTTCAATGGAGCAGGCCAGTCAAAATCTTCATTTTGAACAAGCGGCTAAATTTCGCGACCAAATTGCCATATTAAGAAAAGTACAGCAACAGCAATTTGTAAGCGGTGTTGCAGCAGAGCTTGATGTAATCGGCTTATATCGCCATAAATCACAAGTATGTGTACATTTATTGTTTGTACGCGATCAAAAAATTTTGGGAAGCAAAAGTTTTTTTCCTGCCGTACCCATTGATACGAGTGAAGGGGATATCATTCAAGCCTTTATTAGCCAGTATTATTTAGGTGATGATATTAATTTAGGTCGTATCCCTAAAGAAATTGTTACCCCAGTTAGCTTTGAGAGCCAAGACGAAATAAAAATCTTATTATCTAACCAAGCAGAGCATGAAGTAAAAATATCAACTAATGTTCGTTCAGAGCGCTCACAATATTTGAAACTCGCCACCACCAATGCTGAAAATGCATTAACCACCAAGAATAGTCACAAAGAGTCAATGAAAGCGCGAGTTGCTGCATTAAATGAAGTGTTTGAATTACCTAACGGTATTAATCGAATGGAATGTTTTGATATTAGCCATACCATGGGACAGCAAACAGTGGCGTCGTGCGTGGTATTTGATCAAGAAGGTCCATTAAAGAGTGATTACCGTCGTTATAATGTTCACGGTATTACGCCGGGTGATGATTATGCTGCAATGGCGTTTGCCTTAAATAAACGTTATAGCAAAGTACAGTCGTTAGAAAAATTTCCTGACATTGTTTTTATTGACGGCGGTAAAGGGCAGTTAGCTAAAGCAGAAGACTTTTTTGCACAACTCGCACTTGATAAAACCCCTTTTTTAGTTGGCGTTGCCAAAGGGGAATCGCGTAAACCCGGATTAGAAACGCTTATTATTGGGGGGAGTCATCAATTAATTTCCCTGCCTAGTACTTCATCAGCATTACATTTAGTACAACATATACGTGATGAGTCTCATCGTTTTGCAATAGCGGGTCATCGCGCTAAACGGCAAAAAGCCAGTAAAAAGTCGACCTTAGAAAATATTGACGGCATTGGCGCTAAAAAACGCCAAGCGCTATTAAAATACTTAGGCGGCTTACAAGAGGTTCAAAAAGCAGATAAACAAAGCTTAGAAAAAGTCCCTGGTATCAGCAGTGCCTTAGCGACAAAAATTTATGATGCATTACATGACAATTAGTCAATAAACTGTGTAGAATGGCTGCAAAGCTAGCACCCATGGTATTTTACAAAGCATTATGTGGACAATTCCCAATCAAATAACCTTATTTCGGATCGTTTTAATTCCGGTTTTTCTTACAGTTTTTTACTTACCCGTGTCGTGGAATCATTTTGGTGCCTTTGCCGTTTTTTGGATAGCTGCGGTCAGCGATGCCTTAGACGGTTATTTAGCCCGCAAATTAAATCAATCTTCAGCTTTTGGCGCATTTATAGATCCCGTTGCCGATAAATTAATGGTGGTTTGTGCCTTAGTGATGATTATTGAAGATTATAATGCTTGGTATATTACTATACCGGCGGCATTAATGATTTCTCGTGAAATATTTATCAGCGCCTTGCGAGAATTTATGTCATCACGTGGCAAAAGAGATGCAATTGCTGTTTCTACCATGGGTAAATATAAAACTGCAGCACAGATGCTTGGCATTATGGGATTAATTTGGCAGCCTGATTATGATATTCCATTAATTTTATTTCAATTCCCGCATGAAATTTTAATGTTTGCTGCTTATTTGTTCTATGCAATTGCTACCGTTTTAACAGTTTGGTCAATGCTGAGCTATTTTAAAGTGACATGGCCAGAGCTAAAGGCGAATAACTAGTTTGTTTTTTCAACATTCCAGCTAAAAAAACATCATATTAACTGCTTTTTGAGCAGTCGAAATAAAATTAAAATTAAAGGGTTGACTCATAATAATTTCAATGTAGAATGCGTTCCCAGTTGACAGGGAGTCAGCAGATGAAGCGGCTGTAGCTCAGCTGGTAGAGCATCACGTTGCCAACGTGAATGTCACGAGTTCGAGTCTCGTTAGCCGCTCCAAATTCTCATTTTTAATTAAATGAGAGAATTCTAAGGAATACTACCTATTGTAGTGATGTAAAGTGGCGGGTTGGCAGAGTGGTTATGCAGCGGATTGCAAATCCGTGTACACCAGTTCGATTCTGGTATCCGCCTCCACTTTGCCCGGGTGGTGGAATTGGTAGACACAAGGGATTTAAAATCCCTCGCTGGTAACAGCGTGCCGGTTCAAGTCCGGCCCCGGGTACCATTTCACTATAAGTTAGGTTGTATCGCGTAGTGGCATACGCAAAATTTTAAAGCATTATCGTAAGATAATAATGAAGCGGCTGTAGCTCAGCTGGTAGAGCATCACGTTGCCAACGTGAATGTCACGAGTTCGAGTCTCGTTAGCCGCTCCAAACTTTAAACATGGGAAACTTTAATTTCAGCTCTGCTGATAATTAAGGTAAATGAAGCGGCTGTAGCTCAGCTGGTAGAGCATCACGTTGCCAACGTGAATGTCACGAGTTCGAGTCTCGTTAGCCGCTCCAAATTCAAATTTATGTATCTAAGATACGTAAATGAATAAGTAGGGAACCAATCTCTACTATAAAAAAGACTTACCCTATGCCCGGGTGGTGGAATTGGTAGACACAAGGGATTTAAAATCCCTCGCTGGTAACAGCGTGCCGGTTCAAGTCCGGCCCCGGGTACCATCTTATTTTTAAGAATAAATGGTAAGTTAAAACTCAAAAAGCGGCTGTAGCTCAGCTGGTAGAGCATCACGTTGCCAACGTGAATGTCACGAGTTCGAGTCTCGTTAGCCGCTCCAAATTCAAATTTATGTATCTAAGATACGTAAATGAATAAGTAGGGAACCAATCTCTACTATAAAAAATACTTACCCTATGCCCGGGTGGTGGAATTGGTAGACACAAGGGATTTAAAATCCCTCGCTGGTAACAGCGTGCCGGTTCAAGTCCGGCCCCGGGTACCATTTACTAAGTAATAATGGTAAGTTAACATTTCTAAAAGCGGCTGTAGCTCAGCTGGTAGAGCATCACGTTGCCAACGTGAATGTCACGAGTTCGAGTCTCGTTAGCCGCTCCAATTTTTATTATTACTCTTATTATTTAAATTACCAACAGTTGTTTTTATAAAACATATACCATAAATTGATTAGTTTACTTTGGTATATCATTTTACATTAGTCATAATTTTATTTTGACTTGAACAGCTCATTTAACCTGAGTAAATAATGGTAAAGGTAGACCGGCATACTTTCTATCGATTCATTATTAACAAAGCTGTATCTTACTAACGTATTTGATTTCTCTTCCCTTATTACAATCAAAACACTCTTCATAGTTCATACAAAGCTGGTGTAATTAAATAACTGACCATTAGTTTTGCGACTTATTGTACGTAATTCTTGCTTTATACCTTTTATAAACAAATTAATTTAAAAATATATAAAAAAATATAAAGCTCTTTTATAACGTTGAGGTTGGCCAAATTCACTTTTAATTTATTAATTGTACTGGTTGTTATTTGTTTTCAATTTGCGGTATGTATTGGGTTTTTATTTGTACGAAACAAAAAGGAAGTTTGTTTTAACTTTCACTTTTTCTATAGCTTATTATTGTGCATGTGTATGGTTTTCTTTTGCAGTGGATAACTTGTATTTGTATTTTTACAGTTTAGCCCATAACCAGGTTTAAAAGGCCCTGTAGGTGATATTACTGTTTCTTATTAAGTATTAATAAACGACACTGTTTGCTATAATTTTTTCAATTCTAGTACTCAGGAAATTTAGTGTGAACGAACAAAGTTATTTGATCCAAGAAACTGTTAATAGCATTTTACGTGAAATTTCAGGTTTTGATCCCACATCACCAATATTATTGAAAGATAATACTTTGGCAAAAAAACTAGATGTTAGTCGAACTACAATTCGTACTGCGCTTTTAGAGCTTGAAATAAAGGGCATCGTTAATATTGATGGTTCGAAAAAAACAGTAATACGGGCACCGAATGAAACTGACTTTTTTGATATCAGTAATTCAGTTGCTTCTAAAGAAGAAGTTATTGAGAAATATTTCCTCAATATACTCAACCAAGGTAAATTATTGCCCGGTGATAAATTTTCAGAGTTAGAGCTGGCTAAGTCATCAGGTTGTAATACGATCACCGTTCGTGAGTTTTTAATTAAGTTTTCAAGGTTTGGTCTTATTGAGAAAAAGCCTCGAGCTAAATGGAAAATGGTAGAATTTAATGAGCACTTTGTCTTAGAGTTGGTTGAATTTAGACGAATTTTGGAAATGAATGCCATTACTAAGTTATTAGCTACTCCGAAGAGTAATGATGTTTGGCAAGCGTTATCGGATTTGTTAGATCAACATGTTGAAGTTTTAGCGGATATAGAAAATCGCCATGGTGAGATTGTTGTATTAGATCAAAAATTCCACCAGATTGTGCAAGGCGCTTCAAATAATCGTTTTTATCTTCAGTTTCTAGATGTGGTTTTATTAATTTGCCGTTATCACTATCAATGGGATAAAACAGATGAGGTCGTTAGAGATAAAAAAACGCTTGAAGAACATATCGCTATCCTAACCAATTTACTTACAAATAACACCTCAGGCGTTATTGCCGCGATGGAAGCCCATTTAAACTCAGCTGAAACCACTTTATTACGTTCTGTAAAAAGCTTAGCTTAGTTCATAATCGTTATATAAATCATAAGCTGGTGTAATCATCGGCTTATATTTCAATTATCACACTCGTTACTATTCCTCTCAAAACTCTATTTTATCTGTTCATTTTAACAGTTTGTATATGCTTTTATCTTCGTTCTTACTTTCTGTACATAACAGGTAATCAAATAATGGTCTTTATTTACTAAAGCTGGATTTCAGAGTTGTTTTATTTTTAAATAGGGTTTACTATTAATAAACGACACCAAGTTATTTCTATTTGTAAAATTGAGGTGAAAAAAGTGAATGAACAGAGCTACCTGATTCAAGAAACAGTGAATGGTATTTTAGAAAGCTTGGGTGATTTTGATAAAGCATCTCCAATGATACTTAAAGACAATACTTTAGCTAAAAAGCTTGATGTGAGCAGAACAACCATTCGAACGGCTTTAGCTGAGCTTGAGAGTAAGGGGATTGTTCATATTAATGGTTCTAGGAAAGTAGTTCTACGTGCATCTCAAGACGCTGACTTTTTTGATATGAGTAATAGCATTGCCTCTAAAGAAGAAATCATTGAAAAGTATTTCCTCAATCTTATTAATCATGGCAAGTTATTACCCGGTGATAAGTTTTCAGAATTAGACTTAGCGAAGCGATCGGGTTGTAATACTATTACCGTTCGTGAATTTTTGATCAAGTTCTCACGCTTTGGTTTAATTGAGAAAAAGCCTCGAGCAAAGTGGCAAATGGTTGAGTTTGATGAAAAGTTTGCTTTAGAGTTAATGGAGTTTAGACGTATATTAGAAATGAATTCTATTACTAAATTACTCGCAAAACCTACAGATGACCCGGTTTGGGAGCAGTTATCTAAGCTATTAGATTTACATACCGAAGTATTAGCAGATATTGATAATCGTTATACCGATTTGAGTGAATTAGATCGCCAATTTCATTTTATCATTCAGCAGGCCTCTGATAACCGCTTTTATTTACAATTCTTTAATGTTGTATCCTTAATTTGTCATTATCATTATCAGTGGGATAAAAGTGATGAGCGTGAGCGAAATAAAGTCGCTTTAGAAGAGCATATCGAGATCATGACTAATTTACTCACACATAATACCTCAGGCGTTATTTCAGCCATGGAACAGCATTTAAATAGTGCAAAAAGAACCTTGTTAGCTACTTTAATTACTGAATAGTTAGCAGAGACTATTTAGTATTTTTTATTAAAACCGATATTAATCATATCGGTTTTTTGCTTTAACGGCGCTGCGTTGTAATGACTGTGCTTAATTTTTGAAGTTATATTGTTGAAGTTATACACTAGTTAAATTCTTTTTATGCTTTTATATTCTGTATTTAAAAGCCACCGCTTATTTTTGTCAGCGTTGTTTAAATTTCCTTTGTTTGCCGGTTTTACTCGCGTATCATAAAACAATATACAGCTTTTATTCAGCACGTTAGGGATCGCTTTGAACCATTTCTTTAAAAAACTCTCCACAATTTTGTTATTTTTCACCCTTATTCCTGCTTTTGCTAGCGAGGATGTGAAAAAACAACAGGATGATATTAATCAACCTTGTATCAACTGTCATAAAGCTGAGCAGCAAGCTTGGCAATTATCAGATCACGCTAAAGCTATGGCGCAAGTAAATGAAAATACTGTACTTGGCGACTTTGCTAATGTTGAAGTTAAACATTATGGCCAAAAAGCGTTGTTTTTCATTGAAGATAATACTTATAAAGTTACTGTAACGTATGATGCTAATGTTGATACTTATGATATTAAACATACCTTTGGTCATTACCCGCTACAACAATATTTAGTTGAAACTGAGCCTGGCCGTTTACAAGTATTGCCCTTTGCATGGGATTCAAGAACTAAGAAAGAAGGTGGTCAGCGTTGGTATCATAATTATAGCCATGAAGAAATTCGCCCTGAAGACCGCTTACACTGGCGTCAACCTCTGCAGAACTGGAATGGCATGTGTGCTGATTGTCACTCTGATGGGCTAAAAAGGGCTTATGATGTTGAAAATAATAGATTTGATACAACTTGGGACGGCATCAGTGTTGGTTGTGTTTCTTGTCATGATGATAAAAATAAGAATCACGGTAACAGTGCAGCACAATCAAACCATAGCGTAAAACCTACTTTAGCTGAAAACCATCCTACCGGACAGTGGCTAAAAGCTATTACTGATAAAACGGCAAAATGGCATGGTGAAGAACGTGATAATAGTTTCATGGATAATTGTTATTCATGTCATTCATTGCGTTCACCATTAACTGACGGCTTTAAACCTAATGAAAAATATTTAGAGCAATTTAGCCCACAATTTTTAACGCCGCCTATGTATTACCCTGATGGCCAAATTAAAGAAGAAGTGTATGTTTTTGGTTCATTCTTACAAAGTAAAATGTATGAACAAGGGGTAAACTGTTTAGACTGTCACGATAAACACACCATGAAAATTAAAATTCAAGGTAATGGTTTATGTCTACAATGTCACGACGCCGTTAACTATAACGCTAAAGAGCATCATCAACACCAAGAAGAATCAGCCGGCTCACAATGTGTAAGCTGTCATATGCCTGAAACCCGCTATATGGGAGTTGACGATAGACGCGATCACAGTTTTAAAATTCCTCGTCCAGATTTATCAATAGCCTTTGGTAGTCCCAATGCCTGCATTAAATGTCATGATAAAGAAGATAATAACTGGGCGCAGAGTAAAGTCGAAAAATGGCATGGCAAAGCTGAGCCGATAAGCAAAACACTCAACAATTATTATCAATTACACAGTGGTCAAGCTATTCCAATGGCTGAGCATTTTGCTATTGTTAATGATGAAGCTATTGATGTATTAACCCGTGCTACTGCGCTTAGCATGCTAACCTTTACCACTCAAAGTTTAACAACCGAGCAATTAAGTTCTTATCTTAATCATAAGGAAGACTTAATTAGATTAGCGGCTGCATCCGTAGCAATATTGTTACCCATAGAGCAAAGAGTTACTGCTTTAAGCCCGTTACTTAATGACTCATTAAAAGCGGTACGAGTTGCTGCAGCAAGGTCGGTATTAGATGCCCAGTTAACGGCCCAACATTTTTCTGTATACAAACAAGCTTTCGATGAACTAAAACTTGCTAATAATTTAAGCAGTTGGCGTGGTGAAGGGCGTTTAAATAAAGGCGTTAACGAATTAAGGTTAGGTAATTATGCTCAGGCAGAAAAGTCATTTCTAAAGGCTATAGAAATAGAACCATATTTAGAAGCTGGCTACATCAACCTAGCTGATTTTTACCGTTCTAGTCAACGTCCTGCACAAGTAGTGTCAGTATTAACTAAGGGCATGTCAAAACTACCAAAATCAGGCGAGCTGAAATATTCATACGGTTTGTATTTAGTTAGACAGCAGCAGTATGTAAAGGCAACCAGTTTTTTTGAACAAGCCTCGCGCTTAGCTCCCACTAATGAACAGTACTTGTATGCGTATTTATTATCATTAGACGGAGAAGGAAAAACCGCAGTAGCGATACAAAAATTACAAGCGGTGATCCATCGCTTTAGTTATAGCCAAGCGTTAAAACAGTTGGGTATGCAATTTGCTCAAAAGCTAGGAGATCGTCAAGCCTTTGAACGTTTTCGCCGTTTATAGTCAGTAAATACTAAATTTATATTTTTCAAATGCTCTTAAGGCTTTAAAATCCTCCCGTTGATTTTAAAGCCTTTTTAACGCCATTTTCTTATCTCATTCAGCTTTGTTTTGGTAACCAAATTATTTAACCTTTCTTTAGGGCTGATGTTTTCCATCGAAAAAATCTATTCACTGTAAAGATGTGTAAAACTAATAGCAGTGTTTAAGCTTTAGCCTTAGTTTGTAGTATATAAAAAGAATGATAATTGAAGGGGAATATATGTCGATACAGGCAACTATTGCAGTTAATCGCTTTGGTTTAGGGGCTAGGCCCAATGAACTTGCCCAAGCGAGTGCTGATCCTCAACAATGGTTGATCAAGCACTTAATGCAAAAACCACCAGTAATCTTTGATGATGAATTACCTCATTCTAATGAAATTTCGAAAACCTTAGCCTTATTAAAGATGCAAGAGCGTGAAGAAATTAAGCGCGCTGGCAAAGTGAGTACCACTAAGTCAAATAAAAATAATGCTAAAGAAAAGAGTAAAAAATATAACCGAAGTTTACTTCAGCAATTCAGTGCTAGCACCGTAAATAACGCCATATCATCGCCACACAGTTTAAATTGGCGCTTGCTCGATTTTTTCTCTAATCATTTTAGTGTAAGTGCTAATGGGGCATTTTTAGCCGCGATGAGCCCAACCTTAGAACGTGAAGCAATCGCTCCTAATTTATTTGGTCAATTTGAAGATATGTTACTTGCGGTAACTAAGCATCCGGCGATGTTATTGTATTTAAATAATGAAAAATCGTTTGGCCCAGACTCGCGATTAGGTAAAAAGGGCAAAGGCTTAAATGAAAACTTAGCCCGTGAAATTCTTGAATTGCATACCTTAGGTGTTAATGGCGGTTATAGTCAAACTGATGTGACAGAATTAGCTAAAGGCATAACTGGTTGGAGTATTGCTAACCCTCGTAAAGATGAAGAGCAGGGCTTTATTTTTAGAAAAATTGGCCATCAACCCGGGCCACGTAGGTTATTAGGTAAAAAATATCCAATGTGGGGCTTAGAGCAAGGTGAAGCTATGTTAAAAAATATTGCTCGCCACCCATCTACAGCGAAACACCTTTGTTATAAACTTGCTCATCATTTTATCAGTGATAATCCGCCGCAAACCTTGGTTGATAAACTTATCAAGCGTTGGCATGACACCAAAGGCAATATTAAAGAAGTGATGATAACTTTAATAAAAGCACAAGAGTCTTGGCAACCTCAAGCCGCTAAATATAAAACTCCACGAGAATTCTTTATTTCATCTTTTCGCGCAATCGGCGCTAACAATATTGACACCAAAAATGTTTTTAACAGTTTACTTATGCTTGGTCAGCAGCCATTTAATGCGGGATCTCCAGCAGGCTATGGAGATGACCAATCAGATTGGAACGGTGCAAGTGCGCTTATTTCACGAGTAGAATGGGCTTCTGCCTTATCATCAAGAGTAAAAGCTAATGCTGAAAGTATTATGAAATCAACTTTAGGAGAGCATGTTAGCCAACGCACCTATAAAAGTGTGTTACGAGCTGAAAGCCGCAAACAAGCATTTACCTTGTTATTAATGAGCCCAGAGTTTTTAAGGAGATAATGATGGAACGTCGACATTTTATTAAAGGCTTAGGTGCAAGTTTACTGGTAATGCAAAGCCCATCGTTTGCAGCTAAAGCATTACTCGAGAAAACAACTACAAATCCAAAAGTTATTTGGTTAGTTTTACGCGGCGCTATGGACTCATTACATACTATAGTACCAACCTTTGAATCAGAATTACCTAAGCTAAGACCAAAGCTTAGTACTAATATCAAAGATCAATTATTAATGTTGGACAACGGTTATGGTCTGCATCCGTCATTAATTAATTTGCATCAGTGGTACCAACAAAAACAACTATTACCTATTGTCGCCGTGGGCTCAGGTTACGATCAACGCTCACACTTTGATGGACAAGATTATTTAGAAAGTGGCTTAAAACAAGTTGATCACGACAGTGGTTGGTTAGGGCGCTTAGTAAACGTGCAAGAAAAACAAGCTTTAGCGATTGCTCGTTCAACCCCTATTAGTTTACGTGGAGAAAGTAGTGTAAATACTTGGTACCCTTCAAAGCTAAAAGAAGCGGATGATGATATTTACCAAGCGTTAATGAATATGTATCAAGACGATGCGTTATTAACTGAGCGCTTACGGTCTGGCCTTGAAGTAAAAGAAATGACCATGGATAAATCATCGAAAAAGCAGCAAGGTAAGTTTAATGATTTAGCCAAAGCGTGTGCACAATTAATGAGTGGCGAACAAGGTGCTGATTGCGCGATGTTAGAATTAGGCGGCTGGGATACTCATAATAACCAAGAGAAAAGATTAGCGCGGCAATTAGCAACACTTGATCAAGGTTTAGCGACCATAAAAACTGGTTTAGGCAAAGACTGGAATAATACCTTGGTAGTTGTTGCTACTGAATTTGGTCGAACAGCGAAAGAAAATGGTACTGGTGGAACTGATCATGGTACAGGTAGCGCGATGTTTTTGGCAGGGGGCGCGGTTAATGGTGGCCAAGTATTAGGTGAATGGCCGGGACTTTCGCAGCAGCAACTATTTGAACAGCGAGATTTAATGCCAACCACTAATACATTTTCATGGATAGCAGCGGCAATGTCACAGCACTGGCAGTTATCTGCAAAGCAACTTGATACTGTATTTCCGCAAGTTAGTTTAGCGAAGGCTAAATTAATACGAACTAGTTAATACGAGCTAGCTAGTGCGAATAAGTAATGTACACAACTTGGTTATCTATTCGGGATAACCTGTGATGCTTTTTATGTTTTTATAAAGCGGTTGTAAGTGTCGGTACATTTTTTTATAAACGTGCTGATAAAGTTGGTTATACAAAGGCACATGCTGTTTATTGGGTAAAAAGGTTTGTTCAATATGCGTCATAGCCGACGCTGCTTTTTGGTAATCATCAAAATATCCCAAGCCCACTGCAATGTTAATGGCAGCACCTAAGCCTGAGGTCTCATAAATATGAGGCCGATGACAAGGTAAATTAAATATATCGGCGGTAATTTGCATGGCTGCATCAGATTGAGAGCCGCCACCAGAAACGATGACTTTATTAATAGGCGTTCCTTGGCGTTTTTCTAAGTTTTCTTTACCTTCTTTTAGAGCGTAGGCAATGCCTTCTATTATGGCTCGGTAAATATGAGCTTTAGTATGAACATCACCAAAACCGAGCATTGCACCTTTTGCTGCTAGGTTTGCTATACCAGGCGACCAAAAGGGCTGTAACATTAACCCCATTGCACCAGGCGGGGTTTGTTCGATAAAGGCGTCAAATAAACTTTCTACGTTAACACCTAGCTGCTGTGCTTTATCTAGTTCTTGTTTAGCGAATTCTTGTTTAAACCAATTTACCATCCAGTAGCCACGATAAATCATGATCTCACTATTATAATGGCTAGGAATTGCAGAAGGAAATGCAGGAATATAAGCTTGCGGTTCAATATAGCGCTTATTGTTAGTATTAATGGTCGCGGTAGTGCCATAACTTAAACTGGCAGTATCTGCAGTAATACAGCCTGAGCCTAATACTTCACAGGCTTTATCTGAGGCACTCGCTATAACAGCTAACCCCAGTGCTAAGCCGGTAGCTTTTGCAGCACTGGCACTAATTTCACCAAGCTTTTCTCCAGGCTGTACAAGTTCTGGTAGCATTGCTGGAGTGATGGGTAATAACTTCCATTTCCAATGATGCTTATTAGCCCAACATTGTTTTTTGTAATCAAAGGGAAGATAACCAACGGTACTTGCTATAGAGTCTTTGTAAGCACCGGTTAGTTTATGATTTAAAAAACCTGATAATAATAAAAACTTATCTGTTTTTTGCCAAATTTCAGGCTGCTTCTGGGTTAACCAATTAGCTTGTGCTTTGCGTTGAAAATAATGAATCAACTCAGTTTTGCCTATGGTTTTAAATATTAGCCGCCAGTACCAAGGTAGGCGTGTTTTATCTTGCTCATTTAAATCAGCAAGTCTTTGATCTAACCACAGTATTGCTGGCCTGAGCGCTTGTCCTTTTTTATCTACATTGACGACGCTGCCTCGTTGCGTAGTAACGGAAAGGGCGACAATTCGGCTTTTTAATTGTTGCTGAATAACTAAAGGGTGCTGCCATAATTTTTGGCAAGCGGCTGACAGCATTTGCCAAAAATAATCAGCTTCTTGTTCAGCCCAGCCGGGCTCAGCAGAAAAATACGCATCAAGTTTAACAGTGCTTTTTGCTAATAATTGACCTTGCTGGTCAAATAACATTGCCCGCATACTTTGGGTGCCATTATCTATGGTTAAAAAAATATCGTCTTTAGATAATGATTGTTTATGTATATGCTTTTTGGTGTTATTGGTTGTATTTATTTTATTAGAATGCACGTAATCGCCTGATAAGTTTTAAGGTATTTATTAATACACCTTTCGCTTTTAATTGATAACAACATTTTGTTTGTGCGTGATCAACAGTTATTTTTTTACATCTCTTATACTTTAGCTAATGAAAACTAAATTATTTAACAGGACACATAGGGCATGAAGCGCTGGACTTTCTTTCTTTTATTACAAGGTGTAATTATTTTAGTGGCGTTTACTCTTATTAATTTGCACCAAGACAAGGTTAGCCTAGTTAAAACCCCACCAAAAAGTTTAAGTAAATGGTATAAGCCTGAAAATAAACGACAAGTTTGGCTACATACTATGTTTGCACTGCGTAGAGAAATGCAGGCCGTGCAATACTATGCAAAAAACAAAGACAGTGAGCTAATGAAAAAGTGGGCAGGGCAATTTAGTGAGCACTATGTAAAAATTGAACAAATGGTTCCCCAATGGAAAAGTAAACTTGATAAGTCAGCGCTGCGAAATTTACAACAAGGTGTTGAAAAAAAAGATTATTCACAAGTATTAGCTAGTATCACTAAACTACAAGGAAATTGCGATAGCTGTCATAACGACTTTCAAGCAATCACGGCATTAACTTACCGCAGTGCCGATTTTTCAAGGCTTAACCTTGATGAAAACACAGACTTTAAAACTCATATGCAATTATTAACTAAACAAGTAAATCAAGTAAAAATTTCCGCGCAAGATGGCCATACCGACATTGCTTTAAATACTTTAAAAGCACTTAACTCTGAAATGGATAAACTCGGCGAAGTTTGCAGCAGTTGTCATAAAGGCGGTAAAACCTATCCATCAGAGCAAGTTAAACAAAGCTTAGTCAAACTACAAACCCATATAATTGACGGTGACATAAAAAAACAAGGCATGGAACTTGGTACTGTTGCGGTACTTGCTTGCGCGCAATGTCATGGTACTCATAGGTTAGCTTTTGGCGCCAAGCAGCAATTATCAACAGAACGAAGTTGGTTCGATTTAATTAAACATAATTAGCTTTATTAAATTAGGTAATTCATGATTATGTTGTTTTTTATAATTGAGAAGTGCTCAACATTCATTCACTAAAATTGTAACTTTATATTTATTAAACACTTTTTGTCGTGCAAAAAATATTCACTTGAGTATGCTAGAATTAAAGCTATGTACCAATGAAAATTGTACGATGGAGTGTTTTATGAATAGCTCAAATAAATTTTTATTAATTGTACTTATGTTGTTAATTTCTGCATGTCAGACAACGCCAACATTTACTCTTTCACCTGTTAAACCTATCGATAATGTTTATTTAGACCAAGCCTTTATTGGCCATGATCTGGTTGCTGTAGAAAGCGAACAGGAAATATTTGCGCTTGACGATGAAATGAAAGCCTTAGTTACTAATAAGCTGTTGCGTGTAAGTGATATTCGGCAACGCTCGGTTATGCTGTTAGAGCATATTTTTGAAACTGAAAATATTAATTTGCAATACCAAGGCGGCGCTAACTTAACTGCGAGTCAAACCTATCATCAGGGCCAAGCAAACTGTATGTCATTAACCATAATGGCGTACTCTCTGGCAAAAGCCGCAAAGCTCAATGTAAATTTTCAAAACGTGCAAGTGCCCGAATATTGGCAACGTAATGGTGATATGAATATGCTCACCGGCCACGTTAATTTAGTGATCAAAAAGCGTGAAAACCCTAATAAAATTATTTTATTATCGAATGAAGTTTTAGAGATAGATTTTGACCCTTATGTGGCAAAAAAATCGTTTCCACGTAAGGTGATCACTAAGAATGAAGTTCTAGCAATGTTTTATAACAACAAGGGGGCACAAGCTTTAGCGAAGAAAGATTATACCAACGCTTATCGTTATATAAAAGCAGCTACTTTAGCGGATAACAGCTTTAGTTCGGCATGGGGGAATTTAGGCGTTTTATATAAAGTTACTGGCCATAATGAACACGCTTTATTTACTTATCATAAAGCGGTTGCTTTAAACAAAAATAATAATACCGCGATGAATAACTTAAGCATATTATTACGTAAACAAGGCGAGCATGACCTTGCTGAAAAGATAGAGCTAAGCATTCTTAGAAAAAGAATTAATAATCCTTATTATTATGCGCTGCTAGCTGATGAGTCATTACAAAAAGGTAATATTGAATTTGCACTTTTACATTATCAAAAAGCCATTCATTTAGACGATCGTATTGATGAGTTTTATCATGGTTTGGCAAAAGTGTATTATGCGATGGATAATTACTCAGCAGCGAGGCGGGCACTGAAAAAGGCGATGGCAATTAATAAAGTTTCTCAAATAGATAATCAATATTTAGCCAAGCTAAACTTCTTAAAACAAGCTGAGTACAACCCATATTAGCTCTTGTGGTTTTGCTATTGCGCTTTTTTGTTTAGCGTTAAGATTTAGAGTGGTTCTCTCATTTGAATTTATATATTAGATGACTTTTACAGGGATAAGTTTGCCACTGTCGGTAGCAAATAAGTGCAAGTTATTCATATGGTCGCAGCTAGTTTATGTAAATGCCTTACGTTTACAGAATATGGACTAGAATACTTAATGTTGAATGTGGTTGGTTTTTTTGTTTCTATTTTTCAATGTTTTAAGTTGATGATGGCCAATGTTAATTTTACTAACAACAATGAACTTATGGTAACGCGTAACTAAATAAGGTTAATTGAACTCAAAGTATTTTATTAAGGTAACACTCCTCGTACATATTTTAGTATTGGCGACATGGTTAATACCTAGTAGTGAAGATAATAATGAAAATGTTATTTATTATTCTTTGCTTTTGCTACTAATTATAATAATCAGTACCTTCGATTGGTTGATCAATACTTATAATTACAATTAACCATTTGCTCACATTTAGTTATAATGAGAAAATCTCACCTATCCTTATTAAGATGATAAAAAATTATGAAAAAACGTTTCATCACAGCACAAGAGCTGCTTGAAGACTCTTTTAGAGTAGCCGCTAAAGTTTATCAAGACGGTTTCAGACCGCAATTTATTGTTGGTATTTGGCGTGGTGGCGCACCTATTGGTATCGCTGTGCAGGAATATTTTGATTTTAAGAAGGTTGAAACTGACCATATTGCCGTTCGTACATCGTCGTATTATGGTATTAATCAACAAAGCAAAGAAATTAAAGTGCATGGTCTGCACTATATTATTGAAAATGCTAATGCTGATGACGGTTTATTGATTGTTGATGATGTATTTGACTCTGGTCGCAGTATCGAAGCATTAATTAAGCAATTAAAATTATTAAGCCGTAAAAACATGCCAACCGATGTACGTGTTGCTACCCCTTGGTACAAGCCAACAAATAGTAAAGTTGACTTTAAGCCCGACTATTATGTACATGAATCTGACGAATGGCTGGTATTCCCTCATGAATTATCGGGTATGACTCCAGAAGAGTTGGCAGAAGGGAAGTCTGACTTAGCAAATATTCGTGAACTCTTTGAATAATTGATTATCTATGTCGTAAAATGTGATAAATAGCATTTATAAGCCGTATAGTTTAGTTGGTTACCAACATAAACTATACGGCTTTTTTGATCCTATAATCTTTTCAAAATACGATAACTAATATTGATACGCTACGGCGTGTCTATGTTTCCGTAAATTTATGTTTTTTAAGTATGTAAAAAACACCTACATATATTAACACAATGTTAATAATAGGCTGTAAAGACATTATTTTTTAGGTAAACTAACCTTAATAGATTTTAGAAAACTAATAATAATGATGCAAACCACCTATATTGCCCGACAAGCTATTTTTGATCGAAATTCAAATACGATTGGTTATGAACTACTTTTTAGAAACAGCCCCGAAAATAAGTTTCCAGAGCTTGACTTAAATGTCGCTACTTCAAAGTTGATCATTCAAAATCATATACATGGTGATATCTCTGCCTTGTGTATGGGAAAACTTGCTTTCATCAACTTTACTGAACATTGTTTGATTAATAAATATCCGTTGTTATTTAATACTCAAGACATTGTTATTGAACTTGTTGGTAGCAATAAACCGACCACGCGTTTTCTTAAAATATTGAAATATTACTTTGATAAAGGTTACAAAATTGCCTTAACTGAATATGACTTAGAAGATCATTGGGATGTGGTTTTCCCTTTTCTTTATTTAGTTAAAGTTGATGTTGAAAAAATTAACGCCAAGCGTTTAGCACCAATTGTACAAAAACTAAAACCTTTTGATGTTAAATTAACCGCCGAAAAAGTAGAAACCCGTTTTCAGTTGCAATCACTTGCAGAGGTTGGCTTTTCTGCTTACCAAGGTTTTTTCTATCATGAACCTGAAGTGATTGAAGGACAAACCCTTGCGCCTATTAAAACTCAAATGTTACACCTGATCAGTGAAACATTTAATATGCCGTTTAATTTTGACTCAATTTCAGAAGTTATTAGTCAAGATGTTAACTTATCAGTTAGTTTACTTAAACTCGTTAACAACGTAGCTACCGGTACTCGAATTGAAATTACCTCACTTAAACAAGCAGCAGCTTATTTAGGCGAAGATAAATTAAAACAATTTGTCACTATTCTTGCTTTGTCAAAACTCACCGTTGATCAAAGTGACGAAATAGCAAAACAGGCGCTGATCACCGGTAAATTAATGGCAGCTATCGCAAAAGATAAAGCCTTTAAAGAAGTAAAAGACTTAGCATTTATCACTGGGCTTCTCAGTGCAATTGAAGTGTTATTGAGCATGCCAATGGACAAAATTTTGGAAACCATGCCACTTGCTCAACCAATAGAGTCAGCCTTAGTTAAACATGAAGGTTTGTTAGGGGAATTATTAAACTTTACTACCAAATATATTACCGGGCAAAATGGTGAAATAGAGCAGTCCCTGTCAAAATTATCCATAGACGAAGACTTTATTCATCGAGAGTTTGTTTCTGCCAGTAAATGGTGTAATGATTTAGATATCTAAAATTTAGTATTATCTTCAAACGACACACGTTCAATTTATAATAAAAAACCACGACAATTTAATTGTCGTGGTTTTTTATTTAAGGGGCAAAGCAATCTTATAAAATTGGGTAACCCTATAAGAAAAGGTTAGTCATTATAAGCTTGGTTAAATTGCTTTACGGAAAAGCCATTAATGAATTGATCACCTACTTTTAATACGGGTACGGCGCGCATACCTGTTTTTCTAAATTCCTTTTGTCCTGCCGGCGTTTTTACATTACATAAGCGATAAGCAATACCTTGTTGGTCTAAGTAACGTTTGGCTGTTTGACAGTGCGGACAGTTATTCATGCTATATAAAATCACGCGTTTCATTAAATCTCCTATTAGATCATTGAAGGCATAAGCTTCTGTATTTTTTAAGGCTGCTGGTTATTGTTTTGTTTTAATTTAATAGCTTATCTTGTTGATGGTAAAAATATCCAGAAACAAATATTAAGATCAGCACAAAGGGCAAACTAGATAAAACCACTACATGCCAACCAGCTTGAAACAATACCCAGCCTGCCATTAATGAAGCAAGTGCTTGAAAGCCAAATAATATAAAGTCGTTGGTTGCTTGTACTTTATGCTTTTCACTGTCGCGATAACTTAACGGGAGTAGTGTAGTGCCAGTTAAGAACAAGAAATTCCAACCAATACCTAATAATATTAATGCCCACCAATAATGCATAACCTCTTGGCCTGATAACGCAACACTAGCGACTAACAAGTAAATTATAGTACCGGCAATTAATAAGCTTTTAAGACCAAATTTCCTGATCAAGAACGTTGTGAATAGTGATGGTAAAAACATCGCTGCGATGTGGCTTTGTATTACCCATTTAGTTTCTTGCAAACTATGGCCATGAATACTGTGCATACTCATGGGGGTTGCGGTCATCAAATAGCTCATTAAGCTGTAACCAATGGCAGCAGATAATATAGCGATGATAAAAATAGGCTGTTTTATTATTTCTAAAAGGGGACGCGGTTTACCAGATTCTGTAGATACTATTGGTTTAGGGTTTTTAAAGAAGCATATAATCACCATGGCCAACAAAATAAAGCCAGCTAATACTAAAAAGGAACCGGCAAAACCAAATGGGGTATCAATTAAATCTTTCGCCGCAACCGCAACTTCTGGGCCTAAAAATGCGGCAAACAAGCCACTTAGCATTAACATAGATAATATTTTAGGAATGTCTTTTTCAGAAGGTGCGCTTTCAATCGCGGCAAATCGTAATTGCTGAACAAAGGCAGCACTAGAACCAAAACCTAAGCTGGCAAATGCAAACAAGGCGAAATGTCCATAAATGGTCGCAAACATTGCCGTTATCGCAGCAAATAAAGCAATGGTAAAACCGGTCAAAGTGGCTTTTTTACGGCCATATTTTCTGGCTATTAATGCTGCTGGAATAGAGGTTGTTGCTACACCTAAAATCATTAATGTAATTGGTAAAGTTGCAAGTTTTGGGTTTTGAGCCAATTGTGTAGAAACAATACCACCAATAAAAACAATAACAGGAGATGCTGCCATCACTAATGGTTGGGCAATAAATAATAACCAAATATTTTTGGGTAAAGCGATAAACTTAGCCAGTAGTAATGGGGTTAGCAGAAGCAGTACTAAGGCGATAATAATATTAACGTACATAATAATGAGCCTTAATTAAGCTTAAAAAAATGAGTGCTATAAATGCTTACGATCAAAAAGTTTAAATACAACGTGCAGGTTTTGGTAGTCCTGCATATTTAGTTGCTTGTTTGGCTGGTCCTTCAGGAAATAGTCGATATAAATATCGGCTATTAGCTTTTTCTTCACCAAACTCTGCTTTCATCGCTTTTGTAAGGGCACGAATTGCCGGTGAGGTTTGATAAGTTAGATAAAACTCTCTAACAAAATTTATCACTTCCCAATGTTCCGATAATAATTCAATACCATCTTGTTCAGCTAATAGCGGCGCTAGGTCTTTATGCCATTGTAAATAGTCAATTAAATAACCTTGCTTATCGGTTTCAATGTTTTGTCCGTTAAAAATTATGCTCATTGCCAGGTGATCACTGTGTTGTGGGTTAAAGTTAATTCAACCAGCTTCGACATATTAATTACCTGTACTGAACCTAGGCTAGTTAAAGCTCTCGCTTCAAGGTGTGAGTCTATAACGTGTATAGTAATATCAGTTGGCTTTTTAATGAATGTGTGAATAAGCGAGTGGTTAAGCGCATAACAGCCATCGTCGAGTAATACGATATGGTCATTAGCGGTTAAAGTATTTAAACACTGAGCTAACTCTTGGTTAGCAAAAGGTGAACTGCGAACTAAATGTAATGTGCTCATAGGGTAAATTCGTTAAAACTTAAAGATAATATTATGGGCATTGAGCTTTGCTATAAACTCATTGCGAGGCAGTACCACAGTATTTTCAAGGTGGAATTGTGGTGTTAAATTTCTTACTTGTAATGATTGCTGGCAAACGTAAACATCTTCAATATCGTAAAATTCAAAAGCCGAAAATGTTTTTAGGAAGTTTTTAACTGAAATACCTTCAGGGCTTTGTTGGTCAATTAATTGAAACACCCCATCTCCTTGAAAAAATAACACTGGGGCTTGCTCATAAGAGCCAAAAATTAAAGCAACATCTAATGACTCTTTCGCGGTAGCGCTGGAAAAGGGCGCTACGGTATTTAATATGGCAACAGCAGAAGTAGTCATTAAAACTGTACCACCTTGTCGGCCACGCTGCTTAAAGTCACTAATTCACCTAAGCCTGCAATAGTAAAAATATCAACGATGTTTGAGCTGTTATTTTTATCGGTGCTATCGGCTAAACTATTATCAATATTTGAGTCAGACTCTTGTAGTATTTCGTCGGATAAACCGCGCTTTTGTGCTGCACTAATACAAAGATATAAAGGTAAGTTAAAATCACTATGCAGCTGCTGCCAATGAGCATTGGTTTGAAATTCATCGTTGGGCATTGATAAATGTTTACTAGCATTTAGCACACCGTCTTGATAAAAAAATATGCCAATAACGTCAACACCATTTTCTAATGCTGTGCGAATAAAATCGAGTGCTGTAGTGGTTAAATTACTGTGTGGTGGTGTGGTGATCATCACCGCGATTTTTTGCACAATACCTACCTAAAAGTTTAAATTTAAAATTGTTAATGACTAGCAGCCACTATATTACACGCATTAAAAAGCCCCGACGAGTCGAGGCTTAATATTATAACGGTTTATTTACCATTAGTCATCGCCACCAAATGCCCCAAGTAAATGAAGCAAGCTAGTGAAAATGTTATAGATGTTTAAGTATAAAGATACTGTAGCGCGAATATAGTTAGTTTCGCCGCCGTGAATAATACGGCTAGTATCAAATAAAATTAAACCAGACATTATCATAATAATTGCAGAGCTTAATGCTAAAGACACTGCTGGTACTTGGAAGAATATATTTGCGATACCAGCAATTATTACAACAATTAACCCAACCATTAAAAAACCACCCATAAAAGAGAAGTCTTTCTTAGTTGTTAGGGCATAGCCTGATAAAGCAAAAAATATTAATGCTGTGCCACCTAAGGCTTGCATAATTAATGAGGCGCCGTTTGGCATGGCTGCATAGTGATTTAACATTGGACCTAAAGAAGCCCCCATTAAACCAGTAAACGCAAATATCCAGAAAATTCCGCTAGCCTTGTCAGCTTGCTTGTGAACCACAAATAACAAACCAAATGCGACTAGTGTCATTATTAATGCAGCCATATGAGATAGACCCATGGCCATTGATGCGCCAGCTGTTACCGCACTAAATGCTAATGTCATTGATAACAACATATAAGTATTTTTTAATACCTTGTTGATCTCAATAGCAGAACTTTGCGCTGCTGTCTGAAAACCCATATTCGATTGCATAATCTTTCCTTTATAAACGTAGATATACTATTAGATAAGGCCATTTTGTTTAAGTTCAAGATATTAGTCAATATTTCTATTACTAATGTCATCATCAACAATTAACCTTGTGACATATTATGACATGGTTTTTGTAAAAAGCTACGATATGATTGCCGATCATCATTAAATAATTGTGAATGTTTGTTACAAGTTAATTAACACAAAACCAAATTCTACAACTTTCATAATCGCCCAATAACTAACTGTTGTTAGCAAGTTCCGCTTTTCTAAAGCAAGTTTTACTATGATCGTTAATAAGTCCACAGGCTTGTAAATGGGCATAACAAATAGTAGAACCAAAAAATTTAAAGCCACGAGATTTCATATCTTTACTAATTTTATCAGAAACATCAGAAACATCAGAAGTAGCAGGGTAGTCAGCTAGGGTCGAAAATTCATTGGTAATAGTTTTATTATCAACAAAGCCCCATAAATAATTACAGAAACTGCCAAACTCTTGTTGAATTTTAATAAATGCTTGAGCGTTAGTTATAGCTGCTTTTATTTTCAGCCGATTACGGATAATTGCCGAATTTTGCATCAGCTCATCTATTTTATCTTCATTAAAAGCGGCAACATCATGAACGTTGTAGTTAGCGAAAGCTGCTTTATAACCATCACGCCGTTTTAAAATGGTATACCAGCTTAAGCCTGCTTGTGCCGACTCCAAAATAATAAACTCAAACATTTTTTTATCATCATGAACTGGTACACCCCATTCCTGATCGTGATAAGCAACATAATCGGGTTTGGTGGTGTCAAGCCATGGACATCTGCATATTGAATCGTTAATCATAGGACTCCTTGCAATGATTTTGTTCGAAATGGCAGCAGGTTGTTTAAATTATTAGCAAACGATTCAATAATTCAAATAAGTGCTTTACAAGTTATTATCGACACTTTAATATTCGCCTCGTCTTGAAGCAACACATGTTTTAAGACATTCAGGTGAGATGGCTGAGTGGTCGAAAGCACCGGTCTTGAAAACCGGCAAGGGTTTGTAGCCCTTCTAGAGTTCAAATCTCTATCTCACCGCCACATACAGAAAAGCCCGTTACGAAAGTGACGGGCTTTTTGCTTTTCACTCCCCAAGCATAATTAACTCTGGGTTGGTCGTATATTTCCTTCGAGTTGAGCTGAGCTTCTCGCTTAACTAATACATTAGAATAAACCGCACCTAAAAAGCTTAACTATTTTTTGTTAGGAATTTGATGCTTTCAATGGTTAAGGCAATAAGAAGTGTTAATATATGGCAATGTGCATAGGCATTCATTATTGATTATTTACCGCGGAAGTTTCCATGAACGTAGAACAAATTTTATTGGCAATAAGTAATACCAGCGACAACGATTTAACGATTACCGGTATAGAGGCGGCGAAGCTTAATTGGTCTGAGTTTTATCCTGAGTTAGAACGTTTGATGGATCAATTTATCGCAGATGATACCTCGTTAAGCCATGAGCAAGAGGCCATCGTATTCTTTGGTACATTATTATTAGCAGAATTAAAATATTCTCCTGCGTTAGCAAAGTGTTTGCAGTTATTTGCGCGAAGCGATTCATACTTAACGCCCATTGAAGCCATATTTGGTGATGCGCTCACCGAGTTAACATCGACTTTATTTTTTAATGTGGCTGATGATAATAGCCAAGCATTGTCTGACTATATTGTTGATGGTCATCAAGCCATGTATTGCAAAGCCTCGGCAATGGAAGCAGTATTTGCTCAGTATGAAGTGGGTAAGCTTGATAAAATAGAATTAGCTCAGCATGTATCTCGCTGGCTAACAGTATTTTTAGCTATGCCTAGTTCTATCAATAGTTTTTTAATTAGTGCATTAGCAGATTCTTGTATTGACTATCAACTTGATGATTTTAAACCTCAGTTTCTCGACTTATGTGATAAAAACTTGTTTGATGAAGACCGCTTTAAACGCAGTGAAGTAGAGGCGTGGGATAGGGCTGATGGCTCTATGCTGCTTGAGTCTGGCATTATTGAAAAAGACTTTAATGTGGTTGATATGTTAACGGCTTGGATTGCTGATGACGCAGCAGAAGAATTTAATAGTCATGAGCACGAAGGTCATGACGACTTTGGTGCGTTAACCGGCAAAGGCGGTTTATTTGATAATATTCTGTATGACGAGAATACTATTTTAGAGAACAGTGTGCCTGTTAGTTCATTGCCTACGGCTGGTCGTAATGACCCTTGCCCATGTGGCAGTGGTAAGAAATATAAAAAGTGCTGTTTACAATAGGCCTGTAATCTTCCTCTGTAATTTTAAATTTAAGATCAATTTTTTATGCAAAGTAAACCACTTCGTCAAGCTAAAACTATTATTAATGTTTTCAACAGTGCCTATTGGCATCTTGGTCAACAAGATTTTACCATCAATGAAATTCGCGCTAAGCTGGCGCGAAAAACTGATAATCTTGAATGGATTGATACCGTTGTTGAAAAATTTATTGAAAGCGGCTATTTAAAAAATGACTTTTATTTTTCTGTGCGCTATTGCGAGCTTGCTTTTAGTAATGAAATAGGCCGCTGTGCAATTAAACGAAAATTGCAATTGCGGGGCATATCGGTTGTAGAAATTGATACCGCCATTGAACAAGTAATGCATGATAAAAATATTAACTTATTTGAAATGGCTACAGCTAGGTTGTTAAATAAGTTTGAAAACTTTTATAACACCAGTGAAGAAAAAATTTACTCGCAGATGATAACCAAAGGATTCACCCGCGCAGAAATAGACCATGCATTATTACAACATCCCCAGCGTGAAACATTACGCAGCAAACTTGCGATAAAAGCTGAAAAAACAGATTTAAAGACCGAAATAATTAAACTGTTTAATAAAGGCAAAGGTAAAAACTTTATCTTGCAAGATCTCAAGCAAAGATTGATCGATGTAAGTGATTTTGACGAGGTAGTGTACCAACTAGCTTTAACAGAAGATGTCGACTTCTATCACAGCTGTAAAGCAGAGTTAGCCAAAAAGCGTTATGACTTATCAGATTATAATGAAAAATCGAAAGCTTATGCGTATTTATCCCGTAAAGGCTTTAATAGTGATGAAATAAAAGAAGCAATGACCCTAGATAGTGATGATTAGTGCTAAGTGATTTAAATAAAGGGTCGGTGACATTTGAGTGATTTATCATAAGTCACATGCTGGTAAATATTTTGTCTCCGACCCTTTATTATTCTTACCCTCTAGGTATTTCGCTCAATAAGATTACTAGCTAACGTCAGCAATCGCAGTATAATTACGACAATATAATTAAAAGCAGCTAACCCCAAAATGGCAGAGCAAAAAAATCATCCCGAGCTAACTGTTAGCCAAATTGATCTAACAATAGATGCTATTCCAGACCTGAAAAAGCCTGACTCAAATAAAACAGAGATTATTAACCCCAATGCACTTATAACTTCTGAACAGCATAAAAGCTCGCCTAAAATTGTGCTTGCTACCTTAAACGCAAGATTCTTTCATACCAGTTTTGGTTTACGTTACCTGTATGCAAATTTAAAAGAATTACAGCAATTTTGTCAGATAAAAGAGTTTATTATTCAAACTCGTGCCATTGATATTGTTGAACAAATACTTGATTCTAAACCCGATATTGTCGGTTTTGGGGTTTATATTTGGAATATTGTTGAAACCACTGATGTAGTTAACTTATTAAAAGTAATCGCCCCTGAAATTAAGGTTGTTTTAGGCGGGCCAGAGGTGAGTTATGAAACTGAAGACCAAGCGATTGTGCAGTGTGCCGATTACGTATTAACTGGCCCTGCAGATTTAAGCTTTTATCAATTGTGTAAAGACCTTATTAATAACACGCCACCAGACAAAAAAATTCTAAAGTCGAAACCCGTAGCGTTAGAAGAAATAGCCTTGCCTTATGAATATTATACCGATGAAGACTTAAAGCACCGTTTGCTTTATGTTGAAGCGTCGCGTGGTTGTCCGTTTAAATGTGAATTTTGTTTATCGTCGTTAGACAAATCTTCTTTGCCATTTGAGTTAGAGTTATTTCTCGAACAAATGGAAATTCTTTATCAACGTGGCGCGCGAAACTTCAAATTTATCGACAGAACCTTTAATTTAAATATTAAAACTACCATGCAAATTATGCAGTTTTTCTTAGATAAAATGACTGACGATCTTTATCTGCATTTTGAAGTGGTGCCTGATCATTTACCAAGAAAACTAAAAGAATTATTAGCGCAGTTTCCAAAGGGCAGTTTACAGTTTGAAATAGGCATACAAACCTTTAATACACAGGTTCAAGCCAATATAAGCCGTAAGCAAAATAACGCCAAGTCAAAAGAGAACTTAACATGGTTAAGAGATAATACCTCAGCGCATATTCATGCAGATCTTATTTTTGGTTTACCAGGGGAGACCTTCGACACTTTTAAAGACAGCTTTAACCAGCTGTATCATTGTCGCCCTCATGAAATTCAAATGGGTATTTTGAAACGCTTAAAAGGTAGTCCAATTATTCGTCATACCGAAGCGTTCGATCTACGTTTTAACCCGTTGCCACCCTTTAATATATTAAGTACTGACCGGGTCAGTTTTAGCACAATGCAACGTATAAATCGCTTTGCCAGGTACTGGGACATGATAGGTAATTCAGGGCGTTTTAAATATTCATTGCCGCATATATTGTCTGATGAACCCTTTGATGACTTTATGGCTATTACTGAATGGATTTTCAATAAAACCGGCCAAATTCACAAAATAAGCCTGAAAAAATTGTTTGAGCTCATTTCGCAATCGGTTGAAGCGTTATTTCCAGAAAAGCATAAACTGGTTATTGAAAAAATAGAACAAGACTACAATGCAGCGAAGCTTAAAAGCCTGTTTAGTAGCCTTAATTTGTATGGCGCTGAGCAAGTTGAGACAACCAGTAAAAATAGATCGTTAAAGCGTCAACAACAGCATATGAGCTGATGTCGGTAACAAAGTTAATTACAAAATTTAACTGTATGAATATCTGAAGAATTGAGCTACTTTATCAATATAGTAAGCCGATCATCATAATTAAACGTTACGGTTTACATGAGTATCAAGCAATTAACTTATCGTTATTTAATTTGGAGAAAGTCATGAATAATAAAATTATTGGTATTGTACTCATTATTGTAGGTGTTGCCCTAGCGATTTGGGGATACAACATTTACGATTCTGCTGGTTCTCAAGTAACTAGAGCATTTAATGGCGATACCCCCATTGAGGCTTGGGCTGGTATGGTTGGTGGCGTTATTTGTGTTTTAGTAGGAATTACTAGGCTAAAATAACTGCTTGGCATATTATTCAAACGATATATTTAACACTTCCTAGCTTCCGCTACACTTCACATTTTAGTAAACTCATAAACGCCCGAAAGAGGGCGTTATCTTCATTTTAATCCCACATCCTTTTGAGGAACTATGGCTGACTTTCTTGTAATTATTACCCTTATAACCGGTTCTATGGGACTGATGTTATTTGTTATCGGTTCAATTTTTTCTATGGTGACTGCATTTGGCAATCAACAAAGAGCATATGGATTTTTAATACTTCTATTTCTACCTCTTTCATTAATTTATTGTGCTAAACATTGGCATATAGCCGCGTATTCAGGCCGAATGGTTTTTTCAGGTGCTATTTTATTGCTGATAACAGCGGGGATTTTAAAAATTGCAGGCTTGTACTAAGTGGTTGTTAAAAATACTTTTAGGAGCTGATGATGCAAATTCAAGGTGAATGTTTCTGTGGTCAAATATCATATGCGATCACAGGGTCGCTTCGTGACGCTAGATCATGTCATTGTTCGCGCTGCAGAAAAGCCTTTAGCTCACAGGCCTCAGCTTACGCTTTAGTTGAACCAAAACAGTTTGAATGGCTAAGCGGCCAAGAACTTTTAACGCTATACCAAAGCCAGCAAGGTTTTGGATTGCAGTTTTGTAAAGTATGCGGTTCAACCTTATGTGGCGTTTTTAATGGTCAAATTCATGGTGTAACTTTGGGGTGTGTTAATGGCGACCCTAAAATTGAAATTGGTCAGCATATTTTTGTTGGCTCAAAAGCTACATGGGAAGTTATGCCTGAGCATGTTGTAAAATACCATGAGGCAGCGCCAAAGTCTTAAATTGTATAGTTCCACATTTTAAAAAACCTTAATAACACTTTATCAACAGGCCCTTTTCCGCCTTGAGTATTCCCATATGAAAAGCATAGATTTATTTGTAAAAAACTGGAGCAGTAAAAACGCTATGGTTCCAATTGGTAGCGATGATATAGCCGAGCTTGAAACTAAATTACATGCGGTATTGCCTAATGCTTACAAATACTTAATTACTACTTATGGCTTGGTACATACCCCTAATGTATTAACCAAAATTATCGACCTAAATGTTGGAATGTCAGAGGTACAAGACTTTTTAAGCCTTGATGACGTTTTTACACTTTCACAGCTTTATGAAATGAGCGGTATGCCTAAAGGACACATTCTGTTTGCCTCTGACTGTAAGGGCAACATGTTTTGTTTCAAGTTATCTGACTGTGTCAGCACTAAAAGCGATGCTCCAGTATGGTTTTATCATCATGATTCTTGCACCGTTGCAAAAGCTGCAGACTCTTTCACCCTGTGGCTTGATCAGTTTAATAATCTTTAACTATATACATGAAGCTCATGTGAAAGCTTAATTTTAATAAATGCTTTAATGCCTATAGTGAGCAGAAAATGAAAATACATTCTCAAGTATTTTCTTGTCTTTTACTTATGTTTTTTTCCTCGATAGATGATCTTAAAAACCTAAAGTCAGTTTGCGTTAAGCTAACAGTGTGGCGAGTGGTTAACCACATTAAAATGGCAAGTCTCAAAGTTACACACACAGCATGAAGTTATAAAAGAGCAATAGCTTGCACACCGTGTGAATAAGTGTTTATTATTAAAGAGTATTATATAAGTATTTTATTCATTAACTTGGCGTAATAAATCAGAGGAAATGTCGATGCCTACCAATAAGCACAAACGTAAAGCTTCAGCGTCTAAATCAAAGTCCACTAAAAATGAGCAACAACTTGGCTTGATAAGCTCACATCCCAAAGCATTTGTAATGGTGGGAATGTTTTTTGTTGTTTTGGGCATATACCTTTTAGCTTTTGAGTCTCAAGATAATGCCATGTTTGGTTTGGCGATGATTTCTTTGGTAGCCGGAGCCGCCACCTCAATATTTGCAAAAATATCTCTAGTAAAGAAAACCGCAAAATAGTGCCTTTTTATCATAATAAAGTTTGTACAAACTAAGAAAATATCAGGATTTACCATGGTACCTATAGAACAAGCCATAGAAGCCGCTTATCAGGCACACATATCTTCACTGTATAAGGTTTTGTCACAGTCTATTTTAGCTGCGAATAATGACGAAAATGAAATAAATACTGCTGAAAGCCGGTTTAAAAAAGGTTTACGCTTTGCCGCTGATGTTAGAAGTAGAGCTAGAGTAATTGCTGATTTATAACGTATGTGTATTTTCAATTTTACTTGTAACAACCAAGAATACTTATGAGTAGCTATGAATATTGAGTTTAGAGAAGCAAGTGTACAAGATGCTGAAACCATAGCTGATTTTGTGATCAAGCTTACTAATGAAATTTCTGAGTTATCTACAGCTAAAGCTTTTGAACTTGACCTTGCGATCACCACTGAAAATTGTCGTGCTCTAATTGACAACGGACACTATGCTGCAATTATTGCTATGCATGAAAATTCAGCCATTGCCGTGGTAACTATTTCACAAACATATGCTTTATATGCCAAAGGGAAGGTGGGTGTAATTCAAGAGTTTTACGTTACACCAAAATATAGAAAATCAGGTGTTGGTTCAATGCTAATTGAACAGGTGAAAAATTATGGTAAACAACATAAATGGTCATGCATTGAATTATGTACGCCACCTTTGCCTGAATTTGAGAGCACTTTAAACTTCTATCAAAAAAACGGATTAACCCCCGTTGGCGGCCGTAAAATGCGGCAGGCATTGGTATAGTTAGGGAGATTAACCTATTTATTCAACAATTAGCCGCTGCTTTATAAATACCCAGTGCCTATTGTTCGGGTAATTCTGCAGAGTATTTACAGTAATAACCTCAACCCATAACTGCCGTAAATTAACCGGTTAATTTTTTACCTAATAACACAGATATCTGCTCGGCTCCTACAGGTTTACTAAATAAATATCCCTGCGCAGAGTCACAGCCAAGTTGCTGAAGCATGTTAAATTGTTCTTTTTTCTCAATACCTTCAGCTGTCACTTCATGACCAAGGTTGTGTCCCATTTCGATCATCGAACTTATTAAAAGCTTTGACTTATTATCGGTGAGCATGTCATCAATAAAATACTTATCAATTTTTAAAAAATCTACGTTGAGGTGTTTAAGAGAAGCAAAAGAGGAATAACCTATGCCGAAGTCGTCGATGGCAAGTAATATACCGAGCTCTTTTAAATGTTCAAAAATAATCAGGTTTTCTTGATTGGTTTGCACAACCCCCTCGGTTACTTCTAATTCAAGATCCTCAGGTAATATGCCAGTTTCACTAATAACTTTTTTAATCAAAGGAACTAGATCACTATCAAGAAAATGACTAGGTGAAATATTCACCGCCATGCGAACAGCGGGTAATCCGCTTTTCTTCCATAAAGTTGATTGACCACAGGCAGTTTTTAATACCCATTCTGTCAGCGATTTTATCATACCAATTTGTTCAGCCATGTCGATAAAATCAACCGGAGAAATTTGGCCTAGTTCAGGGTGGTTCCATCGAGACAAAGCTTCAACACTTATTACCTCACCCGTATTAATATCAATTTTGGGTTGATAAACTAAAGTAAGTTGTTGCTTTTCTATTGCCTCTCTTAAATATTGCTGTATTTTAAAGCGGTATTCGGCTTTCTTGGTTAAGTCTTTGTTGTAATAAGAATACCGGTTTTTACCAAGATCTTTTGCTGCATATAAAGCGGTATCTGCAGCTTTTAATATTGTTTGTATATCTTTGCCATCATTTGGGTAGTAGGCAATACCTATACTACAAGCAGGAGTGAATTTCCTGCCAATTAATTCAATAGGTTGTGATATAAGATCAAGACAACGCTGCGCAACGTGGCTTGCGTCATATTCATCTTCTACATCGCTCACAGCAATACAAAATTCATCTCCACTAAGGCGTGCAATGTAGTCAACTTCACGGCATGCTTTTTTTAAACGTTGCGCTGCTTCTTTAAGCAGAAAATCACCCGCGTCGTGACCTAAGCTATCGTTAACATGTTTGAAGTTATCAAGATCAATATACAATAAACCAAATTTACGGTTATTGCGGGCACATTCTTTTATTAAGCTTTCAATATTTAAATAAAAATGAGTACGACTAGAAAGCTTGGTAAGTTCGTCAGTGTAGGCTAAGTCGCGAATACGTTTTTGTGTATGCTCTCGCTCCATAACAATACTTGCAAGTCGAGCTGCTGAGGTAAGATCATTTGATTGTTCTTTATTCGGCAAAGCAGGGTAGTCGAAGTACATACCAAACGCGCCTAATACTTTTCCTGTTGAACCCTTAATTGGCTCTGACCAGCAACAACGCATACCAAATGGCAGTGCCACATCTTTTAAATCTGCCCATTTAGGATCTGTTTCAATATTTTCTACAATGACACGTTTGCCAGTATAAGAAGATGTGCCACATGATCCAACTTCTGGACCATTGATTAGGCCGTGTACTGCCTCACAATAGGCTTTTGGTAGACTTGGAGCACCACCATGTAATAGCTTATTTCCTTCTAACTCAAGCATTGAACAGCGCATCCCTGGGTGACGCTCTTCATATAATAAAGCTATTTCATCATAGATCGAAAGTGCTGGCTTTCCCTTTGCGATCATTTCGAGAATTTTAGTATTTCGCTTATCAAATAACTCAGCTTTCTTTTGTCGGGTTATGTCAACATGAGTGCCAATTAAACGGATTGGCTCACAAGCAGAACCACGGCTTACTTTAAAGGCACGAGAGCGAATAAAAACTTCATGTCCTTGCTTGTGCTGCATGCGCATTTCAACTTCAAATGACTCTGCTTCGCCAGATAAGTATTTTTGTACTTTATTGAGTACAAAGTCTTTATCATCAAGGTGAACCATTGTAGCCCAAGTACTTAATTTATCTTCAATTTCATATTCACCATACCCAAGCATTTCTTTCCAGCGAGGTGAATAATAAACCTCATCGGTTTCTAGATCCCAATCCCAAAGGCCATCACTCGCGCCACGCATGGCTAATGCAAAGCGTTCTTCACTATTGAAAAGTTGATTTGTACGTACTTCTTTAGTTCGATGGGCTGTAGCTAGTTCAGAATTTAATTTTTCAATCTCTTTACGAAGCTTAATTTCTTTATCGTCAATCTTGGACATAATCGCCTCAAATCAGTGGGTGAAATTACAGTCGAGGTAAATAATTGAAAAGCTTAAAATGGAAAACTATATCTGTTGCTAGATTAAAGATAGCAATTTTTCTTAATTAGCCAAAGATGTTTATTCGTGGTCATACCTATATAACAGTTAAATAATCACATAGAGATGAATTACTTTATTGCATTGATATAGCATGTTGCTTGTTTTATATAATGGTATTTACCCTATAATCAGAGAAGATTTATATAGCCCTACATTCGCTAATACAAAATATTATTAGGTTAAAAAAGTACCGAGGTCAGGTAAATTCCGCTTAGCTGACTTGCTCAGCAGTGACATAAGCTAAGCTCTCTTGAAAAGAAGTACTTATAAAAAATTGCTGTTGGTATATAAAAACAAAGATTTAATAGGGTGTTTTCCCTTTAGTTACTTTTGATTAAATGAAAATTAATTACTTGCTGAATTTTTGTTCAGGTTCATTTAATTAATCCTAGGTAGATTAAAAAGTGAGAACAGTTCTATTACTCATTAATAGCCGCTTTTCGAGTGAAATAAATATTTACATAGCCGAAGTAATTAACACTGATCGCTTCAGCTTAGATAAACTAAAATAGAATTCATAGGGGAAGTAACATGAAGCTTAACTTAATAACTAAAGCGGTACTATTAGCATCGCTAACTAGCATACCATCATATGCATTTGAAGAAGCTGAAACGACTCAACAAGCTAAAGATGAGTTAAAAGTAGAAAAAATTACGGTTACAGCACGTAAATATAAAGAAAGTTCTCAAGAAGTTCCGGTGTCAATGAGCGTTATTACCTCTGACTCCCTTGATAATATCGCCGCGTTTGAATTTTCCGATATTACAAAACTAGCACCAGGTCTTGAAATTACCGGCGATGATGCTGTATCAGGTACAATTAAAATGCGTGGTGTTGGTAAAGATGCATTTTCTGGTGGAATGGACGATTCAGTAGTTATTTTCATTGACGGTGTTGCGCAAACTTCAGTAGGTGCAGCTTTTGGTTCGTTATCTGATATTGCCCGTGTCGAAGTTCTGCGTGGCCCTCAAGGTACACTTTACGGTAAAAATGCTCCCGCTGGTGCAATTAATATCACGACAAAAAGCATTGATATGTACGATGTGAAAGGGGGTTTTAGTTCAAGTCACTTTTATACGGAACATGCCTCAACATACGGTACATCAAATAAAGCGCACATTAATGTACCACTTATTGAAGGTGAATTAGGTATGCGTGTTTCTGCTTTTTATGATGATGATGAAGGCTATATTTATAATGACTTCCTAAAAACAGAAGCAAATGACAGCAAACGCGAAGGTGCACGTGTTAAATTACAGTATATTCCGACGGATAATTTAGATATTACTTTTATCGGTAATTACACTGATCAATATAATGGTCGTGTATTTGGTTATATACCTGGTTTTGGACCAGAATATGTTAATGAAAAAGACAACCCTGTTTACGGCACTAATATTGGCACAGAAGCTTCAAGTGATACTTTCGAATCCGTTTTTGGTGGTGCAGAAAATATTCCAAACGGTGGTGTAGATTCATATAAAATCTACTCAGATAACCAAGACTTTAGTAAAACCCGCTTAAAAGATGCTCAAGTAAATTTTAATTACGACTCTGAAACCCATTCTTTAACTTCAATTACCTATTATCAAGAAGTTAAAACGCAATTCTCAAGCGATCAAAATGGCACGCCGATTGTTGATTCACTATTGAATATTGAGACTAATCAAAATTTATTCTCACAAGAATTTCGTATTAGTAATATCGATAATGATGTATTTGATTATTTAGTTGGCTTTTATTATTCAAAATCAGAGCAAGAAGGGCCAAAAGATGGTAGCCCTAATACGAAAAACACCAACTTTGGATCACAGATTTTCTTACCGGCAATACCGACAGGCCAAGGTTTTGATTTTCCAGCAGGGCTTTACCGAGCAGATAACACAGCATATATTGATTCAAATGTCACCGGTGAGTCTTTTGGCTATTTTGGTCATCTAAATTACCATTTAAGTGACGAGTGGACCATCAGTGGTGGATTACGTTATAACGATGAGTCTAAATCTAGCTTTGTTGATGTTTATAACCAATTAAATGTTAACTACGGTACTCCATTCATCCCGGAATTTGGTATGAACATACCTTTGGGAGAAATAGACTTTGGTGTTCAGCCATTGCCTGCTGCTGGTCTACCAAGGTCAAAAGAAAATTATTATAACGTTTCTGGTAGTGCTAAATTACAATATAAGCAAGACGAAGACATTATGTATTACTTAGCACTTGATACTGCTTATCGTTCAGGTGGCTTCAACCTTGGCGCTGTCGGTCCGTTAGCTGATTTACAAACTTTTGAACCTGAAGACAGTACTGCAATTGAAATTGGTATGAAAGGCAGCTTTTTTGATAGCCGCTTACAATGGAATATTGATGCTTATTACCAAGAGTTTGAAAATTATCAATTCGGAGATCAACCTCGTCAAGATAACTTCGGCACAGGTTTAGTTTTCACTGATATTGGCTCAGATGAACCAGTAAATGCGATATCTGTTTTTCAATCTCATGTATTAAATGCTGAAAAAGCAATTAGCCAAGGTATTGAAACTGATTTCATTTATATAGCGACTCGAAACCTTACATTAAGTGGTGCCATGACTTACATCGACACCGAATACAAAGAGTTTATGGGATTCTGTGATACGGGTGAAACTGAAAGTACACAACTGTTATACTGTGACTACAGTGGCCGTGAAATTGGTTCTAACTTTGGTGTTGCCCCAGCTAGTTTTTCAGCTAATTTAAATTCAGTTTTTTACGCTGATATCGAGTCAGTAGGGTTAAGCATTTCTCATACTTTACAATTAAACTACGATAATGTTGTTAAATATCGTGCTGATTACCATGCAGGTATAGAGCCTAAAGATGGTGATTGGAGTGTTAAGTTATTTGTCAAAAACTTATTTGATCGTGAATCAGGCCATATTCGAGCTAGAACTGTTGGGAATTCAACGGATACCTTTAATTATGATATGGTTCGTCCACGTCAAATCGGGGTAACCTTTGGCTATAATTTCTAATCATTTTTAGAAAATAACCTCACTTTAAAAACCGTTGAGTTACTTCAACGGTTTTTTTATGTCTAAAATTCAGTTTCGCTTAAGTTGCTTTATATAGGCTGAAAACAAGTTAATTATGACCAGTCAGTCATTGCTAATTGCTTCTGTACTCAACTACACTGTTAACATGTAAATATGTGAGTTAAAACAAAGTGCTGCCATTAAATCTTAATCACATATTGAAGAATGACCTGTGTTGTTGCTAATGCTTAAGTAAAAGTTTACTGGCGTCATAGCTCAGTTTATAAAGGAAATATTATGCGTATATTATTAGTTGAAGATGATTACCAATTAGGTGAGTCATTAAAGTCTGCTTTAAGTAGCGAAAATTATGCGGTTGATTTAGAACGCGATGGCGCCAATGTTTTACCTTTATTACGTGCTGGCGATTACGACTTAATGGTGCTTGATTTGGGCTTACCTAATGTTTCAGGCGATGAAATTTTAAAAAAAATACGGGCAGCTGATGATCCTTTACCTGTCTTAGTGCTAACGGCGCGTAATACCACCGAAGATATGATCGAAGGTTTAGACTTAGGCGCAGATGATTATTTAACCAAGCCTTTTGATATTGATGAATTATTTGCTCGATTACGATCGCTGCATCGTCGAAGTTCAGGCCGAGCAAGACCAGTACTCATTTCAGGTGATGTTGAACTAGAGCCTAAAACCCAAGTAGTCACCAAAGCCGGTGAAAACGTCACGTTAACCGCTAAAGAGCTATCAGTATTAGAAGCGTTAATGACCAATGCCGGTCGCTTTGTTTCTAAAAGCAGATTAGAAGAGGGTATGTATACCTGGGGCGATGAAATAGAAAGCAATACCGTAGAAGTGTATATCTCACGCTTAAGAAAATATTTTGGCAGCGGTTTTATTGAAACACTGCGCAGCGTAGGCTACCGAGTTAAAAAAGGATGAAATATTCACTTAAAACTCGGATGATTTTTTTTGGCCTTTTCCTCCACGCCTTTATTTGGTTATTAGCCACATCAGCCGCGTCATATACCACAGCTCAAGTAATTTTCGAAAATTTAGATAAAGACTTGAAAGAGCAAACCGACTTTGTTCGTTTTTCATCAAGATTATTTCAAAGTTTTTATACACGCTTTGATGTTAATGACGGTTATGACCCCATGCGCGATGGTGCTGAAATCAGTGAAAGCATTGGCTGGAAGCATATCAACGTTGTTATTTGGAGCATGCAGGGAAACCTTATTTTTCGCTCAACACAAGCGCCAGGCTTTGATTTACCAACTAAAAACGGCTTTAGTGATGAAAGCTTTATTCAACAAGGTAAAGAGAATAAGTGGCGCTTATATAGTGAAAATATAGATGATATTTTTTGGGTTACAGTTGGTACCAATACTAAAGAGGCGCGGCAAAGTGCTTACGATTTTGGTTTAAAAGCACTTTATCCGATGATATTAATTATTCCTTTAACCATTTTTGCGGTATTTTTGGGCAGTAAAAAGGGCTTAAGTAGCATTAATAAAGTTGCTCGGGAAGTCACTAATCGTAAGCCTAATTCACTTACCTTAATTTCCGAGCATAATGTTCCTGAAGAAGTATACCCGGTGGTTTCGTCTTTAAATGGTTTATTAAAGCGGCTAAAAAGCGCCATTGAAAACGAACACCGTTTTACTGCCAATTCAGCCCATGAGTTACAAACACCATTAGCAGCGATAAAAACTGAACTGCAATTATGTCAAAGAAGAACCGACGATCCTGAAGTGGCAAAAGATCTAAACCGAATTGCCACTAGGGTTGATCGAGCGGTCTATACCGTTAAACAACTATTAACTTTAGCTCGTATAGAATCTGAAGATGTGCAATTACACATGGACGCGCTAGATTTACGCACTATCGTTAGTGACGATTTAGCGGATTTAGCCCATATTGCTGTAGAAAGAGAGTTACAGATCAATTACCCCGATGCTGAGCCATGGCTGATTAATGGTAGCAAAGAGAGTTTAAGCATATTAATTCGTAACTTACTGACCAATGCTTTTCGTTATACCACCCAAGGTGGCGTAGTTGAGGTTGGCGCTAAGGTTTTACCTAACACAATAAAATTTTACGTTGCTAATGATAGTGTCGCTATCACTGCCCAAGAACGCGAGAAAATGGTTGATAGTTTTTATCGGCTCCCTGGTAATGAAATGCCTGGCGCAGGCCTTGGTTTATCGATTGTTCAGCGTATTGTTGAGGTTCATCAAGCCCAACTGGAAATTGGTGCCTGGAAAAATAATGATGGCGTTAAAGTAACCGTATCTTTCTCGCGACTCAGTTAACGATTTTATCGAATAATTCACTCCATTCAGATCCATTTCAGCTCAGGTTCATATTATCCCTCTTAGGTTAGTCAAATACCAAGGGGATAATATGACAAAGGTAGCAGTGATCACCGGTGGTGGTTCAGGCATTGGTTTATCAACCAGTAAAATCCTTAAAAAGCAGGGCTATACAGTAGTAGCCTTAGGCAGAAAACATACACCAGAACTTATAGCTGAAGACATTAACTTTATTCGTTGTGATGTCAGCTCAGGTCAAGAGATTAAACAAGCCATTGATACTATTGTTGCCGAGCATGGCTCGATTGATTGTTTAATCAATAATGCCGGGGTACTTTCATACGGAACTGCAGTAGAAATCAGTGAAGAAGACTGGGACTACGTCATGGCTGTTAATGTAAAAGGGCCATTCTTGTGCGCTAAATACACCATTCCACACATGAACGATGGTGCCATTATTATTAATGTTGCCAGTGTTCAATCGTACGTTGCCCAACCTTTTGTTGCCGCTTATGCAACCAGTAAAGCCGCTATTTTAGGTTTAACTCGTACCATCGCTATCGATTTTGCGCCCAAAGTTCGCTGTGTCACTGTGTGTCCGGGCACTATTGATACGCCAATGCTGCATGATGCATTAAAAGAAGCGGCTGATCCTAAAGCCATGTTAAACGAGCTTAATGAAAGTCACTTAACTAAACGTATCGGCCAGGCAGATGAAGTAGGCGAGCTAATTGCGTTCTTATGTACTGACAAATGCACATTTATCAATGGGCAATCTATTCGTGTTGATGGCGGTCTTGGCATTGACATGGGTGGAAGTAAAAACTAAGGAAGCATGATGAAAATTACTAAAATTGAAACCGTTAGATTAACTGAATATGGCAACTTGTGTTGGGTGCAAATTCATACTGACGAAGGTTATGTAGGCTTAGGTGAAACCTTTATGGGGCCTGCTGCTGTCGAAGCTTACATACATGAAACGGTTGCGCCGTATTTATTAGGCAAAAATCCATTACATATCGACAAACACTGGCGCGAGCTTTACGGTTATTTAGGATTTCGCAGTAGCGGCGTTGAAATGCGTGGCAACTCAGCGGTTGATATTGCTCTATGGGATATTTGGGGTAAAAAAACAAAACAGCCTATTTATCAACTGTTAGGTGGTAAATCACGAGATACCATTCGTACCTACAATACCTGTGCGGGTTATTCGTATATCCGATCATCAGAAGGTCAAACCTCAGATAATTGGGGCTTACCAAGTGAAGAGCCCGAAGGACCGTATGAAGATTTAGATGCCTTTTTACATCGCGCCGACGAGCTTGCTATTAGCTTGTTAGATCAAGGCATCACGGCGATGAAAATTTGGCCATTTGATTCTGCTGCTGAAGAAAACGACGGCCAATTTATCACCAGCGAGCAACTTGAACAGGCTTTAGAGCCATTTAAGAAAATTCGTGCAGCAGTTGGTAATAAAATGGACATTATGGTCGAGTGTCATTCGTTATGGAACTTACCAACAGCGATTAAAATTTCAAAAGCATTAGAGCCATACGCGCCAATGTGGATTGAAGATCCGGTTAAAATGGACAGTTTGTCTGTAATTAAAGAATTTAGAAACAGAACAACTATACCGGTAACCGCCAGTGAAACAATCGCGACCCGTTGGGGCTTTAAAGACCTGCTAGAAAACAATGCTACTGATTTTGTCATGCTAGATATTGGCTGGGTTGGCGGTATATCTGAAGCGAAAAAAATATCAACGATGGCAGAAGCTTACCAATTGCCAGTTGCCCCGCATGATTGTACGGGACCTGTAGTATTAACGGCTTCATGTCACTTATCGTTGAATGCGCCAAACGCGGTTATTCAAGAGTCTGTTCGTGCACTTTATACCGGATGGTATACCCAAGTGATGGATAATTTACCGGAAGTTAAAGACGGAAATATTACCCCACCTAAAGGTGATGGCTTAGGTATGCAGTTCAAACCAGAGGTATTTGAACGCTCTGATTTAGTTCTCAAAACTAGTGAATTATAGATAAAAGTTTGGCAGAGAAAGGTACTGCCTCTGCCAATATTTAGAGGAAATTAAATGAAATTATTACGTGTCGGGCCAAAAGGCCAAGAAAAACCAGCCGCCATTGACAAAAATGGCGATATTAGAGATTTATCTTACCTTATTGAAGATATTTCATCGGCGCACTTATCTGAACAAGCACTAAGTCAACTTGCTGAAAATGACCTAACTAGCTTACCGTTAGTACCTGATGATACTCGCATTGGCCCGTGTGTAGCTGATGTTGGTAAGTTTGTTTGTGTTGGTTTAAATTATGCCGACCATGCTGAAGAATCAGGCATGCCGATTCCAAAAGAGCCGATCATTTTTAACAAGTGGACCAGCGCAATTTGTGGTCCAAATGATGATATTGTAAAACCGCAAGGCAGCACTAAATTAGACTGGGAAGTTGAATTAGGCATTGTTATTGGCAAAACCGCTAAGAATGTTAGTGAAGCTGATGCTAACGCGTATATTGCTGGGTTTTGTTTGATCAATGACGTTTCTGAGCGCGCATTCCAGCTAGATATTAGCGGCGGTCAATGGGATAAAGGTAAAGGCTGCGATACTTTTGGCCCGTTAGGTCCTTGGTTAGTGACAAAAGATGAAATTGAAGACGTACTCAATTTAGGCATGAAATTAGAAGTAAACGGTAAAGTTTTCCAAAACGGCAATACCAAAACGATGATCTTCAAGCCTGACTTTTTAGTTAGCGACTTAAGCAAGTACATGACCTTACAACCGGGTGATGTTATTTCAACAGGTACGCCTCCGGGTGTTGGGCTTGGTCAAACTCCTCCTGTTTACTTAAACGTTGGTGATAAAATTAAATTATCAATTGAAGGTTTAGGCGAGCAAAATCAAGTCGTTGTGTAAATCGCAATAGGGTAATTGCTAAAGTCACGGCATTACAGCAATGATGTTCAGTAACTAAAAAGCGGTAAATCAATCACTTGATTTACCGCTTTTTTATGGCTTTAAATAAAGTCGAATACCTTAGAAGACTTTCACAACTTTCACCGAAGCATCAACATTTTTGTTATCGATATAGGCAATTGCATTGGGGTTATTGGCGACAAAAGCCTTAACATCAGTTTCTAAGGTAAGTTCTTTTGGCGCAGAGCCTTTACCCGAAAATAATAGCTTTGCCCAGTACGCCTTAATTTGGCTAGCACTGCGGTTTAATGCTTTTTGCTGAAACTCATCTCGTACTGCATTTTTCATGGGTAAATTAATCGCTATTGCCTTTTGTTGGCCGGAGAAGCTTTTTTGCTTTTTTAAGAAAATTTTAGCTATTTGCTGATCACTCAACTGAGCGTTATTGCTCGGGTGAACAATCACAGCAACATCAGCAAAAGTTACACTAGTAAAAGTTAAAAGGCTGGTCATGCAAATTAGTTTAAATAATTTCATTATGCTATCCGTTAAAATACTGTAACTAAGGCGGTTTTGAATACACTGGCGTCGTTAAAGTTGTTATTTTCATCATCAAAGCTGGTGTATTCAAACTTTAAAGCAGCCGACGGGTGAAGGTCCCAACGAAGCCCTAGTGTTGTGTACTGGCTTTGCACATTAAAACTATTGGTCAAACCGTTGGTCGCTGCAATTAAACCGTCAAGCTGTGGTGACAGTCCTACAGGAACATTTTGCGTGATAGCATCTTGCTCAATTTTGGTTTCGCCGTAGGTAATGTGTAAGGTTAGCTCGTCAATTTGACGGCCAATGGATATAAAGAAGTTTTCAGTTTCACCCAGTGGCGCGCCTTTAACTTCTGAGAAGGTATATTCGCCAAGCACAAATAACGAAGTTAAGTCCATTTGAAAACCTAATTCAAAAAACTGAGCATCATCACCAGAAACTTGCACTTGATTTGCCATCTCGTTTTGTCCAAAAGCTCGATAACCGTCAGCTAAACCATCAAACACTGGAATATTATGCTCAAAAGTAAAGTAAGCTGCGCGCAGGGTTAACCAGTCACGAGATAAGGTCAATGCTGCACCGGTTAGTTGTTTTAAGTCTGATTCAATAGCAGCATCATTAAGGTTTATATTTTCTGGGTTAGAGCCGTAAATTGCATGTAAACTCGTATTGAATTCACCAAAACTGTCGTTGTAAATAACCCCTAAACCATTAAAGGAAGAAAAGGGAATATCGTAAATATTAGCCGGTGGGGTGATCCAATTATAGGCGTACGAAACATCTAAAAAGTCTGAAAACATATAAAAAGGAATACGTTGACGACCTGCTAATACTTGCACTTTGTCAGTTAATTCATAAGAAAGGTAAGCCCATTCAAATTTAGGTTCCCAATCATTTTTACCCTTGGCCATCACTTGTGCGACAACACTTAAGCCATCGCCTAAGTCACTAGCCGCTTGTAAAGCAAATAACGAGTCTTGTTCAAAGCTAACGTCATTATCATAGCGGTACAAGGTTTCATCGCTGCTTAATGTTTTCCCGGCAACGATAGAGGCAAAGCCATTTAAAGTAATTTCGCCATAGCAAAAAGGTGTTAATGCTGTCATGCAAGCAGCAAAAACTGAAACGTGTTTTTTCATGTTTATTCCCATTAGTGAGTTATTTTATTATTAAACTTTGAATTGCAGTGCTACTGTTTCTAGCTCTGAGGCTAGTTGAGTAAGCTGCTGACTAACGTCAACAACATCAGTAGATGATTGAGATGACTCGGTTGCGCAAGCTTGAATATCGTCGACATGACCTACCATTAAACTAGATACTTGCTGCTGCTCTTCTGTTGCTGTAGCAATGGCACTGTTCATTAGTGCAATGGTATTAATGGTTTGTGTGATCACATCTAAACTTGTTCCCGCTTCGTTAGCACTTAATACACTCTGTTCAACGCTTTTGCGAGAACCTTCCATTGTGGTGACCGCTTGATTCGCAGCAGATTCAAGCTGTTCTAAAATAAGGTTAACTTCTTGAGTCGACTCTTGGGTGCGTGACGCTAAATTTCTCACTTCATCAGCAACCACAGCAAAACCGCGGCCTTGTTCACCTGCGCGCGCCGCTTCAATGGCGGCGTTTAAGGCCAGTAAATTGGTTTGTTCGGCAATACTTTTAATGACATCCAAAACGACGTTCACTTTTTGGGTATCGTTTTGTAGTTTCACAATAGTATCTGAAGCTTCAATAATATGGCTTTCGAGTGACTTGATATTGGCTACCGTTGACTCAACCACAGCTTTGCTTTTATCTGCTTCTTCGTTGGCAGCATCGGCAGAATTTGACGCTTCCGCAGCATTTGAAGTGATCTCAGCAATGCTTAAGCTCATTTCATCAACCGCATGACGAGACAGTAAAACGCTGTCAGATTGTTTTGTCAGTGTATGCAAATTTTTTGCAGAAAGTTGAGACACCTTATTAGCCGTTTCAGCAAGGGGTAGGGCGGTATTGACCACGTTTTGAATAACCCCTTGTAGTTTGGCAATAAAACTATTGAACCATAAAACCAGCTCGCCCATTTCATCTTGGCTTGAAGTAGTTAAGCGTAAGGTTAAATCACCATTTTCTTGAGCAATCCCTCGCATTGACTGAATGATATCTCTAAGATTTTTATGAATGTTTTGAGCGATAGGAAGCGCTACGGCAAATAAAACAAACATGGTAATCGCGCCAATAATTAAGCCCAGTTGTGAGGTTTCGCTGGCTCGCTTGGTTACCGACTCAAATGCATTTGTAAATGACTGATAACGACTCGTTTGAAAGGCGTTGAGATCATTTTGAACATTGGTTAACTGAGCTGTCATGGTTTGACTGCGCTGAGCTAATGTCGAAAAGTCGATGCTGCCATCAACCATTTGCTTTGAAAGGCTAAAAGCGTTTTGATAATAGATATTAAAGTCAGCTAGGATGTTTTCTAGCTGTTCATCGCTGTTTGCACGGTTATTGGTATTTCCACTAAAAGCTTTATTAAAGCTATATCGAAATTCATCCGCGTACTGATTAGCATTCGTTAATAAATCACCCTCAGATAAAGTTGCCGCATTACCAAGTGTTTCTTTTATTTTATCTAAACGAACCAGTCCTAATTCCGCAGTTTGCAAGAGCTTGTATTCAACTTGATAAGCCTGGGTTAATTGTACTGATATGTGGTTCATATTAAATAAGCTAACAGCTAAAAATAGGCCAAACCCCAATGTTCCAACAAAGGGGATCAGCAAAATTTTGTACTTTACCGAGAGAGATTTTATAGAGAGCATAAGATTAGTTTTCGTTTACTTATATAATTAGGCTATTGATGCAAGCGTGTATTGATTATTTACAAAACGCATGAGTTTTAGTTTATTGTCATCGCGTAGCTCTTCGGGTAACAAAGCCTGAGGCATATCTTGATAGGCAATGAAACGAGTAAATCGACTGATAGCATCACTACCAACACTGGTTGTTGCTGGTGAAGAACAAGCAGGGTATGGGCCGCTATGTTGCTGTGAAGCACAAACCTCAACACCGGTTGGGTAGCCATTAACGATAAGTCTACCAACATGTTGTTCTAAACTTTGAGCTAAAGGCTGAGCCAATTCATCGTTTTCTTGACAATGAATCGTCGCGGTTAAGTTACCCTCAAGAGCCTCTGATACCGCAAGTAACTCACCTTCATTTTCACAAGTGACTAATAAGCTTATTGGACCAAACATTTCTTGGTGCAAACTCGCATCGCTTAAAAAAGCTTGGGCACTTGTTTCGATTAAACTATTAGGGATTTTTAGTTGACCTTCTGTCAGTTCAGTACCCGCTAAAACCTGCACTTGTGGGTGTTGTACATAAGCGTCAATGCTTGTTTTTAAACCGCTAGCGATGCTTGGGTGCAACAAATAACCTTGATCAGCATCGTTTAAAGCATCGGTTAATTGCTGTTGAAATTGTTGATTTTTAAGGGTGACTATAGCGCCTGGTGACGTACAAAATTGCCCAGTGCCCATAGTGATTGACGCCGCTAGACCTTTGGCAATCGCTTGGCTTCGAGCGTTCATTGCTGATGGCGTAATAAATACTGGGTTTATACTACCCATTTCGGCGTAAACAGGAATGGGTTGTTTACGTGTTGCCGCCAGATCCATAATAGAACGGCCAGCGGTTAGTGAACCGGTAAATCCTACCGCTTGTATGTCTTCATTGAGCACCAAACTTTTCGCTAATTGCAAAGTACTGCCTTGCAACATTGAAATGGTAGATAAACTAAGTTGGCATTTTTCTAAGGCGCGCTGAGCCGCTATCATACAAAGTTCAGAGGTTGCCGGGTGAGCAGGGTGTGCCTTGATCACTACCGGATTGCCTGCAGCTAAAGCAGAGGCAGTGTCGCCACCTAATACACCAAAGGCCAGAGGAAAGTTAGATGCAGGAAAAACTAACACTGGGCCGATAGGGCGCAACATTCTGCGTAAGTCGGGTTTCGGTGGTGTACGTTGGCTATCAGCGGTATCAATGCTTGCTCTAACCCAAGAACCATCGTTAAGCATGTTGGCAAAGGCTCTGATTTGATTGCAGGTTCTGCCACGCTCACCGGTTAAGCGTACTAAACCTAAGCCGGTTTCTTGATTGGCAACATTGAGTAATTGTTCACCTAAAGCTTCAATTTCATCGGCAAGTTGACATAAAAATGTTGCACGTTTTGAGGGTGATAAAGCTTTAAATGCATTAAAGCTGGTTACGGCACCTTTAACGGCGTGAGCACCATCATCAACCGTCGCACTGTGGTATTGTAAAATGCTTTGATTGGCAATCGGATCATGACTGCTAAATTCTTCACCTGATGTTGCTTGCCAAAGGCCATTTATAAAACTTTTTTGGGTTAACTGCATGGGAATTCCTGAATGAGTAAATAAGGTTTGGGCCGAGTGTTATGAACATTGACGTAAGTATTGAATAAATTTATGTACGCCGTAATTCCATGGAGGAATAGCGTCACAGTAGTTGACCCAATTAATGAGGGTGCCAAGTTTTTCCGTCGATATTTCAACGCGATCGCCGGGTAAATGGGTGAATCCATTGCCATCTTTTTTACGGTCATCGGTGGGGGCAAACATGGTACCGACAAATAACATCATGCCATCAGGGTATTGATGTTCATTGTTTAGGGTTTGATCAACCAAGTTTTGTGGTGAGCGACTTATTTCACTCATTAAATTTTTACCTGAAGTAACAAAGCCATCAGTGCCGGTAATGGTTAAACTCACCTCACATTGCTCAACGTCAACTAAAGAAAAACTGTCGTCAAATAGCCGAATAAAAGGGCCAATGGCTGATGCGCCGTTATTATCTTTTGCTTTACCGAGTAACAAGGCGCTGCGGCCTTCGTAATCGCGCAAATTGACATCGTTGCCTAAGGTTGCACCAATAATTTCACCACGGCTGTCAACGGCAAGTACAATCTCAGGTTCTGGGTTATTCCATATAGATTGACGCCTAACACCTATTTGCGCGCCACTGGTCACTGAAGACAATGGCTGAGCTTTTGAAAATACTTCAGCATCAGGACCTATACCTACTTCAAGGTACTGCGACCAAATCCCTTGATTAATAAGTTCTTCTTTTAGTTGTTGCGCTTGTTCACTTCCCGGTACCAAATCACTTAAATTGTCGCCAATTACGTTTAAAATATTGGTGCGGATCTCAGTGGCTTTGGCGGCATCACCGCGTGCTTGTTCTTCAATAACCCGTTCTAATAAACTTTTGGTGAAGGTGACTCCACAAGCTTTGGTGGCTTGAATGTCGTTTGGCGCTAACAGCACTATTTGTTCATTTTGTTCAATATCATTGTATTGATTAAATAAACTCGCTGACAGTAGGTCGTTTAGGCTTGATATTACCTGCGATTGATTGTTTTTTATGGTGTTACATTTGTCGCTATCAGCAAATAAATCTGCCATGGTTAGGTAAACAGCACTAAGATCGTAGACTTGGCCTTTACTGACACTAATAATACGAGGGCCTGCAATACCGTTGCTGGCAAGTTTTGCTGGTAACCAAACTCGGCCAACCCAAGTACCTTCATTGCATTGCTCGGGAAAGCTGTTTGCAATTGAATAATCTAGAACCGTATTGGCAATTGTAATATTCATAGTATTTCCAATTTCTTAATTCATTCAGTCAAGTATTAAAGGCTCATGCCACCATCAATAATAATATTTTCGCCACTCATGAAACTTGCTTCATCACTCGCTAACAAGCTGGCAATGGCGGCAATTTCACTCGGTTGGCCAATTCTTCCCATAGGTTGACGCTCAATAAATGTTGCTAAGGCTTTGTCATAATCGCCGGTTTCGGCTAAGCGTTGGTCTAATGAAGGGGAATGAATGGTGCCAGGGCTAATTGAGTTACAACGAATACCTTTGTCAATAAAATCAGCGGCTACTGCTTTGGTTAAACCAATAATTGCCGCTTTACTGGTGCCATAAGCAAAACGATTAGCAACGCCTTTAACACTTGAAACTACAGAGGCAATGTTAATTATTGAGCCTTTTTGTTTGGCAATCATGCTCGGTAATACTGCTTGAATAAGGTGATAAGCTGAGCTGACATTAACCGCTAAGGTGGTTTGCCATTGCTCTTCGGTGCACGTTAGTGCGTTGCCGTTAAAAACGACGCCAGCGCAATTCATCAGTACATCAATATTTGGGTAGGCTTGAGCACAAGCGTTAATTTGCTCGGTGTTGGTAATATCTAAAATACGTGTTTGTATATTTTCAATACCGTCAAAACTGCTTAAAGCGGCTTCGTTGACATCGGTAGCTATAACGGTTGCACCTTGCTGGGCAAATAATAAGGCGGTTTCCTTGCCTATGCCTTGGCCAGCACCGGTAATTAATGCGGTTTTATTTAATAATTTCATTAGTTTTTTTCCAAATAGATAAAATGCAGAGGATTATTTATTTACGCTTGGGTAAACAAAACCTTGCGATTGCACGTTTACAGCAAATAAACCGCCCGACAGTGGAAATTTTTCAAGTTCTTGTTCCGATAAGCCGGTTGCTGCGGTCGTGATAAAAAGGGTATTTAGGTTTTCACCACCAAAACAGCATTTGGTGACATGCGGCACAGGGAGTTTAATGTCGCTAATTAACTGGCCATCAGGAGCAAAACAACTAACACGGCTGCCACCCCAGTGACATACCCATAAGTTTCCGTCAGTATCACAACACATGCCATCGGGATAACCATCTTGTTGATTAAATTGCAGATAAAGCTCTGGCTCGGCGATATCACCGTTATCAAAAAGCTCTGCTTTAAAGATTTTTCCTGACAAGGTATCGGTGAAATAGCCCCATTTACCGTCTTGGCTAAAGGTTGGTCCATTGGTGATGCAAATCTCACCGAACTTAGTCAGCTGCTCGGCACCGGTTTGCTTGTTAAAACGATAAAAACGGCCACTGTTATCCGTTTGCTTATCGTCCATACTGCCAAGCCAATAATTACCGCGAGTATCGGCGCAGCCATCATTAAAACGGTTATCAGGTAAGTCGGTTTCTAAAGCACAAACAGGGCTGATTTCTTGGTTATCAAGGTTTACGTGGCTAATGCCATCTCGAAACGATGCTAACAAACCACCTTCAGTGCAGGGCACTACGCTGCTAATATTGTTAGCAAACTGCCATGTTTTTTGATTGTCATCATCGCTAACATTTGGCTGATAGCGATGTAAACGAGAATTAATAATGTCGAGCCAATAAAGATAATTGTGCTCGGGGTGCCAAACAGCGCCTTCACCTAACTGTGCTTTCGCATCCCAAATACAGGTCACTTCATTCATAATAAAACCTCAAATTAATCGTTAAAATTAGTGTGAATTACGCGGAATGCCATGCGTTTTATGAATTTGCTTATAGTCGCCTTCAGTGGTTAAGGTGCCACCTTCACTTAACTGGTTTACACGGCTTCGATAAATTTCTTGCCACGGGGTTTGATTAACCACGGTGATCAATTGAACATTGTCTTTTCTACGGGCAAATTCAGCATCATCTATTAGCAAATTCACTTGATTAGTATTTAAATCAATGTGAATTAAATCGTTATCTTTGATATGGGCTAAGCCGCCGCCTACTGCAGCTTCTGGTGAAATATTTAATATTGATGGGCTGCCTGAGGTACCACTTTGGCGACCATCACCCATGGTAGGTAAACAGGTGATACCTTGTTTAACCAAATAATCAGGCGGTAGCATGTTGACTACTTCGGCTGAACCCGGGTAGCCAACAGGGCCGCAATTACGGATGATCAAAATGCAATCTTTGTCGATGGCTAAGCTCGGATCGTTAATGCGGCTATGATAATCTTCAGGCCCTTCAAAAACCTTGGCTCTGACGGTAAAGGCATTGGGGGTTTTTGTATCGCTTAAATAGGTTGCCGTGAAAGCTTCATCGATGACCGATTTTTTCATTAACGCGGAATCAAATAAGTTACCGCTCATAATGGCAAAACCTGCGTTTTCTCTTAACGGCTTATCGTATGTTTTGATGACTTTTTCATCTTTACTGGCACTGTTGGTGTAAATATCGGCAACGCTTTTTCCGGTTACGGTAAGCACGCTGGTATCAAGCACGCCTGCTTTGATTAGCTCTCCCATTACTGCAGGTACACCGCCAGCTCGGTGAAATTCTTCGCCTAAGTACTCACCAGCAGGTTGGCAGTTAACAATCAGTGGCGTAGTTTCGCCATGCTCTTGCCAGTCGTTAATATTGATATCAACATCTTTTAGATGATTAGCAATGGCTTGAATATGTGGTGGCGCATTGGTAGAGCCGCCAATAGCGCTACAAACCCGCATGGCATTATAAAATGATGCCTTGGTCATAATGTCAGAAGGTTTTAAATCTTCCCATACCATTTCCACTATGCGGCGACCGGTAAAATAGCCCATTTGCGCACGTTCTCGGTAAGGCCCTGGAATGGAAGCACAGCCTGGCAGTGACATGCCTAACGCTTCAGCTAATGAATTCATCGTTAATGCCGTGCCCATGGTATTACAGTGGCCGGCACTTGGTGCAGACGATGAAACTTGATCCATGAAATTTTCATAATCAATTTCACCGGCGGCATATTTTTCGCGACATTCCCAAATAATACTGCCAGAGCCGACTCGTTTATCACCTTGCCAGCCGTTAAGCATCGGGCCACCAGAAAATACGATGGTAGGGATATCTACAGCGGCGGCTGCCATTAAGGTTGCCGGCGTGGTTTTATCACAACCTGTGGTAAGAATAACGCCATCAAGCGGGTAGCCATAAAGCACTTCTATTAAGCCTAAGGTTGCTAAGTTTCTATCAAGTGCCGCAGTAGGGCGTTTGCCCATTTCATGAATTGGGTGAACTGGAAATTCGAAGGCGATGCCACCAGCATCTCGAATACCTTCTTTTAATCGCTGAGCTAAAGCAAGGTGATGACGATTACACGGAGCTAAATCACTACCGGTTTGCGCAATACCTATAAGAGGCTTACCAGATTGTAATTCTTCACGGGTTAGGCCGTAGTTTAAATAGCGCTCTAAATAAATAGCGGTTTGATCAGGATTGCTTGAATCATTCATCCAAGCTTCGCTTCTTAAGGTTTTTTTGTTGGCTTTGTCACTGCTGCTCATTTGCATATCTCACCGAGGATTATTGATAATCACAGTATAGGAGCAGCGAATAAATAGCCGCTACGCCGTATGTATGCGGGTTCTAATACTTTTTTAACTTATCTTTTGTTTTAGATAATTCAAGCTCATAACTGGGTGATATTGTAGGTTACTGTTGATGTTATCGAACACTAAATAATCAAAGCGCTTATTTTTGTGCTTGTAGGTGAGGGTTGCATAACCTGTTGTATTAAATGAATTAAATAATAAAAAGCAGGTTACGCGTTACTAAAAGTTATAAAACACCATATTTTTTGAGTGCATCTGACGACGACATGCCTGCTTCAATGGCTTTACGGACAACATTTTCTTTAGCCGCTTTTTCTAGGGCTTTTTCTATCACTTGTTGCTCTAGTTTTTGCGGAATGATTAATACGCCGTCCCGATCACCAAAAACCAAATCACCGGGCTCAATCCAAACGCCTTCAATTTCAATGGCACAACGGAAGTTTTGCACAAACGTACGTACACGTGAGTCTTGCGCGTATCCACCCGTGCTAAAAACTGGCCAGTTTTGTGCTAATACTTGCGGCGTATCACGATGCGGACCATTGACGACTGCGCCAACGCCACCTCGTGTGCGAGCAGTAGCAGTAAGCAATTCCCCCCATAAAGCTGAGCTGGCACTGCCAGCGGATATATATACTTCTCCTGGCTCTATTTGGTCTAGTGCTTCTGTTAATAGGCCAAAAGGTTTTTCTTGTTCGCCATATACGTCACAGGTTAGAACTGGCATCGCGCGACCAGCAACTATCATATCTGTGGTCATTGCTTGTACGTTTTGCGGCAGAAACTGATGATACTCTCCCAACTCATCTAGAATATCGCCGACCACTGGGGTATAAAGTTTTTCACGCATTAGCGCGAATAATTCGCTGTCATTTTTCCACATAATATGTTTTCCTAATCGGTTATTTTATCTTTAATACATTTAAAAATTGAAATAGTTTTTTGCGTTGTAATAGCTGATATTACTGATGATTTCACCTAATAGTGGTAGGTCTTTTGGTAGCAAGCCTTGCTCTACGTCGTTCGCTAAAAAGTTGCATAAAATGCGGCGAAAGTACTCGTGACGTGAGAAAGACAAAAAACTGCGAGAATCGGTTAACATACCTACAAAGCAACTTAGCAAGCCTAATGAGCTAATTGAGCGAAAGTGATTTTCTATGCCTTCTTTTTGGTCAAGAAACCACCATGCCGCACCGTGTTGTACTTTGCCGCGGATATCGCCTTCGTTAAAGCTACCGGCCATAGTGGAGAAAACTTCATTATCTGCCGAATTAAGGTTATACAAGATGGTTTTTGCTAATTGCTCTTTACCGGCTAAGTGGTCAAGGTAATTACGTAGTGCTAAGGTATTGTTATAGCCACCGATAGTATCGAAACCTTTACCGTAACCTAAGGTGATCACTTTTTGGCTGTTGGCATTACGCAGTGCCCCAATGTGCAATTGCTGAACCCAACCTTTATCAGCATTTAGCTGTGAAATAAAAATCAATAGCGCCGATGATAATGCCACTGATTGCTCTGAGTTGAGTACTTTACCTATTCGAATTAACGAAAAAGCTGACTCAACGGTCGATGTTGAAGGGGAACAAAATTGAAAGTCACTTATGCCAACATCTGATAGTCGACAACCTAGGTTGTGAAAATGTTGATGGCGGCTAGCTATCACATCCAGTAAGTCTTGGTAGCTGATAATCACTTTATCAACCGACTGGCTAAGTCGGTCGAGTGTTTTAAGAAATTGTTGACTATCATCTGTTGCTAAAAGACTATCTAGCCTGAACGTGGGCAGCATGGTCAGTGAATTTTGTGATTGCTTTGCAAAATTATAATGATGCTGTAATGAATCCGCCGGATCATCTGTCGTGCAAATTAATTCAACATTACGGTTTTTCAGTAACCCTTGGCTAGAAAAGTCAGCGTTTGCTAATAGTTCATTGGTTTGTTGATAAATGCTATCAGCAGAGTTTGCTGATAGCATTTCGTTTATGCCAAAGGGTTGTTGTAACTCCATATGGGTCCAATGATATAACGGGTTACCAATAGTATAAGGGACTATTTTTGCCCATTGCTTAAACTTATCTTGTGCGCTGGCATTACCGGTACAGTATTTTTCATTGATGCCCATGGCGCGCATCGCACGCCATTTATAATGATCATCTTCTAACCATGCTTCACTGATGTTGGCAAATTGTCGATTACTGGCGACATCTTGTGGTGGTAAATGATTATGGTAATCAATGATTGGCAAATCAGCTGCATAATTAAAGTAGAGCTGTTTGGCCGTATCTGATTGCAATAAAAAATTTTCATTGATGAATGTTTTCATAAAGCCAACCTATGATTTGCCCATTACTTGCGCGAAAGCAGCTTTCATGTAGCCCATCGCAAATGCCATACCTGAATGCCAAGGAGCATCACAAGTCATTAATGGCGTGTGATCAGGAATTAATATGCCATCATAGTTATTCGCTTTTAAGATCTGTAATACCTTGACCATGTCAATGTCACCATCATCAATGAAGGTTTCATCGTAGTGAGGTACCTTGCCTTTGACATTGCGAAAATGAATGTAGCTGATTGCTTCTCGTTGGCTAAATGTATCGACAGCCTGATAAACATCGCCTTCGGTCATTTCAGCAATGGTCCCTAAGCAAAATTCTAAGCTATTGCTGCGACTTGGCTGCATATCTAACAGTTTATGATACATATCTGGCTGATAGACTAAGCGTGGTGATTTACGTACGATTGGCATGGGTGGATCGTCAGGATGGGCCGCTAAGCGCACGCCTGCTTCTTCAGCAACTGGCACCAATTGACTTAAGTACCATTGTAGGCGCTGCCAAAGCACGTCGTGCGGAATAAATTCTTGCTCACCTGTAGGCGCAACACCCTTATTGTCAGTGGGTAACTGCATGTTCCACACCATACCATTAGGAATAGGCGTTTGATCGACTTCACGCATATAAACGCTATTAGCATTACCACGTGCAACCGGGCCAACTTTGCGGCTACAAACACCTGCTAAGGAAAAGTTATAGCCAAAAACGGGGATACCGACTTTACCGACGTTACGAATAATTTCTTGTAAGCCTTGCATTTGTTGCTCTTTATTCGGACCATCAAGTAAAATGTCGCTCCACATTGCCGGATCAAAATTTTCAATTGCCCAAATTTTCAAACCATGAGCTTCAACTTCAGCTTTAAGTTTGCTTAATCCTTCAAAAGTCCAGATAGGATCAGCTGAACCTTTTGCTACACCCCAGCCGGCAGTATCGCCTACCGGTTGGTTTGAGTCTTGTTGTTCTTTCTCCGTGCTATTTTCTTTATTAAAATAGTCACATAAATGCACGACTAAGTGGGTGGCACCACATTGTTTAGCAAAGTCATAGTGCTCAGCATTGAGCTGATGCCGATATAATCCAAATCCTAATTTCATAATGTATACCTTAAATAATAATTTACGCTTGTCTGTTATTTTGTTGGAGTATGCGTTATAGCTTGCTCAAGTCTGCTATTAGCCCTTGTACTGCTAGGCTACTCATATACAGCGCAAACAATAAAATTGCGCTCAGCATAAGTTTGTCTGTAGTGTTATTTTTATGTTCGCCCATAATTTTCTTTTGGCTAGTTAAATAAATCAGTCCGCCAAGGACTACTGGTAATACCATCGCGATACATGCTTGCGACATCAACATTAAAAATATCGGTTTAATACCAAAAATCACCCCTAATAAACTGATTAATGACAGCAATGCTAAAATCAAGCGATTTCGGCGTGTTTTCACATTACGGGCAACCCCTTGGTAGTCACTTATAATCCAGGGGATCACGAGCAAATTGGGTAAATGGGATGAAATCCCTGCTGCAATAACGCCAATGACAAAAATGCTCATGGCAAAATCACCAAATAATGGTTCTAGCATCGGGATCATTTCTGAGATGCGATTCAAATGCAGACCTTGTTTATGCAAGGTTGATGCTGCGGTAAACATCACTGCAGCACTGACGACAAACATCAAAGTAGCGCTAACTCGGGCATCACGCCTTTCAATGCTTCGGTCTGATATTTTCCAGCCAAGCTCTTTGACTAAGCCAGTGCGGATCACTAAGACAAATACCGACACTGTGGTGCCTATCATGCCCGCCATCACGACAAACTCATTGTTATCGCTGCCATCATTTTGTTGCGGTAGCTTGGGTATTAATCCTTTAGCTATCTCATTTAAGCTAGGGATATCGATAAAAGCCGTAGTGATAAAGGCTAATGCCATGGTGGCAACTAATATAGCGAGGATCTTTTCAAAGCTTTTGGTATCGCCAGAAAAAACTAATAAAAACACAACTAATGCGATAGCAACAGCGCAGCTCGCAATAGACAGTCCGCCATCAAGCCAGGTTATTGTCCAAACATGCAGTACATCAGCAACTATGCCAAGTACTCCCATTAAGGCACTAACGATAATGGTTGCTAAGATCACTAAGGTGAATAAAGCAAAAGGCTGACTAATTTGACGGCGAAAACCTTCAAGTAAGGTCATACCGGTTACCATAGTATATCGACTGGCTAGCGACATTAGGTAATAGGTCATAAAACAACTGAGTAATAAAGCCCAGAGTAGGTCTAAGCCAAAATTTGCTCCGGCTTTAGACATTGACGTAATACTGCCTGTTCCGACGTTATAGCCAATTAAAAAAATACCGGGCAATAGCGACACTAATAATTGTTTAAAGGCACTACCTTGACCTTTATTAACCTGAGCTGTAATAGGTTTAGCGTTTGATTGTGCATTGTGTGCTTTATTCATTCTTAAACCCCTTGCTTTAATTTAAAATCCGATGGAATTCCCACCATCAACAGGTAAGCAAACACCGGTAATGAATGAAGCGGCTTCAGATGCAAGAAATGCGGCAGCATGGCCAACATCGGTCGGTGAACCAAAACGTTTCATTGGCGTTCGTTGTAAAATTCGTTCTTCTCTATGCGGATCTTTTGCCATTATGTCGAGAAACATTTTTGACTCGATAAACCCAGGGGCAATGGCATTTACACGTACTCCTGTTCCGGAATATTCTGATGCTAAGGTACGGGTTAATCCGAGTAAGCCACTTTTTGAGCTACTATAAGCGGCCACTTGAGGTAAACCGAATAAGGCCGACATTGAACTGATGTTTATGATTGAGCCATTACCCCTTGGGATCATATATTCCAAACAACGTTTACTTAATGAAAATACTCCGACAAGGTTGGTTTCTAATACGGCTGAAAATTCTGCTTCACTGGTTTCTAACGCAGGTTTTTTACAGTGTTGACCGGCGTTATTAACCAGAATATCAACATGACCAAAACTGCTTTCTAATTCGTCAATTAAGCTTTGATGTTGTGAAGAGTCGTCAACATTGTTAACTCGATAATGTGCATTGCTACCTAATTGTTTACATGCCAACATTAATGAGTTTGCTTCTCTGCCGGTAATAATGACCGTGGCACCTGCTAAAATAAATTGTTCCGCGATACCATAGCCAATGCCGCGGCTGCCGCCGGTAATCAAAGCAACTTTTTCGTTTAAAGCGTGAGGGTGGTATGACATAAACCTTTTCCTGTAATTGATGATTTAATCATCTTATAAAGTCTTCAGGTTTGATGCTGATGCAGGTTAAGCCAGTACCAATACTTTTTTAGCGTATGTGTTTTTCATTTTTTACCAAGTATTAAGCCGCATGCGTTAAAAAAGTACCTAAATAGCGACAGACTGGGCTTAGCGTCATAAATGAGCTTTACGTATATTTGAGCCACTTTACTATTTCAATTCGAGAGGGCTTATGACCATTATTAATCAGCCTAAACAGAAAAAAACAGAAGCTAAACTGGCCATCGTGACCGGAGGAAGTTCAGGCATTGGCGCAGAGCTTGCTGTTTCTCTTGCTAAAAATGGCTGGGATGTTGCCATTACGTTTGCAGGTAATGAACAAGGCGCAATACAGGTAACCGAAGCGATCAGAGCCGCAGGGCAACGTGGTTTTTATCAACGTTGTGATATTGGCTATAGCGAGCAAGTTAGTGACTTCGTTGCCAATAGCCACGCTTATTTTGAACAAGTTCCTACGCTTTTAGTGAACAATGCCGGTTGCCAAACGTGGGCGCCATTTTTAGAGCTGAAAGAAGAAGATTGGGATAAAGTTATTCGTACTAACTTAAAAGGCTGTTTTTTATTTAGCCAAACCGTTGCCCGCTTGCTCGTTGAGCATAAGCTCGCTGGTTCCATTGTTAATATCGGCTCGGGTTGTAATAAAACCCCATTCCCTAATTTGGTTGATTACACCGCCTCAAAAGGTGGTATTGAAATGTTAACCCGTTCAACGGCTATTGAACTGGGCAAATATCATATTCGCGTTAACTGTGTCGCCCCTGGTGCGATTGAAATTGCGCGCACCCGTGAAGAATCGCCCGAATACGCTGAAACTTGGTCGAAAATGGCGCCGCTTGGCCGAGTTGGTTACCCAGAAGATATTTATAACGCAGTTGAGTATTTTGCCACAAGCTCGTCAAGCTATGTTACTGGACAAACTATTTGGGTTGATGGTGGCGCATTTACTACGCCAAATTGGCCTTATGAAGACAAGTAACCATTGATTGCTTACAAATCAGTTAAAGCAGTGGGAAAATAATCAAGTTCAATTAACCGTGTTCAAATAACCAAGCCCATTATTCACCGTTTATACCCCTATAATAAAGCCTTTAATATCGACGGATATTAAAGGCTTTTTTGTCAAATTTGACCCGCTCTGCAAGGACAGTGAAAAATCCGGTTAACTTGCTCAAAACATAATTAGTGCCTGACTAGTACCAGATTAATAGCGAATTAATCGCCAATTAATGCTTCAACAATGCCTTGGTAAGCGGGTTTTTTCTTCATATTGCTGTCAAATATTAACGGCTGGTTTGGGCTTCTTAAACTAAAAGGAAAGATAAAGTCTAACCAAGTTTCATTATCACTCGCACCCCAAGTAGTTACGCCTAGGCAATGTGAAGCTTGATAACAGCTTTGAGCAAATTCACGATAATACTTTCCCTGTGCTTGAAAAGGGGCTTTGTCATTGGCAAAGAACCAAATAGGCACATCAAGCTCGGTTATTTCTACCAGTAAACCGAGTTTCTTAATTTCAGCGATAAATGTTCTTAACGCGCTAATATCTTTAAGTCGGTAGATATGATGGGCTTGTATACCTATGCCATCGATGGCCGCGCCTAGGTTTAATTGCCGCTTGATTATCGATAGAAACCGTTGTGTGGTTACCGGATTAAAATCTCGAAAGTCTTCATTAATAAATAATAACGCTTGTGGATCTGCCTCACGCGCTATCTTAAAGGCCTCACTAATATAGTTCTCGCCAAGAATTTGATAAAAGAAGTTATTATCAAGTTGCTGGTTGTCCATGGTTAAAGGTTCATTAACAACATCCCAGCGTTGAATTCGCCCCTGAAAGTGTTTCATCACCGTGGTGATATGGGATTTCATGTGCCGCTTTAGAGTTTTGGCAGGAGTACTGCTTTGCTCTACGGCGTCTTTTAATGCTTCGGGAAATGTTCTACCCGCCCATTTTCCCCAAATAAGGGTATGGCCACGAATGGCAATATCTTTGCTTTTCAGTTGCTCAACGAGCATATCGGCTTTGGAAAAGTCATAGTCGCCTAATTGACTGCTTGCTAATAAACTTACCCATTTTAATTCGTTGGGCAAGGTTGCTGAGTTAATGTGCGCGGTTAACTGGTCGAGGTTTTGCTTACCGTTATAGGTAACGCCAAAATAGCGTTGTTGTTGCCGAGCAATCGGGCCAATATCGTTAATTTTAGTGGTGCTGTTAAGGTAGGTTTTGTCAGGCTCAATACCTTGATATTGCTGATTAAGCCAAGCAAAACTAAGCACTAAGGTGACAGCAAAGCCAAGCTTTGCTTTTGTTGGTGTTAATATTTGGTGGTGTGTAATTTGCCAGAATATAAGTGCAGTGGCTATCAATAAAGCAACTATCAAAATAAAGTCACTAAACAAAAAGAGCAACAAGCGCATACGAATTCCTCTTTAATATGTCAAGTTTGGCAAGTATTGGGCAATGTAAACTCACAATCTATGGTGTTTAACTTAACCTAAACTGAATCACTTCTTATTCGCAAATAACCTTATTTTTAAGTTTAGTTTTTAGCATTTTTTTTGGGGTAGTTTTATCTTTTCAGACTCCGTTAAGGCTTCTTATTTAATATCACGGTGTTATTCATCATTTTTGCGGACCGCTTATGTTTACTGAGAAGTTAAGTTTTATAAAAAATACCCCCGTTATTTTATTAGCGATGCTGTGTATTTCTGGGTGTAGTGAGGACGTTCAAGTTATTGAGCAAGCTGAGCCTGTTAAGGCAATAAAGCACATGACAGTTCAGTCAAAGGTTTCTACCTTTGAGCGTAAACTTTCCGGTTATATTCGTGCGGTAAAACGTTCAGACTTATCTTTTCAAATATCTGGGCAACTACGCGAACTCAATGTTGAAGTTGGCGATAAAGTTGATATCAACCAGTCACTAGCATCGATTGATGCAGCTCCTTATGAATACCGATTAGAACAAGCGCAAGCAGAGCTTGCCAGTGCCGTTGCCGTGTTGAAAAAAAGTAGAGAAAATTATCAAAGACAAAAAATTGTTTTTGAAAAGAAAATTATTAATCAAAGCGCCATGGACTTAGCCACGTCGGACTTTGCACAAGCGAAAAGTTCAGTAAAATTAGCAACCTCTAGGCTTGCACTGGCTAATAGAGACTTAAGCAACACGGTATTAAAAGCGCCTTTTTCAGGCATGATCATTCGCAGAAACTTTCAATCATTTGAGGAAGTTTCTGCAAGCCAGCCGGTATTTGAGATCCAAGGTGAAAATGAATTTGAGGTAACTTTTTTAGTACCGAGCACCTTAATTGGTCATTTAAATCAAGGCACAAAGGTTAATGTGAGAGTACCGGTTTTAGGGGCAGTTAAACAATCAGCGGTGATCACTAAACTGGGTATAAAATCAGATGTGCGCGGTGCCTATCCGGTTAGTGCTGTGATCGAAAGCCCAGATGAGCAAATAAAATCGGGCATGTCAGCAGACATTTTTATCAATATCAATGAAATAAATGAAAGCATTATCGTGCCTGATTCAGCGGTGGTAATTAATGAGAATAATCAACAGCAAGTCTTTGTCTTTGATCCCAAAACAAACACAGTAACGGCACAAGTGGTTAAAACCTCCATCGTTAATGTTAACCATCTGCAGATTGATACGGGCTTAGTGGGCGGTGAAATTATATGCATTGCCGGGGCTGAATTTTTACGAGATGGCCAAACGGTCAGCTTATATCAAAGCAGCCATTAGTGTTAACGAGGGCATCATTATGAGCATTACCAAAATAGCACTAGATAATTCACGTATGACCTGGGTATTTTTAGCCTTGATTGTTTTTTTAGGGGCGTCTGTTTATAACAACTTTCCCAGCAAAGAAGACCCATCTATACGAGTTAACCGTGCCTTAATCATCACCCAATTTCCAGGGTTACCGCCTGAGCAAGTGGAAAACTTGATCTCAAAAAAGCTTGAAGAACGTTTAAGGGAAATAGGTGAGTTAAAAAATATCAGCTCCACCTCTATTACCGGGCAATCAATCATCAGCATCGATGCCCACGAAGATTTACCTGATTTTGATAAAGTATGGGATAAGGTTCGCCGAAAAGTTGAAGATACAAAACCGTCATTACCAAGCGGTATTTATGGTCCTACCATGAATGACGATTTTGGTGACGTTGCTATTGTTACCGCTGCGTTAACCGGTGATGGCTGGGCAATGGACGAATTACGTGACCATGCTAGAGATATTCGCGATCGTCTTTACACTGTTGATGGCATTCGCCGCGTTTCGCTATACGGCGTACAAGAAGAAAAGGTTTATTTAGAGGCTTTACCGAGTTTAGCTGAAGAGCAAAGCATTGATATTTCAGGTGCGATGCAAGCCATACAAGATCAAAACACCATATTACCGTCAGGTAAAATCTATACGCCTTATCGTGAAATCACGGTTGAAACCAGCGGCAAGTTAAACAGTATTAACGACTTAGACAATATTGAAATAAAAACCAGTGACGGTGAAGGCACGCTTGCAATTAAAGATTATTTATCAATCAGACAAAGTTTCAGCGAGCCGCCGAGTGATCTTGCTTTTTATAATGGTAAACCGACAATTGTTATTGCTGCATCGATGCAGCATGGCCGCAATATTCTGGAAGTTGGCCCGCACTTAAAAGAGATGTTAACTGACCTTGATGCTAATTTACCCGTAGGCATGGAATTAACACTCGCTACTTTTCAACCTGACGTGGTTGGCAAGTCAATTAATGATGTAAAAAACAGCCTTTATCAAACCTTAGTTATTGTATTAATTGTGGTTATTATTGCTTTGGGCTTGGTTGAAGGATTAATCGTTGGTGTCACGGTTCCGGTAACCATTTTAGCAACCTTACTTGTGATGTTCTTTATGGAAATAGATTTACAATTTATTTCCTTAGCGAGCTTAATTATTGGCTTAGGCATGTTAGTTGATAACGGTATTGTTATTACTGAAAATATTCATTTGCGGCTTAACCAAGGCGCGAAAAAATATGACGCAGCCATTGCTGCCTGTAAAGAACTTGCGGTGCCGCTATTAACTTCAACATTAACAACTGTGCTTGCTTTTGCACCGATATTAATCGCTGAAGGCACAACAGGGGAATATACGCGCTCATTAGCACAGGTCGTTTCTATTTCATTACTCATTTCATGGGTGCTTTCTTTAACGATTGTGCCTTTATTAGCGGTACGTTTCATTCCAAATAAACATCAAGAAAAACCGTTTTTCCTTGTTGCTGCCTATCAGCGCATCATTGATAAAGTGCTCAAATTTCCAAAAGCTTTTATGGGCTTAGTATCTGGCATATTTGTTTTTTCATTGATGATCGTTGCTTTAGTTCCCGTTGAAATGTTCGCTACGTCTTCAAGAACAGAAGTGCTTGTTTATTTAGATGTGCCGGCTGGATATAACGTGCATCAAACGACGCAAGCAACGCAAACATTAACCTCATGGTTAAAAGATGAAAAGCAAAACCCTGAAGTTGATTACGTCTCATCGTATATTGGCAATGGTGGGCCACGTTTTTTCTTATCGATTTCGCCGTCAAACCCAGCGCCTAATCGCAGCTTTACTATTGTAAATACTGCCTCGGCAGCCGATGCTAAGGCCTTGGTAGCAAAAATAAAGCACTTTAGTGCCCCAAATATGCCTATTGCTAGAGTTCGTCCGCAATTAATTGCCCGCGGCACAGTACCACCAGGTGTGGTGCAATTACGCTTTAGCGGCCCAGATGCCGATACTTTATACCAAATGGCACTAAAGGCTGAAAAAGCCTTGGCATCTATTCCTGGTGCTGAAGATGTTACCAATAATTGGCAAAATAAAAGTAAACGTTTTCAGGTAGATATCGACCAAGCGAAAGTGCGCAGGGCGGGTATTACTTATCAAGCTATTTCTAATGCCCTCAATGGCGTATTCACGGGCGGAAAAATCACTGATATTAGACGAGGCGATACGCTGATCCCGGTGATTGTTAAATTAAAAGATGACGACATAAGCAATGACGATGTTGGTCAGTTACTAGATAAAGTTAAAATTTTCACTTCATCTAATAAGCAAGAGTATGTGTTGTTGTCGCAGGTGGCTACGATAAAAATGGTACCGCAATTTGGTAGCATTATTCGCCGTAATATGGAAAAAACCATTACCATAGGTGGTCGTCATAAGGTGATGAGAGCACCGGAATTACAAGCAACTTGGGACGCTAAAATTCAAGACATTTATAACAACCTACCGAAAGGCTATAGCATTGAACTCGGTGGTGAGTTGGAAGGGTTTTCTAATAGTGCCGGTACCTTGTTTTTAACCTTACCGTTATTCTTTGGTTTGATCTTCTGTATTTTAGTGGCGCAGTTTTCCTCATTTAGAAAAACCGGCATTGTCGTTATGACCATACCATTAGCGTTCTCTGGAGGCTTTTTAGGTTTATTCATTACCGGTGCTAATTTTGACTTTATTGGCGCCCTTGGATTTTTATCACTAGCGGGCATTATTATTAATAACGCCATCGTTTTAATTGATAAAATTTCAGCTGAATTAGCTAGCGGTCTAAGTAAATATGACGCCATTAAATCAGCCAGTTTAAACCGTCTACGACCAATATTAATAACCACAGCGACTACCATTCTTGCTTTGATTCCATTAATGCTTATGGAAGAAACCTTGTTTTACTCAATGGCGAGTGTCATTATTTTTGGTTTGGCTATTGGTACGATAATGACATTAGGCGCAGTGCCAGCCTTATGTTTGTTATTTTTAAAAGAACAAGAGAATAAAAGCATGGCTTAATGTGATGAAATAAGCTTGTAAATCACGTTAAAGTATAGAACCTAAAGCATGTAAAAAGGGCAAGTTGAATATTATTTAACTTGCCTTTATTTATGGGTAAAAATTAACCCAAGGTAAAAGTCTGACTAATACTGAACATGTTCATTTGAACAGCAATGTTTAAGGAAATGCTAAGGGCAAAAAAACGCTTACTGATTATTTTGTTTGTTTAGCCTGAGCGATAAAATCGGTTAAGTAATCAATATGTTGTTCATCTTTTCGTATACCAATATAGATTTGTTTACTGATCCCTTGCTTGCCCAAACGAAGGCTTTTGATAGGCATTGATTTTGCGTATTCGTCAACTAACCAACCCGGAAGTGCACAAACACCTCGACCTGCAGCGACCATTTGCAGCATGATTTCGGTGGTTTCAATCAGTTTGTGTTTTTTGACCGAGCACTTTGCCGGATTAAGAAATTGACTAAAAATATCGAGTCTTAATGGCTCAACCGGGTAACTAAAAAGCACTTCATCGCTTAATTGTTCTGGGCTAACAAAGTCTTGTTGTGCTAATGGGTGCGATGTGGCAACAACCAATCGGTGTTCGTAGTTAAAAACCGGAATGTACTCAATTTTGGGTTTAAAAAGCGGATCTGGGGTGATCAATACATCAATTTCGTAGCTCAGTAATGCCCCTAAAGCGCCAAACTGAAATTCTTGTTTTACATCCATGTCTATGTTTGGCCATTGCTGTAAATATGGTTGAATGACTCTAAGCAACCATTGATAACACGGGTGACATTCCATGCCAATGCGTAACGCGCCCATTTCGCCTTTAGCAATCTGGCTTAACAGCAATTCGGTATGAACAAATTGCGGTAATACTCGGTTAGCAAAGGCTTGAATACGCTCCCCAGCTGCCGTTAGTCGAAGGTTTCGACCATCTTTTTTCCAAATATTGGTGCCTACCTGCCCCTCAAGTTTTTTAATACTATGGCTGAGCGCCGATTGAGATAAATGCAAAGAATCAGCCGCTTTGGTTAAGGTGCCATAGGTTTTTATCGCGGTCAGTATTTCTAAGTGGATCCTTTCCAGCATGGTTAACTCCGGTAGTTCATCTTTATATGAATACAAATTGATATTGATGAGTAATTTTCATTGATTCAATGAATTCTATCATTTTTACTCATCATTAATGCGGCTTTCTCTTATATTTATTCTGTATAAATACGCGACATTTGTGTTGATTATCATAGCGTTTAATTGTGCTACTAAATCAAAACTTACGATATAGTTGATGCTTGTAATAACAGTTCATTTCTAACAATGTCAGCTCCAGCACTTAAGGCCTTTAGTTTTCCGGTTGCAACTTGCCGCGATAACGGCGCCATGCCGCAATTTGTACAAGGATAGAGCTTGTCAGCATCAACATACTTAAGGGCACCTCGTAAGGTATTGGCCACTTCTTCCGGCGTTTCAATGGCATTGCTTGCGACATCAATAGCACCGACCATAATTTTTTTACCACGAACGAGTTCAAGTAATTCAATAGGCACATGCGAGTTGTGACACTCTAGCGAGATAATATCAATGTTCGACTTTTTTAGTTTTGGAAAAATTTCTTGGTATTGTCGCCATTCACTGCCTAAGGTTTTTTTCCAGTCGGTATTGGCTTTAATGCCATAGCCATAACAAATGTGTACCGCAGTTTCACATGCAAGTCCTTCAATGGCGCGTTCTAAACAAGCAACTCCCCAGTCATTAACCTCGTCAAAAAACACATTAAAAGCCGGCTCGTCAAACTGAATAATATCAACCCCTGCAGCGGCTAATTCTTTGGCTTCTTGATTGAGTATTTTGGCAAATTCCCAAGCAAGTTGTTCACGGCTTTTATAATGATCATCAAACAAGGTATCAACCATGGTCATTGGGCCGGGAAGAGCCCACTTTATCGGCTGCTTGGTTTGACTTCGTAAAAATTTTGCATCCTCTACAAACACTGCTTTTGGGCGAGATACTTCACCTACCACCGTTGGCACGCTTGCTTCATAACGATCTCGAATTTTAACGGTTTGCCTGTTTTCAAAATCAACGCCGCTTAAGTGCTCAATAAAAGTGGTGACAAAATGCTGCCGTGTTTGCTCGCCATCACTGACAATATCAATACCTGCTTGCTGTTGTTGATGTAAGGCGATAGATAACGCGTCTTGCTTACCGTCAACCAGTTCTTGATCTTCAAGCTTCCAAGGTGACCATAACGCTTCAGGTTCGGCAAGCCACGACGGCTTAGGTAAACTGCCTGCTGTTGAAGTAGGCAGTAATTTTTTCTGTATCAGTGGACTTTGATTAAACGTTGTCATTGTTTATGCTCTATACCTTCAAATAAATTAAAGTGCGTAACTTGCAGACCACTGCTCAAGCACGTGTTGATAAGGTTTAATAAAATGCTCTTCTGCAAATTTTCCTTGGTCAACCGCCAATTTGCTTCGCTCTTCTCGGTCATAAACGATTTGCGTTAACGAATGGTCTACATTTTTTAAGTTTGGTTGATAGCATTTACCCGCTACGGCGTTGGCATTGTAAATTTCAGGTCGATAAATTTTCTGAAAGGTCTCCATCGTGCTGATGGTGCTAATTAACTCAACATTGCTGTAGTCATTGAGTAAATCGCCAAAAAAGTAAAAAGCTAACGGCGCCACGCTATGTGAAGGCATGAAGTAGCGTACTTGTAAGCCCATTTTTTTAAAATATTGCTCAGTTAATGACGATTCATTTGGCTGATATTCAAAACCTAAGACAGGGTGCTGATTTTCAGTTCTAAAGTAAGTTTTATTGTCTGAAACACTTAAACAAATCACTGGTGGCTTTTTAAAGTTTTGTTTGTAGGTGTCTGAATTTACAAACGATTGAAATAACTTGCCGTGCAAGTCACCAAAGTCTTGTGGAATACTAAAGTGCGCTTTATCTTTATTATGATTTAACAATAAAACACTAAAGTCGTAATCTCGCACATAAGATGAAAAATTATTGCCAACGATACCTTCAATACGTGTATTGGTTAGTTGATCAACAATATTGGTTTTTAATATTTCAATAGAAGGGAAGGCTTCACCACTGCCTTGAACGTCAATATCAACAGAAATAATGTCAAGCTCAACATAATAACGATCGCCTTTAGGGTTATCCCAATGCGCTAAGGCATTAAAACTATTGTTAATCATCGTTAAGGCATTACGTAGATTTTTTTCCCGGCTTTCACCGCGTGCCAAATTAGCAAAGTTTGTGGTAACACGAGTACTGTTTGAAGGCTGATAATTTTCATCAAAACCAATATTGTTAATCGTAAAGCTAAAGTCGTTATTCATGGTTATCTACTGTCCTATATTTTCCATTAAAAGCTGATTGTTTGACGCTCTTTATTGATGATTAGTGATTAGTAATTTTTAAAATCAACCGCTGTGTTGTTTCAACAAAAGAGCAGGGTGTAATTTATACGCGCAATTTCTAATGAAAAAAATTGATTATATTTCATCAAATTATGAGTATTGCTCATGTATTGTCTCGATGATTGATTTTTAACTAGCTGAAATTTCAGCCAGCTACTGACCAATTTCATTTTTTCCTCTTTGAACACCAACAAGGCGCGCTCTCTTCAGGTTGATTTCATCAAAGCCCTTTAGGCTACCTTGAGAAAATTTATTGATTAGGAATTACAAATGAATCTTGTTGGAAAAATTATTGTGGTAACCGGTGCAGGTTCAGGCATTGGTCGCGAACTGGCGTTACAGTTGGTCGCTAAAGGCGCAATTGTCGCCGGTGCCGATTATAACGAGCAGGCATTGCTAGAAACTCAAACGCTATTAAACACAGATAATTCAGATTCTCGCCATTGCATGACATGTCATGTGGTCGACATTTCTAATCAAGAACAGGTCAATTCGGTTATTGCCGATATTATTGCTCAGCACGGCAGTGTTGACGGCATCATTAATAACGCTGGTATTATTCAACCTTTTACTCATGTTGAACATTTAGCGCTTAATCAAATGGAGCGTATTTTTAATGTTAACTGGTGGGGCGTGGTTTATATGACGCAAGCCTTATTACCAACGTTAAAGAAAAGCCGAGAAGCGCGTATCGTGAATGTTTCAAGTATGGGCGGATACATGCCTTTTCCTGGGCAAGTAATTTATGGTGCAAGTAAAGCCGCGGTGAAATTAATGACCGAAGGATTAATGGTTGAACTTGCTGAGACAAATATTGGTGTGAGTATTGTTTATCCTGGCGCGGTGCAAACCAATATTACCAATAATGCCCCTGATATTACTGATGAAGCGAAACAAGCAACAGCAGAAAAGCTGGCCAAAGAAAAGAAAAGCCCAGGGGTAACGGCAGAAGAAGCCGCTAAAGCCATTATTAAAGGCATCGAGAAAAACAAAGCACGTATTCTTGTTGGCTCTGACTGTAAATTTATCGATAAGCTTTATCGTTTAATGCCAGTTAAAACCGCATATTTGATGAGCTGGTTAATGAAAAAGTTCGCTGGTGTTGATATGACTGAAGCGGTTGAGAAGTAAACCATGAATGGTAATGCAAAAGCTGCTTTAAGTTGCGCTTCTATTGGTGAATGCATGTTAGAGCTATCATCAACTGATAATAACGCCTTCGGTTTACAGAGCCTTAAATTTGGTGGTGATACTTTAAACACCGCCATATACATGGCGCGCCAAGGCATAAACGTTGACTATGTAACCGCCTTAGGTGATGACAAGTGGAGCATAGAAATGCTTAATGCTTGGCAAGCTGAAAAAGTGGGAACAGCGTTAATTTTGCAAGTGGCGAATCGCGTACCGGGTTTATATGCTATTCAAACCTATGCAGGTGGTGAGCGTGAATTTTATTATTGGCGTAACGAGTCACCCGCACGTGAATTATTTGAGCTTAAGCAAAACAGTCAACTGCTCGATAAGCTTATGACGTTTGATTATCTCTACTTAAGTGGTATTACCTTATCGCTCTATAGCGCTGAAGTGCTTGAACGTTTATGGGAGTTTTTTGCCGAATATAAAGCACGTGGCGGAAAGTTAGTTTTTGACAGTAATTATCGTCCTAGAAATTGGCCTGATGCGGTATTTGCTCGCCAATGTTTTGATAAAATTGCCAGTTACAGCGCCATAGTATTACCAACTCTTGATGACGAGCAATTATTTAACCCAAAGCTGACGCTTGAACAATGTCAGGCGCATTATCAGCAACTTGGCGTGAAAGAGCTCGTGATTAAACTCGGCAGTGAAGGCTGCTTAGTTTGTACTGAACAAGAAGATCAGTTCGTGCCTACCACACCCGTTAATGCGATTGATACCACCTCAGCCGGTGATTCATTTAATGGCACTTACTTAGCTGCTCGCATGAAAAATATCAGCCCTGAAATCGCTGCAAAATATGCACATCGAGTGGCAGGTGAAGTGGTTCAGCATCAAGGGGCGATCATCGATATTAGCCATCAACCTTTTATTGATTAAGCATGTTTAAAATAATTAAATTAAATTTTAACCCACTTAAAGTTATATAACGCTATATTTTCCTGCTCTCGTTTGGCGCTGCTCTTTGTTGTTTGGGTGGCGCCTTTTTTTTGTCTGTTTTCAGGTTAACTTCATTTTAATCGTCTATTTTCGATATGTTCAATAACTTCAATTTCAATTTGAGAGTCTAATGCGTATATTTTTTGTTATCACTAGTGTTTTTGTTGTTGGTTTAATTTTAGGAGGGCTAAGCGGTTTTCATGTCGGCGCTGCTACAGGTCTTTATCAACCAAAAATTGCTGAACCCTATGCGAAAAGATTAACAGAGTTAATTTTACCTTTTATGCATGCAAAAATGTGTGCAGATAATGATGAATGTGGCTTTAATGAAATAGAAAACCGTCACCAAGTCTCTTGTCAGCCTTTTATCGAACAAAGCCCTCGCACTCTGGTGTTATTTGCTTTCGGTCAATCAAATAGTGCCAATCATGGCGATTATCTGCACCAAGCGTTTGATGGCATTTATAATCTCAATCCATTCGATGGTTTATGTTATCAAGCGCAAGACCCATTACTTGGGGCAACAGGTGAGCAAGGTTCAGTTTGGATGCCATTAGCCCAGAAATTAATCACGCAAGGCAAAGCCGATAAAGTACTGATTGTTCCCTTTGGTGTTGGCGGTTCATCAATAGCACGTTGGACGCCTTCAGGTGATTTATCAGGCCGAATAACACGAAGTATCAAAGCATTAGAAAAAAATAATATCAAAGCAACCCACATTGTTTGGCATCAAGGTGAAACGGATGCAGGTAATGGCACCACCACAAACGAATACATTGAACGGTTTTCACAAGTCAAAGACCAACTTAAACCATTAGGTGTAAACATTCCTATCTATGTTGCAACTGCCACACGTTGTGGAGGAGAGCCTAATAAAAGTATTAGCAATGCGCAACAGCAGTTACCTCTAGTTTATTCAAATGTATATTCTGGCGCAAACAGTGATTTATTAGGTAGTGATTTACGCTTTGACAAATGTCACTTTAATCAACAAGGCTTAACTGAACATGCCAATCTATGGTTTGATGCATTAAATTAATCAGCATTCAGATCTAATTCAGAAAACTTTTTTAAGCTACTGCCTATAAGTCAAATTTTCGATTTTTAGGAGCAGTAAATGCGGTACATTTTAAAAGGGGTTAAGTGGTTTTTCATTGCAATAGTTGCATTGATAATTCTACTTGTTTTGGCATGGCCATTTATCGCGCCGAAAATGGCAGATGGCAAGTATGAAAATTTTTATAAAAATCATGTTGCTAAAGTACCCGAGAATGCTACAGCTGAAATTAAAGGCGCGCAGCCGAACATTGCTTGTGGCGGTACAGCTGGTCAGTATAACTGGGGCGAACAAGCAAGACAGTATGTTTCACTAAATGGTACCTGGCAAGTAGAGCAGGGGATGATGAATACTCAAATTCCTGACACATTTACTCACACTGCTGCGGTTCCCGGTCTACTTGCTGATGCAAGCCCTGCATTTAATGGTTTAGGCCAACCAAGTGATAAACGTGATGTTTTTTGGTATAAACGTGAATTCCAAGCACCTGAATCAGCGGCTGATACCGCTTTATTGTGTATCGCCAAAGTAAAATATGGTGCAAAAGTGTGGGTTAATGGTATTGAGGTAGGCGAGCACTATGGTGCTTTCACACAAGCTGAGTTTAACCTAGCCAATGCAATTATATGGGGCGATAACAATGAACTGGTTGTGCGTGTTGGCGCAGAGCGTAGTCAAATCCCTGCTTTTATTCCAACTGGTCAAGACAATGAAAAAGAATATTGGATGCCCGGCATTTGGGATGATGTAAACTTACTCTTTACCGGCGCGCAAACTGTTGTTCGCACCAAAGTAGAAACAGATATTGAAACCGCTATTGCCACTATTTTTACCACCATACAAAATAATAGCAACCAAGAAGCGACCTTTGAATTAACCAATACACTTCGTGAGTGGAAAAGTAACCAAGGCGCTTCTAATAAAGCCAGTACTTTTGTTACCTTAGCCGCCGGTGAAAGTAAAACCCTTGAACAGCAAGTAAAAGCTAAGTCGATGCAATTATGGACCTTATCATCACCTTTTTTATATGTCGCTGATAGTCAAATCAAAATGAACGACAAACTTGTTGATGATCGAGCAACTCGCTTTGGTTTTCGTCATGTGCAATGGAAAGGTGGGGACCAACGCGGCTTTTATTTAAACGGTGAAAAAACTTACTTACGTGGTTCAAACTTTTCTTTAGGCCGTTTTTTCGAAGATCCTAACGCAGGCACATTAACTTGGAATGAAGCTTGGGTGCGAAAGCTATTTACCAGTTATCCAAAAGATTATCACTGGAATTTATTCCGTACCAGCTTAGGTCGTATGCCTAACTTTTGGTATGACATTGCTGACGAAGAAGGCTTTTTGATTGATGATGAATTTGCCTATTGGACCTTAATGGGCGGCATGAAGGACACAGAAACTCATAAATTTGACCAAGCGCACCTTGAATGGTCAATCGTTGAGTTAGAAAAAGAATTTACTAGTTGGATCCAAGAAAATTGGAATCATGCTTCTATAGCCTGGTGGAGTGCATCAAATGAAACAACAGATCTTAAGTCATTTGATACCATAACTAATGTTCGTCAATTAGACCCAACCAGACAATGGGAAAATGGTGGTTGGCAAAAGCCGCATCACCCAGATGACCCAATTGAAGATCACCCTTACATTTATGCCGCAAACTTTAACCCTATGCTGGCACTTTTAGGCGGCAATCAAGCTGAAGGCATTGAAGCGCTTGATCATAACCCTGGGCAACCTAAAATGCCGACAGAACTTGCCAGTGTTGTAGTTATGACTTATCCGTCTGCTCATAACCCTTATATTATTAATGAATATGGTTGGTTGTGGTTAAACCGTGATGGCAGCCCAACAAAATTAACAGATAAAATTTACCCGCGTTTATTAGGCGATGAAAACAATACCGATACAAGACGTGAAGCATGGGCGTATTTACATGCCGGGCTAACAGGCTTTTGGCGAGCAAAACGTGGTTATCAAGGCGTTCAACATTTTGCTTATTTAAGTCATTCTAAACCGGGCACCGCTTATACCAGTGATAACTTCATTGATTTAGAAAACTTAGTAATGGAACCTCGCTGGCATGAATACAGCAAAAATGTTTGGTCACCTGCTGCTGTATACATCGACAAATGGACCGATGATTATCAGCGTGGTGAAAAAGCCGAGATTCCGTTAATTATGATTAACGATCATCACTTTACCATGAACGGTGAAGTGCAAATATTTGCAACTGATCAAGCGGGCAATGTATTAACTAAATCAGAGCGTGTAAAAGTTAGCATTGAAAAAAATGGTGAACAATCATTTGAACTTGAGCTCACCATTCCTAAGCAACAGGCGTTTGTTTTATTTGCACAACTTGTTTACCAAGACAGTGAATTAAACCATGTTGTTGATAAACGTAAAGTTGGCTTTAAACACCCAGGTGTAGAAGTCGCCAGTAAGCCCATTTTGTAACACTCCCTCCAGCTAACCGAACCGCTGCTTGCATGTTCGGTTAAGCTTTCACACGCTTAATATTATTACAGTCATCACTAAGCAGTGCTTAAATGTATTAGCACAAGTCAGTGATCTGATCAAGTCAGGCCGCACACTTTTCTCTTACATTTTCAAACTCAACCGGGGACATGTCATTTAATGTCG
>CANMXU010000021.1 GCA_947501935.1 uncultured Alteromonadaceae bacterium
GCTAACTAGTTTTAGCGTGAAACTATGAACTAGAAAGCACTTTATTTTAAGCTTATTTTTATTAGCATATAACGCCCATTTAAGGGGCTGATAATAGTTTGCTAAAATTGTGTAGCGCAGCGGAACCGAGCAAACTGTTAGCAGTCCCGCTTTAAATTCTTGTTAGTTGTACTATTTACGATACTCGTATTTTACTTTTAAATCAGCACTTTTCCTGCCATTTGGATTAATACTGCGAGCCTTATATAGATCTGAAACACTTATAACTAATTCTGTATCGTTCACCCAACGTACTTCAAGCCCTGTTTCTTCTGGATGCCCAGCAAAAGTGAATATATTCTCTGCGGTCAATTTTGGATTATCGCTTTTAACATCTATACCACCAAAGAAGTCTGTTGTGGCTCCACCACAATCACCGATAGATATTTCTGCTACTTGTTTTCCATCAGGGGAAACTACAGACTTTACAACTTCATGATAACAACTGGATTCACAGCTTTTAAGGAGAAGGGAAAAAGCAGCCCAAATGGCTAATAATATCCAAAACGAATATCCACCAAAATTGAAAAGGCCTTTTTTAATTGCAGAACGCATCAACTCTCCATGTACAACTAACAGCTTATTAGAAGGGTAAACACCATATTTAAACACGGTCAAACCCCTTCTTTCATATTTTAAATTAAACAAACAGTACACGTCATTATTATCTAAATCAATACTTTAAAACTTATCACTTTAACTGGTCGATGAGTGAAAGGTTGTATTAACCCTTTTATTGCGCAAAACGTCAAGTTAACGACTAAACTGTATATAATTACAGTTTAATTATAATGGTATGTAAATGAAATCTGTTTTTTTAACTTATGTCGAAGAGCAAATGTGGACCAAGCGTTATGCTAAAAGAACAATTGAAAGTTATATATATTGGATAAAAGCTTATATAAATTTCAATAATAAAAAACATCCTAACCTCTGTCACAACACTGAGGTAGAGCATTTTCTTACTTTTTTAACAACAAAATTAAATGTCGCCCCTAAAACGCAAGCTCTCGCTTTAAATGCACTCGCTTTTCTTTATCGAGAAATTATTAAAAACCCTCTTACTTTAAATTTAAACTTTAATAAAAGCACAGCGCAACCTAAACTACCAATGGTATTAACCACTGATGAAATTTCAAAATTACTTAATAATATCAGTGCAAGTCATGCGCTACCATGCAAATTAATGTACGGCAGCGGTTTACGCTTAATGGAAACGGTAAGGTTACGAATTCAAGATATTGACTTTGATTATCTTTCGGTAATGATTTGGCATGGAAAAGGAGGTAAGCATCGTCGAGTTACCTTAGCCAAAGAACTTGTTACCCCACTAAAACAACAAATATCGGCAGCCCAGTTATTATATCAACAAGACATTCGAAATAATCATTACCAAGGCGTTTGGTTACCTAATGCGCTTAGGCGTAAATATCCTTCCGCGTCTATGGAATTAGGATGGCATTACTTATTTCCATCTTATCGCCTCAGTAAAGACCCCGAAAGTGATGATTTAAGGCGCCATCATATAGACGAAACAGGCTTAAGAAAATTTGTGAAACAAGCAGCTCAAAATGCCAATATTGACAAAAAAGTAACATGTCATACTCTCAGGCATTCATTTGCTACGCATTTATTGCAAAGAGGTGCTGATATTCGCACGGTTCAAGAACAATTAGGCCATAGTGATTTACGCACTACCCAAATTTATACGCATGTAATCGAACATGGGGCTAACGGCGTGCGTAGTCCGTTATCAGATCTAATATAATGAATCTATTTAGTGTCGTAAAACAGCTTATAAATCGTAAAATGTAAATCTTAGAGTGAGCTTCAAATCAGTCATTTTCTTTATTTAAGCAGCCCTTTTTTTATAATATCTATAATGGCAGTCATGCACTTTTTAGAGTTAATAAAAAACTATAAACCCTTAAGCTAACTTAATTTTTCAAAGAATCAGCCACTATTACAAAATGACACAACCACAAACTGGCTATTATTTTTAGATACGCTATAACGATACTTGTACTAGGCAGAAACGTTTACCTGCCTAAAGCGCCTAATAATTTCATTAATTTACCCTAATAATTGCTGATGTAACTTGGAATTCCATGACCAAATTTAACATTCCACAATCCGTTAAAATTCTTATCTCCATGTTTGCCGGTTTACTGATCGGTAGTTTTTCCTCAAGCCTTTATTTTGGTGTCGACAGCATAGCAAATGGCTTTATTTTGTTATTACAAATGACCGCCTTACCCTATATTTCATTATCACTTATGGTCGGTTTGGGTAGCTTGTCTGTGTTACGTGCTAAAAGTGCCATCAAGCAAAGTATTACCGTAGTTTTAGGGCTAACCGCGCTATTGCTGTTTTTTATTTTATTAGCCCCTATCGCTTTTCCTGACTGGCAAAATGCTGAGTTTTACAGCGCTAGTACTGTTAAAGTGAGCAGCGAATTTAATATTGTTGAATTGTTTATACCTGCCAACCCCTTTAATGCCTTTGCTAATGCCGTTATTCCTTCGGTAGTGGTTTTTAGTGCTTTTCTTGGAATTGGCTTGATGATGTTAAAAAACAAAAAAAATACCTTGTTGGTTTTATCTAGCTTAAAAGCGTCAATTGCCAATATCAGCAGCTTGGTTATGCGCCATGTTGCACCATTTGGGGTGTTTTGTATCGCGTTACGCGCTGCGGTAACCATCGACCCATCAGACATTAACGGGCTTGTGGTTTATATCAGCACCGCGATAACCATCGTTTTATTATTAGCATTTGCCATTCTCCCCGCTTTAGTCGCAATTATTACTCCGTTTAGCTATCGACAAGTTATTACCGTATCACGCGAGGCGATGATCACCGCTTTTGCTACCGGCAGTTTTATCGTGGTGGTACCTATTATTGTTGAAAAAACCAAAGTACTTTTAGCCAGCCTTGAGCAGTCAAATAAAGACTTATTGAAATTACCGAATATTATTGTGCCACTCACCTTTAGCTTACCTGTGGGCGGCAAGCTATTAGCGCTGTTATTTACGCTATTTGCTGCGTGGTTTTCTGGGGCTTATATTTCAGCGTCAGACTATGTAAATTTAATTGTTATTGGCATACCTCAACTGTTTGGTACGCCGGTTATCGCCATGCCTCATTTACTTGATTTATTTAATGTTTCCAGCGCCATGTTTGATTTTTTCATTGTTTCTGAAAACTTAATTGTCAATCGGCTAAATGCTTTATTATCAGTGGCATTTGCTAGTTGTTTACCCTTATTAATTGCGGCAAGTCTTACTAAAAATATTTCTATAAATTGGCGAAAGTTTTCTATTAACCTAGTGGTGCTGCCTCTTATTACCGTCACTTTGTTTTTAGGGCTGCGCTTTACGTTTAATGCCATGAGCTATCAATACCAAGGTTATGAAGTATTTATCGACCGCGACTTTATCTACCCAGATATAAAATCACGTTACATCGATAAACCTCCTAAAAGTGCTTTTAACAACCACGCCTTTAGTGATGTTTTAAGCCGAATAAAAAAGCGTGGCTTTTTAAGAGTGGGCTACTTCAGAGATGACTTACCTTACGCTTTTCATAATAAAGCAGGCAAGCTGGTCGGTTTTGATATTGAAATATTAACGCAACTGGCAGGCGATCTTTCCGTTGATATTGAATTTGTCAAAATTTATCACGACCAAGCACAACCATTACTTGCCTCGGGTTATATTGATATAACTTCAGGCATTCCGGTGATCCCTGATAATATGAAAAAATTTACCTTAACAACACCTTACAGTTTTCAAGAAATCGCTTTTGTGGTGAAAGACCAACGTCGCGCTGAATTTACTCACTGGAAAAAAATATTAGAGCGGGAAGAATTAATTATTGGTATTCCCGAAACCTTCTTTTATAAAGACGCCATTAGCCGTAGCCAAATAAAAGGTAAAGCTTGGGAAATATCAACACCTAGGTTATTTTTTAGAGAAGAATATCAGCATTTTGATGGCATGTTATTTGGCGCTGCAGCCGCATCGGCATGGACCCTACTCAACCCAGATTACACCGTAGTAGTGCCTAAACCTATGATCTCGCCACTCGCCATGGCTTTCCCTATCAATAAAAATGATCAATCTTTTGAATTATTTATGCGGAATTGGCTGAGTATGAAAAAACAAAGTGGTATGCTTGAGCGCCTATTTGTTTATTGGATCGAGGGCAAGAAAGATGTTCATAGCCAAAAAGTTCTCTCAACAATTAAACACTAGCCACAATAAGTAGCTAGCTACATGGCTATTACAACAACTAAATTAACAACTAAAACCAATACTTTTATGAATAAAATGAAAAATAATTATAAAAAACTAACACTCATGTTATTAATTACAGCTTTACTGAGTGCTTGTGCGCAAAAATACTCTGTAACTACCAATGTTGATAAAGAAAATTTCAAAGAATACTTTAGCCCCAGTAAAGTTAAAATTTACCAAAACGAGCAAGACATAAGCGGTGAATTTAAGTTAATTGGCCTAGTAGAAGGTGACGACTGTCAGCGTAAAGCACACCTAGCTGCGCCAGATGAAATTATCGCCCGCACGCAGGCAAGAAAAAAAGCCTTTGATAACGGCGCTAATGGCATCATTTTTACTAGCTGTATTGATATAGAAAGCAAAAGCTGTGTAGCGCAGCGGGTATGTTACGGAAAAATGTATAAAATCGCCCAACCACAACCCACTAACTAAGCTCGTATATACCAATGTCTAAAAATCAACAAAGCACAACCAATAGCCATACACTGTTTAGTTTTAACGCCATTGGCACCGTGCATTCCCCTTACAAAGAAAAGTTTGCTATTCCTCGCCAGCCAGGCATTGTTAGCGCCGCCAAAGGTTATATTGAATTAACTCACCAGCACAACCAAATAGAGCTGGTGCGTGATCTAGAAAATTTTAGCCACATTTGGGTAGTATTTGTTTTTCATGGCACCCAAGAGCAAGGTTGGAAACCCTTAGTACGACCTCCTAGACTCGGCGGCAATAAAAAAACCGGAGTATTGGCAACCCGCTCTACTTTTCGTCCTAACCCTATTGGCATGTCGGTGGTTAAGCTCGACAATATTGCCGTGCGCAATAAATGCGTTTACCTAAACATTTCAGGATTAGACCTACTTGATGGCACGCCTGTTTTAGATATTAAACCCTACCTGCCCTATGTTGACGCTGTTAATGACGCTAGCGCAGGTTTTGCTCAACAAGCACCACAAAACAGTTTAGCGGTGAATTTTTCAAAACAAGCTCAGCATACACTTATTGGTCAACAGCAAAAATACCCTGAACTTGAAATTTTGATCAGCCAAGTACTTGCTCAAGACCCACGCCCCGCTTACAAAAAGGATAAAAGTGATGATAATCAATACGGTATGCAATTACATTGCTTTAATATTACTTGGGAAATAACAGGTATGAGTGACGTTATGGTGCTGGCAATTGAGCAGCTAGCTTAAGTTGAAAGTTGAAAGTTGAAAGTTGAAAGTTGAAAGTTGAAAGTTGAAAGTTGAACAGTTGAAAGTTGAAAGTTGAACAGTTGAAAGTTGAAAGTTGAACAGTTGAACAGTTAAAAACAAAAACCGACATAATGTCGGTTTTTTTAATAATATTAACGCACGCTAAATAGTAACTTAGTGGTGATGACCACCAACACCATGGGCATGACCATGCTCTACTTCTTCATCAGTTGCCGCTCTAACGTCAACCACTTCTAAATCAAAGGTTAATACTTTACCGGCAAGAGGCGGATTAGTATCAACCGTTACCATAAATTTACCGGCTTTAATTACGGTAACTTGCTTTTGGCCTTGCTCAGTATTCACAACAGCTGTCATACCTGGCTTCCATTTAGCACTCGGGGTTGGTAAACCTTGTAAATGCTTGCTTGGTACACGTTGCACAGCATCGGCTTGAATTTCACCATAAGCCTCTTCTGGCTGTAAAGTTACCGAAAACTTATCACCTGCTTCTTTGTCGGTTAATGCTTTCTCAACACCCACTAACATATTGTTATGGCCGTGAAGGTAAGCTAATGGGTCGCCAGCATGTGATGACTCTAACTCTTCGCCCGCTTCATCTTTTAAGGTGTAGTGAAACTGAACAACAGTTTTATCGGTAATTTTCATGTTTTTATTTTCCAATTAAAGGCTTCTATTTTAATGAGCCGCAGTTTAGCAAATACTCTTGCGCTTCACTAGGGCTGTTGTTTATCAAGTAATGACTAATCAGGCCATTGTTAATGTCCTAATAATGAATAAAGGCATTACGCCCAAAGTAATAAAATTAATACACTCGCTAAAATTAATACCATACCTAGGTATTCTTTTAACGATATTTTCTCTTTAAAAAACCGGTAAGTTATAACCAAGGTAATAAGTATTTCCACTTGGCCTAAGGCTTTAACATAAGCGACCGCTTGAAAGCTCGACGCAGTAAACCAGCCAATAGAGCCGATAACACTGGTAATGCCAACAAATAAACATAAACGCCACTGCGTTAGCATCACCCACAATTGTTGTTTGTTTTGCAGGTAAACATACACTAATGACATAACTGACTGCACGGTGATCATAAATACTAAAGTCACAGCCGCACTAAGCACTAAATCTGTATTCAACGCTAAGCTCGACTCACGAACTAACAACATAGTGATCGCTAAGCCTAAACCTGAGGCTAAACCAAAACCTGCACCGGGATTTTTAAAAACATCATTGTAAGTAAACCTAACTTTAGAAAGAATCAATACCCCAAGTACGCCAATAATCACTGAAAACCAGCCCCATGCACTTAGCGGCGCAGAAAATATTAACGCACCTACAATCGCCGCTTGAATGGCTTCAGTTTTAGCCAAGCTGGTTGATACCGCAAAGTTACGATATTGAAACGCTGCAATTAAACAGGCGGTGCCGATAATTTGCATTACTGAGGCAGTTACCGCGTATTGTATGAAGCTCGAATTTAGCTCGGGCACATCAATATCGCGATAATCAAGCAACCAGAACAAATAGCCCCAAGCAAAAGGCAGCGCATATACATAACGCACGCTGGTGGTGGCCATAGCATTTAAATGTGCCGATAACTGCTTCTGCCCTGCTGTTCTTACCGCTTGCATAAATGCGGCAAGTAAAGTGAAATAAATCCAAATTTCCACGTACACTTTTCCTAATAATTATCGCTTACGCTCGCCAGCGCAACGCTGCTAATTTACGAGTGTTATTTATATATTTTTCTTGTTACTTGGGTCTTTGAGCTTACACTTATCACTTTTTAACTTTCAACTATTTTGCTTGGCTGGTAACGATACTGACTTTCTAATTCACTTACCCCTAAGCCACTATGTTTACTGACCTTTATTTGCACGGCAATACGTTCTTTTAAAGTATCAACATGGCTAATTATCCCGATCATTTTTCCACTCGCATTTAAGCTATCTAAGGCATTTAATGCCACTTCCAAAGTGTCGTTATCTAAGGTGCCAAAACCTTCATCTAAAAACAGCGAGTCAATACTGGTTTTGGCACTGGCCAAGTCTGATAGCGCCAAAGCAAGAGCAAGTGAAACTAAAAAGCTCTCGCCGCCTGACAAGGTTTGGGTATCGCGCACGCTGTCACCTTGCCAAGTATCTAACACCTGCAAGACTAATGTGTCGTTACTATTACATTGTAATTGATAACGGCCATCTAACTTATCAAGTTGGTTATTGGCCAAATACACTAAATGTTCAAGTGTTAGCCCTTGGGCAAACTTTCTAAATTTAGCACCGTCAGCTGAGCCAATAAGGCCATTTAAATGGGCCAATTCATCAACATGTATTTGTTTAGCTGCAATTGTTTGTAGTAATTTTTGTTGCTGAAGCTGCTGTGCTTGATGCTGGCTTAGTTTTTGAGTTAACTGCCCCTGACTCATTTGCACTTGTTTAAGCTCGTCACTAAGTTTTTGCAGCTCGCCATTAAGATACTCGGTAGAAAATAACTGCGCGCTCTGTGCTTGCCCTTTATCTGCTTCAGGTGCTTGCAGGCTTTCTTGTGGTTTTTCTTGTTCCTTTACGGGGACAACCTTCAATGTTTCAAGCTGGTTTATCAAGTCCAACTTTTGCTGTTCAAGCTCGGTTAACTGTTGCTGCGCGTGTGCAATAACGGCATCAGCTTGTTGTTTCATGCTCGCTAAATTATCAGCTAAAACGCTAAGTTCTTGTTGCTGTTCAGGAGATATTAGCGCAGCTAAAAAGTCGGTTTCGTTGTCAAAAACACTATCAATTAAAGCTTGCTGCCATGTTGCTAAAGCTTGCTCGAAAAGCTCATTAGCATTGGCTAATTGCTTTGTGCTGGCTTGGTATTGCCCTTGATTATGCTGACATAATTGTTGTGCTTGATTCGCTTTTTCTAACTGCTGCTCAGCTAATTTATCTGCCTTAGCGCGCTGCTCGACGATGTGCGCCTTAACGCTGCTAACCACTTGTTCGCCAAATAGTTGTTGTCGCTGCTCACCTAATTGTTTTTGCTGAGCATTTAAGCCTTCAAGCACAGTTTTATGCTCGGTTAACAGCTTAGTTAGGTTGCTCGATTTTTCTGCTGTTAGCTGTTGTTGATGGTTTAAAGCTAATGTTTGCTCATTCAAAGCTTGTAACTGCAATGTTTGCTGCTCAAAGTTTTGCAATTGGCGCTGCAAATCAGCTAACCATTCAACGCTTTGTTCAATGGTTGGCATAGTTAACTGGCATGCCATAACCTGCTGGTTAAGCGCCTCGGTTAGCTCATTAATTATTTGCTGCTTTTGGCTGCTTTGCTGCTGTTGCTCGCTATGTAAGTTTTTCTGCTGATTTAGCGTTTGCTCTAGTAAAGCCAAGTTATTATTGAGTTCAATATGCTGCTTTTCATTGTCGGTAAGTTCTAATTGCAACGCCGCTATTGGTTGATTCAATTGCGCTAACTGCTGTTCAAGCAGAATAAGTTGCTGCAATGCTTGATTATTTTGTTCAACAAAATGCTGAAGTTTAGCTTGCTCTACAATATCAAAATTCAGGGTAAAATTACTCGCTGGTGCTTGGCTTAGCTGATGTTCTAGCTGTTGCCATTGCTGGTGCAGCATTTGTTGCTCTTGTTGTGAAGTTTGCCAACTGTCAGCTTTAACACTAATTTGTCCGTCAAGTTGGGCAAGTTGCTGGCTGAGGTTTTTACCTTGCTCTTCTAACGCAGCCATTGCCGTTGTAACTTGTTGCAATCGTATTTGATGTTCATCAACATTTATTTGTTGATAATTTTCTATGGCCGGATGTTCGGTTGAACCACATAACGGGCATGGCTGTTGCGGCAATAATTGTGCACGGTGATCAGCTAACGCCATAATCGTTTGTTGTTGGTTAACTATGGTTTCAAGATCGTGTTTTTGCTGTTTTTGCTCACTGTAATTACTTCGTAATTTGGCCCGTTCGGCAGTTAACTTTGCCGAAAATTTTCGGTCAGTGTCTAACTGCTGCTCTAGTGAGGTAGAAGCGGCTAATACTTCTTGATAACGCTTTGCTAATTGCTCAGCATTAACTTGCTGGTTTTGTAACGCTTGTAACTGGCGAATGTGCTCAGCCAATTTTTGCTCGGCCAATTTTTGCTCGGCCAATTTTGGCTCAGTAAATTTTTGCTCGGTAAGGCCCAGCTCAGCGTTATCATCAGTTATTAAAGCATGAGTAATAAAGAGCTGCTGTTTTTCATTTATATGATTTTGGTGTTGCTCAGCTATGCTATTTCGTTGACTTTCAAGTGTTTTTAGTTGCGTTTGAATGTGAGCCATTTGTTGTTGGCTTTTAGCCTGATGTTCAGAGCACGCACGCTGCTGCGTTATTAATGTACTTAGTTGCTCGTGCTGTTGTACTAATTGGCTGAACTGGTTTTGCCATAAAGGTAACTTTGCCGGCAAGGCTTTTAACTGCTGATTTTTTTCAATAAAATCGTCAATACTGCTTCGGGTATTAGTTAACTTAACTTGCTCGGCTTGTTGTTGCTGTTGCTCGTTGTCAAGCTGGATATTTTCGCTACTAAGCTGAGCTAATTTATCTTGTTGCAGTGCAATGTTACTAACTAACTGCTCAAGTTGATGATCAAGCGGTAGAATTTTCTCGTTAATTAATTGCTCAGTTTGCAGCCACTGTTGCTCTTGTTCTTTTTGGCTAGTTTGTAACTGCTCAACTTGCTCAGCCACTTGCTTTGCCTCTTGCTCAGCAAGGTTAAGTTGTTGCAGGTTTTGCTCAACTTGTTGCTGTTGTTGTACTTTTTGGCTGAGCAGCTGTTTTTGTTGCTCAAAGGGTAAGCGTATTGCTTGAGCAGGTTTGGCTAAGGTTAATTTATCTAACGAGTCTTTTGCCGCCAGCGTTTGGTTATTGTGCTGCTTAAGCTGGCTTTGACCTTGCTCTAGCTGCAATTGGGCTTTGTCATTTTGTCCCGCCCAAGCGAGCGCTTTTGCAAACCAACCTTGCTGCTCAGTTAAACTGAACTCTTGTTGCTGATAGCTTTCAGCCTGAGCTGTTAATTGAGCTACCTGCTCAGCGCTTAATAAAGTTAGGTCTTGATTACGCGCTGCTAGCTGGGTTAATTCTTGCTGACCGGCTTTATGTTGTTCAAAAACATATTGTGATATTTGGCTATAAATTTCGGTGCCGGTAAGCTCTTCTAATAACTCAGAGCGCTCACCTGATTTTGCATTTAAGAATGCTGAAAACTGCCCTTGAGATAACAACATTGACTTGGTAAAACGAGCAAAGTCTAAGCCGGTTAAACGAGCAATTTCACTACGTACCGATGAGAGCTTTTCCGCAATAATTTCACCGTCAAGCGTGGCTAATTCTGCTTTGGCAGCTTGTAACTTACCGTCGATATTATTTTTCGCGCGGCGCTGGCTCCAAAAAGCACGGTAACCTTTACCTTTTATTTCAAATTCAACTTCTGCCAAACAGTTACTGGTATGGCGAGTCATTAACTGATTTTGCTTATCAGAAATGGTAAGTCGTGGCGTTTGATGATAAAGCGCTAAACACATCGCATCTAATATCGTCGTTTTTCCCGCGCCTGTTGGGCCAGTAATAGCGAACAAGCCATTGTCGGAAAACGGGGTTTGGGTAAAATCAATCAGCCAATGGCCTTTGAGTGAGTTTATATTTTCAAAACGCAGCGATAAAATTTTCATGACTGCTGCTCCTGTTGCCATTGCTCAACAAGTTGTGCGAATAAGGTTTGTAAACGTGCAGATTTATTTTCTTGGCTGCTGGCTTCTATGGCTTTATCTTCTGAGCTTTTACCTTCTGAGATTTTACTTTCAGCGCTATTTATACCTTCAGAACATTCAGCAAAATTTTCTTGCGCTAAGCGCGCCTTAAAAACATCGGTTAAACTCAACTCTGATAATGTTATTTTTTCACCTTGTTGCTTTATCGCTTGTCGTGCCTGTTTGGCGCGGCGAACTAATAATACTTCCACCGGATAATTAGCAACTAGGGTATTAATTCTACTATGTAAGTCAGACAGGTATTGGGCGCTTTCAATTTCGATATCTAACCAAATTACCTGTTGCTCAGTTAAAGGATGTTTTTGCTGACATTCGCTAACGGCCTTTTCAACATTATCAACGATATCTTCAAAGTTAGTTTTCACCATTAACAAGGGTTGAAAGCATGGAATTTCAACTGCGGTAACGTTACTTAGTTGTTGCTGATTAAACTGGGCAATTAATACTGATTTCGGTTTTTTAGCCTCATCAAAGCTCAGTGGAATAGGCGAACCACAATAACGAATATGTTCAGTTTTAGCGACTTTTTGGCTACGGTGAATATGGCCTAAGGCAATATAGTCGGCCGCAGGAAAAGCACTGGCAGGAAATGCATCTAATGTGCCGATATAAATCTCGCGAACCGAGTCAGTCACCTGCACGCCAACGGTAGTTAAATGACCTGTAGCAATAATAGGCAAGCTTGTTTTTGCTGAGCTTTGTTCATCTACGTTTTGCTCGACAGAATGTTTAAGCGCTAGACTTCTGGCATAGTCATATAAGTCTTGGTAATGATCACTTATGCCTTGTTGCAACGAACGCTGTTTATCGGTTGCACTTTCTCCGGCTTTACTTTGTAGAACATCACGCGGACGAATAAAAGGAATCGCACAAATAACGGCTTGTGCCTGCTTGGCCTGATTAAAAATAACAAACACTTGCTCATCAATATTTTTACTCACCATAGGTATTACATGAGTATTAAGCGCTTTTAATAAATTTTTAGACTCAGCTAACATGGCTACTGAGTCGTGATTGCCACCAACTACAACTAACTGACAATCGAGCTGACCTAATTGAGTGATAAAGTCGAAATACATTTCTCTGGCATAACTCGGCGCAGAGCCAGTGTCAAAAACATCGCCAGCAACAATAACTAAGTTTATTTTTTCATTAACAACGGTGGCTAATAACCAAGTTAAAAATTGTTGATGTTCTTGTGCGCGGCTTTTGCCGTAAAAATGTTGACCTAGGTGCCAGTCAGAAGTGTGAAGAATGCGCATAAAAGGTGAGTGACTCAAGCAAGGGTAAATATAAAGTCATGATTCTAACCCAATAACTGCGGCTTTTCAGTGTTTCTAATACCTTTATTTTTATGGCAATAAAAAACGCACCTTTGTGTATTGCTACACAGGTGCGTTTTAAGGATATTCAATAACTTTAGGTATTTTCTGATAACTCACCATGGTTATTTTTTAGATAACTTTGGCATAAGTTTATCGTTTTGTATTTGCTGCTCTAGCTCGGCTAATTCACGTTCTAAGCTGCGCTCAATACTACGTTCAATTTTCGCTTTTATAGCGGTTTTATCAATTTCAACAGTTATTGGCTGAACATAAGGGGTTGCCATTACACTCATAGTAAATAGGCTAGAAATTACGGCTAATATTAGGGTTACTTTTTTCATGTTAATATTCTCACTTTTATACACTTCACAGAAAAGTTGCTACAAACAACTCTATATGTGGCTATTATATAAGCAGTGAGGATGCAGCGCTGTTACCAATTACGCGCGGCGCGTTACAAAGTGTAATTAGCGTACATTTCTTTTACTTTATTAGTTAATGAACACCTCGTTTTAAATTCATTCTCTACTGGGCAACAAAATAACCTTACCGTCACTTTTATGCGCTGCGTAATGGTCCATCGCCTCAGCAAAGTTATTAAAGTTTACACTTGCGTATATATCGGTTTGAAAAACACCTTGAGCAAATAATTTTTGCACTTTTGTACTTAACAATAACACCTGCAATGGATTCGCTTTAGCAATGTAATTGGCCAGCCAAAAACCTTCTATTTTCATCTCGCGAAAAATCATATCAGCAACGCCAAATTTTCCGCCAATGGGATCATGAATTTCGGTTAGGCGCCCATAAACAATTGCGGTTGAGCCCTTGGGCATAGCTTTTAATGCCATTGCAGTGTCTGTATCTGCTACGGCATCAAGCAATACTTTGGCTTGGTATTGATAACAATAGCTCTTTAGCTGCTCAGGGTAGTTTTCGTCAGAGGTTAATAACACCTGTTCGGCGCCGAGTTGCTGTAAAACCTTAATGTTAGCTTTACTACGCACTGTTGCTATGGTTTTAATCCCCAGCATTTTTGCATAACGAATTGCGCCCTTACCTACCTGACTTGCCGCGGCATTAATTACAATGGCTTTGCTTTTTAACGCTTTAGCCCGTTCAACTAAACATACTGAAGTACATGGGTTAACGATAATAGTAGCGGCTTGAATATCGCTAATATCTTTTCTAACTGGCAAACAATAGTTCGCCTTAGTTATTGCGTATTCTGCCCATAAGCCATCAATACCAGGTTGCGCTGATAAAGCTACGCGCTTGCCCACTAACCATTTTCCGTACAAGCCAGCATTGGCTTTAATAATCACACCGCAGCCTTCAAAGCCAACATAAGCGCCATTGTTTGGCTCAAGGCCATATTTTCCCAATAAATAAACCAAGTCTGACGGGTTAACTGGCGCAGCTAACATTTTAACTAATACTTGTCCGGGTTTAAGTTGGGCTAATGGTTTTTCAAGCAATTCAATACGCGCTGAGGACGGCGCGTTTGCATCATCATTTAGCTTTAAGGCAAAGCCAAGATTAGTTGTGGGTAAAGTACCTGTAGTGGCGTTAACTTGAGTAGCGTTAGTTTTAGTCACGTTAATCATTTTATCGGTAAACAATAACTTTAGCCTAACACATCATACCAGTTTATTTTAACTGCTATTTTTACAATAAATGACCTTTAGCTAAATAGAAGTTGTGATAAGCTTTTGTTGTCCTTTAGATAAAAGAATAAAGCTATGCAATTTAAAAATATTACTGCCAATAAAACCAAAGCTATCGCGCTTGTTGCTCACGATAATATGAAAAAGAACCTGATAAAATGGAGCCAGCAATATCAAGATAAGCTAGCTGCGCATAAATTATTTGCTACCGGCACAACGGGCACCTTATTATCGAAAGAAACCGGCTTAAAAATTAATAGTTTGATCAGCGGTCCGCTAGGTGGTGATCAACAAATTGGCGCTTTAATTACTGAGCAAAAAATTGATATGTTAATTTTCTTTTGGGACCCGTTAGAAGCTCAACCGCACGACCCCGATGTAAAAGCTTTATTGCGCTTAGCTGCAGTGTGGAATATTCCTGTTGCTTGTAATCAAGCCAGTGCTGACTTTTTAATTAATTCAACTTTGTTTGATAACGCATATCAAAAATCGGTACCTGATTACGATCAATATATTGCTGATAGAACCTAAGGGCTATTCACTAAAGTTTCACTCAAGCTTAAAAACAGGTACAAAAAAAGCGTCAAACTCTATTGCTTGACGCTTTCGTGATTAACGCTTTAAATTTTACTGCACAGTTTTGGCTTATGAAAGCAAATAGCTTAACTGACTTGCGAGTTTTGGTTAATCGGCCACGACAGTACAAAACATGCACCGCCTAAGTTACTGTCTTGCACCGCAACATGGCCCTGATGCCATTCCATAATTCGACCAACAATAGCTAAACCTAAACCAAAGCCACCGGTTTCTTTATTACGGCTGTTATCGCCACGAGAAAAAGCGTCAAAAATTACGTTTTTGAACTCTTGTGACACACCTTTACCATTGTCTTCAACTTTAACAATACACTGTTGCTGCTCTTCTGAGATGGTAATTCTTATTTGGTCTTTACCGTACTTAATCGCGTTAGAAATGTAATTATGTAATGCCCGTTCAATAAAGTGATAATCACAATCGGCTGAGACATTTTCAGTTAATTGCACTAAGTCGATTTCGCCTTCGTATTGTTCATAATTCACCATTTGAAGATTAACCATTTCGGCAATATTTTGGCGTTTAAATTTAAGCTCCGGCTTAGTATTGGCAAAACTTGCGTAAAGTAATAACTCATTGATTAGGTCATCAAGCTCAGAAACGTCGGTACTAATTTGCTTAAGGTATCGTTCCCTTTTGATCTCATCTTTCACCGATGACAGCATTTGTAATGCAAACTTAGAGCGCGCCAGTGGCGTTCTTAATTCATGAGCAACAGCATTAGTTAGTTCTTTATGGGAATCAATCAGGCTTTTTATTTGTATTGCCATCATATTAAAGGAATTAACCATCGGCCCCATCATACTTGAGCTCGCGCGCGGTGCTTTAACGTCGAGTTCTCCCGAGCCAAAAGATGATGCTGAATTTTGTAGCTGGTCTAAGTCTCTCGATATTGGCCATAGCCAAAAGAAAATCATCAAACCAAGTACCGCAAAAATGCTGGTTCGAACAAAGGTTTCTCGCCTTGGCCTTGAAGGCATTTTAGTTGGCCCCAACGTTAATATTTGTTCACTGTTGGCTAACATATGGTGCAGCATAACGCGTTTATTATAATAATATACGTGGGTACTGTCTTTGCTAAGCTTGTTATGTTCTATGTATTTTTCATGGGATAATTCAGACATAGGTAAAAGGTGAAAAGGTAAATTATAGCGTTCACTTGCTCTTTCTACGATTTGTGCCCATTCGTCTTGAGGATGCTTTTGTAAATAGTCATCTAGAACAACCAGCATGGTCTTATAACCGGTGTAAGACTCTATATTTTGCTCTACATAAGAGTTCCAAATTTCATCTAATACCCAAGTAAAACTAATAAAAATGAAAACAATCAGAAAATATAAACTAAAGAACGAACGACCAAGCTTCATGTTATGCCCTTAACAAACCTAGAGAATTAAACTTATAAAATTATACTTGTAAAAATTAAACAAAAAAAATTAGCCTTAACTTTTATCATTAATAATGCAGGTAAATGATAAAAGAAAATAGCTAATTTTTTGGTAGTAACAATTTAGCAGGTTATTAATTCCACGCATCTGGAACAAATAAGTAACCTTGACCCCAAATAGTTTTAATTCTAAATGGTGTTTCATTACTGTCGTGTAATTTTTTACGTAAACGAGAAATACGAACATCAACACTTCTATCTAAACCATCGTATTCACGACCCACAACTGCTTTATAGATAAAGTCACGGTTTTGTACTTCACCAGCACGGCTTGCTAATAACCATAATAAATCAAATTCTTGGCTAGTTAAGTCAATAATATCGTCGTGTAATGTTACTTGTCTTGAACTACGGTTTACATAAAGCTGACCAATAGTTAATTCAGATTTTTCATTACCGTCTTGAGGTAAGTCACCGCGGCGTAATAATGCATTTACACGAGCAAGCAATACGCGTGGTTCAACTGGCTTAATAACATAGTCGTCAGCACCAATTTCTAAACCTAGTACTTGGTCAAAGTCAGTGCCTTTGGCTGTTAACATTAAAATAGGACCATTAAAGCTAGGACGAAGCTCTTTACATACGGTAAAGCCATCTTTGCCTGGTAACATAATATCAAGCAAAATTAGGTCAGGTGAAAATTGCTGAACTTTTTTAGCAACGTTATCACCACGAAACTCTTGTTTCACATGGTAACCTTCGCTTTCTAAAAAGTCTGATACTAAGTCTGATAATTGACGATCATCTTCAACAAGTAATATTTTTTTAACTGATGAATTTTTATTAGTCATTTTACTGCTCCTACAATGTAAACAAGTATATAATTTATAGAAAATTAGCTGACACATTATTCGATATAAAGCGGTCAAGTAATTACAATTCTGTTTCATCTTTAACGATATGTGCCTAGATTATACAAGCTACAATTGTTTAACAATATCTAGTACATAGTGATACTGTAATAAAACATTTCATTACATTTGTGAGCTTGCCCAATTTAAGCAAGTTTTATTAGCTTATTACCAATTATTTCCTGCACTTTTAGACAACTTCAATGCTATTCCCCCTGAAAAGTGTTCTGTTATTGTAAAAGTAAAATTGGCTTACTCTGCACAAAAAGTAGTTGATAAAGCACGATTAATCCAGACCATAGTTTAAATTATATCTCGCTTTAATTATTTGATTTACAGCGTGATATAGCCATTAACAAACTAACTTGATTGCTATATCATAATCGCCATATATCTCAGTATCGCCGTTGCGTACTTCCATATGAGTTCTCACTCATTTATTAACCATGAAGCACTTTAAATTTTATGAAAATAATCTCTTTTAATATCAATGGCCTTAGAGCTAGATTACACCAACTTCAAGCCATAATTGATAAACACCAACCTGATATCATTGGCTTACAAGAAATTAAGGTTCACGACGAAGCTTTCCCGTTAGAAGATGTAGAAGCTATGGGTTATCATGTTTATTTTCATGGTCAAAAAGCCCATTACGGTGTCGCCATGTTATGTAAAAAGCCTGCCGATATAGTAACCAAAGGTTTTCCAACCGATACCGAAGAAGCACAAAAACGCATGATAATGGTAACGACCACTGATGAAGCCGGTGAAAAAATTACCGTACTAAATGGTTATTTTCCACAAGGAGATAGTATTCATCATGAAACTAAATACCCTTATAAACGCCAGTTTTATAAAGATTTGATGAGTTACTTAACTGAGCACCACAGCCCTGAAGAAAATATAGTGGTTATGGGAGATATTAATATTTCACCGACTGATTTAGATATTGGCATTGGCGAGCCCAATAGAAAGCGTTGGTTAAAAACCGGTAAATGTAGCTTTCAACCTGAAGAGCGCCAATGGCTAAAAACATTAATGGATTGGGGCTTCACTGATACTTTCAGAGATTTACACCCAACCAGAGAAGAAAGATATTCTTGGTTTGATTATCGCTCTAAAGGTTTTCCTGATAACCGCGGTTTACGTATTGATGTAATTTTAGCAACACCAGCGTTAGCAAAAAAATGTATTGAGTCTGATGTTGATTACGAACTGCGCGGTATAGAGAAGCCTTCAGATCATGCGCCAATTTGGTCAACATTTAGTTAATCAGTTTTTATTATTTATAGGTATTTGTGTTCATGAGTAAAAAACATTATGTGGTTTGGAAAGGCGCTAAAACTGGCGTATTTGATTCTTGGCCACAAGTGCAAGCCAATACCCAAGGGCGTGCAGACGCACAGTTTATGGGCTTTGCTTCAAAAGAAGAAGCTGAACTGGCGTTTCAGTCAACCTATACCCGAGCATTAATGAAACGTTCTCTGGAAAAAGGCCAAGGTAGTAGTAAAACGGCAAGTTCGGCCAAACCTATGGCGAGCAAAACAACGCCTGCCACCAGAAGTAAATCTAGCAGCACACAGGTAAAAGTTGCTGATATTAATATTTATTGCGACGGCGCTTGTTCACCCAACCCAGGAAAGTCTGGTACTGGTATTGCTATTTATCAGCAAAGTACGTTGATAGAGCTCTGGTACGGTTTATATGAAGCAAATGGTACTAATAACACCGCAGAGCTCAATGGCTTGTTAGAGTCGTTTAAATTAGCTCAAGGCTATATTAAACAAGGTTTACAAGTACAAATTTTATCTGACTCAAAATATTCTATTGACTGTATAACCAAATGGGCAAGTGGCTGGCAAAAGAAAGGCTGGAAAAAAGCCAATGGCGAAGCCATTAAAAACCCTGAGTTAATTAAACAATGTTTCAGTTTATATCAGCAGATCAAAGCGAATATCAGCATTGCTCATGTAAAAGGTCATGCTAATATTGAAGGCAATGAACTTTCTGATCGCATGGCGGTTTTAGCGCGAAGTCAGCATGAAACAGCTTTTGTTCGTTATCAAGAAAGTATTAATGTGACAGAAATTTTAGCCATGGCTTCAGGTTAATCTTTTCCAAAGACTCCAATATAAATACAAATAAAAATATAAAAGGCGGTAAGTTTACACTTACCGCCTTTTTACTTTTGAATCATGGCCAACAAACACAGAAGTATTTATAAATTTTCCGGCCGACCAACATCACCTTGACGGTAATCACAAACGCCGGTTGGAAATATTCTGTTTAGTATCGGCAAAAAAGCACTGAGGTCTTTATCACCATAAAAACCTTCACCAATAGCTGACTCAACAGGAATTAAGTGGCATTTAAATAAATCGCCAGCCCAGCTTCCCCCCGCTTGAATACGGCTGGTGCTATACATAGGATAAACTTTATGGCAGCTACCGTCATTCTTGCCATTCCATTTGCCATGCCACACTTGTGCGCCCTGCTCAATAATATCTCCATTGTCAGCAAAACAAGCGTCATCCAAACCTGCTGGTTTGGCCGCAATAATATCGCTACTAGCTGTTGATTTTGCATTTAATAGCCACTCGTCCATAACTTTAAACGCCAAATGCGCAGGGTTATAGTCTTTATGCGAAATCCATATAACGTGATTTTTAGCATGGCCATTAGCTTGTTGAATGCGTAAGCGACTATAAAAAGAGGCTGAAATATGATGCATATCTAAGTCATCTTCAAGGTAGTGCCTAACATCAATTATTGGTAAATCAACCTTGCCAATAAATACCTGTCCCGAGCGATAAGCACCATGCATTGCTTCGATAGCCCCTTGATGTCGTGGTGCAACATCAGCTTGTAACTCAGTAATATTCTCATTACCCCACAGCGATAACCAAAAAGGAATTTTTCGACCAAGTGGCGTGAATATATTTTCAGGGATCATTTCATCTTGCGGCTTCCAGCTACCAATTTTACGGTTGATATCGATAAATTCATCAACCGAAATGGCATTATTTACTAAGGCTGATAAACCGTATTGCACGCCAATATTATCCCATGTGCTAAGGCCAAAGCCGTTATCGTCTTCTCCTAAAACACTGCGTAAGTCTTGCCAATAGCTCCAGTTGACTTTATCGACGACTTTGGAATGAAAAAACTCGCGAATAAAGCCTTGCTTAGGGTTATTGATAAAACTCGACAAGCCAAAATAACCATTAATACATTCGCTATTACCTGTGGGCAGTGACGGCACAAAACCCGCCATTATTTGATTCATCGGTTGTAAGTAAGCTGCACGTTGCGGAAAGTCATTGCTGGCATTCATGCCTTCAATAAGCTGTCGTTTTTGCCAATCTTGCCAAGTCGCTCTATTTTCAGCACGAAAGGTGAAGTAGTTATTAAGTAAATCACAATCAAGAGCATAGGTTGTTTGGGTGATCATATCTGGGTAAGAATATAACGGGATCAAACCGTCTAAAATGCCAGTACTGTTTTGCGCGATCAAATATTGCGCTAAGCCACCACCAGAGCCGCCAATACCAACGGTATAAAGTGGCTCACCATATAAACTGGTGAATTGTTTTTTAACTCGTCGTGCAGTGTCTTCAGCAAGTAACATATTGTAGGTATAACTGGTGCGATTTCCGCTTGAGCTGATCACCGCATAACCGTCAAGTAACTGCTCAATTTGCCGAGAAAGCACTTTCTTATTTTTCTGCCGCCCTTGTCGGTAACCTATACCCGAGCCGCCATTAAATTGATATATCAGCCGTTTATTCCACTGCGACTGCGCTAATCTGTCACCGACCTCGTTTACCGTTATTGGCATAATTAAGGTGTAAATAAAACGGTTGATCGTGCCTTGCTCAACCCTAAATAACTTAATGATGTTTTGCTTAGCTAACAATTGCTCTGCATTTTCTTTTAGCATATCTGCAGAAAGTTTAATGATGGTTCGAGCTTGAGTTACGCCGTAGTAACCGAGCATAGAATTTGCGCCACAGTCTTTACTGTAACCAATAATTTTTTCCTTATGTTCAAGTGATTGATAAACAGGCACACCAAAGCCTTGCTGATTATCAACATTAGGCTGGCCCAAGTCAGTATTTAAGGTCATGCAATAAAAAGGATATTGCAGTGGCCCTGAATATAAACTTTTACTCGGCCCTTGCTCTCCTAACTTTATTGGAAAATTAAAGGTTTCTGGTGGCCTTTGGCTATTACGAATGTGGTCTTCAATTTGAATATGGAAATTATCAGCGGTAGGGGCAATGCCTTTTACTTGGCGAAATTCATAGCTATTAGTGGGTTGCCAAACATAAGCAATAGTCACTAACAAGGCGCTAGCGAGTATTAAGATTGAAAGTAAAATAGTCCTCTTGATCATCATACGCTCCTCAAAAAAAATTAATATGAGCAACACTCTTTATAAGTCTAGATGAAAAAGTCCCTCTTCACTGGAATTTGAATCGATTGATAATCGCTATAGGAAAATTTATGGTAAAAATGGTAAGGCATAAAAACAAAAAAACTGTACTTATTTGAAAATAAGTACAGTTTTTTTAAAGTATTTACCGGCTAACTATAAAGCATAATTAAAGCGAATTAACGATATCTTTAACTAGATCTGGGCCTTGATAAATAAAGCCAGTATAAAGCTGAACTACAGACGCACCAGCAGCTAACTTTTCTTTAGCGTCTTGTGCCGTCATAATTCCGCCAACACCAATAATAGGTAACTTTCCATCAAGTGCTTTTGACAATAAAGCAATGACTTGCGTACTTTTATCTCGAACTGGCGCGCCACTTAAGCCACCTTGTTCATTGCCATGTTTTAATTGCTCAACACCGTCACGCGATAACGTTGTATTAGTTGCTATAACACCATCAATTTCATTATCAATTAACGATTGAGAAATTGACTGCACTTCTTCTTCGCTCAAATCTGGTGCAATTTTAACGGCTAAAGGTACATATTTACCGTATTGCTCAGCCAGCGCTTTTTGCTCTGTTTTTAATGCTGATAATAATTCATTTAAAGCATCACCATACTGTAAAGCACGAAGGCCAGGAGTATTCGGTGATGATATATTCACGGCAATATAGCTGGCAAAGTTATATACTTTTTTCATGCAATGAATGTAATCGTCTTTGGCGTTTTCTTCTGCAGTATCTTTATTTTTACCAATGTTAATACCTAAAACACCGCTAAATTTTGCTTTGCGTACTTGGTCAACCAAATAGTCAACGCCCTTATTGTTAAAGCCCATACGATTAATAATCGCGTTCTTTTCAACAAGTCTAAAAATTCTTGGCTTATCATTACCCGGTTGTGGGCGTGGTGTTACCGTACCTACTTCAACATAACCAAAACCCATGGCTGAAAAAGCATTAATACACTCACCGTTTTTGTCTAAACCAGCAGCAAGTCCAACTGGATTAGGAAATTCAATACCCATAGCCTTTACAGGTTTATTTTCAACACGTTGTTTATAAAAGTGCTTAAGGGGTGTAGAACCGGTGCTTTTTAGTCCTTTAATAGTTATTTCATGAATAGTTTCGGGATCAAACTGAAAAAGCACTTTACGAATGGCTGGATAAAACATATTACCTCTTTGTATAAAATCACTGGGTTGGCTTAACAAAATGGCAAGTGGACTAAAAAAAATCCCCGCTGGGCGGGGATCTTAGCAGCTTAAACGCTGGCATTAAAGTTCAGATAACAAACTGTCGCATTATCTAGCAAATTATTTTGTTGGATCGCAATTTAAGCTTAACAACATTAACTCGCGCAATGCGACTGAGAATTTCGCAAACTCATGAGTTTGACCAATTCTAAAATCAGCTAAAACATGCGTCCAACGATATAGTGCGTCTTCATTAATGTTGATCCAGTTATCAAGAATCGCATCAATTTCAGTTTTATCAGCACTACAATTACAACGCAATACCACTTGCGTAAGTGAGCGTTGCTGCCAGTCTAGCTCTTCTCTAAATGAAGCTCGAGCTAACGCCTGCCAATGATTTGAAACCGCTTGACCGGTAATTTGGTCTAAGAACCAATGTAGGTCTAGGCGAACACCTAATTTGAAATACAAGCCCGCAACTAATTCAGTTGAGCGGTCATCATCTGCAGCGATGTCGGCAATATCCATTACTGGGAACAGCGAACTTAATTGAGAAATACGTATAGCAATATTTTTCGGTACGCCATTGTTGCTTAAATCACTTTCTATGCGTTGTAATTGCTCAACCTCATCTTTTACTAAGAACTGATTTAAGTTTTTAGCCAAGTTAGTGAAAGTTGGACGATAGAAGCTAATGGTTTGCTCTATATTTAGCGCTTTGTTTCTATGACGAATAAACCAACGGGTGGCACGGCGCACAGTTCGTCTCATTTGAAAGAGCATTTCCGTTTGAATAAGCGTTGAAATTTTATTATCTAAGGCAGTGATTTTTTTCCAAATATCAGAAAGTTCGAACACTTCGCTGGCAATAGTATAACAATTGGCAATTTCAGCAACACTAGCGCCGGTTTCTTCACGCATGCGATTAACAAAATTAAAACCCATGTCGTTGCCAATTTTATTGGCTAAACGAGTAGCGATAATTTCAGCACGTAGTGGATGCTCTTGCATCTGTGCTTGATACTTTTTCTGTAGCTGCTCAGGAAAAGCGGTTAGCAACAGACGATTATGAAAAGGATTATTAGTAATGTCGGCACAAACTAAGTCTTCTTTTAATACCATTTTGCTATAGGCAAGTAATACTGACAACTCAGGACGCGTTAAGCCTTTACCTTTGGCTAAACGCTCTGCGATTTCATCATCGTTTGGAATAAACTCTAATGCTCGGTCAAGCTTATCAGTACGCTCCAATTCATGAATAAAACGTACTTGTTCATTTAATTGGTTCACACCTCGCATTTCCGTAATCGATAACGAATGGGTTTGTCGGTAACAGTCTTCTAAGACAATTTCAGACACTTGCTCGGTCATGTCGTATAAAAGTTTATTACGTTGCTTAACCGTAAGGTCGCCGCCTTGCACTAAGCCATTAAGTAATATTTTAATATTTACTTCATTGTCTGAGCAATCAACACCACCAACATTATCAACAGAGTCAGAGTTAATACGGCCGCCATTAGCAGCAAACTCAATTCGCCCTAGCTGGGTTAAACCTAAATTACCACCTTCACCAACAACTTTAGCTTTTAGCTCGTTGCCATTAATTCGTAAAGAATCATTAGCGCGATCCCCTACTTCCAAATGGCTTTCTTTCGAGCTTTTAATGTAAGTCCCTATACCGCCATTCCAAACAAGGTCGACTTTCATTTTCAACAAGGCTTGAATAAGTTCATTCGGTGCCATGCTTTGTTTTTGAGTCGCTAACATTTTCTTAATTTGCGGAGTCAGCTTGATTGATTTTGCTGAACGGCTGAAAATGCCACCACCTTCAGAGATCAATTCCTTGTTGTAATCTTCCCAGCTACAACCTGGTAAATTAAACAAGCGTTCACGTTCTTTATAAGTACTTGCCGCTTCTGGCGTTGGGTCAATAAAGATATGCATATGGTTAAATGCTGCTTGCAAGCGAATATGTTTTGACAGCAACATACCGTTACCAAACACATCACCGGCCATATCACCTATACCCACACAGGTAAAATCAGTGCTTTGACAATCAATATCCATTTCACGGAAATGTCTTTTAACTGACTCCCAAGCTCCTTTAGCCGTAATACCCATACCTTTGTGATCGTAACCAACACTTCCGCCAGAAGCGAAGGCATCGCCCATCCAAAAGTTATATTCGTCAGAAATTGAGTTGGCGATATCTGAGAAAGTTGCGGTGCCTTTATCGGCAGCAACAACTAAATATGGGTCATCTTCGTCTAAACGAATAACGTTTTCTGGTGGCACAATAACACCGTCAACAATGTTGTCAGTAATATCGAGTAAGCCGCGAATAAAGGTGCGATAACATGCCTGACCAGCGGTAAATATTTCTTGACGAGAGCCCCCTGCTGGTAATTGTTTACATACAAAACCACCTTTAGCGCCTACCGGAACAATAACCGTATTTTTAACTTGCTGTGCTTTTACCAAACCTAAAACTTCGGTGCGGAAATCTTCACGTCTATCAGACCAACGTAGGCCACCACGAGCCACTTTACCACCACGTAGATGCACCCCTTCAATTTGCGGCGAATAAACAAAAATTTCAAATTTAGGTAACGGCAATGGTACATCTGAAATTTCTGATGGTAATATTTTAAATGATATATAAGGCTTCACCCCAGTTTCAGGGTGCGGTTGGAAGTAGTTCGTTCTAATCGTTGCTTTGATCATTTCAACAAAACGGCGAATAATACGGTCATCATCTAAGTTGGCAACACTGTCTAACGAGCTTTCGATTTCTTCGTATAGTTTAGTTTTGGCTTTATCTGTGGTTTTTGCTTTTGGATCAAAACGTAAATTAAAAGCATTAATCAATAGTTTGGCAATATCTGGGTAGCGGGCAAAGGTATCTTCAATATAGCTTTGACTAAAAGTACCGCCGATTTGACGTTCATATTTGGCAAAAGCACGTAAAATAGAAACCTCACGGCCGTCTAATTCAGCACCTAAAATAAGGCGGTTAAAGCCATCATCTTCTAAATCACCACTCCACACTTTCGCAAATGCATCTTGAAACAGGCTTTGTACTATGACTAAATTAAATTTACCATCGCCAGTTAATAGCATTGAAAAATCAAGTATCCAATGAGTTTCACCATCAAGTGTTCTAACCGCATACGGACTTTCGCCAATTACACGCAGGCCAAAGTTTTCTAAAATAGGTAAGACATCAGATAAATGTAATGGCTCGCCAGAATGGAATAATTTAAGTTTAACAAAACGACTATCAGATTTTTCTTCTTGTGGTTGATAAAACAGCATTTCCAATTTATTGCTATTAGAAAGTGCTTCTAGTTTTTCAATATCAACAATGGCCGAGCCGGGTAAAACTTCATCTTTATAAGCTTGTGGGAAACTCACATATTTACGACTTAACGCTTTACCTTTTGCTTCACCTGAGTGTGAGTTAAGTGCGCCAGCCAATTTATCATCCCAGCTACGGGCCGCTTCATTTAAATTCTTTTCAATTTCTTTCACATTAACATCTGCTTTAGTTGATTTTACTCGCACAATATAGTGAGTTCGCGCTTGAACTGATTCGGAAAAATACGTAGTAAACTCTACGTCTTCGTCGCTGCCCAAAGCTTCTTGTAATAGTTTTTGCGTATTAATACGAAGTGCGGTGTTGTAACGCTCTCTTGGTACGTAAACCATGCATGAATAAAAGCGGTCAAAGGCGTCTCGACGAATAAACAAGCCGGTGTAATCACGCTCTTGCATGCGTAAAATACCTAATACGTGTTGCAACAATTCAGCGGTATCGGTTTGTAATATTTCATCGCGTGGATAAGTTTCTAAAATATTAATTAAGGTTTTGTACGCGTGCGCCCCTTGGGCAAAGCCAGATGCTTCACAAACCGCTTTCACTTTTGATTTGATCAACGGAATATTTAAAGCACTGTTGGTGTAATAAGCTGAACCAAATAAGCCGACAAAACGTTCTTCACCTATGACATTACCGTCAGCATCAAAACGTTTTATGCCGATATAGTCAAGATGTGCAGGACGATGTACCCGTGAACGAGAATTGGTTTTGGTTAAAATAAGAAGGTTTTCACCTAGTGCCAATTCTCGAGCTGACTCACCTAACGTCGACATTAAGCGTTGCTTAGTACCTTTTGAGTTTTTCATTAAACCCAAGCTCGATTTTACATTGGCGGTTAAAGCAACATCACCTTTAAGTGCTTTAACATCGTAAGAACGGTAACCCATTAAGGTGAAATTGTTATTTAGCATCCATTCTAAAAATTCAACTGAGTCGTCTTTTGTGCCTTTGGTGCAAGGTAATTTGGCTTTTTTAATGTCAGTGATAATATCAGCTAAGCGTTTCGTCATCGGTTGCCAGTCTGAAACGGTCAGGGAAATATCACTTACTACTGAATGCAATTCTTTGGTGATGTTATCAAGCACACTTTGATCTGATTGACGGTCAATCTCAATAAAAAATACGGTTTCTACCGAGGTTGATTTAATTTTCTTATCGGCTGCTCGAGATAATTGCGTAATTTGATTTTTACTATCGCGCACTATTCTAATTGGGCAATTAAGCATTAAATGGGGAAATAAGCCCAAACGACTTAACGCAATGCGTAAAGAGTTCACCAAAAATGGCATATCTTTAACAATAACTTCAATAATAGTGTGGCTAGATTTCCAGCCATGCTTTGAAACTTGTGGGTTAAATACCTTGATCACCGGCTCATCATCTTGATGACCGTTAAGGGAATTCCACAAACTTAAGGTTGCACCATACATGTCACTATCATTTCGATGTGCAATGTCTAGGGTTGAAATATTGCCATATAGCAAATCTGCAAATTGCTCAACTAAAGGAGCTGTATCTGCTGGAACTTTTTGCTGTATTAATTGAGCAACGTTTTTGAGAATAACTGAGGGTAAACCGTCTACTAACGCCATGCCGTTTTCCTTTGGATAAAACGCTTGAATGTATAATTGTATGTGCTGTGTAATTTTTTAGAGTAACTTTCACGATAAGTCTAGATAAGGCTTTCGTAAATTTTTTATCATTGTCTATCAGAATAGACCATAAAACGGATTTTATTAGTAATTTTAGGCGATTGCGAGGTATTTTTTCTTAAACAAACTGGTCAAACCAAATAGAAGGAGGGAATTAAATTCATCAATATAGGGATTTATTCACTAGCTTTAAATAGAAAATGACCTTTCGGCCATTTTCGTGTGTAATTATTCAATAACAACTGGGTAAATAAATTTTACATTATTTTTGTTTGGGCCATAAAAATGCAGCAATAGCCGGTAAAACGATGATTGCTGCGAGCATATTTACCAAAAACATAAAGGTTAATAATATTCCCATGTCTACTTGAAATTTCAAATCGGAGAAGAACCAAGTCGATACACCTATAGCTAAAGTAACTCCAGTAATAAGTACCGCACTGCCCCGTTCTTTTAATGCCGATAAATAAGCAGAAGCAACAGTTTCCCCTTTACTGAGTTTTGCGCTCATCGTTGAAAGAATATAAATACCATAATCAACACCAATACCCACACCTAAGGCAATTACAGGTAAGGTAGATACAGTTAAACCAATATCTAATACCGTCATCAGCCATTGTGCTAATGTTGAAACCACATACAAAGGAACAACTACGGCAATGGTAGCGCGTAAACTTTTAAAGCTTATTAAACACAATAAAATAACCGCGCCATAAACATATAGCATCATAGGTAATTGTGCCGCTTCAACTGCTTCATTAGTGGCTGCCATAACTCCTACAGGGCCAGAAGCTAATTTAAATTGAAACTTATCATTATCAAACGTTTTAGCAGCTTCTTTTACAGCGTCAACCACACGATTGATAGTAACCGCTTTATGGTCTTCTAAGAAAAGAATTACCGGCATAACGCTACAATCACTATTAAGTAAACCGCTTGACGAAGGAACGCGCGCTATAGACTGCACTAAAGATTGTTGGTTACGAGAAAGAACGCGCCATTTAGGGTTACCTTCGTTATAACCAGCATTCACTAGCTTAGCAATGGATGACAAACTTACCGCCGACTGCACGCCTTCAACATTTTCCATTTGCCATTGAAAGCGATCAATTTGCTCCATAGTGTCGTAATAGGCACAGGCATTAACCTCTCCTTCAATAATCACCGACATGTAGTCAACACTAATAGCATATTTATCAGTGATCAAAAAAGTGTCTTGGTTATAGCGCGATTGTTCATGTAGGGCTGGTGCACCAGCATGTAGTTCGCCTATTTTTAGGTCTTGAGAATAATGTAAGCCCGCTAAGTAAAGTAATGCGGTAATAACTAAAATTATCATCGCTGGCCCTCTGGAAGCGAACTTAGACATTAGTAGCCATACTGAAGCGGTTTCTTCTTTTTTATGCTCTGGTTTTTTCTCAGGAAATCGTACATACGAAACCAACACCGGTAATAAAATTAGGTTGGTTAATATGATCATCGCCACCCCTAAAGAGGCGGTAATAGCAAGCTCTCGAATAATACCAATATCTATTGATAATAAGGTTAAAAAGCCTACCGTATCTGAAATTAGCGCAACCCCACCTGGTACAAGTAAAGCACGGAAACTTAATTGCGCTGCAACCTTACTGGAACGGCCTTTATTAACCATTTTCCCAACCGAGTTGATCATTTGCACGCCATGACTCACCCCAATGGCAAAAACTAAAAAGGGGATCAAAATAGACATAGGGTCTAAGCCAAAGCCTAAGGTTGATAACATCCCCATTTGCCAAACAACGGCAATAAGTGAACAAACAATAGGTAAAAAAGTAAGCGTGGCTGAGTGGCAAAAGAAATATACCATAACCGCGGTGATGGCTATGGCTACGGCAAAGAATAAAACCACACCTTTGGCACCTTCAGCAACATCGCCAACCATTTTAGCAAAACCAATAATGTGTATGCTTATAGTGCCCTTCTCATATTCTTGACGTATTTCTTGTTCAAGCTGATTGGCTAAATTAATGGTATTAAGCTTTTCACCAGTATTAGGGTCGATATCAAGCAGTGAAGTTCTCACCATAGAACAGCTATAGTCATCAGCTACTATGCTGCCTACAATACCTGCTTTTTCGATATTGCCTTTAACTATGGCTAAACCTTGCTGATGGGGCTGAAAGTCTGCAGGAATAACGGGACCACCAGCAAAACCATCCTCAACAATTTCAACAAAACGAGTACTTGGTGAAAATAACGACTTCACTTGTATGCGATCAACACCGGGAATAAAAAATAATTTATCGTGCACACCTTTTAAACTGGTAAAAAAGGTTTCATTAAAAATATCGCCTGAATTATCACATACAGAAATTAAAATATTATTTGCGCCACCAAAATTTTGGCGATGCTTTAAATAGGTTTTCATGTATTGATGATTTAAGGGAATATTTTTGGTAAACGAGGCATCAAGCTTAATTTGGCTAGCCTGAAATATTAGAAAAATGCTTGTGATGACAAAAAGTGACAGCACAAAAATACGATGGCGAAATATCCCCACCTCTAAACGGTTAATCAGAGAATCAATTATCATATAAGCTACTTCGCCATTGTAATATTTTTAATGCCTACTTCAGAAACCACTACTAATTGGTTATTAAACCAAACACCAGCAATTAACGCTTTACCATCGGCTTGAACTTTTTTAGTAAAGGTTGCACCGTCATCAGCGCTTTCTAATAACATGCCATTATTACCGATTAAAAAAATGCGATTATCATCAGATAAAATAATCGAACTTAATAATGACGTGGTATCGGTTATACTTTTTTGCCAAGGCGTGCCATTTTTTAAGCTTCTAAATACGTTGCCACGTAAACCAACAACAATTAAGTTTCCTTCAAGGGTACGAGCAATATCAAAGAATGAACCTTGGTAAATTTCATCAAATGTTTGCCATGAGCGGCCAAAGTCATTACTTTTAGCGATCAGCCCTATTTCACCTACAAGGTACAATGTTCTACCATCAATAAATATACGATTAAAATGCGGTAAAATACTGCCAATTTCATCTAAATACGCTTCTTCATCTTCTTGCTTTACTTCCGCCAAGTATTCAATGTCGTCAATTGGCAGAAATTCATCATGAAATTCAAATTGCCATGTTTGGCCACCATTTATGGTACGAAACACTTGGCCATATGCACCTACTGCGATGCCGTGCTGTTCATCTTCAAAAACAATATCAAATAAAGGTTTTTCTAATTCAGGTAAATACTGCTGTATTTGCCAAGTGGTGCCACCATCACGGGTATGTAAAATTGTAGCGTCGTGACCAACGGCCCAGCCAAGTTGGCTATTGAGAAAATAAACCCCAGTTAAGGTTACTTGAACAGGTACTTGTGCTTGTTGCCAATTCGTTGCATCTGGCGTGGTAAGAATATGGCCATGCTGACCAACAGCAATTAGTTTATTTTCACCTACACGGGTAATATCTAACAATAAGGCATTTTGAGCTAAAGGGGCAATTTGTGCAGGCAAAGGTGTTGCAGACACTGATTCAGCGCTTACATATAGCGGAGTCGTTAAAACACTGGTTATCAGTAAAACGAAAAGATACTTCATATAAATCTCTTACGGTTTTAAATAAAATCGGCTGATGAACATCAGCCGATTTTTAACAAAATAAACCTTATCTTCGTCCTTCACGTCGTAACGCAGATGGAGTAAATGATTTATCGTTAATTTCTTTTGAAAAGTCATACATTTCAGTTTCGTTATCTAAACCTATCGCAATATAGCGACGAGATTGTAGATCATGAAATACTTCAAGCGTAGACCATTGTGTAGGAACTTCATAATAATTAATACCATGGGCAACACCAACACGGTATAGCTCATCACGATTATCATAAATATCCGTTATCGCAATTTGCCAACTGTCTTCGTCAATGAAAAACACACGTTTTTTATAAGTATGGCGAGTATTTGCTTTTAACTCAGCTTCTACCACCCATACCCTATGCTTTTCGTAACGAACATGCTCAGGGTTAATATGACCAGCATGAACGATATCATCATATTTCAACTTATCACTATGTAAGCGATAGTCGTTGTAAGGAATTAATAATTCTTGCTTACCTTTTAAGGTCCAGTTGTAACGATCTGGCGCGCCATTGAACATATCAAAGTCATCAGTGGTTCTGAGGCCATCTGAAGCTGTACCAGGTGCATCATAAGCAACATTTGGCGCGCGACGTACACGACGCTGCCCAGTGTTGTATGTCCATGCTTGGCGTGGCGTTTTTATTTGATCCATAGTTTCATGAACTAATAATGCTGTTCCGGCTAAGCGTGCTGGCTCAGAAACCTTTTGCTTAAACTTAAACAAAATATTATTTTTTTGTAGTTCTTCAGGGCTGGCGCCTTTTATGCCGTAAGGCAGCAGCATTTCTTCTTGGAAACCAACAAAGGTATAATTACCGTTTGCTGTTGGTGCAGCTTGGCCGCCATGGCGTGTTGCCGCTTCGCCGCGATAACGAACAATATGATTCCAAATCGCTTCTAAGCCATCTTTAGGTTGTGGAAAAGGTACACCAACGGCAGCGTTACTAATACCGTTACCATTTTCAACCAATTCACTACGAGTAGCATTATCTAAAGTAGCTTGATACACATGCTCTGGATATGAAGCCGAGCGGTGAGTTTTATACACATTCATCTGATAAGTATCAGGGTAAGTGTTAAAAAGCTTAACTTGTCCTGGCGTTAACAGGTTTTCATATTGTGCTAAGTTCTTTGAGGTAATGGTATATTCGATGTTATCACTCGCGTATGGATCAATATGGTGATCACCGGCCTTATAACCTGCTGGCGCTTGTGTAATACCACCAGTCCACGCTGGAATAGAACCATCCTTATTAGCAGCACGTACCGCACCTAGTGGGGTTAGTTCAGTTTTTAATTTAGCAGCTTGCTCAGCAGTTATTTTTGCCTGCGCCGTTGCCCCAGTAAAGGCAAGTGAAATAGCTAAAGATATTAATGTTATTTGTTTCATTTACTTTCCCTTAAAAGACTAATGTCTTTGAAAATCTTAAGTTAGTCTTAAATTGAATACTTCACACTGAAAGAAACATAATCGCGGTCTTCCATTTGGTTGGTTGTGCCAACCCCGTCGAAAAAGCTGTTGTAATTTAGCTGCGCAGACCATTTACTTTGGTAATCAAAACCCAAACCTAAAGCAACTGACTTACGCTTTTCAACAAATAAGAATAATGGGTCTGGTGTTGTACCTTCAACGTCATGCGAAAAAACCACACGCGGTGAAACGTTAATGCCAGCAAAAACGTTATTGTAATCAAGCTTACCAACTACCCGATACCCCCAAGCAAAATCTGTTGGGAATGGATTAGTTTCAACACCATCTTGAATACCAAGTTCTAAACCCGGTTTACCTTCTATACCACCATTTCGTGCCGTACCTGGACCATTAAGGCGTAAAATACTTTCATCAGGCATATCATTAATATTTATACCGCCAACCTCGAGTAACCCGGTCATTTGACTGGCACCCAAAGATGGACCGAATAAATGAGTTAAGGTTACTTGTGCTTGTACGGTATCAGATAAAATAAAACCATTTGCCGTTTCACCAGGGTCGAAATAGCCCATTTGTGAAATACCCGCTAAATCTTCACGAATAATATTTTCATTTACATCTGGATGTGCCAATTGTTGTGGCATTGCGGCAAATAACAATTCTACATCATCAATTTGTAGTGGTTCATCTTGTCGATAAGAAACTTCACCGGCAACAGAAGTTGTGCCTACTACGGTATTAAAGCTCATCGCGTAAAGTTGAATATCTTCAGGGTAAGCTAATTGAACTTTAGAGAAAGCATCAAGTTCGGTGTAGTTATCAATAGTAATTTCATTTTGGGCGATAAAGCCTAAATCACCTTTTACCGCAGCATCTGTAAAGTTTGCTGTTACACCAGAAAACAATGGACGACGGCTATGATAATTCATGTAGTAAAAGCTTAACTCAGTATCATTTAGCTCAGGCACATACCAAGAAAGACGTAAACCATATTGACCACCGTCATCGGGCTCAATAGCGGCTTTGCTGCCTGGCGCTCGTAAAGTAAGTTTAGTTGGGTATGACATATACATGCCATAAATTTGGGCCTGTGCTTCAGCATCAGTTGGGTCGGTATTTAACAAAGCCGTACGAACTTCATTTAAACCTGTGATTAAAAAATCGAGATCTATATCAGGGTTACCAGTAAATCCTAATTGAACATTATTATAATGTCCGCCGGCACCGGCAAAGTCATTGGTGGAAAAATAACTACCCGGCGTTGGAAGAATGGTTTTTTCCCAGCCATATTGGTAAAACATTTCTACGTTAACATTTTCAGTAAGGCCAAGTGATGCCCAAACGGCGCCAAAAGGAATAAATGCTTCTTTCAGTTCTGAACCGGGAGCCTTTAAACGGGCAATATCTACCGGGTTAAGTTCACTAATACCATGAGAAATTAGCGTACTCTCGCCCCAACTGATCACTTGTTGACCAATGCGTATAGAGAAAGGCATTTCACCTAAATCGAAGTCGCCATATACAAAAGCATCTAATAAACGTACATCAGCACACGAGTATTCTTTAGCTTCATCATCACGACATGGGTCGTTATTTACTTGCGAGGTTGGATTAGTCCAAGCTCGGTCGTCATCCATCATAGCAAAGTCGTAATAGTACATACCACGCACAAACAAACCGACATTGTCATATCGAATATCTAATTCGTGTGAGCCTTTAAATATTTTTGAAAACGCATCACCGGCATCGTAATTAAGATTGCCGTTATCACCATTATTTGAATAACTTCCTTTACCGTTCCAAATATCAGCAGCAACAGGTGTATTGTAAGGTGCGAATGGTTTATAAGAATTAAAATCAAAACCATTATTTAGATTATTCGATTTACCAACATTGGCATCCCAGTTTCTATCTTCAACTCGCCAGCTAGAGCCGACAGTGAAAGTTGAATCAAAACTAATATCGAAATTGCCAAGTTGGAAATTGGCCGCTTGAGCATTGTGCGAAGCCAGTGTTATCAACGCTACACTAATGCAGGTTGCTAAAGGCTTTTTATAAAACGTATTGCGAAGGCAATGTTCCATTTATATCTCCCCAGTCTCGAAACAGAGTTTTTATTATATTTATACTACCCACTATATTGTGAGATAAAACAATAATTGCATCATTTAATGAACTAGGCAAGAGCAAAAAACACTTGTTAAGGGCTTCTATTTCATTGACTTGTAAACAATAAAACCCTTAAAACAAAAAGCTGTTTAAAACAGGTGTTTAAAACTAGCTATTTTATTACTTGTTGATAAGTTATAAATGAATGCATTAACCGTTATCTAACAGCATAGTTGAAAAAACAGAAAAGACATGATGTCGGACCAGTTGGTCGGACCAGATAGGTAGGCATTGTTTAAAGCTAATACTCTAATGAGTTAACTTTAGTTAAAGATAAAAATTTATTATTTTGAGTTTCTAAGCAAAAAAAGCCTGATATACCGGTATTAGTTAGATATTTTCGTAAATGCATTGCAGGGAATTGTACTTTAGTGCCCAAATTACTGGTGGCAATTATTGAGTGAACTTTACCTTGATAATAAGGCAGAAATTCATTGTAAGAAATGCTTAAAGAAAAGTAATACTTCATGGTAAGAATGGTTTTATTTAATTAAGTGTTGTTTATAAAACATCATTAAAAAACAGATATTAATCAGTACCAGTTAGTTCTGATTAATATCTGTGATCTTGCTGTTAACTCTAACAATTACGCTAAGGCTGCGTCTAGTTTCTCTTTCAAGTCTTTCGATAAATTAGCGATTTTAGTTAGTTGCACTAATTGAGCTTTCATTAGCTGCTGTCTTTTTTGATCGAAACCTTTGAATTGAATTAAAGGGGTGATCAACCTTGAAGCCACTTGCGGGTTAATATCGTTCATTAACCTTATTTGTTCAGCAAGAAATTGATAACCTCGACCTGACTCACAATGGAAGTACCTAGCATTACGATTAGTAAAAGCGCCGATTAATGAACGTGCACGGTTAGGGTTTTGTAAACTAAACTGTGGATGCTTGGTCAGCTCTGCCAATTGAGCAAATATATCTTCGCTCGACAAACTAGCGGCAATAGTAAACCATTTATCCATCACTAACGTTGTATCAGACCATTTCTGCTCAAATACATTCATTTGTTCTGTAAATATTGACAGATTATTGGCGGCTGAACAGTCAAGCGCGGCTAAAGTATCTGTCATATTGTCTGAGTTTTTATATTGAACTGATACTAACGACTGATGCTCAGTTAATAACGCTAAATACGATAAACAGGCATTTTTAAGTGAACGTTTAGCCACCGCTGCCCCGCTATTAGAATAAGCATTTTCTATACAGCTTTGATAAGTTTGCTCAAGTAAAGTTTTTGCGCCATTGGCTAAAAAGCTTTTCAATACTTTAAGTGCATCAACTAAATGAATAGGATTTACTTCATCAATTAAATCAGCAAGCTCATCAAAGCTTGGTAGGGCCATTTGCTCAGCTTTAAGCGCAGAGTCAATATCAGCAGTTAATATGCTATTAAACGCGGTTAATAAGCTGTTAGGTAAAGCCAATTTTGGGTTTGCGACTAACTGAGTGATATAAGTGACAAATAGTTTTTGGCCGGCATCCCAGCGGCAAAATTCATTTTCAGCTTTTACCATAATGGCTTCTAAAGCTTGGTCAGATTGCGGGTACTGCACTTTTACCGGCGCGGTAAAGTCACCTAAAAAGGCTACTACCGGCTGCTGAGCATAGTTTTCAAACTGCCATGTTTGCTCAAACTCAGTTAAAGATAATAACTGCTGCTGGCTAGCCCCCTGCTCGTCAATCAATTCGACTTTAATTGGAATGTACATCGCTTTAGCATCACTATTTTTTTCACAATCGAGTGACTGCTTAATAGTGAGGCTAAAGGTTTGGCTATCTGCGTTATATGCTTCTTTAACAGTTAATAAAGGCGTGCCTGCTTGGCTATACCACAACTTAAATTGCGATAAATCAATATTGGCGGCATCGGCCATTGCTTGGACAAAGTCATCGCAGGTTACTGCCATGCCATCAAAGCGTTTAAAATATAAGTCCATGCCTTTTCTGAAGTTGTCTTTACCTAATATGGTATGGAGCATGCGAATAACTTCAGCGCCTTTTTCATAAACCGTTAGAGTATAGAAGTTATTCATCTCAACCACTTGCTCTGGCCTTATCGGATGAGCCATTGGCCCGGCATCTTCGGCAAACTGTAATGAACGCAAAACTCGTACATTTTGAATTCGTGTAACGGCAGCTGAATGCATATCAGCACTAAATTGCTGATCACGAAAAACCGTTAAGCCTTCTTTTAAACTTAACTGAAACCAATCGCGGCATGTAACACGGTTGCCGGTCCAGTTATGAAAATATTCATGACCAATAACCGCTTCAATATTGAAATAATCAGTATCGGTTGCGCTGGTATTGTCTGCCAATACGTATTTACTGTTAAAAACATTAAGGCCTTTATTTTCCATCGCGCCCATGTTGAAAAAATCAACCGCGACAATCATGTAAATATCAAGATCATATTCTAAACCGAAAGTTTGCTCGTCCCAGCGCATTGAATCTTTAAGCGCCTGCATTGCATGCTCTGCTTTATTTAGGTTACCTCGGTCAACAAATATTTCTAAAGTGACCTTTCTGCCGCTTAACGTAATAAAGTGGTCTTGTAATAAGTCAAAGTCACCCGCCACTAAAGCGAATAAATAACACGGTTTAGGAAATGGGTCGTGCCATTGCACAAAATGTTTACCGTTCGCTAACTCGCCTTTATCAATACTATTACCGTTTGATAATAAAAATGGATACAAACTTTTATCAGCAATCACTTTGGTTGTGAAAACTGACATTACGTCAGGACGGTCTGAGTAATAGGTTATACGGCGAAAGCCTTCTGCCTCACATTGGCTACAAAATGCATCGCCCGATTTAAATAACCCTTCTAATGAACTGTTACCTTTAGGATCAATTTCAGTAACGATAGTCAGTTCAAATTCACTTTCTTGGGTATTAATCGATAACTCGGTATCGGATACTTGATATTGCTCTTTAGGTAGTTGTTTGCCATTTAATTGCAAAGAAACTAGTTTTAACTGTTCGCCGTGAAGTAATATCGGCGCAGTACAGTTTGTACTATTTCGCTTAATCGATAAAACACTCGTTACCACAGTATTATGATCAGCTAGGTCGAAGGTTAAATTAACAGTATTAATGGAGAAAACAGGCGGTTGGTAATCGGCAAGATAACGAGCAGTAAATTCAGTCATGTAATGTCCATTTAAGTTGATGCTATATCAATTAAGGTAGCTAAAAACAAAAGCATCAGAAAAATATAGTTGATAATAAAAAACCTGTATTGAGAACACAATACAGGTTTTGAATAATTATTGATTTAAACGCTTATATTTTTTTAGCTAATTTTTTTATTTTAAAACCAACAAAACCGTAAACAACCGCTAACACTGGGTTAATTAAGTTGAAAAAACAATAAAAAATGTAATCTAGCGGGTTAACCAACAGCACACTGTACATGTATGCACCACAAGTATTCCAAGGAATAAGTGGTGAGGTTATGGTACCCGAATCTTCCAAGGTTCTACTTAACACTACGGGGTCTAAACCTCTGCGTTCATATTCTTCTTTATACATACGACCAGGCATTACAATTGCCATGTACTGATCGGCAGTAATAAGGTTAGTACCGATACAAGTAGCTACCGTGCTGGCAATTAAACTTCCGGTTGATTTAACCGAAGAAACAACTGCGTCAATGAAACGACGTAACATACCTAGGTGCTCAAGTACTGCGCCAAAACTCATTGCCGCCATAATTAACCAAATGGTATTTAGCATTTTCGACATACCACCACCGCTAAGTAAAGAGTCTAACTCACTATTACCCGTTTCAATGGCGACACCATCAAATAATGTTGTCCATACCACCATTAAGTTTGCTGTGAAGGTATCAGCACCTGCTTGTGCTAACGTCATAATTAATTCTTGTTGAAATAATATCGCCCAAATTGCGCCTACAAGCGCACCAATAGAAACAGCAGGAAACGCCGGCACTTTTTTAATCGCCAGAAATAATAATACCGCCACAGGCACCAAGTTAACAATGCTCAAATTATATTGCTGAGCAAGCTGTTCTGTTAACGTTTCTATCGTGCTATTGCTCGCGGCTGCAGTTTCATTCATGCCTAAAAATACAAAAATAATTAAAGCGGTCGATATTGACGGTATGGTAGTCCATAACATATATCGAATGTGAGCAAATAGTTCACTACCGGCAACTGCTGGTGCTAAGTTAGTGGTTTCTGATAACGGTGACACTTTATCACCGAAATAAGCGCCTGAAATTACCGCCCCTGCGGTTATAGCAGGCGAAAGCTCTAAACCTTGCGCAATGCCTAATAACGCTACACCTATAGTGGCTGCCGTAGTCCATGAACTACCAATACTTAAAGCAACAATGCCACAAATTAAACAACTGGCGGCATAAAACCAACTTGGGTCAAGAATTTGTAAACCATAATAAATCATCGTTGGTACAGTACCAGACAATAACCAAGTACCGATAAGAGCGCCAACAGATAATAAAATGAGTACCGCACCTAAAGATATAGAAATACCTTTAATAATTGACTGTTCTATTGACTCCCAAGTAAAGCCATTTTTAATGCCAATAACGATCGCAATGCCCATGCTAAACATTAAGGCTATTTGGTTAGGTCCATATGAGGAGTTGTCACCAAAGAAAGTAACCGCTCCAGCTAACATAATAACCAACACGATAATTGGAATTAACGAATCAATAATTGACGGTGATTTTGTACTGCTTGGTTGTTCCATAAAAAGAGCAAACCTTATTGTTATAAAGCCGAACCTGCGTACAGCTTGAGTTTTTAGTTGGTAATAAAATGCCCAGAGTCGGTTAAGAGTGCAAGCAATTTATTTTTTCGTATAGTTAAGTGTTCTTAGAAAACATTTACTGAATTAAGTATATATTCACTTTTTCTAAATAAATATTTAAAAATGTTACCGACATTTATTCACCAAGGATAGATAACTATTCATATCACTGCACAAATAGCTAAGTTAGTTAAAATAAATGATTGATCTGGATTAGAAACATCTTTAGCCACAGCTTCATGGCTCTAGATTGAATCTAGGTAGCTTCATTCATGTAGTCGTAGCATTGATTTAAGAGAATGATTACACCTTTTGTGAAATGTAGCTGGCTCGGCTTTATCTCCTGAGTCGCTCTACCTTCTGCATCCATACAGTCGTACATGAGCATGCGATAACGCCGTATAAATTTTACCCCTGAGAGATCAACATCCCCTAATCAAAAGACGCGCTTTAAGTATGATTCACTCAAGAGTCCTGAAACTAGCACCAGAAGTCCTTGAGAAATATATTTGATTGCAGGTAAAAAAAAACCGCCATTGAGGCGGTTTTTCTTAAAATAGGTAATCACTACTTTTTAGCAACTTTTCCTAATGAAACAAGGTCAAAAGTAATTTTTGCTGTTTCATCTAAGAAGGGATCTAACTCTTCCAACTCTTCAGGTAAGTCAGCCTCTAGGTCTTTAACTTTTTCTTTACCCATAGCAACTAAACGCTCATTTACTCGAATAAGCTGTTTACTCTTACGTTCTTCACGCTTGATTTTACGTTTCTCAAGGTTTAATGAAATAGACTTTTTGTCTTTTTCTGCCTGATACACTTGAATATCGTCAAGTAAATAGTTGAATTCAACATTTGCTTTAATACGTTCTTGATGCAAAGCGTCTAAGTAAGAAACATCTTCAGTTAAATCACCTAACTCGGTATAACGTGCTCTAGCTATTTGATCCCATGGTAAAGCGTTTTCCTCTTTGCTTTCGCCCCAATCTTGTGGGTCTATTGCGCTAGGAAAAGAAATATCAGGTAATACGCCACGATGTTGAGTACTACCGCCATTAATACGGTAAAACTTAGCAATGGTAAATTGAATGCTACCAAATGGCTTCTCGTATAGGTCATACACACGACTTAAACCACGATGTTGCTGAACGGTACCTTTACCAAAAGTATGCTCACCAATAATTACACCACGGTTGTAGTCTTGAATGGCTGCAGAGAAAATTTCAGATGCTGAAGCGCTATATCGGTCAACCATTACCGTTAATGGGCCATCGTAATAGCTAATTCCGTCTTTATCGCTGTTTACTTGAATACGGTTTGCGCCATCTCTCACTTGAACTACAGGGCCTTTATCGATAAATAAACCAGTCAATAAAGTAGCTTCTGATAATGAACCGCCGCCGTTACCACGTAAATCAACAATAATACCTTCAACATTTTTACTTTTAAGGCTATCGAGCTCTTTTTTAACATCACGTGATAAATTGTTATAAAAACTAGGAATGTTAATTACACCTAATTTCTTACTGTTTTCATCGCCTGCTTTTTCAAAATAAATTTCAGATTTTGCTGCGCGATCTTCAAGTTTTATTTTTTCACGAATTATAGAAACAACTTTAATGCTAGCATCGTCGTCAGAGTTATCCGGTAAAACTTGTAAACGCACTTGACTCCCTTTAGGGCCTTTAATTAAGTCAACTACATCATCTAAGCGCCAACCAATCACGTCAACAAAGTCTTCCGCGCCTTGAGAAACGCCAACAATTTTATCTTTTGGTTTTATGCTTTTTGATTTATCTGCTGGACCACCAGGTACAACACTTTGAATAACAGTGTAGTCTTCTTCAGCACGTAATACTGCGCCAATACCTTCTAGTGATAAATTCATTTCCATTTGGAAACGTTCAGCATTTCTAGGTGATAAATAAGAAGTATGTGGTTCTACAACGCGAGAAAAGCTGTTCATGACAATTTGAAAAACGTCTTCACTTTCACTTTGCTTTAAACGTTTAATCGCATATTTATAACGTTTAGTGAGTATTTCTTGAGTTTTATCCCAATCTTTACCGGTTAGCTTAAGGTTAAGCGCGTCGTATTTTACTTTTAAACGCCAAAGCTCATTAAGCTCAGCGGCATCTTTTGGCCATTGCGCGTCTTCGCGATCAAAAAGATATTCTTCATCAACCGTAAAATCAAACGGCTTAGCTAATAAGGCTAAAGCATACTCATAACGTTCAAGTCGACGTTGTAGGTTTAAGTTATAAATTTCATAAGCTGCGTCTAACTTGCCACGTGTAACAACGCTATCAAAGCTATCACGGTACTTTTCAAAATCACTTAAATCAGAGGCAAGGAAAACATTACGAGAAAAGTCTAATTGTTTAATATAACGATCAAAAACTTCTGATGAAAGTGCATCGTCTATCTTAATAGGCTTGTAATGTGAACGTGTATATAATGCCGTTATTCTCTTGCTTGATGTAGCATGTTGGCTTTCAGGTGCCAATATTGGCAGCGACTCTACTTTCTCAGAGGCAGCTGTGGCTAGAACGTTAAGGCCGCTTAGCGTTAACGTTACGGCAAGTGTAATACGACAAAATTTTATCATGCCTTTGACTCCATATTAGTCAGAAAAAATGTGCTTAAGCTGAGTTTTCACCACCATACCTGAAACTAACTGAACGCTAATATCTTTGCCTGAAACTTCAGTAATCGTTGCTTGCATAGGTGAGTTGCCTAATTTAACTTTTACTTTAGCGCCAACAATAACTGCATTGTTATCAACTGGTTTTAGTGGAGCTGCAACTTTAGCTTCAGCCGGCTTAGTTGACTTAACTGATTTGAACTTAGCAGCTTTGCTCTTATCTATAGACTTAGGTTTTTCGGTCTTAGTTCCTTTATAAGGCTTTTTATTTTCTTTGTCTTGTGCCTTTTTGTTACCAAACTTTTCTTGGCTTTCTTTTAAGGTTTTACTGGCATAATCAGCTTGTTCCTGATCAATTTTAGCCACTTCGTTACCGTCAATATCAACACGGAACTTGTCCAGTTTAATCGCTTTAAGGTAGCGCCAACTGCTAGTGTAATGTCTAAGTGCTTGACGTAAACGGGTTTTACTTACTTTTTCATCTTCAGCTAATTTTTCAGCTAAGTCTTGAAAAATACCAATTTTAAGTGGTTTCGCCGGGCCTTCGATTGAAAAACAGGCCGGGAATTTTTCGGTTAAATAAGTAATGATTTCTTTGGTACTAATTCTTTGAGTTTCCATAAATACAACTTTAAATAATATTAATCTTCAAGATACTGATCGCGGTTTTCCAACACATGTCGGCACCAACCATAAATATCGTCTGTTTCTAAGTCAGATAAGGCATCCTGCCCAATCCAAGTGTCCCACACCAAAGCTAGTAATGTTTCTAAAACCTCTGGTGCTATGTCTTCTTCAGCTAAATCATACAAGGTATGGTAAAGCTCATTTATTCGTTCCGCGACTGCTTCTTCTTGCCCTTCCCAATCGCCAACAACGGCTTCAGAGACAAGATAGTCATGGATGACTACAAATTCTTTCATGGTGTTTCCATGTTTAATGCTAACTACTTCATATTTTTGACTAACAAGGCGACTGTCGCTTCTAAGCCCTTTTGATCATCTTCATCGAAGCGTTCAAAATGAGTACTGTCAATATCAAGTACAGCAATGACTTCGCCCGCATAAATAACTGGAATTACCAGCTCTGAATTAGTGCGAGCATCACAAGCAATATGACCATCAAATTGATGAACATCAGCAATACGCTGTGTTTGCTTACTTGTTGCCGCCGCACCGCATACGCCTTTATCAAGCGCAATTCTGATACAAGCCACTTGGCCTTGAAAAGGTCCGAGAACCAATTCTTGACCTTGTTTTCGATAAAAACCAGCCCAGTTGATATCAGGCAAGTGCTCAAATAACAACGCACTTATATTCGCCATATTAGCAATTGTATCACTTTCATCACAAATTACTGCGCTAATTTGTGCATTTAACTGCTGATAAAAGTCGAATTTACTCATACAAATTTATGTTAGATCTAAAATGCGCATAACATACCTCGAACGCCGATAAAATTAAAGCTTTATCCCCTACCAATAGTGATTTGTTTAACGAATAAGGCTAAAGCTGGCATTTACTTGGGCTGAAATGCTTTTTTTGCCAATGTGAGGAGAGAAATTTTCAGCTGATGAAACCGACATCATCATGCGTGCTGGCACGCCATAGGAAACTTCTTTGAGGTAAGTTATAGGGCCTAAGATTTGTCCTAATTGTTTTGCCATGGTCTGCGCTTTTTCTTGGGCATTAATAATAGCGGCTGATAATGCTTGTTTATATAGTGCCTCGGCATTACTAATTGACATATTAAGCGGTGCTACTTTGTTCACACCAATTTTAGTTGCTTGGTCAAGCAATCGCTCATAATTATCAATATCGACCAAATGCACCGTTACCACGCGACTTACTTGATAGACTAATTGTTTTTTAGCAATTACTTGTTTGTTATTATGGTTAGTGAGACGGGCATTGTCTTTCACAGTAACTTTGCTATAAGCACCGCCGGGTAATTTTTCAATTACATCAAGTTGCTCAACTAGCACCTCATTATCGATATAAATTGGTTGAATGCTTATTCTAGCAGACTCAATAGCTGATTCTGGTATGGCTAAACTCGCAATAGCCTTAACCAAGAGTTTGCTTTTGTGATCAACAATGGCTTTAGCTTTATCAGCACTTTTTGCTCTTTCAGAAAGAGTGAAATTTGCGGTAAATTTATCAGGAACAGCCAATACTTCAGCTTTACCGGTAACATCAATCCCTATTGGTTGTTGTGCAAACGAACTTATTGATATTGTCGCTAGTAAAAATGTACTTATAGACAAAATTGAACCTTGTAGTGATTTTGCTAATAATGTCATAAATTTCTTTCCTCTTTCCATTAACTATTGAATATACACCTTAGTTATTCACTTTTCTAATAAAGCAAAAATCAACGAATCATAAAATAATACTTTAAAAAAATTTTCCATAAATGTTACGGATTTTTTATTGCTGGCACTCTTTATTACTAGCTAATGCGTTTATTTTTGATATGATTGAACAAAAGTACAACAAAATAACAAGGTAAAAACTGTAACATTATGCACCAGCATTAACGTTCAGTAATAAAGCTATTTAATTAAACATAACTCTTTTTACACAATAAGATAAGTAAGTTTATAGTTTTATTTAATACCTTATTTAAACCGTGCTTTTTAAGGGTAAAGCAAACTTTACTCATTCAATATTCAAGGACGATTACCATGTTTGGCTGTATACCAAACTGTAATTTAAATTAAAGATAAGGTTTTTGAATATATGAAACGAAGTATCGTTTGGGTGTTTATGCACCTATTACTGATTTTCATTGTTATTGCTAATTTGCTTACTGGCTTAAGAATAGCTGCAGTCCATCGTCCTCAATTATTAAGCTTATCCCCTCTTCTACCTCAAGGTAGCTTGCATGACATACACCTGCTCGGCGGTGCGTTATTAATTTCTGTAATTATCAGTTATTTGCTTTATTGGTTTTTATTTAAAAAGCACGTAGAGCAAAAAAGCACGATAAAACAAAGTCGCTATCATCAAGTGATTACTTGGTTAGGATATTTCAGTTTAAGCGCAATAGCACTCAGCGGTATTAGTATTTATTTTGGCATTTTATTCGGCGCTATTGCCCATAATGTTCATTTTTATGCTGCACTTATTATTCTGCTTTATATTCCACTTCACGCGGGTGTGTACTTTATTCAATATGGTATTAATGCCCTCAAGCTTATTTTCTTTCCTTCTGGTAAATTCCGTAAAACCAGCATCAACTACTCTATTGTTATTATTTTGGCATCAGGTGGTTTGCTTACGTTCTTTAATCAACAAGCCCCCGTTGCATTGATTGTTCATGCAATAGAGCTCGGCCAAAAAATAAGTATTGATGGCCAAGCAGATGAAGATTTTTGGCAAAAAATTCCTGAAGTAAAGGTACATACTTTTGGCGGCGTTAACTTTAATAATGGTAATACTGAGGTTCGTATAAAGGCAGTAGAAAATGGTATAGAAGCTTTTTTCAATATTAGCTGGGATGACCCGAATAAAAGCCTTAAGCATTTACCTTTAGTGAAAACAACCGATGGCTGGCAAGTCACTCAAGATGGTTTTTATCGCTTTGATGAACAAAGTCATTATGAAGATAAATTTGCCGTGATCCTTTCTGATAATTGTGCTTTTGGCGCTGCAGCTACTGCGCAGCTTGGGCCAAAACCACTGGCCGATAAACCAGCAAACTGGCACGGCAAAGGTTATCACTACACCACAGATAACAGCATTGTTGATTTATGGCATTGGAAAGCCGTTCGAACAAACCGCATGTTGTTAATGGATGATAATTATATTGCCGGCCCCGCTACTGCTCGTGCTGGCGATAGACGCTATACCGCAGGTTATTATGCTGACGGCAAGAGCTCAGGCGCATATGTTATGAATTGGAAATGGTACAAACAAGATAAAATAGTGCCTAAGCGATTATTTAACGTAACAAAAGATAATGACCAATATCAAAACAGTGCTAGCCAAGAACAGCAAGATAAAGCCGATTGGGTAATGCCATGGTACGATGCTAAAGCTTATGAGGTAGAAGACGACACCTTGCCTGTTGGCACGATTATGCCGTCAGTACTTTATCGTTCAAATAGACTTGAAGGTGATCGCGCTAATGTGCGTGCCTTTGGTCGCTGGCACGATGGCCAATGGAATTTAGAGCTGAGCCGTAAATTAAACACCAAATCAAAACACGATGTGGCATTGGCTGATAATACTTGCCTTTGGGTTGCCGCTTTTGATCGCAGCCAAGTTGCCCATACAAGGCATGCTAGGCCACTACAATTAAACTTTTCGCGAGGTGACAACTAATGTTCGTTCGCGCCCTAATTGTAGCAGCTATCGTAGTTGCACCCTTGTACCTTTATATTAATCAAGGAAATATCGAAAACCCAACACCAGTTACATCTCATTGGTTGAAGTTAGATAAAAATGGCCAAGAAATAGCTAACTGGTCAGGACCTTGGTCTTGCGTACTTGATAGAAAAACCGGACTGGTTTGGGAAGTAAAAACCGACAATGAAGGTATTCATGACGGATATTGGAGTTACTCGTGGTTAGATAACAAAAACAAGGGCGTTGCTAACTGGGGCGATTGTCATTTTGAAGACGATCGCTGCGATACCCAAGACTTATTACGCCGAGTTCGAAAAGAACAAACTTGTGGATTAGCCAACTGGCGACTGCCTACTGCCGATGAACTATCAACACTAATTGTTGATTACCAACGCCCAGGAGAGCCTGTAATTGATAGTGGATTTTTCCCACATACCAAGCGAGGCGATTATTGGACCAGCGATGCCAACCAGCCATTAACGGGCATATATCGGCACTTAAAAAAAGGCGCTACTGCGGTTAATTTTATTACTGGTGAAAAAGTTGCTACCCCTTATAGAAACGCGGCTTTTGTCCGTTTAGTTACAAGTGAACAACCCGGAACGTCTACCGCTAAACCAAGGGCTGCGGCTAAAAAGGTAAAACCTAAAAAATCAAATAAAAGAAGAAAAAAAGAAGCGATAACGCTAACCAATAATACTACCCAAAGAAATAACGAAAAGCCGGTATTAAATGCCGATGCATCGCTTGAAGTTGTTAAAGATACCTTTATCGCCTCAAAGCTACCGGTAGATAATTTCAATGGTCATATTGAGCAACTAACTGCTGATGGCAAAGACAACAAACACGGCGAGTCAAACATACTTATGGCATGGGATGTTAGTGATATAAAAGCCTGCAACATTGTTACTAGCGCCAGCGTAAATATTGAAGTCACTAATCGCTCTGATGGTAGCTTTGAAATTTTTAGTGGTTTAAATGCTTGGCGAGAAGATAAAGTTACCTGGAATAATTTACCCGGCAGCGCGCAAAAAGACCTACTGATGGCCACTTTTATACCTGATATTAAGGGTTATAGAAGTGTTAAATTATCGAAGCAAGGCATCGCCGTTATTCAAGGCTGGCTTGAAGGTAAAACCAATAACGGCATTATCATAGTACCTTTAAACACCCGAGATGGTATTGATATTGAAGACCGTGAACTAGGTAAACCTGCTACCTTAGCCTTAATGCTTAACGACCAAAACTGTATACCTGCCGAAGAAGAAAAAACACTAACAATCAGTAATGGCAGTTTTGAGTCTGGTACAACACCGTGGAAATTCTTCCAATCTCAGCGGGTTAACAATAATGCTTTTAGTGGTGATTATGCAGCAAGGATCCCTGAAGGTGCTGATGTATCGATTGTGCTCAATCATTTAAAACCTAATACCCGCTATAAAGTAAGCGCTCAGCTAAAAACCACAGGTAAAATTCAACTCTACGTTAGAAATTATGGCGATGACAAAATAAAAAATGGTTCAAGCAGTAAAACTTACCGACCTAAAGCGCTAACTTTTACCACCGGAAATACATACTCCTCTGCTGAGGTATACATTTATGGTGTCAGTGGCGTTGGTTATGCAGACAAGATTACCATTATTGAACAACCAGCTGAAATTCCTCATTAAACGTCAGCTATATACGTTATTGCCCAAGCAATTAGGCTAAAGGACTAGCCTTTGATTTTATCAAAAAACGGTAGCTATATATCGAACAGTCCAATGTTGTTTTAGTGCTAAATAACCAACAGCGCTAAAACAAAATTTATTCAAATAAAAATTAAATATAAAAATAATTAGGATCTTATTATGATGAAAAAACAGCTATTTTCTGCTTATCTTATTCTACTGCTAAGTGCATGTGGCGGCGGTGGAGATGCCGAAAATAAAGAGCAACCTACCCCAACTCTGAGCCAATACACACTAAGCATCACTAGTGCCTCTGGCGCTGTCACCTCAAATCCTGCTGGTATTAATTGTGGCAGTTCATGTGCAATGGATTTTGAAGAAAACACTTCGGTTACTTTAACAGCTGTGCCAGAGACTGGTTATGAGTTTTCAAGTTGGAGTGGTGATTGTAGCGGAGCTGATACTTGCTCTGTAGCCATGACTGCAGCAAAAAATGTCACGGCAACTTTTACTGAAATTGTAGAAGTGACTCAATTTGAATTATCTGTTACTTCAGCAAACGGTACAGTAAGTTCAACGCCTGCAGGTATTGATTGCGGTAGTGATTGTAGTGAAAGTTATGATGAAGATACTGAAGTAACTTTAACGCAAGCTGCTGCTAGTGGTTATGAATTTTCAGCATGGACTGGTGCTTGTACAGGTTCTACAACTTGTTCAGTAACTATGGACGCTGCAAAAAATGTTACCGCAACTTTTACTGAAATAGTTGTAACTCCTCCTACTGAATATACCTTAACAGTGGTTTCAGCAAACGGTACAGTAAGTTCAACGCCTGCAGGCATTGACTGTGGTAGCGATTGTAGCGAAAGTTATGCTGAAGATACCGTTGTAGCTTTAACACAAACAGCTGCTAGCGGTTATGAATTTTCAGCATGGACTGGTGCTTGTACAGGTTCTACAACTTGTTCAGTAACTATGGACGCTGCAAAAAATGTTACCGCAACTTTTACTGAAGTTGTTGCTTCAACGGTGTTTGTAGAGAACTATACTGTTGTGCTTAAAGAACCAACGGTTTTACCAAAAATTGGCGGTAATGCATCAGGGGTTCTTTGGCACCCTGTGCTAGAGCAATATCTAGTAGTAAAAAATGAAGCATCGAAATTTTGGCGATACGACAGTGAGTTTGAATCTAAGAGTAAGGTTAGTGTCGTTAATACGCAAGATGATGCGAATTCAGATATTGATGAAGATACTGAAGGCTTAGCTTATATTGGTGATAGCAAAATAGTCGTTGTTACTGAAGAAAATTATGCCCATATCTTCACAATTGGTGCAGATAATCTTCCTTTACCAAATACTTACGCTACAGTACCTAGCTTTCAATTATTAGCACCTCCTAGCACATCAAATAAAGGCTTTGAAGGTGTTGCTGTAAGACTTGCAACAGACGATGAACCTGCCCGAATCTATGCTTGTCAAGAAGGGACTACACCACCAGATAATGATGTCGCGATGAAAGTTGTATATTTTGATTTACCAGTAACTACTCCAACAACACTATTATCATATGCAGATAGCTCATTAACAGTAGAGGAACCATTTGATGCTGATGCGCTTTTTGCTAGCTATATTGATGATTGTGCAGGTATGACTTACGATGCTCGCACTGGCCACTTACTGATTTTAAGTGAACAAAGCTCCAAAATATTACAAGTATCACCAGAAGATGGCCATGTTCACTCATGGTTATCCTTAAGTGGTGTAACTCCTCCAACTGATAAAAGACTACAGTTTGAAGGTATTACTTTAGGGCCAAACAATGAGATCGTACTTGTAAGTGAACAAGACTGGGTATATGTTTTACAACAACCTGAATAATTTAAATAATTAGCTTCCCCCCTTAAGTTAATTCTTATAAAAAAGAGCCGGAATCGGCTCTTTTTCTTTTCTAAACTAACTGCATGCCTATAACACTGAAGCCAACATTTATTGGACTAAATTCTGCTTTGCTAATTTAGTCATTAACTCAACAAGCTTTCCATTTGCTCAGTTAACTGAGCGACTTGCTGCTCTAACTTGTCAATCCGAGCAAGTAACTCATCATCTGTTTTTTCAGCAGGTATATTTACCGCAACACTTGGGTTTTGACTAACCTCACCTGAAAATAAATGTGCGTAACGTGACTCTCTTTTGCCTGGCTCACGTTCTAATTTCATCACATACGCGTTTCCACCTAAATTGTGTAATTCAGTCAAAGCAGACTCAACTTCAGTAACATTAGCAAAGTCGGCTAAGCGATTACTGCGGGTTCTTAGCTCCCCCGGTGTTTGTGGGCCACGTAAAAATAACAAGCATATTATCGCCCTTTGCTGAGGTGTAAATTGCACACTGCCAAATTCGGTATTACAAAAACGATGATGATACTTTGCTACTCTGCCACCAAAAGCACCTTCATCGCTAAGCAAATTCATTTCGCTAAGTTCGTCAACCACCACCTGAACTTCTGTTTCGGATAATGACATTACTGGTTCGCGGTTACTTTTTTGGTTACACGCATTGGTTAAGCTATTTAATGACAAAGGGTATTGTTCTGGCGTGGTAATTTCTTTTTCTAACATCACGCCGATAACACGACATTGTAAAGCGGATAAATGATTCATACGGAAAAACTCAATAACAATTTGCGGTGAACAAATAATAACGTAAAGCCAACACTTTTGACGACTTAAATTTAATTAACACCTACTTATTTAATTTTTAAAACAAGGATATAGCTGAGTGTTAGTTTCTATCCTAATACAAATATTTAACAGCTTACTTTTCAATAAAGCATCATTGTATTAAAAATTGCCATAATGATTATTTTGTCATCACAAAAACATATGATATATATGACATTGACGCAAAAACAATCACAAACAAGGCAACATATAAAAACACAGTATTAATTAACGCAGCTTTAACTGTTTTCTGGTGAACCACCGCTCAACCAAGTGTAAAAGTAAGGTTTAATACAATGAAAAATAATAACAACCAATTATCACGTAGACGTTTTTTAAAACGTTCTTCTTATTTAACTTTAGGCAGCGCAAGCCTTGCCAATTCAATAGGCCTAGCTGGCTTAGTTAATAGCTCAAATAGCATCGCCGCAACGGATGATTACAAAGCATTAGTTTTTGTTTTTCTCGCGGGTGGCAACGACTCATTTAATATGGTCGCGCCTAAATCAACAGGTAATTTAAGAACGAATTACGAACAAGGCAGGCGCTCGGTCGCCTTAGCCGCAGATGAACTACATAGCATTAATTTAACAAAAAATGCCCTTATATTTGGCGGGGAAGAATACAACGGCTTTGGCATGCACCCCGCTTGTGGGCATATGGCTGAGATGTTTAACAACCAAGAATTATCAGTGCTGTGCAATATTGGCAATATTACGGTGCCAACTACGCGCGAGCAGTTTTTAGACAAAAGTGTTGAATTACCGCCACAATTATTTTCACATTCCGATCAACAAAGGCAATTTCAAAGTGATCCTGGAAGCAAATTTACTTTTGGTTGGGGCGGAAGAATGGCCGAGCTTAGTGAAAACTATAATACAGGCACTGTGTCACCGTTAATCTCGGTTTCAGGTTTAAACTCTTTTCAAGTCAGCAAAAATAGTATTATTAATCCGTATGTTATGAGTACAGATGGCCTAACCAAGCTTGATGGTTTTACTGGCGATCGACAAACCATGGTTGAAAATGCTATGAATGGCGTAGTTGATAATGACCATTTAATGATTCAGAAATATCGCGATGTTTTCAGCTCCGCTAGAAATGCTCAAACCATTATAGGGAATGCCTTTACCCAAGCTGATACCAACAATGTTGATTACGACACAATTTTCACGGCTGCCGATGCCAACAATACCAAAACCTCACGCAGGTTAAAAACTGTCGCTAAAATGATCGCAGGCCGAAGCTCCACTGGCAATAATCGACCAGTATTTTTTGTGCAAATGAACGGCTTTGATACCCATCAAAACTTATTAATCGATCATAACGATTTAATGACGGAATTAAATGCCGCACTAAAAGGCTTTCGCGACGCCTTAACCGCTCAAGGCGATTTTGATAAAGTATTGACCTTTGTTGGCTCTGAGTTTGGCCGTACTTTCACTCCCAATGGTGATAGCGCAGACAGTGGTACTGATCACGCTTGGGGCGGTCATGGCTTAGTTATGGGCGGTATGATCAATGGCGGAGAGTTTTTTGGCACCCACCCTGACCTGAAACTTGAACAAGGCCTTGATGCCAGTACCGGGCGTGGTCGTTGGGTTCCAACCACGGCAACCACTCAATGTGCTGCTGTAATGGCTAATTGGTTTGGTATAAGTGAAAATGACTTATCAAAACTATTCCCGTCTTATGAAAACTTTCCTAGTCCTTTTGAGGCCTCAGAAAACTTAGCCTTTATTAAAGGAGAGTCGCTATGAAATTAGGCCTTAACTCAAATAACGATTTAATCAGCAAGTTAACGACCAAATTAATAAATAAATTAACGAGGAAGTTACCCTTAGCGAAATCCTCTTTCGTCATCGTAGCTTTTAGTTACGCATTAACAGGCTGTGGTGGTGGCTCTGAGGAAACACCCACGCCAAGCCCAGAAAAGTCAGTAATAGGCATCACTACAGTTACTGAACTTGCTATTGAAAAAAGTAATCAATTAGCCAAGTTTAATATACAGCGTAGCGGCGCAACTACAGCTATAAATATCAGTTATTCGCTTAATGGCAGTAGCGATAGCGCTAAAGGCTCAGCCACTCAGGCCGATTATCAGCTTATTTATAGTGATGGCGGCAATGTTGGTACCACCATTGAACTTGGCGAAAATCAAAATACCCGTGTTATTGAAGTTCATCCAATACAAGATAACTTACATGAAGTACCTGAAGCATTAACCCTCACTATTACAAATGGTACTAGTTACACAATAGCGGCTGAAAAAAGCGCCCAAATAAGTATTACTGACGCATCAAACAGCAGTGAAAATGCTAAAGTTTTTTTAGGTACCTTTAGCGCACAAGGCGATGCAATTACCTCTGCAACAGGCGTGCTTAGCCTAATATTACAAGGTGATAACGAACAAGCTAAGCTCAATTATACTTTTTCAGATTTAGGCGCCATACAAACCGACCAACATATACATTTAGCTCCTGCAGGTTCAATGATCAAAGATATTGAATTTACCGGCACGGTTAGCGACTATCAATGGGATCTTGCTCCTGGTGGTATATTTACTACCGAGCAGCAAATGCTGGATACCCTTTTTGAAGGCAAGTTTTTTGTCAATATTCACACCGCAGACTATCAGCAAGGTGAAATTTCAGCCGCAATTAACTACGACGCTAATGTAGAGCCTCCTGCTGACACCCCGATCACTGAAGCCGCTGTTGACCGAGATATTATCCGCTTTTTAAATCAAGCGACTTTTGGCGCAACACCAGAAGAATATCAAACGCTACGAGATAAAATTGATAGCGATGGCGGTAATCGTATTCAAGTCTATAGCGCTTGGCTTGAGCAACAATTTGCTAAACCCCAAACTAGCCTATTGGCTTTAACCGATGCCAGCATTACCCTTTTTGGTGAAGAAAGTGAAAGCTTTAGCCGACGCGATGCGTTTTGGCCAGTAGCTCTTTATGGCAATGACCAACTCAGACAGCGTATCGCTCTAGCATTAAGCGAAATATTAGTGATAGGTGATAACAATAATATCGTTAGAAAAGCTCATCGCGGTGTCGCACATTATTGGGACCAACTTGCCAGTAATGCATTTAGCAGCTATCGAAAAACGCTAGAAGATGCGAGCTTACACCCGGTGATGGGCATTTGGCTGAGTCACTTACGTAACCAAAAAACTAATCTTGAACTAGGTTACTACCCTGATGAAAACTACGCCCGAGAAATTATGCAGCTGTTTACTTTTGGCTTAGTACATCGGCAAAAAAATGGTGCGATAAAATTAGGGGAAGACAACCTACCCATTGCCACCTACGATAATGAAGTGATCAAAGAAATGGCTAAGGTATTTACCGGCTTAAGCTTTAGTTACAAAAACAATGAAACGGCAAAAGTTGACAACAACTACTTCCTATTAGGCAATGCCACTAACGACTATCAATATCGTTGGACTGAGCCAATGAAGTTTTTTGCAGACCAACACGAGTTTGGCGCAAAAACCTTATTTAATGATAATGGCAATACCGTGACAATTCCTGCCAATAGCGAAGAAACAGCTGAGGAAGCTAAGCAAGAATTATCACAGGTATTAGATGCCTTAGTTAGTCATCAAACTACCGCGCCCTTTATCAGCCGAAAACTTATTCAGCGCCTAGTAACTTCAAACCCAAGTGCTGATTATATCGAACGAGTAGCGAATGCTTTCGGACAAACCGGTGACTTAAAAGCGGTTATTCGCGCAATATTGTTAGACAAAGAAGCACGTAACCCAAATGTTGTTACCTCAACCACCTTTGGTAAAATGAAAGAGCCTATTTTGCAAATGACCGCCCTAATGCGGTTATTCAACGCCAGTTCAAAAATCCCCCTTGGCGCAGGCACAAATGGCCTTAATTTAGCCATTGCTGAGCAATACAGCAGCAATGCTACGCTACTTCGCGTGGGTGAACTCTATATTGGCCAACGTGTTTTAGGCTCACCTTCAGTATTTAATTTTTTCTTACCTGACTTTGCCCCTACAGGAAAAATAGCGAGTCAGTCTTTAGTCGCGCCAGAATTACAGTTACTCACTGAAACTCAGCTGTTTATCACCTTAAATACTTACCATAAGCTGCTCAGTAAAGGCTTTCTTCGCTCAACAGTAACTAAAAACTCTGAGTACACGACAGAGCAAGCCACAGTGCAATTAAACCCAGCACAACTTACGACCTTGTGGCAACAAACCGAAGGTGACAATACAGTAAAAGCGACGGCATTAGTTGATTATCTAGACTTTTACCTTAACGCCGGACAACTAAAGGCTAGCGATAACCAAAGTACCCGACAAACTTTGATTGAAACCTTAGCTGCAACTGAAGAAGAGCAGCGGATTAAACTCGCTCTTTATGGCGCTAGCGCTATGCCAGAATTTATGGTGCAAAGATAAGGTAATTACTGAGCATAAGTAGACGCCTTATCATCATGTAAGGCTTCTGTTTACTCTAGTTAATTAAATTAGCATTGTGAGCTTAAGAGCTAGAGGCTTAAAACAGAGAAAAAGGGAGAAAAGCGGTCGGTGACAAATAAAAGAAGACAGCCTATAAGAAGCCTTAGCACTAACTATAACCTTAAAATGTCACCGCCCCTTTTTTCCTATAATGTAAGGCTTCTTTATCCCTAACGAGTTAATTAAGCTTACTGGGGGACTTATTAGTAGGCTTAAATTACATAAGCTACATGTTTTAAAAAGTAACAAAAAAGGCGCTAAGGATAACCCTTAGCGCCTTTTAAATGTTTACTTACTTAAAACTTAAAGTATAAATTCACACCGTAAAATAACGATCACCAGCATGAATAAACTTCTGGGTCATTAAGCCGTAGCTAATGCTTGCACCGTTAAACCGTGACCGGCTTTACATACATAAATATCAGCAGTTAAGTTAAATTGTGCATAGTACTGCTCTTCTACCGCTGTTTTAATCGCATCAACATCATCAGCACGACATAAACATACGATAGCGCCACCAAATCCGCCACCAGTCATACGTACAGCGCCGCGTTCACCTAAAGCTGCTTGACAGATATTAACTAAGCCGTCAGTCGCTGGTACAGTTACTTCAAAATCATCACGCAGGGAAACGTGTGAACCGGTCATTAATTCTCGTAACGCGTCCATATCGTTATTCTTAAGCGCTACTGTTGCGGCAATAACACGAGCATTTTCAGTAATAACATGATGAGCACGTTTGTATTCGTTTTCACTAAGTTGTGGTTTAGCATCGGCCAGCATTGCCATTGTTGCTGAACGTAATACCTTGATGCCCATTTTGCTCGCTGCTTGCTCACAATCAATACGACGGTTGTTATATTCGCTACCCACTAACTTACGTTTGTAGTTAGAGTTAACAATCACAATAGATAAGTCTTCTGGAATAGAAATGGCTTCTGTTTTAAGGTTTTCACAGTCAATTAATAACGCATGACTTTTTTCACCTTCCGCGGAAATTAATTGGTCCATAATGCCGCATTTTATGTCCATGAAATCATTTTCACATTCTTGGCCTAACAGGGCAATTCTTTGCGCAGACAAGCCAAGCTCAGCAATAGTATTGAATACGCCACCAATTGCTACTTCAAGTGCCGCAGAAGATGATAAACCACAGCCTTGCGGTACGTCTGACTCAATCAATAAGTCAACACCTTTCAGTGTAAAACCAGCACGTTTAAAAACAAACGCCATACCGCGAATGTAATTACCCCATTGAGAGTCACCTTTAGCAATATCGCCAGACACGCTAAATTCGTCTTTTTCACCTGGGTAGCTCATGGAATGAACAACAATTTTGTCATCGGCACGAGGACGGTAAAGAACACGTGTTGCATACTCTAAAGCACAAGGAAGAACAAAACCATCACTGTAATCTGTGTGTTCACCAATAAGGTTTACACGACCTGGAGCAATAGAAATAGCATCAGCTGGTTGTTGGTAAAGCTCTTCAAATTTCGAAGATAAAAGTTCAAAGCTCATGTTATTCCCCTTGCTTGTAATGTGTTGTGCTGACTGAGCGTAAAATGTTTGCTGCTGTTTCCGCGCTTAAATCGCGCTGGCTTTCTGCCAACATTTCATAACCAACCATATGTTTTTTCACGCTAGCAGAACGTAAAAGTGGTGGATAAAAATGCGCGTGTAAACGCCAGTGGCTATCGTCTTCAATATTTGCTGGAGCACTGTGCCATCCCATTGAATAAGGGAAACTACAGTTGAAAACGTTGTCATAACGAATAGTTAATTCTTGTAAAATTTCTGCTAGCGCGGCTTTTTGCTCGTCAGTTAATTGACCAAAATGACGAACATCACCTTTTGCTACTAATAAGGTTTCAAATGGCCATGCTGCCCAAAATGGCACAACCACTAACCAATGTTCATTTTCACAAACAACACGGTCTTGCTCGGCAACTTCTTTAGCAACATAGTCGCCAAGTAAGTTAGTGCCTTGTTTAGCTTTATAAGCTAACTGGTTTGTATTTTCTTGCTCAACTTCCGTTGATAGATGATCATGCGCCCAAATTTGGCCGTGAGGGTGTGGCTGTGAACAGCCCATAACCGCGCCTTTGTTTTCAAAAACGTGCACACAAGCATACTTTTGTGCAAGTTCTACATAGTTACTCTGCCATGTATCAACCACTTTACGAATTTCGCTTGGGCTTAATTCTGGTAATGATTTATTGTGATCAGGAGCAAAACAAATAACACGACATTCGCCGTTAGCTACATCAGCTTCAAATAAAGGGTGTTGCTCTGCATCTAATGCATCAGTGCCTTGTTGCTCTGAAACCAAAGCACCAAAGTCATTTTTAAAGACGAAAGTATCAGCATAATCAGGATTACTGGTATTGTTAGCACGTTCATTTCGTGGACATAACGGGCAGTTCTCATCATGCTTTGGTAACTCTTCACCTGATGGCGCTTCAGTTGCACCTGACCAAGGACGATTATTACGATGTGGCGATACCAGCACCCAGTCACCGGTTAAAGGGTTTTTACGACGATGGGTAAATTCTAAATTATTCATATTGTTACTCCAAACCATTTGGATATTTTGATTGCCAATGCCAGGTATCATCTGTCATCGCTTTTAAACCTAATTTTGCGGTCCAGCCTAATTTTTCTTTGGCTAAAGACGCGTCTGCGTAATTGCTAGCAATATCGCCTGGTCTTCTTGGCGCCATTTTATAAGCAACGTCAACACCTGAAGAGGTTGAAAACGCTTTGATCACTTCAACCACTGAATAACCTTGGCCGGTGCCTAAGTTATATGGCAAGAAGCCAGTATCTTTTTGGTGGGCTGAATAGGCGGCAACATGACCTTCAGCTAAGTCCATAATGTGAATATAGTCACGAACACCGGTACCATCAGGAGTGTTGTAATCGTCACCAAAAACACTAACATATTCTCTTTTACCGACCGCGGTTTGTGCGATAAAAGGCATTAAATTATTCGGGATTCCAGAAGGGCTTTCACCTAATAAGCCGCTTGGATGCGCGCCTACAGGATTAAAATAACGTAAAGCAATTGCTAAGTTATTAGCATCAGCTTGGCAGTTATCCGCTAAAATTTGTTCAACCATCACTTTAGTCCAGCCATAAGGATTGGTAGCGGAAATAGGATGCTTTTCATCAATCGGTAAATACTGCGGATCACCATAAACGGTTGCTGATGAACTGAAAATAATGCGATTAACGCCTACTTCTTTCATCGTTTCTAACATGGTAACCGTACCGGAAACATTGTTTTGATAATAACGTAACGGCTGCTCAGTTGATTCGCCCACCGCTTTTAATGCTGCAAAATGGAAAACAGCTTCAACGTTAAAGTCAATTAGAGCTTTTTTAAAGCTTGCACTATCAAGAATATCGCCTTCAACAAATTCAAAACGTTTGCCCGTGATCACTTCAAGCTGATCAAGCACCTTAACGCTAGCATTCGACAAGTTGTCATAAATGACAGGCGTGAATCCTGCTTTGTGTAATGCAATGCATGTATGACTACCTATATAGCCCATACCACCGGTAACAAGAATTTTCACAATGTGTCCTCTGGATAATGATACAAATTTTATTTGTATGATAAATATTACATATAAGTAACAAGTAAAGCAAGAAAATTATTTAAGCGTTTAGCCCGCTGTTTATGCTGAGAAAGAGTTCACTTGTTCTGCTACCTAATTTACTGAAAAAACATTTCAGCATATAAATAATACTATATATTAATGAATATGCTAATCGCTTTTAGATAAATAAAGTTTTGAGTGAAGCTAACAAGAACACCACAAATAAAAAAATCGAGCACCATTAGTGCTCGATTTTTCATATTACTTATATCATTTATTGATACATTAGCTCTGAAAAGGTTTCAATACTAAAAATACTTCTAGAAACGATACACAAGGCCGATGTTAAAGCGACGGCCCATTTCAGCCATATAGTTAGTTAATTCTTCATGATATAAATAACGCTCAGTTTTACTGTTGGTTAGGTTTACCGCTGAGAAATTAATTTTCAGTTGCTTGTTAATGCTGTAATTTGCGGTTAAATCTAATTGACCACGAGCATTTTCAATTTCAGTTAAGTAATCATCAGCGCCCCAACCTAATTGCACTAATTCACGTTTGGTATATTCACTGCGCCAGTTATAGGCTAAACGTGTACTGAACTTACCATTGTCGTAAAAAGCATAAACATTGTAACTATGACGAGATAAGCCTTTGCGGCTAATTTGATTGCCGTCTAAGTCATAAAACTCAGAGTCATCATCCGAGAAAGTGTAGTTTGCCCCAGTACCGGTATGCGCAAGGAATCCCGGTAAATTACTAAAGGAATGTTGCACAGCAAGTTCAACACCTTTGATAGTAGTACCTGGCATATTTTGCCATTGTCGCGCTTGCCAGTTTTGACCTTCAAGCTCCATGTCGTAGGCATAACCGTAGGTAATAATGCTGTCTAAGTCTTTATAAAATAGTGCCGCAGAAAGCATGCTTTCACTTGAGTAATACCATTCATATGATAAATCAGCGCTCCATGCTCTTACAGGGTCTAAATCAGGGTTACCGACTAAAGCTGTACCATTATAACCGTCGATATCACTACTTGGTTTATAAGTAGTGCTTGGCGCAGTTTGTACTAAACCTGGGCGTTGCATTGCTTTTGAAGCAGAAAAACGCATGATCATTTCATTATTTAACGCCAAATTCAGGTTCATTGACGGTAAAAAGTCTTGGTAAGTATTTTGATGCTCTGACCATTCATAGGCTAACTCATCGTTAATTATGCCTAAACGCTCATAACCTGAAGAGTTAACTGTTGTTTCAACATAGCGTGCGCCAATATTACCGTAAAAAGGTAAGTCGAATAATTCGCTATTAAAATCTGTTCGTAAATATAAAGCGTAACTACTTTCGCCAATATCATAACGTTGGTCAACTTGTTCGTAATAACCATAGCCGGTATCAGCATCAACCGCGCGGATATCATGCAAATTAAAGTAATCGGTATAAAAGTCACTGTTACAATTAGTCGTAACCCACGAAGTAGGTAAATTACTGTCACCTAAGTGAATAGCATCGGTAATAGCTAAACATTGCTGCAAGTCTCGAGAAACTTGGGCATTGGTTGGATTACCATTAGCATCAGGGTCTACTTTATATTTTTGCACATTTACGTTGAGGTATTTACCGTCAACCATTTCGTGCTTACCGTTTTGGTTAATGTTTTGATAACTAAAACGTTCATAATTTCTAGCAGCAATACGCAGACCGGTTTTAATTTGAGTAAAAAAATCATGGTCTAACTCATAAGTTAAGTCCATAGTAAACGCGTTATCTTCACTGAAAATGTCGTTGGCATTACGCTGCATTTGAAAATACGCTAAACGTGGGTCTTCAAGGTTGGTGATATCAATAGGGTTACCATCTTCATCAACTAAACCGCCACTTGGAATACCATTGCCCGCTTCTTCAAACCAAATACTGCCCGCCCAATCTTTACCACTCATCCAGCCATCGTAATTCCAGTCGTATCCCATATTCATAGACGCTTGACTAGTGGTTTTTTTACCTTTTGCGTAGTTATATTTCATTTCTAAGAAGGCATTATCGGACAGTTGATAATCTCCTCCTAAAGTAAAGTTATGAGATTGTTGCTCGGTATCAATGACTGAAGGAGAGCCGCCCATGCGCATTGAGGCATCAGTTATTACACCTTCGTTAATTATATAAGAGCCGTCACCTAAATCTGAACCGCTCCACTCGTAATCACCATCAATATCTGAACGGGAAGAATTAGCAACCGATGAGGCTTGAGAGCCACTTTGAAATTCGGTGCTTGCGGTATAGGTGTAATCGAAATAAAAATTGGCACGATCATTCGGCTGCCATTGAATGGTAGAATTAAACGAGTCGCGCTGTGATTCACGGTAAGTAGAATAAGCTTTTAAGCCATTAGGAATATAGTAAACATCATCGCCGTTAACTTGACCATCACCATTGACATCAATACTGCCTTTTCCGTCCTCAGAGCCGTCACGTTTTAGCCATGAGCCTTCGGCATCATTGTAGTCACCACCGCCAAATACACTGGTTTTACTGCTGTAATTTTTACGGCCAGCATTAATGATAAAGCCGATATCACCAATTTTTGTATCACGTAAATTTTTACCAAAAAAAGTATTAAAGTCAGGGTCTGTTTGACCACTTTGTTCATTATATTTTGCTTTAGAAGTGACCGTGCCAACACTGTCTTTATTCATTTCAAGTGGTCGACGAGTTTTTAAATTAACGGTACCACCAAGCGAGCCTTCAATTTTATCAGCGGTAGGTGCTTTTAGTACTTCAATGCCAGAAAATAATTCTGATGGTAAGTCTTGAAAATTTACCCCACGGCTATCACCACTGCCAGATGAAACTTGACCATTGATTTCTACGTTATTGTTGGAAATACCGCGAATTTGAACACTTGAGCCCTCACCATCTGCCGAGCGCTGCATTTGAATACCGGTAACACGCTGTAAGGCTTCGGCAATATTTTCATCAGGTAACTGACCAATATCTTCAGCTGAAATAGTATCTTTTATTTCCGTTGAAAAGCGTTTGTCATTCATTGATTTGCTTAAACTGCCACGCACACCTGTTACGCTGATCACTTCTATATTACTTTCTTGTTCGGCTGTTGATGTTTGTTCGCTAGTTTCTGCCGCTAACAAAGGGGCTGACATAACACTAAACGCGATGAAGCAAGCTTTGCTAACCGTTGTTAGTGCGAATTTTTGTTGCTGATGATCTTGCATAATAATTCTTTCCTCAAATGTTCCCTATAAACACCAAAACACCGCTTCTTTTGAGCCGAATTTTTGGTATTTATCATGTTTAATGTGTTTTTATGAGGCGATTATTAAGCTATGTGAAAGTCCCCTTAAAAACATTCACCGCAATATACTATTTATAAGATCAATAACAATGATCAAGGTGTCACGCTTAACACTTGCATTACAAAGCAGGGGGAACTTAATGAAAAAACATTTTTGCGTTACGGTGAGTTACAAAGACTGAAGCTTTGGTTAGCTTTATTTGGTTCGCTTTATTTGATTAGTGATGTTTCATCTGAAAAATATAAACCTTAGCTTAAGGTGTTTATTTTAAATGGCCTGATAATAAAATGGGGTAACTATATCAGCTACCCCATTCACAGTTGTCATAAAACTTAAGTTAGTTAAGTTAACTTAAATTAAGTTGCAATAAAGCTAATTTGAAATTAGAAGCGATACACCATGCCTAAATTAACTCGTCTACCCGGCTGCGCTAGATAATTTACCAATTCATCATATTTTAAGTAGCGCTCGGTTTTAGAGTCATTTAAGTTAACCACAGAGAAATTCATTTTAAGGTGTTTATTAAAGGTATAGTTTGCGGTTAAGTCTAACTGACCACGTGCCGCTTCAATTTCAGGCAATACGTGATTACTGCCCCAACCTAGCTGAACATTTTCTCTTTTAGTAAATTCACTGCGCCAGTTATAAGCTAAACGAATACTTAAATCACCATCATCATAATACCCTACTAAGTTGTAGCTATGCTCTGACAAGCCTCGACGACCGATTTGTTCACCTTCTTGATCATATAAATTTGAATCTTCATCTGAATAGGTATAGTTAGCACCAAGTCCGGTATGTTTGAATATGCCAGGTAAGTCGCTAAATGCATGTTGTAGGCCTAATTCTAGACCTTGTATTTTGGTGCCCGGTAAGTTTTGAGGTCCACGTGCTTTAAACCATTCCTCGCCCACTTGAAAATCATGAGACTCTGCCGGAGTTCCTATGGTTGTATCTAAATCTTTATAAAAAAGCGCCGCTGAAAACATGCTGTCATTGGTGTAATACCATTCATAGGAAAGATCGACATTAATGGCACGAATTGGCTCTAAGTCAGGGTTACCACGAGTAGCGTTACCCGCATATTCACGTCCTGTTTCAGGATCTGGTGCTATTTGGTCACTATAAGATAGTCGAACACTTGGCGAAATATGGGCAAGCGCGGGTCTAGAAATCGCTTTATTAGCAGCAAAGCGCAGCACCATTTCATCGTTTAAACCTAAATTGATATTAATAGTCGGCAAGAAGTCTTCGTAATCGGCATAATATGTACCCCAAGTATTAGTGCCCTCACTAACATTAGTAACATAACCAGAAGACTCGGTATCTGTTTCTACATAACGAACACCTAAATTACCAAATAATGGCATATTGCCAACATCCGTGTAGAAATCAGCACGTAAATATAAAGCTAAGGTATTTTCTTCAACATCATATCTTGAGCCAACCGTTTCATAATAGCCATACCCTGTTTCTGGGTTAATCGCTCGAATGTCATGCATGCCAAAATAATCAGTGAAAAAGTCATTGCCGCAAGTAGTGGTTAACCAAGAGTTAGGGAAATTACTACCGCCTAAATCGATTGGCTCACTCATGCCTAGACATTGCTGTAGATCACTAGCAACTTGTGCATTCGCAGGGTTATTGTTGGCGTCAGGGTCAAGCTTGTATTTTTGAATATTGCGAGTAAGGTATTTACCGTCAACCATTTTATCCCATTTCTGGTTGGTATTGATATAAGAGCGACGCTCAAATGCTCGAGTCGCATACCGAGTACCGGCTTTAACTTGAGTGAAAAAATCACCATCAAGCTCATAAGTTACATCTAGCGTAAAAGCATCATCTTGGTTTTTAGCATCATCAGCGTTACGCTGCATTTGAAAATAGCTTAAACGTTCATCATTTGGGTTAGTTATATCAATAGGTACCAAGCTTTGACCATTTACTGGCTTGTCAAACATGATGCCATTCGGAATATTACCGCCACTATAGTCATAGCCATACATACCATCCCAGTCAAAATTATTCATCTGTCCATCGGTATTCCAGTCGTAGCCCATATTAAGCTGAGCTTGTTTGGTCCAACTTTTACCTGAAGTTGTAGAATATGCAGCCGCAACATTAAGGTTATCACTAAGCTGAATATCGCCACCTAGGGTTATTTTATTTGACTCGCGCCAAGTTTCTTTATTTGATGGTGCGCCGCCCATACGCATTGAAGCACCACCAATTAAGGCTTGGTCCAGTATATAGCTGCCATTACCCAAATCTGAAGCACTCCAGTTCCCGTCTCCAACCACACCACTGCGCCCCGTATTGCCAGCAATGGCTAATTGCGAGCCGGTTAAAAATTCTTCACCGCGGGTAATGGTGTAATCAAGGTAGAAGTTGGTATTATCGCTTGGCTGCCATTGTAAAGTAGCATTTAACGAGTCACGCTCAATTTCACTATAGCGAGAATAAGCGCGTAATCCGTTAGGAATATAATAAACGTCATTTTCATCCGCTACGCCATCACCATTAACATCCATATTCATGTCGTAGTTATAGTCGTTACCGTCATTTTTATATGGGTTGTTATTACTATTACCTGCGCCGGTAAAAGTACCGTCACGTCGAAGCCATGAACCCGGTGCATCATTATAATCACCGCCACCAAAAACATCGGTTTGCGTAGTCATGTTTTTACGGCCAGCATTAATAATAAAGCCGAAGTCTCCAATGGCGGTATCACGAAAGTTTTTCACCACAAAAGCATTGATGTCAGGGTCAATTTGACCACTTTGCTCATTGTATTTAGTTTTTGCCGTAATGGTGGCAAGTTGATCTTTTTGAATAGCTAGTGGTCGTCGAGTTTTTAAATTAACCGTACCACCTAATGAACCTTCAATTTTGTCAGCAGTAGGTGCTTTTAAAACTTCAATACCTGAAAAAAGCTCTGAGGGTAAGTCTTGAAAGTTAACGCTGCGATTTGCATCTGATCCTGTTGTTATTTGACCATTTATTTCAACATTATTGTCTGAAATACCGCGAATTTGAACCGTTGAACCCTCACCGTCAGCTGAGCGCGCCATTTGAATACCAGTAACACGCTGTAAGGCTTCGGCAATGTTTTCATCTGGTAATTGGCCGATATCTTCTGCTGAAATAGAGTCCTTAATTTCACTAGAAAAACGTTTATCATTCATTGATTGTCGTAAACTGCCACGCACACCAGAAACAGTGATAACTTCAACTTCTTCTTCAGCTATCATTTTTGCTTTGTCTGCAGCAACGGCAGATAAAGGTACGGCACTTAACGCTAATAAACAGCCTTTACTAACCATAGATAAGGCAAACTGTTGATACTTTTTACTTGGCATGATGACTCTCCTCATGTGTTCATATAAGTGCCGCGCTTTTGCAAAACCTGCTAAAAGTCAGAGCACCTACAACAACTAAATACATTTATATGAACTGTTCGACTCTTCGACGACTCAGCTCTTTATAAGAAACAGGAGGAATATACTATTAAGAATACAAATAACAACAAATTGACACGTAGATTTGGCGGGCTTTAACACTTATATGACAGAGCGCAGTTAGAGTAAACACTTACCGGTAGCGCAATTACACATAATTACATAGTGAAAGCTTTATTTGACATAATTGTAACTTGAATGATTAGAGTTAGATTGCCAAATTTAAAAGACTTTATTGACTTTTTTACCCCATAAAAAAAAATCGAGTACCTTTCAGTACTCGATTAGCTAACGCTACATATTGTCCACTAATACAAAAGTATTAGGCTGGGAGGAACATTAGAAGCGGTAAACAACACCTAAATTAAAACGACGGCCCGGTTCTGAAAGGTAATTAGTTAACTCTTCATATTTTAAGTAACGTTTACTTACTGAGTCATTTAAATTAACAGCCGAGAAATTAACCTTAAAGTGTTTATTGAAGCTATAGTTAGCACTTAAATCTAGCTGGCCGCGTGCTTCTTCATATTCGGTTAAGAAAGTATCAGATCCCCAACCTAATTGAACTCTTTGACGTTTAACAAACTCTGAACGCCAGTTATAGGCTAAACGTACACTTAATTTTTTATCATCATAAAATGCCACTAGGTTAGCACTGTCTTCTGATAAACCTTTGCGACCTATTGTATCGCCTTCTTCATCTAAAACCTTACCAGGCTCTTCAGTATAGGTATAGTTGGCACTAAAACCGGTATGTGTTAACAAGCCAGGTAAAGAATCAAAGGTATGGGTTAATCCCAACTCAAGGCCTTGTAGTTCAGTTCCTTCTAAGTTTTCTTTAGTAAATACTTGCCACTTTTGCTCTTCGCCTTGAGAGTTGGTGATCCAAACATCTTTAGGTTCTGTTGCATTGGCAATTGTTGACTCAATATCTTTATAAAATATTGCGGCAGAAAACATGCTGCTATCAGAATAATACCACTCATAAGATAAATCGTAATTTATCGCTCGAACAGGATCTAGATCCGGATTACCACCAAGACCAAAACCAGTGTAACCAGGTCCAACTTCATCACTAAAATTATATTTAACTGATGGTGAAATAGCAGATAATCCAGGACGAGACATTACCTTAGCTGCAGCAAAACGTAAGATCATTTCTTCGTTTATAGCTAAATTAAGGTTTAAACTAGGTAAAAAGTCGTCATAATCACCTTTTTCCGTAATCCAACTAATTACACCGCCAACTTCTTGATAACCTGAAGATATTGTTTCTGTTTCGATATAACGGCCGCCAATATTACCAAATATTGACATGTCTGCGATAAAATCGATATAGAAATCAGCTCGCAAATACATAGCTAAGGTTTTTTCAGTTACATCGTATCGAGAGCCTGTGGTTTCAAAAATAGGCAAACCATTAGCACCTACAGTGCGTATATCAGCTAAATTAAATAAGTCCGTATGATAATCACTTCCACAAGTTGTTGTTGCCCATGACTGTGGCACACTACCAGAGAAGTTCGCCAATTTAACACTTTCTGTCGAGAAACAGTCTTTTTGTAATTTTGACGCAAGTTCAGCTCGAGTTAAGCCAGTACCGGCAAAAGTGCCACTTTCGGTATTAGAAGCAGGGTCAACAGATATATCTTGAATTTTTACAGCTGTATATAATTCATTTCCATCTTCATCTAAAACGATAAGATTATTACCATCTGCATCTTTAATATTATTACCATCTGCATCTTTTAAATTATATTTATAAGTATCTTTTTGACTTTTATTTATGTATGAAACTTTACCAAAGCTACGTTCAGCTTTACGAGCACCAACCTTAATACTAGTAAAGAATTCGGTATCTAAATCCAAAGTTGCGTCAATTTTAAATGAGCTATCATCTTGTTCAGTATCATCAGCATTGCGCTGCATTTGAAAATAACTTAAATCGCTATTATTTAAACTGGTAGGATCAGAAATTTCACTTAAGTCAGCAACATCAAGAGGACCAAAAGGAGCGTCAGGTCGGTCATAAAAAGTATACTGGCCCATATCGCTGCCACGTAAATCAAAACCGACTAGACCAGCCCAATCTTTACCTGAAAAGTTATTATCCTGATTATAGTCTAACCCCATATTAAGTTGTGCTTGTTTCGTATAACTAGAGCCTTCAGAGCGTGAGTATTCAGCTGAAACATTTAAATCATCAGTAATTTGAATATCGCCACCTACTGTAAACTTAGCTGATTCACTAAATTTCTCTTTATGCGAAGGTCCACCACCCATTCGAACATTCACACCAGTAATCATTCCAGCATCATGTATATATCTTTGCTCACCATTTCCCGTAGTACCTAAATATGAAAAGTTATGAGCAAAATTCAACGTTGGTCCAGCATTAGAAATAGCTGAATTAAATTGCGTACCTGATTCAGTTTCTTCACCGTCAGTTAATGTTGCATCAACAAATAAATTAATTTCGTCATTAGGTTGCCATTGTAGAGTAGCATTCAGCGAGTCACGCATTGTCTCAACATTCTTAGCATAAGTGCGGAAGCCACCATACATATAATAACCATCATTCGCATCAATAACGCCATCATTGTTATTGTCTAGACCTGTAGATGAAGAACTACTATGTGTACCTGCTGGCCCACCGTTTTGTTCACCATTAACAAACCACCAGTTACCTGGAGCTTCTGCCCAAGCATCGCCATCTGAGCCACCAAAAGCCTCACTACGCTTAAATGATTCTTTACGAGCTACAGTCGCTAAAAAACCAAAATCGCCAATAGCGGTATCACGCCAGTTTTTTGCCCCAAACACACTGAAATCAGGTGCTGTCTCTTCGGCTAAATCTGAATGTTTCGCTTTTGCAGTGACAGATAAAATATGATCTTTTTGAATACCTAACGGACGGCGAGTTTTTAAATTAATAGTACCACCTAAAGCACCTTCAATGCGGTCAGCTGTGGTCGCTTTTAAAACTTCAATACCTGAAAATAACTCAGACGGTAAATCTTGAAAATTTACGCTACGATCTGACCCTGTACCTGAAGATGTTTGGCCGTTAATTTCAACATTATTATCAGATACACCACGAATTTGGATAGTTGTACCTTCACCCTCAGAGTCACGAGACATTTGAATACCAGTAACACGCTGCAAAGCTTCCGCGATATTTTCATCCGGTAATTGACCAATGTCCTCTGCAGATATTGAATCCATCACTTCAGATGAGAAACGTTTATCATTCATAGACTGTTGAAGACTGCCGCGAATACCTGAAACGGTGATCACTTCAACTTCTTCTTCTGCTTTTTTACCTGCTTTAGCATCTTCTGCCGCAAGTAAAGGCATAGAACTAACACTGATCGCTAGCAAACAAGCTTTGCTTACTGTCGTTAACGCAAACTGTTTTCGGTTGTTACCTTGCATCATAAACTCCCCCTATAGTGTTTATTAAAATGTCTTAGTGCTTTATTACTCAGCTTATTAGTAAGACATCTGCAATTACTTTAAGTAATTTTCTGATTTTAATGTCGACATTTAGTTAACTTAAAGCCAATAGATTAAAAATCGCACGACTAAATATGATTAACTTATAAATACCTTACAACTAATATACTATTTATAATACAAATATCAACAAATAAATTACATAATTTAACACCCTTCCAAAACCCTAATCAATAACCTGAAATATCAACCAGTTACACTCTGACGACCATGTAAAAATAAAATGTAAAACTGAATTTTAATAAAATATGTTTAATTAATGTTAAAAATATAAGTAATAACGGCTATGTAATTTAGCTATGTAATCTTTTTTTAACATATATAATATAAAAAACCGAACAGCTAAGGTGTTCGGTTTTATTATTTGCTAGATGTTTTTACGTAGCAGCGGTATACCACATCTAAGTGATAACGACGACCCAGCGTTGAATAATAATTAACTAACTCTTCATGTTTCATATAACCTTCAGTCACTGAGTTATTTAAGTTAATTGCTGAAAAGTTAATTTTAAAATATTCGTTAAAAATATAGTTAGCAGTTAAGCCTAATTTTCCTAGTGCTTGTTTATTATCAGCTAACCTAGCTTCTACTTGCTTACTACACCTAATTTAAAAGCACGGGGTAATCTTTTTGCATTCATTTAGTGATTGATTTCATAACACTCTCCAATTTCAATGTTGAAAGATATCAACCATATTTAGATCGGGACAAATAAATAAAGGCCAACATTCGTTATGAATATTGGCCTTTTTATTGTGCAATAAATTATTTTTAAGGTTATTGGCTAACTACTACATTATCAAAGCTGTTATACCCACCACCTACTGATTTAATCGCTATTGCACCTGTTGGGATCAAGGTATCTATGGCTGTAGCCACTACATTACCATCAATATAGGCATTAATTTCATTACCACGAAACGACAGTTTTAAATTGTGAAATTCATAATCTGCATTAATAAATTCACCTTCTGCTAACGTGGTCCAGTTGCCATTATTCATTCGGCTTAATTGGAAGGTATTATCGCGCTTCATTTGGAACTGATAATATTGCGTTTCAGAGTTATAACGACCAAGTAATCCTACGCCTGGGTTTTCACGGCGTACATCAACGGATACGTCATAGTCTTGCCATGATAGATCACCCACCATTGCTGTATCTGTAGTATTACTGGTATTACGGAAAATCGTTGAATTAAATCCAGCGTTCCATTTACGCTCCCAAGTACCTGAAACTATGGTCCAGTCATCGTCACTGGTAGAAGCTTCAAAGTCAGTAACATACAAGGTTGGAATTGGCTGTGCTAAATCACGAATCGGCCCTTTAATACGAATATCATCAAAACGTGAAATGGTATTGTTATTACCTTTATTAGTCCCTATTAAGACTTCGTCAACATAGTCAACATTAGTCACTAATGTTGCACCACCCCACACTAAAGTATCATCAATAAATACATCGTAAGTTCCAGCATCCGTATTAACATTAACCTTTAGTTGGTACCAAGCATTAATATTAAAGTCGCTTACTTTTGTTTGCACACCAGCAGCATCAACAATGGCTAAACCATCAAATTGATTTGAGTTAGTTAATTCAAAAGCTAAATCAGTACCTGCTTTCAAGCGAATATACTCACCAGATAGTTTTTGCTTGAATTTAAATTTGGTTTTAAACTCAACTTTAGAGCCTGATTGCGGTAAAAATGATTGACGCACTACTACTTTTTCACTGGTACTGGTATCAGCTAATTCAATATATTTAGTATTAGCACCTTTAATGAGTGCACTAGCATTGGTACTAGACTCAACAGTCCAGCCATCAGGTGTTGTATCAACAGTATCATTGCTAAAGCCATTATATAAGGTTGGACTCGCTGGTGAACTATCACCCCATGCTTGTACTTCGTAAAATCCCCAGTGCATGTTTGTTGTATCATGGTTACCACTGTGCGACTCAAGTAAAGTCATTCTCACTTTACTACCATTAGTATCAGCAAAGTTTATTGACTGTAACCATTCAATGGTTGGAATAATATCTTCATAAACATTGGTGTAAGTTGCGCCATCTCCTATTTCGATACGCACTTTAACAACGCGATTAGTTACATCAAGAAATAAGCCATTGTAAAAGTCATATAGTTTCACTTTTAATGCTTTAATGGTATGGCTATCACCTAAGTCAAATTCGATAACATTTTTATTGGCATTATCGTTATTATGCCAGCTGGTGCTTTCATCACCATCAATAAGATAATCTAAGAAATCAGCATGACTGGCTAATGTCGCCGCTTGAATGTCTAGGCGTGTACCGTGATCATATTGCACGGTTGTAACTTCTGCAGTTACTGGGTCAATAATAGTTTCATCATAATAATTTGAAGCCGGCGCTGTTGGCGTATTCCAATACCACGGCATCTCAATTTTAGGACTACCTTCTGTCCCCATCCACATTTGCTGATTACGAGTACCTGAGAAAACTCGCACTGACTTTCCAGAGCCATCAGTGGCAGTATATTTTTTCACGCCAAATAATTGTGAATGATAAGCGGTAGAGTCACCAACATTAACTAAATCAGACCATGGACCAGATAAAGTCGTAGCATAACTAACTTTTTGCTGATTAGGTCGCCAGCTGGTTTTACCTGAAGTGACCATGTAATAATAGCCATTTTCATTCATCAGTGACGGTGCTTCACGGTGATCAATCGAGCCATCTTCTAGATGCCATTCAAGTGAGGCGGCCGGACCTTCAGGTACTAAGTCTGAACAGGTATCGTTCATTTTATAAATATTGATAGCGCCTTCATCGGTGGCAGCAGAAATGATGTGCATGTCACCATTTTCAATAACAGTACCTAAATCACCCGATGAAAAGCCATAAGGTTTATCAATAACAATATTATCAGTATAAGGAGAGTTAACGATTGAACCTGAAGCGCGCAGTAACTCTTTTCTAACAATCAAAGTATTGTTAGCGTCAATGCCGTGGCGTTTTACCCATATGGACCAAGTACCACTGCCAGGGCACTGAACCCATTTTACTGAACGTAAAATTGAACGTGAATAATCAGAGCTTGGGTCTTCACCTTTGCCAGCTAAATCAGCGGCGCTTAAAATGGTGGTAGGTGAGCCAGTCCACGTTACCCCACCGTCAGTAGAGGTGTCTATACTAAAATCAACAAAAGCCCCATGTTGGTCTTCTGCTTTGTATAATCCGTAAGTTGTTGAACCTATTTTTACTTTTTTTTGTGCGCTCCAATCAGCGCTTGCCCCGGTGGCAAATAAGGCTAAACCTATAGGTAAAATGGCTGTGGTTAATGAAGACAAAGTCCTTTTTGTGCTGCCTGTTGTATTTGTTTGCTTCATGAAAATCCCCATACGACTCAATTAATATTTGAATGGTGATCACAGGTTCCTTTACTCCCTTTTCTAACCTTTGTAATTTTCCCTTTAGTCCAATTGTCTGTGTAATCAGCTGGTATATTTATATTGTAATAACTTTGTAAAAGCAAACTCAAATAATATAAATAATACTTATTGAATTAAGTGGTAGCCGTTAATTGCTTGATTAATAAATAATTAACCTCTGAAAAAAAATCATAAAAAACACAGCTCAATTGCTGTGTTTTTTCTTGATGAAAATCACTTAATTTCTTTTAAAACAGCCATTTAATTGCACATAAAAACAATTAACCACACATACTAACAAGTGGTTATTTATCAAAGTTAAGGTATTTTTATTAATTATTTCAATCAATAACTATTGGCTCACTTTAACATTATCAAAACTGTTACTGCCGCCGCCAACCGATTTTAAAGCAATTGCACCTGATGTTATTGCCGTATCAATAGCTGTAGCCAATTTAATATCATCAACATACGCATTTATCTCACTTCCTCTAAAAGTAAGTTTTAAATGATGAAACTCATAATCGGCATTAATATACTCGCCCTCAGCTAAAGTTTTCCAGTTACCATTGTTCATGCGGCTAAGTTGATAAGTATTATCTCGTTTAATTTGGAACTGATAGTATTGCGTTTCGGAGTTATAGCGCCCTAAAATTGCCACTCCAGGATTTTCACGGCGCACATCAACGGATACATCATAATCGTCCCAGCTCATATCCCCCACCATTGCAGTATCAGTTGTGTTGCTGGTATTGCGATAAACGGTAGAGTTAAAGCCAGCATTCCATTTACGCTCCCACGTGCCTGAAATAATAGTCCAGTCATCATTACTGGTTGAAGCTTCAAAGTCAGTAACATAAAGTGTCGGTATAGGCTGGGCTAAATCACGAATTGGCCCTTTTATACGTATATCATCAAAACGGGCAATGGTATTGGCATTACCATTATTCGTACCTATAAGTACTTCATCTATATAAGGTACGTCTGTAATTAAATAAGCGCCGCCCCAAATTAAAGTATCATCAAGAAAAACATCATAGGTTCCCGCATCAGTATTTACATTAACTTTTAGTTGATACCAAGCATTGATGTTGAAATCACTCACTTTTGTTTGCGCACCAGCATTATCAACTATGGCCAAACCGTCAAATTGATTAGAGTTAGTTAATTCAAAAGCAAGAGCACTACCTGCTTTTAAACGGATATACTCGCCAGACATTTTTTGTTTGAATTTGAACTTGGTTTTAAGTTCAACCTTTGATCCCGATTGCGGTAAAAATGACTGACGTACTAATACTTTGCCACTGTCGCTAGTGTCGGTGAGTTCAATGTATTTGGTGTTTGGTCCTTGAATTAAAGCACTGGTATTATTACTAGCTTCAATGGTCCATTCATCTGGCGTTGTGCCAACAACATCATTACTAAAGCCATTATATAAGGTTGGGCTAGCTGGTGAGCTATCGCCCCAGGCTTGTACTTCATAAAAGCCCCAATGCATATTGGTGGTATCGTGGTTGCCGCTATGTGACTCTAATAAGGTAAAGCGTATTTTATTACCCAAGGTATCAGCAAAGTTTATCGGTTGTAGCCAGGCAATGGTGGGAATAATATCTTCAAAAACATTGTTATAGGTAGAGCCATCACCTACTTCAATACGCACTTTTACCACCCGATTAGTCACGTCATAAAATAAAGCATTATAAAAGTCATACAGTTTCACTTTTACCGCTTTTACATTTCGTGTTTCACCTAAGTCAAATTCAATAACATTTTTCTCTGCCTTGTTATTATTATGCCAACTGGTGCTTTCATTATCGTCAATTAAAAAATCAAGTAAGTCGCCAAAGCCAACTAAGCTAACACCTTGTATATCAAGCCGAGTACCGTGATCATATTGTACGGTTGTATACGTAACTGTTTCAGGGTCAATAATCATTTCATCATAATAATTGGTCGCTGGCGCTGTTAAGGTATTCCAATACCATGGCATCACAATTTTAGGGTTACCTTGGGTACCCATCCACATTTGTTGATTTCGAGTGCCAGAAAAAACCCGTAAAGTTTTACCTGAGCCGTCTGTGGCGGTATGCTTTTTAACACCAAATACTTGTGAGTGATAAGCCGTACTATCACCAACATTAATAAGATCTGACCAAGGGCCTGCAAGTTGGCTTGCATAAGAAAGCTTTTGCTGATTAGGACGCCAGCTGGTTTTACCTGAGGTCATCATATAGTGATAACCATTTTCGGAAAATAACGACGGCGCCTCACGGTGATCAACACTACCATCAGGTAAATGCCACTCTAAAGAAGCGGCTGGACCATCAGCGTCAATATCAGTACAGCTACTATTCATTTTAATAACGTTAATTGCCCCTTCATCAGTGGCCGCTGAAATTAAGTGCATCGCACCATTTTCGATAACAGTACCTAGGTCTCCCGATGAATAACCATAAGGACGGTCAATAATAATATTGTCGGTATATGGAAAATTGGGTGCAGTACCAGAAGCACGTAACAGCTCTTTTCTAACCACTAAAGTATTATTGGCATCTATGCCATGACGCTTTGTCCATAACGACCAATCACCAGTGCCAGGACACTGTACCCATTTAATTGAACGTAAAATTGAACGGCTGTAGTCTTCATTGCCATCAGGTCCTTTACCTATAAGATCATTCGCCGATAAGATGATGGTAGGTACGCTACTCCATGTTAGCCCGCTGTCGGTGGAGGTATTTACTTCAAATTTAATAAAAGCGCCATATGGGTCTTCATATTTTAACAGCCCGTATGTGGTTGCCCCTATGGTGACTTTTTTATTGGGTTTCCAAGTCGCATATGCCGTTGAACTAAAACTCATTGCAACAAGACAAGCACATAACAACATTGCCCACAGCAATAACAATTTTTTAGGTTGAGTTGTGGTGTTAAACATAAAACCTCCAATAAGATAAGCCCTGCTTTATACACCATAAAGTTAACGATGCTGTTAGCGCAAACCTATACCTAAGTGAATAAATACTAGTTAAGCAATAGTTTATATTTAGTCTTTTAACAACGTTTTACCCAAGGAAATAAGCTAAATTAAACTAGCTCACTGAAAGTAAGATGAATTAATATTTTATTTTTAGATTTATATTTAGGTTTAGATTTAGAGATAAAAAAACGCCCCGTTAGCGATAAAGCTAAAGGGGCGTTTATGATCATAAAAATAGGTTTCGCCGTTAATTGCAGGTTAAATAACTTTTAAGCGACTTGTTAACCACTTTGTTAAATAACAGTACAACTAATCTTCTTTCCCACTTTAACAAAAGTTATTTTTTCTGTTTCGCTAAAAATCGTTTTAACTGCTGTGGGTTTTTATAACGTACTTTACGATTATCTAAGCCAGCGAGGTGCTTCTCAACGGTAATTTGCGCCCATACTTTACCTTCATCCCAACGTGGTTTTGGCAGTTCTTGGTGCCATTTTTCTAGCTCAGTCATCATTTGCTTAACTGTTTCAGGATGCTGGCGGGCAATATCATTACTTTCACTTAAATCATCAGCTAAGTTAAATAATGCAAAACGGTTATTAACTACAATTAATTTTAAGTCGCCTTGACGCATTGATGAGTTAACATCTTTACTCCAAAATAATTTATCGTGAGGGTTAGAGGTGCTTGCTGATAATTGTTGCTCATTTGGCGTATTCGCTTGTAAAAATGGTAATAAATTTACACCGTCGTGAGACTTACTTGTCTGGTGTTCTAAACCTAATATTGCTTCGCTGGTAGCATAAATATCTAAGGCCGATGTTAGCCCATCATAAATATCGCCACCTTGTAGGCCTTTTGGCCAACTAACAAAAAATGGTACACGGTGTCCGCCTTCAAACTTCTCCCCTTTATAACCTTTTAAAGGAAAGTTATTGGTATTATTTGACGTATCACCGCCGTTATCACTTAAAAAGATAATAACGGTATTTTCAAGTAAACCATCATCTGATAATTTTTTAGTAATTTTGCCAACATTAATATCTAACGACTCTGTCATTGCAGCTAGCACAGGACGAGGATGATTTTGCTGTTTATATTTTGCTAAAATATCTGCACGAGCTTCCATTGGCGCATGTACTGCCGTTGGTGAAAAATACATAAAGAAAGGTTTGTCTTTACTCTCTTCAATATAATCAACAGCTTTGTCACCTAGAACATCGGTTAAGTAACCTTCAAATTCTACTGGTGTGTCATTATCAACAATAATTTTATTATTGAGACCTTCAGCGGGATCGTAAGTTGGGTAATAAGAGCGGCTGCCTGAAAGTAAACCAAAAAATTCATCAAACCCTCTTGCATTCGGACGCAAAGTTTCATATTCACCAATATGCCATTTACCCACAGCGAAAGTGTTATAGCCATTATCTTGGTATAAATTAGCTAAGGTATATTCATCAACATCCATACCTATTTTTGGCTTATCCATGTGGTGAGCTGGTAAGTTAGAGGTAAAACCAAAGCGATGCTGATAACGGCCAGCTAATAAGCCTGCTCGTGAAGGAGCACAAACAGTTCCGCTAGTATGCGCATCGGTAAATACCACACCTTGACTAGCTAGTTGGTCAATATGGGGCGTTTTCATTTCTTGACTGCCCATAAAGCCAAAGTCGTTGTAACCGGCATCATCAACGATTACCACGATAACATTGGGCTTTTCTGCCTCAACAAGTGTTTCTTGAGCCAATGTATTACTCTGCGCCGTGGCTTGAACACACGTAGAAAGCAGTAAGGTACTAATGAATGAACTTAACAATATTTTATGTTTCATGGTGATTTGTCACAAGCCTTTTACAATTGAACATTTGTACAAGTATAATATAGAAAACTGTTTAAAGATTTAGTAATGATTCGGTAAAGTTTTGTAATTACCAGTGGTATTTAAACAAGGCTCAATGAAGCATTAAAGCGTATTCAACAATACTTATAATATTAATTTTACCTAACCAATGAATTGTATTACAAATAATATAATATTAATAGATTTTACCAAAGACGCTACATATAAATATAAAGAGAGAAAATTCAGTGTAAATAGCCCCACCTTATCGTATAACTTATCATTAGCACTTACAAAATAGCTGTCATTATTTGTGACAGGCATAAAAAAACCTGCAAAGAAGCAGGTTTTAAAAAGTATCACTAAATAGTTTCTCGAGCTTAAACAACTAACTGATATTGCTCGCGTAATATCTCAATAATTTCAGCTTTAGGGTTCTCACTAAGTACTATTTTTTCACCAGTAACTTTCTCTGCAATGTCAGTATAGGTTTTCGATACCGCCATTAAGACATCAACGGGTAGAGCATTATCACGCGCTAACGCTTCACGTTCACTCATGCGATCTTTGTTTAATAAAATATCAGCATCTGGAAAATGGTTTAATAATAGCTGGCGGAAACCTTCTTTCGAGTTTTCAACCACCTTACCTGCGCGGTATTGTTCGCCGTCCCAAATACGTGAAGAGTCTGGTGTGCCCACTTCGTCCATGTAGATAAGTTTATCGTTACCGGCTTTGTCTTTTACATAACCAAATTCAAATTTGGTATCAATAAATATTTGGTCAACTTCAGCTAATGCTTTACTGATCACATTAAAGCCTTCAGTAAGCAATTGCTCGTAAAGACCAATATCTTCAAGCGATTTAAAGTTAAAGGCGCTAAAGTTATCTTCAATATTTTGACGGGTAATATTCACATCATCCACTTCAGGAACACCTTCAATACCGGTTAAAATACCTTTGGTAGAAGGAGTTTGTAATAATGTCGGTAATTTGCTGTCTTTTGCTAAACCTTCAGGTAATTCAATACCACAAAACTCGCGTTCGCCTTTAGCGTATGAGCGCCACATAGAGCCGGTAATGTATTGACGACAAATCGCCTCGATCATCACAGGTTTTGCTTTTTGTACGATCCAAACAAAAGGGTGAGGAATATCTAAGATATGGCTATCGGCTAAACCTTGTTCTTTAAATAACTTAAACCAATGGTTTGAAATAGCATTTAGTGCTGCGCCTTTACCGGGTACACCTTTCATGCCGCCCTCGCCTTGCCAAATACAGTCAAAGGCAGAAATACGGTCACTGATCACCATAATAGCCAATGGTGTATCAAGGGCAACATTGTAGCCTTTATCTTGAATAAGACGTTTACTGTCTGCTTCGGTCAACCAATATACGCTGCGTACTTTACCGCTATGAACAGGAGCGTCGGTACGTATGGGTAAATCATTATTTACCGCTAAAACTTGATCAGCAAGACTCATGTGAGTGGCCCTTATAATGTCACTAAATTTAATTATTATCGATATAATCTACTTAAGCAGTGCATTGGAAATTACATCAATAATAACTAAAGATTCTCGTTTTCTTATTCTATGTTCTATGTTCTATGTTCTATGTTCTATGTTCTTATCATATTTTAAACGTAATGAATTCGACGTAATTTAGTTCAAGAGCAAGGAAAAAGCACGGAGCTTATGCACATAAGTGAGTACTTTTGACGACGCTATTGGGCTAAAGAACAAGAATGAATCGTTTAAAAAAGAAAAAGGACGCTACTGCGTCCTTTCCTAAATCACTATCAATTCTTATGCAGCTAAAGAAGCTTGCGCTTTTTCAACTAAGAATGTGAAAGCTGCTTTATCGTATACTGCAATATCAGCTAGGATCTTACGATCGATTTCAATAGCAGCCTTTTTAAGACCATTAATGAAACGGCTGTAAGATAAACCATTTTGACGAGCTGCCGCGTTAATACGAGCAATCCAAAGTTGACGGAATTGACGCTTACGTTGACGACGGTCACGGTAAGCATATTGACCAGCTTTAGTTACAGCTTGAAAAGCAACGCGATAAACGCGACTACGGGCACCGTAGTAACCTTTAGCTTGCTTTAAAACTTTCTTGTGACGGGCTCTTGCTACTACACCACGTTTTACTCTTGCCATTTTCTTTCTCTCCTATTAACCGTGACGTAAAAGTTTTTTAACTGACTTAATGTCAGAAGCCGCAATCATGCTTTTCGCACGAAGGTGACGTTTTACTTTAGTACGGCGCTTAGTCAAGATATGACGAAGACCAGCTTGTTTGAACTTGTAGCCATTAGCTGTTTTTTTGAAGCGCTTTGCAGCACCACTATTGGTTTTCATTTTAGGCATGTGAATAACTCCGCATTGTTATGCCAAATTTACAGTAGCAAAGGCGAAAATCTCATTCACTTAATTTATTAAATAAACTAAGTTCAGGACTTTACTTGCAGGCCTCACTACCAACGTTATAAATAATCATGGTGAATTAAGTTAGCTCAAAGAGATAACTTAATTACTTGTTAAACCAAGAATTATCTATTTTTAGGGGCTAGGACCATCACCATTTGTCGTCCTTCCGCTCTACGAGGGAAAAACTCAACTACGGTTAATTCTTCTAAATCCGCTTTAACACGTTTTAAAAGATCAAAACCAAGTTCTTGGTGGGCCATTTCACGGCCACGGAAACGTAATGTTACCTTGACCTTGTCGCCGCCTTCTAAAAAGCGCTTCAGGTTGCGTAGTTTGACCTGATAGTCGCCTTCATCTGTACCAGGACGGAATTTAATTTCCTTAACCTGTATTTGTTTCTGCTTCTTACGCTGTTCTTTTTGTTCCTTTGATTTCTCATAAAGGAACTTGCCGTAGTCCATAACTCGACAAACAGGAGGCTTGGCAGTTGGGCTAATTTCAACAAGGTCTACACCTGCTTCTTCAGCTTTGTCCATTGCTTCATTTAAAGTAACGATACCAGCAGCTTCACCATCGAAGCCGATTAAACGTACTTCAGTACCTGTAATTAATTCGTTTAAACGATGAGCTGGCTCTTTCTGCCCGCCTCGTTGACCACCTTTAATAGCCATGTTCCTCCAAAGAACTTTGTCCCAGCATACTAACTTTAATTGTTAAGTCGCTTAGCCGGATTAAAAAATATTGTATTGCCCGTTGCTCTACTCAAAATAAGTGGTTAACTACGTGAGTTAACTTCTTCACTTAATTTGCTAATAAAGTCTTCAACCGACATTTTTCCTAAATCTTCACCACTTCGAGTTCGTACTGCAATTTCGCCGGATTCCATTTCTTTATCACCAACAACTAACAAATACGGAACACGCTTCAAAGTGTGCTCGCGGATTTTAAAGCCTATCTTCTCATTTCTCAAGTCTAGTTTCGCTCTAAATCCATTTTCTTTTAGTTTTTTAACAACTTTTTCACAATATTGACCCTGTTTGTCGGTAATATTCATCACGGTTGCTTGAATTGGCGATAACCAGGTTGGAAATTTGCCGGTATACTCTTCGATAAGAATTCCGATAAAACGCTCAAGTGAGCCCAAAATTGCACGATGGATCATCACTGGCGTGTAACGTTCGTTGTCTTCACCAACATAAGTTGCGCCTAAACGCTCTGGCAAAGCAAAATCGAGCTGTACTGTACCACATTGCCAGTTACGACCTAAACAATCGAGTAAAGTAAATTCAATTTTAGGACCATAAAAAGCACCTTCGCCCGGCAAGTACTCAAATTTTATGCCTAATTCGGTCATGGCATTGGCCAAACCTTGCTCGGCTTTGTCCCAAACATCATCACTACCAATGCGTTTTTCTGGACGGGTTGACAGCTTCACTAAAATATCTTCAAAACCAAACGACTTATATACGTCGTAAACCATTTCAATACATTTGGTTACTTCGTCTTGTACTTGGTCTTCAGTACAGAAAATATGCGCGTCATCTTGGGTAAAGCCACGCACACGCATTAAACCGTGTAATGCACCTGATGGTTCATTACGGTGACAACAACCAAATTCAGCCATACGCAGCGGTAAATCGCGGTAAGACTTTAAGCCTTGGTTAAATATTTGCACATGGCCTGGGCAGTTCATTGGCTTAATCGCATATTCACGTTTTTCAGACGTGGTGGTGAACATGTTTTCTGCGTATTTGTCCCAGTGACCTGATTTTTCCCAAAGTACACGGTCCATCATTAATGGGCCTTTTACTTCGTCGTAATCATATTCGTGTAATTTTTCACGAATGAACTTTTCAAGTTCGGTATAAATCGTCCAACCGTCGTTATGCCAAAACACCATGCCTGGCGCTTCTTCTTGCCAGTGGAATAAGTCTAATGTTTTGCCAATTTTACGGTGATCACGCTTTTCAGCTTCAGCTAAGCGTTGAATATAAGCTTTAAGCTGCTTTTTATCAGCCCATGCTGTGCCGTAAATACGTTGCAGCATTTTATTGTCTGAATCGCCACGCCAGTAGGCGCCAGCCACTTTCATTAATTTAAAATGATGACAATGGCGCATGCTTGGTACATGTGGGCCACGACACATATCAATGTATTCTTGGTGATGATAAAGCGCTGGCGTGTCTGTTTTCTCGATATTTTGCTCAAGAATTTCTAATTTGTAGGTTTCACCACGTTCGGTGAACGCATCAACAGCGTCTTGCCATGTGCCGGTTTTCTTTTCAACTTGATAACCGGTACGTGCAAGTTCAGTCATACGTTTTTCAAGTGTGACTAAATCATCTTCGGTAATTGAATGTTCTAAATCAACGTCGTAATAAAAGCCGTTATCAATAGTAGGACCAATCGCCATTTTAGTTTCTGGCCAAATTTGCTTAATAGCGTGACCTAATAAATGCGCACAAGAGTGGCGAATAATTTCTAAACCTTCAGCGTCTTTACTGGTAATAAGCTGAAGTGCGGCGTCTTTTTCAATTAACTCACAAGCATCAACTAATTGTCCGTCAATACGACCAGCGATTGTCGCTTTCGCAAGACCAGGACCAATATCAAGAGCAACATCCATTACCGATACGGCATTGTCGAATGAGCGTTGTGAACCATCAGGGAGAGTAATTACAGGCATGATTTTTCCTTTATACAGTGGCGGCACATACCAAGTGACGCTTGCTGGTATTTACGTTTCATCTGAAAGCTTTCAAGTAAGATAATCAGTTAAATAAAACGCTATTGAATATTTGTCTATGATAAGATTTTAAAACCTTAGCAATTTAGCTCGGGAATATAGGGGAATTTCGTTCACAATGCAATGCTCAGGGCTATTATGTTAGCGAACTTAAACAGATTTATTTTATTGGTGCTGTTTTTTTCCACAATCCTTTCATCTTTTTTGCTGTTAGCCAACAATAAAGCGTTGGCTGATGATAAGAAACTTAGCTCTGAAAAACTAGTTGAGCCATGGCAAGTATGGCGAAAAAATAGCACTTTAAAAGTAAGTTACCAGCCAATAAAAAACAGTGAGCTAATTAAGATAAAAGCCCAAGCGACTTTTACCTCGAGCTTATCAGGCTTTTTAACCTTTATTCAAAACACTACAGAAACCGCAAACTGGTTAGCAAAAGCTAAAAGCAGCCAAGTAATTAAGCAGATTAATCAGCAAGAAAGAATATTCATCACTCACTTCGATGCATTTTGGCCAATAAAAGCACGTTATATGTTGCTACAGTCACGCTATTGGCAAAATGATGACTTATCCGTTGAACTCGCCATTAGTGATGTAGACATTAATACGATAAGACTTAATGAGTTAGAAGGTAATATAGAAGCTGATGTAAAAGATAATAGTACTGCCGCTAATACTATTAAGGTTGAAGTATATGAAGCGCATTGGCTGCTCACCCCAATAACGGCCAATAAAATGACCATTGACTATACTTTTGTCGCTGATGCTAAGGGCGAACTACCGATATGGCTAACCAATAAATTTGCCCTACGCTCAATTTGGCAAACCTTAAAAAATATCGAGCAACAATTACCTTATTCACTTAGCCAACAAGCAAGGCTTGCTGGCATAAAAGAGCTTAACTCTTCAGAGAATTAACGGCTTAAGCTTATTGCTCGTCACTATCGGCTTTTTCAGCACTATCTTCAATTATCGCTAACGCCATCGCTTCCGCTATTTTAATACCGTCAATACCTGCTGATAAAATACCGCCGGCATAACCTGCGCCTTCACCTGCTGGATATAAACCTGTGGTATTAATACTTTGCATACTAACCTTGTCACGGGTTACTTGAATAGGAGATGAAGTACGCGTTTCCACTGCCGTTAAGGTGGCGTCAGCCATAGAAAAGCCTTTAATTTTTCGCTCAAACGCAGGCAAAGCTTCACGAATAGCCGCTACGGCATAATCAGGTAGGCTTTCACTTAAATCACAATAGTGCACACCCGGTTTGTATGACGGTTCAACACAGCCATGCTCACCACTTTTACGTTTAGCTAGAAAATCACCAACTAACTGACAAGGTGCATCGTAAGTTTCACCGCCTAATTTAAATGCGGTTTCCTCTAAGCGACGCTGAAATTCAATGCCGCCTAAAATATCATTTTCATCTTTACAGAAATCTTTTGGTTCAATACCTACCACAATCGCGCTATTGGCATTACGTTCATGACGAGAATATTGGCTCATACCATTAGTTACCACGCGCCCTTCTTCCGAAGCTGCAGCAACCACAGTGCCGCCGGGGCACATACAAAAACTATAAACTGAACGGCCATTTTTACAATGATGTACTAACTTATAATCCGCCGCGCCTAAAATAGGATGGCCGGCATTATCGCCAAAACGAGCGGCGTCAATAACCGATTGCTCGTGTTCAATACGAAAACCCACCGAAAATGGCTTTGGTTTAATATAAACCTGTTTTTTATGTAACATTTCAAAAGTATCACGGGCACTATGACCAATAGCTAATGCAAGATAATTGGTATCAATAGTTTCACCATTGGCTAAAGTTAAGCCGGTAACTTTTTTATGCTCACCACCACTTCCTTCGACCGGTTCAAGATGAATGTCGTCAACACGTTGTTCAAAACGCACTTCCCCACCAAGCGCAAAAATTTTCGCGCGCATTTGTTCAACCATGGTCACTAACTTAAAGGTACCAATGTGTGGCTTACTGACATATAAAATTTCTTCAGGAGCACCCGCATCAACAAATTCATGCAATACTTTACGACTATAATGTTTAGGGTCTTTCACTTGGCTATATAACTTACCATCAGAAAAGGTACCGGCTCCGCCTTCACCAAATTGCACATTCGACTCAGTATTTAAAATTTTCTTACGCCAAAAACCAAAGGTGTCTTTAGTACGCTCACGCACTTCTTTACCACGCTCTAATACAATAGGGTTAAAGCCCATTTGTGCTAACACTAAGCCCGCAAATAAACCACATGGCCCCATGCCAATAACTACTGGACGCTGCTTTAAATTTTTTGGTGCTTGGCCAACAAACTTATAGGAAGTATCAGGGCTGGCCTTAATGTGTTGGTTGTCAGCAAAGTTTACCAATAAAGTTTCGTTGATGGTGGTGTCAACATCTAAGGTATACATTAAAATAATGTTGTTTTTACGGCGGGCATCATAGCCACGCTTGAACACAGAAAAATTTATCAGCTCTTTCGCGCTAATGTTAAGTGTATCAAGTACCACCTGCTCTAATTCTTCAGGTTGGTGATTCAGATCTAACTTGATATTGGTTAAGCGCAACATACATTTTCCACACGAGCATTATAAAATTGTCGGCATTTTACCTGATAGCTTTGTTATGTTAAATCAACAATTGAATTTGTTTGTTATCAAGGTATCATTCGCAACCAGTTATACTAAGCGGACCAAGCTTAAACCTGCTTATATTGAAATAAATCAAAATAAGTAAAATAACGAGCAACTAGAATATAAGTTAGCTATTAATAATAAAGAGAATAAGAGAAGCGCATGACTTTTGTAGTAACCGATAATTGCATTAAATGTAAATACACAGATTGTGTGGTTGTATGCCCAGCTGATGCCTTTTATGAAGGCCCTAATTTTTTAGCTATTAGCCCCGACGATTGTATCGATTGTGATTTATGTCCTTCTGAATGCCCTGCCGATGCTATATATCAAGAAGAAAAAGTGCCCGAAGATCAAAAAGAGTTTATCGAGCTTAATGCTGAGCTTGCCAAAGTTTGGCCAAGAATAACGGATATGAAAGAACCTCCTAGTGATGCTGATGAATGGGACGGGGTACCAAATAAAATTCAGCACTTAATTATTGAGCCGGAAATTGACCCAAATATTGAGCCAAAAAAATAATTTTAACGCCGAACAATAATGGCTATTTAGCTAAAGTTGTCCATACTAAAAGGACGTTTTATAATCTTTCAAGTGAACGGTTATGGTCGATAACATCACGGAAAAACGCATTCATTGTCCTCATTGTGGGCACCATTTACGGGTAGTCTTAGACTTCTCTGCTGGCGATCAAGATTATTACGATAATTGCCCTTCCTGCTGTAAAGAAATTCATTTGAATATGCACATTGATGAATACCAGCAAAAAATTCAGTTAGCCGTTGATAGCGATGACGAACAAGTATTCTAGATGTAAAAAAGGCAAATTTTATAGTAATTTCAGCTTGCTATCGGATACAAATATTTACTAAAACCACATACCAATTTTGCTCAATTAACCTAAGCTAGCATTGCACTTAATTGTTAAGCCGTTATCATGCAAAGAGTGCATTACATAATCTTCTTTGGCCTAAAAACCTAATTTAAAAAACGTAACTTAATAAAGCTATCGCTTGGCAGCCTTTAATGAAATCGACTAATTTTTTCCAAAACACCAAAAGCCTGTTAAAGCTTGCTTACCCAATTCTTATTGCTCAACTGATCCAAAACTTAATGGGTTTTGCCGATACCGTTATGGCAGGTCGTGTTAGTGCCACCGATATGGCCGCAGTTGCCGTTGCCAGCAGTGTTTGGTTACCGCTTATTTTAACTATTTACGGGTTGATAATGGCGTTAGCAACCATAGTTTCACGTTTGTCTGGTGCCAAAGAGTACGATGATGTGGTTAAAAACACCTACCAAACCGCCTGGATAGCGCTAACCCTAGGCCTGAGTTTATTAGCTTTATTTTACCTATTTGCACCTATGCTCTATCCAATGTTGGGTATTGAACTAGAATTGAAAACCTTAATGTTCGAATACCTAGGTTACATTATTTGGGGTGGCCCAGGTTTTTGTTTATATATGGTATTGCGAAATTACTCTGAAGGGCTTTCTCATACCAAACCAACCATGATCATCAGCCTTATTGGTTTATTGATTAACATTCCCGCCAACTACATTTTTATTTACGGTGAGTTCGGCATGCCCGCTCTTGGCGGTGCAGGTTGTGGCTTAGCAACCGCAATTGTTTATTGGGTAATGTTTTTTAGTATGGTGATTTATGTTGCGGTATCAAAGCCTTTGCAAAAAGCGCCGATATTCAAACATTTTTATTGGCCGCATTGGCCAACTATCAAGAACATTTTATTGATCGGCGTACCTATTTCACTTTCGTTATTGTTTGAAGTGAGCTTATTCTCGGTTATTGCCATAATTCTGGCCCCGTTTGGCGCCGATGTGGTTGCTAGCCATCAAATAGCGATTAACTTTACCAGCTTAGTGTTTATGGTGCCATTAAGTATCGCGCTGGCCGTTACCATTAAAGTCGGCTTTGCTTTAGGCGAAAAAGACTATCAACAAGCTAAAGCAATTTGCCATAACTCTTTTATCTTAGGTTTTTTAATCGCCATAATAACCGCAACTTGCACCCTAGCCTTTCGTCACCAAATTGCCTCGATATACACCACAGATGAAAGCGTGATCACCTTTGCTGCCAACTTAATGTTTTTAGCAGCAATGTTCCAATTTTCTGACTTTATTCAGGTTATTTCAGCAGGTGCACTGCGAGGTTATAAAGATACTAAATCGATTCTATATATTACCTTTGTTTCGTATTGGCTAATTGGCCTAACCTTAGGCTGTGTTTTAGGCTTAACCGACTGGATAATGCCCGCTATTGGCGCTTATGGATTTTGGATAGGTATAATCATAGGGTTAACCTGCGCAGCAATATTACTCGGTTGGCGCTTACATGTAGTGCAAAAACGCATCGCACTCGTAGGCAGTGTACAAAATTAAAGCAACTTGCTTGTGGTTTGAACAATCAAAACAAAATAGAAAAAAATTAGCTAAAACAGCTTGCAACTACACTACCTGATCGCTAACATAGCGCCCGTTGAAATATTCAACTTTTCAACAAAGCTCGCTTAGCTCAGTTGGTTAGAGTACTTGCATGACATGCAAGGTGTCGCTGGTTCGAGTCCAGCAGCGAGCACCAAATTAGGGTTTAATAAAACCCCAAAAGAACCCGGAAAGCCTTTATTAATAAGCTTCTCGGGTTTTTTTATGTCCTAAGCTATTTCATGCGATTCTATGAAATCCACGATTTTTAGTAGTACTGTTAGTAGTACCAGTTGAAAATATAACCAAGCGGTACTACTAAAATGGCTAGAGGCGTTACCCCACTTACTAACAAGCTTTATAAGCTTGCAGACGGTGGTGGCTTAGCCAGTACTACCTTTAACGAACTAGGCCATGACCAAAACATTATTGAAGCCGCCCTTGCCCATGTAGATAAAAACGAAACTCGCCGCACTTATAAGCGCGGCGAATAGCTTGAACGTAAACGTGTATTAATGTGCTAGTGGTCACAACATATTGAAGGTGCAACGGGCAAAGTTAGGAACTTAGATAATGTTAAATACTCAAATGCTATCTAAACTATAGAATAGTATGGGCTATTTAGATTCTTCCAAAAAATAGCTATATTCTTCTTTTGTATACTTATTATTTCCCATAATAAACGGATAAACAAATTCTTGTATTTTTTCAAAAGAAACCAAAACGTTCAACTCTTCAAGTTCTCCATTAGAGTTTACAATTTTTGAGTTAATAGCTGCTGCATCAGAAAATACACAGCTTTTTATAATTGGGGTTAGTTTCGAAGCCTCTCTATATAAATCAATTGATTCAATATCATCTTCAGGTAAATTTTCCCCATCATCATAGAACGCAATAAAATCATTTATTCTACTTTTATTGTTTTCTACTTCCATATCAAGCTCAAGGTCACTTAATGAATTGAAAAGGTCTCTCCCTAAAATAGACTGATAACGTTGAAGAAGGATATGACACCAATCATTTTCCCATTCAGATGTAGTGGCATAGTTAATTTGGCCACCTACTTGGAGATGTTATTATGCATCTCATAACAACTTAGGTGATAGAAATG
>CANMXU010000022.1 GCA_947501935.1 uncultured Alteromonadaceae bacterium
CATTTCTATCACCTAAGTTGTTATGAGATGCATAATAACATCTCCAAGTAGGTGGCCAAATTAACTATGCCACTACAATTCTACCTCTGTAACGGTATGTTTAAGTGTGTACACAGCTTAGAATATGGTAAATACCGTGATAACACTATTGATAACAATTTCCACATCACACTATCGATTGATGTCCATAAGTGAATAACTTCACCGGATGATTTCGTTACCTTTTATAGTGGTTGAAAATTGAAGGTGTTTGATACTAATTCATCAATAAGTTGTGGTTTAATTTTATTCCAATGAAAACGTACATCCCATACATCACTGTTATCGGGAAAGTGTTTTCGTTGTTTACACAACCACCTAAATGATTCATCTATTAAATCTTCAGATACTAATTCGGTTATCATTGAATGAATACACCACTTTAAAATATTCGATACCTGTTCATCAATTAACGGTGATTTTCATCACCAAACCATCACCATAGGATTAAGTATCCTTTGTTAATTCTGATTAATAATGACTTCTAGCAATTACTACTAATTAATTAGCACTACTTGAGTCTAGTTTTTCTTTTTATACCAAAAAAACACTCAAGTCGAGTGTCTGCTCTGGTGGCTCAGTTGTCTGTCAGGATAAATACAAGTCTATGCCTCCTGAAAGCTCTTTGCAGTCGTTAGTATTACATCTCAGGGCGCTAGCTATTGCCACAGAGGGAACATTGGTACTAACTAACCTTCGTGCCAAAAATCACTTAAACGCTTTTTTTGTCCCTAACACTCAAACAATAAGGACTTGAGGAAATCGGTTGGAAGGGTGGATAAAACACTACTAGTAAAAGCGATGTGCAAAGCCGCTTGTACGTCAATAAAGCAAGGTGATTAAATTACAGTCTAAACCACTAAGGCATTGTATTTTATTGTTATCTTAGCATATATACTAAAGAGTAATAACAAAACAAACAAACACTTGCAAATTATTATATAGCCAAAAATTAACTTAAAAAAATCGTTGCCTTTCGTAAAATTCAAAATTTAACAGCACTACTAAGTTAGTTGTTACTAACCATGCTTTCTTATAAGTTTTTAAGAGTAACTACTCTTAAAAACTCGTACTTGCAAAACAGGGAAAACCTCATTATCTTGAACGCTTAGAAGGATTTAGGCTGATTTTCAGGCAAGAAAAAACCCTTAAATGTCTGCGAAACATTAAGGGTTCTTTAATCAGCACACATCGAAGTTAATCGAAAAGCGGCTGCGTTTGAAAAGCAACTATAAATTTTTAGTTAAAGTGGATCAATACTTTTTCACTAGTTTATTTTCTTTTGATTACTTCATTCTTTTTATCGTTTAAGTAATCAAAAGGAGGATAAACATGTTATCTATTGATATTAAAATAAAAATTTCAATACCTAGCTTAATTTATATTATTCAGTTTTGGATAATGTAATTACACACTAAATAAAAGCCACTTCAACGTGGCTTTTTAATACCTAAAGACAAAAACGATTCATTCAAGCCTATCTAATGTGCTCTTCAGGGAAATCCGGTGGACTGTAAAAAGGTCGTCGGCTTTTACCACTTTTAAGTCATACCATTGCGACTTCTTGACTGGCAGCAATGGTGGCAATGCAGTCTATTTATTGAAGGAAGTTCAAACAAGAAAAATATGAATTCTATAGTGATGATGGTTAATACTTAAACAAACCTAAGGCAATCCCGTTGTAGAATCACCTTAGGTATGAGTTATGAAATATCAATGGTTATTGGTTATTGATAAGTGAAGCTTGCGCTGGTTTTTATATCAGCCACTGATGCGCCAATATGAACGGTGAATTTACCTGACTCAGCTAACCAACTTTTAGTATTCACATCCCAAAATGATAAATCATGTTTGTTCAAGGTAAAGTGAACTTGCTGACTTTCTCCAGGTTGCAAAAATACCTTATTAAAGCCTTTTAATTCCTTTATTGGTCTACTAACACTTGCTAGTTGGTCGTGTAAATAAAGTTGCACGACTTCGGCACCTGCTTTTTTACCGGTATTAGTGATAACGACTGAGGCGTTAAGGGTGTCATTATCAGTGATTTTATCACTTGATAAAGTCACTGGGCCATAACTGAACGAGGTATAACTTAAGCCATGACCAAATGGAAACAGTGGCTTGATATTTTGTTGTTCAAACCAACGATAACCAATAAATATGCCTTCTTTATATTCTGAAGTATTCTCATTGTAGTCATCAAGCATAATAGGCGCGGTATCGGCTAATTGCGCGGGTAGGGTAATTGGCATTTTACCGGCAGGGTTCACGTCACCAAATAAAACATCAGCATAACTATGACCCGCTTCCATGCCGCCGTACCAGCCCCAAACAATGGCATTTGCTTGTTGTTGCCAAGGCATTTCAACGGCTGAACCTGCGGTAATAAAAATAACCGTTTTAGGGTTGGCATTAACAAGGTCGCTAATAACGCTATCTTGGCTATTAGGTAGTTTCATGTCGGCTCTATCTTTTGACTCTCTATCATCAGCATGGCTTAAACCTGCGAAATAAATAACCGCGTCTGCAGCCTTTGCCGCCGCGATATATTCATCACGAGAACTAAAGGGGCTGCTTGGTGCATTCCAGCCTAAAACAAAATTATCAGCGCCGTCGTATTTAGCTAAAAAGGTATATTTCTGGTTTTGTTTTAATGATAATTTATGTTCAACAATGCCTTGGCCGTTTAAGCGAGTGTTTACTATTTCTTTGCCGTTAACGGTTAAGCTTAATTGCCCCTTTCCGCTGATTTGTAAAATATGCTCACCAGAGGCTAGTGGGCGAACGTCTGCTTTTAAATCAATGTGCTGAACTTTATTTCCAACTGGGGTTTTATAACTCGACTCAGGTAACCAGCTATAATGTTTTGCTTTGGCGCTTCGGCTTTTATCGCTGTGCTCTATTAAACGCCAAGCGGGTGTGCCAGTGCCAGAGTTATTCGTTAAAATAAAGTCTTCTGCTATTGGTTGTACACCTGTGCCGCTACGAGCGCGCATAAAGGTAATTTCAACATTATCAGCAAGCTTTTCTTTAATACCTTGTAGTGGTGTTACTTCCCATAACGATTTAACTTGCGATGAACCGCCACCAGTGCCATGTTTTTTATTGGCATTAGGGCCAAGTACCAGTAACTTTTTAATGGTTGATTTATCTAAAGGCAATACCGGTTTCTGGTCAACTTGCTGGTTTTTTAATAACACTATGCCTTGTTCGGCAATTTTTCGTGATGCATCGCGGTGCTCTTGGGTATTTCGTTGACCCGACAAACGTTGTTTGTCCATCATGCCAATACTATGTTGCACCCGTAATATGCGGCGTACTTTGTCGTCTAGTACTGCCATAGGTACTTTGCCTGTTTCGATCATTTTTTTTAGTGGCTCGGCGAGAAAATAATCATCATAACTTTTTACTCGAGTGCCCATTTCTAAATCTAGGCCATTCATTGCGGCGTCATAGGTATTTATATCAACATCCCAGTCGGTCATTAATAACCCTTTGTAGCCCCATTCACCTTTTAGAATGTCCATAACTAAATGTTTATTTTGGTTGGCATTGGTGCCATAAACATTATTGTACGAACCCATCATCGCATAGGTATTACCTTCTTTAACCGCGGCTTCAAAGGCAGGCAGGTAAACTTCTCTTAAGGTACGTTCATCAGGTGTTGCATCAACACCATGTCTGTTAAGTTCTTGATTATTTAGGGCGTAATGCTTCACCGTTGCTGCGACATCATTCGCTTGAATAGCTTTAATTTCTGGCACAACCAGCTTTGCAGCTAAGAAGGGGTCTTCGCCTAAATATTCAAAGTTTCGGCCATATAAAGGTAGCCTCGCTAGGTTAACCCCAGGGCCTAAAATAACATCTTTGCCGCGATGACGCGCTTCGCTGCCTAATACATTTCCGTGCAAGGTTGCCATTTTAGGATCCCAACTGGCAGCAACCGCGGTTAATGGTGGTAAATAGGTGGCTTGGTCGTCGTTCCAGCCAGCTGGTTTCCAGCTATCTCGAGAAATTTGCTGGCGTACTCCGTGTGGGCCGTCAGACATTTCCATTTTGTGAATGCCTAAACGTTCAACTGCAGCATTGGAAAATTTAGTGCTGGCGTGCACAAGTGATATTTTTTCTGATAGCGTTAATTGCGCTATTAACTTGTTAACATCGCTTTCAACTGTTGCTAACCTTGCCTGCTTATTTGAACTACTTAGCTGTTGATTTGCGTCAGCACTGACGTTTTGCGTTGAGCCTTCATTACACCCCGATAAGCTAGCTATCAGTAAAGCGCCAACTAAAGCTGTTGGTTTGAATATTTGTTGTTTCATAAAAATTACCTACCACTATGTTTTGAACATTCTTGTTTAATATCTTTGAATAAATTGATATCGTTGTCAATATTGTGAGTCTTTAGTTTAAGGGCTTTGATAAAGTAAATTGTCGCTAATTGTCGCAACAGTCAGTGGTGATACATTTAGAGAATGATTGTTTAATTTTGAACCAAATTTAAGGCACAGAATGTCTTTAAGTAGGCATGGGAATATTAATGAAATTAATAAAAATAAAACAAGTCAGCACTATGTTGTTACCCTTGATAACAGCGCTAATGGTTAACACAGCTGCAGCAACGGCAACTGCTTTGAACGCTGCTGAAAAGTTACCACTCAATGTTTTGTTTATCACTATTGATGATTTGAATAATGATTTAGGCACCTACGGACACCCTTTAGTTAAAAGCCCCAATATTGATGCTTTGGCTAGCAAAGGTATTCGCTTTGAGCATGCTTATAGCCAGTCGCCGATGTGCACGCCAAGCCGTTCAAGTTTTATGACTGGCCTATATCCTGATCAAACTGGCGTTATTGCTCATGGCTCACATACCAGACTAACCGCTCATTTTAGAGATCATATTCCTAAGGTAACCACGTTAGCGCAAATGTTTAAGCAAAATGGCTATTTTTCAGGGCGGGTTGGTAAAATTTTTCATCAAGGGGTGCCAGATCAAATTGGTACATCAGGTGCTGATGATGCCGCTTCTTGGCATGAAACGGTCAACCCGATTGGTATAGATAAAGAGGTGGAAAGTGATATTAAAGCGTTTAATCAGCAAGCCTTACAAAGGCAAGCTTTTGGTGGTGTATTAAGTTTCTTGTCTTTAGACAGTGCTGACCAAGACCATACCGATGGCAAAGTAGCCACGCAAACCATTAACATGTTACGGCAACATCACCCTGATAAAACCGGAAAACCATTTTTTATTGGTGCGGGGTTTTATCGACCACACACCCCCTTTGTTGCGCCGAAAAAATATTTTGATTTATACCCACTGAACAGCCTTGAACCTTATATTGCGCCAAAAAGTGATCGTCGCGATATTCCTGCAATAGCGTTAACCGATAGACCAAGTCAGCAAAGCTTAACTTTAGCGCAGCGAAAAGAAATTATTCAAGGCTATTATGCCGCCGTTTCGTATGTGGATGCACAAATTGGCCGAGTACTTAACGCTTTAGATACTTTAGGCTTAAGCGACAATACCGTGGTGGTTTTATTATCTGATCATGGTTATGAATTAGGGCAACACGGTTTATGGCAAAAAGGCAGCTTATTTGAAGGCTCTGCGCGCACGCCATTAATTATTTATGCACCGCAAGCTAAAGCAAATGGTCAGGCAATTAAGCAACCGGTTGAGCTAGTGGATATTTATCCCACCTTGGCTAAGCTTTCTGGTTTAAAGGCTCCGCAATATTTACCCGGTAAAGATTTAACACCGGCATTAAATGATGTTGATTTTTCTATACGAACAGCTGCTTATTCGGCCATTTTGAGTCGAGCAAAGGGAAATAAGCAGCAGTTTGCTTTTAAAAAAATCAGAGGTCATTCTATTCGCACTCAGCGTTATCGTTATACGGAGTGGGGTAATGGTTTATATGGCGCTGAGCTTTATGATCATTACCAAGACCCGCAAGAGTTAAAAAACTTAGTAGATCAAGTATCACTCGAAAGCGTGAGAATAAAGCTGAAATGGTTATTAGATGATGCGGTTACTAAAGCACAAACCAGAGTTAAAGAAATAGAATAGGAGTGAAGGGGTCAGAGTCATCAAGTTAATGGCTTAATAACTTGATGATTGATACATAATTGACTCTGACCCCGTTAACTTAAAGAGTGAGGGGTCGGAGTCATTATTGACTCTGACCCTATTAACTTCTACCAGTTAACTAAAAGTTTTTTGTCTTTTTATAAGCACTGCCAATAACAATAAGATGATATAAGCGAATGAGCCGCCACTGGGTTGTGATTCGTTTACGGGGCTTGACTCAGGTGTTGGCTCAGGACTAGGAAGAGGTGTTTCTATTTCTACCGGAGGCTCTATCACTTCTGGCTTAGCGATAATGCTAAGTGTAAACGTGGCATGAGTTGCCTGCTGCTCACTGCTATTATCACTATTGTTATCGGTGTTAGGGTCAAATACGCTGATCTCAAAACTTTGCTCGCCAACATCAACAAGCCTTGGTGTACCTGACAATATGCCTTGGGCATCAACAGTTAACCAGCTTGAAGCTGTAACTAGGTTAAACAGTAAATTATCGTTTTCAACATCACTGGCAAAGCTACTGATATCAAAATTATAAGCAGTATCTTCGCTGGCATCAGGTAAGCTAAATTGTGAGCTTTGCCAAGTAGGTACTTGATTAGGGATGTCAATTACCACCGCAGCTTTTACGTCAATATTTATTTCAGTACTTACGCTACTTTGGCCATCAGTAACGGCGATTATAAAGCGATTAATGCCAACTTCTGCGGCGGTTGGTATACCTGAAACTCCCCCTGATTCAGCAATTGACAGCCAATTAGGCCCAGATATTTTGCTAAAGGTTAAGCTGTCATCGTCATTATCATTTGCTAAAGCTGATAGCTCAAATTGGTAACTGAGATTTTCTTCGGCTGGCGTTAGGTTATTGCTAGTTTCTAGCCAAAATGGAGGCGAGTTAATTGGCACATCGCTAATAACTTCAATGTTAACTGTTAATAGTGCTTGAGCTGATGATTGTCCTGAGTTATCACTCACCATTATAGAAAATGCATTTTGGCCCACATCACTTGCCGTAGGGGTGCCATTGATAGCACCATTAGGCCAAACCATTAACCAAGAGGGGCCTGATATTTTTCGATAAAACAAACTATCGCCGTCGTCATCTTGTAGTAAATTAAGTAACGTGTCGTCGTAGGGGCGCAATACGTTTGCAGCTGCTTTAGTTATATTGCTGTTATTGATGGTTAGCGCTGCATTGCTGGTGGTTATAATAAGCTCTGGTGCTTTATTAGCTTCTTTAGTGGTAAATTTACTGGTAGTGTTTTTATTCGCAGTTAAAGCAAAAGAAATTAAACTCGGTTTGCTAGGTAAGGCTGATGTTACATCAAGTGATAACCATGAATTTGTTGTCGCAGCAGAGGTATTAAGTAGGGTGCCTAATGCCGGCATTGTTTGCCAAGTTAGCTCATTTTCATCCCAATTGTTATTCACTTGATAAACACTAATATCATCTGCTGTGGTTTCAGAAAATACTCGTAGCGTTGCCGACTGTATAGTGCCTTTTATTTTAGATAGGTTAAATTTAACCAAAGGGCGTAGTTGGCTATCAGGAGTATTGTTGATATTCATTTGTGGCAAATTTGTTTTCCCTTTTGCCTCAGGTTTAGCTTGGTTAGCATAGTGATCATCACTAGCGGTTAGGGTAATGCTTGATGAATATTCATCTTCAATATTAAGTGGTTCACCAACCGTAGTTATACTGTAGGCTGGTAAAGTGAGTAATTTGGGCAGAGCATTAACCAGTCCACCAGAAACAGACTTTTCTGAATGAATAAAGGTGTGAGGTTTTGCCCAATATTGCCTAACCACTTGATTAGTTGCTGCTAAATTTTCAGTATTTACGGTTAAAGCTGATGCGGAAGTATTGACCAGTAAGTAGCGTTTTTCTGAGGTTGCGCTATTGCTCGCCTGCCAGCCATAAATGGCTGAATATGGTGAATAATCTGAAACCGACACGGAAGCTGATACGTTAGGTGATTGAGGTATTTCAAGCGCGGAAATTTCATCCATATTACTAAGTACAGTACCAAAAGCGCGCATAGTAAAACCGCCAGCAGATAAACTATATTTTATCGATGACAAGTCACCTTGTTGATGGTCAATACTTAGGCCGCTAAAAGTTGTGCCTAAATAATGTGAACCCGATTTTGCTCCGGTAATTAAGTTGTGCAACAAAGCGATGGATACACGGCCATCAACCAAAAAAGACTGTATTTGATTGGCATTAAATAAGGCGTGAGCCCAAGTATTTCGGGTAGGGCCCGTGCCGTCTTTCATATTAAATTCTGTGATCCATATTTCTTTATCACTGGGAAGGTTATTAAGGCTGGTGTAACCTTGCCAAGCTTCAAAGGGTTGGGCGAGCATTTTGGCAACCCCCGCTTGGGTTTTAAATTGGCTCCATTGCTGGTTTTGTTCTGCTGCTGTGCCCCAATAACTGTTACCTGACGCAGGTAAGCTAGGGTCAAGTTCACTACGCGTATAGGTGTGAATAATAATGGCATCACACTTTCTGCATTGAGCAACTTTTTCATTCCATTCCAGTGAACGAGGATCACTTTTCATGGTGCTGACATAAGCAATTTTTACGCTTGGATATAGGGCTTTAATGGCCTCAGTCCAAATGTCGGCTTTGTTCACATAGTCTTGGCCACTGGGAAACATAGCAACATAGTCGCTATCTTTTAGAAAAAATTCATTACCGAGCTCTATATGCGTTAATGGCAAACCTTTTGCTGTGATATCAGCTAGGCCATCAAGGGTATGTTGTAAGTCTCGGGTTAGTAAGTTGACCACGTAAATAGGCGCAAAGTTGGTTGCGGCATACCCTTGTTTGAAATTACTTATTTTGTAATCGTAATTGCCTAAACTGCCGTCACTTTTTATTTGATTGCCACTTGGCCAGTCAAAGTGATTGGCAATAGTGCCGCCCGGATAACGAACCATAGCGGTGCCGGTATCTTTAAATAACTGATGAATTTCAGAGCGAGACCAAGGATTAACGCTCATCGCGGCCATCATATTGGCGTTATAGCCGGTAAAGTTGGGGTTAAAGCTTTTCGGTTCTGCAATACTTAATTCAATTATATTTTCAGAAGTAATATTTTCAGAACTAATATTTTCATAAATAATACTTTCAGCAAAAACATTTTGTAAAAAGCTGCAGGAAAGTAAAAACAGCAAGAGGGAATAACAGCTGGCTTTACTGATTAAGACAATTAGTTTAGATAGTGTCGGTGATAAAAAAGGCATAAGCACTCTCTTTTTATTAAAAGATTTGAAGTGATTGATAGAAATATAGATATGATTAAAACCCTCTTACCAATGACTTGATAAGAGGGCAGCTTTAATAGCATTCAGTGATGTAAATGTTTTAAGCTTATTTTTTAAAGACAAGTTTTCTAACGCTAGCCGTTACCAATAGTAGTAACCAAGCAAACGATAAGCTACCACCACTACTTTGTGAATTACTTTGCGCTTCTTCATTATCAGCTTCTGCTGTGGCTGAGGTTATCGTTAGGTTTTGCGTAGCCGTAGTGGTATTACCGGCATTGTCTGTTGCTTGCCAAGTAATTACATAGCTGCGACCCGGCTGGTAAACACCATTTTCAAAATCAGTAGTTGCTGTAATTTGGCCATCAATATTATCGCTAGCCATAGGCGGTGTTAAGGTTATCGCTGAATTTGCATTCGCTTTTTCAAAGTTAATGTCAGCTAATGAGTCAAAAACAGGAGCTGAAGAATCTACAATGGTAATTTTTTGCTCAGCGCTAAGGGTATTACCATTTGAATCTTTAGCTGTCCAAATAATTGTGGTTTCGCCAACTGCAAAGGTTTCTGGGGCATTGTGGCTAATCGTTGCCGTTACACCTGCTTTACTATTGGTAATGGTCGGCTCTGTTAAATTGACCGTCATATTTGCAGCCGTTGCTTCTAAGGTGATATCGGCAGAAGGTATAATAGTGATAACATTTACTTCTTCAGGTATAGCTTCAACAATAACCGTTCTTACTACTTCTATGGCTGCGTTATTGTCGGCATCACTTACGTTATAAGTAACCGCATACGTGCCTGGTACAGCAGCATTAACCGAATTGACTACCGTAAGGTTATTACTGATATCACCATCAACTGCATCTAATGCCGTAGCACCCGCATCGATATAGGTTCCGCCTTCTGTAATAGTTACTGTAGTTTCACCAAGCAGGGTAATTACCGGTATGGTAATATCTATAATTGCTCCAACAATAACTGTTCTTATAACTTCAATAGCGACATTGTTGTTTGCGTCGGTAACATTATAAGTAACCGAATATATACCCGGTATTGCGCTATTAACTGAGTTAACAACGGTAATATTATTGGATATATCGCCATCAAGCTCGTCTAATGCCGTTGCGCCAGCATCAGTGTAAACATCACCTGCTGTAATGGTAACGCTAGCGTTACCTAGTAAGGTAATTACTGGTACGGTGAGGTCTATAAACGCTTCTACAATAACCGTTCTTACCACTTCAATAGCGACATTATTATCAGCATCGGTAACACCATAAGTAACTGTGTAGGTGCCAGGTACTGCAGTATTAACTAAGTTAACAACGGTAATGTTATTGGTGATATCGCCATCAAGCTCATCTAATGCAGTTGCGCCAGCATCGGTGTAAGTTTCACCTTCAGTAAGGGTTACTGTGGCTTCACCAAGTAGGGTAATTACCGGTACGGTAATATCAGGAAGGGCTTCGACAATAATGGTTCTGGTAACTTCTATAGCAGTATTGCTTGCAGCATCTGCAACATTATAGGTAATTAAATAGGTGCCTGGTATTGAGGTATCTACAGGATTAATGATGGAAATATTGATACTTACATCACCATCAGTTTCGTCTAATGCGGTAGCGCCAGCATCAGTGTATGTTTCACCTTCAGTAAGGGTTACTGTGTCATCACCAACAAGAGTAATAACTGGCGCGGTAATATCTTCAAAATAATCGAGTACTCCATTAAGGTTAGTATCTGCTGTATCCTCATTGCCATCTTGGTCAATATCAGGTAAATCATAGCTACCAATTGCTGTTAACGGGCTAATATCTTCACCATCTTTTAGGCCGTCGTTGTCATCATCATTGTCCCAGTAATCAAAAATACCATCTGTGTCAGTATCACGTTGAGTTGCCAATAAAGCATCAGCATCAGGGTCAGTAAATACAACTACGCCATCAATCCAAATATTGGCGGCGTTAGCTACGCTAGGTTTTAAAAAGATAATTTCAGTATCAGTAACGGTTTGAGTATCTGTTAAGTTCTTTTCAATTTGGAAGTACTGCCATTGCTCAGTTAAATTTGTATTATCAAGGCTTTGGGTTAGAAAAACATCACTAGCGTCATCGTTGGCAGCAATGAAGCGTGCCTTTACAGCGAAAGCCTCGCCGTCTGCGGCAATACCACTAGCATCTGTTTTAGCCCAAAAACCTAAGGTAACTTGATTATTTGCGGCTAGGGTAACTATTTTGGCTTTACTGGTGGCACTATTAGTCACTTTAAAAGAGGTTTCACCGACAATAGACTCTTTTGAAGAAATAAATTTGATAACTGACCAATTGTCTTGTTCAGCATCGGTTAATTCTAAGAATTCAGGACTAAAAGCGTTAATTAAGGGGGCTGTTTGCGAGTCTGCGTAACCATCATTATTTAAGTCAGCACTTGCTTGTGGATTATAAGGTTGAGCATCGTTGCTATTAATGATGCCGTCATTATCAAAATCATCTGTTGCTTTTAACTCACTATGATAAGCCATTGTTGGGTGGGGGTCGTTGTCATCCATTAAGCTATCGCTGTCAGTATCAGTAACGGCATTAAGCAACATTGCCGTTTTGTCTTTACCGGTATATAAAGTGACATTATCAACTAAAATCGTGTCTCCGGCGGTTACAGGCTGGATCATTAACTTAATGTACTCATGGTAATTACCATCAGCGTCAAGATCTATATAGGTGAAATTAGTAGCTGGATCGCCATCAAGGTCATTATCGGTAGCTTCCTGTTGGATAGCCGTTAAATCAAAGGTCTTAGAAATAGGGGTCCATTCACTTGCATTAATAATAACAGTATCATCGGCTGGATCAGGATCGTCATTATCATCAACTAATATTGCGTTAAGAAATTTATCGGCTTTAGCACTGCCATCAGGTTGTTTTAAAATGACTTTTATTTTGAATGGATTAGCGGCGTTAGTAACTTTTGCCCATAAGTTTACCGTAATTGATTTGCTACCATTACCTGTCATTTGTGTAGAGAACAGGCCTTTATTATTTTTTGTTGTTGTTACTTCAATTGCTTTAGAACCATCAAAGCTATCATTTACCGAGGAGTAAGATGCTTGGCTAGCATTTGGTGCCCAGTAGTTTGCGCCAGCTTCAAAGTCACCATTGATAACATGATTAATGGTGATTTTTTGTAGGTCGGCATCATGTGGGGCTGCATCTAGTACATCTTCAATACCGTCACTGTCTGTATCTACGGCTAAAGCCGTAGCACTAAATGATAATATGCTGCTCATCAATACGGCTTTTATTGCGCTGCGTGGTAAATATGAGAACAGAACCTTAGTAGTATAATTATCAGCGATATATTTACTCATGGTTTTATTGTTTAAATACGGCATAACTTAACTCCTCAGTGTAACTTTAACTAGCGAAATAAGTGCTCGCTTAGCTAGTTTTATTTACTGTTTTTAAATTGATAAGCATCTTTTAAAATAGTTTAGTTGACAACGTTATCAATTGTTATTGTAATTATTAATGGTTATGACTGTTCTGAATATGTTGTCAGATTACAGTTGAATTAAACATTATCACCTTTACATATCTTGACACTGAGAGATTGTTATCAATATGCCTCAATATCTTAGTTCTGCGACAACTTGATACAATTTATTCATTTCTGTGCTAAAAAGTTAGATATAGTGACTATAGAAAGTTTGATGTAGTGAGGCTCCAGTGACACATATTCTAATCGTTGATGATAACCCCGATATTCGTTTGCCCTTAGCTCGATACTTATCTGATCATGGCATGCGCGTTAGCTGTGCTGATGGTGGTAAGGCGATGAGAGATACTTTACAAAACGGTGCAATAGACCTTATCTTGCTCGATATTATGATGCCCGGAGAAGACGGTTTATCGCTGTGCCGCTTTGTGCAAAGTAGTTTAAAAATTCCGGTTATTTTATTAACAGCACTAAGTGAAGATACAGACCGTGTGGTTGGTTTGGAAATGGGCGCTGACGACTATGTAACTAAGCCTTTTAACCCTCGGGTTTTATTAGCAAAAATTAAAGCAGTGCTAAGACGTAGCCAAAGTTTCCCTGTTCAAATAGAAAGCGTGAGCTCTGACATTTTAGTTTTTAATGATTGGAAACTCGATGTTAATCAAAGGGAACTTATTGATAAACACGGCGTAGCCATTGCGTTAAGTGCCGCAGAATACAGGTTATTAAAAGCCTTCTTACTTAGACCTCAAGCTGTCTTAAGTAGAGATCAGCTACTTGACTTAACCCATGGTAGAGAAGCCAAAGCCTTTGACCGCAGTATTGACAATTTAATTAGTCGTTTAAGACGTAAAGTTGAAGAAGACCCAAGTTCACCTAAGTTAATCAAAACAGTATGGGGTGGCGGTTACACCTTATCGGTTCCTGTAACTCATCAGTAGGAATACATTGATATGAAGACTTTTTTGCCAAAACGTTTAAGCGGCCAGCTAATTTTGTTATTGCTGGGCACGTTAGTATTGTCGCAATTATTTAGCATCGTCTTTTTTCTTTCTGAGTCTGATTATATTGTCGAGCAAATAGAGAAAAACCAAATAATACGTCGCTCTGCTCAAGCAGCAAATGTACTGGCAGCCGTACCTAAACAGCACCATTTGGCGGTGCTTAAAGCGATAAGTGTACATAGGGTGAAGTTTTTGCTTGATAACAAACCCGCTATTTCGCCAGCTGAGAATATAAAAACGCATTATGCAGAAGAACAAATGCTGAAAAACATGCTCAACAAGCACTATAACTCGGTATTTGTTTATCAACATGAAGTACCTAAGAATAGATTTTTAGCTTTGTTTGAGTATTTTTATTCGAAACTTATACTTGATGAGCAGTTCGAAAATAAAAAATTAGAACGTTATAAATTACTGTCAACATCAATTGAACTTAGTGATGGTCAATGGCTAAACATGGATGTTTATGGGCAAGATATTTTTCCATTGTGGGCGAAATCTACACTATTTTCTCTGTTAATTATGTCTATTATTTTGCTGGTTATTGTGGTGTTCACCGTTAAGCGAATTACATTGCCGTTAAAAGAATTAGCGGCAAAAGCGCAACAGCTTGGCGTCGGTGAAAATGTTCAACCCGTAACCGAACGTGGCCCTGAAGATATACAACATGCGGTGAGAGCTTTTAACCAAATGCAGCACCGCCTTAATAAAATGATAGTGCATCGTGCGCGCTCATTAGCGGCGATGTCACATGACTTACGTACGCCACTTACATCGCTTCGTTTACATGCTGAATTTATTACTAATGAAGAAACTCAAGAAAACATTATTGATAAAATTGACGAAATGGAGCAAATCACCAAAGCAACTATTTCCTTTGCTAAGCAAGATGCTTGGTTAGAACAAATGAAAAAGGTTGATTTGACCGCTTTATTGGAAAGCTTATGTCTTGATTTATCTGATCTTGGTATGAAGGTTGAATATCTTATAACGGATAAAATTAATTATAGCTGCCGACCTGTTGCTCTAAAAAGAGCCTTTAGTAACTTAATAGAAAATGGCGTTAAGTATGGCGAGTCGGTGCATGTAGAAATTTCAGAGCAATCAGACCAAATTAAAGTCATCATTTCCGATCAAGGCCAAGGCATTCCAGAATCTGAGCATAATCGTATGTTCGAAGCTTTTGAACGTATGGAAGTTTCCCGAAATAAAGAATCTGGCGGAATGGGGTTAGGAATGACCATCGCCTTAACTGTGATTCAAGATCATGGCGGAGAAATACAGCTACAAAACCGAGCTAGCAAAGGGCTTGATGTTGTGATTTTACTTCCCAAAAAATAACTAAAATAAAAATACTTTATAAACACTCACTTTAAAACCCTTAAGGGTTGATAACGTTGTCAACCCTGGGGGGGGAACTGTGCCTAATAAATATAACTCAGTAAATATTACTGGATTAAATAACTACTACATTTCAAGGGTAAATAAAAATGGCTATTAATAGCACTGTTGAAGCGCCACAATTTCAAGTTCAAGCAAGCACCGAGCAAAACTATACTTTTCCGCTCGTTGTTTTAACGTCACTGTTTTTTATGTGGGGGTTTATCGCCTGTTTAAATGACATTCTCATTCCACATTTAAAAAATGTTTTCTCCTTAAACTATACGCAAGCAATGTTAATTCAGTTTTGCTTTTTTGGTGCTTATTTTATTGTTTCAATGCCAGCGGTACGGTTAATTAAAAAAATAGGCTATAAATTTGGCATTGTTACCGGCTTAGCTATTGCCGGTATTGGCTGTATCTTGTTTTATCCAGCCGCAGGCATAAAGTCATATCCTTTATTTCTCTTTGCCTTATTTGTTATGGCGTCAGGCATTACATGTCTACAGGTATCGGCAAATCCTTATGTTGCTAGCCTTGGCAGTGCTAAAAATGCATCTAGCAGATTAAACCTAACCCAAGCTTTTAACTCGTTAGGTACAACAATAGCGCCATTTTTTGGCGGTTTATTTATTTTATCAGCAGTTACATTAGGTGTTGAAGAAATTGCGCAATTGTCAGCTGTTCAACAAGCGGAATTAAAAACAGTAGAAGCACAAGCGGTACAAGTACCATATTTGGTTTTAGCCAGTATCTTGCTGGCCCTAGCTGCAGTTTTTGCTTTATTAAAATTACCGACAATTGAACATATAGAAACAAGCCCATTGGAAAATAAGTCAAGCCACATTTCAGCATGGAAAACTCCACACTTGTTGTTAGGAGCTGTGGGGATATTTGTCTATGTAGGCGCAGAAGTTGCCATTGGAAGTTTTTTAATTAATTTTCTTGGTGAAGAAAATATTTCCGGGCTTACCGAAGCCGATGCTGCTAAGTACGTTGCTTGTTTTTGGGGCGGAGCTATGATCGGTCGATTTATCGGCGCCGTTATTATGCGTTACCTGTCAGCAAACAAAATTTTAACCTTTAACGCTGTTGTAGCAATAATACTGGTGATGGTAGCTATGTGTACTTCAGGCAAGTTAGCCATGTGGGCCATCTTATCTGTCGGCTTATGTAATTCAATTATGTTCCCAACTATATTTTCTTTAGGGGTTAAAAACTTAGGCTCAGCCACAAGCCAAGGTTCAGGCATTTTATGTTTATCTATTGCCGGAGGCGCAATAATTCCTTTACTTCAAGGTATGTTAGCTGATGCTATTGGTATTCAAATGGCATTTATTTTACCCATTTTTTGTTATGTATATATTTGCTTTTATGGAGTGAAAGGCTATAAAGCGGGTGTTACAAATAACGCAGAGGATGCAAAATAATAATGTGATAAGTTGTAGTCTGGTGATTGGCAACCGGTTTTGTCGTAAACAGCATGATAGCTAGTTGCCAAACTGGCTATCATTTATGCCGACTCTATCAATACATAAGAAAAGTTACTTAATTGCAATTATTTAAACGATAAATTGAATGCTCTTTTATCGTTATTAGTTGAAATCATAGTCAGCTGTGAAGTTTTCAAAAGACGACTATTTTGATGGTTAAACTATCTAACTTCAAATTTTGAATACATAATTGTCAATGCGACCTAGCTTATTAATAATCTAGGTCGCATTATTTTAATTGTTATGGTTTATAGGTGCTAATAGAGACGGTTAAGCCGCTCACAAGTTTTATTTGATCTAATACTTGTACTACTTTGTTGTAGTTAGTTTTTACATGTGGACTTAATATTACATTTTCAGTGCTCTGATTAGCTAAAAAATTTTCAATTCTTGCCGGTATTCTAGAAACATCGACTGCTTTATTATTAAAAAAAACGGTATTATTTTCGTCAATATGAATTGAAATATTAGTAGAGTCACTTGGGCTTGATTTAGTTTGGTCAGGTTTGTTAAGTAAAAATCCCTGCTCTTTGACAAAGGAGGTGGTGACAATAAAAAATATCAATAATATAAAAACAATATCTAGCATAGGTGTCATATCCACTTCAGAGTTTTCTTGGTTATTTCCTAGTCTGCTTTTTTTCATCATCACTTCCTTTTAGTTTGTATTTTTTATTTCTTCTCTATTAATATGTACGAAGGTTTACGTAATTGCAATTATTTAAACGATAAATTGAATGCCTTTTTTATCGTTATTAGTTGAAATAATAGTCAGCTGCGAAGTTTTCAAAGGTCGACTATTTTGATGGTTAAACTATCTAACTGAAAATTTTGAATACAAAAAAGCCCAACAAGTGTCGGGCTTTTATTATTAAATACAGCGCTGTACTTAAAGAATGTTACATTGGTTTTGGTCGTTGTTATTCAACGATATCCATTTCGTTAATTAAGTTTTCAGCGCCATCGACATGTTCCATCACCCAAAGCATGTATTTCACATCAACATGAATTGAACGATTCAATTTAGTGTCGTAATCCCAATCGCCGATAATGCTTTCATAAACACCGTCAAATACTAAACCAACAAATTCGGCTTTGTCGTTAAGTGTTGGCGAGCCGGAGTTACCACCGGTAATGTCTAATGTACCTAGGTAATTAACGGGTACTGAATTAAGCTCTCGTTTTACGTATTGACCATAATTTTTTGCTTTAATCAGCTCAAGTTGCTTTTTAGGTGCGTTAAAAGGTTTTACGCCAGTATCTTTTTCAACAATACCTTCTAAAGTGGTGTAAGGTGTTGCTTGCATACCGTCTTTAGGTGAATAGCCTTTCACATTACCGTAAGTTATGCGCAAAGTGCTGTTTGCATCAGCGTAAACAGGTAAGTTTTTATCATTAAAATAGGCAATTAATGCTGCCATATATTTAGGACGATAAGCCTGAATGTTCCCTGATAGTTCCTCATCAGTTTCTTCTATGGCTTTACGAGCGTTGAAAGTAGCAACAGCTAATTTAATAAAAGGGTCTTTACTGTTATCAAAGTCAGCTTGCGTAGCATTCATTAATGATAAACGTTGTTCTTCTTTGTTTAACTGAGTATTGCTATACATCCAATCAAGCTTTTTCGTTAAAGCTTTTTCGTTAAAGTTTTTTCCTAAATCAAAAAATTGATCAATTTCTTTAATGTGTTGCGACTGTGGTAATTGTTGATAATGCTTTAACATCGCGAATAAAATAGCTTTATCAATGGTGGCATCATACCGACGATTAACAGCTTTCATTGCTTGTTCAAAACGAGCAATATCACGTTCTTGGTAACCTTTTTTACGTGATAAATTATCTTTTTGTTTTTCTATGGCTAAACGATGAAGTTTATTTGCTGATGACAGCATTTTGCTGTAATTCATATAGCCCAAAATTAAATCTCGTGCTTGAGTACTTTGCTCTTGAGCAATTAGCTTGTTTAACTCTTTAAGTGCATCACCATATTTTTCTTTACGCTGAGCTTTAGCATTTAACCACTGGTTAAGCTCTGCTTCTAAATGTTTTTTACGTACTAAGGTAGTGCCTTTTTCATAGCTGTTAACCATGCTGCCATAATTTTTTGCATAATTAGCTAAGCTTGCTAAGGTACTTTCATATTTAATACGTGCATCGCTATCGGCTGGAGATTTTTCATGAATAATATCGATGATTTCTTCTCTATATTGCTTTGCTTGCGGGTAAGTCCAAGTGAATTGGTTTTCTACTTCTAAAGAAGTGCGATAGCGATTAGTTCTTCCTGGGTAGCCTAACACCATGATGTAGTCATTTTCATCAACACTACTTTTGTTCACTTTTAAATGATGTTTAGGTTGATAAGGAACGTTGTCTGCGCTGAAGTCTGCTGGTTGACCGTCTTTACCTACATAGGCGCGATAAAAACCATAATCGCCGGTATGACGAGGCCACATCCAGTTGTCAATATCTCCGCCATATTTACCAATACTGGTTGCAGGAGCATGCACTAAACGAACATCACGAATAGTCAGCTGTTTAAATAGATAATACTCTAAGCCGCCATGGAAATTTACTACGGTACAGCGGTATTTATCATCACTTTCACATTCAGCTACTAAGCTTTTAGAGTTTTTGTCGATAAGTTCATAGCGCTCACCACCATTACTTGATGCAGTAATTCCTGCTTTAACTAATGGTGTTACTTCAGTAATTTCTTCGGTAACATAGATACGGCTACCAGGCGTAGCGGGTAGTTCTTCTTTAAATGATTTTGCTAAGAAACCATTTTTTAATAAATTATTATCTTCAGTAGAGTTGTATTGAACCGAACCATACACGCAATGATGATTAGTGGCGACTAAGCCTTGATCAGAAACAAAAGACGCGGTACAGCCACCTAAGCTAACTATGGCGCCCATAGGGAAGCCGGTTAAGTCTGTAAGATCGTTAGGATCTAATGCTAAGCCTGCCTGAGTTAGTTGGTTAGCAATACTAGGTAATTGGTGGGGTTGCCACATGCCTTCATCAGCTAAAGCTGAGCTGGCAAATAAAGCAATGGATAAGAGCGCGCTACGTTTCATTAAAACCTCTAAAATGTGATGGTTATTATTGTTGTTCAAGTTTCTGGTAGTGAAGGCATTTAGTCAAAAAATTGCTGAATGTTTATTGTGAAAATGTGTAAACATTGCTTTAAGGGTAAAAAGCAAAAAAAGAAAATACTAGCCATTAGTCATAATGGCTTTAAGAGGAAGTGAGCAGGGTGATGAATGTAAATTACCTACAGAAGTAATTATGTACTGGTGTTATACGCTATTTATTTTCCACTAAAACGTCTACTTGGCGCTTATTATTTTGCTGAGAAATAACGACGCGGGTTATGTGCTGTTCATCAGAAAAATATAAGGTTAAGCGGCCACGCTTTCTCTCTTGTGAATTCGCTTCACCATAAATAGCTTGGTAAAAAGCTATAACGTCTACTTCAGTAGCAGAGGTAAAGTAATTGGCAACGGCAGGCAATTTATCGGTGAATTCAGCAAATATTTGTGCGTCATCTACTTTGGGAATATTTATCAGCGTTGACTCTTGTGCAAATACCGTTGATATAGAAAATATAGACGCGGCGCTTAGCGCGAATAATTTCTTGATTAATTTAGATTTTATCACAGCTATTCTCCGTAAATTTTTAGCCAATGTAAAATGTCCCGTTGTTAGGGTCAACAACTATTTAAAAAATAGCAGTTAAACGCAGTATTTACTTGTTTTCTCTAAGAGCACATTAAAGCTACATAAAGTGTAGGAATTAAAACCAATTTGTTCAATGTTTGATAACTTATTGATTATTTTTAAATTAGTATGCTCGGGTTAACTAATGTAATTCTTTATTCAGATATTCACTTTGGTAATGATCAACCCATAGAGCAGTAGCGCCACAAATAGCCACTGGCATAACTATTAAGTTAATAAAAGGGATCATCGAAAACACCGACACCGTTATACCAAAACTATAACTTAGGCCTTGGCGTTGTTTCAGCGCGACGCGCATTTGTGAAAATGCTATGCGATGATTATCAAACGGGTAGTCTTTATATTGCACAGCCATCATCCAGGCAAGAAACATAAACCATAATACTTGGCCGATAACGGGTAAAATAAGGAATAAAATAAAAAAGCCAATGGCGCGCGGTAAATAGTAAGCAAACTTTTCCCATTCACGGCCTAAGGTTCTGGGCACATCTTTAATTAAAGCGGTAAAGCTCATATCACCCGCTTTTTGCCCTGAAAGCATTAATTCGAGTTTTTCTGATAATAAACCATTAAAGGGCGCGGCAATCCAGTTAGTTACCGAGCTAAAAATAAATGAAAAGGTTACGAGCACAGAAAGCACTGCCACCGGCCATAGAATAACACTTAGCCAGTCTAAAAAGTCGGGTAACCAATCTTCAATCATGCTCATATAAACATCGAGCTGTTGATATAAATAATAAAAAGCGACAGAAAACAGCAATAAGTTAGTAATTAGCGGGATAAAAACAAAGCGTCGAATCCCTTTTAACCTAATTAGCTCAAAGCCTTTAAAAAAATAGCCAGCGCCACTTTGCGCGAAGGGTTGCTTTACTGAAGAATGCATCGTTTATAATTTAACCTAAGTCATTGATATCACGCCATTGAGTATACACTAGGGTTACAACAACAGCAGCTTTGAGTTGTTACAAAGTAAATCAAATTCTGGTAAAGTTGCCAACCAGTTTCTCAGTGTTTTTCACAGGCTCAGCAAGACATGCGTTTAAAGCATATAAAATTAGCCGGATTTAAATCTTTTGTTGATCCCACCAAGGTGCCATTTGAACAACAAATGACCGCCATTGTTGGGCCGAACGGCTGTGGAAAATCAAATATTATTGACGCGGTACGCTGGGTATTAGGTGAAAGCTCGGCGAAAAACTTGCGTGGCGACGCCATGACTGATGTTATTTTTAATGGCGCAGCTTCTCGTAAGCCTGTTGGACAAGCAAGTGTTGAGTTAGTATTTGATAATAGCCAAGGCCGCATAAAAGGCAACATGGCTGACAGAAGTGAAGTGTCTATTCGTCGAGTGGTTAACCGTGACAGTCAAAATAGCTACTTCTTAAACGGCAGTAAATGTCGTCGCCGAGACATTACCGACATTTTTCTTGGTACAGGGCTTGGGCCTAGAAGTTACGCCATTATTGAACAAGGCACTATTTCTCGGTTAATTGAGTCTAAACCGCATGAACTTCGTGTTTTTATTGAAGAAGCCGCAGGTATTTCAAAATATAAAGAAAGACGTCGTGAAACAGAAAATCGTATTGTTCATACCCGTGAAAACTTAGCTCGACTTGCCGATATTCGTAGTGAACTTACCCTGCGTATTGACGCTTTGCATAAACAAGCCGAAGCGGCAAAACGTTATCGCACTCTAAAAGCAGATGAACGTAAATATAAAGCTGAGCTGTCGGTATTGCGCTGGCAGGAATATCAGAAAAAGAATCAACATTTTTTAGATAAAATTACTTTATTACAAGCTGAAATAGAACAGCTGGTTTTACAACAAACCCATCATGAAAACGCCTTGTTTCAAGCAAAGCAAAAGCTCACCGTTGGCGGCGATAATATTGATGACTTACAAACTGAAAAATTAGCGTTAACTAATAATATTGCCCGAATCGAGCAAGATATTAAGCATATTCACTTGCAAAAAAATGCTCAAAAGCAAGAGTCTGAACTCGCACAGAAACATCTTATTGAAGACGAGCAAAAACTCAAAACACTAGAGTTAGAGTTAAGCGAAAAAAACACTGAACTTAAGCAGTTACAACCTGAGCTAAATCAGTGTCAACAACAACTGCAAATCGCGCAGTTGGCATTGAACGAGGCTAACGATAAACTTTATCAATGGCAGCAAGCTCGAGAAAGTTATCACCAACAAAGCCAATTAGCACTTGAGAAAAAAAATAGCTTAACTGCGAAAATTGACGCTTGCCAGCAAACAATATTAGTTAACACTCAACGCCAAGAAAAACTTGAAACTGAGCTAACCAAACTTAATAGCCAAAAATCAGCTTTATTATCAGGTGCCGATTTAACTAAAGAAATGCAGGCTTTAACTAAGCAGGCTGGTAACTGTGAACAAAAGTTAATTGAAAATCAGCATAAGCTTGAACAATTACAACTTCAGTTAACAGGGCACAGTCAAAAGTTAGCCACAGAGCAAGGTTTACTGCAAGCTCAACAACAAAGCCATCAGCAGTTACTTTTCGAGCAAAACAAATTAAGTGATTGGCAAGCAAGCCAAAAAATTTGGCTAACAAAACAAAACCTTCAAAGCCAAGCGCGCTTATTTGAAGCCATTGAAGTAAGCCCTAATTGGCAAGCTGCGTTTGAATTGGTCTTAAATGATTGGCTAGCGGCGCAGCAGGTCAGTAATTTCCCGAAAAATATTGACCAACACCTAGCCATTGAAACCTTGTTGTTAGTTAAAAACAGCTCAGCTAGTACTGATATTCAAGCACAATCAGGAACTTTGGCTGCGCAAGTGACAGGGCAACATAGCTTTAATGTTGTGCTTAATAATATTTTCCTTGCTGATAATTACCAACAAGCGCAAATATTGCTAAGCACGTTAACGGCGCAGCAATCGGTTATTTGCCCAGATACTACATGGTTAGGTCATGGATTTTTACGTAAAGGCTTTACCCAAGAAAGTGACGCTCAGCTAACCAAGCTTGCTTATATTAAACAACTCGAGGTTGAAATTACCAGTTGTGAACAAACCATTGCGACCGAGCAAGTAAGTAAAGCCACTATTGAAGCTCAATTAGCAGACGCAAAGCAGCATGCTCAGCAACTTAAAACCGAGCTTAATCAGTTAAAGCAAGCGGTCAGCGCTTTACAGCAAACCATTACCGTTAATGAACAACAGCAAATTTTTATTGTTCAGCAACAAGAAACATTGCAAGTAGAATTAACCAGCTTAATTGCAAATTTACCCAAGGCTCAGCAACAATTAAGTGAATTCACGCAAGCTTTAACGCAAGTGTTAACTCAGCAGCCAAAAGTGCTGGTTGACGAAAATGGTCAAGACAAGTCATTAAATGAGCAAGTGCTGTTACAGCAAAGTAGTAAATTACAACAGCAAAGCGTTAACCAACTAACCCGCCAGCAGCAACAATTGGCGGTGCAAATTGAACGAGCCACTAATCAACAAGCAAGTACTCAGCAAAGCCAAATAGCGTTGCAAGAAAAAATAAGGCAAGCACAACTGCTACAGCAACAACGGCAAGTTAGCTTAACTGAGCATGTTGAACCATTAACGGCAAACGAGCAAAAGCTGCAAAGCTGGCTAGCGCAAATGTCGAGTGTAGAAGGTAAACTCAGCTTTATTAATGACAACCTAGCACAAGCGCAACAAGAGCTTATAAAGTTAGAGCAGAAAAAAGAGACGACAAATAAAACCATTACGCAATTAAAAGAGCAAGTCACCAAGCAGCACTTAGAAGCCGAAAGCTACCGTATTCGCGCCCACAGCATGCAAGAGCAGCTTGATGAAATGCAAGTGTGTATTCAAGATATCGAAAAACAAATGCCAGTTGGCGCGAAAGAGTCGATTTGGCAAGCATATTTAGTTAAAATAGCAAAAGAAATCAGCCATCTAGGCGCTATTAACTTAGCGGCCATAGCGGAATATGAAGAACAACTAGAGCGTAAAAATTATCTTGAACAGCAAAATGATGACTTAGTAAAGGCCATTACCACCCTTGAAGGGGCTATTGCTAAAATAGATAAAGAAACTAAGCAAAAGTTTAAATCGACTTTTGAACAAGTAAATAAAGACCTAAAAAGCTTATTCCCTAAAGTTTTTGGTGGTGGTAGTGCATCTTTAGAATTAACGGGTGATGACTTGCTCGAAACAGGTGTTAGTATAATGGCTAGACCACCAGGGAAAAAAAATAGCACAATTCATCTATTATCTGGTGGTGAAAAAGCGCTGACCGCATTATCATTAGTATTTGCAATTTTCAGACTTAATCCGGCTCCTTTTTGTATGCTTGATGAAGTTGATGCACCATTAGATGATGCAAACGTAGAAAGATTTTGTAATTTGGTAAGGGAAATGTCCCAAACCGTGCAATTTGTATATATTAGTCACAATAAAATAGCGATGGAAATGGCTTCACAATTAACGGGTGTTACCATGTTTGAACCAGGGGTTTCAAGAATGGTAGCAGTAGATATTGACGAAGCAATTGCCATGGCAGATGTATCTTAAAATAGGCTAGGTATGGAAGATAACTTTAGAAACGTACTCATTATTATTGCCACCGTTATTATTGGTGCCATTTTTATTCATGGTTTATGGACCATTCGTAAAAACAAAAACCCTTATAAGTTAAAAACCAAACAAGAGCCTGTTCAGCAGGTTGAACGTGGTTTTGACCCTTCCGGTTTTGATCAAGACGGTGTTAGCGAAGTACGTGTTATTGGCGCCAATGCTTTAAACGGTGAAATTGACAACCCTCCTGCAGAAGAGGAAATTCCTCATAAACCTGCACCAGCCCCTGAATTTTCAGCTGATCCTATTCCAAAAGATTTATTAGATGAAAAAGCTACTGCGCTTGAGAACGAACCGCCAATAGGCGAGTTTAGTTTTGACGAGCAAGACGCGGAAGTAGTGCAACAAGCGGCTACTGAGCAGCGTGAGGCTAAAAAAGCACCCGAAGCAGAAATTAAAGCTGAGCCAAAACCAGCACGTAAACCTGAGCCAGCAATATACCAAGAGCCAGTAACACGTCCAAAACCTGACTCTAGAAAAGTAGAAGAAATAAAAGTTCCGGCTAAAAAAAGCGTCAGTAAAACCAAAAGAGCAGAACTAAAACGTAACCAAATGGAAATTAATTTTGGTGACGAGCCGATGCGCGAGCAAGCGGTAGCTAAAATTGATCCTGAAGTATTAGTTATTTCCGTGGTTATGCCTGAAAACCAAATTATGTCGGGGGCGGCGCTATTACCTAGTTTGTTAACTTTAGGCATGAAATTTGGCGAAATGAATATTTTCCATCGCCATCAAGATAATGCTGGCAATGGTAAAGTGACTTTTAGCTTAGCTAATATGATGAACCCAGGCACGTTTGATTTAGACTCAATGGAAAGCTTTTCAACCCAAGGGGTCACCTTGTTTATGACCTTGCCTAATGAAGGCGACTCGTTTGAGGTATTTCAGCAAATGTTATCAGCAGCGAAACAACTTGCTCAAGAATTTCATGGTCAGCTTTTAGATGACAAACGCAGTGTTTTAACCAAGCAAACCGAGCAGCATTACACCAGTAGAATACGAGAATTTGATCGTAAAAGCCGAATCGCTGCTCTTTAACTTTATCGCTTTGCTTCACTTAACTGAATTTAATTTAACTAAGCAAAGCGATACTTCCCATTCTAAGAAATACCACATTAAGAAACCCCATACTATGTCAGATACTTCTCTCGAGCAGCGTTTAGAGCAGCTTAAGCAACAAATCAATCAATACAATCATCAATATTATGTACTTGATCAGCCAACGGTCCCTGATGCTGAATATGATCGTTTGATGAGAGAATTAATTACCATAGAAACTGAGCAGCCGGCGCTTAAAAGTATCGACTCGCCTAGTCAAAAAGTGGGCGGACAAGCGCTTAAATCGTTTAGCCAAGTTAATCACCAACTGCCAATGCTCTCGCTTGATAATGTTTTCTCAGCTGATGAATGGCAAGCGTTTAGTAAACGCATTACAGATAGGTTGGCTTCAGATAAAAAAATTCAATTTTGCGCTGAGCCAAAGCTAGATGGTTTAGCGGTTAGCTTACGCTATGAAAATGGCCTTTTTGTCCAGGCAGCTACCCGTGGTGACGGCGCGGTTGGCGAAAATATTACTGAAAATGTTCGCACAATAAAGTCGATACCGTTAAAGCTACAAGGTGATGATTATCCTGAAGTGCTTGAAGTACGTGGTGAAGTATTTATGCCCAAAGCAAGCTTTGAACAACTTAACGAACAAGCGAAGAAAAAGGGCGATAAAGCTTTTGCCAATCCAAGAAATGCTGCTGCAGGTAGCTTAAGACAACTTGACTCAAAAATTACCGCCAAACGTAATCTTGCCTTTTATGCTTATGGTATCGGTTTTGTAGGAAAGCTTGACGCTTTAGAGCTGGACGAGTCATGGCTGGAAAATTCTCATTACCAACGTTTGTGCCAAATAAAAGCGCTAGGTTTACCTATGTGCCCTGAAGTTAAATTACTTAAAGATGACAGCCAAGTAGATAGTTTTTATCAGCATATTTTAACTGAACGTGGCAATTTAAGTTATGAAATTGACGGTACAGTATTTAAAGTTGACGACATTAGCCTGCAAAAACGTTTAGGGTTTGTTGCTAGGGCGCCGCGCTGGGCAACCGCTTATAAATTCCCAGCCCAAGAAGAACTTACCATTTTAGACGATGTTGAATTTCAAGTCGGGCGCACTGGCGCAATTACCCCAGTTGCGCGCTTGCAACCTGTATTTGTTGGCGGTGTTACGGTTAGTAATGCCACTTTACATAACCAAGATGAAATTGACCGCCTTGGTATAAAAATAAAAGATACTGTGATTATTCGTCGCGCGGGTGATGTAATTCCGCAAATAGTTAGCGTAGTTTTAGATAAACGCCCTGAAAATGCCCAAGACATTGCTTTCCCTAGCGAATGTCCGGTGTGCCAGTCAGCGGTGGTGCGCGCTGAAGGTGAAGCGGTGTTACGTTGTACTGGTGGTTTATATTGTGGCGCACAGCGTAAAGAAGCGATCAAACATTTTTCATCCCGTAAAGCCTTAGACATAGACGGCTTAGGCGATAAGCTAGTTGAGCAACTAGTAGATGAAAACCTTATACAAACCCCAGCAGATTTATTCAAACTGACAGAGCTTGATGTCAGTACCATGGAGCGTATGGGGCAAAAATCAGCAGATAATTTAATTAAGTCGCTGAGCATTGCAAAAAATACGACTTTACCGAAATTTATTTATGCTTTGGGTATTCGAGAAGTAGGTGAAACTACCGCAACTAATTTAGCCCATTATTTTTTAAATTTTAACGCCATAAAAGTGGCTGATGAAGATACTTTACAAAAAGTACCTGATGTTGGCGCCGTAGTGGCAAAAAATATCGTGAGCTTTTTCAAACAAGAGCACAACATTGAAGTGATCAGCGAGTTAGAAAGCATTATGTCGTGGCCTGATATTGAAGTGAAAAGTGCTGACCAACAGCCGTTAATAAATCAAACTTTTGTATTAACCGGCACTTTAACGCAAATGGGCCGTAATGAAGCTAAAGCCATTTTGCAAACCTTAGGCGCAAAAGTTTCCGGTAGTGTTTCGGCTAAAACGCACTATTTAGTGGCTGGAGAAAAAGCGGGTTCAAAGTTAACTAAAGCACATGACTTAGGAGTGGAAGTATTAACTGAAGACCAACTTGTCGCTTTATTTAGTCAACATAATATTGTGATTTAAAACTTGTATAAGTGATCACATGGATCTTTTTGATAATCAATTAACTCAGCCAATTCGCCTTATCAACCATGATGGCGAGGTCGATTATTACGGCGCTTTATTTTCTAGTGAAATTGAAAATAATAAGGCTGCTGATATGGCTGAGTATTATTATCAACAATTGCTTAAAAAGGTGCAGTGGCAGCACGACCAAGCGGTTATCTTCGGTAAAAAAATTGTCACTGCGCGCAAAGTCGCTTGGTATGGCGAAAAGCCTTTTTCTTATACTTATTCCAATAGCACTAAGCAAGCACTTCCTTGGATAACTGAACTACTTGAACTTAAAGCCTTAGTTGAGCAAAAAACCACTGAAACTTATAACTCGTGTTTATTAAACTTATACCATAGTGGCGCAGAAGGTATGGGCTGGCACAGCGACGGTGAAAGTGATTTAAAGAAAAATGGCGCTATCGCCTCATTAAGTTTTGGCGCTGAGCGAAAATTTGCTTTTAAACACAAACACAGTAAAGAAACCGTGTCGCTAAATTTACAAGCAGGCAGCTTGTTAGTGATGAAAGGCACTACCCAAGCACATTGGTTGCATCGTTTACCGCCCACTAAAAAAGTTACCGAGCCCAGAATTAACCTCACATTTAGAACGATTGTTGCTCAGTAAGAGCGAGTCTTATTTTTAATGTTTGTTAGCACTTGATAAACTAACCACTAAAAGTAAACAAAGCATAAATAAAAATAAGCATCGGTAGTGGTAAAATAAAAGCAAATAGCACCGCCTCACACCACTCTATGGTTCGGTAAACTTTATACCAGTAGTTATCGGGGGCTTTACTCGATGGTAGGGTTTTAAAGAAAAAAACAAATGACGATAATACTAAAGCTTGTAAAGACGCAAATAAAACAAACAGCGCTATGCCTAATAACCACAAGGGAGTAGTTGACTGAATTTGTACCTGCAGCAGTAAAAATAACAAAAAACCTAAACCACTCCATGCCAATAAATGCCAGCGAAAAGCAACAAAGGTTAGTGCCAGTTGTTGGCATATTTCAGGGCTTACAGGTATTCTCATTTAAACGCTTTAATAATTTACTTGATATAAGCAGTTTACATGAAAAAGAGCATTCAATGAAATCAGCTAACAGAGTTACCTTATCTATATTGTTAACTATAGCTCGGCAATGCCTTACTAATTTTACTAGCATGCTAGTTTGTTGCTTTTCGTTTTCCTTAGCAGCACAAGAGCAGATAGCCCCTATTTATTTATCACAAGCTAACACGCCTCATACTTATACCTCATCAGAACAAGTTGATACTCAGCCCAAGCCGAGCTTAAAACCAACCGAGAGGTTTGAACTTGACCGTAAGCAAAACATTGAAAAGTCAATCACGGTAAAAATTACAGAGCTACGCAATCATAACGGTCAAGCCTTTGTTGGCGCGCTTGTATCAGCGGCAGAGTTAGCGCCATATTTACAACAATTAAAACAACTACTTGTTGATGACTTTGCGGTTTATCGGCAAAATCAAGCTGGTAGAGACGCACAGCTTTTTTATATCAGTTTAATTACCGCTAATGAATATCAACACCTTGACCGAGCTAAGCTTGTTTTTGGTCAAAGCCTGAACATTAAATTAAAAGGCTTAGGCACAGTAACGCAATACGATAATACCAGTTACTTTGTTGTCGCCGAATCTTCAGATGCGAGCTTTTACCGACAAAAATTGGCCCTACAAAATAGCTCTTTTGCTATCACTTTAGGTTTTAACCCTGCTGATGTTAGTGCTATTAAGAAAAACATCAACACGCTCATTGTGCCAAGTGCTAACAAAAACTATTAGAAAAGTGGCCAGTATTTACATAAACTAGTTTAATACATGTCAATTGCGCTTATTTTGTATGAGCTTTGTATGAGCTTTATTGATTTGGTCTTTAATCTAAATGGAATGCCTGTGAAAAAATATATTGCCGTATGTGCCGTGATCATTAGCCTAGTCGGCTGTAGTACGTCTTCAACTGGGCGAAAGCAAATTATGCTGATGTCTGACTCTGATTTAAATAAAATGGGCATAGCTTCATTTGAAGACATGAAAAAGCAAATACCGATCAGTAGTCATAAAGAAACCAATGCTTTTGTACAATGTGTTGCCGACGCTATTACCGTAAATGTTCCTAAGTCAGCTCATGCTGGCGAATGGGAAGTCGTAGTATTTGATTCAGCACAAGTGAACGCCTTTGCACTACCTGGGGGGAAAATTGGGGTTTATACCGGCATATTAAATGTGACTGAAAACCAAGACCAACTAGCCGCGATAATGGGTCATGAAGTTGGTCATGTTATTGAACATCATTCGAACGAACGTTTATCGGCAAGCAAAGTTTCTCAAATGGGTATGGCAGCTGCGGCTATTGCTTTAGGCGCAAGCAATTCTGAGAATAAAGGCCTGTGGATGGCAGGTTTAGGTGTCGGGCTCCAATATGGCGTAATTATGCCTTATGGCCGAAGCCATGAAAGTGAAGCTGATATTGTTGGCCAAGACCTAATGGCACGTTCGGGTTTTAAACCAGACCAAAGTATTCGTTTGTGGGAGAACATGGCGAAGTTAAGTAAAGATGCGCCGCCAGAATTTATGTCTACTCATCCGTCGAATCAAACCCGTATTGAGCAACTCACTAAGCATTTAAGTGTTTCTGAAAAATTTTATAAAACCAGCAATCGTCCAAATTGTGTAAAACCAAAAAATATTCCAGAGCCGCCTAAGCCGAAAGAACAGACTAAAGCACAGCCGAAGAAGTAAAAATACTCGCGCTGTATAAGATAAAAAACAAGCTAAAAAAAACACCGTGATTGGTTTCAGTCACGGTGTTTTTTTATATTTAGCTATTTAAAATAGAACCAAGCTGAGCTTATTTGGTTATGCGCCAAAATGCGATGCTGGCAACAACTAATAAAATCATCGGATAAAAAGCGTGCATTACAACTTCAAGTGGCGAAATACCTAACGTAGCACCTAATAATAAAGCTTGAGCTCCATAAGGTAATAAACCTTGGTTGATACAGGCAAAAATATCTAACAAACTTGCTGAATGTGCCGGCGCTAAATCAGCCTCGGTGCTTAAGTCTTTCGCTGTTTCACCGGTAATAATAATTGATACGGTGTTATTGGCGGTAAAAAAGTTACAGCAAAAAGCTAATGTGGCAATGCCAATACCAGCAGCGCGCTTATCATTATGTTTACTTATACGTGTGGCGGCATTTCGAATTTTAGTGGTTAATGCAGCTAAGCCCCCTTGATGACGAACTAATTCACTTAAGCCACCAATAAATAAAGACAAAATGAATATGTCTTGCATGCTCGCAAAACCTTTATTGATATCACTCACCCAAGTAGCTAATTGATAACCATTGTTCACCATGCCAATAGCTGCGGCTAAAATAATGCCAACAACTAAAACCACAAAAACATTTACACCCGACAAAGCTAAAGCAAGTATCACTAAATAAGGCAGTAAACCTAATACTTCAATATCACCGGTTTCAGGTAAGGTAACCGAGCCTCCAGCAAAAGCAAAAATAGCTAAACAAAGTAGGGCGGCAGGAACGGCAAACTTAAAATTCACTTTAAATTTATCTTTCATATGCGCACCTTGGCTGCGAGTAGACGCTATGGTGGTATCGGAAATAATTGACAAGTTATCACCAAATATCGCGCCAGAAATAATACAGCCAGCAACAATGCCGGCATCAAGGTTAGCGCTTTCTATAAAACCTAAAGCAACGGGAGCAATAGCTGCGATAGTGCCCATTGAAGTGCCCATAGCTGTGGCTAAAAAGGCAGCCACTAAAAATAGGCCCGGTAAAATCAAGTACTCAGGAAAAACCGATAAACCAAGTTGCACGCTGGCATCAACACTACCAGTGGCTTTAGCAACAGTGGCAAAGGCACCGGCTAATAAATAAATAACACACATGGTGATAATGTTTTGATGACCAGCACCAGATATAAACTGGCTTATTTGGCTGTTAATACTGTCTTTACCCAACCATATGGCAACAAAAATGGCTGGAATAATAGCTATACTGGCGGGCAATTGATAAAAAGCAAAATCAACGCCTTGCAAGGTTAGTACTAAGCCTGTGCCTAGAAATAAGCCAAGAAAAACGATAAAAGGTAATAAGCTGAACAAACTATTATTTTCGGGTGGTGTGCAAGCGGGGGCTGATTTTAAATCGGCTGAGGTCATAAAAATGCTCATTTATTTTAAAAATTATTTAATTAGCCAAAGGATAACAATAAACAATACAAAAGAAATGTTAATTAAATCGAAGGCGATAAAATTAATTGTAATTAATCTGCTTATAAGTAGGTAATTGCTTTCATTAATCACTTATCAGAAAAAAGTTAAAATATTAACCATAAGTACTAAAAGAGGACTACAGACTACGGTTGGTTTATGCTATTCTTGCGCGAATTTTTATTTAGCCTAAATGTGAATGATATGTCTGAGAATAATTTTGAAACAATTGAACAACGTGTAAGTTACGGTGTAGGTCGTCAACTTGGTGATCAACTACGTAATAATCCTTTTAAAGATTTTGACGTAACAGCAGTACAAGCAGGTCTTTCTGACGCTATTGCTAATGTTGCTAGTCAAGTTTCTGATGAGCAATTAAATGAAGCTTTCGGCATCATTTCTAAGAAACTACAAGAGCAAGAGCAAGAGGTTGCAAAAGTAAAAGCAGCTGAAGGTGAAGCCTTTTTAGTAGAAAATGCTAAGCGTGATGAAGTTATCGTAACTGAGTCTGGTTTACAGTACGAAATTATTGCTACTGGCGAAGGCGAAAAACCTACTGCTGCAAGCACAGTACGTACGCATTACCACGGTACTTTCATCAACGGTGATATTTTTGATAGCTCTGTTGACCGCGGTCAGCCAGCTGAATTCCCTGTAGGTGGCGTTATCCCAGGTTGGACTGAAGCATTACAATTAATGGCTGAAGGTTCTAAATACCGTTTATATGTTCCATATCAATTAGCTTATGGTGAGCAAGGTTCTCAAGGTGCTATACCTCCTTACTCAACATTGATATTTGATGTTGAATTATTAGCTATCGTTAGTTAATTAAAATAAGCCGGGTTATCCCGGCTTTTTTATGTATAGGATGTACAGTATGCCGCGGTGACAGGACGTCATGGAGTGGCGAATGCAGGATGTATTGTTAGTTTTTCAGTTCCAGACAAAAACTAATTACCTACATCCATGTAGGCAATGCCACGGTGACAGGACGTCATGGAGTGGCGAATGCAGGATGTACAGTCAGCTTTTAAGTTCCGGACAAAAGCTTACTACCTACATCCATGTAGGCAGCGCTTTTAAGTTCCGGACAAAAGCTTACTACCTACATCCATGTAGGCAATGGCACGGCGGTAGAAGGTCATGAAGTGGCGAATGTAAAAAGTAGCTCGGCCCGCTAAAGAGCAAAAACCTAGTTCAGTAAAATATAGCAAACCCGAATATAGCAAACCAAAATATAAAAAAGCGAAACATAAAAAGTGATAACAACAAAGCTTCAGCAACTTTTTCAGCAGTATATAAAAGCATTTCAACAGTTTGATTTGCAAAGCGTCGTTGATTGTTATGCCTTCCCTTGTACATTAACCACACCTGATAAAATTGTATTACTAAAATCATCTACCGACGCAGAAGATGAATTTACTAATATATTTTCGTGGATGAAACAAGATAACGCTAGCCAAATTGGTGTTATCTCTGCCAGCTATCATGAGTATTCTTCCAATTTAGCGGTTGCTAATATTCATTGGCAGTTTCAAGGCGAACAAAACCAAATTCTCGCTGAGTTTGCCGCGTTATACCATATAGATATTACCGGCAAGTACGCTAAAATAATGCATGTCGTTTCACATGAAATTGACAGCTCAGTTGATTTAGAAAAGAAATTAACCATCTTTGAATAAACCCTATTTTGAACAAAACAGTAATAGTCAGGAAATAAACATGAAAGTAAAAGTAGCCATTTTAGGTTGTAGTGGTCGTATGGGCCGAAACTTAATTCAAGCGGCAGTTGAGCATGAACAAATTGAATTAGTTGGTGGCAGTGTACGTGCTTCCTCATCGTTTGTTGACTTTGACTTAGGTGAACTTGCCGGTATTGGCGCAATTGGCAAAAAAACTTCAATAGAACTATCTGAATTGCTTGCAGCTGATGTGTTTATTGACTTTACTGCAATTGAAACTACGCTTGAAAACATCAAATGGTGTCAAGCGAACAATAAATCATTAGTGATTGGCACCACAGGTTTTACTGATGCACAAGTGCAACAAATTGAAAAAGCGGGTGAAAATATTCCCGTAATTTTAGCGCCTAATACCAGTGTTGGCGTTAATCTAATGTTTAAGCTGTTAGAAATTACCGCAAAAGCGATTGGCGACTATACTGATATAGAAATTTTTGAAGCGCACCACAGGTTCAAAAAAGATGCACCGTCAGGCACTGCCGTGAAAATGGGGCAGGTAATTGCCGACACCTTAGGGCGTGATCTTAATAAATGCGCTGTTTATGGCCGAGAAGGCATTACCGAAGAGCGTGATCGTGAAACTATTGGTTTTGCTACTGTTCGTGCCGGCGATATTGTTGGCGAACATACTGCCTTTTTTGCCGATTTAGGTGAACGTATTGAAATTACCCATAAAGCGAGTTCAAGAATGACTTTTGCTTTAGGAGCAATGCGTGCAGCCGCATGGTTGTCTGAAGCCGATAACGGTTATTACGACATGCAAGACGTACTAGGTTTAAAATAACTAGCACAGTTAAAAAACGAGAAAACACTTACTTTTGACGCTTTAGTAACAAAATTAGTAAAAATGACACTTTATTTCATTTTTTACTAGACGATAAAAGGTTACAAGCGTAGAATAAGTGGATTTTGTCAAAAATTTACAGGTAACTGTGTTTTTGGCATTTTTTATGCGAACTATAATGTACTTAGTGATGAAAGTTTTTAGTTGTTTCATCATTAATTTTATTTCTTCTTTACGGAGGTTAAATTGACTAAATCTGCCATTTTAGTGCTTGAAGACGGCACTGTATTTAAAGGCACCGCAATTGGTGCAGATGGGGCGGCTGTTGGTGAAGTAGTATTTAATACTTCAATGACCGGTTACCAAGAAATTCTGACTGATCCCTCATATGCAGAGCAAATTGTTACGCTTACCTACCCACATATAGGTAACACAGGTACCAACAGTGAAGATGAAGAATCTGACACTATTTGGGCGAAAGGTTTAGTTATTCGTGACTTACCGCTATTAGCAAGTAACTTTCGAAGTGAACAAAGTTTAAGCGAATACTTAAAAAGTAAAAACATTTTAGGTATCGCTGATATTGATACCCGTAAATTAACCCGTATTTTACGCGAAAAAGGTGCACAAAATGGTTGCATCTTAGCGGGCGAAAACCTAGACCAAGCAAGTGCGCTAGCTCAAGCTAAAGCGTTCCCTGGTCTTAAAGGTATGGACTTAGCTAAAGTTGTTTCTACCAAGGAACAATATCAGTGGACTGAAGGTAGCTGGGTACTTGGTCAAGGCCATATAACTCCAGAAAACTCACAGTTTCACGTAGTTGCTTACGATTTTGGTGCTAAACGTAATATTTTACGTATGTTAGTAGACCGCGGTTGTAAATTAACAGTAGTGCCAGCGCAAACGCCTGCAAGTGAAGTATTAGCGATGAACCCTGACGGTATTTTCTTATCGAATGGCCCAGGCGATCCAGAACCTTGTGATTACGCAATTACAGCAATTAAAAGCTTCTTAGAAACTGATATTCCTGTTTTTGGTATTTGTTTAGGTCATCAGTTATTAGGTTTAGCAAGTGACGCTAAAACCATTAAAATGAAGTTTGGTCATCACGGTGGTAACCACCCAGTGAAAGACTTTGCTCGTGACGTTGTAATGATCACAGCGCAAAACCACGGTTTTGCCATTGACGAAACCAACATGCCTGCAAACTTAGAAGTAACGCATAAGTCGTTATTTGACGGTAGTATTCAAGGTATTCATCGCACTGACAAACCAGCATTTAGTTTCCAAGGTCACCCAGAAGCAAGCCCAGGTCCACATGACGCAGCGCCGTTATTCGACCACTTTATTGACCTTATCAAACAAGCCAAATAAGCATAGATTAAGATAACAGAGAGATTTTATAACATGGCAAAACGTACTGACTTAAAAAGTATCTTAATCTTAGGTGCTGGTCCAATTGTAATTGGTCAAGCTTGTGAGTTTGACTATTCCGGTGCTCAAGCGTGTAAAGCGTTACGCGAAGAAGGTTACCGAGTAATTTTAGTTAACTCTAACCCAGCAACTATTATGACTGACCCTGATATGGCCGATGCAACTTATATCGAGCCAATTCACTGGGAAGTTGTTCGCAAAATAATTGAAAAAGAACGCCCTTGTGCTGTATTACCTACTATGGGTGGTCAAACGGCATTAAACTGTGCCTTAGAGCTTGAAGCTAAAGGTGTATTAGCAGAATTTAATGTTGAAATGATTGGCGCTACTGCTGATGCAATTGACAAAGCTGAAAACCGTGAACGCTTTGACCAAGCAATGAAAAATATTGGTCTTGAATGTCCTCGTGCTGAAATTGTTCATACTATTGAAGAAGCACACGATACTTCAACACGTATTGGTTTTCCTTGTATTATTCGTCCGTCTTTCACTATGGGTGGTACTGGTGGCGGTATCGCGTATAACCGTGAAGAATTTGACGAAATTTGTACCCGTGGTTTAGACCTTTCACCAACCTCTGAATTATTGATTGATGAATCATTAATTGGTTGGAAAGAATATGAAATGGAAGTGGTTCGTGACAAAAATGATAACTGTATCATTATTTGTTCAATTGAAAACTTCGACCCTATGGGTATTCATACTGGTGACTCTATTACGGTTGCGCCTGCACAAACCTTAACCGATAAAGAATATCAAATCATGCGTAACGCATCACTTGCGGTATTACGTGAAATTGGTGTTGAAACGGGTGGTTCAAACGTACAGTTTGGTGTTTGTCCTGATACTGGCCGTATGGTTATTATCGAAATGAACCCACGTGTATCACGTTCATCTGCACTTGCTTCAAAAGCAACAGGTTTCCCAATTGCTAAAATTGCGGCCAAGCTTGCGGTAGGTTATACCCTTGATGAGTTACAAAATGATATTACCGGTGGCGCAACTCCTGCGTCATTTGAACCAACGATTGATTACGTAGTAACAAAGATTCCACGTTTTAACTTCGAAAAATTTGCTGGTTCAGAAGACCGCTTAACCACGCAAATGAAATCAGTTGGTGAAGTTATGGCGATTGGCCGTAACCAACAAGAGTCAATGCAAAAAGCTTTACGCGGCTTAGAAGTTGGCGTAAGTGGTTTTGATCCTATTGTTGATGTAACCAAGCCGGGTGCAAAAACTAAAATTATGCACGAACTGCAAGAAGCTGGCGCAGACCGTATTTGGTATGTAGCTGACGCATTTCGTTTAGGTTTAAGCGTAGAAGATATTTTCAACGCTACTAAAATTGACCGTTGGTTCTTAGTTCAAATTGAAGATTTAATTCTTGAAGAGAAAAAAGTATCTGAAGGCGGCATGAAGTCGTTAACGCCTGAATACTTACGTCAGTTAAAGCGTAAAGGTTTTGCTGATTCTCGTCTTGCTCAAGTTATTGGCGTGAACGAGTCTGAAATTCGTAAGAAACGTCAAGCTGCTGATATTTTCCCAGTTTACAAGCGTGTAGATACTTGTGCTGCAGAATTTAGTTCAGACACGGCTTACATGTATTCAACGTACGATGAAGAATGTGAAGCAAACCCTACAGATAATGACAAAATTATGATCTTAGGTGGCGGTCCAAACCGCATTGGCCAAGGTATTGAATTTGACTACTGTTGTGTACATGCAGCGCTAGCACTTCGTGAAGATGGCTTTGAAACTATCATGGTTAACTGTAACCCTGAAACTGTTTCAACTGATTACGACACCTCTGATCGTTTATATTTTGAATCAATTACTTTTGAAGACGTACTTGAAATTGTTCGCATCGAAAAGCCTAAAGGCGTTATCGTGCAATACGGTGGTCAAACTCCACTTAAATTGGCTCGTGCGTTAGAAGCTGCCGGTGTACCAATTATTGGTACTTCTCCAGATGCAATTGACCGCGCTGAAGACCGTGAGCGTTTCCAACAAGCGGTTGACCGTTTAGGTTTATTGCAACCAGAAAACGCGACTGTTACCTCATTAGATGAAGCAATGGCGAAAGCTGAAGCAATTGGTTTCCCATTAGTTGTTCGCCCATCTTATGTTCTAGGTGGCCGTGCAATGGAAATTGTTTATGATTTAGCTGATTTACGTCGTTACATGACCGAAGCGGTAAGCGTATCAAACGACTCACCAGTATTACTTGATCACTTCCTTGATGATGCGATTGAAGTTGATATTGACGTGGTTTGTGACGGCACTGATGTGGTTGTTGGCGGCATTATGCAGCATATCGAACAAGCCGGTGTTCACTCTGGTGACTCAGCATGTTCATTACCTGCCTATAGCTTAAGCCAAGATGTACAAGATGTTATGCGTAAGCAAGTGACTGACTTAGCGTTTGAATTAGGCGTAATTGGTTTAATGAATACGCAAATGGCAGTTAAAGACGGTAAAGTTTACTTAATTGAAGTAAACCCACGTGCCGCACGTACTATTCCTTTTGTATCAAAAGCTACTTCGGTACCTTTAGCAAAAGTTGGTGCGCGTGTTATGGCTGGCAAGTCGCTTAAAGAACAAGGCATTACTAAAGAAATTATCCCTGATTATTTCTCAGTGAAAGAAGTGGTTATTCCATTTAACAAATTCCACGGTAGTGACCCATTAGTTGGCCCAGAAATGCGTTCAACTGGTGAAGTGATGGGCGTAGGTGATACCTTTGAAGAAGCTTACGCTAAAGCTAATTTAGGCGCAGGTGTTTCTGTTCCTAAAGATGGCCGTGCACTTATCTCTGTTCGTAACTCAGATAAAGGCCGCGTACTTGACTTAGCTAAACAGATGGTTGCTTTAGGTTATGAGTTAGATGCTACTCATGGCACTGAAATTATTCTACGTGAAGCAGGCGTTCCTGTGCGTCGTGTTAACAAAGTACACGAAGGTCGTCCTCATATTCTTGATAGAATTAAGAATAGTGAATACACCTACATCATTAATACTACTGAAGGTCGTAAAGCGATTGAAGATTCTAAAGTATTACGTGGTGGTGCATTACGTTATAAAGTTGCATATACTACAACGCTAAATGCTGCATTTGCTGCTTGTCAGGCACACGCTGCTGACGACAGAAATACGGTAACGTCTATTCAAGAACTACATAAAAGATGCTAATTGGCTTGATAAATTAAGTCACTTAGTTCAATAAAAAATAAAGGTGGTTTTACCTGATTTATATAAAGAAGGTAAAACCGCCTTTGCTGTTATAAAATACGAAGGATTACCATGAATCAATATCCAATGACCGTTCAGGGTGCTGAAGCATTACGTGAAGAGTTAAATCACCTGAAACAGGTTAAACGTCCACGCATTGTAGCCGATATCGCTGAAGCGCGTGAACACGGCGATTTAAAAGAAAATGCTGAATATCATGCCGCGCGTGAAGAACAAGGCTTTTGTGAAGGCCGTATTCAAGACATTGAAGGTAAGTTAGGCAATGCGCAGGTTATCGACGTTACTAAAATACCAAACAGTGGCAAAGTTATTTTTGGTGTAACCGTGACTTTATTAAACATTGATACTGACGAAGAAGTGAAATATCAAATTGTTGGTGACGATGAAGCGGATATTAAAAACCACCGTATTTCAGTAAATTCACCTATTGCCCGTGGTTTAATTGGTAAAGAGGTTGATTCAGAAATTGAAATTAAAACGCCTGGCGGTTTAGTTGAATATGAAATTATATCTGTAGATCACATCTAATAAAAACCCGCTGAATTAGCGGGTTTTTTTTACGGTAATTTATAGTCTGGCTTAGGTAAATCAAAACATGCCGACATACTGGCTGCATACCTTGTTTGAAAAGGTATTGGGTCTATTTCCAAACCTTTAAGCATTTCAGCATAAGTGCCAGAGCCTAATTTAAGGGCAACTTCATTGCTTTTAACCTGACTATTCCACAAACGATTTAAGTTTTTATTTATTGTAAAACTTGCTTTAAAGCAGGTTTCGCTTTGTATTATTTTGCTGTTACGTATTGAATAAAGATTAGATTTAACATCAAAAAAACGAGTTTTACCTGTTGTTGGAATTTTTAATTCAAAATAGCGGTTACCTTTATTATCCGTTGCTTGAGTTGTACTGACGTTATTGGCTACGTTTATATCAATATCATCAACGACCTTAGGCAACCCCCAAATTTTCTCTCCTCTAATTTGATTTTCTAAACTGGTTACTGGCATATGAAAAACATGATAGCCAAAACGTGAAAAATGCTTTTCCATAAGTATTGGCAATAACGGCAGATTAAAGCTCGGTTTTATCTGCATAGGAATAGTCATTGCTATTTCGTTGTAGGGCGCAACGCCAAGTACATTTTTATATTCATAACAAGAAAACGTCACCAAGGCTTTATTACCAGGCATTTTCACCGGTACCATGTCGTTACTTGGTAACAGTTGTTGAGCCTTTTCATAGCTACATAAAAATATGCCAATAGCGCAGCTGGCATTGCCATAAAAAGTAGGGAATAAGTAATTCTTTGAAATTTCAGCTGTTAGTTGAAGCGGTTTAGCTGCAGGTCGCAAGGTAAACTGGCTAAAGAAATTGTCTTTAAACTCGCTACTATTATTAAGTAACTCAGGAGATATCAGGTTATTCGCTTTCATAAGGCTCTATTTTTATATATTTAGTTTACAAGCTACAGATTAAACCCTTAAAAGAATATAGTAAAAATAGCCCAATCTTCATTTACTCTTTTTACTGTGTTCATATTAAATGTTTGATTAAGCTATGGGGAGCTTGAAATTCTATGTCAGTAATATGTAGATAATATGCAGGTAAATAGGTGAATGAAAAGGTTAATAAAAGTTAGCCAATACTTTGTATTGTCACACAACTGTCAAAAAACTTAAATAAACTAGTTTCAAATATCTAAGCTTCTTACGTGTATGAACATTAAAAGTCACCTTAAAAGTATTATCGAAAATGAAGAGCTTTCAGCACTATTTCAGCCGATTTATTCAACCACATTTGAAAATGCCTATGGTTTTGAAGCTTTAATTAGAGGGCCGTCCAATAGCCCGCTACATAATCCTACGGCATTATTTGATGCGGCATTAACTTATGGTTTGTTGTCTGAGCTTGAATTGGTGTGTCGTAAAATTTCTATTGCTCGTTTTGTTGAACTCAAACTCCCTGGTCGATTATTTCTAAATGTTAGCCCTAAAGTGCTATTACAGTCTGATCATAGTCAAGGCGTTACTATTTCTTATTTGAAAAAATTTGGTTTATCGCCGAGTCGAGTGGTGATTGAACTGAGTGAAAAGTACCCGATAGATGCTCCGCAATTATTAAAAAATGCACTAATATATTATCGTAATTTAGGTTTTACCATCGCGGTAGACGATTTAGGGGCAGGGTATGCTGGGCTGAAATTGTGGTTAGAAGTAGCACCTGATTTTGTAAAAATTGACCGTTATTTTATTAATCAATGCGATCAAGACCCAGTAAAACGAGAGTTTATAAAAAGCATTTTAAGCTTAGGGCAAAATATTAATGCCAAGGTTATTGCTGAAGGTATTGAAACTTCAGATGAATTTAATTGTTTGAATGATTTAGGGGTTAACCTATATCAAGGTTATTTATTTGCACGACCAGAGCCTTTTCCTGTTCAAGAATTACCAAGAATTTTGCAATATCAACAAAACCTAACTAAGGTGCCGATTGAACTAGAGCCTGTTGCCAGTTCATTATTACAACCAGCTAATACCATTTCACATGATGAATTAACCAAAAACGTAGTTGACTACCTTTATAAACATCCAAATGTTCACTCTATGCCAGTACTTAGGGGGCGTGAGCCAGTGGGTATGGTATTAAGAGATTTATTGCTCGAGCTCTTTTCCACCCCTTATGGACGGGCATTGAATGAGCAAAAACTAATTAGTGAAACCATGGTTACAAACCAGGTTATTGTTGATGCAAACACACCGCTTAGCGATGTTGCTACTATGGTAACCTCTGAGCATGACGATAAAATGCAATGGCACTTTATCGTTACTGACCAAAATAACTATATTGGCATTGCTTCAGTACGCGACTTACTACGACAATTAACCAAGCAACAAATTCAACATGCTCGTTATGCAAACCCGCTTACCTTGTTGCCAGGTAATGTACCCATTTATCGTCATGTTGATGAATTACTCGCCTCTAAAACGCCATTTAGATTTGCTTACTTCGATTTAAATAACTTCAAACCCTACAATGATATTTATGGCTACGCAAAAGGAGATCAAGTTATTAAGTTAGTAGCAGCCACTATTCAGCGCCACTGTACGAAATATGATTTTATTGGCCATATTGGCGGTGACGATTTTGTTGCTGTTTTTCAAAATGAGCAATGGCTTAAACGCTGCGAAGCAATAATTAAAGATTTTGACCAACATATAAAGAACTTTTATGAACAAGAACATCTTGATGTTGGCGGTATATATAGCCAATCTCGTGATGGCCAACGAAAATTTTATGCATTACTAGGACTGGCTATAGGAGTTGTAGAGCCAAATAGCTTACAATGTACAAACCATCATGAAGTTGCTGAAGTTGCCGCGCTGGCGAAAAAGCAAGCCAAGTTGAACGAGCATTCGAGTGTATTTGTTTGTCAGCGTAAGGGGAAAAGTCTACATTTTCAGCTCGAGGCTATTGCTATGTAACAATTCGATATGTGTAATATGAACTTAGTTTAAGCTGTTTTTAGCAGATTTATAGATTAATTAGTTAGATGGCTAGTTTGAAAAATAACTATTAGAGAAACAAGGAATAAACCAAGGTATGGTTTATTAGCGAGCGGTAATAAAAAAGCCGCTTAAAATAGCGGCTTTTAAATTTAAAGTTTTGGGATGTGAATTTTCTTTTCTGCTGATTGACGATATACAACAAGTACTTTACCTATTTGCTGCACTTTAGTTGAGTTCGTTTCACGGCAAATGGCTTCAACAATTAAGCCCTTAGTTTCGCGATCGTCAGTTGGAATTTTCACTTTAATTAATTCATGGTGGTTTAACGCATAATCAATTTCTGCAACAACGGCTTCTGTTAAGCCATTATTACCAAGTAAAACTACCGGTTTTAGCGAGTGTGCCAGCCCTTTTAAATGCTGAATTTGTTTTTTATTTGGGATCATTAACAATTTTCGTTACAAGTTAGCTTGAATTAAGAGTATTTTACCTCCATCTAGTTTGTAATACTACCAACGTTTAAATATCGGCTGTTTCATTTTGTATAAATAAACTCCAATATTTAATAAAACCCAATGATAAGTGAAGAATCTTTACTTTTTCATTAAAGTTAACCGTAACTAAGCTATCTTAATGAGTAATAAACAAAAAACAGCGAGTAGTACTCGGTGGATGCAAGAACATTTCAACGATGAATATGTTAAAAAAGCCCAACGTTTAGGCTTACGCTCGCGAGCGGTATTTAAAATTGAAGAAATTAATAACAAAGACAAATTAATTAGACCGGGCATGAAAGTGGTTGACTTAGGTGCCGCGCCTGGTGGCTGGTCTGAATACGCAGTTAAAGCTGTTGGTGATAAAGGACAAGTGGTTGCCTGTGACATATTACCGATGGATGCTATTGCTGGCGTTGATTTTCTTGAAGGAGACTTTAGAGAAGAAGCGGTACTGGATGCTTTATTAACCCGTATTAATGGTAAAAACATTGATGTGGTGATGTCTGACATGGCCGCTAATATGACTGGCAATGAAAGCGCAGATTCTGCCAGAAGCATGTATTTAGTCGAGTTAGCGCTTGATATGTGTAAAGAAGTTTTAAAGAAAGACGGTGCCTTTGTGGTGAAAGTTTTCCAAGGAGCCGGGTTTGAACAGTTTATGAAAGACGTGCGATCTGCTTTTAAAGTAGTCAAAACACGTAAACCAGAGTCGTCTAGAGCAAGGTCACGCGAAGTTTATCTGGTGGCGACCGGCTTTAAATTGTAGTAAATTACATTTAGTGAAAGAAAGTTAATGGCTTTTCCCATTTTATTAAACAGCATGAGGTTGTTAAGTTGAGCGATATGGCAAAAAATCTTATTTTATGGTTGGTTATTGCAGTTGTACTAATGTCAGTTTTTCAGAGTTTTACTCCGAGTGGCGGCAATGAGCAGCAATTAGATTACACCAAATTTGTACAGGATGTACGTCAAGGCAGAATTTCAGAAGCTACGGTAGATCGTAACGGCGTAATTACTGGTCTTAAGCGTGGCGGCGAAAAGTTTGTGGCCGTAATTCCAGGTGGCTATGACAGAGACCTAATTAACGATTTAGTTAAAAGCGGTGTGATCGCTAGTGGAGAATTGCCTGAAGAGCAAAGCTTACTTACTTCTATTTTCATCTCTTGGTTCCCGATGATTTTACTTATTGGTGTATGGATATTCTTCATGCGTCAAATGCAAGGCGGTGGCGGCAAAGGCGCTATGTCTTTTGGTAAATCTAAAGCACGCTTATTAAGTGATGATCAAATTAAAACTACTTTTTCTGATGTTGCAGGTTGTGACGAAGCTAAAGAAGAAGTATCAGAACTTGTTGACTACTTAAAAGATCCGAGTAAATTTCAAAAATTAGGTGGCCGCATTCCTTCTGGTGTTTTACTGGTAGGTCAGCCAGGTACAGGTAAAACCTTATTAGCTAAAGCCATTGCCGGTGAAGCAAAAGTGCCATTTTTCACAATTTCTGGTTCTGATTTTGTAGAAATGTTTGTTGGTGTTGGTGCATCTCGTGTACGTGACATGTTTGAACAAGCGAAAAAGTCAGCTCCTTGTATTATCTTTATTGATGAAATTGACGCGGTAGGTCGCCAACGTGGCGCAGGTATGGGCGGCGGACACGACGAACGTGAACAAACCCTTAACCAAATGCTCGTTGAAATGGATGGTTTTGAAGGTAATGAAGGTGTAATTGTAATTGCAGCAACTAACCGTCCAGACGTACTAGACCCAGCATTACTTCGTCCTGGTCGCTTTGACCGTCAAGTAACGGTAGGTTTACCGGATATTCGTGGTCGTGAGCAAATTCTTAAAGTGCATATGCGCAAAGTTCCACTAGGTGAAGATGTTAAAGCGTCAGTTATTGCGCGAGGCACACCAGGAATGTCAGGTGCTGACCTAGCTAACTTAGTCAATGAAGCGGCATTATTTGCTGCACGTTCGGCTCGTCGCACTGTATCGATGGATGAGTTCGAAAAAGCGAAAGATAAAATTTTAATGGGCGCTGAACGTCGTTCAATGGTAATGAGCGAAGAAGAAAAAGCCATGACTGCTTATCATGAAGCTGGTCACGCTATTGTTGGTCGCTTAGTGCCAGATCATGATCCTGTTTATAAGGTGAGTATTATTCCTCGTGGTCGTGCCTTAGGTGTAACCATGTATTTACCTGAGCAAGACCGATTCAGTCATAGTAAACAACATTTAGAAAGTAATATTTCATCACTTTATGGTGGCCGTATTGCCGAAGAGATGATTTACGGTTTCGAAAAAGTTTCAACCGGTGCATCAAATGATATTGAACGTGCTACACAACTTGCACGTAAAATGGTAACTCAGTGGGGCTTCTCACAAAAATTGGGACCAATGTTATTTGCTGAAGAAGAAGGTGAAGTGTTCTTAGGCCGTACTTCCTCTAAATCGTTGAATATGTCTGATGAAACAGCACAAGCTATTGATCTTGAAATCAAAGCCTTTGTTGACCGTAATTATCAACGTGCAGAAAAAATATTAGATGAAAACCGTGATATTTTAGAGTCAATGAAAGACGCGTTAATGCATTATGAAACCATTGATGCTAGACAAATTGATGACTTAATGGCACGTCGCGAAGTTCGTGCCCCAATGGCAGAGTGGGATAATCATTCAGATTCTAATGAGCCGCCTAAATCAGCAAGTAAAACTGATGCTGCGCCAAAAGATGAGCCTGACTTGAACACACCTACAGATATACCGGCAAAATAGTTATATCCGTTTTATTTAGCCCCGAACTATCGGGGCTTTCGTTTATCTATTTCGCTATAAAATGAGTAACACTTTGCCTGTAACCACTTTAAAACTTGTTGATGTTTTATCTTCAAATACGCCTAGCGTAATGGGGATTTTAAACATGACCCCAGATTCATTTTCAGATGGCGGTAAGTTTAATCAGCAAAACCAAGCGCTTGTGCAAGTTGAACGTATGATCGCTGATGGCGCTAAAATCATTGATATTGGCGGCGAGTCGACTCGCCCTGGTGCAAAAGATGTTTCATTAAATGATGAACTTGCTCGCGTTATCCCAGTGTTAACGGCTATTAAGTCACGCTTTGATGTTTTAGTTTCTATCGATACCAGCAAATCAGAGGTTATGGGCGAAGCTATTGCACAAGGCGCAGATATTATAAATGATGTGCGTGCCTTGCAAGGCGAGGGCTGTATCAGCGCTGTCGCTAACTCGTCAGTGCATGTGTGCTTAATGCATATGCAAGGTCAACCACGCACCATGCAAAATAATCCCCAATATAAAAACTTAATTGAAGATATTAAAGACTTTTTCATTGAGCGTATAAAAGCTTGCCAAGCAAAAGGTATTAGCTCGCAACGTTTGATTCTCGATCCCGGCTTTGGCTTTGGCAAAACGCTGGAGCAAAATTATAAATTACTAGCAAAGCTTAGTGAATTCGAGTCGTTAAATTTGCCAATATTAGCGGGATTATCAAGAAAATCGATGATCGGCAACTTACTCAACCGAGAAGTTGACCAACGTTTAGCGGGGAGCTTAGCAACCGCAATTATCGCAGCCCAGCAAGGGGCAAAAATTATTCGTGTTCACGACGTAAAAGAAACCGTGGACGCATTAACTGTTTTACAAGCCGTTTCAGCTGCTTAATAAAGCGAAGAAAGGCTTATAACTGACAAGGGAGAAAGCTAATGTCAGCAAGAAGATATTTTGGTACCGACGGTGTTCGTGGTTTAGTAGGGCAGTATCCAATTACGCCAACTTTTGTGATGAAATTAGGTTATGCCGCCGGTAAAGTGTTAGCGGCACAAGGTACTAAAAAAGTATTAATTGGCAAAGATACCCGTATTTCAGGTTACATGCTTGAATCGGCTTTAGAAGCTGGGTTTTCAGCCGCTGGTGTCGACATTGGCTTATTAGGACCAATGCCTACCCCAGGTATTGCTTATTTAACCAAAACATTTCGAGCAGAAGCCGGTATTGTCATCAGTGCTTCACATAATCCATATTATGATAATGGCATTAAATTCTTCTCTCAAGACGGTCAAAAGTTACCTGACTCGGTCGAGTTAGCTATTGAAGCTGAACTTGATAACGACATGGGCTGTGTAGACTCAGCCGACTTAGGAAAAGCCACCCGAATAGACGATGCCGCGGGCCGTTACATCGAATTTTGTAAAGGTCAATTTCCAAGTGACTTATCACTAAATGGCTTAAAAATTGTTGTTGATTGCGCTCATGGCGCTACTTATCATATCGCACCTAGTGTCTTTAAAGAACTTGGCGCAGAAGTTATTGAATTAGCAGCGAAACCCAATGGCACGAATATTAATGACGGCTGTGGCGCCACTTCAATGGCGATGATCAGTAAAGCTGTAGTTGAGCATAATGCTGATTTAGGCATTGCTCTAGATGGTGACGGCGATCGCTTAATGATGGTTGATCACACCGGTTATGTAGTTGACGGTGATGAAGTGGTATTTGTTATCGCTTCACATGACATTACCTCTGGTCGCATGCGTGGTGGCGTTGTTGGTACACTTATGAGCAATATGGGCTTAGAATTAGCACTTGCTGATTTAGGCGTACCTTTTGCCCGTAGCAACGTTGGTGACAGATATGTAATGGAAATGCTGAAAAAGAACAATTGGCGATTAGGCGCTGAAAATTCAGGCCATGTCATCAACTTGAACCACACCTCTACTGGCGACGGTATTGTTGCAGCTTTAAATGTATTAACCGCAGTATGTCAAAATAATAAAACCCTATTTGAACTACGCCAAGGTATGACCAAGTTACCGCAAATTTTAGTTAATGTTCGTTTTTCAGGTGATAACGACCCATTAACCACTGAGCCGGTTGGCGCAGCTGTTCATCAAGTTAACGAAACGTTAGCTGGCCGTGGCCGAGTACTCTTAAGAAAGTCAGGTACTGAACCACTTATTCGTGTGATGGTTGAAGGACCAGAGCTAGAGGAAGTTACTAACTTAGCTAATAAAATTGCTGATGCGGTAAAACTTGCCTGTTAGTTTAAAAATGTCCCTCTTGGGTTGAATATTAACCAATTGAGCAAGATATTAACCATAACACTTGTAACTTCGACAGAGGTTAGTTAATATCTCGCCGCTTTGATTTAGGAAAGATAAATGAAAAGAAGAGCAATCGTTGCAGCAAACTGGAAAATGAACGGTGATACTCAGCTAGTCAGTAGTATGATCGCCGGTTTTGATGGTTTTATACCGCCAGCGAATAGCACCGTAATTCTTTGTCCAAGTTTTCCATATTTAGCACTGATGGCCGATAAAATTCAGCAGCAGAGTTTAAATGAAAATATTAAACTTGGTGCACAAAATGTCAGTGAACATCAAAGTGGTGCGTATACCGGAGAAATTTCTGTTAACATGCTTGCCGAAATGTCGGTTAACTATGTTATTCTAGGTCATTCGGAAAGAAGAAGTATATATCAAGAAAGCAGCGTTCAAATTGCCAAGAAAGTAAGTACGGCATTGAAAGCTGGTTTTACGCCTATTTTATGTATTGGTGAAAGTGAGCAAGAGCGCCTTGAAGAACAAACCCAAGCCGTGCTTATTGAACAACTTCAACCTGTTATTGATGAAATAGGCATTGAAAAATTTAACAATGTTGTTATTGCCTACGAACCCGTTTGGGCTATTGGTACAGGTAAAACAGCATCGCCAGAAATGGCACAAGCAACACACGCCTTTATTCGTGAATATTTAGCGAAATCAAATGCGAGTGTTGCGAGTAAAATCTCATTATTGTACGGTGGCAGCGTAAACGCTAGCAACTGTGATGAATTATTTGCACAAACTGATATAGACGGTGGTCTTATTGGTGGTGCTGGTTTAAAAGTCGACGAATTTAAAATAATTTGTTCGGCAGCGAAAGGATCTTAAAAGATGTTGTATCAAGTATTAATTATTGTTTATTTAATCGTTGCTTTAGGTTTAATTGGCTTAGTGCTAATTCAACAAGGTAAGGGCGCTGACATGGGCGCATCATTTGGTGCCGGTTCATCAGCAACTATTTTCGGTTCAAGTGGTTCAGGTAACTTCTTAACCAAGGCAACAACTTGGTTAGCAATCGCCTTTTTCGCTATCAGCTTAGTATTAGGTAACTTAACAGCTAACCGCATTAAGCCTAACGAAGAATGGAACAACTTAGAAACACCTACAGAGCTAACAGCTCCTGCAGTTGACTCAATTCCAAGTGAAAGCGCCGAGCCAGCTGTTAATAATAGCGACGTGCCAGCAGCCGACACTAAAACAGACACTAACGTTCCAAACTAAGTAGTCACTGAAAAGTAAGTTGTTTATTTTCCTCAAAATAAGCTAGATAACTTAGTAAAACTGATAGTATGGTTTAGTATTGCGCGGTTGTGGCGGAATTGGTAGACGCGTCAGCTTGAGGGGCTGATGACTTAGGTCGTGGGGGTTCAAGTCCCCCCAACCGCACCACTAAACTTATACAAATAGAATTTAAAGGCTGATTCGTGATGAATCGGCCTTTTTTGCTTGTTAATTGGTTGCTATGTTTTTGGCAATGCTTCTACGTATATATTATATAATTGCTAGCTTTACTCTTTAATCTCAACAGCTGCCTTAATAGCAAATAATTAACTTTTGATAATTTGAACGGCAATATTTTTCATTGTAAAGTATTCTATATCTGGTTTTTTATATAACGTGTTATACGGCGCACCAAGTCGGTCAATAAAGGCCGCTTTCAACCCTGCACATAATGCCCCGTGCGTATCCCCGCGACTAAACGAAGTTCTATAGCAGGTCACCTAATTTATTCACAATATACTGTAAGCATCATTAGACGGCTTAAAGGTACCAGTACTTTCCACTGAAATAGCGCCATCGAAATACTCCGTTAGTCCTGCATTGGTCAGTTGCGCTGTAAGTAGGCTTGCCAATAAACTCAGTATGTATTGGTATTCATCATCAGTGAGTACGACGTCAATACACCCCGCTAATGACAGTAAGCCTACCAATGTTAAGCTTTTAAAATCTGTTATAACCTTTGTAATTAAACACTAGGAAAAAGAACTTTATTGAAATTTTATCGAGGTTCATGCTGTCCTTATTGTTCAGCTGGCTTGATTATGTTCGAGTAACTAAAAGCAAAACTGAGAAAATTTGAAGTTTAAATTTTAGTCATTGCAAACGATAGCCGCGAACAACAAAAGGCTCATAGCGTTTGCGATACCATTTCACATACGCTGATATTAGACTCAGATTTGGCTATTATTGGTCAATATGGCATAGAACATCATAAAGCCCTTGCAGCAACTGCCGACGATGCCATCAATATATTCACCATTTTAAATTTATGTAAATTTTTATAGGAGTTATAAAAATGAACAATCAATATGAACCACCTAAAATATGGACTCATGATGTAGAAAGTGGTGGTCAATGGGCGAATATTAATCGTCCTGTTTCAGGCGCTACCCATGAGAAAACATTACCAGTGGGCGAGCATGCTTTACAGCTTTACTCTATGGGCACCCCTAATGGTCAGAAAGTGACTATTATGCTGGAAGAATTATTAGCCTTAGGTAAAAATGCACAGTATGACGCTCATATGATCAAAATTGGTGAAGGTGAACAATTTTCATCAGGATTTGTTGGTATTAATCCTAATTCGAAAATCCCAGCATTAGTCGATCTAGTAAGTGAAGGTACTGCGCCAATTTTTGAGTCAGGTTCAATATTAGTTTACCTCGCTGAAAAGTTTGGGGCTCTATTACCTAATGGCGCAGCTAAGCGCGCACAGGTCATGAATTGGTTATTTTGGTTGCATGGCTCTGCACCGTATTTAGGTGGTGGTTTTGGGCATTTTTATGCTTATGCGCCTGAAAAGTTTGAGTATGCAATTAATCGTTTTACTATGGAAATTAAACGCCAGTTAGATTTATTAAATAAACAGCTCGCTGATAATGAATTTATCGCAAGCCATGAATTAAGTATTGCTGATATTGCCATATGGCCATGGTATGGCAACCTAGTTTTAGGCAATCTTTACGACGCTAAAGATTTTCTTAATGTAAGCGAATATACGCATGTGCAACGCTGGGCTAAAGCTATGCTCGCTCGTGAGTCATTTCAACGAGGCAGCATTGTTAATAAAACTTGGGGCGAAGCGTGGCAACAACTTGAAAATCGTCATAGTGCTGAAGATATTGATAAGGTTTTAGCGTTAAAGCCGCAACAGTAAACGTGGTGTTACCGCCATATTAAAAACCACTGTTAAATAATGGTGAATTTGTGCTGTTAACGCGCTTGGTAATTTAAAGGCTACTGAAGCTCAAGGGGAGTTATACTTGCACCTTAGCGATTAAGTGCAGCGTCTAAATTAGCTAGCTTAATAACTTCACCGGCAATCATGTTATCGATATGGACGTCGCCAATTCTAACTCTTACCAATCTTAAGGTGGCAAAGCCGACAGCAGCGGTCATTTTTCTGATCTGACGATTTTTTCCTTCACACACAGTGATAGATATCCAACTTGTTGGCCCGTGCCTAGGGTCGCGAATTTTACGACCACGTGTAGGAAGGTGAGGCTCTTTGTCTAGCTTGAACACTTTACAAGGTAAGGTTAGATATTTAGCTCCCTTAATGGTTATTTCAACACCCTTTTGTAGTTGTGAAATTGCTTCTACGCTGATCGCACCATCAACTTGCACGTAGTACTCTTTTTCTATATTTTTGTTTCTGACTTCATAGCTCATCATACCGTTGGTTGTGAGTAACAGTAATCCTTCGGAGTCGTGATCTAATCGACCAATTGCCATGGTTTTCTCTGGGAAATTAAATAGCTCGCCTAGTAGATTTTTCTTCTTTCGTGACTCAGGTACAAACTGACTTAAAAAACCAAATGGCTTAAATATTTTGAAATGCTGGTGTTTTTGGCTTGGTTCAGCGAGTGCTGTTGAATTAATTTGGTTAGTGGATTGCTTAGAGCTTGGCATTAACTATGATCTTGAATGTACAGTCGAAGTAATATCGTATTATACGGTCAGTCAGAGCTAAATGCACTGCCTTAGATAACTGTTATGGCTGCGTTAGCTAACTGATATGATTGGTGTGTTTTATTAAACCGTGTTTGTGGAAGTGGGCTGAATATAACCATTTTAAGAATAGCTATTTAAATAAAAGCGGGCACTGCTCACAGAAGAACAGATTATTAAGAAGCCCTAATGCTGTTTGTCGCTAAAATGTAACTCTATAAATAAACTTGCTTAAGTTTATTCACATATCTACAAAAAACTCGTAAAATTATGTACGTATCGTATAGAGGTTAATATGTTAAAAGCAATTTCAAGAGTGTTAGTTATGGCTGTAATGCTTGTTGCCTTCATTGGGCAAGCAATGGCTTTTAATACTTCTATGCCTTGCGAAACGTTAGCTGAATCTCACGATACTAGCTTTAATGAACTTGCAAACCATTACGATTCCAATTCAATTGATACTAAAAGCCAAGAAGATTGTTGTGGTATTGAATGTTGTGATCTTGCTTGTACTTGTATTGCCAATGCATGTTCATCGTTTGTATATTTTAATAGTGACCTTAATTCAACTAAATTAGTCGCGTTAACTGAAGTTGTTTATAAGCAACAGTTTACACAACCTAAATCTATTCCTGCTTTACTCTATCGGCCTCCTATTTTTACCTCATAAAAACTTAACTTAGCCACAACTGTATAAAAATTATTATGTTAGTCAGCGCTTTAGTGCTGATTGACTACCAAATCATTACCAAGTAATGAGCAAGTAATACCCGAGGTAACAATGTTTAAAAAGTCTTTAACCACGGCAGTAGCATTACTGTTAATACCAGCGTTTTCCTATGCGAATGAAAATAGCCATGAACATAAAAAAGAGCATAAGAGTGAACATCAGAATGAACATAGTGGAGAGCATAATAATGAAGATGTTCACCATGATGAGCAAGGCGCTCATGATGAACACAAGCATGATGAACACAAGCATGATGAACATAGCGATAATACCATTGAAAAAATTCAAGTACGGGCTTCACGTTTAGGTCGGATCGTAACTGAATCTGCAACACGAACCGAAATAATTAACGGCGAAGAAATACAAGAAAAAGCTCTTATGCGACCCGGTAATATTTCTATGTTAGTGGCTGAAACCGGTGGTGTTAGAGTACAAACCACCTCGCCAGCGTTAGGTAGTGCCAACATCAGGTTGCAAGGGCTTTATGGGCGATATACGCAACTATTAAGTGATGGCCTACCTTTATACGGTGGCCAAACTGCATCAATTGGCTTGTTGCAAATTCCACCGACTGATCTTGCCAATGTTGAAATAATTAAAGGCTCTGCTTCTTCACTTTATGGCGGCTCTGCACTGGGCGGGGTGATAAATTTGATTTCACGCACACCGGCTGATGAGTTTGAAGGGGAAGTATTACTTAATGCAACTTCTAAAAATGGTCAAGACATTACTTCATACTTTGCCGCACCGTTAACTGATGCTTTAAGCGCATCAATTACCACTGGAATTCATCACCAAGAAGAGCAAGACCTAGATGACGATGGCTGGGCCGATATGGCTGGCTACGAAAGAGCCAGTGTTCGCCCGCGCTTTTATTTCCAAGGTGACAATGGTGCAAACCTTTACGTTACTTTAGGGGCAATGACCGAAAAAAGATCGGGCGGCACCTTAGGTAATGCAACCGTACCTGATGGTAATGAATTTCCCCAAACACAAGACACACTAAGAACGGATGTTGGTTTTATCTATGACCAGCCCTTAGGGGAGGTGATGAATATTAATGTGCGTGGCTCGGCAATGAATCAAGATCACGAGCATCAATATGGCGATGTTTATGAAGACGATAATCACGAAAGTTATCTTATTGAGTCAAGCTTGTCTGGCTATTCAGATAAAACCGCATGGCTTGTCGGGCTTGCACTTCAATCTGAAAAATTCGACTCTGAAACTTTTTCTGAGTTTAATTATTCTTATCAAGTACCTGGGCTATTTTCGCAACTTGATTATGAAGCAAGCGATGATATTTCGATGTCGCTTAGTGCACGTGCCGACTGGCACAGTGAATACGGTACGCAACTAAGCCCGCGAGTTTCAGTATTATACAGCCCTGAAAACTGGATAATTAGAGGGGCATACGGACAAGGTTTTTTCGCGCCAAGCCTCTTTATTGAAGATATTGATGAAGTCGGTTTATCGCGCCTAGCACCATTAGAAAACCTTGAGGAAGAGCGAGCCTCTACCGCGTCTATCGACCTTAGTTATGTGTTTGACAGCGTTGAAACTAGCTTGACATTATTTTCCTCAAATATTGATAACGTGACTGAATTAAAAGTCATTGATGGTATTGATGAGTCATCGAGCAAACAAGTTCACATTGTTAATGCTGCTGGGGTAAGTGAAATTAGTGGCGCTGAATTATTACTACGTTATCGCTGGCAAGATATTAAATTCACTGGTAGCTACTTATATACCGACGCTACTAAAGAAAGTGATGCTGGTTTTGACCGCGTACCATTAGCGCTTACGCCTAAACACTCTGCAGGCCTTGTGGTTATGTGGGAAGAGCACGGTAGTCATTTACTTGGCTTTGAAGCTTACTATACCGGAACACAGCAACTTGAAAATAACCCGTATCGAGAACAAAGCAAACCTTATTGGCACTTGGGATTGTTAGGTCAAATCACTATAGGACGAGTAAGCTATTTTGTTAACGCTGAAAATTTGTTAAATGTTAGGCAAACGAAAGACGACTCTTTAGTATTGCCAGAACAAGCACCGAGCGGTAGATGGACAACAGACATTTGGTCAAGAAATGATGGTTTTACCGTGAATGCGGGTTTACGTTTTCAATTTGGCGACTAAAGTTTTTATATTTATTAGGAACGCTACTTATTTGGTGGGGTTATATTTTATTAACTCTTTGAGTATTAGCAAGTGACTTTTAGCTAAGTAACTTTTAGTGATAATCCAACTCGCAAACCTGTTTTTTCGGTTTACTCTTTTCGATTTGTAGTGACATAAAATGAGCCTTTGAAGGGACCTGCTTATCTGTGATAAGGCTCATAATTTATCTTAAAAACTAGCATGTTAACACCAGCTATGCTCTTTAGCAGCCACATGATAATAAGTTAACAGCTGCTTCTGAAGATAAAAGTCGTCACCGAGGTGTTTCACTGGTCTTTTAATCTATAATTAGAGATAGAGATAAGTAATAATATTTAACATTACGATCTGGATATTAGCTTTAATGTCATTCTTATTCCAAGGCTCGGTTATTTTATTTATTACTTTATCGCTATCAAAGAACTACCGGAAAATAACCGCTAATAAGTTAATTCAGTGGTGTTGTAATATTGTAAAGTGAAGAGTTAGCCATTGATGATATTAGTGAATGTTTTTCCGAAGGTTACTAACAGGAGGAAAGTGTATGTTTAACAATCCGTCATTAATAACCCGTATCGCCATTGGTAAAGCTGTAGGTTTTATATTTGGCCTTAGCGGATTTATCTTTTTGCCATATTTTTTACCTGAAGCTGATTTGTTTATTCGCTGGGGCATTTTACTTTGGTACACCACACTTGGCGCAATTATCGGTGTATTTGGAGTATTCACCTATCATCCAATACTTAAATTACCTCTGCCTTGGTGGTTTCGCTCGACGATAATAGGTGCGTGGATGAATTTTGTTTTAACTTTTTTCGCTTTCGATGTTATGCAAGCTATGATGTTCTCTGTTTTTGGCGAAAATGGCGTAATAACATCGCCTTTTTGGTTCACCGCAGAAGGGGCATTAGTCGGGCTAATTATGGGATATTTAGCAACAAAGTTTGGCGGTGAAGGTCGGGATACGTTAAAAGAATAGTACGGTTTAATCATTACTATTTAACAGTTTAAGCTTTCACACTAATTTTTAGCACAACCAAGGTAAAGTTTTACTTGGCTGTGTTAAAACGTTCCGCCCTTCTTTTTACAAAGCAATGATCTTTCGATGATACCTGCGATGGTACAACAACATTAGGTAATATATGACGAAACAAACTAACAAACTTGAAAAAGTAGGCTACGTATTAGTTTTGCTTATGGTGTTACTGCAAAGTTTTTATGGGATATTCTCTTTACTTGAACCGTCGGCTTTTGCGAGCTTAAGAGGCACTGAGTTATTCGCCGTAAAAGATACAGACTGGGTTCAGATTTATGGCTCTCGTACTATCTTTATTGCTTTGCTACTTGGCTACCTTTTATTTACTCGTAATTACATTGTGCTAATGTGGTGTGCCTTATTTGGCACCGTAATGCCAATTACTGATGCATTTCTTGCCTACGAAGCTCACTCGCCAGTTAAAGTTTTACTTAAGCACATTGCCACTGTCGCTTATTTATTCGTTACATTTGGGGTTTTAAAGGCTATTGTGAGAAAAAATATAATCAGTTAAGTCACTAAAGGTTAAACATGCATATAGATAAAGCAAAAAAGCGTATCGCTAAACAAGTTAAAAAAGGCTTTAAAGGCTACCCGCAAATATCGTTGGAATATTTTGGTAAAACACCAAATTGTGCCACCGAGGTGGTTGTTCAATTTACCCTTGAAGAAGGCGCACAAGCACAACAAGAGCGCTTTGCTAGTGAAACTGATGCCAGAGAAAGTGAAGTTATTCAAACAACGTTAATTAAAATTATTGAAAGAGCCAACGCCACCTCAGTTATCGAAGTTGAAGGTGTTTCTACTTTATAGTGGTTAATGCAGTTTAAAAAGAGTCGTAACATGGAATTAAAGCTTGTTGAACAAAAAGTAATAAATGGTTTATGTGTTAGAACTGATAACGCTACTGAAATGAATCCTGATACTGGAAAAATAGGCGCTTTGTGGCAAGAGTTTGATAACACAGTAGCGGTTGATTATAAAGGTGGTGAAAGAGTATACGGAGTGTATTTTGACTATGAGTCAGATCATACCGGTAAATTTAACGTACTTGCGGGATTTGATGGCGGCCAATTTTCAGCTGAATGGGCACTAAAAGAAATTGTTATACCAGCTGGTAAATACCTCGTTTTCAGTCATAAAGGAGAAATGCCACAAATAGCGATTGATGCTTGGACCCAAGTGTGGAATTACTTTGCTAACGGCGATGCACAATACCATAGACTATTTACAACAGATTTTGAATATTACCCAAGTGGAAATGAAATTGAAGTGCATATAGCGGTTAAATAACTGGCTTACTCAAGCCTGTAAAATTTTAGTTAAGGTAACCAAGCCTCAAGCTGTTTGCCCAATTAGTTGCTCAATTAGCTGTTGAAGGTATGCTGCAAGCGCCCCAGCTTGAAAGCATAAATTTTTCTCTATAATCCCAGGTTTATTTTAAATGGTTTTTTATAGTATTTAGCTTTAATAACATTGGCTTGCAAGGTTTATATCATGGCTATCTTTTTTCAATAATAAATATTTATAAATTTTAATTATTTTTTTTCACTCTCACGGGAACTATTTTTAAAATAGCTACTCTTACTCGTTAAGTGTTATCTCCCCCTTGAGTATTTCATGCTTTTATCGCGTTTCTTAATTTAAGAAACGCTTTTTTTTGCCTGCATTTTATCAGCCATAATGCGTATTAGTATTCGCTCAACTAAAAACATTAACTATTTAAATGGTTAATTAACTTTTCGGCTAGTAGAGTTGAATTTGCTGGGTTTTGTCCGCTAATAATTAAGGTAATAGAGTCGCTATTTTCGGTTAAATCCCATAATGGACCATGGCCGCCATGGTAGAAAACTGCCTCGAAGCTTTCAGTATTTACTTCAGATAAAACCTCAGTTGTGGCAACAAGTTTTTGGGTTTCATTGTCAGTGTAATATCACACTGTCGCTGGTGTTGGAAAATCGTCTAAAGCCCTTTTATTTTAGCTGATGTCAGGGCGACACTCATTTTTGACAAGATTATGCTTAGCAGAAATTGTGCTTAGAAAACGTATTGTGCGCGCAATGAAAAACTTTGGCCGTCATTTTCTTCAACGTACGACTCATTATATTTTGTTTTCATGTAGTGCAGCATAATTTTAGCGTTGCTGTTTAAGTGATAATTTATGCCTAACGTTAAGGTTTCTGCTTCCAATTCTTCAATCACTAATTGCATTTGGCTCCAGCGCATACTTACTTCCCAATCTTTTGAGGTTGCTAGTTTTCTCAATAAACCTCTGCGGTAATCTCGGTTAAGTCCTGATAAAAGATAACTCATTTGTACATACCCACCTTGGTATTCGTACATGTCGTTAGTAACATCAGTAATGGTGGCTTGTTGCCATTCCGCTAAACTGGTAAATCCGTACTTTTGCCACATCATTTCTAAACCGGTTAACGATACTGAGTTAGCTGAAACGGTTGAGTTATCCATTAACGGCTCAGCCATATTTATATCAAGCACTTCGTTAACACTATATTCTTTGCCATTAAAATCGCGTTCACTAAACGCCATACCTAAATGAAAGGTTGATTTGGGGTTTTGCCAACCGGTCCACGTTAAGCGGCCAGTTATCGCATGGGTTTCTTCTTGGTTCGCTTGCTGATAAAAACCTAATTGCCAGTTAAAGGCAGCTCCTTCTCCTGAAAGGTTAACTCCTGGAGAGCGGCCAGGTACAACAGCGGCGGTTATTAAACTACGCTCCATCATGGTCATATCACGGGCACTCATGATATTTTCAAAGCCAAAAGGTTCTTTTTGTTTACCTATGGTGATGTTGCCAATTTTCCAGCGACTAAAGCGAATGTATGAGTCGAGTAGTCTATATGCACCTTGATCGTAGGCAACGTGTAACCGTCCAGCCAAGCTCTCAGTGAGCTGGGTTTCAAGGTTCAACCGTGAGCGGCGAATCTGGGACTCACTGGTATTGACTTGCTCGCCGTTAAGTAAATAGCCTTGGTAAACGTCATGATCTAGCATTAAAAAGCCATTAGCCCAAAAAGTCGGGCTAAACTGGTCACTTGCCTGAACATTGCCAATCATTAATAGCGATACTAACGATGCTTGCCACCAGCTAATTTTGTTAATAGCAGCCTTTATTTTAACCGGCATATCATGGCTAGATTGATTAGATTTAAGTCTATTTTTTTCTATGTTTTTCATTAACTAATGCGATTTATTGAAGAAACCTGTTCAGCTTTTATCTTACTTTTTATAAATGTAATTAGTTGTTCGCTATTGTGTTAGGTTGTTAGGGTTGGGTGGTGGGCTAACTATAAAAAGCAAGAAAAATTAATGACAAAAGTTAATCAAGAATATCTTTGTTTTTATTGATACTTATCAGTAGTTAAGGTGTTTTAATAAGATTAAGTTAGACGTTTTTCATTAATGAATTCATAATGCTGCCATATTCTTTAGCTGTAGTTACTCATGAAAATATCAGATGTTGAACGCGACGCCGTTTACAAAACCATTTTTGCTCGTCGAGATGTAAGAGGGCAGTTTACAAATACGCCGATCCCTGAAGACGTGCTAACCCGTATTTTAACCGCCGCGCATCACGCACCAAGTGTTGGTTTTATGCAGCCTTGGGACTTTGTTATTGTTCAAAGCCAAGAAACTAAAGCTAACATTAAAGTTGGCTTTGATTTGGCTCATGCGCAATCAGCGCAAATGTTCACCAACGAGAAAGCCAAAAAGTATAATAAGCTCAAATTAGAAGGTATTTTAGAAGCGCCCATTGGCATATGTGTTACTTGTGACCGAAGTCGTAATGGCCCTGTGGTTATTGGTAGAACTATTAAAGCCGAGATGGACTTATACAGTTCAGTTTGTGCGGTGCAAAATTTGTGGTTAGCTGCGCGTGCCGAAAATGTTGGTTTAGGCTGGGTCAGTATTGTGCATGATCAGGTCTTACGTGAAGCCCTTAATATTCCTGAAAATATTGATATTGTTGCATACCTTTGCTTGGGCTATGTCTCTCACTTTAAAGACAAACCGGAATTAGAAACCGCCGGCTGGTTGCCAAGGCGTGAACTGGCTAAAGCGATTCATTATGAGAAATGGTCTGCTGATGATAGCTAATACATGAGTTTTTTAGCTACTGAGCATGCTTGTGTTAAGTTGATTGAAATGCCAGCAAACTACATTGCTGGCATTTTTGTATTTAAAGAACTATTTAAAGAACTATTCACCGCTACCGGCATAGGCACCAATGTTAGGGTTGTTTTCTGCTGAAATGGCATTGCCCCAAACATCAACACTTGGCGCGGTTGCCATTAAGGTACCTGTGCCAATAGCAGGTGAGCCGGTTTGTAATTTATAGCCATCAAAGTTTCCAAATACATTTTCCCCGTTTATGCTTACGCCAGTAGTGCCTGTTCCTGGCGCCACCAGTAGTGGGTTTACATTAATAGCGCTGGCAGGCTCGCCTGTGGTATGCGCGCCGTACACAATGTTATTTTCAAAAGTAAAAGTGCCGCCAATTAAGTTTAACCCATCCCAAATCCCAGCGTCGGTTAACTGAAAAATATTGTTATAAAAAGCGACGTTACTTGGGTAGCCCTCCCAATTACTGACATAAATTGGTTTAGTGGTAGCTCCTGCCGCTAAGTAGAAGGTATTGTTGTAAATGCTAATACCGTCAGCTTTACCAGATAAATGAAATAAGCGTTCGCTATCGTTTTGGCTAATGTTATAACGAATAATAGCATTAGTGGTAGTGCCGCCATTACCAGTAGCAACTAACATAAAGCCGCCTTCATTATCATGACTGTAGTTATATTGAAAAATGGTATTGTCTTGACCGTAGTCAACGTCGTAACCTTGACCGTCTTTGGTGGTTTTTACGTTGTAAGCTTCGTTATATTGAAATAAAACATCGTCAGAATTCCATGTCCATAACGCGACATTGGCGCTATTTGAATTGATGTTTGCGCCATTAACTAAGTTATATTCAACCAATGCACCGGTCGCGTTAATGGGTACTATGCCATCGCCACCTGAGTCTTCTACGTAGTTATTTCGTATTTCAACATTTTCGTGGCTCACATAACCCGTGCCAGCATTACAGCCAATGGCGGCGCGACACCTCCACGCTGATGAAACATTAATGGCGGTTCTATCGGCACGAACTACCATATTATTTTCTATATAAACCCCCTTATACCAAGACTCAATAGGAGCATTGCTTTTACGAACCGTTACTTGAATGCCGGCACTGCCGTTAGTATCTTTGGTATTGTCCCCGTCGATATCGTGAACATAGTTATTTTTTATATGGATTTGATTAAGCTGGCCCGCATCAAGGTTTTCAACTTCAATGCCGCGTTTTTTGCTATTAGGATTAGCACTATTGATCACTTCTAATTGGCTGATCTGCCAATACTCTTGGTTGTGTAAATACACCGCTCGTAAATTACCATTACCATTAATGATAGGGCGTTGATTAACATCGCCATCGCCATATTTGCCAAAAACAATATGGGCATTTGCAGCGCCAGAGCCGCGTGGCGATAAAGTCCCGTTAAAGCTGCTTTGGTCGTGAAATAGTATTTGGTCACCAGCACTAAAAGTTGTGATATTGACATTATCTAAACTTTGCCATGCGGTTTGCTCGCTTAAGCCATCGGCGCAGTCGTCACCAGTAGCTGAGTTAATATAATACTGAGTATTTCCTGCAGAGGTAGTTGCTTGATAACAACCTGCTGCTGATTCAACAACTGAAAAACTGTCGGCATAACCATTGTGATTACCAGCAGAGCGGTAGGCATAAATTTTGGCACTGGTATTTTCACCGCCAGTGGTAAAGTTAACTGTTATTTTTTGATAGCTGGTATTGGTGGCACTTGATGATAATTCTGCGCCGCCATAGTCTTTTACACCAATATTAATGGTGCCACCACTACTTGCCACTTTTGCGTAAGCACTAAGTGTATAGGTGGTATTTGCGCTTAAGCCTGAAATAATTTGCTCAGCTGAGCCATTATTACCAGCGTCGCCAACACGAACGGCAGAGCTTCCCTCATAGGCGTCATTATTTTCTACTGCCGAATTCCATGCGGTTGTCCAAGGTGAGCTGCCGTCTTCAAAACTAGGATTGATAACTAAATTAGAGGCTTGTGGTGTTGTCTCCGCCACATAATTAATACTGAGGGTATTTGAGAGGACATTATTATTGCCGGCTAAATCAACCGCAACGTCGCTATTAATATTTACCGTTACCATGCCATCAGCAATAGCTATTAGCTCGAATTGCCATTGGCTATCATTTTGTAAGTTCTCAAATTGGTTGATAGTCGCATTGCTAACGCTGATATCGTTTTGGTTAAAATTTTCTACTTGCTCGTCAAAGCTGACAGTTACAGTAAAAGTATTTACCGATGTTGGTGAGCTACTATTGGTGCTTAAGGTTGGCGTTGGTGCTTGGTTGTCTACTGGAGTTGGCTCAGGTGTTGGCTCTGTTTGTGTTGGCTCAGTTGGTATTTGTGGTGTTTCTCCACCACTTCCACCACCACATGCGATAAGCACTAAGCTTAATAATGCCAGTAATATTTGTTGATATTTTCTTGAGGGGATTTTTAATAAGTTCTGTATTTTCATTATTTACTCTGTGCTTTTTATATTAATAGTTTCAGCATCAGCGATGATTTGCTATCAGCGCTGATGCTTTTGAAATGTTGTGGTTTTGTATGGCTATTTATTTGGCTAAGTTGAGTGCAGATGCTTTAGTATTAACCTTTGAGTTAGCTGCGTTGTTAGCACCCGATTTAGCGCAAGTGTCTACAGTATTTGAGGCTTTTACTTTCGACGCCTGTGGATTGTGAATAATTGTGGTTTGGCTAATAATTTTGTCTAACTCTTTTTGGTAGCGTTGCTCGGCATAGTCATTGGCGATGATATGTTTTACTTCGCTCAAAGGTTGGGACTTAGGTTGGCTTTTTTCGATAAGCTTAATTAGGTAGTGAGTGCCATCTATATCTTGGCTTTGAAAAAAATCGCCTTTATTTTGATGTTTTACTTGGTTAATTAATTGGCTCCAGACAAATTCATCGGATTTTCGGCTTTGCGCACTAAAATGTTTCTCTAAATAGGTGAAGTTAGCATTAGCTTTATATTTATTCTTTAATGTTACTGACCTTAAGGTGTCTAGCTGGTGATGTAATTCGTTAATAACTTTTGTATTTTTTAAGGTGCTGGCAGAATGTAACTTTATTGCTTGAATACTAAAGGTCATGCTTTCTAGAAAGTCATGGTCTTTTCTTTGTTGATAGATTTTTTCTTGCTCTTGTGAGCTGATTGGATAACGCTTTTTAAGCTGCTCCCTGACTTTATTAAAACCATTACTTAAGGTATGAGATTTATACTTGTCAAAATTAAAACTGGCCAAACCATAAACCACTTGTGAATTAGCGATAGCTTGACTGCGTTTATTATTTTCTTTAATCATCATCTGCTTAAGGTCGGCATAGCTTAATTGCTTTTTAGTTACCCCATATCGATACATCATCGATAAATGCGCATAAGTTTGGATAAATTCATTTAGGGTTTGTTGTTCAATCCATTGCTGTACACTGGTGCCACCTAAGCATTGTTGCCAAAAATTTCCACTGGGCAGTGGGCCATATTCTTTAGAAAAATAAGCAACCGCATTGCCACGCATTTTTCGGTGTACAAAGGCTTGGTCATTTTCGGTGATAGGGGAGTTATTAACGTAAAAGGCAATTTTTTCTTGGGTGGGTGTTTGCCACGGATTGGCATCAGCCGCTAAACACCATAGTGAAATACCACCATAAAAAGCTAAGCGTGGTAAAAACTTCATAAACACCTCATTCATATTATTATTAGTAAAGAACGGTCTATCGCAGTTTGTCATTTCCTATAACGTTAACTTTCCCTTGTAACGATTAAACAATTGAGCGGCAAAAAACCGTAAAAATAAATCTCAATGAAATGATTTATTTTTGCGAGTTTTTAACGTTATGTATTTTTATTTTTCTAGGGTTATGTTTTATATAAAGAAAAGCTTGGTTAGTGCAATATGAAAGACTAACCAAGCTTTGTTTGGATACTTACCTAATCAATGACTAATCATTTTACTGATCAGGCAAGCTAAGCTGTAAGCGAATTTATTCTCCGCTACCAGCATAAGCGCCAATATTTGGCGTTGTCGGCGATACAGCATTGCCCCAAAAATCAACACTTGGAGCGCCTGGAATAACCACACCTGCACCAATGGCTGGTGAGCCAGTTTGTAATTTATAACCGTCAAAGTTACCAAAGCTCAATACACCATTGTTATAAGTACCCGTAGTTGCGGTACCTGGAGCGACTAACATTGGATTTACATCGGTTGCCCCAGCAGGCTCGCCAGTTGTATGGCTACCATAAACAATATTGCTGCTGTCAAAAACAAAGATACCACCAATATTTTCTAAACCGGTCCAATCACCTGCACCATCTAAGTGAAAAATATTGTTGTAAAATTCAATATTAGATGGATAGCCACCCCAGTTGCCAATAGCTATTGGTTTAGTGGTAGAGCCTGCTGGTAAGTAGGCGGTATTGTTATAGATTTTAATTCCATCGGCGCGACCAAATATTTGGTATAGACGCTCATGATCGTTTTGGCTAACGTTATAACGGATTGTGGTATTAGTTGTCTCAGAATCATTCCAATCACCTGTTGCTACTAAGAAGAAACCACCAATATTGTCATGACTGTAGTTGTATTGGAAAGTGGTACCGTCTTGACCATAATCAACGTCAAAGCCTTGGCCGTCTAAAGTATTTTGCGTGTTATAGGCTTCATTGTATTGGAATAAAGTATTATCAGCATTCCAAGTCCAAATCGCCACGTTAGGAGTATTCGAATTTACGTTAGCACCGTTTACAAGGTTATATTGTACTAAGGCACCTTCTGAAGCTATTGGCACAATACCGTCACCGCCAGCATCTTCAATGTAGTTATTTTGAATTAATACATTGGTATGGGCAGCATAAGGGGTATTATCAATACAGCCAACAGATGTTCTACACCACCAAGCTTGTGAAGTATTAATTGCAGTACGGTCAGCTCTCACTACTGCGTTGTTTTCGATATAAATACCATCGAAATTTGAGACAACTTCAGCAACGCCAACTCGTGAAACTACCTGAATACCGTGACTACCGTTTACGTCTTTTTGGTTATCACCGTCAATATCATGGACATAGTTATTTTTGATATGGATTTGATGCAGGGTACCAGCATCGACGTTTTCTACTTCAATACCGCGTTTTTTCGCATCAGGTGCAGCACTATTGATCACTTCTAAATTAGTGATTTCAAAGTATTCTTGATTATATAAATACACTGCGTGTAACACACCGTAACCGTTAATTATCGGACGTTGTTCGCTACCACCATTGCCGTATTTACTTAAGACAATATGATTACCGGCAGCACCTGAACCTTTAGGGTGCAATACTCCTGACCACAAGCCTGTATCTTTTAATAAGATTTGATCGCCAGGGGCAAAAGTTGTGGCATTAATTCTAAATAATGATGACCAAGCTGTTGCAGGGCTTAGACCGTCGGCACAATCATCGCCACCAGTAGCGTCAATGTAATAGCTAGTATTACCTGTTGACGTTACAGGATCTAAACAAGGACCCGTAGGGATAGGATCTGGCACCGTTTGCGGCGCTGGGCGTAAATAAACCACTTCGAAATTATCAGCATAACCATAAGTGAATTGGCTGTGTGGGCGGTAAGCAAATATAGTTGCCGAGGTATAACCTGGGCCGGTAGCAAACTCTACTTCAGAAAGCTCCCAAGTATCATTACTTTTTTCCACAACCGCTGTTAAGTTTCCATTGAAATATTTTGCTCCAATGGCAATCGCGCCTAAGCTGCCGTCGCGAACTTTAGCCATAGCGCGTAAGCGATAAACTGAGTTTGGTTGTAGGCCGGTGATTACTTGCTCGCCAGAACCACCTTCACCATTACCTTCATGACCAACACGTAAAGTACGTGCGCCGTCATAGATATGCTCACCACGTCGCATTACACTGCCATTCCAGCTGGTGTCCCAAGCAACATTACCATTTTCAAAATCGCCATTAACCACTAAATTTACAGCAGGTGTTGAAGCATAGGTAATGCTGAATAAGTTTGATGCTTCGCTGGCGTTGCCCGCTAAATCAGCAGCACTTCCCGCGGCTATGCTAACATCCACAGCACCGTCTATTGTGGGGATCAAATCCATGGTCCAGACCATATCATTGCCACTGGCAACAAAGTTATTTACCGTACCATTGCTCAAGATAAGGTCGCTTTGATCAAAACCAGTAACGGCTTCATCAAAGGTAACGGTTAGTGGAATTAAGCTTGATGCTGTTGGACTAGTTTCGCTACTACTAATACTTACTGTTGGCGCGGTAGTATCTGGAGCAAAAACATATTCAATGGTGAATAAATTTGAGGCTTCGTTGGCGTTACCGGCCAAATCGTCAGCGCTATTGGCAGCAACGTTAACATCAACCGTGCCTGTGTCCGCTGGTGTTATATCCATAGTCCATACTGTGCCATCACCACTGAAGTTACTAACGCTACCATTAGTGATATTTAAATCGCTGCTATCAAAGCCGGTCACTTGCTCATCAAAAGTGATGGTAAGTGGAATAGGGGAGCTTGTTGTTGGACTTGAAGCACTACTGGAAATATTTAAAGTTGGCGCGGTAGTATCTGGCGTGCTTGCTACTAAACTAAAATCATCAATATAGGCAGATTTACTGCCTGTTAAACGTTGCGCATAAATAGTGGCTGAAGTATCACTAGCGCCAGTGGTAAAGTTAACCACAAGCTCGGTATAACTCAGTGAACTAGTAGAAACTTGTTGAGTAGCACCGCCATAGTTTTTTACGCCGACATCAAGATCAGTATTATTATGATCTACCTTGCCAAAAACATGTAATTCGTAACTGGTATTAGGGGTTAAGCCAGTGAGCACTTGTTCGGCAGTGCCATCTGCGGCTTTATTGGCAAGACGTAAAGCATTTGCTCCTGAATAAGCATTACTACTGTCTATGGATGTTGTGCCGTTTAAGCTCCAGTCTGTTGAGCCATTTTCAAAACCGGGGTTTTGTATGTTTGCATGAGCGCTAGCGGCAAGGGTTAACATCATAAATGATGCTAATTTGCTGATACGCACTTTGTTATTTCTTGTCATTATAATTTCCAATATTTTTTTATAATAGGTATTAAGCTGATTTGAAATGCATAATTAGCTTAACTGCTTTCCTTGTTATTACGGCTCCTTGATAAATATGATCTTTCTACCTGTGCAGTACAAAAAACAATCACATTTATAGTATTTAACAAGCGAATACAGAGAAACCGTAATTAAATATTAAAAATTAAACCGATATTAGGCCGTTTACTTGATTACTTTTAAAGTTAAGTATTGGTCAATGGGCTAATAACTTCTGTTTCAGGGCTGTTTAAAGAAAATTTAGTTGAAAATATATTTAGAAATAAAAATGCCAACCGCAGTGGTTGGCATTTTGTATGCGGTGATTTAAATATCGCGTCAGGCTTTATCTAAATACCCAAGAATATGTAAACACTATTCTTGTTGTTATCTATCATTATTCACCGCTGCCAGCATAAGCACCAATATTTGGCGCTGTGCTTGAAACCGCATTCCCCCAAAAATCAACACTTGGTGCACCAGGAATAACGTTACCTGCGCCAATTGCTGGTGAGCCACTTTGTAACTTGTAACCGTCAAAGTTACCAAAGCTCAATACACCGTTGCTATAAGTACCTGTTGTTGCAGTACCTGGAGCAACTAACATTGGGTTTACATCAGTTGCCGCAGGGGGTTCGCCAGCAGTGTGCATACCATAAACAATGTTGCTGCTGTCAAAGATAAATGAACCGCCAATGTTCTCTATACCAGTCCAATCACCTGCACCATCTAAGTGGAAGATGTTGTTGTAAAACTCAATATTAGATGGATAACCACCCCAATTACCAATCACCAGTGGTTTAGTGGTAGAGCCTGGCGGGGTATACATCGTATTATTATAGATTTTCATACCGTCGGCGCGACCAAATACTTGGAACAGGCGCTCGTGGTCATTTTGGCTGACGTTATAACGGATAATGGTATTGGTGGTTGTCGGCGTGTTCCAGTCACCTGTTGCCACTAGGAAGAATCCGCCGACATTGTCATGACTATAGTTGTATTGGAAGGTAGTACCGTCTTGACCATAATCCACGTCATAGCCTTGGCCATCTAGGGTCGTTTGGGTGTTATAGGCTTCGTTGTATTGGAATAAGGTATTATCGGCATTCCATGTCCAAATCGCCACGTTAGGAGTATTAGAGTTTACGTTAGCACCATTTACTAGGTTGTATTGAACTAAGGCACCTTCTGACGCTATTGGCACAATACCGTCACCGCCAGCATCTTCAATATAGTTGTTCTGTATTAATACATTGGTATGAGCAATATAAGGTGTACCAGATATACAACCAACAGAAGTGCGACACCACCAAGCTTGTGAAGTATTAATTGCAGTACGATCAGCTCTAATTACGGCATTGTTTTCGATATAAACACCATCGAAGTTTGATACTACCTCAGCAGGGCCTACCCGTGTTACTACCTGAATACCATGGCTGCCGTCGACGTCTTTTTGGTTATCACCATCAATGTCATGGACATAGTTATTTTTGATGTGAATTTCATGCAAGGTACCAGCATCAACGTTTTCTACTTCAATACCACGTTTTCTGGCATCAGGCTCAGCACTATTAATTACTTCTAAGTTAGTAATTTCAAAGTATTCTTGGTTGTATAAATATACTGCATGAAGAACACCGTTACCGTTAATAATAGGGCGTTGTTCGCTACCGCCATTACCATACTTTCCTAATACAATATGATTACCGGCAGCACCTGAACCTTTAGGGTGCAATACTCCTGACCACAAGCCTGTATCTTTTAATAAGATTTGATCGCCAGGGGCAAAAGTTGTGGCATTAATTCTAAATAATGATGACCAAGCTGTTGCTGGGCTTAGACCATCAGCACAATCGTCACCGCTAGCAGAATCTATATAGTAGTTGGTATTACCACTTGAGGTTACAGGGTCTAAACAAGGACCACTTGGAATAGGATCCGGTGCCGTTTGCGGCGCTGGGCGTAAATAAGTTACTTCAACTTTATCAGCATAACCATAGGTGGTTTGACTATGTGGACGGTAGATAAAAATCTTCGCTGAGGTATTAAATTCACCGGTAGCAAACTCAGTATCATAAAGTACCCAAGTCTCACTATTTTGCTCAACAACGGCGGTTAAATTACCACTGAATTCTTTCGCACCAATGGCAAGAGCGCCTTTAGTGCCATCAGTAACTTTACCCCAGGCAGACAAGCGATAAACTGAACTAGGCTGTAGTCCCGTGACTAACTGCTCGGCCGAGCCACCTTCGCCTCCGGTAGTACCCACACGGACTGCTCCATTGCCTTCATATATTAGATGAGCATTTGAGCCATTCTTTGAAAGTACGGTGCCTTGCCACATGGGAGTGATCCAGCCAGCATCACCATTTTCAAAGTCACCATTAACCATCAAATTAACCGCTGGTGCAGTGCTATAGGTAATACTGAATAAGTTTGATGCTTCACTAGCGTTACCGGCTAAATCGTCAGCACTACCGGCGGCGATACTAACATCTACTGCACCTTCAGCTGCAGGGATCAAGTCCATCGTCCATACCGTATCATTACCATTGGCAACAAAGTTATTCACCGTACCATTACTCAAGGTGAGGTCGCTTTGATCAAAACCAGTAACGGCTTCATCAAAGGTAACGGTTAGTGGAATTAAGCTTGATGATGTTGGGCTAGATTCACTGCTGCTGATAGCCACGGTTGGTGCGGTGGTATCTGGCTCTGGAGAAGTCGTATATTCAATAGTGAATAAGTTTGACGCTTCACAGGCGTTACCGGCCAAATCGTCAGCACTACCGGCAGCGACGTTAACATCAACCGTGCCTTCGCTAGCGGGGGTGATATCCATAGTCCAGACAATGCCATTGCCACTAAAGTTGCTCACGCTAGCATTAGTGATGTTCAAATCACTGTTATCAAAGCCGGTAACTTGTTCATCAAAAGTAATCGTGAGTGGAATAGGTAAAGTTGTTGTTGGACTAGCTGCGCTACTGGTAATATTTAAAGTTGGCGCTGTGGTATCTGCTGGCGGTGGTGTGCCGCCGACTAGGCTAAAATCATCGACATAGGAATAATCGCTGCCTGTTAAGCGTTGGGCATAAATAGTGGCAGAGGTATCGCTGGCACCAGTAGTAAAGTTCACTACTCCCTCAGACCAAGCTTTTGTATTGACAGTTACTTCCTGAGCCGCACCGCCATAGTCTTTTACGCCAACATCAATATAAGTGCTGGTTTTTTTTACCTTACCAAAAAAATGTAGCTCGTAATTGGTATTTGGGCTTAAGCCGGTGAGCACTTGTTCGATTGTTCCATCATTAGAGCTCTGGCCTAGGCGCATGCCTTTTTCACCGGAGTAATGTGTATTATTAAGAACAGCGGACCCCGTTAGGCTCCAGTTAGTTGTGCCGTTTTCAAAGCCCGGATTAAGTACACTTGCATAAGTGTTACCAGCAAGAGTTAACATCATCAAGGATGTTATTTGACTCAAACGCCGTTGGTTTTTTTTTATCATTATAGTTCCAATATTGTTTTTATATGATTATTAAGTTGAAGCGTAATAATCAGCTTAATGGTATCCGTGTTGTTATTCTTGCTCCTGCAGAAATGTGTCAGTTAAAGCGCAGAGGCTAAAAAGTAAGCACATTTGAATGATTAAACAAATAAGTCGGTAAAACCCGTAAATTTATGTAAGATTTATAGTATAATTGTGGATTTATTGTTTCTTACTTTAAATATTTTTTAAGTGTAATTTATCAATTAATTGCTTGTTTGTTATGGTGTGAGCCATTGAAGAGCACTGCGCTATTGAGAGTAATTAACAAAAGAGTATTATTTTTATAAATAAATTTACGGTTTTTCCTTGGTGATTTGTTTAATAACCGAAGCGAGTTAATTGTTTTTATAAACACGTGTTGCTCAAGCATGTGAATGATTAAATAATTTTAGCTGTGACTCTACTATAAGGTAATTGTAACTACGATTATGACTGATAAAGAGAAAGGTAAGCGCCAAGGTTATATTTCCCATGTGTGGCTGGAAAACAACTCATTCTTAAAAAAGTTTGTGCGACGTTTTCTACACCGTGAACAAGATATTGAAGATGTTGTACAGGAGGTTTATTTAAAAGCGTTTAGTGCTGAGCAGCAGCGCACAATAGAGCAGCCAAAAGCGTTTTTATTTAGCATAGCTAAAAATTTAGCCCTTAATGAGCTTAATCGAAAGTCGCGACAAATGACTGGCTATATTGAAGAATGCTTACCAGAAGTGGAAAGCCATGAGTCACCAACAACAGAACATGAAATTCATGCGCAGCAGTCACTAGGGCAATACTGCGAAGCAGTAGCCTCGTTACCTGAAAAAAGCCGAAAAGTTTATATTCTACGTAAAGTGCATGGTTTAAAGCATAAAGAAATAGCCCAAAGGCTCGATATGTCTTTAAGCAGTGTAGAAAAGCATTTACGCATCGGTTTAGAAAGTTGCAGAAATTATATGCGAGATGATAATAGAAATATTTCAAGTCGTTTAACATCGCTCTCTGCACAGTCTGTGTTAAAGGAGAGCTTGAAATAATGGAAAATATTGTGGAATTCCCAGACCGTAAAGTGGTTGAACAAGAAGCGTTAGATTGGATAATTAAATTAGACGCAGATGATGAGTTAACCAAAGAACAATTAATCGAGCTAAAAGCTTGGTTAAGCAGAAGCCCTGCGCATCGTGAAGAATTAATAGAGCTAAACAAGTTTTGGCAAAATAATGTGCTAACTGAATTGATGGTGCCGTTAGGTAACCCTCAAGCAACGTTTAAAAATAGCCTGCTTGCTTTTTTAACCCCTTTATTGGCTACTCGTCGGCAGTTAGCTATGTCTGCTTTTGCCATCGTATTAAGTTTTTCTTTTTTAGCGAATATGTTAATTACAGACAACGTTTTACTCGAAACTAACGGCATTTATGTTACTGCATTAGGTAAGCAAAATAATCTTATGCTGTCAGACGGTACCGAGGTTTTCTTAAATACTAATAGCCAGATTGAAGTAAGTTACAGTAATAACTATCGCAATATTCGCGTACTACAAGGTCAGGCCCATTTTGAGGTTGCTAAAAATAAAGACTACCCGTTTAGAGTTTATGCAGGTGATGGTCGAGTCGAAGCGTTAGGTACCGCATTTTCGGTGCATTTAGAACAGCACAATATGGATGTGTTAGTGACCGAAGGGAAAGTGGCCGTTGCAGCTTTAGCAACTTCCATGGATAACTCAGCAGATGGTAAAGCTCAAGCAATTCAAAATGATGATTATGCTAACAGTATGAGTAAAACCTTAGGCACTCTAATCGCTGGGCAACGTGTTAGTGTGAACTTAGCCGATGAAAAACTGGCAGTACTTGAAGGGATAGAAACTTTATCAAAAGCTGAAGTAGAGCGTCAGCAAGCTTGGCAAGACGGCTTATTGGTATTCTCTGGTCAGCCTTTAGAAGAAGTTGTTTTTGAGATCAGCCGTTTTTCTAATGTGAATATTGAAATTATTGATGAAAAGCTTAAAGACCTTAAGATAGGCGGACGTTTTAGAGTAGGAGAAGTAGAAGGACTACTACAATCATTAGAAAACAATTTTGGTGTTGAAGTAACACGCTTAGGTTATAGCCGCGTGCAATTATCACTTGCCAAATAACGTTTGTTTTTATGATATTTATGCCACTTTATTTACTGGAATTGACACTATTTTTTGAAATACATTTGTTTATTAATATAAATATGATAATAATGGCTTATGGTATTTTATTTGTACAAAAAAGCCCTTGCTTCTCGAATTAATGTTGGCACTTTTAAGCTTTTAAGTGCGCTGTTGCCGCTCTTATTTTGGAAAGTCTTACGCTGGCAGGCCATATTTCGGAAGGTATTGTTCTGGAAGGTATTGTTCTGGAAGGGAATAGTCTGGAAGGGAATAGTCTTCACGAGGCTAGCTCGGGTGTTGTGTTCAGCTATTGTCAGCATGAACATGAATTGCTTCAAGGTTTCTAGGCGTAACCTTGGAACTTTTCATGGTTACCAATTTGCCATTATCATCGGGCTTTTCCTCGCCACATTCCCCAGTTATGCACAGTCAAAAAACGATAAACTTCATCATATTTATGTACCCAGGCATGATGCCGCAACCGCATTAAATTTATTGGCTGAGCAAGCCAATGTCACATTACTTTTTCCATATGAACAAGCACATCAGGTGATGGCTAAACCTGTGGCTGGTCGCTATACCTTAATGCAAGCCTTGGCATTGATGCTAGATGGCACCGGCTTTACTGGGCAGTTATCGCCAGATGGAATGTTAAATATCACCGCAATTAAACCAAGTTTAAACACAGCTATTTCCGATAGTTCACACGATGAAATTATTAAAAAATCGCCAGAAGACCAAGCCGTAAATAAGGCCGTTGAAGTGATCACCATTAATGGCATTCGCAGCAGCTTAGTTAAATCAATTAATAATAAACGCTTCTCAAACGATGTTATTGATACTATTGACGCAGAAGATGTCGGTAAATTTCCCGATACTAATATTGCCGAATCTTTGCAGCGCATAGCAGGTATTTCTATTGATAGAAGTGGCGGCGAAGGGCAATTTATTACCATTCGCGGTTTAGGGCCTGAATTTAATACGGTGTTATTAAATGGACGTAAAATTGCTTCAACCACCGGCGGGCGAGCTTTTAGCTTAGATACTTTAGCGTCAGAAATTAACAGTTCTATTAGCGCGTATAAATCGTCTAATGCACAACTCATTGAAGGTGGCTTAGGCGGCACGGTTGATATTCAAACGGCACGACCTTTTGATTATGATGACTTTAATAGCACCTTGAGCATAAAGGGGCTTTATTCTGACTCAAGCAATAGCGTTGATCCGCAATACTCATTCTTAGTCAGCAATAGTTTTCTTGATGATAGCTTAGCTATTTTAGCTGCCTTTAATCATCAAGAACGTTCCCAAACTAATACCTCGGTTAGAAACTTTGTTAATAACACCGGCGACTTGTTGATCGAGCAAGGACCTTTTTGGCAAGAAATGCCAGCAGAATACATTGACAAAAACACCTTAACTCAAGTGACTTCGCCGCAATCGCTTGACCGCGATGTAATGGATGAATTTCGCGAACGTAGCGGCGCAAATATCGTGGTTCAGTATCAGCCCCATAATGATTTGTTATTAACCTTTGATGCCCTATATTCAAAATTTAATGTCAGTGCTTCCGGTTATTCAGCCAATAACTGGTTATGGTATCCAACCGATATCGAGCTTGACTCCAGCCGCACCGCGGTATGGTTACAACATGGTGCCAGCGGTTTTGCTACGGCGTATAGAGAACGTGAACGGCCAACTGAAACCTCGGTGGTAGGCGCTAATATTGATTGGTCATTCACTGAAAACTTTAATATCAATGTAGATGTTTTTAGCTCTAAGGCGGTCAATGAAAACATCGGCTTAAATAAAGATATTATTGTTGAGATGATAAGCGAAGAATATGTTGAATATGACTATCGACAAGGTGGCGACTATCCACTGTTGATTCAACCTCAGCATACCATTGCTTCGCTGCAAAATAGCCACTTACTACTGCCCAAAAGAGTTGAGTCGCGCGGTTTAGATGTTGACGCTAACAACGTTGGTTTTAAAGCCGACTTTACTTGGCATTATGATGGCGAACATTTAAATAGCATTCGATTTGGTAGTCATTTCAACCACAATAATAAACAAAATGACTTTTATGCTATAGCGCCAGAAGTTAGCAGCTTATATGCAGATAACTCAAATGCTGCTCAGTTTTATATTCCAGAACAGTACGTTTCTGTAGGGCAATTAAAGGGCGGTTGGCATGGCATTACCGACAGTGTACATAAAATTGACATTGATAATTATTTGCAGTGGTTGCAAAATCCAGAAACCGTGGCGCTTTTAGAAGAAAGTTCACCAAATTTATCAGCCGGTGAAGGCCAAGCAATATTGACTGATAATGACTACTTTAAACCAAATAAAGTCGCAAGCTCTTATCAAATTGATGAAAAGATATTAGCTTTTTATTTACAGGCTAATGCTGAATTTAGCTTAGCTAGTAAACCACTGACTATAGTGGCAGGGCTACGTTATAGCCAAACACAATTACATAGCCAAGGTATTGAGCATTTATTATTAGATATTCAAGCTCCCTTGCTAGGAAATGATACGCTTGGAGATGAGATTGCTGAAAGTGAGCAGCCAGAAGGTGAAGCATTATTAACCCCGGTATATGTTCCGAGTCCGCAAGATAACATGACTAAAATAACACATGATTATCATGCTTGGTTACCTTCACTAAATACGACCTTGCATCTGAATAAAAACTTACTTTTACGTAGTGCCTTATCAAAAACATTGGCAAGGCCAGCCTTAGATGACCTGTCGCCTTGGATAGCAATAAATAGTGAAAATCTTACGCCTGAAAGTAGAGTAGCTACCGCAGCAAACCCTACGTTAACCCCTTATATTGCAACTAATATTGATATTTCACTTGAATGGTATTACTCGCCAGCAAGCATGTTTTCCATGGCAGGTTTTGGTAAGCGTATTAAAGACTGGATTGTACTTAGTAGTGCTACAGAAACTTTAAGTCTGGAGTCTAGTGATTATGCTGATTTTGATATTACTCGACCACGCAATGAACACGATGTAGATATTTATGGTATTGAGCTTAACTGGATCCATAGCTTTGATAATGGCTTTGGCTTTCAAACTAATGCCACGTTTGTTAATAGCAATAAAGACTTGTCTCAAGCATCTGCAGGGCAAAGTACCTTTGCTATAGAAGGATTAAGTGACTCTGCTAATGTCGTGGTTTTTTATGAGAAAAAAGCTTGGCAAGTACGTTTGGCTTACAACATCCGGGAAGAGTTTCTCCAACACAGGTTTTGGCAAAATGGTAGTGAACCTATGTATGTAGGCAGTTACAAGCAGTTAGATGCTAGTGCCAGTTATAAAGTAAATACTGATTTCACCTTGTTCTTTGAAGGGCTCAATTTATTAGACGAAAATACTCACAAATATGGCTATCAAAAATCACAATTTCTAGAATTCTCTGAAACTGAGCCGCGTTACGCGCTTGGGATAAGAGCTTCCTTTTAAAAAACTCACTTTTTTTTAATGTATTTATTCGAATAAAACATACTCTTAAGTATTAAAGTAATATAAATATGAATTTATTTTACGGTTTTTAGTTATTGATTTGTTTTATATATCGAGAGACGTTACTAAAGACATTCATTAGTAATGGTTCGATAGAAAACAATATGCAGTTGTTATGGTGAAATTGGTCATGCACTCATTATTGTATTGGCAGCCCTATCTGCTGGATGCAGTGACATGATTTTTCTTGGTTATATAAAGTTCCGTGGATTAACTTTTAACCGTTAAATTTTGCCAATATTGTTCATGGATGACGAATATATTCAAGTACCGTTCATACTGAATATATTCACTCAATAGCTATCGTTTCAATTACTATGCTTCCTCACTCTAGTAACGCCTCTCACCTATAAATGAGCTCATTAAAATGAGCATACAATATTATAAGAGCAGGGGAATACTGTGAAACAAATTAAAACTACACTCAACAAAAAGCTTAATAAAACATTACTGGCTACTGCCATTGGCATGAGCCTAGCTGCTAGCGTTAACTTTGCTTATGCAGAAGAAGCAAAAGCGGCAGCTGCTGATGAAGAAATTGAAGTGATTCAAGTAACTGGCATTAAAGGAAGTTTGATGCAGTCAATGAACAACAAACGTTTCTCTAACGATATTGTTGATACTATTTCAGCAGAAGATATTGGTAAGTTTCCAGATGCAAACATTGCCGAGTCGCTACAACGTGTTACCGGTATTTCAATTGACCGTGAAGGTGGTGAAGGTCAGTCAATTACTATTCGTGGTTTAGGGCCAAGCTTTAACACCGTACTTTTTAATGGGCGTATGGTCGCCACTGATACCGACAACCGTTCATTTAGCTTAGATACTTTAGCTTCTGAAACGATTAAATCTGTTGATGTTTATAAATCAGGTAATGCAACAATTACTGAAGGTGGTATTGGTGGTACGGTTGATATTACTACTGCCAAACCTTTTGATAAAGAAGGCTTTCGCGCAGCAGGTTCTGTTAAAGCTTTACATACAGACTCAAGTGGTAAAACTGAACCACAATTTTCATTTTTAGCGAGCAATACTTTTTTAGATGATCGCTTAGGCGTTTTAGGCTCAGTTAACTTTTCAGAGCGTACACAAGTAAACCGTAAAATTCATGGTTTTAGAAACGTTGCACCTTCTGTTGTGCTAGATGAAAACTGGGGCTGGCCATCTTCAGGCAGTGATGGCGGTGAAAGTGATAAACGAAATACCCGCATTGGTACTACGCCACAAGGCTTATATCGCAATGTTATGGAAGAAGAGCGTACTCGCCAAGGCGCTAATTTAGTGGTGCAGTATCAAGCAACTGATAATTTAGTGATCACCGCAGATGCGCTTTATTCTGAGTTTGATGTTATTGGTAATGGTAATGAGGTGGGAGTGTGGTTTTGGCATCCACTAGAAGTAGAGTATGACAATGGCTCTGATGGTACTTTTGAAGGTTACGATACCTTAGATTACCCAACGTTTATTAAACCAAATGGCTGGGAAGTTGGTTCGGTAACTGGCGGCCCAGGTGTGAACCCATTAAATGATGCAATAGCAGCTGCACAAGCTGATTATTTAAATTATGGCTCAGCGACTATGCTTCGTCATGGTGGTTCGGCTTACGTGGCATCGGATCAATTAAATAAACGTATTTCTGATACCAAAGTATTTGGTTTAAATGCTGACTGGCAAATTAATGATGATTTATCTATGGTTGCAGATGTATTTTGGTCAGAAGCTAATCGTGATAATATCAATCGTGCTTTTGTATTTTCAAAGCTTGATCAAGGCGAGGTCACTTGGCGTTATGATCATAACAGTGAAGACTACCCAACTCTGGAATTTCCCGAAGATTTACAAGTCCCGTCTGAAGAGAATGATAACGACCATTTTGCCCGTAAAGTGAATAACTTAGGTTATCAATCAGAAGCGGAAAATATCGGTTTAAAGCTAGACTTTAATTGGCAACTTGATGCAGGTCCATTACAAGAAATTGCTTTTGGTTTTAGCTATGCTGAAAACTCAAAAGATGTAAATAAATACTATGACCCTGCTGAAAAAGAACATGTTTACCACAAAAACGCTCAGCCATGCTGTGGTGCTTCGGGTGTACCTGTACCTGATGACCTAATTTCAATTGGTAAATTAGACGGTAATTTTGCTGGTTACTCAGATGATATTTATCAATTAACCTCAGATGAAGCATATTTGGCTTGGCTACGCGATCCGGCAACACTTGCTTTAGTTGATGAGAATATGGCAAATATATCTAAAGCGAATAATAAGCGTAGTGATGGTTTAACGGCTGCACAAGCAATGGCATCGTTAAACAATTTTAACCCATTTTTATCCGATGAGTCTTATTCTGTACAAGAAGATGTTACTGCTTTATATATTCAAGGTCTTTTTGACTTTGAAGTAGCAGGGATGCCAGTAAATATTGTTGGTGGCTTACGTTATGTTGAAACTGATATTAGCTCATCAGCTAACTGGTTTCAGCTAGAAGCGGTTACTTATGATGCCGGTGATCCGAATGCAGTGCCAGTTGTACAACCGAGTACATCAACAGTTATTGCTGATGACACTACTTATGGTAAGAAAAGCAGCAGCTATGATAACTGGTTACCCAACATTATTGCTAATTTAAGCATTACTGATGAGTTAAAGTTACGTGTTTCTGCCTCAAAAACTTTAACCCGTGCCCAGCTTGACCAAATTTCACCATTTGAAGATTGGAAAGGCGGCCCTGAACTGGTTAATAAAGGTCAAAATCCAGATTTAGAACCTTACTTGTCAACTAACTATGATATGTCATTAGAGTGGTATTATGATGAAGCGAGCATGGCATCAATTGCTTACTTCAAAAAAGATGTGCAAGATTGGATCATTCAAGGCACTACCTTAGGTAATCAACTTGATGCTAGTGTTGACGTTCCAGAAGGCAGAGATATTACTTATACTTATACCGCACCAATGAATTTAGATACTTCAAAACTTGACGGTATTGAAGTAAATATTATTCATACTTTCGATAGTGGTTTTGGTATTCAAGCTAATGCTACTGTTGTTGACAGTAAAGGCTCAGCAGCTGATGGCAGCACTTTTGCTTTAGAAGGTGTTAGTGACAGCTATAACTTAATTGGTTTTTATGAAAATGGTCCATTCCAAGCGCGTTTAGCATACAACGTACGCGATGCCTTTTTACAAAAAGCATTACATGAAGAAACTTTAGAACCAAGAAATGTGGCTGAGTATAAGCAACTTGATGCCAGCGCCAGTTTTGATATAAACGAAACTGTGACGGTATTCTTTGAAGGCATAAACTTAACAGATGAAGCGACCGAGAAATATGGTCGTAATCAGCAGCAGTTTATTTCTTATCAAGAATCTGGCCCACGTTACGCTTTAGGTGTTCGTGCTAAGTTCTAATTGAGCTTTAACTAAGTTATATATAAATTAGAACCACCAAGGCCATCTTTCAGATGGCCTTTTTTATTGGTTGATTTTCTATACACATTTCTTGCTAAGCCTTGGTGTTAATAAGTTGCTTAATTTTAACTTTGTTCAAGCTCAGTATTACCGACGTTAGAATTATATCAATACAGGAAAATGAGTATCTGTGTAGGATACTAAAATGTTTATTAGTAAAATAAGTGCTGCTGTTAAAGCTTTTTTATGCGTAAGAGTGCTTAGTGCTAGTGATTTAGCCAGTTAACTTTAGTTATTGATATAATTAAGGGTGATAGGCTTTAAAAGCTGCTTAACGGCGGAATTTCGGGCATAAAAAAACCAGTTACACAGTAACTGGTTTTTTTAATACCAAAAGGTCTTTATTACCGCATACTTAGTTCATTAATAAATGTACGTAAATACTAGCAGCGTAACCGATAGCGATAACTGGTGCCCATTTTAAATGAGCAAAGAAGGTGTAATAACCACGAGCTTGCCCCATTAAAGCAACACCAGCCGCTGAACCAATAGATAGCAAGCTACCACCAACACCTGCGGTTAAGGTAACCAACAACCATTGGGTATGATCCATTTCAGGCTGCATAGTTAATACTGCAAACATGACCGGGATGTTATCAACGATAGCAGATAAAATACCCACTAAAATATTTGCATTTGTCGCACCTAATTCACCGTACATAAATTCAGATACCATGCCTAAGTAGCCCATGAAACCTAAACCACCTACCGCTAAAATTACGCCGTAGAAGAAGAATAAAGTATCCCACTCCGCTTTTGCGATTTTGTCGAAAATATCAAAGTCATCTTCAATGTTATTACTGGTCGGCATATCTGAATTATCAATAGCAGCATGACCTTTTTTACGTAGGTAATAACCGAAGAATTTAAGATAAGCTAAACCTGTCATCATGCCAAATACTGGTGGTAAGTGAAGGAAGTTATGGAAAGAAACTGCAGTGACAATGGTTAAAATAAACAAACCAACGATGGTTAAACCACCGAGTTTAATCGGTGTTGTTTTAGAAGAGTTTGCTGTTGGGTTACCTTTAGGAATGGCAAATTGCATAATAAAGGCAGGAATAATAAAGTTTACCACTGAAGGTACAAATAGTGCGAAGAATTCAGTAAATTGTACTATGCCTTTTTGCCAAACCATTAAGGTTGTTATATCACCAAATGGGCTAAAGGCTCCGCCAGCATTTGCGCCCACAACAATGTTAATACAGCTTAAAGCAATAAACTTAGGCTCATCTTTACCTACGGCTAATACCACAGCACACATAATAAGTGCCGTGGTTAAGTTATCGGCGATAGGTGAAATAAAGAAGGCTAAAATGCCGGTTAACCAAAACAGAGATTTATAGCTAAAGCCTTTAACCACTAACCAGTCACGCAAGGCGTCAAAGACATTACGCTCTAACATCGCGTTAATGTAGGTCATGGCAACAAGTAAGAAGAAGAATAATTCTGCATACTCAAGGAAGTTATGTCTAATGGCTACTTCTGCGGCATGAGGCATACCTTGTGAGCCATAAAACGCGGCAATTAAAATCCAAATTAGGCCGGCGGCTAAAAGCACTGGTTTAGATTTTCTTAAATGAAGTTGCTCTTCTAAAATAACTAAGCTGTATGCTAGAACAAAAATCGCAATAGCAGTATAACCAATCCAGTGGCTAGTTAGGTCGATGGCTTGATGTGCTGCATCAGAAGCCATGGCAATGCTAGGTACAAGCAATGCCAGCAGAATAAATAAAACTTGTTTCATGAGACTCTCAGAATAGGGGTGGAAGTATTGTTGTTAAAAAATTGTTGCCAATTCTACCAAAATAACACCAAATTGATAGTGACAAAGCTTTCGTATTTATTCATTTTTACAAAAAAATTTAAGCTTTAGTTTATTTACAATTCTAGCTGGTTAAAAAACACCCAGAACGACCGGTTAAGTTTGATAGCTATTGGTAAGTTCTTAGTGGTACTTGTCTTGGTACCTGAACTCTGGCGCATAATGTAATATTTTCTAGAGTTGAATTTATTGAGCTTGATCATCGTTAACGCAATAACGCTATATTACTTTAATTACCGAATGCTGAGCTTAATAATTATTCACAAATAGTGAATAGCTATTATTTTTTTGTCTGTAAAAATAAACGCTTAGCTGGTGATTAATTTGATAGTAACTAATCACTGGTTATCGGGTTTTATATTGAGTAAATTATTTGCCGGAGTTGAAGTTAATAGCTTAACGCTAAAAATGGCTTAACGGTTAATTTGAATCTTGATTAGCTAACTTGGTAAATGGAAAAATAAAAAGCCCCGCACTGAGGCGAGGCTTTACCGTTGAGTCGTTAATGCTACTCAAATAAACACTTTTTCTAGCAAATTACTGTTTAATAATTTGTGGTAATGGGTATTCATTGTCTAATACTGCTTGTACTGGTTCGTATAAACGAATGTGCAAGTAGAAGTCGTCAGCGGGTGCTGGTAACCAGTTACAAGCTTCATCTTCCGGACGGGTGTGTTGTATACATACTGGCACAGAGCCATCTTTTGCATATTTCAATTCGTCTTTACGGTTTGTTGATACCGAGTAACGGTTAATTTCGTTATCTACCATGAATAAATCTTTTGCATCGTACATGGTTAATGACCAAAATTCTTTTGCTGGGGCATCAGCAGGCATTGTCATACGATATTTAAATTTACCAGAAAGCTGTACGCCTTTATCGTCAGTATAACGGTTAGGGTATAAAGCACGCTCAGGTACGTTCAAGCCAGCAGCTCGCATGTTAATGCTGGCGCGGCTTAAATAATCGTTACCATAACGGCCACCAGCATACATCATTGACCAACCATTGTTGCTTTCACCTAAACTACGACCAGCGTATTGAATGATTTTTTTACCCGATTCAATAGCACGTAAAAGACCTTTCTTTTGCGCGGCTGATAAGTTGTTAGCGTTAAACGGTTGTTCTTTGCCAATGCCAATGTATTTGAATTGATCTGTCATTGGTGCATCCGTTGCTATTGGGTTTTTACGTAATTCTTTATCAATATAGCTAAACCATTCTAAACCTTCTAGTCGTGCCATAGCAGGAATTGCTGTCTTTGCTTGACCTAATTTAACCACGCCGTGTGGTTGGTTGTATTCAGATAATGGGTAGTTTAAGAAACCATCATGTACTTTTAATGCTGCGTTTAAATCTTGCTTACCAGCAACGCCGGTCCGTTGAATTAACCATACGTTTGGCGTACGAGATTCAACGACGGCTTTAATACCTTTTGGAACTTCGCCTTGCCAACCTTTATTTACCAGCAGGAATTTTGAACCTTCAGTACCCGCGTTAGCTTTGTATAGGTCATCTACTGAGTCAGAGTAACCATCAAGAAGTTGGATAATGAAAAAACGGTCATCAGTTCTAGGAATTTCTAGAACCATAGGGCCAGAAAGGTCTAAATCGAAATGGGCTTGAGAATACAAAGTATCGTTATTTACCGTTGGTACAATTCTGTCCATAGGTCCGGCTAAGTTTCTGGTTTTCCCCATTTCGTTTAGTGGAGCCATTGCATTATTTAAAGGTATGTCAGTTGCGGTAGACGTTTTTCTCACTTGGGCTACAGTCAATGGGCCTTGACCATAGATAAAAGCTTGCACACCTAATGTATATGCTAATTCTTCTTCCGCATTGAAGGTATCATTGGCAAAAGCTGATGCCGCGGTAAAAGCCATCATAGCGCTAGCAATAAGTATTTTCTTCATTTTGTAGCCTCTTTCATTTTGTTGATTAACTTGATTGACTGAAGTTTAGCAGCCAACTTGAAAGAACAGTATCCAATCATTTTTATAGTGTGTATTAGTATTTTTAATACAAGTGAAGGGTTAAACTTAATGAAATGCTGTTTTTGTTAAGTGTTTATAAAAATTATTAATTAAGCTGCTGTGTTCGGTTACTTTGACTTTTCCATGATTGCTTGGCCCATGATCGCTTGTGCTTGCTGAAAAAGCCATTGGGTCATAGGGTCGATGCGGTTACGTTGGTGGGTAAATAATGAGAACGCCCGTTGAGTTGCTTCTTCGGTAAGTTGCTGAGGTAATTCCTCGAAACGATAGTTGTCTTTTAAGTGGCTGATATTGTTTTCTGAGATGATCCCTAAATAATCAGTAGTACTGATCATACTAAGCATCATGCTAATGTCGCTGGTTCTAACATTAATATGCTTATTTAAGTTCAGCATTTTTATTATTTTCTCACTTCTAGAGCTATTTACATCACCATAAATAATATTTACACATATGGGATAGTCGAACATATTTTCTAATTGAAATGCTTTTATGGGATGGTCTTTGCGCATAACCACCACAAACTTGTCGATGCCAATATCTTTTTGCAAAATGGTATTATTGGTTTCCATAGGTAAATAACTAAAGCCCCAGCATTTAGTTTTTAACTCTAGATCTCTAATGGCATCAAAACCCCAATGGTAGCATTCTACTGTAACATTAGGTGCTAATGCGGTAAGAGTATTGACCAAAGGCGCAGCTAAGGTACTCATCATTGGCGGTGAAAACAGTAAAGTAATATCGTCTGAAAGGGCACTTATATCCCAGTCTTTATTATCAATATATAAACTGTCGAGTTTATCTAATATAGGTGGCAGTGTTTCTAAAAGCTGCTGGCAACGAATAGTAGGCTCTAATTGATTTTTATCGCGAATGAAAAGCGGATCGTTAAATTGCTCTCGTAACTTTTTTAACATCACACTAATAGCTGGTTGACTTAAGTGTAAACGCTTTGCTGCTAAAATAGTTTGACGTTCTTCATTTAAAACCACTAACAACCTCAGTAGGTTAAAATCTTTTTTCATGATGAACCGCCAGTTATAAAATCGAATATAGTAAACCATTGCTAGTGTATGCCAGCAGTACTTTAAAATTCTAGCAAAAAAGAAATCTTTTACTTAGCCACCTTTCTTTATAGTTATTAACTCGACGTAACTAACTATTTTTGACAAACAATAACTTTGTACTATTACTTAATACACTCATTAGCAGCAATGTTAACTGAGCAAAGGATATAACGATATAAAACTAAATAACTCACTAAGGAAGGAAAAGTTATGAAAAACTTTAGACAATCACATATACAAAAGCTTATACAATTTACTTTAATACTATTAATGACTTGCTCATTTTATACTGCTGCAGACTCCCTTGAAAAACCAAGTATTGAGCAACCAATATCAGAACATTTAACGGATGTTCAGGTAAAAAATGTTATTAATATTAATGTCGCGAATGAAAAGCAACTTGCTTCGTTAAAAGGTATAGGTAAAAGTAAAGCCAAGGCTATTATCGAATATCGACAAGCTAATGGGCCATTTACTGAAATTAGCCAACTTTTACAAATAGAAGGTATTGGTAAAACTATCTTAGAGCGCAATAGCCAGCGTTTATCTATTTAAATAAAGCATGTAAATAAATGATATAAAAAAGGCCAGTCAATTGACTGGCCTTTTTAGTTTAGCTAATTGTCTCGTCCTGAAATGTGTTTACACATTTAGGACTTATTATGAAAAACTCAAACACAGTACACGTTAAACGAACAC